>CAVVOX010000004.1:0-250000 GCA_963749875.1 uncultured Alphaproteobacteria bacterium
AAGGCAGCCGGAATTGGTTATTCTAAGAGGAGTTTTCCACAGGCGGTCCCGCAAAACTCCCACAAGGGAACTCCCAGGGGACGCTAAAATCCGGCTAAGCCATTGAAAAGCTTGGTAGCGGAGGAGGGACTTGAACCCCCGACACGCGGATTATGATTCCGCTGCTCTAACCAGCTGAGCTACTCCGCCGCAATGTCTCCATTTCCTATAAGGAGCGCCTGTTGCAGCGTCAAGGGGAGCTTGCCGCCGCCCATCGCAGCATGCCCGGGCCACACAGTGCCCCGTTCGATCCGCCTTCAGCCGCTCTTAAGCTTACGGAACCGGATCAGCGTGAACAGGCCCATAGGCCATAGCGATCGGCGCTCGATCAATGACAGATCCGGACGGCCGATGACCCGCTCCATCGGGAAGATCGGGTGCCAGCCAAGCCGGTCGGCAAAGGGCGCCATTTTCTGCTCGATCCAGCCACGGATGCCGTGGTCCTGACTGAAATGGTTGACGACCATGACCTCGCCGCCCGGCGCACAGACCCGTTCCAGCTCCGCCATCACCTTGTCGGGGTCGGGCACGACGGTCATCACATACATCGCGACGACCGTATTGAAGCTTTCATCGGGAAAGTCGAGCTCGGCCGCATCCATTTCATGCAGCCCTTCAACGTTCAGAAGGCCCGCTCTGGCGACACGCTCGCGCGCCTTGTCGAGCATTTCCGGCGACAGATCGATGCCGGTGACCTTAAGATAGGGTGCGTAATGCGGCAGCGAAAGCCCGGTCCCGACGCCGACTTCCAGCACGTTGCCGCGACGCTGATTGATCAGCTCGACCGTCCTGCGCCGCCCGGCCATGGCAACGACACCGAAAGTGCTGTCATAGACCGGCGCCCAGCGCCGATAGGCTTCACGAACCGATGTCAGATTAAGAGTCTTTTGCTCCGCAATCATATTGGACCTTCTCACGCCGGTTCTCCTCGAACAGTCACGTCACTCAATGCCTGTAATTCAGCGTTTATATAGCACGCTGCGCAAAGCCTCTCATCGGATTTGAGGCTTGATCAACTCTCGTTCAATTGGACTCACTTGAACGAGGTCGAGTTGATCTATATCAAATGACGAGCGCAACTGTCCGCGTCGAATTGGACGCGCGTTGCGCTAGAGTTCCGTGGACAATTATCTCAGTGCGATCACGATAGCGGCAAGGTTGATCGTGGCTTTGTAGCTCAGGTCTGTTTTGTCGTATCGCGTATTCACGGATCGAAAGTCTTTGATTTTGCTAAAGTAATTCTCGATGAGATGACGCCACCGATATTTGACCCGATCGTGCGGGATCGGCTGTTTTCGATCCGCTTTTGATGGAATGACGGCCTCCGCTTCGCGCCTCTCCAGCTCGTCTCGTATAGCGTTATTGTCGAAGGCTTTGTCGCCGAGCAGAGCCTCAAATGTCAGTCCCCCGATAAGGTCCGAGGCACCGATGCTGTCATGGCGCTGCCCTGGCCACAAGGAAAAGCGCACGAGATTGCCCAAGGCATCGACCAGCGCCAAAATCTTCGTTGTCAGGCCGCCTTTTGAGCGGCCGATGGCCTGATCGAGAGTCCCCCTTTTGCGCCGCTTGCCTTCTGATGCACGCTAACGATCGTTCCGTCGATGAGGATATATTCGAAATCGGGCTCTCCGGACAAGGCATTGAAAATGCGATCGAAAACACCGGCCATCGCCCAACGGCGAAACCGCCGGAAGATGCTGTTCCAAGCCCCAAAGCCAGATGGCAAATCCCGCCAGGGTGCGCCGGTACGAACGCGCCACAGCACGGCTTCGAGAAACAGCCGGTTATCCCGAGCCGTCACACCGCAATCGCTCGCCTTGCCCGGCAAGAGCGGAGCGATAACACTCCATTGAGAATCCGAAAGCACGAAGCGTTCCCAGCGCATGCAAACCTCCCAAAAGGAAGTTTGAAATCACTGTTCGAGGAAAATGTGAATCCCTTGATTGTCCACGGGCCCTAGGGCGCGCCGGATTTTCGATAAAGCTGATAGCCCAAAACGGCTTCGGCGCCGGAAAAGTTCAGATAGCTGTGCCTCATCACGACGGGCGGACCGGCAGCACGATATCCGCTTCCGAGCGTTTTCAGCAGTTTTTCCGGCGACTCTCTTTTTGCTTCGTCCCACAACAGGGCGATCTCGCCGGCCTGCCCGTCCGCAGGGGACCAAAGCCGCACTTTGGAGAGATGAAGCTGCAAATTAGCGGCGTATTTCGCTCTTGTCGTGAGGAGGCGCGATCCGGGAGGCAGCGCTTGCTCCAGACTTGTTGCAATTTTTTCGTAGGGAAAGAACAGCTGCTCGCGGCCGATCAGCGCCCAGGCTGGCCAAATCGTCAGCATGGCAAGGGCAACCGCGCCGGAAATCCTCACCAGATCGATTCCGGCGCGCGAGCGCCGATCTAACGGAAATGCCAGGACAAGCCAGAATGGCAATGCGATCAGCAGCGGGGTGAAATAGCGCTCCTGCGTTGCGTGGAGATCGCCGAAGAGCACGATCGCCGCGAAAACGCCGACACTGATCATCATCGTCCGTCCCAGGAAGACTTTGAAATCGGCCGCCCACGGCCCCGGCCGGCCACCCGCTCTCTCCGCCTTGGTGAACTGCCGGATCGCAAACCAGATCACGACAAGGGGCGCGGCCCAAGCGATCACGCCAACGACCAGCGTGATCAGACCGTCCAGGCCGAGAAAGGGCACATCGAAGCTCGTTGCGCTCTTATCCGTGTTCTCAAGCTTTTGAAGGCGTTCGGTAACCTCCGCCCAATGGGTTATGCTCCAGACGGCAAAGGGACTGAACAGGATCGCAAAGACCGCGGCGGATATGCCAAGCCTACCGCGAAGAAGGCGCGATGCGATCGGCGGCACGGTGGCGGCGGCGATCGCGGCGCCGAAAGCGGCGATGAAGAAATTGTACTTTGCGAGCCCGCCCGCAGCCATTGCCAGACCGAGCCAGACGAAAGAGGCAACGTTCCCCCGCTCCACGATCAGCACTGCCGCATGGAGCATTGCAATGGCCGCAAACATCACCAGCACCGAATGGGTGAGCGTAATCTGGGATTTCCAAACGATCTGAGGCAAAAGCAACAATGCGCAGACCGTCAGAAGCCCTGGCAGGGCAGCCCCGGCGATACGCCGCATCAGGTCGTAGGCAAGGAAATAGCTGCCGGCAAGGAGGCCATTTTTGACGAGCGCCAAGGCCGTGGCCCAGTGACCGCCGGTCAGGGGATAGACCAGCGCGACCAGCCAATTATAGAGCGGAGGGTGACCGTTGCCGGTGTCGAACGAAAAGGCCGCGTGTCCGACGAGTTCCGATTCATCCGTCTCCAGATTGGCCGAAAGCGCGATACGGATGAGGAACTGAAGAGCGAAATAAGCCAGGATGAACGCGGGCGTCCAGCGTGCCAGCCGCTCAAGTCGCTCGTCTGTCATGACTCCGATCCCCCCGATCGCCGGGAACTTCCAGATCGACCCTCGTTCAAGTGGAGTCACTTGAACGAGGTCAAGTTGATCTATCCCAATAGGTTAGCGCAACTGTTCCCGCATCCATCCCCGCCTTCGCGGGGACATGCTTGGACGCGCGTTGCGCTAAGCGTGTCCCGACGCCGTAATCCATCCGCCGCCGAGGATGCGCGCCTCCTCGGCGCCGCTGTCATAAAAGACGCACGCCTGTCCCGGCGATACGCCATGCTCGCCGTCGTGAAGCCGAATGAAGGTCCGGCCGTCGCGGTGATGAAGGACGGCGGGCTGAGGCGGCTGGGTCGAGCGGATACGCGCCCAAAGCTCCAATCCCTCCTGCGGCAGCTCGTCCAGCGCCCCGTCGCCGAGCCAGTTCACGTCCCGCAGATCGATCCGATTGGCAAGAAGCGCCTCCCGCGGTCCGACGAACACGATACCTCGCTCCGGATCGAGGCGAACCACATAAAGCGGCTCGCCCGAGGCGATGCCCAGGCCGCGCCGCTGGCCGATCGTGTAGTGGATGATGCCCTGATGCCGCCCCAGGACGCGCCCGTCGAGATGAACGATGTCTCCCGGCTCGACCGCGCCCGGATGGAGCTTTTCGACAATGCGCGCATAATGGCCGGTCGGGACGAAGCAAATGTCCTGGCTGTCCGGCTTCGCCGCAACCGCAAGACCGAGCTCGGCGGCCAGCTCGCGCGTCCGCTCCTTGCGCAGGCTGCCGAGCGGAAAACGCAGGAATTCGAGCTGCTCGCGCGTCGTGCCGAACAGGAAATAGCTCTGATCGCGTTCGGCGTCGGCGGCGCGAAAGAGGTTCCAGCCATGAGGTCCGGGCCGGCTGGCAATATAATGCCCGGTGGCCATGACGTCGGCCGAGAGATCCTTCGCGGTTTCGAGCAAATCCTTGAACTTGATCGACTGGTTGCAGGCGATGCAGGGGACAGGCGTCTCGCCCGCGACATAGCTGCCCGCAAAGGGACGCATCACCTCGCGGCGAAAGCGCTCCTCATAATTCAGCACATAATGGGGGATGCCGAGCGCGGCGGCGACGCGGCGCGCATCGCGAATATCCTGACCCGCACAGCACGCGCCCTTACGGCTCGTCGCGGCGCCGTGGTCATAAAGCTGCAAGGTGATGCCGACGACGTCGTAGCCTTCCCGCTTCAGGATTGCGGCGACGACGGAGGAGTCCACCCCGCCGGACATCGCCACGACGACGCGCGTATCCTGCGGCGCGCGCGGAAGCATCAGACTGTTGAGCGTAGGCTCAGTCTGGCCGGAAGCGGACGCCGTATAGGCCGCAGCGTTCGGTGCGTGCATCATGGTCTTCTGATGTGATTTGTCAGCCGGCTATGCCGGAAGCCACGCCGACAATATAGGAACGCGCCTGCCGCGGGCAAGCAAATGACACGCGCCCGGGGATCGCCCGGCGCCTGGTTCGGCAGAGCGGGTGCGCGGCGGCGGTCGGGCGGCGGAGCTTAGCCCGTTTTGAACTGGTTCTGAATCCGCGCGGCCTTCTTCGACGCGATGTCTGTGGTAAGCAGCCGGAGCTCGTTAGCCTGCCTGTTCAGCAATTCCATCTGGTTCTGGAAATAGCGCGCATGCACATTGAAGATTTCCGGCACCGTCCGAACGCTGGCGTAATCCTGCGCAAGCTTCACGTTGTTTTGGAGATTGGCCTGCGCAAATTCCATCAGTTTCAGGCTGATACGGGCGGCGTCACTGCTCGCGCTGTCCATAGCGGCTTTGAAATTATGCGACATCTGGTCGAAAACGGCCGCAGCTTCTTCCGGCTCGGCATCGGCGTTTTCCATGGCATTGCGAACCGCGTCACGCAGCGCATCGGCCGCGGCGACAGCTTCTTCGCCAACCGTCGTTTCCGGCGTTTCGCTCGGTGTGTCGGGGGCCTGCTCGTCGCCGACATCGAATTGCGCCAAGCTGTCGGTGTCGGGCTGGGCCAACTCGGCCTCCGCCACAACGGCCTGGGAAGCGCCGAACGGTTTGGCTGCGGGCGGTTGGTCCGCATCGTCATACGAACCGCCACCGTCTGAGGATTGGGGCAGGTCGGCCATATCGGCCGTATCGGCGTCGACGTCCTCGACAGAAGGCTCATTCCCGTCATCCGTCACCGGCTGCGGATCGGCCTCGGCTGACGCAGCACCGGAGGGGTTCGCCTCGGTCGCTTGCTTGTCGATCTTCTCTTCCTGATCAGGTCCAACCGTCACGTTATATGCCTGCGTCCCGGAGGGAGCAGATGAGCTGGATGAAAGAGGGCTCCGCTGCGGGGATTCGGTTGGGTCCGACATGATTTCCTCCTTTGTCATCGCGTCCTTGCCATGCGGATGAAGCCAGATCGGCATTGCCGATCTGGCTTGATTCATAGCCGGTCAGTCGCTCGTCTCAGCAATTCAGACGGTCGGCTGAGCCTTCTGCGCAGAGGCCGCCATAATGCGAGCGAGCTCCTGAGTCTGCTGCGCATAGGCCTCCATCTGGCTCCGGGCGAACTGCGTCTGAATTTCCAGGAATTCCTTCGCATCGCGCGCATGCGCAAGGCGCGTCGCTACATCGAAGCTGGCCTTCGCATTGCTCTCGGCGAAGCCGAGGACCTTTTCATTCATCTCTTTGGCGCCGGTGGCGAAGACTTCAGTCGATTTGCTCACCACGTCCTGCGTCTGCCGGGTCGCATCGACAAAACGGCCATAGGCGTCCTTGACCTGCTCGACGGAACGGGCGGCCATTTCACGAACTGTGGAAGGTATTTCGAAGTCAGGGGTGTATTGCATAATTTGCCTCCTATCCAAGGTTGTGCGGCGCAAAATGGTGTTTGCGAATTCCTTGCGATTCCGAGATTGTGCGCCGCAATATGAAGGAGATAATCACTTGCGTTGTGCATTGCAACATATTTTTTGGCAATGCCAAAATCGCGGTGGCCAATTGCGGTATGCCTTATACTTTTGTCGAAGTCCAGTGCTTTGGTCGCACCAGACTCGGGGACCAAAACGCTTGCGCGTTAAGCATTCGGTCAGGAAAACGGGTGGGGCGACCGCCAATGACTTGTCTTTTGCCATTGATCTTGTCTTCATGGCGTGTCGTACCCTATTTGGCTAACACACTGTAAACCGTAGATTTGTGCGTTATGGAGACCGAGAGCGGCGCGGCTGCGCATATTCCGCTCGGCGAATTTCTCACGACCGAAGAGCCCGTTTGGGTATGGGATGCCTCCGCTCGCCGCATTCTTTGGGCCAATCAGGCCGGCCGGGAGTTCTGGGGCGCCGCTTCGATCGATGCGATTCGCGCTAAGCGCTTCTCATCACGGAATAAATCGGTCGAAAGGCTGACGGCGCTTGCGGCTCAGCCCGGCGGCGCGAAAGAATGGACCGAGACGCTGACGCTCTCTGCGGCATCGGGACGCAGACCCACGAAGTGCTACATACAGGGCCTGGAAGTCGCCGGAGGACGGCCGGGATTGATCGTCAAAGCGCTTGGCGACGCGAATCGCCGCGAGCGCGCACCGGCCGACAGGGGCGACGAGACGGCGAACGCTCCGGCGGCGCGGGGCAAACAGCATCCAGCGACCGAAAAATCGGATCGCGCCGCGCTCGATGCGATCGCCAAGCGACTGCGGAGGCCGGAAGGACAGTCCCGAGATCGCACGCAATCGTTCGCCGGGCCGGCTTCGGGAGCGGAGCGCGGCAGCCTCGACCAGGAAACGCTCGCCTTGAGCATCCGGGAGCTTTGCCATGAGGTGCGCAACCCGCTTCAGGTCATTCTGGGATTCGCGGAGCGCATCATAGAAATCGCGCCGCCCGGACGGCGGCAGGATCAGCTTCGCGCTTATGCAGGCGATATCATGGAAGGCGCAAATCTTGCGATCGCGATTCTCGGCGATTTCTCGGCGCGGATGCTGCATCAGGATGACGAGCCGCCGCGTGCTCAGCCGGTCGATCTGAGAGCGGCTATCGAGAGCTGCGTTCGGCTGATCGTCCCGCTCGCACGAGCCTCAGGGATCACGGTTCGCCGGCGTATAGAAGGGCGGCTGCCGGCCCTGATGATGGCCGAACAGGGGCTCAAGCAGATCCTTCTCAATCTCATGATGAACGCCGTGCGCCACAACAAGACGGTTCGGCAGATCAAGCTCACCGCGCGGCGGCGCAAGGACGGCACCGTGCGGCTGACGGTTGCCGATGATGGCAAGGGAATGACCAAGAAAGAGATCCGCGCCACGCTCGGCGCTTCGACTACGCCGCCGCCGGGTCGTTCCGGTCTCGGCCTGCCGCTGGTCAAACGCCTCGTTGAAAATGCGGGCGGACGGATCTCCATTCAGAGCGCGCGCGGCAAAGGCACGACCGTGGAGATCCTGTTCCCCTCCGCCGGCTAGATCAATAAGTTATCGCAACTGTTCCCACGTCCATACCCGCCTTCGCGGGAACATGCCTGGACGCGCGTTGCGCTAATCGCCGCCGCGCCCCGCGCTCTTCACGGCTTCATATGCCTTGAGAGCCCTCTCCCGCCCCTGCTCATGGGTCACAATCGGAAAGGGGTAGTTCACGCCGAGCGCCACGCCGGCTTTCCGCAGAACGCTTTCCGGTGCCTCCCAGGGCGCGTGAATGTGCTCGGCGGGCATCTCGGCCAATTCGGGCACCCAGCGACGCGCGTAACTGCCCTCAGGATCGAACGTCCTGCCCTGAAGCATGGGATTGAACACGCGGAAATAGGGAGCCGCGTCGGCGCCCGAGCCGGCCACCCACTGCCAGCTCGCCGAATTGTTCGCAAGATCGGCATCGACCAGCGTGTCCCAAAACCAATCCTCGCCGCAGCGCCAGGGAATGAGCAGATGTTTCGTGAGCAGGGAGGCGGCGATCATACGGACGCGGTTATGCATCCACCCGATCGCCCGGAGCTGACGCATTCCGGCATCGACGATCGGATAGCCGGTTCGACCCTCTTGCCAGGCCCTCAGATCGTCGGCGCTGTTCCTCCAGGGCAGGTTCTTAAATGCCGGCCGAAACGGCCGCTCGGGAAGGTCCGGCCAGTGGAACAGGAGATGATAAGAGAACTCCCGCCAATAGAGCTCGCGAAGATAGGCATCCGCGCCGCGTTCGAGCTCCGGCGTCCGTTCGGCCGCCGCTTCGATCGCATGCCGGATCTGGCGCGGGCTGATTTCCCCGAACGCAAGGTGGGGCGACATGCGCGAGGTGCCATTGAGATCCGGCCGGTCCCGGTCCGCGCCGTACTCGGCAAGCGCCTCGTCGATGAAGCGGCGAAGCCGTTCTTTCGCTCCCTCTTCGCCGCGCGTCCAGAAGGCCCGCATTTGTCCCGCCCAATCCGGATGGGCCGGCTCCAGTCGCCAGTCTTCGAGCGCCTCGCTCTGGGGCCAGCCGGCCAGGGCCGCGAGCCGTTGTGGCGCCCGGAGGGGGGAGGGCGCCGGTTCCTGCGCGAGACAGGCCTTATAAAAGGGCGTGAAGACCTTGAACGGCTCGCCCGATCTGTTGGCGACGGTCTCCGGTTCCCGAAGCAGCCGGCCGCCGAAACGCCGGCAGCCAATGCCCTCCTCCTCCAGCGCATCATGCAGCGCGGTTTCCTGGCGAGGCGCATGGGGTTCATAGCCGCGGGTGAAATAAACCGCCTGCGCGCCCACGTCCTGCGCGAGCACGACGAGCGTCGTTACCGCCTCGCCCTGGCGCAGAACGAGCCAGGAGCCGCGGTCGCGAAGCGCGGCATCGAGCGCCCTCAGACTTCCGGTGAGCCACCATCGGCTCGCGGCGCCGAGCCGCCACGGTGCCGCCGTCTCATCGTCGAGAATATAGGCCGGGATTATCGGAGCGCCGGTCGCCGCGGCGGCGTCCAGAGCGGGGTGATCCGCCAGCCGGAGATTGCGGCGGAACCACAGGATGACGGGCCGGTCAGCCATGGGCGGGCGATAAATGCGTGTGGGGTAAATTTTCTGCCTTGATCGCTGGCGAATTCGGGTACACTGCGTTGAGACCTGCATGAGATCGCATCGACGCTCGCGCAAGTCAAAACTTGCGGCAGATCGCCGAACTGGAGGATGACCGGCTGAAATGCAGACATGCGCTTTGTGGATTTCTTTAGAGCGCCGGATTTATCGGCGGCCGGGGCGAAGACCACGACCCGGAAGTCGATGTTTTAAGATGTTTCCAACCAGTTCGGATCGCGGCGCCCGTCCGCACCACCTGAATTCGGCGTGAGCCATGCTGGTAAAAATTGGCAAATATTTCCGTAAGATGCACGAGGTCGAGGCTCAGGCGATCGAAACCGAGCTCAACCCGCCCTTTACGGTTCTGAAGCCGGATCGCTCCGAGACGCCGTTCGTCTTCAACTCGCCGCATAGCGGCAGGACCTATCCGAGCTCGTTCCTCAACGCCTCCCGGCTCACGGCGGTCGCGCTGCGAAAGTCCGAAGACGCTTACATCGATCTGCTGCTTGCCGGCGTCGTCAATATCGGCGCGACTCTCATGCACGCTCATTTCCCGCGCGCCTATCTGGACGTGAATCGGGAGCCTTATGAGCTGGACCCCGCCTTGTTCAATGAAGTCCTCCCCGATTATGCGAACACCCATTCGTTGCGCGTGGTCGGCGGGCTCGGCACGATTGCCCGCGTCGTGAACGAGCAGGAGGAGATCTATCGCGGCCCGCTGTCGGTCGGCACGGCGCTGGAAAGGATCAACCGTCTCTACAAACCCTATCACGCGACGCTGTCGGGCCTGCTCGAAGAGGCGCGAAAGCGGTTCGGCTATGCCGTGCTGATCGACTTTCACTCCATGCCGTCCTATCAGGGCGACAAGAGCAATATACAAAAGGTCGATTTCGTTTTGGGGGACCGATTTGGCACATCCTGCCCGCGGGAAATGGTTCGGCTGGTCGAGCAGTTCCTCTCCGGCCTCGGCTACAAAGTTGCGCTGAACAAGCCTTATGCGGGAGGCTATATAACGGAGCGTTACGGCGTGCCGGCCGACGGCCTTCACACGCTGCAGATCGAAGTCAACCGCGCCCTTTATATGGATGAGGAAACACTGGGGCTGCGCCGCGATTTTCGCAATCTGCGCGCCCATCTGACGAGCTTGGCCAGCGTGATCGTTCAGTCCCTTCCCAACTATCTCGCGCCTCGGCGGACGGCGGCCGAGTGAAGAACGATCTGCATACAGATAAAAAAAGGGCCGTTCGAGGCTTCGAACGGCCCAAGTCTAGGGAGGAAACGCCCAAGGAGGGCTACGGTATAGGTCGAAACCTATCCCGCACTGCAAAATATGACATTGCATCGCACAAAAATCAAGAGCCCTTTGCAAGCCGATCAGAATTCGTTGCATTTCGGCAACATGATGGGCTTTTGGCTTGGCATAAGCCTAAAATGAGGGCAAAGCGATCCGTGTATTTGCGTAATTTAATGTCAAATCTTCGCGTCGAAATCGCCGGGACTACTTAGCGATGCCCTATAGCGCTGTCAATCCGGCGTTCGTACGCTTTGCGCACAGCCTTGCTGATCGCGCCGGTGACGTCATTCTTCCTCATTTCCGCGGAGCCGGCGAGGTCACCAACAAGGCGGACGAATCCTTCGACCCCGTGACCGAGGCCGATCGCGGCGCCGAAGCGGCCATGCGCCGGCTGATCGAAAGCGAATTCCCAGATCACGGCATTTTGGGCGAGGAGTTCCCCGAAAGAGCCGCGCAAAGCCCGTTCCGCTGGATGCTCGATCCGATCGACGGCACGAAAGCCTTCATCATGGGGCTGCCGACCTGGGGAACCCTGATCGGTCTGGCGCAAGACGGCCGGCCCTTGCTCGGCATGATGGACCAGCCTTATCTCGGCGAACGGTTCTGGAGCGCGGAAGGCGGCGCCCATTTCCGCAATCGCCACGGCGCGCGGAGGATTCGCCCGCGCCCCTGCGCTTCCCTTTCCGAGACCATCCTCGCCGCGACGACCCCGGATATGTTCAAGGGCGATGAGGCCGCCCGCTTCCAGCGTCTTTCGGCCGCATGCCGGATGACCCGTTTCGGCGGGGATTGCTATCTCTATTGCATGCTCGCCATGGGCTTAGTGGACATCGTGGCCGAGTCCGGGCTGAAGCCCTTCGATATCGTGCCGCTCGTGCCGATCATCGAGGCGGCTGGCGGCGTCGTGACCACTTGGGAGGGGGCCGATCCCTGCAATGGCGGCCGGATCCTCGCCGTCGGCGATCCCGCGCTTCACGAAGCGGCGATGAACGCTTTGGCCGGCAATGTTCAACGATGATACGACCGTGCCGAGGCCCCGCCGCGATTGACAGGGCTCGGAACCTAATCCTTTAATCACGCGGAAAGATCCGGCACGGACCGCAGCCGCGCCGATCAGTTCGACAGGCAAGGGGAGAGAACGCCAGCCATGAAGCTATTGCGCTTTGGTCCAGCCGGGAGCGAACGGCCCGGCATGTTCGACGCCGATGGTCAGATCCGCGACCTGTCCGGGCATATCCCCGACATCACGGGCGCCACGATCGGGCCCGACAGCCTGTCGCGCCTGGCGCAGATCGATCCGGCGACGCTGCCGGTCATCTATGGCTCTCCGCGCATGGGGCCATGCGTCGGTCAGGTATCGAAATTCATCGGTGTCGGCCTGAACTATTCGGATCACGCGGAAGAGACCGGACAGCCGATCCCGACCGAGCCGATCCTTTTTCAGAAGGCGAATTCCTGCATCGTCGGGGCGAATGACGATGTGATGCTGCCCAAAGATTTGGTGAAGCTGGACTGGGAGGTGGAGCTCGGCATCGTCATCGGCATCAGGGCGCGCTATGTCGAGGAAGGCGAGGCGCTGAACCATGTGGCGGGCTATTGCGTGGTCAACGACGTTTCCGAGCGCGAATATCAGATCGAACGGCTCGGCCAATGGACCAAGGGCAAGGGCTGCGACACGTTCGGTCCGATCGGCCCCTGGCTCGTGACAAAGGACGAGGTGCCCGATCCGGCGAATCTGGGCCTGTTCTGCGAGGTCAATGGCGACCGCCGCCAGTCGGGCAGCACGGCGACGATGATCTTCAAGCCGGCCTTTCTTGTGAGCTATATCAGCCGGTTCATGACGCTTTTGCCCGGTGACGTCATCGCGACGGGAACCCCGCCCGGCGTCGGCCTCGGCATGAACCCGCCACAATATCTGAAGACCGGCGACGTTATCCGGCTCGGCATTGACGGGCTCGGCGAGCAGCGGCAGAAAGTCATCGAATTCCAGCGGTGAGCCGGCCAGCCGGTGGCAAAGGCGCGCTTTTTGGGTTTCATGGCGCGGCCGCGCAGGCTATGTGTTGCCCGCTCTCGCCCAAATCGATGACCTGCTCTTCGTTCCACGGCGCCCACCTATCCGGCCGCGCAGAGCAAAATCGCCAAAGATGGCGGCTTAGCGCAACGCGCGTCCAAGCACGTCCCCGCGAAGGCGGGGATGGACGCGGGAACAGTTGCGCTCGTCTTTTGATATAGATCAACTTGACCTCGTTCAATTGAGCCCAATTGAACAAGGGTTGATCTAAGCCACTCGAAATCTGGAACAGCGGTGACCGTTCAAATGACGCGTACCCCTTCGAACCCGGAAACGCACCGGGATCTTGCTAACGCCATCAGGGCCCTTTCGATGGACGCCGTAGAGGCGGCGAAATCGGGCCACCCCGGCATGCCGATGGGCATGGCCGACGTTGCGACCGTGCTCTTTACGCGCTTTTTGAAATTCGATCCCGCCGCACCGGACTGGCCCGACCGGGACCGGTTCGTTCTGTCGGCCGGGCACGGCTCCATGCTGCTCTACGCGCTTCTCTATCTTACCGGCTATCCGGAGATGACGCTGGAGCAGCTGAAGAATTTTCGCCAGCTCGGCTCGATCACCGCCGGCCATCCCGAATACGGCCACGCCCCCGGCATCGAGACCACCACCGGCCCGCTCGGCCAGGGACTTGCCAACGCCGTCGGCATGGCAATCGCCGAGCGGCTGCTGAACGCGCGTTTCAGCGATGAATTCGTCGATCACTACACCTATGCGCTCGTCGGCGATGGCTGTCTTATGGAAGGCATCAGCCACGAGGCAATCGATCTGGCCGGTCATCTCCGGCTCGCCAAGCTCATCGTGCTGTTCGACGACAACAGCGTTTCCATCGACGGGCCGACCTCGCTTGCCACCTCCATGGATCAACTCGCCCGCTTCAAAGCGGCAGGCTGGGAGGTCCACCAGATCGACGGTCACGATGAGGAGGAGATTTATTCCGCGATTGCCGCTTCGAGGCGCAGCGACCGCCCGAGTTCTGATCGCCTGCAAGACGATCATCGGCTATGGCGCGCCGAACAAGCAGGGCACCGCGGCGAGCCACGGGTCCCCGCTCGGGAGCGACGAGATCGCCAAAGCGCGTGAGATATTGGGATGGGATTACGAGCCGTTCGAGGTGCCGGACGCCATCCTCGGCGCGTGGCGCGAATGTTCGGCCAACGGAAAGGCCGAGCGGCAGGCCTGGTTGCAGCGGATGCAAAATGACACGCGGCGCGAGGATTTTGCTCGCGCGCTTTCCGGTCGGTTGGGGACGGCTTTCGACGAGGCCGTGGCACGGATCAAAACGAAATTTTCCGAGGAAAAGCCGAAGCTTGCGACACGGCAGTCATCTCAGGCCGTTCTCGAAGAGATCTCGAAGGTGTTGCCCGGCCTGATTGGCGGCTCGGCCGATCTGACCGGCTCGAACGGTACCAAGACCAAAGCGAGCAAGACGGTGACGGCCGACGATTTCTCGGGCAACTACATTCATTACGGCGTGCGGGAACATGCCATGGCCGCCTCCATGAACGGTATCGCGCTGCATGGCGGTTTCATTCCCTATGGCGGGACGTTTCTCACCTTCTCCGATTATTCGCGTCCGGCGATCCGGCTCGGCGCGCTGATGGGGGTGCGCGTCATTCATGTGATGACGCATGACTCGATCGGACTCGGCGAGGACGGGCCGACCCATCAGCCTGTCGAGCATTTCGCCGCGCTGAGAGCCATCCCGAATTCTGCTCGTCTTCCGGCCGGCCGACGCCATCGAAACGGCGGAGTGCTGGGCAGCCGCGCTCGCATCGGAGAAGGCGCCCTCGGTGCTATGTCTCTCGCGTCAGGGCCTGCCCGCGCTTCCGGTGCGCGCTGAGCTTGGCGCCAATCTCTGCGCGAAAGGCGCTTATGTCGTTCACGAGCCGGATGCGGCGCGTCAGGTCACGATCCTGGCGACCGGGTCGGAGGTCCAACTCGCGCTGTCGGCCGCCCGGGCTCTGGAGGCGGACGGTATTGCGGCAGCCGCCATTTCCATGCCGAGCTGGGAGCTGTTCCGCAAGCAGCCGCAGGACTATCAGCGCGCAGTGTTGGGGAACGCGCCGCGCGTGGCGGTCGAGGCCGGCGTCCGGCTCGGCTGGGACGAGTGGATCGGTCCCGAAGGCGCGTTCATCGGTATGACCGGCTTTGGGGCGTCGGCTCCGGCTGCAGCGCTTTTTGAGCATTTCGGCATTACCGCGGAGGCCGTGGCATCCGCGGCGAGATCCGCCGCGCGCGGATAGAGTTCGGCCGGACGCCGCGTTCCGTTCCGGGAAACACCTCCGCTTGGCCTCAGCAATGGGCACGGCGAGAACCGACGGGAGCCCCGATGTCGAGATCCGAAATCAAGATCAAGGCGATGGCGCTTTTCGTCGCGGACGGCCGGATGCTCGTCACCCCCGGCTTCGACAGCGTGAAGCAGACGCCGTATTACCGGCTGCTGGGCGGCCATGTGGAATTCGGCGAAAGCGCCGCGGAAACGCTGAAGCGCGAGATGCTGGAGGAGCTCGAAACGGAGATCGAGGTTCTTGAACGGCTCGAAGTGGTCGAGAACTGTTTCGTCTACGAAGGCGCGGCGTGCCACGAGATCGTCTTCATCTATCACGCCCGTTTTCTCGATGACGCATTGACCCGGCGCGATGAACTGCCGAATGTCGAGCCAAACACGGACGAAATCTCCAAATGGTTGCCTATCTCGGACGTGCTTCATGGCCCCGTCCCGCTTTATCCTCCCGCGGATTACCCCGGCTTTCTATCCGCGATCGGCGTCGATATGCCGGGCTGAGCGCCCCCGCGCGCGACGGTCAACTTTCCCCGCCGCCATTCTGGACGCGGGGCCGGCGAACCGCCATATGGGAATTGGCGCGGACGCGCCACGTTCCACTTGATCCCGCGCCGCGAAACGCATAAGACATCAACCCACCGAAGGGGCCATAGCTCAGTTGGGAGAGCGCGTGAATGGCATTCACGAGGTCGGCGGTTCGATCCCGCCTGGCTCCACCATCTTGCAAGCAATTGGTTTAATTGAATTTTTTTCTGTTATATTTGCTTTTATCTTAGAGAGATCCTCTAACTAATTGGAAATAGATATTAATTTGGTTCAAGTCCCTTGAGGTCAAAAACTCGGTTTCACAGTACAGATTGCACGAAATTTTTTCACCTCTATCTCCATCCCTGACGAGTTAATCCTGTGTCAACAAAATCTTTGTCGATACCCGCATAGTCACATTGCTTTACGCGATCTGACAGATCAAATGGCTCTGTCCGCGTTGAGTATGTGTTTCATCCAATGGCGGCGGCCAAGCAGTGCTCGGGCGCAAGGGAAGCAGCGGATTTTTCCAGCATTCGCCGCCAGCCGAGATAGTTGGGCAGATATTTCGTCGCCACGCCGTTGAAGCGGTTGAGCCATTTCTTGAAGCGGCTGATATAGCTATTGACGGTCTGGATGTGCAGCACCTTTTCATGCACGTGCTCGCCGTGGCTGGCGCGGATCAGCTCGTATTCGATCGCTTCTGCCTTGGCGAAAGCGATCAGCGCCGGATCGCCGTCCATGCACAGCAGCACGTCAGTGTTCGAAACTGCTCCCTTCAAAACCGCGTTGACGGCGTCCTCCGAGCGATTGTGCAACACCGCATCCAGATGATGGCCGTAGCGGTCGCGGGCGATCAGGATCGGCGTTTGTTCGCTGGACAAGCCTGGCTTTTCAGCCTTGCCGCCGCGCTTCCTCGCCTTGCGCGGCAAGCGCCGCTCACCTTTCCGGCTTTGCAGAACGAAACATTCGTCGACCTCGACGATGCCGGTCAGCCGCTGGTCCTTAAGGTCTTTCTGCGCCTTCAAAAAACGATGCCTCCAGCGGAAGGACGTGCTCTTGTCGATCCCGGTCCGCACCGCCGCGGCGCGGACGGTCTCCGAGCCGTTGAGCGCTTCGGCGAATTTCAGCCAGCGGTCCCGCTTTCGAAGCCGGGCCAGCGGCGTGCCGGTCAGAGCGTTGAACGTCCTGGCGCAGGCCAGGCATTTGTAACGCCACAGACCCCGCGCCATACCATGGCGATGGATGCGACGCCCCTTGCAATGCGGGCATTTCAGATCGGTCTGAAACTGGCCATCGATGAGCTTTTGCGTTTCATTTCCAGCGCTCCGCTCGCGAAGAGTATCGATCAGCTTGCGGCCCTGCGCGGGCGTGAGTTCCGCGATAAGTTCCGCTAGCCGCTGTTTGAATTTTCGGTGCTCCATGATCGGTCTCCCTTAATGGGAACAGATCAGGAACTTGAGCTGCCGTCAATCCCCATACTCAGCGCGGACAGAGCCGATCAAATTGATACGATTGCTTAAACTTATCGTATTTTACTAAGCAACGCGCTTTTTGTTCCCCATTTTCATAGTTCGCGTACATCTTTTTAAGACAATGATCAATAATAGGGCCGCTATTCCTAGTGAATCGGAGCGAGACAAGCTTATATTGTTCGCCATCACCTAAGTCTACTGGCTGCGAATCGACAAACTCAATGTTTTCGCGCGGCGCCCAGTTCTCTAAGATATAGCAATTCTGATTTTCACGCCTTAAAGTCGGATGAGTGGCTAACGTTTTCGTTTTGTCGTTTTCAATATATTTTTCGTGAGGCCATTGTCGGACGACGGATGCATAGCCATGCTCCGCTGCAGTCATTGCAATGAATTGTGACATCTCTAGCCCGCATTTCTCACGCGACTGAAGCCATGGCATGGTGATCTGGCCGATTGGCCGGCATGTTGTCTTGTGACGTGCTTGGGGGTGGCGCAGATTGCGCGACCGGCTTTGGCAATCGGCTCGGATTTTTCGGTCTCCAATGGGCCTCCGGGGTGTGCTGCGAAAGTGGCGTGTCGCAGCCTCACGCATTAAGCGGGGGAGCCACGGGCATGCGCGAGTCGGGCTGCGGCGAGACGCCATTCCGCAGCAGACGGACAGGCAGACGCGAAGGCGATCTTGACCCGACGCGCGCTGATTTTCACCAACGCGCCGATCTTCAGCAGCTTCAGCCGGATCGTGCCGCAGGTCGCAGCGGCAAACTGCGTATGAGCCAGGCCGATCCGGCGCAGCGCGCAGAGCAGAACGTAAGCCATCGAGGCAAACCACAAGCGCAGCTGGTTGGCCCGCATCGTCGCCGCTGAGGTGCGGTCGGCGAACAGATCGCCCTGCGCCTCTTTGATACGGTTTTCCATCTCGCCGCGCTTGCAATAGAGATCTTCGTAGAGTGGCTTGGCGGTCCAGGCGTCAGGCTTCAGCGAGGTGACGAGAAAACGCGGATTGGCTTCGCCGCCGGTCCACTCCGCCTTGCCGATCACGCGCCGACGGCGCGACCAGGAGTCCTTGGTCGACCAGAGGAAATCCCGAAACACCCGCGCCGGCTTGCCTTCCGTGGCCTCCGATAACCTCCGCGCCTCGGCCAGCGCCTCAGTGATGCGGGCTTCCAGACGCGCGTTGCGGGCGAGACCGAAGACGTAGTCAACCTTGTGGGCCTCGCACCAAACCATCAGGGCCTCTCGGGCGAAGCCGGAATCGGCGCGCAGAATGATCTTCACCTTCGGCCAACGCGCTCGGATCTGCGTGACGATCCGGGCCGTCTCCTCCGCCGCGCCGGCGCTGCCGTCGATGTTCGAGCGCCGAAGCTTTGCGGCCAGGAGATGCCGGCCGCAGAAGATGTAGAGCGGCAGGTAGCAATAGCAGTCGTAATAGCCATGGAAGAACCGGCCTTCCTGATGGCCGTGCAGCGGATCGTCGGTGGCGTCGAGGTCGAGCACGATCTCACGCGGCGGCTTGCTATGCGCCTCGAGAAACACGTCGACGAACAGATCCTCGATCGCGGCGCCGTCGTGCCCGATCTTGTGATACCGGCCAGTGGCTCCTTCCGCTGGGGCGTGCTCCAACCGGTTTAGCGTGCTCTTGCCGGCCAGCGGCGCCGGGGCTTCGGCCGTGCGTTCGAGCTTGCCGAGCAGCACGCCGAGAACGGGATCGCGCCGCAACTCGTCATGGTCGACGAGGTCTTCATAGCCCAGCGCCAGGCCGAACACGCGCTGTGCAACCAGCGTCTTCACTTCGTGAACCACGTAAGCGGGATGGCGCCGATCGCGAAAGCAGGCCGCAAAGCGGTCGACGAGCCGGATCGCCTTGTCCGTCTCCCCGAGCAGGTGAGCCCCGGCATCCGAAAAGACCATGCCGCCGTCGAAATCCGCGACCACACGGCGTCCGCCCGCTCTTCCAAAATCGATCTCGCTCGCGCTACACTCCGTCAGCATCGGGGAACTCCATCGAATTGGTATAACTCGTTCTCGCAAAACAAGTTTACACCGTCAGAGACCCCGATGCGCCTCCGCCGCGTGAGAAATGCGGGCTAGTGTAGTTACACGTCTTTCCGCTTTCCTCAGACGTCCTACCCCAGAAAGAGCACTATAGGTAAGTGGAAGACAAAACGGTAATGCGTTGACTTCGCTTTTTTGCTCAAAAACCTTCTTAACGATAATAAACTCAGGCGGCTCACAATTGATAAAACAAATTGAATGAGCGGGTGAAACCGGCAGCACCGCGACACAGGCTCCGATTACAATCGTAAGAAGGAGTTTAAGCTTCATTATACCCACTCACTTTAAGGATTATGAATATTAGTTCGTTTACCGCTTATGCTCAAAGGCTTCAATAAGGTTTTTGTGGATACTGATCGGAGCAAACACTTAGGGCAAATGATGTTCTAGAACGCTGTTCCAGTTGGCCAAAGTATCAAACAATTGGTTCGAAAACACTCCTTTTGGCTCCACCATTTTCGTTTGCCGGTTGCCGCCGGCCAACCCAACCGGCGGGTTCCGGTTCGAGGATGCTCCTCTCACCTCCACCATTTCGCCTTCGAAACCCGGAAACCCCAGTGGCCGCTCGCTCAAGGCGCGCGCTTCAGCTGTGAATTCGTCCTGGCGATCGCGGACGCGACAAATTGGAAGGCGTTGTTGAGCGCGTCCATTTTTGCGGTCAGCGCGAGCAGATCCGCCCTCACCGGCACGGCCTCGATGCGCATGCTTGTCGTGGCCAGCTCATCGACCATTTCCTCCACGAGCTGTGCCGCCATGAGCGTTGCGGTGATTAGCTGCGCCGCCCTGGCGCGCGGATCATCGGGCACGGTGGCGTCATCCGCCGGTCCGTACCGATCCAAGGCTTGAAGCGCAGCGAAGAGGTGCGAGCCCATGGCTTCCAGGTCGCGCGCATCCCTGCCCTGCCGCTTGCACTCCGATGCGAGCTGATGGACGCCCTCCATCGCGTTCTGCAAGTCGGTGCGCAGCTTTTCTCTGTCGGATGATCGACTGAGACGCATTCCCATTCCTCAGACGGTTGCGACGGAACACTGCATGACAATTCCTGAGTCACACCATGATGGCAACTTTAATCGAACGGGTTCAATTTGTGGTGGACCATTTCCCTCATCAGGGGAGAAATGCAACCGCTGGGCAGTCATCGCACCCGGCGCTTCGAGGCGCAAATCCTACCGTCTTTTCTTCTTTGAACCGGTTTTGCCTTTCAGCGCCGCGCCATAGGCTTTCCGCGCCCACTCCAACAGCGCCTCCTGATCTTCGATGATCTCAGTGGGAACTTCCCAATTCGACACCTCGATGATCCGGCCCTGTTTTTGATATGTGAAGGGTCTGCTGCCGCGCGCCTCGTAATCGGCGCGGTTCGTGTCGTCCGCTTTGAAATAGGCCGTGTTGTTGAAAATGATCGCGAAGGGCACATCGTGCCTCGAAAGCGAATAGCCGCCGAACAGCCTTTTGCGTGCAAGGCCATCCATCGGAGCGAGCTGCTCCAGCAGGTGGGTGACGAAGTCCTCGCCGGGTGCCACTGTGGACCTCCCCTTCATCGCTCAGCAAAGTATCGAACCCGCAAGTTACGCCGGAAATCCGTCCGAACCGAGAGCAATCTGCGAGCCCGCTCAAATCAGGCGGACTTGGGGACCATGATTTGCAGCACGCGCGGCTTAATCGAATAGCGAAGGGGCGTCGTCAGCTCTTCGATCTCGCCATCATTCGAGACCCGAACGCGGGGCCGATGGCTGCTCAACACAATACGCTGCGCACGGAATTCCTCGACATCGGGGTCGGAACGCCAATCCCCCAGCATTCGCTGAAGCACCGTCAGACTCATCGCGCCGCCCGTCCGGTGCTTCGACAGATAGAGCGCAAGCTGGCCGCTATTCACGCAGGCCCGCGTCAGCATCATATTGGCGGACTCGGACAAAGGATTGTTCGAAATCGCGATCGACAGCGCGCGGACGCGGCGGGTGAGATGGCCGTCATCGACTTGAATCGTGAATCTGCGCCGGTTCGTCAGAAAATTCCTCAGAAGCGTGAAGAATCCTTTGATACGCTGACCGAGGCTGGCCCCCCGCAAGGCCTGACGCTGCTCCGCGACCCGTATCGGCAGGCCGAGGAGCGAGGTCGATAGGAACATGTGCCCATTGACGTCGGCAACGTCGGTCGCGATGGGCTCTCCCTCCACGATCGTCTTCGCCGCTTCCAGCGGTTCGAACGGAATTTTCAGATCCCGCGCCACACGGTTCAGCGTCCCGAGGGGGATGATGCCGAGAGCGACCGGCTTTCCGACGAGCTTGGCCGCGGCTGCCTTGATCGTCCCGTCGCCGCCGCCGACAACGAGCACGTCGATCTCATCGGCGAGGGCGCGGTCCATCGCGGCATCGATGTCGGCGGGCTCGACCAGTTCGAGCCGCATGTCATCGCCGGCGGACCGCAACTGCTCCTCGATGCGCTGTGCGATCTCACAGGCGTTCTCATCGAGGAGCGCGCCGGCCTTTGCATTCAGAGTTGCCCGAATTCGCATCTCATTCAAACAGCGGGAAGGTTTTGCGGTTCCCTATGCTCCGAAATAGGAGTAGGCCAGAAGTCGCAGTGGTTTGAAATAGGTAAGGCAAGTTGCCTTGTTTCAGGCCGCAATGAACTGTGCCATAATCGCCGCGGCGCTGCTCGCAGAAGCGGACGCGGCCTGATCGCGCAGGCGCGGCGAACAACGACGAGCTGTTGGGAGGAAGATTCGACATGCCCGAAATATCGATGGAAGTGAACGGCAAGCAGGTGAGCGCCGATGTCAGCGCGAACATGCTGCTTACGGAATTCCTGCGGCAGAAATTAGGGCTTACCGGAACGCATGTCGGTTGCGATACGTCTCAATGCGGCGCCTGCGTCATCCATATGAACGGCAATTCGGTGAAGGCGTGCACGGTACTCGCCGCGCAGGCCAATGGCGCGAAGATCACCACGATCGAGGGATTGTCGAGCGGCACCGATCTGCACCCGGTGCAAGCGGCGTTCCGGGAAGCGCACGGCCTTCAATGCGGCTTCTGCACACCCGGCATGATCATGTCCGCAGCCGATCTCCTGGCCAAGAATCCCAAGCCGACCGAAACCGAAATCCGCAGCTGGCTGAAGGGGAATATCTGCCGCTGCACCGGCTATCATAACATTGTCAAAGCTGTACAAAGCGCCGCCGCTCAGATGAGCGGACAGGCCGTTGCCGCCGAATAGGCGACATACAAGCAATATTTTCTGGAGGAAGCACATGACGGTCCAAGGAATTGGCGCGGCGGTCCAACGGCGTGAGGATCTCCGCTTCATCACGGGCGTCGGCAAATATACCGACGACATCAACATCCCGAACCAGCTCTATTGTTACATTCTGCGCTCGCCGCTCGCGCATGCCAATATCCGCAATATCGATACGTCGGAGGCGAAATCCGCGCCGGGCGTCGTAGCGGTGTTCACCGGCGCCGATATCGACGCATCGGGCGCTGGCGGTCTGCCCTGCGGCTGGCTGGTGACGAGCCGCGACGACACGCCGATGAAAGAGCCGAAACATCCGATCCTCGCCACCGGCAAGGTCCGGCATGTCGGCGATCCGGTCGTCGCGGTGATCGCGGAAAGCCTGCAGCAGGCAAGGGACGCGGCGGAACGGGTGAAGCTCGATCTCGAAGAGCTCCCCGCGGTCGTCAACATGAAGGCGGCGCTGCAGGGCGGCACGGCGGTGCATGAGGAAGCGCCCGACAATATGTGCTTCGACTGGGAGCTGGGCGACAAAGCCGCTGCCGACGAAGCGTTCGGGCGCGCGGCCCATGTCACCAAGATCGATCTGATCAACAACCGCCTGATCCCGAACGCCATCGAGCCGCGCGCGGCCATCGGCCAGTACGAGGCCGGCACCGAGGAATATACGCTCTACACGACCAGTCAGAATCCGCATGTGATCCGGCTACTGATGGGTGCATTCGTGCTGTCCATTCCGGAGCATAAGCTGCGTGTCTATTCACCCGATGTCGGCGGAGGCTTCGGCTCGAAGATCTACCACTACGCCGAAGAGGCGCTCGTCACCTGGGCGTCGAAGCAGATAGGCCGTCCGGTCAAGTGGACCGCGGAGCGCAGCGAGTCCTTCCTGTCCGACGCGCATGGGCGCGATCATGTCACCCATGCGGAGATGGCGTTCGACGCTGACGGAAAGGCGATCGGTGTCAAATGCGAGACGCTGGCCAATATGGGCGGCTATCTCTCGACCTTCGCGCCCTGCATTCCGACCTGGCTGCACGGAACATTGCTTGCCGGGCAATATGCAACGCCTGCGGTCTACACCAATGTTAAAGCCGTCTTCACGAACACCGTGCCGGTCGATGCCTATCGCGGCGCCGGACGGCCGGAGGCGACCTACATTCTTGAGCGGCTCATGAGCAAGGCCGCCCAGGAAATGGGCACGGACCAGGCCGAGCTGCGCCGGAAGAATTTCATCCAGCCGAGCCAGTTCCCCTATCAGACGCCGGTGGCCGTCGTTTACGACACGGGCGATTATGAACCCGCGCTCAACAAGGCGCTCGAGGTGGCCGATTATTCCGGCTTCGAGGCCCGCCGTTCCGCCGCCAAGGCGAAAGGCAAGCTGCGCGGCATCGGCGTCGCCTCCTATATCGAAGCCTGCGGCATCGCGCCGTCCAGCCTCGTCGGCGCACTCGGCGCCCGCGCCGGGCTTTACGAGGCGGCGACCGTCCGCGTCAACCCGACCGGCAGCGTAACCGTCCTGACCGGCAGCCACAGCCACGGCCAGGGCCACGAGACCACCTTTGCGCAGGTCGTTGCCGACAAGCTCGGCATCGATATCGAGCAGGTCGACATCGTCCATGGCGACACCGACAAAATCCCGTTCGGCATGGGCACCTATGGTTCGCGCTCGATCGCGGTCGGCGGTACAGCCCTCGTCAATGCGCTCGACAAGGTGATCGAGAAGGGCAAGAAGATCGCGGCGCATCTTCTGGAAGCGTCGGCCGAAGACATCACCTTCGAGGACGGCGCATTCACGGTCAAGGGCACCGATAAATCGAAGGCATTCGGCGAAGTCGCGCTCACGGCTTATGTCCCGCATCATTATCCGCTGGAGTCGCTGGAGCCCGGTCTTGAAGAAACCGCGTTTTACGATCCGAAGAACTTCACCTTCCCGGCGGGCACCTATGTCTGCGAGGTGGAGATCGATCCGAAAACGGGCTTCACCGAGATTGTCTCCTTCGCAGCGGCCGACGATTTCGGCAATGTCATCAATCCGATGATCGTCGAGGGCCAGGTGCATGGCGGCATCGTCCAGGGCATCGGTCAGGCCGTGCTGGAAAACGCCGTCTATGACGACAACGGCCAGCTGCTCACCGGCTCCTATATGGACTATTGCATGCCGCGTGCGGACGACGTCCCGTCGCTGAAGGTCCACACCATGCCCGGCACCCCGTGCACGCACAATCCGCTTGGCGTGAAAGGCTGCGGCGAGGCCGGCGCGATCGGTGCGCCTCCTGCGGTGATCAATGCGATCGTCGATGCGCTGAAGGAATACGGTGTCGATCACATCGACATGCCTGCGACGCCGGAGAAGATCTGGCGTGCGATCAACAGTGCGTCCAAGCCGATGGCGGCGGAATAAGAGACACCGGAGGAAACTATGTATAGCTTCGATTATGTGCGCCCGTCATCCGTTGCCGAAGCGGCGCAGGCACTCGCCGGAGGCGACGCAACGCTGATCGCGGGCGGACATACGCTCATCCCCACGCTCAAACAGCGTCTCGCCTCGCCCAAGACCGTGGTCGATATTAGCCAGCTCTCCGAGCTGAAGGGCATCCGCCGCGACGGCAATAGTCTGGTGATCGGCGCAGGGACGACCCACGCCGAGGTCGCCGCCAGTCCGGAGGTTCGTTCCTCTATTCCCGCCCTCGCCCATCTCGCGGCCGGTATCGGCGACGCCCAGGTCCGCCATCGCGGCACGATCGGCGGCTCGGTTGCGAATAATGATCCGGCAGCGGACTATCCAGCCGCCGTGCTGGGACTTGGCGCAACCATCGTGACCGACAAGAGCCAGCTCGACGCGGACAGCTTCTTCACCGGCCTGTTCTCGACCGCTTTGCAGCCGGGCGAAATCATCACCTCCATCCGTTTCCCCATTCCGGAGAAGGCGGGCTACGCCAAATTCGAGCAGCGGGCGTCCCGTTACTGCCTCGTCAGCGTCTTCGTGGCCCGTATGCCGGGCGGCATCTTCTCGTCCGGCGATGTCCGGGTTGCCGTTTCCGGGGCAGGGCAGAACGGCGTTTTCCGCGTGTCCGAGATGGAGGAGGCGCTCAAGAGCAATTTCGCGCCGTCCGCCGTGAGCGGCATCACGGTCCCGGCGAGCGGGCTGATGAGCGACATGCATGGCAGCGCCGACTATCGCGCGGCGCTGATCACCGCATTGGCGGAACGGGCGGTGGAAGCCGCGCAGGCATGAGGGAACAGACCGGCGAATTGCCGGCGAGCGCGCGTAAGGTGCAAGACGAGGCCCGGCGTTTGGGCCTCGTCGTTACCGTCAGGGAAATGGCGGCGAGCACCCGCACGGCGGAGGACGCGGCAAACGCGTGCGGCTCTGAGGTCGCGCAGATCGTCAAATCGCTGGTCTTCCGCGGCGCCGAGAGCGGCGATCCCTATCTGATGCTGGTCTCCGGCTCCAATCGCTTGAATGAAAAGGGCGTCGCCGCCATCTTGGGCGAAACATTGATGCGCCCGGACGCAGGGTACGTTCGAGACGTCACAGGCTTTGCAATCGGCGGCGTTCCGCCTTTCGCTCACGCCTCGCCCATGCGGGTCTTCATCGATGAGGATCTGATGCGCTTCGAAACCGTCTGGGCGGCGGCCGGAACGCCACGGACAGTCTTTGCCGTTTCGCCCGCCGCGCTTGCGGACGCAACGGCCGCCGAAATCATAAAGGTCACTTGATGGCGGAACTGCCTGCGAATGTTGCCGAGACCAAGGCCCTCCTTGCGAAAGGCGGCTATCTGGCGAGCGAGGCGCTGGCGACCTCCGTCTTCCTCGCGCTGACGCTGAAGCGCCCGCTCCTGCTCGAAGGGGAAGCCGGCGTCGGCAAGACCGAGCTGGGCAAGGTTCTTGCGGAGGTGCTGGATCGGCCTCTGGTCCGGCTGCAATGTTATGAGGGGCTGGACCTCGCCTCGGCCGCTTACGAGTGGAACCACAGCCGCCAGCTTCTCCATATCCGTGCGGCAGAGGCCGGGAATGGCGCGAGCACGACCGAGATCGAACGCGATATTTACAGCGCCGACTATCTGCTGAAACGCCCGCTTCTCCAGGCGCTGGAGCTGTCGGCGGAGGGCAAAAGCCCGGTTCTGCTGATCGACGAACTCGACCGCGCCGACGAACCTTTCGAGGCGTTCCTTCTGGAAATCCTTGCCGACTATCAGATCACCATTCCCGAACTCGGCACCATCCGGGCGGAAGAGCCGCCAGTCACCATCCTCACGTCGAACCGGACGCGCGAGGTCCATGACGCCATTCGCCGCCGCTGCTTCTATGTCTGGATCGACTATCCGACAGCCGCGCGCGAAACGGAGATTCTGGCGCTCAAGGTGCCCGAAGCGCCGGCGAAGCTGACGCAGCAGGTCGTCGATTTCGTGCAATCCATCCGGCAGATGGACCTCTACAAAAATCCCGGCATTGCCGAGAGCATCAACTGGGCGCAGGCGCTAAGCTCGCTCGACTGTGTGGCGCTTGAGCCGGAGGACGTGAATTCGACGCTCGGCACGCTGCTGAAATATCAGGACGACATCGCGCGCATTCAGGGCAGCGAAGCCGCGCGTATTCTGGAGCAGGTGAAGTCGCGCGCCCGGCAGGCGGAACAAGAGGCGCGAAGCGAGGCGTAATCCGCCCTCTCCCGCGGGGAGAGGGCGGAATGCGCAGCATTCCGGGTGAGGAGTTACGACTTACCGATAGTCCTGATCCCCTCACCCCACCCCTCCCCCTCTTGGGAGACGGAGCTTGGCGGAAAGAGTCGCCGATGGCGGAACGCAATCAAGAGACAGGAAGCGGCGGCTCTGAACAGGGTAATGTCCGGCGTTTGCGCGCCAACATCGCCGCTGCCGAGGCGGACGGCGGCAAGATCGCCGCGAATATCCTGCATTTCGCCCGGCTGCTGCGTTCGGCTGGTCTGGCGATTGGTCCAGAGAAGGTGATCCTGGCGACCCAGGCTGTGATAGCGGCGGGCATCGACAATCCGAAAACGCTCTATTGGACGCTGCATAGCGTTTTCGTCACACGCCCCTCGGAGCACGATATCTTCAATCAGGCCTTCCATCTCATCTGGCGCGACCCGGACTACCTTCAGCAGCTTCTCTCCGTCATGGCGCCGACCACAAAGGCGGCCAAGGCCCGTCCCAGCGATCCCATCGCCCGCCGTCTCGCCGACAGCCTGTTTCTCCGGCACAGCGAGATGAATGCCATCGAGCGCGAGGAAATCCAGCTCGACGCCAGCGGGACCGCGAGCGAGGTCGAAGCGCTTGCGGAGAAAGACTTCGAGGAGATGTCGGCGGCAGAGTTGCTTCTTGCGCGCCGTGTCATTGCCGATCTGGCCGTCGCGCTGGCGGAGATCCGTACACGCCGTTTCGTGGCCTCCGGCATAGCTGGCGAGCGGCTCGATCTGCGCCGGATGCTCCGCACCGCCGGCAGCCAGGGCACCGAGGCGATTCTTCCACTCTTCAAGAAGCGCCGGATGCGGCGCCCGCCTCTCGTCGTCCTTTGCGATATTTCCGGCTCGATGGATGCCTATGCGCGGCTGTTCCTGCACTTTCTCTATGCGCTGATGAATGCCCGCGAGCGCGTTCATTGCTTCCTGTTCGGCACGCGGCTGACCAATATCACCCGCGCGCTTCGCGACCGCGATCCGGACGCCGCGATCGCCAAGGTCGCCGCGCAGGTTTCCGACTGGTCGGGCGGCACACGCATCGGAGAAAGCCTCGAAACATTCAACAGGGTCTGGGCGCGGCGCGTGCTCGGGCAGAATGCGACCGTTCTACTGTTTACCGACGGCCTCGACCGCGCAGGCGGCGAAGGGATCGCGGATGCCGCGCGCCGCCTGAGGGCGTCCTCCCGGCGCCTGATCTGGCTCAATCCGCTATTGCGTTACGAGCAATATGCACCGATCGCGGCAGGCGCGCGGGAATTGGAACGCCATGTCAGCGAATTGCGGCCCTGCCACAATCTCATGAGCCTGGCCGATCTTGCCGGCGCGCTGGCGAACCGGCCGTCGCGACGGGTATAAGACGCTCACGCGACCAGGAAATAAATCAGGATGATAAGCAGCAGGAGTGCGGCCCACCCGGCGATCCGTACCCAACTCGGAATGAATGAACTGACCGGAAGCGGATGTTCGGCCGGTTTCTGGCCCGCAAGAAGCTGCTCGAACCGGTTGAAAAACTGCACCGCCATCATATTCGCAGTCGAGTTCGATCAACCGCGAGCCAATCTGAGCGAGCTTGCCGGAGACCTGCGCGTCGGCCTCCCAGGACAAGCGCGTGCCCTCCGGGATCGGCTCGAGCCGGACCTTCGCACTGCCCTTGGCGCTCCCCGCCGCGCCGCCCGAGCCCTCGCCGGAGAGCGTATAGCCATTCGGCGGATCGATGTCCGAGATCTGCACATCGCCTTGAAAGCGCGCCTGGACCGGCCCGATTTTGCTCGCCACCGTCGCGCGATAGCGATTATCCGCAATCTGCTCGAAACTCTCGCAGCCGGGGATCGACTGGCGGAGAATATCGGGATCGTTGAGCGCTTCCCAAACCGTGGCTTGCGGCAGCGGCAGTGTCTTCTCGCCGGACATCTTCATGGATCACGCCCTCGTTTTTTCGTTGTTGACCCGTCTCAACTCGGCCTGACCAGCTCCCACTGCTCATCGACCGTCGCATAATCATTATATCCGCATCGTGCAATCGTCTGCGCCTTGACCGCATCGAAGCGGCCGTCGCGGATGAATTCGTCTTTGATATGCGTCGCCACGACCTGCCCGATCGTCAGGAATTTGCCGGTCGGCCTGCCCTCCAGATCCTGCAGCTCGATGAAATGCACAACCTTGCACTCGAAGGCGGCCGGGCTTTCTCCCACGAAAGGAGGACGGACCAGACGCGAGGGCGACATGGTCAGCCCGGCAAAATCGAACTCGTTCTGGCCTTCCTCGAGATCGGCCGAGCACAGGTTCATTTGCCTGGCGAGCGGCAAAGTCGCGAGGCTGAAGGTGAACTCCCCGGTGTCGCGCGTATTGCGGGCGCTGTCCTTCAACCCCTCGCTCGCAAAGGCGATCATGTTCGGTCGGTTGCCGACGGCATTGAAGAAAGAGTAAGGCGCAAGATTGACACGGCCAACCTTGTCGCAGGTTCCGATCCAGCCGATGGGCCTCGGGGCAACAATGGCTTTGAAGGGGTCAAAGGGAAGTCCGTGCGGTTCATCAGCGGTATAGAACAAGGCGAATTCCTTCGTTGGCGTCGGCGATGATGCGCTCACATTACAAAATATGGCGCCTCATGGTGAATGATTTTCCGACCTAGGGCGCGGCTTTGGGTGAAGCCCGAATAGACATCTGGGAGGCGTCGTCCTTCAAAGCAACTCACGGGCGGCGCATATCCGTTCTGCAGGCGCTGCCTGATCGAAGCCTATTTGCAAATCTTGGCGGCACGGCCTTTACTGGCGCGCCGATCTGGCCGGCTCGTTCGTCCGGACACACGCCGCCGGGCATGAAGCACCGGCCATATCCATCTGATTGAACCGACATATGCAATCACGCATTCTCGTCCCGGTCATCGTCGCCAGCGCGCTCTTCATGGAGAATCTGGATGCGACCGTCCTGGCAACATCGCTGCCGGCGATCGCGCGCGACATGAACGAGGACCCGATCGCCCTGAAGCTCGCTCTGACGAGCTATCTCCTGTCGCTCGCGGTTTTCATTCCCGTCAGCGGGTGGATGGCGGACCGGTTCGGCGCGAAGAACGTATTCCGCGCGGCGCTCTCGGTCTTCATGATCGGCTCGATCGCCTGCGGCTTCGCGAGCGCCCTGACCGACTTCGTAATTGCACGCATCGTCCAGGGCATGGGCGCGGCAATGATGACGCCTGTCGGCAGGCTCGTCATCCTGCGCTCGGTCCCGAAGGCCGAACTCGTTTCGGCGCTCGCATGGTTCACCATCCCGGCGATCGTCGGGCCGATCATGGGCCCGCCGGTCGGCGGCTTCATCACCACCTATTTCAGCTGGCGCTGGATCTTCTTCATCAACATTCCGATCGGCCTTCTGGGCATCGTGCTGGCGACCCGTTTCATCGGCGATGTTCGCGAGCGGGAAACGCCGCCGCTCGATGCACGCGGCCTTGTCCTGCTCGGCATCGGCCTGTCGGGGCTGGTCTTCGGGCTCGCCATTCTCGGGCAGGATCTGGTGCCGTTCTGGCTTGCCATCTCGCTGATTGTGGTCGGAATGCTGTTTTCCTGGGCCTATATGCGGCATGCCGGGCACGCGGCGCATCCGGTTCTCAATCTCAATCTGATCAGGATCCTCACATTCCGCGCAAGCGTGTTCGGCGGGGCGGCCTTCCGCATCGGCGCCGGCGCCTCCAGTTTCCTTCTGCCGCTGCTTTTTCAGATCGGCTTCGGAATGACGGCCTTTCGGTCCGGGCTTCTGACCTTTGCGATCGCCATCGGCGCCTTCACGATGAAGTTCACCGCCGGCCCGATCCTGCGGCGCTTCGGCTTTCGCAATGTGCTGATCGCCAACGCCATTCTGAGTTCGTCCTTCATCTGCTTTTATGCCCTGTTCACGCCCGCGACGCCGCACATCGTCATCCTGGGTGTGCTGCTTGTCGGCGGCCTGTTTCGATCATTGCAGTTTACGGCGATCAACTCGCTCACCTATGCCGACATCGCCCAACCCGCAATGAGCCAGGCCACCAGCTTTGCCAGCGCGGCTCATCAGCTATCCTTGTCGATTGGCGTTGCCACCGCCGCGCTCGTGCTCGAATCCGCTCAGCTTATGCGGGGGGACAATGCGATCCTGATAGGCGATTTTGCCGCCGCGTTTCTGGTGGTCGGAGCGATCGGCGCGCTCTCGGCTTTCATTTTCGCAGTCCTGCCGCCCGAGGCCGGGGACGAGCTCACGGGCAATGCGACGATCCGGGAAGACGACGCAGCCCCGCCGCCGGAAACCGCAGCGCCCCAATAGGAGCGGACACCATCACATTAGCAGCCATATTCGTCTCGCAGCCTTTCTCGTCGGGCCTGATCATCGAACCTGATCTGGATTCCCGGCGCATGGTCCGGCCGGATCGCAAAGACCAGCTTCGCCGCCATTGGTGCAAGCAAGCGGCCTTTTCTGTCATTTTTTCTTCCGCTTGATTTGGGTTTTCGCGCCACGCCGGCGGTGGCTACGGAGCTGTTCGATCGGACGGGCCACGATTGGAAAAAAGCCACATCACTTCGGAAATACAGCTAAGTTCAAATACTTAGCGCCCCAAATCCGCCATGAGCAGAGCATTTAATCTGCTTGGACACAGGAGGCGCAGCGTGTTGTCTTCATAATATCTAATGCAAAAAGCGGAAATTCGTTCAAATCCAATGGCTTAGGGATTTGCAGCTTGGGAACGAGTATAAATATGACAGTTCTATGAATATTTGATATTCAACTGTTTTTCGATACCGATGCGCCTTTCGTATAAGGGCATTCTTATTCCATGAATTCTTGACCCTGCCGCATTGTAGACACAATGAAATTTATGGTTAGTGATATTTGCCGTAATATTGTGGTTGTTGGTTGGTCTCGGGGGCGGATCAGTGGTGTGCGTTAAGACGAAACGGGATCAGGGTTGCCCGGCGGTGTTCCGTCCGGCGCTAGACGTTCAGGGCCTCTCCAAGACATCGGACGCCGGAGCCATTGAAGATCTCTCCTTCACTGTCGGCGTCGGCGAGGTCATGGGCGTCTTTGGCGATCCTGGCGCTGGCAAGTCGACACTGATCAGCGTGCTGGCCGGGGATGCTTCGCCCGATTCCGGGCGGATTGTCTTGAACGGAGAGGAGATTACGCAGCTCTCGCAGGCGGCCCGCGCCGAGCGAGGGATGTCACTCATCCCATCGCCACATTACCTCTTTTCGGAACTGACCGCTTTCGAGAACATCGTGCTGCAAAACGAGCAGCACAACGGTCCCTTTTTTCCCAGGCAAGGGGGGACGACCTATGGCGACGAAGCCCGCGCTGCGCTCGAACTTGTGGGCCTGACGGAGTATGCGAATCGGAAAGTCGAGACCTTTTGCCCGACGCAGCGTCACCTTCTGGCGATCGCAATTGGACTGTCGGGAAGCCCCTCTTTGCTGCTGTTGAACGATCCCTGGGGCGTGGGTGTCACCGCTCGAAGCATCCTCTCAAGCGTGCTCTTGCGGATTGCCTGCGAGGGCATCTCGGTGCTCTTTACGGCGCTTTACTCGCGGCCGGTGACGGAAATCTGCCATCGCATCGCGGTTCTGCCCAAAGGGGCAACCGCCGCACAATACGCGCCGTCCTCAATCGTGCCCGAACCGGTGCTCATGCAGGGATATATGGGCTACGCACCATAGCGCGTCCCTATCCAGTGCTCTACTCCCTCTCCCATAGCGAGAGGGCAAGAAGCGTCCATTTCACCTTAAGCCGCTTCAGATCGCGACGGCCGATACGTGCTTGGCTTCCAGCTCGAAGGCAGCGGCAATCAGCGCCTTGGTGTAGTCTGTCTTCGGATTGTTGAAGATCTCATCCGCCGATCCTTCCTCCACGACCTTGCCTGACCGCATGACGATCACCTCATTGGCGAGCGCACGGACGACTTTCAGATCGTGGCTGATGAACAGATAGGCGAGCTGGTGGCGCTTCTGCAAATCGCGCAGAAGATCGACGATCTGCGCCTGAACCGAGACGTCGAGCGCGCTGGTCGGCTCGTCCAGCATGACGAATTTCGGCTCCAGCACCATGGCGCGGGCGATGGCGACGCGCTGACGCTGGCCGCCGGAGAACTCGTGCGGATAGCGGTCCTGCGTGGCGGGGTCGAGCCCGACCTCGAGCATGGCCTGCGAGACGCGTTCCCGGCGTTCCGTCCCGCTCATGCGCGGATTCTGGATGATCAGCCCCTCTTCGATGATCTGGCTCACGGAAAGCCGCGGCGAGAGCGAGCCGTAAGGGTCCTGAAAAACGACCTGCAGGTGCCGGCGGAGCGGGCGCATTTCATTCGACTTCAGCCCGTCCAAACGCTTGCCGATATAGGCGATCGGTCCGCGGCTGGAGACGAGGCGCAACAGGGCAAGGCCGAGCGTTGTCTTGCCGGAGCCGGATTCGCCCACCACGCCGAGCGTATGGCCTTCACGGAGCTTCAGCGACAAGCCGTCGACCGCTTTGACATAATCCACCGTCCGGCGCAGGAAGCCGCGCTTGATCGGGTACCAGACTTTCAGATCGTCTGCCTCCATGACGATTGGTGAGGACGGATCGGCCAGCGGCGGACTTCCTTTCGGCTCCGAGGCGATCAGATGCTTCGTGTATTCGTGCTTGGGCTCGGCGAAGATCTGCTCGACGGTTCCGCGCTCGACAATCTCGCCATAACGCATCACGCAGACCCGTTCGGCCATCTTGCGGACGATGCCCAGATCATGCGTGATCAGCAGCATCGCCATGTGGAATTCGCGCTGGAGCTGTTTCAACAGCTCCAGAATCTGTGCCTGAATGGTGACATCGAGCGCCGTTGTCGGCTCGTCGGCAATGAGAAGATCGGGACTGTTGGCGAGCGCCATGGCGATCATGACGCGCTGGCGCTGCCCGCCGGAGAGCTGATGCGGGTAGGCCTTCATCCGCTCCTTCGGATCGCGAATGCCGGCTTTCGTCAGCAATTCGAGCGTCTTCGCGTGAGCCTCTCCATTGCTCAGCCCCTGATGCAGCTTCAGCACCTCGCCGACCTGCTTTTCGACCATATGAAGCGGGTTGAGCGAGGTCATCGGCTCCTGAAAGATCATGCCGATGTCTTTGCCGCGGATCTGGCGCATTTCGGCGTCGCTCATTTGCAGCACATCGCGGCCCTTGAAGAGGATCTCACCGCTCGGATGTTTTGCTGCCGGATAAGGAAGCAGACGCGTGATCGAAAGCGCGGTAACGCTCTTGCCCGATCCGGACTCGCCGACCAGCGCCACCGTTTCACCCTTCTGGATATCGAAGGAGATGGTTTTGACGGCGTGCGTCACCGTCCCCGCGCTGTGGAAGTCCACGGACAGATTGCGAACATCGACAATGGTTTCGCCGGACCGGCTCATCGCTTGCCCCTCAATGGAATGTCTTACGCGGATCGAAGGCGTCACGAATGGCTTCGCCGACGAAGATCAGGAGGCTGAGCATGATCGCAATGACGAAGAAGGCGGTGAGGCCGAGCCAGGGCGCCTGGAGATTGTCCTTGCCCTGGGCCAGCAGTTCGCCGAGCGAGGGCGATCCGGGCGGCAGTCCGAGACCGAGAAAGTCGAGCGAGGTCAGCGTCGTGATCGAGCTGTTGAGGATGAAGGGAATGAAGGTCAGGGTCGCGACCATCGCATTCGGCAAAAGGTGCTTGAACATGATCTTGGCGTTCGTCAGCCCCAGGGCGCGCGCAGCCAGGATATATTCGAAATTGCGTCCTCTTAAGAATTCGGCCCGGACGACGCCGACAAGCGCCACCCAGCTGAAGGCCAGCATGATGCCGAGCAGAATCCAGAAGCTCGGGGCGATGACGGCGGATATGATGATGATCAGGTATAGCGTCGGGATGGACGTCCAGATTTCGATGAAGCGCTGGAAGACGAGGTCGATCCAGCCGCCGAAATAGCCCTGAATTGCGCCGGCCGCCACGCCGATGATCGAGGAGAAGAACGTCAGCGTCAGACCGAACAGCACCGATATTCGGAAGCCGTAAATGACGCGGGCGAGCACGTCGCGCCCCTGATCATCGGTCCCCAGAAGATTTTCCCAGGTCGGGCTGGACGGCGCGGGCTCCGGCAGGTCGAGATTGATGGTCCTGTAGCTGTAGCGGATCGGCGGCCAGATCATCCAGCCGCCTTTTTCGGTAATCAGATCCTGCACGAAGGGATCCCGGTAATCCGCTTCGGTTTGAAACTCGCCGCCGAACGTAGTCTCAGGATAGGCCTCGAAAATCGGGAAATAGTAGCTGCCCTGATATTCGAGCAGGAGCGGCTTGTCGTTCGCGATGAACTCCGCAAACAGCGACAGGATGAACAGAACGAGGAAGATCCAAAAGCTGTAATAGCCGCGCTTATTAGCTTTGAAATTTTCCAGGCGGCGCCGATTGATGGGAGACAGCGCGAAACGGCTGCGCATGCGCATCGCGGTATAGGCGGTCGCGGTCTCGAGTTCTTCGCCGGTGACGCGAGCTTCCATCATCGTCAGACCTCACGCGACTCGAAGTCGATGCGCGGATCGATCCAGGTATAGGTCAGATCCGAGATCAGATTAATGAAAAGCCCGAGCAGCGAGAAGATATAGAGCGTGGCGAAGACGACGGGATAGTCGCGGTTGATCACCGATTCGAACGACAGGAGCCCAAGCCCGTCGAGCGAGAAGATCGTTTCGATCAGCAGCGAGGCGCCGAAGAACGCACCGAGGAACGCGCCGGGAAATCCTGCGACCACGAGCAGCATGGCGTTTCGGAAAATATGGCCGTAAATCACCTGCCGCTCGGTCAGCCCTTTCGCGCGCGCCGTCATCACATATTGCTTTTTGATTTCGTCGAGGAAGGAGTTCTTCGTCAGCAAGGTGAGCGTGGCGAAGGCCGACAGAGACATGGCGATTAGCGGTAGCGTCAAATGCCAGAAATAGTCGATGATCCTCATCGGCCAAGAGAGCTGCTCCCAATTGTCCGAGGTGAGGCCGCGCAAGGGGAACCAATCCAGAAAAGTCCCCCCGGCGAACAGCACGATCAGCAACACGGCGAAGAGAAAGCCTGGGATGGCATAGCCGACGATGACTGCGGCGCTCGTCCAGATGTCGAAGGGCGTGCCGTCCTTGACCGCCTTGCGGATGCCGAGCGGGATCGAGATGCCGTAGCTCAGCAGCGTCATCCACAGGCCGAGCGAGATCGACACCGGCATTTTTTCGAGGACCAGATCGATGACGCTGACATCGCGGAAATAGCTCTGGCCGAAATTGAAGGTCAGATAGTTCGTCATCATCAAATAGAAGCGCTCATAGGCCGGCTTGTCGAAGCCGTACTGCTTCTCAAGGCTCTTGATGAATTCCGGATCGAGACCTTGCGCGCCGCGATATTTCGACGTGATCGCCGCATCGCCCGACCCCGAGCCGGGCTGGTTTTGCCGGCCGCTGAAATCGCCCGATTGCGAGCCGCTGATGCGGACTGTCGCGCCCGGATCGGAGCCCGTCAGCTGGGCGATCATCCGCTCGACCGGACCGCCCGGCGCGAATTGCACGATGACGAAGCTGACGACCATGATGCCGAGCAATGTCGGGATCATCAAAAGCAGGCGGCGAAGAATGTAGGCACCCATGGCTCGTCAGCCTTCGTCCTTATTGCTTCAGCTTTGCAGCTTTCTCCGCGTCATACCACCAGGTGTCAAGCACGCCGCGCGCATATTTTGGCTTGGTCTCAGGCCAGGAGAAACGGTCCCAGAAGGCCAGATGATGCGCGGCCTTGTACCATTGCGGAACCCAATAATGCTCCGCCCGCAGAACGCGGTCGAGCGCGTGGCATGCCGTACGCAGCTCCTCCCGGCTCTTGGCCTGCAGGATATGATCAATCAGCGCATCGACGGCCGGATTGGAAATGCCGGGCAGATTATAGCTGCCCTTGGTCTTTGCGGCCTCCGAACTCCAATAGTTGCGGATGACGGGCCCAGGCGTCTGCCCCAGAACGAAGCGCGACATGTCGACATCGAAATCGAAGTTCTTTTGCCGAACCTGATATTGTGCGGCATCGATAGGGCGGATCGACGCCTGGATGCCAAGTGCTTTCAGCTTCTCGACATAGAAGCCGAAAATTTTCTCAAGCCCCGGATCTTCCATGAGAAGCTCGATCGTCAGAGGCTCGCCTTTTTCGTTCACGCGGACACCGCGGTCATTCACGGTCCAGCCCGCCTCGCGCAGCAGCTTCGATGCGGTCGAAAGCTGGCGGCGGTCGCGGCCGCTGCCGTTGCTCACCGGCGGCGTATATGGCTCGCCGAACACCTCTGCCGGAAGCTGATCGCGAAACGGCTCCAAAAGCTTCTGCTCCGCTTCGGTCGGTTTGCCTTTTGCCTCCAGATCGGAGTTTACGAAATAGCTGGTCGTCCGCTTATAGAGCCCATAGAACAGGTTCTTGTTCGTCCACTCGAAGTCGAACGCATAGTCGAGCGCCTTGCGCACACGGCGGTCGGAGAATTTGTCCCGGCGGGTATTGATGAAGAAGCCCTGTGCACCACCCGGCCGGTCGTCAGGCAGCGTCAGGCGAATGATGCGGCCATCGGCAACCTGCGGGATGTCATATTCCGTCGCCCAGCTCTTTGAGGTGAATTCCTCGCGCAGATCATATGCGCCGGCCTTGAAGGCTTCGAGCCCGGCCGTTCGGTCGCGGAAATATTCGTAGCGGATCTCGTCGAAATTCCAGCGTCCGCGATTGACCGGCAGATCCTTCGCCCAATAATCCGGCCTGCGCTTATAGGCGATATAGGTGCCGGTTTTGTAATCGCCGATCTCGTAAGGGCCGGAGCCCATCGGCGCATTGAGCGAGGGCTTGTAGAAGTCCTTACCCTCATAGGAGGCTTTCGAAACGATCGGCAGTCCGGCGACCGTCAGCGGCAGATCGCGCAGATTTTCGCCTTCAAATTCAAACCGAACCGTGTGCGGATCGAGCGCCTCGGCTTTGACGACATCGCGCAGGCCCGTCGAATATTGCGGATGCGCTTTGACCGGGTCGCGCAGCTTCTCGAAGCTGAAGACCACATCGTCTGCGGTCACCGGAGAGCCGTCACGGAATTTCGCCTCCGGGCGCAGATAGAAGGTCACCGACCGCTTATCGTCGGCGAGCTCCGCCGCCTTGGCGATCAGGCCGTACATCGCGTCGGGCTCGTCATTGGCCCGCGTCATCAGACTGTCGAACAGAAGGTCGAGCCCCTGCGCCGCATCGTCGCGAATGACGAAAGGATTGAAGCTGTTGAAAGTCAGCACCGAGCTGGTGCCGATCGTCGAGATCCGGCCGCCTTTCGGCGCATCCGGATTGACGTAATCGAAATGCTTGAAAACGACCGGGTATTTCAGGTCGCCGAACGCCGACAGGCCGTGCGTCTTCTCTGCGGTGTGGGCCGGGATCGCGAGCAGGCAGCTAAGCGCCACCGAAATGAGAAATGTCTGACCCGGTTTCTTCACAATGCGAATGACCCATTCTCTGCTGGATACGCGATCAGTTGGACGCAAGTTTCGCCGCTTTTGCCTCGTCATACCACCAAACGGTCGGGAATCCGACGGTGCGCGACGGCAGCGTCTCCGGATGGGAGTACTTGTCCCAGTAGGCGATGCGCTCATTGGGCGCATAGAACTGCGGAACCACATAGAAATTCCACAGAAGCACGCGATCGAGCGCGCGGCATGCGGCGACCAGTTCCTCCCGGTCGTTGGCGAAGATGATCCGGTCGATCAGCTTGTCGACAGCCGGGTTCTTGATCCCGATCGTGTTCCGGCTGCCCGGACGGTCCGCGGCTTCCGATCCCCAGAAATCGCGCTGCTCGTTGCCCGGCGATTCCGACTGCGGGAAGCGTCGGTAATGATGTCGAAATCGAACTCGTTGACCCTGGCCTGATATTGCGCAGCGTCGATGACCCTGATCGAAACGCGGACGCCAATTTCTCCAGCGCCTGCTTGAAGGGTGTGACGATGCGAACGAAATCGGGCTGCACGAGCAGGAATTCCACGCTCAGCGGCTCGCCTGTTTTGGTGTTGGTCAGAACGCCGCCTTTGACCTGCCAGCCGGCTTCCTTCATCAGGCGGACGGCCTGACGCAGGTTCCGCCGGTCGACCAGGGACCGGTCATCATTGATGGGGTTCTTATACTCGGTCGTGAAGACCTCTGGCGGGATCTGATCTCTCAGCGGCTCCAGGATTTCGAGCTCCTTGCCTTCCGGCAGGCCTTTCGCGGCAAGCTCGGTGTTCTCGAAGAAACTGGAGACCCGCTCATACTGGCCGTAGAACAGGTTCTTGTTCATCCATTCGAAATTGAACATCAGGCCGAAAGCCTGGCGAACGCGCGGATCGGCGAATTTTGAACGCCGCGTATTCATGACGAAGGCCTGCATCGGTTGAGGATTCTTCAGATGAATATCGCCGCGCTTGACGACTTTGCCCGATGTAGCGGCCGGAAAATCATAGGCGGTCGCCCAGCTCTTTGCGGAATTCTCGGTGAAGAAGTCGATCTTTCCGGCCTTGAAGGCTTCGAAGGAAACCTGGCGGTCGCCGAAATATTCGTAGCGCACCGTATCGAAATTGTTCTGGCCCACATTCACAGGCAAATCGGCGGCCCAGTAATCCTTCACGCGCTCATAGGCTATATAACGGCCGGGCTCGAAGGAGGCGATGCGATACGGCCCGCTGCCGAGCGGGACGTCGAGCCAGGTCCGGCCCGGATCGTGCGCCGCACCGCCATCGCCCTCGTAGAAATGCTTGGGCAAGATGGTCAGCTGACCCACGATCTGCGGTAGCTCGCGATTGTTCTTCTGATCGAAAGTAAACGTCACCTGATTATCGCCGCTCTTCTCGGCTTTGATGACGTTCTTATAGTAGAACGCTCTCTGCGGGTTGTATTCCTTGAAGGCATTCAGGCTGAAAATGACGTCTTCCGGTGTGATCGGTTTTCCGTCATGCCAGCGAGCCTCTTCGCGCAGCTTATAGGTGACTGACGAATAGTCGGCGGGATAAGACACCCACTCGGCAATTTGCGAGTATTCCGCGGACGGCTCGTCGAAACTTGGGGCCATAAGTTGCTCATAGATCAGCCCAAGCCCGGCCGCCTTATTCCCTTTATAGGGGATGGCATTGAAGCTGTCGAAAGTGCCTATCGCGCGCAGACGCGCGGAGCCGCTTTTCGGCGCATCGGGGGTCACATAGTCGAAGTGCTTGAAATCAGGCCCGTATTTCGGCGTCCCGATCAGCGAAGTGGCATGCCGCTTCTCATCGGCCTGAGCGCTGACGGTCAATGCCAAGAGTATTGCGACAAAACCGATGAAATTCAGGATAGGGCGCATCCAAGTCATCATGGGTGAAATCCGATGTGTTGCCGTTCTAGTGTCCCGATTCCGAAGTTCGCCCTCTCGTCTCGGCACTCTCCGCAGCGAACTTCGGAATCTCAAGGGACACTAGCCTATTGATAGTACTTGTGTGATTCAGATCCAGAAGTTCGTTCGGCGACTGCTGCGAGGCATGACGAACGTCTGGATCATCACACGAGTTGGCGTCATATTTGGGCATTCGCATTTAGAATGCGGGTAGGCAATTCCAAGACCAAGTTAAAATTCTTTCATGCGGCGCGGCGGACGCTTCGAGGACGCTGCCGCGTGCGTATTGTTCCGGGGAGAACGGAAGAATTGATGCGCGTTCGAAGCGGGACGCAAACCGCCGGGCCAGATTCCCGGCGCCGGCGGTATTGCCAAGAGCAGCGCGGCCCCCGATCAGTTCTGAGCAGGGACTGTCGAGGCAGCGTCAGGACTATTGGCGGGCGCCGTCGTATCAGCCGCGGCCTTGGCCTCACCTTGGTTCGACGCGGCCCCGAGCTGTTCGGCGGGCGTGGCGCTCTGTTGCGTCGCTGCCTGACCGGTTGCGGCACTCGCCTGTCCATCCGATGCCGACGCCTTCTTCGCAGCGCCTTTACTGGCGGCGGTGGATGCGCCGTCTTCCGCAGCCGGGGCAGATGCGGCCTTCAACTCTTCGGGAAGCGGCGGCGCGTCGGGGCTGATCGACCGCAAATAAGCGATCACATCAGCGCGGTCGCTATCCTTCTTTATACCGGCAAATGACATCTTGGTGCCGGACACGCAGTCCCTCGGCTTTGCGATGAAGCAGTTCAGCTTCTCATAGTCCCAAGTGCCGCCGAATTCCTTGAGTGCAGGGGAATAGGCAAACCCTTCGTGGCTGGCAACCGGCCGGCCGACGATGCCGTGCAGGTTGGGCCCGATCTTATTGGCCCCACCCTCATCGAAGGTGTGGCACGCAGCGCACTTCTTGGCCTGTTTCGCGCCTGCGTCGGCACTGGCCTGGTGCAACAGCGTCGCCAGCGGCACTTCAGGAGCGGCTTTGGACGGCGCCCCGCCTGCTGCTCCGCCCTCCGTCATCGCGGCATGTTCGGACGGCGCTTCGGGCTCTCCGCCGCTTGGATAGATGATGTTAATGAACGTATTTGTGCCGAAGAGGACAAGCAATGACGCCAGGATCGCCCCCGCGACCATATTCACCAGCCATTTATCCATAAGCCGCCCTTTCTTCTTGCCGGCGCTTCGTTGAAAAGGTTACGAAGCCGACCTTACCCGATTGGAAGAATTTTCCTGCTTGCCAATACGATAGCTGTTGGCGCAGAAAAAGCCCACAGAGGGGGCGAATTGTCTCAGCCACATAAGCGACGGCCCGCAAAACTCGCATTTCAGGCTGAATAAGAGGGAAAGGACGCCCGAATGGCAAGGCCTTTAATCGTGATTCCCGCAAGGATCGGTGCAACCCGGCTTCCCCGGAAGCCGCTTGCGGACATCGCCGGGGAGCCGATGATCGTCCATGTCTGGCGAAATGCTTTGGAAGCAGGCGCAGGCGACGTGGTCGTGGCGACCAATTCGCTGGACATCGCCGTGGCCGTCGAAAAAGCCGGCGGGCGCCCGGTCATGACGCGCAGCGATCATCCGAGCGGCTCGGACCGCGTGTTCGAGGCCGCGAATCTGGTCGATCCTGACGGTGACATCGATGTCATCGTGAATGTCCAGGGGGATCAGCCGGTTCTCGCCCCCTCGCTCATCCGGGACTGTCTGGCGCCGCTCGACGATCCGGCCGTCGATATCGCCACCGTTGCCGCCATGCTGACCGATCCGGCATGCGTGATGGAGCCGAGCGTCGTGAAGATGGTCGGGACGCCGGCCGGCACGCCGGAAGTCTTCCGTGCGCTCTATTTTACCCGTGCGCCCGCGCCGTTCGGGCCGGGCCCGCTCTATCAGCATATCGGGCTCTACGCCTATCGCCGCGACGTGCTCGCGCAGTTCGTACAGATGGCGCCCTCGCCGCTCGAGAAACGCGAAAAGCTCGAACAGCTTCGCGCGCTCGAGGCGGGAATGCGCATCGACGTCAAACGCGTCGAAAGCGTGCCGATCAGTGTCGATACGCCGGACGATCTGGAAAAGGTACGCGCCTATTTCGCAGCCGCCGGTCAAGCGCGCGCCGCAGCCGCTTCTTAAAGGTCGTGAGCCGACAATGTCTTCCGCCAAGCACAGAACCAGAACGAAATCCGGGCCATCGAAGACCAAGCCCGCAAGCGTCGAGGCCAGGAACATCATTCTGTTCCAGGGCGAGCCGGGTGCGAATTCGCATCTTGCCTGTCGGAACGCCTATCCTGATATGGAGCCGGTCGCCTGCGCAACGTTCGAGGATGCGATCTCCGGCGTGCGCCAGGGGCAGGCGCGTTACGCGCTGATCCCGATCGAGAACTCGGTCGCGGGGCGGGTCGCCGATGTCCATCACCTGCTGCCGGAGTCGGATCTCTTCATCGTCGGCGAGCATTTCGAGCGGATTTCGCACCAGCTTATGGCGCTGCCGGGCGCAAAGCTGGAAGAGCTGAAAACCGTTCACAGCCATACCCACGCGCTGGGCCAATGCCGGAAGGTGATCCGCGAACTTGGCCTGAGAACGGTCACGGAGGCCGACACGGCAGGGGCCGCGCGTCAGGTCGCGGAACAGCGGGACAAGACGCAGGCGGCCATCGCCTCGAAGCTGGCCGCGGAAATCTACGGGCTGGAGATCCTGCGCAGCGATATCGAGGACGCCGCACACAACACGACCCGCTTCATTACATTGTCCGCGGATCGCGACGACGCGCCACCCGGCAACGGGCCGGTGATGACCAGCTTCATCTTCCGCGTCCGCAACGTCCCGGCCGCGCTCTATAAGGCGCTGGGCGGTTTCGCGACCAACGGCGTGAACATGACGAAGCTGGAATCCTACATGGTCGAGGGCAATTTCTGGGCGGCGATGTTCTATGCCGACATTGAGGGCCACCCCGAAGACCGCATGGTGAAACTTGCTCTGGAGGAATGCCAGTTTTTCTCGTCCGAGTTCCGCATCGTCGGTGTCTATCCCTCAAGCCCGTTCCGCGCGCAAAACCGCTCTGACACCTCGTGAATTTGGAGAGGGACGATTGGCCGCCCGAGGGTGGACACATTCGATAGCGATGCCACTTGCCGATCTGCGTTTGCGCGTGGCAGGCGGAACGGCTTAGCCCAGCTTTCCATCCGCAAAGGCGCGGATCAGCGTGTGCGAGATCGAAAGCGGCGGCGGCACGAACAAACCTTCCGGATGCCGGTGCCCGATCATCTCCCGGACTGTCTCGCGGGCAAACCAGCGCGCATCGACGATCTCGACCGGGTCCAGCGTCAGCTCCGTGGTGAGCGCTTCGCCCCAGCAGCCGACCATCAGGGAATGCGGAAAAGGCCAGGGCTGGCTGCCCACATAATCGACCCGCCCGACGCGCACGCCGACCTCTTCCATGATCTCGCGCCGCACGGCATTTTCGATGTCGTCGCCCGGCTCCACGAAGCCGGCGAGGACCGAGTACATTTTCTCCGGAAAGCGCGGCTCATTGCCGAGCAGGCATTTGTCATCCGAGGTGATCAGCATGATCACGGCCGGATCGGACCTCGGAAAATGGTTCTGTCCGCAGGCCCAGCATTCGCGCCGCCAGCCGCCGTCGCGAATGTCGGTGCGCGCGCCGCAGCGGCCGCAGCAGCGATGCGTCGCATGCCAGCAGGCGAGGCTTCGCGCCTGTGCCGCCAGCGTCAGCTGCTCGGGCGGCATATCGCTCTGATTGGCGAGCGTGCGAAGATCAACGAGCGGCGCAAAGCGATCCGCCCCATCTGGTATCCCGGCGGCATCGGCTTGCGACAGGGCGACGGCCAGGATGGGCGCGCCATCGTCCTGGCTGCCGAGAAAAAACGCCTCCTCCGTCCTGATCCCCAAGGCCTCGAGATCCTTCGCGGAGAATTCGCGCAGCCGCGTATTGGTCCGGTCGTCGTCGGAGAGAACGGCGAGCTTCAGATCGAGCAGCACATGATATCGCGCTTGCGGCGATATCCGCTGCTCATCGAGCCAGGCATCGTCGCGCCGTTTCTCGCCGACGCGATTGAGCCGGCTCTGCGCAGCAATATGACGGATGTCGATACGGGACGGTTGAATCGCGATCATCGCTCAGGCCGAGGGAATTGCGGCAATAAGCGGTAGATTGCCAGCCGCGGCGCGCTTTTCAAGTTCATTCAGCGCCCATTGATAGCTGAGGTCTTTGAGCCGGCTGTGTTCGCGCCAGGCCATCACGTCGATCCCGGCCGGAATCGGAGCGGAGAGCAGCATATCGAGCGGCCCGAGCCAATCGGTTTCGTCGCCGGCGCGCTCATTGGCTGCGACCAGCATGGTCTCGAAGGACGGCAGCTGTGGGCCCTCCGGCGCCGCTTGCCAGGGCAGGCGCCAGCGCATCTGCTTCTGCCAGGCCGGCAGATCCCGATAGCGGATCGGCGACTGCCCGAAGGCGGGAAGGTGCGGTCTGGCGATGACGTTCGGGCCGGAATTCAACCGGTGCAAGGGCTGCAGGGGCGGGGGATGGATCAGACTGCCGTCGAGCAGCATCTGCCCCTCCTCATCGACAAAGGGCGGCAGGAGACCGGGGAAGGTCCAGTTCGACCGCACCGCGATCTGCATATTGCCGGCGGTATGGATCAAAGGCTCGCCGGTCGAAAGATTGGCCGAGGCCGAGTAAAAGGGGACCGGGAGATCGGCAAGGTCCGTATCGGGGAAACGCTTCAGGATGAGGCGGTCGAGGGTGCGCTGATCATAGAGGCTGAGGCGGGGCCAGCTCTTGCGGCGCAACGCCCGGCGTTCGACCATCACCTCATTGATGAGCTGGTCCGTATCGTCCGGGTCCATGCCCAGCGCCAGACAGGCGGCGATTGCCGTGCCCGCGCCGATGCCGCCGAAACAATCCGGCTCGAACCCCGAGGCTTGAACGGCCTTGAACGTGCCGAGGGCGGCAGCGCCGAAGACGCCTTGCCCGCTGGCGAAAAAGCCCGTCGACTGACCAAGAAGAAACCGGGCGAGGCGGTCGAAATCCTTTGCCTCATGCGGACGAATATGATGATGGGAGCGGACCGCGCGATATTCCAGCCAGCGGCGCGTGCCCGCGATTGCCGAACCGCGTCTCGGATCGTGAAAAAGCGCCAGCCGGCACGCATCCGCGCCGCGCAACTCGAAAGCCAACTCTTCGACCGGCCCGAGCGGAACCGGCGTGCCGAGCCGGCCTCCATCATGGGTGCCGATGAGGCAGATTTCGTCGGCTTCGGCGAGGGTGCGCTCGGTCCAGGGCGTCGGTTCGGCGTCGGCAAGCAGGATGACGACGTCGAAGCGGTTCTCCTGCTCCTTCAGCCAGTGCACCACCTGCGGATCGTCGAGCGCGATGCCGCCCGGCTTGTCCTGGCCAAGCCCTTCCGATGACAGGATCTGGCATTCCGCCCGCTGTTCGATAGCGGCCGAGAGGCGGTCGGCAAAATTCGGCGGAAGAGGCTCGCCGCCCGCGGGGCAAATCGCCAGCGATCGCGCGCGGTTCGCCACGAGTCGGGGCCGGGCACGGGCACGCGGCTTGTTGTCATTTTGGACAAGGCTGCGGAGAACGCCCTCCCAGACCTCGGGCGCGCTCCGCGCAATCGACTCAAAACTCTCCCAGTCAAGCTTCAGGACGATGCTGCTGCGCGCCGCGGTGATGCTGGTGTTCTGCGCCTCGCGCGCGAAGAACGCCTTTTCGGCGAGGACGGCGCCCGGTCCCAGATCCGCCCAAGCGGGATCGCTGATATATTGCGTCGTGCGGAAGCGCCCCGACGTGACGACATAAAGCGCATCCGGCACATCGCCGGCTTTCACCAGCGTCTTGCCGCGCTCGATCGTTTGAAGGTGACACTCGGCGTAAAGACGTTTGAGGGCGCTCTCCGACATCGCCTCGAAGGCGCGCACGCCCCTCAGCCAGTCCGCCGGTGATTTGTGCCTCAGTCGTTCCGTTCCCGCCATGCCCGCCATCCGGTCAATGGTTCCTGCTTAACCGATCCGGGATCAAATGCCTATGGGATAGCGATACGGCGCTGGGCAACGGTGGAAAAGCGACGGCGCGGCGGTCCGCGGAAATCGCGCGGCGGGACCCGAAGCATGGGTGTGTTGTTTCCCATTCGATCAACATTTGCGGCTTGAGCAAGAGCGGGGTGCTCGTCATTCGTTCGAAAATTCCCCCTGCCACGCCCGCCGCCCGTCTTTTGGAGCTATCGCAATGGACCTCATACGCATTCTCTTCTCTATCCTGCTGCCACCGCTTGGCGGCTTTCTTCAGGAAGGCGTCGGCAAGCAGTTCTGGCTGAATATCCTGCTGACGATCCTTGGCTACATCCCCGGCATCGTTCACGCCGTTTACATCATCGCAAAGAAGTAAGCCCATGAACCGCCACGAAGAAGTTGCCCGCCTTGAGAATATGGCCTACTGGCTGGGCAGCCGTTTTCGGATAACCGGCACGAATGTCCGCTTCGGGCTCGACGCGATCCTGGGCCTCATTCCCGGTCTTGGCGACGGCGTGCTGGCATCGCCGTCCGCCTATCTGATCATGGCCGCGCAGCGTCTCGGCGCTTCGAACTGGCTGATGGTGCGCATGGCGGCGAATGTCGGGATCGATATGATTCTAGGCGCGGTCCCGCTCGTAGGCGACATATTCGACGTCGGCTTCAAGGCGAATCGGCGGCCATGAGCAGGCCAGTAATTCGCGGCAAAGGCACGCCATGCCGCATCCCCGGCGAGCAATCGCGCATAAAGCGGACCGTAGAGCAGACGCAACTGGTCGTTCACGCGCTCCAGCCTTGCTCAGCGGGCTTCCGTTGCGCGGCAATGGAAATAGGTGAAGAGCCAGCCCCCGGCGGCAATGATGCGTGACGCCAAAACCGCCAGAAGCGTTGTCGGAACAGAATTGTCCAGAAGAGGGGGCATGCGCCGTCCCGGTAGTGTTGACTTTTAGCCGAAAATACCGGTTACCGAATCCCAGATGGAGCCTCCACCGGAATCGCCCTTCGACATCTTGACCGTTTCCGGCGTGATATCCTTGAAGGCGTCAAGTGTGGCGAGCGTTTCAGGGCCGGCAATCCCGTCGACTTTCAGGCCTTTTGTTTCCTGATAGCTGCGGACGGCCTTTTCCGTGCCAGGACCATATTTGCCGTCGGCTTCAATTTTCAGCGCCTGCTGGAGAGTCTTGACCGTCTCCCCGTGCGATCCCTGTTTCAACAGGATCAGCTCATGCAAGCCCATATGAGCAAACGTGTCCGGACCGGCGATGCCATCTACGGCGATATTCTCTTTTTTCTGATAGTCCTTCAGCGCCTTTTCGGTATTCGGCCCGAACTTGCCGTCAGCCGTGATGCCGAGCTTCTCCTGCAAGCGTTTGACCGGAGCGCCAGAGACGCCTTCTTTCAAAATCGTCATTTCAGTTTTCCTCATAATTCATTGGCAGAGAGGAAACTCGCAAGAGGCGCGAATAGTTGCCGAAGAATCAGACCGTTGAATGAACAGGCGGGATGCACGAAGTTTCACACCGTATCCGCCTTGCGGCCGGACGCCGCGACCAACGGAAAAAGTGAGGGCAGCGATCCGCTCCCCTCATGCCAGATACGGGCGGGTCTTAAGCCGCCGCGAACATCTGCTCGACATGCTCCCAGTTGATGAGATTGTCGAACCAGGCTTCGAGATATTTCGGGCGCGCGTTGCGATAGTCGATGTAATAGGAATGCTCCCAGACGTCGCATCCAAGCAGCGGTTTGGCGCCATGAACCAGCGGGTTCTCGCCATTCGGGGTCTTCATCACCTCAAGCTTGCCGTCCTTCATGGCCAGCCAGCACCAGCCCGATCCGAACTGGCCTTTGCCCGCCTCGATGAAGGCTTCGCGGAATTTGTCGAAGCCGCCGAGATCGCTGTCGATCCGCGCTGCGAGCGTGCCGGGAACTTTGCGACCGCCGCCGCCCGGCTTCATCCATTTCCAGAAGTGAATGTGATTGTAATGCTGACCGGCATTGTTGAAAAGCGGCTGATTTGAGCCGTAGGCCTCTTTCACGACATCCTCGAGGGCTTTGCCTTCCAGGCCCGATCCGACGAGCAGCTTGTTGCCGGTCTCGACATAGGCGTTGTGGTGCTTGTCGTGATGATATTCCAGCGTTTCGGCCGACATATAGGGCTGCAACGCGTCATACGCATAGGGTAGGTCCGGTAATTCGAATGCCACGGCGCTCTCCTCTTAACGTTTGGCTGAATTCATACGCCGAAACGTAGTCTTAGAAGTGGGGAGAGGCAAGCGGCGCGCAAAAAAGTGGGGCATGAAGTCCCTGAACTTCATGCCCCTGGATGTTGCCGAGGAAAGGTTCGTTGGATGACACAGGGATCGAACGCTTATGAGAATGACGCTCCGCCTCTGAACCGTATATGAACGCCTTGTTCAGCTTACTTTTGGGTGGCGCGGTCCGGATCGTCGGGGTTTTCGGCCGGGCTATTTGATGAGAGGCAGCAATGCCTTGAACTCCGCCGTTCCGGCTTTTTCGAGCCATTCGAAAAGCACCATTTCGCTGTCGACGATGAATGCCCCGCATCGGTCCAGACGGCGCAGCGCGAGTTCGCGGCTCGTCTCCGCGCGGGAACCGACGGCGTCGGCGGCGATGAACACTTCAAAGCCGTCGGCAATCAGATCGAGCGCGGTCTGCGTGACACAGACATGCGTTTCGATGCCGGCGATCACGATCTGGCCCCGCCCCTGGTCGCGATGATCCTCCAGATGATGGCGCAGGGGATCGTTCTTCATGCCGGAGAATTCCAGCTTTTCGAAATAGGAGGCATGATTGCCCATCGCCTTGCGCAGCGGCTCGACCGTCCGCCCCAGGCCCTTCGGATATTCCTCGGAAACGGTGATAGGGATGCCGAGCGTCTTCGCCGCCTCGATCAGCCGCGTTGTCCGCTCGACAATATCTTGCTTATTCGGGATGGGTGGTAAGACTTTTTCCTGTATGTCGACGACGAGCAGCTGAGACAGCCTCTGGTGCATTCGCATCATCTTGCGTAACTCACAGCGTTGCCGACGTGGCACACTCCGAACGTGGTAGCGGACTCTAGCGCAAAGCTCCGGTCGGATGAAGGAAAACCATCCCCGCCGCTGGCAATTCTGCCGATCCGGCTGGCAATATAATCGAACGCGGTTTCCGGAGGGTATCGCTTCCGATTGCCGCGGAGACGCTTGATTTTATGACCCGCGCCAGCCAATCTCTGCCGCGCATTGCCCGCTTGCGGCGCTTGCCCCATTCGAAACCATGACCGGCCGACATCCGATGATTTTTCAAAAGGTTGCCTCGCTTACGGCTCAGAAACAAACCGGACCCGATGCACCCCCGAAGCCCGACAGAGGAGCGAAGAGCGCAAAGCGGCCGCTTGCCCATCATTTGCTGGTCCTGGCCAGCGGCTCGCCCCGGCGCCTCGCGCTGCTAGAGCAGGTCGGCATCGAGCCGACCGCGCTCCGGCCCGCGACGATCGATGAAACGCCGAAACGCAGCGAGCGGCCGCGCAGTCTCGCACAGCGTCTGGCAAAGGCCAAAGCGCTTGCCGCGCATGAGCGCATTCAGAACGAGCCCGATCTGAAAGACGCCTTCGTGCTTGCTGCCGATACGGTCGTTGCCGTAGGCCGGATGTCGATCGGAAAGCCGGAATATCTCGACGAGGCGGCAAAGGCGCTCGCGACGCTGTCCGGCCGCACGCATAAGGTCTACACCGCCGTCTGCGTGGTGACGCCCGAGGGCAAGATACGCATGCGGACAGTGGAAACCCGCGTGCGCATGAAGCGGCTCAGCCGCCAGGAAACCGAGAGCTATCTCGCCTGCGGCGAATGGCGGGGCAAAGCCGGCGGTTATGCCATTCAGGGGATCGCCGGCGCGTTCGCCCAAAAGATCGTCGGATCCTATTCCAATGTCGTGGGTTTACCGTTGATCGAGGTCGTCGGCCTGCTTGCGGGCGAGGGCTTCCCTGTCTATTTCAATTGGCTGAACCGCGCCGATGTTGACGGCGGATGAATGAGCGGATTGCGAGGGCTGGCATGGCCGAGCAAAAAGCCGAAAAGGACTTGCGCTGTCCCATTTGCGGCGAGCCTTGCTTGCAGGACTATCGCCCGTTCTGCTCGAAACGCTGCGCCGATGTCGATCTCGGCCGCTGGCTGAGCGGGCGATATGCGATCCCCGTCACCGAGGACAGCGATGAGGACGGGGATGACAGCGGCGAACGGGCGCTGGACCAATCCACGGCGGGCGATCGGCGGGATAACTCCGGACATGCATGATTTTAGCTAAATTCCGTTCGCTCTTACCCGGCATTCCCCTGAGCGACCGGTCAAATCCGTCTGACGTTTCAAAGCCAGTCGACGTCCAATTCGGGCTGCCTCTTCCCTCCCCGCGTCCCGGTTTGATCTTTTCTAGACACGCGGCCTCCGATTACCTATAACCCAACTCCGTCAGGCGCAGCACGCCGATATCTCAAGCCCAGGTAGCTCAGTCGGTAGAGCAGCGGACTGAAAATCCGCGTGTCGGTGGTTCGATTCCGCCCCTGGGCACCAGTAATTTCAATGACTTGGCTGGTTTCATAGGGCCGATAATTTCCGACTGAGGGGATTTTGTGGGGGCTCCCTGTGGACAACTCCCCGCAAAACGACCAGTTCCGGTTTCCTCCCATCCGTCTCACAGACTGTATTGGCCGCTTCGATAAGGCGTGACAGTTCGGCGGCCGAATAATGCGTCGTGATGCGACCAGATACGTGGCCGAGCAGGTCCTGACGATCCTCAAAGCTCACTCCTGCAGCCCGGAGGCGTCGGCCGAACGTATGCTTCAAGTCATGAACTCGGACCTGCTGAAGTCCCGCCTCTTTCCGGCTTCGCAACCAAGCAGAATTAAGCATCCGGGTGATCGGTCTTCCACGAAATGAAAAGACAAAGTCCGAATGTGTTCCGCGCCGCCGCTTCACTGGCCCACTTTTGCACCGGTGGTTACAGCTCACGCCGGACATTGGTTTCGAACTGAGCGAAGACAGCCAGCATTCCGAAAAACGCTTTGCCCGCCGATGTCGATGTGTCGACCGATTGCTCCAGCACTCGCAGCGCCGCGGCTTTCACCTCGAATTCATGCGCGATATTTGCCAGGTCCCGCAGCGAACGCCCAAGGCGGTCGAGGCGCGTTACGACCAGCGTGTCGCCTTCGGACAGAACCTTCAGTGTCAGGAGCAATTGATCGCGGCCATCGCGCTTCGTACCGCTGATCTTTTCTTCGAAGATGATAGCGCAATCATCCTGCTCAAGCGCCGCCTTCTGAATTGCCAGATCCTGATCCGCGCTGGAGACCCGCGCATAACCGATTTTCCGTCCCATCTGCTTGCCACATGTCACATGAGAATATGCCTGTGACATTTAGCGTAACATGGACTCGAAATCAACCCTGATGTGACGCACTTTGATGGGTACGACAGATGTACCGTCAGGGTGTACCACGATAATACAGCAAAAGCGTCTCGAAGGCGCGCACTTACAGTCATCGAGACGTAGGTTTTGTCAGTGCGCTTCTTTGCGGACAGACGGTAGTCTAATATCAACACAGCTCAGCGCCTGTGGATCATCCGATGGCGGTCTGCGTAACCGTGCTCATCCCTAAGCTAAGGCAAAGGTTCATGAAGCTCCGTCCAAGCAGGCGAGGGATGCAACGAAAAGCGAATGCTTTTTCATCTTAGCGAGGAAGTGTGCACGCTGATCCTCATCAGGGATCGCTTCCGCCAGCTGTTGATAATAATCTCCTCTTCCTGAGGCGTCTTCGGCCAACTTCCTGGCAAGCACGTTCGCGAAGGGGCCGACGAATTGCACGAGAGCGTCGCCCGCCACCTGCACGTCGGTGCCCGACAGTGTGGCGTCCAATTGCACAGCCGCAACGGCTTTGTCGCCCCGAAGCACAATTTCAGCCTCCTGCCGGAAACGACGCGCTTCTGATTCAGAGAGAATCTGTTCGGACAGCGCGGCGAGCAGCTGGTCCGGGTTGGTCGTTTTTTCCGAGATCTTCCTGACAATGAGCTGCGCGAGCGGGCCGATTGAATTTGCCAGTGCGGCTTCCACGGCTTCCAGTGTTTCTGGCATCAGCCTGGCGACTCTTTTGCCGTCGATTTGGGTGGCCGACAAAGCTTGCGGGTCCGACATGGGCTCACAGGGAACGCCCTGCCAGCGCATCGATTCGGGCAGCAAATCACCCTTCATCAAGACCGACATCGGCGCCAGAGATGCACCACGCTGCATTCTCGTGTCATAAAGCACAACGGCCATGTTCCCGACGGAACACCCTGTGCCAATGCGCAGATAGTCCGCCTTGAAGACGCGGTCCTCAAACAGATGGGTTTGAACCGTTGCGCCGAGGTTGAGCGAGGCAAAATCACCGATCCAGACGAGATCGATTTCAGAGAACAATGTCGACTCCAGGAAGCACCATTTGCCGACCTTGCACCCCATAGCGCGCAGGCAGGATGCCACGAAGAGCGTGCCCAGCATCGGTTCCATGACCGGCGCAGCTATGGCTTCATAAGCTCCATTCACGAGCTCATTGAACCATACGAAGCGCGACCAGAGCGGTTTGACGACTGGTTCAATTCTGCCAAGGGCGATGCGCTTTATCAGCGCGGCGCTGGCGACCATCGTGATGACCAGTGCAACCATGGCGAACGGTACGATCAGCACGACCGCCCAAAGCGGCAGCAGAGTGTACGCCAGTGACACGATCGTTACGAGAGCAACAAGATGGGCCATCAACGCAAAGCCGGGGACGAGAATCCGCAATGCATCGATGCGCGCGCGTGCGCGCTTGACCGCTGCGGTAGGCTCGAATGTCTCGGCTTGGGCAAAGCAGGTATCGCGTTGGGTCCGAGGCAGCGCGAAGCCGGGTGATCCGAGCCAACGCGAACCGTGAGGCACCATCCACTGCCCGACCGGGGGTGTTGATCCAACGCCGATCAATACGTCGTCACCAATAACAGAGCCGCCCGGAACCAAAGCGCTGTTTCCAATGAACGTTCTGCTGCCAATGTAAACTGGAAGAACCTCGATAACGCCGCCGTGGATGCGCTGGCCTCCGACCAGGCAAGCGTCGGCGAGAAAGCAGCCATCACCGACCTCCAGCAGATCGGGATTAACCTGCATAGCCGTTGAAATTTCGGACCCTTTGCCAATCTTGGCGCCGAGCATGCGAAAGAGCGGAGGCAAATAGACTGTTGCGTAAACCGGCTCAAGGATGTCGCGCATATCTTCGAGCAGAAATCCCAGAAACCAGTGGCGCAGATAGTGCACGCTGGCGAGCGGGTAAGTGCCAGGTTTAATGCGGCCGATCACCAGCCGTTTGAGCGCGATAACGCCGATGACAAACACCATAAGCGACAATGGCACGGACAATAAGGCCGCGACGACCGACAGGCCCGCGCCTCCGATGACCCAGGCTCCGGCGATCAGGACCAACGCCGGAATCATCGTCGCGATGAGGAAATACCCCATGACATAGATGAGGAGTAAGTGCAGCAGTCCGAACAGGATCGGTCGCCGCCGGGCACCTCTTTCCGGACCACGCGGCACGGCAACCTCCGCCGGTTTTGCAGGGATGCCGCGACGCCCCTCTCCAGCCGGGATCACCTCACCATCATTCAACAACGACATATCATCGAGGCGCGCCTCGTCCTGCAGCGAGGTGTCGAGCCCAAGACAGCATTGCATGCCGACAAAGCAATTCTGGCCGATCTTGACCGGCGCTATGTGGAGCATACCGTCTTCGACGCGGTAGCCGAGCATGTGTGTCTCTGCGCCAATGCTGGATCCCTCACCGATCGAGATGACGTCAAACGCGGCGCATATCGGCGTCGAAATGGTAACGCCCTTGCCAACTTTTGCGCCCATGGCCCGGCAATACAGCGTCATCAGTGGTGTGCCGGCGAACATCTGAGGCCAGCCTAGCGGCTGGAACCGGGTCACCAACCACCATCGGAAGTAATAGAAGCCCCAGACGGGATAGTGGCCAGGCTTGTATCGCCCGATAACAAGCCATTTTAGGGCGATGGTTAGCGCCAACATGCTGGGCCAAGCCAAAAAGGTGACGATGGTGGCTTGCTCCGCAGCCGCCGTCCACTCCATTTGGCCTTGCAAGACGCTGGCTATCAATATCGTGGCGTAGGCGACCGGCGCCGCCGCAATGCCGTAGTAAATGAGAAGTGTGACGGCCTGAAGCGCGACAACGGTCTGACGCTCGCGCACCGGCACGCTGTTAAAGGCCTCCTCGGCCGCCGTCAGGCCACGGATCTCCTTCCGGCCCTTCGAAAGTTTGCGGCCCGGCCCCACGATATCTTCCAGCGACCGCGCCAACTCCTTTACGGTCGAATGCCGGTAGATGTCGCGGACGGAGAAGTGCGTCAGCCCGATACGCTCCCGCATCGCCCGGGTCACCTTGGCGGCCATGAGCGAGTGTCCCTGCAAATCAGCAAAGAAATCATCTTCGATCGAGATTGCGGAGACGCGGAAGCACTCCCGCCAAACCTCGACGATTTGCTGCTCCAGCTCATTCTCCGGCGCCACGACCGAACGATTATGTTCCGTTAAGAGCGTGGTCGGCGGCGGGAGGCTGCGCCGATCGACCTTGCCGCTGGTCATGACGGGCAAGTCCTCGACGATGTCGAGATACATCGGCATCATATAATCGGGGACTCGGCCACGCAGCAAATCAGCGACTGAATTACGATCAAGATCGCCCTTTCCGGCATCGAGCACAACATAGCCTGCAAGTTCCTTCAGGCCCTCGTCTTCGAAGACCGTCACCGCCGCTGCCTTGATGTCAGCATGCTCAACCAGCACCGCTTCGATCTCGGATAGCTCGACGCGGAAGCCGCGAATCTTGATCTGTCCATCCATGCGGCCGAGGAATTGATACTCGCCGTTTTCAGTGACGCGAACCAGGTCGCGCGTCCCATACAGGCGCTCCGGCGGCCCATCGCTACCTTCAGGCCGGTATTCGATGAAGCATTGATTCGTGAGTTCGGGCAAATTCATATAGCCGCGCGCAACCGCCGGCCCGCCGACGAAGAGCTGTCCGCTTTCTCCGGGCCCGACCTCCCTGAGCTCTTCGTCGAGCACATACGTCGTATAGCCTGGCATGGGACCGCCGATCGTAACGACCGCGCCCGGTCGACACTCCCAGTAGGTGGCAACGACGGTCGCTTCGGTCGGGCCGTAAGTGTTCAGCATGCGCCTGCCCTGCGTTGCCCATCGCGTTACCAGCTCAGGCGGGCAAGCCTCGCCGCCGAGGACCAGAGTCCGTACGGAAGCGAGCTCACTGTCGATCATCGACAGGAATGTCGGCACCGTCGAGAAATAAGTGATGTTGTATCGCGTAATGAATTCGACGACGTCGGCGGGCGAACGCGTGATCTCCTCCGTTGGCACGACAAGCGTGCCGCCGGTCGCGAATGCGGCCCAGATCTCTTCGACGGACGCATCGAAGGAAATCGAGAACCCTTGATAGATGCGGTCTTCGGACGTGACTTGATAGACGGGCGTGAGTGTTTCCACAAAGGCCGCTGCATTGCGATGCTCGAGCATGACGCCTTTCGGGCGACCTGTCGATCCGGATGTATAGATGACGTAACAGAGATTGGCCGGTGTCAAATCGGCATCCTTGGGCAGCCGCTCGCCGGACTCTGCCGCAATTGCCTCGCCGTCCCGATCCAGGCGCAGTATTGTTGGCTCGATTTGTCCGTCAATGTCATCTCCGAGCGCACCTTCACTTACAAAGGCGCGGGCACCCGAATCGCTCAGAATGTCCCTGATACGCTCCAGCGGGAAGCGCGGATCGATCGGAATATAGCCGGCGCCGGCCTTGAGAATGCCGAGCATGGTCGCAAACATGCGCTGCGATTTTTTCAGGTAGATTGCGACCAGGTCGCCGCTTGCCACACCGCGACGCTGCAACGCTCGTGCGATTTGATTGGCGTAGCACTCAAGCTCGGCATAGGTGAGCGATTCATCGCCAAAGCAGATCGCCGGGTGATCCGCGCGCAACGGCACCTGGCGCTCAAAATATTCATGCAATAGCGGACAAATTGGCTGGTTGCCGGTGTGGTCCGAGAAATCCGCACGCGGGGTCTGCATATCACTCTCCCTAAACATTCTCTGCAATGCAAACGTCCCACACCGGGTCCGGGACTCTTCAGAAATTTTATTGAATGTGGTTGCTCCTCGCGACCGATACACAAAATATACCATGCCCGCTTTCCGTAAACCAAGTCTCGAAACGGGTTTCGCGCGCGTGCTCTTCTGTCCCGCAATATTGACCCGGCCGCGCCGGATCCGAGAGAAATTCATAGCTCGGCAGATGCGCTGAAAGGCCGATACCAATGAGCTTGGTGTAGGCCTCCTTGAGGGTCCAAAGTTTCAGCGACGCCTTTGATCGGTCGCAGGGGTCCAAACGGCCGACGATGATTTGCTCGCGGCGCGAGAGACCGGTCTCCAATGCTTCGTTGTCGACTTCGCTGTCCAATGCTTCGATGTCGATGCCGACCAGCCGAGATTTCGAGATTGCAATCACGGATGCGCCCCGCGTATGCGAGATGGTGAAATGGACCCGGGGAAGCCCGTCGGCTATGACCAATTTGCCGTAGCTGGTCCGGACAAAGCGCCATTGCGTGGGCTGGACCTTGCCATTGAACAATTCGCTCAGCGATTTGCGCAACAACACGCGGGTGGCAATGGCGCGGCGGCGCAGTTCACGATTACGCTGCCGCGAAATATCGGCCCAATCCTGATCATCGAGGATGTCTTCATCTCTCAAAAGAGTCGGAAAATCTTTCGCAAAAGCGAAGTGAATCTGGATATCATCATTGTACTGAAGGGGCGTCCCGGGGCCAGTCGCTTCCGCGACAGCGTCTGACTGAAAGGCAAACGGCTGGTGCGTCCTGAGGGATATATCGAGGGACAAAGACAATGGCTGATCCTCCAGCTAGGGCGCTTTGGCTGCAGGAAGAGGGGATCGTCAACTTTGCGCAGCCAGCACTTGAGTCCCTGTTTAGGCAACATTGGCGGCTGGCTCAGTGAACTGGATCACAGCCCGGAGATCGGACTGCGAGCATCTCCTGCTCACCGTCACGCGCGTTTCGCGGAGAATAACGGACATTTCTTGGGGTGCGCCATGCGGGAGCGTCGCCCTGCTATGACCGGCGGATAGCCGGCAAAGATCGGGGCAAGCGTATATCTGAGGAGATAGCCATGTTGCAGGGGGAGGTGCCGTAAGGGTACCATCGCCGTGATTTTTTGAGGCACCCTTGGAAATATCGGCTGAGCACCTTTGGCGCCGGCGCTAACAGTATCGGGCCAGTTATAGTCGGACGATCGGCGGCACAATGCGAACAACGTTCATCTGGGCCGCGGCGAGGTGGTATGCGCTTTCTTCTGCAATCGGCCTGACATTATTCGGCAATTCTTTGATGGCAGTGCGCGCAGATAGCCCCCCTAGAAAGGGGTACGGGATTACCAAAACCGGTTTGTATCCGATCTACCCGCGTGAATATTCTTGCAGCCCGCTGACATCCCTATACGCAAGCTACCGTGACGTTGATGGTTCACGCCGCAGCGAGCCGCACTCCGGCGTCGATGGAGGCCGCTTGGGCGAAGCGGTGCTTGCGCCGGCTGACGGTACGGTCGAAGCGGTCTGGAAAGCCAATTGGGGCTGGGGTAGCGAAGGTGCGCTGCTCATTCGCCACTCGCGCGGGGATCTTAATCTGCGTACTGGCCCACCGTTTTATTATTCAGAATTCAACCACTTGAAATACCGCGATGTCCGCCACTTGAAAACTGGTCAGCGGGTCAAACGGGGACAGCCGATCGGGATCGTCGACCGCCCGGGTGGCAAAGCAAGATATTTGCCTGAAGTTCATTGGGAAGTGTACGAGGTCACGAACGACGAAACGATCGAATGGAGCGTCGGAGATTACGGAACGCGATATTGGACCAACGAGGCGTCGCGGTTAATCGACCCGCTCTATCTACTGTCTCGCAATGCAGCGCGCCCCTCCGGCCGTGGCGTAAGATTGGTGCCGTTTGACGCGTCCATCGACTACAGCCAGTTCCGCGGCTTCACCTACATTTTGCCGTGTCGACGCAAATTGGACAAACCGTGATTCATGCTCCGAAGGGAGCTTGGCGTGGGCGGCATTGAGAAATGCGCTCAAAATCCGGCCTGCCGGAAGCTCGTGTGCAGGCCGTGAATGAGCTGGCAAAATGGTTTCTGGCGTTTACTTCGGCTGATCCGACAGCGCATGCTTTCAACGGAGGTCCGTCAAATAAGCTCTGATTAAATCCGGTTTTCCGTTTGTCATCCCGCGCCAATGCGCTTGCTAAACTGATAAACGATGAGTTCGGAACGCTTTGTTGGGGGGCACGCCATTGTGAATCCCAAGGCACCACCATTATGGCACGTCTGCGGAGGTACCAGGGATCCTTTAGAAGCAGTTCCATTGCAGTTTCTTACTTTGCTTAGCTTAGCTTAGCTTAGCAATTGCATGGACACTGAAAACGGGTAGCGTCCAGAAAAATCCAGACGCCATTATATTTTGATGGGCGTCAAGCCGAAATCCGGTTCAACTTATTCGTCGGGATTCTCTTCGTCCGGACCGGATAACTGGGCGCAAACATTTTCGTATTTGGGATTTGTTATTTTGACGTATCCTGGCCGTAGATCCCGACGCAAGACGTATAGCTGGGAGTCCGGCATCATGTAATAATACCCCTCCTCCATTCTGATTGGGATCGGGCAAAGCGCAACCTTGCCGCCGACGTTATCGACTTGACTGTCACGCACCATCTTTTCCCCGTCAAAATCATAAAGCCATGAGGAGCCTTTTAAAGTCATCTCCCACACTGTGGCCCCGACAGCGGTTGGCACTAAGTATAAACACAGTGATAACGTAGCAACTGCACCCCATCTTGACATGCTACCGCCTCCGATTCTTGCACTTACAAAAAAATATTTGTACCATTTTACGACACGGCCAAGCAATCACATCAAGCCTTGTTGAAGTGAGCAAGTCTCGATCTTTTCCTCCACAGCGTGGTGTCTGCTATTCGGGGACCACATGTGCAGATTGGGTCCTCAAGTTATTTTTGTATTATTCATGTCGTGGAGACAAAAATTAACTGGTATCAGCCGACATCCACCAGATGAACAGTCTCGTTGGCGTGATGATGCGCGCATTAGCGGGTTTGGGCAATAGCTGATGGCGGCTGTGGCCGGAGTTCGGCGATCAGCCGCAGCACCTCGGCGAACATCGTTCGCGGGATCAAGACCTCGGACCGCTCGCGGCCTGATAGCGGAAGCTGGCATGGAAACGCCGCACACGGTTGGGAGGCCACCCGACTGGGCGCCGGAGCAGATAGCCGATCTTCTCCTGGAGGACCTGGTTGGCGGGAAGCCGGATCGCATACTTGATCCCCTCGGCTTCCAGGAACTCGTACCCCCCCCCCGGCATGGCGAAGGCGGCATCGGCACGGAAATAGAGGCGCGAGACTTTACCGTGATAGCGCGCCACGACCCGCCCAACCACGCTCTGCCAACCATCGGCGAGCACGTCGCCCGCCATGGCGCTGAGACCTAGGGCATCGTCAAGCTCGCGATAGGCGAGCAGCCCGGCGTCCGATGTTATCCGGCAACCATGGAACTTAAGCTTTAGCCGCCGGTCGAAATCGAGCCGAAGAGGGCCATCGACCAATTCATCCGCTGGGTTCTCCATGACGGCCTCGCGCGATCTGCTTCAAGTCATTGATCATAACAACTGAATCGCCACAAACCCGCAGCAGATTACTGCTTCATCCGGAGAATGCGGGATTAAGGCAATCCGCTCCACGCACCGCAAATTATGAGAGGGCAGCAGCAGCATCGACGCATTAGCCGGCTACCAACTCCTGGTCCCCAGCGGACCGCGCTGCCAATGTCGACTTGTTCTGGAAAGCCGCGCCTTCATAATAGGCGCGGCCTTTTCTTCTCACTTTTCTCCCGCCCATTCCCGCATGGACTTTGGTGAATCGCCGTCCAAACATTTGCGGCGTTAGAGGCTGCAGATGCTGGCTTACGCACCAATCACGAAAATCTCTGAAAGCATCCTCGGCCTGGATCATTCCCGTGCTGACGATATCCAGACGATCCAAAGCCCAGCGCGTAACGAGATCGTCGGACATGTTGGCAATTTCGAGTGGATAACCCGCCTTCGATGCCAACCGTCTTTCAGCGTGTGACGTCACCTGAGCCAGTTCCATTGACGCCTTCGCTTCCTGCTCTGCATCTGAGCGGCAGGACGCAAGGATTGTAAGAGTGAAGCCCAGCGCGCTCCCGAATTCGATAAGAGCCGCGATCATCAACTCGATTATTGTGCGGACTGCTTCCTCATCAATTCCGGTGATCTGGTTCAGTGTCGCCGACTGCGGATCCGCCACTGCGGCGGTTTGCGGCAATTTAGATAACGCTCTTCGATCCGCTAACAGATCCGCTTCAAGCAACGCGGCTTCCTTCGCAGCGGCGAGTTCTTTGCGCAACCGGTCAACTTTGGGGCAGATCTCACTTGTCACCGGACCGTTGATGACCTTGCAGTCGTCAGTGCCGGGTGTTCGGAGAAAGCTGTCGATTTCCGCCTCAACGACCCTTTCAGGGCGGGGCGTTCCGAGGCAACTCAATCGATTTTCAACGCGGATAATCTTCGCTGCCCACGCTTTCCTGCTATTGATCGAGCTATCTTGCGAAGCGACGGTGTAACTGCGGGTATCGGCCGCAAATCCAAGCGCTGCGGAGATCGAATATATCATTGCAGCGAGCCAAAACGCCGCCCCTGCCCCGGCAAATATCGGGTTCGCTTTCCGCCACAGCATCACCACCATCAATGGCAACGCGATCTTCATGAGATCGGCTGCAATAGAAAGCGTTCCGTAAATGACGCGGTCGAATGGCGTGCTGGCGAGTGAAATACCGAAGCGCAGATTGGCCGCAATGGGCACGAATGCGAACCCGGCCGCAGCAATGAAACCGGTGCCAAGCATCATGCGCTGACTCAGGTCATGCTGTTGGAATTGCATACGAAGGGTCGGCTGCATCTTCGGAAACGTCTCTGGATCGCGAGGCTCCACGAATTATACCGGCCCAGATTCTGTCGTGCTATTCTATGCGGGGATTTTGCGGAGATCGGTGGCGAACTGTGCAGCATTGTGATGAAGAAGTTGCAACGGGCATCTGACTAAGTGATTGATATTACTTACTTTACTGGAGCGTCACCGTACTGAAAATCCGCGTGTCGGTGGTTCAATTCCGCCCCTGGGCATCAGCAATTTTAATGACTTGGCTGACGACCGACCAGCGCATATTGGAACGGTCAGCTCGCAAGGCTTTTGACGACGCCGCCGGTCGTGCGGGTGATCTCGTCGGCGGCGTGCTTGATCAGCGCGCCGAACTCCGCATCGCGCTCCGGTTTCACGCGAACCGACGGTCCCGACAGCGAGACGCCCGCCACGGGCTCGCCATAGGCATTGAAGACCGGCGCAGCGATGCAGCGCATGCCCTCGGTTCGCTCCTCATTGTCGATGGCGAAGCCGCGGCGGCGGATCGCGGCGAGTTCGGCCATGAATGCCTCACGCGTGGTGATCGCGTTCGCGGTGTAGCGCGGAAGCTCGTCCGGCAACGACGCACGCGCCCGGTCTTCCGGCAGAAATGCCATGATCGCCTTGCCGATCCCCGACGCATGGCCGGGTCCCCGCGTGCCGGGGCGGAAAAACGCGCGGATGGGCTCATGCGTTTCGACCTGGCTGATGTAGATCACCTCGCCGCGATCGAGTATGGCGAGGTTGGCGGTCTCGCCCGTCTCGCTCATGATGCGCTGCATGACGGGGCGGCTTTGCTCGGCGATGCGGGTCCGCCCGACGAAGCTCATGCCGATCCGGAAAGTCTCCAGCCCGATATGCCAAAGCTGGTTCGTCTCGTCGAACTCGACGATGCGGTGCTTCTTCAGCGTCGTGAGAATGCGGTAGCAGGTCGGAGCCGATTGTCCCCCGGCTTCGGCGATCCTGGTCAAGGACATCCCGTTGCTCGAAGCGACCGTTTTGAGCACTTCCATCGCCCGGTCGAGCGACTGGATGATCGCGTCCTGCGACTTGTCATGAAAGGCCTTGGGACGGCCGCGATGCTTGACGGTTGCTGTGTCCACAGCCAGCTCCTCGCAATTTCCAAAATATGTTTTCACAGTCCGAAAAAATCATATCGCCTTGAATTCCATAGGGATAGTAGAATTTTTCGGATCCTGAAAAAATATTTCAAAAAAATTGTGTTTCCGCTTCCCGCAAGCTAACCTCTACAAAAGTTCCTCATCTGGTGTCGAGGAAATCATGGGAGACAAATATATGTCCACGCAGAATCCGGTTTTCATTCCCGGACCGACCAATATCCCGGAAGAGCTGCGCCGGGCCATCGACTATCCGTCGATCGACCACCGCTCGGCCGTGTTCGTGGAGATGCTGAAGCCGGCTCTGGATGGTGTCAAACGCATTCTCAAGACGCAGCACGGCGAGACGATCATCTTCCCGGCGACGGGCACGGGCGCCTGGGAAGCGGCGGTCACCAACACCCTGTCGCCCGGCGACACCGTTCTCACCGGCCGTTACGGCATGTTCTGCGAGCGCTGGATCGATCTGTGCAACCGGCACGGGCTCAAGGTCCAGATCATCGAGGAAGAGTGGGGCCGCGGCGCGCCTGTGGATCAGTTCGAGAAGGCGCTGAAAGCCGACAACGCCCATTCGATCCGCGCCGTTCTCGTGACGCATAACGAGACTTCCACCGGCGTGCGTAGCGACGTCGCCGCCGTGCGCCGCGCACTCGATGCCGCAAACCACCCGGCGATGCTCTTCGTCGACGGCGTCAGCTCGATCGCCTCGATGGATTTCCGCATGGACGAATGGGGCGTCGACATCGCGATCACCGGGTCGCAGAAGGGGTTCATGCTGCCCGCCGGTCTGGCCATCCTCGGGATCAGCCGGAAGGCGAAAGAGGCCATGGCCTCGGCGAAATGCCCGCGCTGTTTTCTGGATTTCCGCGACATGCTCCGCTCCTACCAGAATGGCGGGTTCCCCTACACGCCGCCGGTGAACCTGATCCGCGGGCTGGACGTGTCGATCCGGATGCTGGAGGCAGAAGGGCTCGACAATGTCTTTGCCCGGCATTTCCGCATCGCGGAGGGCGTGCGCAGAGCCGTTTCCGTCTGGAGCCTCAGATTGTGCGCACAGGAGCCGGAGCTTTATTCCGACACCGTCAGCACCATCCTCATGCCGCAGGGCTTCGACGGGACGAAGGTCGCCACCCATGCCGCCTCAAAATATGGCGTCGCTTTCGGCATCGGGCTGGGCAAGCTTGCCGGCAAGGTGTTCCGTATCGGCCATCTCGGCTCGATGACCGACGTCATGGCGCTGTGCGGCATCGCCACGGCGGAGATGACCCTGGCGGATCTCGGCTTGCCCATCCGTCTCGGCTCGGGCGTTGCCGCCGCTCAGGACTATTACCGCAACAGTTTCAAGACCGTTCAAAATCAAGCCGCGTGAAGATCGCCATGAACATCCGCAGCGTACCCGAAAGTTTGACAATTCCGACTTATGACGACGTCCTTGCCGCTCACGAGCGGATCGAGCCCTATATTCATCGAACGCCGGTGCTGACCAGCACGTTCATGAACAAGCTGACGGGCGCGCAGCTCTTCTTCAAATGCGAGAACTTCCAGAAGGCGGGCGCGTTCAAGGCGCGCGGCGCGTCCAACGCCGTTTTCGGTCTGAGCGAGGAAAAGGCCAAGCGCGGCGTCGCCACGCACTCATCCGGCAATCACGCTCTGTCGCTGTCCTACGCCGCCGGCCGGCGCGGTATCCCCTGCTATGTGGTTATGCCGCACACGGCGCCGCAGGCCAAGAAGGACGCCGTAATAGGCTATGGGGGACAGATCACCGAATGCGAGCCATCGACGTCCTCGCGCGAGGCGGTGTTTGCCGAAGTGCAGGCCAAAACCGGCGCGGATTTCGTTCATCCCTATAACGATCCGCGGGTGATCGCCGGACAGGGGACGTGCTCGAAGGAAATGATCGAGGATCTGGGCGAACTCGACGCCGTCATCGCGCCGATCGGCGGCGGCGGCATGGTCTCCGGCACCTGCCTCACCCTGTCGAACATTGCGCCCTCGGTCGAAATCTATGCTGCCGAGCCGGAGCAGGCCGACGACGCCTATCGCAGTTTCAAAGCCGGCCACATCATTGCCGATGACGCCCCCGTTACCGTGGCCGACGGGCTGAAGGTGCCGCTGAAAGAGCTGACCTGGCATTTCGTGTCCAACTACGTGACCGACATCCTCACCGCCAGCGAGCAGGAAATCATCGACGCCATGCGGCTCATCTGGCAGCGGATGAAGATCGTGATGGAAGCGTCGTCGGCAGTTCCGCTCGCGACCATCCTCAAGAATCGCGAACGCTTTGCCGGCAAACGCGTCGGTGTCATCATCACCGGCGGCAATGTCGATCTGGACAAACTCCCTTGGCTGAAGACCTGACCCCGAGTTCGGTTCCGACGCAATCGGAACCGAACTCTATCTTTTTGATTTTGTCGCGTTTTCGGACGGAAACCGGTTTCCACTTTTCCTGAAAACGCTTTAGGAGACGAGACAATGAACGCTCCCGCAAATCTCAGCAATCTTGAGGTCGGCTATGACGTCCCTGCAGTGGTCGGCATGGATGAGGCCGATATCCAGACGCCTTGCCTGGTCCTCGATCTCGACGCGCTCGAACGCAACATCAAGAAGATGGGCCAGCTCGCCAAGGAGATGGGCGTCCGCCACCGGGTGCACGGCAAGATGCACAAATCGGTGGACGTGGCGAAGCTGCAGCAGGAGCTTGGCGGCGCGTGCGGCGTTTGCTGCCAGAAGGTGTCCGAGGCGGAGGTCTTCGCGCGCGGCGGCATTAAGGACGTGCTGGTCTCCAACCAGGTCTGCGACCCGGCCAAGATCGACCGGCTGGCGCAGATCCCGAAGCTTGGAGCGCGCACCATCGTCTGCGTGGACAACCTCGCCAACATTGCCGATCTGTCGGCTGCGGCGCAAAAGCATGGCACCACCATCGAGTGCCTGGTGGAGATCGATTGCGGCGCGGGACGCTGCGGCGTCACCACGACGCCCGAAGTCGTGGAACTCGCCAAGGCCATCGACGCCGCGCCGGGGCTGAAGTTCTCAGGCCTTCAGGCCTATCAGGGCGCCATGCAGCACCTCGACAAATATGAGGACCGCAAGGAGAAGATCGACATTGCCGTGGCGATGGTGAAGGACGCGGTCGAGGCCTTGAAGAAGGAAGGGCTGGAGTGCGACATTGTCGGCGGCGGCGGCACCGGCAGCTATTATTTCGAGGGCAATTCGGGCGTCTATAACGAGTTGCAGTGCGGCTCGTATGCTTTCATGGACGCCGATTATGGCCGCATCCTCGACAAGGAAGGCAAGCGGATCGACAAGGGCGAATGGGAAAATGCGCTGTTCATCCTGACGAGCGTCATGAGCCATGCCAAGCCGGACAAGGCGATCTGCGATGCGGGCCTCAAGGCGCAGTCGGTGGATAGCGGGCTGCCGGTGATCTATGGGCGCGATGATGTCAAATACATCAAATGCTCCGATGAGCACGGCGTGATCTCCGATCCGAATGGCGTGTTGAAGATCAATGAGAAGCTGAGGCTGGTGCCGGGCCACTGCGATCCGACCTGCAATGTGCATGACTGGTATGTCGGCGTGCGCAACGGCAAGGTCGAGGCGGTCTGGCCGGTCTCCGCCCGCGGCAAGGCCTATTAAGGCAAAGGCGAGCCCATGATCATTGTGAGGGAAGAGACCTGCCGGGAGATCATCGGCAGAGCCGAGGCTCTGGAGGCGGTGGAAGCGGTGTTCGGCGCGATGGCGCGTGGCGATGCCTATAATTTCCCCGTCATCCGCGAGGCGATCGGCCACGCCGATGCGCTCTACGGCTTCAAGTCAGGCTTCGACCGCGCCGGCCTCGTTCTGGGGCTGAAGTCAGGCGGCTATTGGCCGGGCAATGAGGACCGGGGGCTGACGAACCATCAGTCTACGGTCTTTCTATTCGATGCCGATACCGGCCGGCCGAAAGCAATCGTCGGCGGCAACTATCTCACCGCGCTCAGAACCGCCGCCGCCTCTTCCGTCTCCATCAAGCATCTGGCGCGCAAGGACGCAAAGGTCCTCGGCATGGTCGGGGCCGGCTTCCAGTCGGCCTTCCAGATGCGCGCGGCGCTCGAGCAGCGCGCATTCGAGAAGGTGATCGGCTGGAATTTCCATCCGGAGATGCTGCCGCGCCTTGAGCAAACGGCGAGCGAAGCGGGGCTTCCCTTCGAGGCTGTCGATCTGGACCGGCTCGGCGCCGAGGCGGACGTGATCATCACCATCACCTCCAGCTTCGCGCCGATTCTCAAGCGCGCCCAGGTGAAGGCCGGTACACATCTGGCCTGCATGGGGACCGACACCAAAGGCAAGCAGGAGGTCGATGCCGAGCTGGTCGCCGCCGCGACGCTCTTCACGGACGAGGTGGCGCAGGCCGTGTCGATCGGTGAATGCCAGCACGCGGCCGGCATGGGCTTGATCGCCGAAGTGGACATCACGCCCATCGGCAAGGTTATCAATGGCGACCATCCCGGTCGCTCCAGTGAGGACGAAATCACCTTGTTCGACGGCACCGGCGTCGGGCTTCAGGATCTGGCGGTAGCGGATAAGGTCGTGGACATTGCCCTCGCCAAAGGCGTCGCCGTAAACGTCGAATTTTGAGTGCAGCAGCCAACCCGTCAGACGGCTGCATCCTCAACTCTCATACCGCGTGTTGCCGCGGCGGTTCGTGTCGATCGGCAGTTCGACGAAGAGCGGCTGGTGCGCGCGCTGCGAACAGGCCTGGCGGGGACACAGATAGCAGTTGATGCCGATCGGGCTGAAAAGCTGGCCGTCCTCGAGATTGAACGCGGCGGCATAACCGATCCTGTCGGCATATTTCAATTCGCATCCGAGTGCCAAAGCAAGGCGGTGGTCCTGGGTTTCCCGGCTGAAAACCGGCCGGTCGGCGGTGCGGCTGATGGTGAAGAACCGCTCGCCATTCGGCAATTCGACGAATTGCGGCAGGATGACGCCGGGGGCCTGGAATGCCGTGTGGATGTTCCAGACCGGGCACGCGCCGCCATATTCGGCCAGATTGAACGAGGTGGAGTTGAACCGCTTGGTAACGTTCCCGGCCTTGTCGACGCGCAGGAAGAAGAACGGCACGCCAGATGCGCCCTTGCGCTGGAGGGTCGTCAGCCGGTGGCAAACCTGCTCGAAGGAAACGCCGAACGCGGCCGAGATCCGGTCGATGTCGTAGCGCGTGCGCTCGGCCGTTGAGAAGAACGCCTCATAGGGCATCAGGAAGGCGGCGGCGAAATAGTTCGCCAGCTCGACATGGCAGCGGGCGAGACCGCTTTCCGAGGTGACGCCGCTGTTCGCCGTCAGCTCGCTCAGCAGGTCCGGCAGCTCCACAAGGCACAGCACATGCGCAAGCTGGAACACCCGGTTCTGGTGATCGAGCGCCTCCGAGAGATGGACGACCGAAGCCTCCTGATCGTAGACCCGCAGGGCCTGGCTCATCTCCTCGACCGACTGCGTGCGCACCATGATCCCGTGCACTTTGCGCAATCGGGATTTGAGGACCGCATAGACATCGTCCGCCTCACAGGGTTCGGCGGCGCGCAATTCCTCCGCGGCGGCCTCCAGCCGGTCGAAATAATTCGAATGGTCGCGGAAAAAATCATGAATGATCGTTTCGGGTGACGAAGCCAGCAGATCCTCCGGCGCCAGCTCGCTACCCCGGCGCATGATCTTGTCCAGAGCCGCGTGGTGGCTGCGGTAAAGCTGGAGGAAGTGACCGACGAGGCGCGGCGCATGGTCGATCGCGGCGCGCAGTTCCTGCAGATCGGGGGCTTCCTGGTCGAAAGCCAGATCCTGGAGCGCATTGCGCAGATCGGCGACCCGGTTCGAGGTCTCGTCTTTGACGAGATCGCGCCAGTCCACATGATAGGCGTCCGAGAGCGCCATCAGGACCTGCACGGACAGGCTGCGCTGGTTGTTCTCAAGAAGATTGAGATAGGCCGCGCTGATGCCGAGCGTCCGGGCCATCTCGGCCTGGGTCTGTTTCCGTGCCCGCCTCAATTGGCGAAGCCGCGGACCAACGAAGGTCTTACGCACCGTTCACTTCATTCCGTTCATTTACAACATTACAATATTAAGCTGGTGTTGCACCAACACGCAACACATAAACCCGAAAAGTGGTGAGGATCCGTCTCGGTGATGTTAGCTTTCCCGAATGGAGAAAGCAGCCGGTCGGCTCCGATCGGCAATCAAGGGTGGAAACAGAGAAATGCGGTACAAAGTCCTGATACTTGGCGCGTCCTACGGCTCACTTTTCGGCACCAAGCTCCTCATGGCCGGTCATGACGTGACGCTGGTCTGCCGGCAAGCGACGGCGCAATTGATCAATGAGCAAGGCACCGAGGTGCGCATCAAGCTGAAGGGCGAGGAGCATCACCGCGCAATTCTTTCGCCGGATCTACCGGGCGCGCTCGACGCCAAAGCACCGGAGAATGTGGACCCAGCGGCCTATGATCTGGTCGTCCTCGCCATGCAGGAGCCGCAATATTGCGTCCACGCGATCTGGACGCTGCTCGTCCGCATCGCCGAGGCCCGCCTGCCGTGCCTGTCGATCATGAATATGCCGCCGCTGACCTATCTGAAGCGGATTCCGAAGCTGGATACGTCGCGGCTGGAGTTGGCCTACAACAATGCCCGGGTCTGGGAGCGGTTCCAGCCGGAGCTGATGTCGCTCTGCTCGCCCGATCCGCAGGCCTTCCGTCCGCCCGAGGAAAAGCCGAATGTGCTGCATGTCGGCCTGCCGACCAATTTCAAGGCCGCCGCTTTCGGCAAGGCCAAGTGCAATGAGATGCTGGCCAGGCTTGAGGCCGATATCGCCGCCGTCCGTCTCGACGGAAAGGACGTGCCGGTGAAGCTGAAGGTGCACGAGTCGCTCTTCGTCCCGCTCGCGAAATGGAGCATGCTGCTGACCGGTAATTACCGCTGCATCACGCGGGGCGGGGCGGTGGCGATCCGCGACGCGGTGCATGGCGATCTCGAAATGTCGCGCGCGATCTACGAGCATGTCGATGCGATCGTCCGGCGGCTCGGCGCCGATCCGGCCGATCACGTGCCCTTCGAGAAATACGCCAAGGCCGCCGAAAACCTGCTGAAGCCGTCTTCCGTCGCGCGCGCCGTCATGGCGGGCCAGCCCATGATCGAGCGGGTCGACAAGCTGGTGCAGCTGATCGGCCGGTCGCTGGGCATGGAGCACCCTGCCATTAACGAGACGGTCGCGACCGTCGATGCGGCCCTGGCGAGGAACCAGGTCCACGTGGCCTGACGAAGCGGGCCCGGCGGCGGCGAAACGTGCCGGGGCGATGCCTATTGCGTCGTCGTCGAAACGCGCATGCGGCTGAGCGATGCAAAGGCGTTCGCACATCCGGCGCCGTACAAATCGTCCCGGCCCGGCGTTCCCAGATCTCTTGCCGCGCCCATGAGAGAAGCGCGAACCTCGTCGAGCGTCATCTCCGGGTCACGTTCGAGCATCAGCGCGACGATCCCGCTGATATGCGCGGCCGCAAAGGACGTGCCGGATTGCAGCCGATGCGCGTGGTCCAAGGCCGGCGCGAGCACATCGACGCCCGGGGCGGCAATCTCGACATAAGCGCCCTGGTTGGCTTCGACGTAAAGCTTGTCGCCAATATCGGTCGCGGTCGCCGCGATCACCTCCGGATAGGCGGCCGGGTAAGCTGACGGCGCGTTCGCGCCGCCATTGCCGGCCGCAGCCACGATGATCGCGCCTTTGCCCGCCGCCGTCGTGACGCCGCGCTCCAGCAGATCGTCACCGGGACCGGCAACGCTCAGATTGATGACACGCGCCTGCTTGCCGATGGCCCAATCCATGCCGCGAAGGAGGCTCGCCGTCGTGGCCGCCATCGATCCGCGCACGCCGACCGGCGAGAGGGCATTCACACCGAGAATCTGCGCATCCGGCGCAACGCCTTCCAGGATCCCGCCCGCACGAATGATCCCGGCGATTGCCGTGCCATGGTCGCCGGGCTTGCCGGACTTCTCTTCGGTGGCATCGAACTTCTCCGCGACGGCGCCTTCCAGATCGGGATGGGTGCTGTCGATTTCGGAGTTGATCACCGCGATGAGGATGCCGCGCCCGCTCGCCACAGAGCGCGCCGGTCGGAGGCGGAGCTTGGCGATCGCATATTGGAGCTCGTCCGCTTCGCTCACCTCGGATGGCGACTGCGATCCGCCCTGCTGCCGATAGAGATAGTTGGGTTGCGGCGCGCCGACGCGCGGATCGCCGGCGAGCGTGCCGACGACTGCGGCAACGGTGCGGCCATCCGGGATCCGGTACAGGACGAGCCGCGAGCTGAGCAAATCAAGCGCGGAGCGGCTGAGGATTTCGAGGCCGTAGGCCTGCGCGACCTGCTGATCGACGGCCTCGTCGCTCGCTGGATCGACCGTCGCCAGCACCTGATCCGGCATAAAGAGGGGCAGAACCGACGCGGGCGCTGGCGCCGCGAGCGGCGGGGGTAGAATCTGCGGCGCGTTCGGCGGAATTCTGCGGCCGGTCGTCCGATGCGAGCCGTATCGTAAGGGGCGCTGCGGCGACCGCGGTCGGCGGGACCGGCAGGATCGGCCGGCTGCCGCCCGGAGCGCAGCCAAAGACCGCTCCGCGAATCCGCTTCCGAGCGCTTGCCCGCCGGCAGCGGCATGCGCCTTTTTGAACCCTGCCGCCGATGCAAACGACATGCTTGCGCGGCCCATGCTGAGGCCGGCCGTCAGGGCGATCGGGCTTATGGTCCGGAAGATCCGGCTTGTGATCGGGACGGTTCTCCGCCTGTTGGTGCGGTGTGTGACCCGGCCCCTTATCCGGCCGGCGGTTCGGTCGTTGGTACGCCTGCTTATGCCTGTTCCGGCGGCGCAAGCTATGTCCGTGCCCACGACGGAATCTCCGCCGATGGGCGCGCCTTCTCGGTCCGGTGAGCAAGAGCTGCACCTGAGCGGCGGTCTCATCCAAATTGGCTTGGATTGCAGCCGAAGCAATGGGGCTCGCTCCGGCCCGTTCGGCACCACCGATCACCACATATCCGATGATGGCCGCGAGAATAAGAAGCACCAGCCGTCGACCCGCAGACAACTTTGTGGGGAGGAAGCCAAAGTTCGCTGATCTGATCATAGCGCCTCACTTCCGCTCGCTCAGGGCAAGGTCACCATGCATCGGAGTTCTATTTGCTGGCTGTGACGAAGGTCACAAGATCCGTCCGTCCTCTAAGCGCTGCGATCGCACGATTGCGATCCGCTTCGCTCATCTCCTTCGGCCCGATCCGCACCGTAAACAGCCCGCCTGCCTTCGGACCGCTCGCAATGGTCATGTCCAGCGCGTTCATCGTCTGCACAAGCTCGGCCATCGGCGCTTCGTCGGCAAAGCGGACGAGCACATAGCTGCCCGGCTCGGAGATCTGAGAGCCGCCGGCGGGGTAGTAGTCTTCCGCTGGCCTCGACACGATGAGCGCGAAAATCGCGATGGCCTGAATGAAGATGAGAAGCGCGGCGACCGCTCTGCCCCATTGCCACTGCATGGGGGTGAGCAGCAGCGCCATCAGATTGTCCTCGATCCAGGCGCCGAGAGCTTCGACACGGGACATCGCCCCTGCTCCCGCCGGCTGCTGTTTCGCCTTTAGCCGCGCCACTTCGGACATGAACAGATCCACCGTGGCGGCTGACGGCGGCTCGGCCAGCGGCGCGGCGAGAAAGGCGGTCTCGCTCTGTTCCGCCGCGCTGAGCTCCAGCCGCTCGCGCATTTGCGGATGCCGGGCGAGATAAGCCTCGACCCGCCGGCGATCGGCTTCCTCGAGCTTGCCGATCACGTACCACGGCAACAGCATCTCGATTTCATCGCGCTCTGAGAGCTGGTCGGTATCCGTGTTCATGGCCATCCCCGGTCAACGCCTGCTTCCTTCAGCATTTCTTCGAGCCGCTTTCGCGCTTTGAACAATCGGGTTTTCACCGTCCCGGCCGGCAGCCCGAGAACATCGCAGACTTCTTTGATCGACAGCTCGTGGTAATAAACGAGGTCGATGACTTCGCGATAGAGCGGCGGCAGCGCGTCGGAGCATTTGCGAAGCACCTCCCCTTTGTCCGCCTTCTGAGCGACGACCTCCGGATCGTCCCGAAGGTCGGCGATCTGTACGGCGTCGTTCTCGTCCCAGCTTGCCTCACGGCGTTTCCTCAGCACGTTCAGGCAACGATGATGCGCGATCGACAGAACCCAGGTCGAGACCGACGAACGGTCCTGAAAGCTCTTCGCGCCGCGCCAGACTTCGAGGAAAACCTCGTTGGCCATCTCCTCCGCCATCGCCTCATTGCGCAGGAGGCGTCGAACGAAACCGAGCACACGGCCGTGATGACGAATGAACAGCGTCCTCATCGCGTGTTCGTCGGCTCCAGCGATCCGAGCAATCAGAGTTCGATCGTCAATTGCCTGGTCCATGGCCGGTCACTTTCGAAAGGCCTTGTCGAGTTTACCACCCTCGGAGATCCGGTCCGGAAGAAATCTTGCGAAAAATCATCCAATGAATTTGCGCGGCGGTCGGTATTCTGATCGTCGCCTGGGCTCAAGCCCCCGCGGGAAAGGGCGCGGGGGCTTTCAGCCGAATTCATCACCCATCAGCGGGCAAATTCCCAGCTACGATAGGCACGGTAGTGCCGATGATCGCAGCGGACGCGCGCGTGAAGTCCCATGCCAAGCACTGAGAACAGATGCCGGTGACACAGTGCACCACCTCCCGCATAGCCGACGCCGTAACCGGGGCGAAAGCGCCAGGCACGACCGTGACAACGGACCGGATGGTTCCTGCACCAGCGCCATGGATGCAGATGCCGTCTGACGAAACGCCTTACGCGCCGCTTCCGCCAACCGATTTCCTGAACGGCGTCAGCCTTCACGATTTTTGCGATCTGCGCCTGCGGCTGAACCGGCGGCGCAGCATTGGCCGAACCGGTTTGAAGCGCGCCGACCAAAAGGGCTGTCGAGAAGAACGACGCGGCCAGGATGATCCCACTCTTCTTCATAACGTGACTCCTGATTTCTCCAGTGTTCCAGCCCGCCTCTTCTCGCCACCTCATTGCGGCGGATATCACGGGCTCACATCTGGTTGGTCACGCCAGAGCGAAATCGGTTTTCGTTTGTGATGAAAAAAATCGAAGCGCGGCCGCGCCTCGATCGCGCCGCCCTTAGGCTTGTTCACCTGAAGTGGAAGCGTTCGCTTTGCTCCCTCCCCCCGTTGGAGACCTCTGCGAAACCACACACTCTGCGTCGCCCCGGCCCAAAGTGAGCGCTTGCCGCGATGTCTTGCTGATCGCGACCAGACAAGCGTCGCTCACCGTAAAGGTTCGCGAGCCGGGGCCTGCTTGCTTCTCCATCCGGCCCGGTGCTTGCCGAACCGCGAGTGGATCCCGGATAGCCCTATGGGCTTCCGGGACGACGACGAAAAGTGCCTACGCGCTGCGCTAGCACGGCTCGCCATGCCGCTCTCTCCCTTATCAGGAGGCGACGCGATGATGGGCCGCAAGATTTCATTAACGCAGGATCATGTTTGGTGGAAATGAACGTCGCCCCGGACGGAGCGAAGCGGAGATCCGGGGCCATTTGGCCTATCCGCAACGTCAATGCGTGAGGAATAGAGAATTGGGCGCCGGATCAAGTCCGGCGCGACGAATAAGCATCTCGCGTGGTTCCGCTAAGCTAAAGCTGATCCTGCAGTCGCTCAGGCGAAGGCGGTGTCCTTCATCGCCGCGCATTTGGTCTCCAGCCAGTCATGCCAGGCTTGCACGCCTTCACCCGTGCGCGCGGACAGCGTCAGCACTTCGATCTGCGGATTGATGTCGCGCGCATAGCTCGTCGCCACGGCAAGATCGAAATCCACATGCGGCAGAAGGTCGGTTTTGTTGATGATCATCAGTTCGGCCGCGAGAAACATGTGCGGATATTTGAGCGGTTTGTCCTCGCCCTCGGTCACGGAAAAGATGACGATCTTGCACTGTTCGCCGAGGTCGAACATGGCGGGGCAGACGAGATTGCCGACATTCTCGATCAGCAGAACCGACCCGGTGGCGGGCTTCAGCTCCTTGACCGCCCGCGAGACCATGTCTGCGTCGAGGTGGCACCCCGTGCCGGTATTGATCTGAACGACGGGCGCCCCCGCGGCGCGTATCCGTTCCCCGTCTTTTGCTGTCGCCTGGTCGCCCTCGATCACATAGAAATTATGTGCTGCGCTGCGCTCCTTGATCGTGTGCTCGAGCAGCGTCGTCTTGCCCGCGCCCGGAGAGCTGACGAAATCCAGCGCGAGGATTTCGCGCCCCTGAAACCAGCTTCGATTGCGCTGCGCGAGTTCGTTGTTCTTCTCGAGAATCGCCCGGCCGAGCTCGACCGTGTGACCGTGTCCGTGATGGCTGTGATCGTGGTGGTGATGGTGGTGATGACCGTCGCCGTGGTCATGCTCATGCTCGTGATGATGGTGGCCCGCAGCGCCATCATCATGGGCGATTTCCGTCGTCGCGCCGGTCATCAGATTGACAACCGTCGCCTTTGCGCCTTCCGAACAGCCGCAGCTCTCACACATGTCGTCCTCCTCGTGTCGGCACGGGCATCAGCGCTCCGCCGCCAGACCATGCTCCGGCGCCGCCTCGGACGCCAAAGCGAGTTCATATTCCTTGATCTTCAGTTCCTCACCGGTAAGCCGCGCGACACCATGCGAACCGCAGGGGCAGGGGCTGAAAAGCGCCTCTTGCACGAACTCGGTTCCGCAGGAGCGGCAACGCGCCCGCGCCTCGATGCACCGGATTTCGAGCGTCGCGCCCTCCAAAGGCGTCCCTTTCGCGACGACATCGAAACAGAAGCTGATCGCATCGGTCATGATGCCCGACAGCGCGCCGATTTCGAGGACGACCCGGTTCACGGGCCGGCCTTTCGCGTGTTCGGCCACGATCGAAACGATGTTCTGCGTGATACCCAGCTCATGCATCACAAGCCTCCCCACGCCGCTCGTCCCGTTTCGAGCATGACGTTGAGGCCGAGCACGATCGCGACGCAACCGATCCCGATCTGAAGCCCACGATGGAGCCATGTGGCGCTATTTTGCACGCGGTGAAATGGCCATGCCACCGCGCAGGTCAGGGCGGCCATGCCGAAGAGCGAACCGATGCCGAACGCGAGGACGTAGCAGATCGCGATCCAACTATCCCGTGACGTTGCGAGCGCGAGCGCCAGAAGGCCTGCCGATCCGGCTGCGCCATGGACCAGACCCACCAGTAAAGCCTTCAGGGGAAAACCTTTCGGGTGAGCGTGATCGTGAGGATCCTCGCCGTGCGGCACTGTCGCGATCAGATGGCTATGGGCATGGATATGCCGGCGGTTGTCGCCGTGATCATGCACATGGAAGTGCACCTTTGCCCGATGCATCCTGCGCAGCACACCCAAACCGAGAACGACGAGCATTGCGCCAACAGCGAATTCAAGCGTCGCGGCCGCGCGATCGGTGAGCACAAATCCAAAAACGATGACGGCGGAGCAAAGCAGAAAAAGCGTTATCGTATGCCCCAGCCCCCAAGCCGCACCGAGAAACATGAGCCGCTTTGGCGACTGCCGCTTGGAAGCCATAGCCCCGATGGCCGCGAGATGATCCGCTTCCAGAGCGTGTCCCATCCCGATCAGAAATCCAAGCGCGAGAAAACTTTCCATCCCATCGGCCTCAACAGATCCGGGGCAATTGTTCGCCCACCAGCATGTCGACGATCCGGCGTCCGCCGAAACAGGTGCGCATGGTGACGCGCCCGTCCTCCCCTTCGCCCGCATGGCCGATGATACGCGCACCTTCGCCGAGGACATGGCCCTGCATCGCCGCGAGGGCGGCGTCGGCTTCCTCGGGCGGAACGACGGCGACAAGCTTGCCTTCGTTGGCGAGATAGAGCGGATCGAGACCAAGGATCTCACAGAATGCTTTCACCTCGTCGCGAATGGGTGTGAGCTCTTCATCGATTTCGATCGACACGCCCGATGAGGAGGCAATCTCGTTCAGCACGGTCGCGACGCCGCCGCGCGTTGCATCGCGCAGCAGACGCGTATGCGGAGCGGCGGTGAGGATGGCCTGAGCGAGCGAGTGCAGCGGGGCGCAGTCGCTTTCGATCGGCGTTTCGAGCGCCATGTCACCTCGTGCGCCGAGTATGGCGGCGCCGTGATCACCCAGAAGGCCGTTCACGAGGATCGCGTCGCCCGGCCGTGCCTGGTGTGCGCCGAGATCGAGCCCCTTGCGAATGACGCCAATGCCGGTCGTCGTGATGAACAGCTTGTCGCAAGCGCCCTTGTGCACGACCTTCGTGTCGCCGGTGACGATCTGAACGCCCGACGCCGTTGCCGCTTCCGCCATCGAGCCGGTCACGCGCCGCAACAGGTCGATCGAGACACCCTCCTCGATGATGACGGCGCAGGAGAGCAATAGCGGCACGGCGCCGCCCACCGCCAGATCGTTGACCGTGCCGTAGACGGCGAGCTTGCCGATGTCCCCACCGGGAAAAAACAGCGGATCGACGACAAAGGAATCCGTCGTGAAGGCTAGCCGGTCGCCGAGAGCGCCGAATATATCGAGGTCGATGCGGGCCTGATCTTCGAGCGGGGCAAGGGTCAGATTTTCGAAAGGCGCGACGAACACGTCATCGATCAGATCGCGCATCGCCTTGCCGCCGCCGCCATGCGCGAGCGTCACCGTCGGGACATGGACCCGCCCAAGCGGCCTTGTCCGCGCGAAAGGGATCACCGTCATGCCGCCCCCGCCTGCTTCTTGATCCCGCCATATTGGAAATAGGCCGCGCAAGCGCCCTCCGAGGAGACCATCAGCGCGCCGAGCGGCGTCTCGGGCGTGCAGGCCGTGCCGAACACCTTGCATTGCCAGGGCTTGATGACGCCTTTGAGCACCTCTCCGCATTGGCAGCTCTTCGGATCGGCGATCTTGATGTTCGGAACGGTGAATTTGCGCTCCGCATCGTAATGCGCGTAGGCCTCGCGGACCTTCACACCGGAATGGTCGATCGAGCCCAGCCCCCGCCATTCGAAGAATTCGCGGAGCTCGTAGACTTTCGAGACGGCGGCCAGCGCCGCGGCGTTGCCCTCATCCGGCACGATGCGCGCATATTGGTTTTCCACCTCCGCGCGGCCTTCCTTGATCTGCTTCAGCGTCATCCAGATCGATTGTAGCACGTCGAGCGGCTCGAAGCCGGCGACGACCATCGGCCGCTTGTAATATTGCGCGATGAAATGATAGGGCGAGGTGCCGATCACCATGGAGACATGGCCGGGGCCGAGAAAGCCGTCGAGATGCAGGTCGGGGCTGTCGAGAATGGCCTTGATCGTCGGCACGATGGTGATGTGATTGCAGAAGACGGAGAAATTCCGGATGCCCTCCGTCTCCGCCTGAAGGATCGTGAGCGCCGTTGACGGCATGGTCGTTTCGAAGCCGATGCCGAAGAAGACGACCTCCCGCTCGGGATTCTTGCGGGCGATCGCCAGCGCATCCATCGGCGAATAGACCATCCGCACATCCGCGCCGTCGGCTTTCGCCTGCAGGAGGCTCTTTTTCGAGCCCGGCACGCGCATGGCGTCGCCGAAGGTTGTGAAAATCACCTCGGGCCGTTCGGCAATCGAAATGCAGTCGTCCACACGGCCCATCGGCAACACGCAGACCGGGCAGCCCGGCCCGTGGACCAGCTCGATCGTGTCGGGCAGCATCCCCTCGATGCCGTAGCGGAAGATCGAATGCGTATGGCCGCCGCAAACCTCCATGAGGTTGATCGGGCGGTGCTTGGTGATCTCGATCGAGGCGGCGAGCGTCTCGATCTCCTTGATCAGCACGGCCGCCTTTTCGCGGTCGCGGAATTCATCGACATATTTCATGCTGCCGCTCCCTTCCCCGCCGCCGAGCCGCGTTCGTCCGCGAGCAGCGTATGCACCAGATCCCAGAGGATGTGGTAGGCGGTGACATGGCATTCCTGAATGCGGTGGATCGAGGAGGAGGGCACGACGAGGCAGTGATCGACCGCTCCGCACGTCTTCATCTTGCCGCCATCGCCGCCGGTCAGGCCGATCGTAGCCATTCCCATCTCCTTGGCCTTGGCAAAGGCCGTGATCAGATTGGCCGAATTGCCGCTGGTCGAAATGCCGATGAGCCCGTCGCCGGCCTTTCCCTGCGCGACGACCTGCCGGACGAAGACGTGCTCGAAGCCGACATCATTGCCGACCGCCGACACCATGGCAATGTCGGCGACGAGATTGATCGCCGCGAGCGCCGGGCGGCCCGCGGTGACGGGATGGACGAACTCCACCGCGATGTGAGAGGCATCGCAGCTCGACCCGCCATTGCCCATGGTGAAGAGCCGCCCGCCCTTGCGGTAGACATCGGCCACGGAATTGGCGGCATCGACCAGGATCTGCGCCTGTTCGGAAAAGAACGCCTCATTCGTCTGGCGGGAGTCCTTGGCTTTCTCACCCACCGAATGCAGAAGCGCCGTATTGAGCTGGGCCGCGTCCTGCTGCTTGCCGTGCAGGAACGGATAGAGCGATTGCAGATCATTTTCGGAGGACATGGGCAGTCTCCTATTCCGCTGCGGAGAGCCGCATCGCTGCGAGCTCCTCCTGCGCTTCGCCGAGTTCAGTCAGAATTTGCAGTGTCTGCGCCGCCTCGTCTTCGTCGATCCGGCTCATGGCGAAACCGACATGAATGAGCACCCAGTCGCCGACGCAGGCCTCGGGCGGGTGCCGATCATCGACGATACAGGCGATGTTCACCTGCCGCTTGACGCCGCTGACGTCGACCGTTGCCAGTTTCTTCGCAGCGTCCTCTATCTTCACGATGCGGCCGGGAATTCCAAGACACATGATGCTTTTCCTTGGCCTTCTGTTTGAGCACGGATGAGCTGCGCGGCGCCGATCGCCGCCTGCCCTAGCGCGAGGCCGCCGTCATTGGCGGGAATGCGCGCATGGCTGAGCACACAGAACTTGTGGGCTTCGAGCTGCCGGCTGACCTCTTCGAAAAGGATGCGGTTCTGGAAACAGCCGCCGCTCAGCGCCACAGTGGCAAAGCGCGGACCGTCCGGGCTGTCCCGGCGCGCAAGCTTCTGGGTCATTGCGATCACGGAGCCGGCAAGCCAGGTGTGAAAACGGGCCGCGATCACCGGCGCGGGCGTCCCGAGCAACAGATCGCCGAGCACGGCGCGCCACATGCCGAGCGGTTCGATATAGGGAATGCCGCCGCCCGGCAGATTGGGGATGGTGATCGGATAGCGGTCCTCGCCCGTGTTGCGCAGCGTCTTCTCGTCCACCATGGCCTCCAGCTCGGCGCCGGTCTGGCCCTCATAGGACTGCCGGTCGCGGGCAATGCCAAGGGCAGCGCCCAGAGCATCGAACAGCCTGCCGCAGGAGGACGCAAGCGGCGAATTCAAACCGCGTTTCAGCATTGCGTCGAGCGTGCCGCGCGGCTTGTCCCTGAGATAGGCGCACAGCTCCAGCCCGGCGAAGTTCATCTCGAATTCCGTCCAGCCCATTTCGGCCATGAGATGGGCATAGAGATTGCGCCACGGCTCGCGCACCGCCTGCGCGCCGCCCGGCATCGCCACCGGCTTGAAGCAGCCGAGCCGTTCATAGCCGTCATAATCGGCAAGCAGGAATTCGCCGCCCCAGATCGCGCCGTCATCGCCGAGGCCGAGACCGTCCAGCACGATGCCGAGCACCGGCGCCGCATTCAACGACCGGCCATTTTCGGCAAGACAGGACGCGACATGGGCGTGATGATGCTGCACCTGAATGAGCGGCAGCGAGTCCCGTCGGGACCAGTCCGCTGCGTGCTTGGTCGAGAGATAGTCCGGATGCTGATCGGTGACGAGCGCCTGCGGGCGATGCTCGAACATGGCGCTGAAGAGCCCGATCGTCTTACAGTAATCGGTTAGAGTCGCAGCGTTTTCCAGATCGCCCAGATGCTGGGTCAGAATGGCCGCACCGTCCTTGACCAGACAAGCCGTCGCTTTCAGCTCGCCGCCCGCCGCGAGAATGTCGGGCCCGTTTCTCAGGCCCGCCGGCAGTTTGAGCGGCGACGGCGCATAGCCGCGCGCCCGGCGGATCAGCCGCAGCCTGCCATCCATTTCGCGCGCGACCAAATCATCGACGCGATTGGCGATCTCGCGATCATGGATCAGCGCATAGGTGGCGATCCGCTCCAGCTTGTCCCTTGCACCTTCGTCGGAGATGACCTGCGGCTCCTCCGAAATATTACCGCTCGTCATCACCACCGGGCGATCCATGCGGCGCAACATGACGAGGTGAAGCGGCGTCGTCGGCAGCATGAAGCCGAGGCTCGCAATGTTTGGCGCGACGGCGCCTGGCAGCCGCTCACGGCCATTGGCGCGCAAGATCACGATCGGCGCTTTGGGGCTGGTCAGAGCGGCTTCTTCCTCGGCGCTGATCGTGCAATAGCGCCGTATGACATCGAGATCGCGGGCCATCAGCGCGAACGGTTTCGCGTCACGCCCCTTCCGCCGCCGCAGCCGCGCCACCGTTTCCGCGTTCGTTGCATCACAGGCAAGCTGATAGCCGCCAAGGCCCTTGATGGCGACGATTTCGCCCTTCTGCAGAAGGCTGCAGGCCGCATCGACATCATCGAGCATGGAATGCTGATCGAAGCTGACCACGCCGCCATCGAGACGAATCAGCGAGGCGCGCGGTCCGCAGCTATGGCAGGCGATCGCCTCGGCATGAAAGCGGCGATTGGCGGGATCGCGATATTCGGCAAGGCAGGCCTCGCAGAGATCGAAGGACGCCATGGTCGTCTGCGCGCGGTCGTAGGGAACGCCGTGAATGATGCTGAGACGCGGGCCGCAATGCGTGCAATTGGTGAAGGGGTAGCGATACCGGCCTTCGAAGGGGCTCAGCACCTCCTCCGCGCAGGCTTCGCAGATCGCCGCGTCCGGCGAGATCTCGGTGTGCACGGCGCCGCTGACGCTTTCGGCGATGCGGAACATGCCGGGCAGCCGCCCGTCATAGGGCCGCGAGGCGATCCCCTCGATGCGCGCGAGCGGCGGCGCCTCGCTGTGGAGACGCTCGATGAAGGTCATGACCGCGCAGGACGGCCCCAGCAATCGGACCAGCACGCCTTCGGCATCGTTCAGCACTTCGCCGCCCAGATGCAGCTCCCGGGCGATGCGCCAGACGGTCGGACGAAAGCCGACGCCCTGCACACGGCCCTGGACGCGGATCTCGATGGCGACGGGCTCAAGCGCGGCGGTCTGAGGCTGCGTGTTCATGATGCCGCCTCCCATAAGAGAACGCGGTTATTCCCCGAGTCTGCAACAACGAGCCGCCGACCGCACGCGGAAATACCATAGGGCCAGCAGAGACTGTCGCGGCAGGGTCGCGTCCATCGATTGTCGCCCTTGTCGGAGAAGCCGTGCTGGCCGGTGAGCCGGATCGCGCCCGCGCCCATACGGAGACGGAGCGCGTCGAGATCGAAGCCGATCAGCCGCGAATTGGCGGTATCGGCAACCGCGATATGCTCCCCAAGCACCGCAACGCTGTAGGGCATGTTGACGGTCGCAGCGCTCGGATAGTAAGCGGCGCCGTTATTCTCCTGTTCGCTCAGCGTTGGCTGACCGAGGACGAATTCGCATGGCGCGCCGTTTGCCGTCGGAAGCGACCGCCAGACCATGATGCGGTTATTGCCGGCATCGGCTACGAAGATCGTGCCCTCTGCTAAGGCGATCGCATGCGGCCAGCGCATTCCGCGCGCGTTCACGCCTTCGCCCGCATTCTCGTCGCGGCAGGTGAAGTCCGATTGCCCGAGGACAAGATCGGCGGGCGTGCCGCTGCGCTCAGGGATCCGGTCCCAGACCAGCACGCGCCGGTTCCCCGTGTCGGCGACAAAAAGCCGGCCATCCGCGATCGTCACGCCGTAACACCAGTTGAGCGTGTCGGGGCCGGCCTCCTTGCGGCCGCGATTGGCGAGACCGCTTTCGAAATCGCTTTGGCCGAGCACGAGATCCGCCGGCTGGTTGGAGTGGACCGGATAGCCATGCCAGATCAGAACGCGGTTGTTCCAGGCATCGGCCACCGCCAGAACGCCGTCAGCCGCCGCCACGCCTGTCGGCACGTTGAGCGTCGCCGCTCCGATCGCGCTCCGCGCATTGCGGCCTTCAGAGGAAAAATCCGGCTGCCCGATGAGCAAATCGGCGGGCTGACCGTCGCTGCCGGGACACTCTTTCCAGATCATCAGGCGATGATGCCCTGTATCGGCGATAAAAAGCGGGCCCTTTGCCTCCGCAAGACAAGCGCCGCGCGGCCCGAACAGGCTGTCGGCACTTGGCTTGACGGGAGCGGCAAGGCCGTCCGCACCCTGCTGACCGCCAAGCATGACATGCGGCCCCTCGGAGGACAGGAGGGGCAGGGGACGCATGTCCTGCGGCGCCGGATCAGGGCGCGGAGCGTTCGAGAAGGATTGGCGCAGGGAGACTTCTCATCTGGCAAGCCTCACTTCCACGCGATTGCCGATCACGCGCACCGCATGCGGTTGCAATTGCACCTCCGGCGCGGTGAGGCATTCACCCGTTCTTAGATCATAGCGGAAGCCGTGATGTGGGCAGGCGATGATACCGTCTTCAACTGCGCCGTCGTGAATCGGAAAGCCGAGATGGGCGCAGGCATTGTGAAAGCAGGAGACGATCGAGCCGCGGCGGAACAGCAGGAGCTTTTCGCCATTGACGGACAGCGCATGGGTGCCGCCTTCGGGAATGTCGTTCAGCCGTCCGGCCAACAGCCAGTCGCCCGCGACATTGAGCGCAAACGGGCTGACGAAGTTCGCCCCATTCTTCGCGCCGCCCGCACGGCCCTTGGTCTGGATGATCTCGGTGATTTCCGGACAGGCATCCTCGACCGCTTTTTTCACGCCCGCATGAAAGGTCAGCGCGGATGCGGCACAGCCATCGCATGCCCCGGTGAAACGCACCTCGATGCGCGGCGGATCGACCTGGATCAGTTCGACATCGCCGCCATGCGAGGCGAGCATCGGGCGAACGCCCTCCAGCGCATTTTCGACGCGCTCGGCGATGGTCGGCTTGATGATGTTGTGGCGGCGCAGGACGGCGTAAACCACTTCATCGGCGGCGGCTGTCTTCATCGCGGCCGCCGCGGCCGGGTTGCTCTTCAGCGCGCCGACCAGGCGGCGAATGGCTTCTCCGTGCAGGGCTTCGATCGCCCCCCGATAGGCCTGCATCGCGCGCTGGGGTGTGTCGTCCCAGTCCTCAAAGATTACCTCGAGCCGCTCAATATCCTCAAGCAGCTTCGACAGATCATCAGCTTGAACCGGCGCCTTTTCGAGCGCGTTCATGACACAATCTCAGCGAAAACGTATCTTTTTCAAAAGAACCGGCTGAAGACTCCCACCGCCAAAACCGGCGATGAGAGCGGCCCCCCAAAGGGGCGCGCCGGCTTGCGCCAGACCGACGCAGATGAGCGCGGTGATAATGATGCCCGTTGCGATCAGGGCGACGGCCTTTCCCTGTTCGGCAAAGAGCCGCCCCTGGATGAAGAGCACCAGCGCATTCCTTGCCATCGAGAACATTGGCCGCTCCTCAAGCCATCAAAGCGAGAATAAGGAGCGCCAGAGCAATGCCCGGAATACCGGAGAGCATGCCGAACAGTCCGCCGATCTGGGTGGAGACCTCGGCACCGAGGTCCCGGCCGGCGATCGTGTAGCCTGACAGTGCGCCGCCGATCAGCGAGGCAACGGTTCCGATCGCCAGAAGCGCAAGAGGCCAAATGAACGGATATGCGGACAGTCCTTCGATCATCGCTCATGCTCCCCTGGAGATCTGCGCACCACGTCACCCCTTCCCCGGCGGCGGCGGGCCGCCATTGCCCGCTGGCATATTCATCAATTCGCGTTCCAACTGAAAAGCGGCCTCGGAGACGATGGCCGCCTTGGCGCCGTCTCCGAAAGCCGTAAAGAGCTCACGCGCCTCGGCGTACAGGGCTCGGGCGCGGACCAGATTTGCGCGGTTGCCATGTTCGGGCTGCTTCGGGTCGTCCGGCAGATTTTGCAGGCAATTGGCCTTGTTCGTCAGCGTGTTGGCATATTCGACCGGCATCGCCTCGCGGGTGCGGACCTTCAGCGCCTCGTCATAGGCTTCGAGCGCCCTCAGATTGTTCACAACCTGATGCGCCGAGGAGGCATATTGCAGGGCATTGCCGAGATTGTTCTGCAGCATGGCGTATTCGGTCGGGTGGTCGATGAGATTGACGACGCACAGCCCCTCCTCGAACGCCTGCACGGCGAGGGCCTCGCGCATCTTGCCGCGTTCATCGCTCAGCGGAATCGACAGAAAGGCCGTGGCGAGATTGTTCTGAAGGATGGCGTATTCCTGGGGGAAGCACTGCTTGTCGAACGTGCGCAGCGCGCGCTGATAGGCGGAGATCGCGTCGGTGATGCGCGCGCGGTTCATGCCGGCGAGGCTTTGCAGAACAAGCCCGAGATTCATCTCAAGCTCGGCCAGCTCTTCCGGCCCGCCTTCCGCCTGGAAGGTCGGCAGCGCCGATCGGTAAGCGTCGCGCGCCTGCTCCAGGAATGTGGGATCGTCGCCGGGGATCGCCTGCAGGGCGGTCGCCTTTCGGGCGGTGATGCGCGCCCTTAAGAGCCCATCGTCTTCGGGACAGACGTCGAGGGCCTTGCCGCAAAGCTCGACGGCGGCATGGAGCTGGGATGCGTCTTTTGGCCGGTTTTGCAAGCCCATGGCGATTTCCATGAGCATCTCTGCACGCTCGGCATTGGTCACCGATTCGTCCTCGGCGACTACCAATGCCGCAGCATACTGATCTTGAGAAAGATCAGCGGCCACTTCAACCTCCTCCCTATAGGCTGAGTAGAAAGCTTCTTATTAGAACGCTAAGCTATTTCGAGTTCTTCCGTCAATTGATTATGCATATCGCTAAGTTTGTTTACATGAGGAAAAGCTCGTATAAGCGCAGGCCACCCTGCCTCTCGCACCAGGAATAGCTGCCCTGCCAGGCCGTATCGTCATCGAGTCCCTGGTCCCGGAAGAAATCCGCCGCGCTGACGACCCGATCGCCGGCTACATTGCGGATCTTGAGCATATAGCCGCCGGACGCGGCATGACGGACGGGCAAAACAAGGAGATCCTTGTCCTGCCGCAGCAGGATCACCGCTTCGCATTCGGCGAAATAGCGGTCATAGGCGGGGCGCGCGACGTAAAGGCGGCCATCCTTGAAATGCACGGACGCGGGATCAGCTGTCATCGATCGCTTCCCTCCACCGCCTCCCGTGCCGCAATCTTTTCGCGAATCCGGTCCGCGACCTGCCGGGTTGCCGCGGCGACCTTGCTCGACAGGCCGATGCCGAAATCGAGCGCTTCGGCTTCGATGAGAAAGACGGTGACGTCAGTCGGAAAGCCCTCGCGGAAGATTTTGCGTCCCGCGAACAGGGCGTGGTCCCAGCGGAAATCGTGCAGATTGAAGCCGCCCGGCGGAGGCTGCTCAAGTTCGCCGCCCGGAACCTCGAAGATGGCGCCGCCGTCGCTTCCGGAGCGGCACGCATCGACGATGATGAGCATTTCGCACCCTTGAGCGGCGAACATCACCGCCATGCCATCCGTTCCGGCATCGAGGAGGCGGACATTTCCGATCCGGCCGTCGCTTTGATCGAGCATGAGAAGCCGCAGGACTTCGGGTCCGGCTCCGTCATCGCAGCGATTGGGATTGCCGCAGGCAATGATCGCGGCCCACCCGTCATCGGAATTCAGATGCGCCACAGCCGGCAGGACCATTCAGGCTCGACCGGCAAATCGAGTTCCGGGAGCACACATTGACGGCGGCGAATGGCGTAATACATGCACGTCTTGCAGGATTGCTCCACCTCATTGTGTTCGATTGGCGTCAGCGTAAATCCTGCGATCGCCAGCTTCGATTGCAGGTCCCACCCTTCCGTCTGCAGCCGTTTGACGATGGCTTGAACGTCCTCATGCGTATCCGCTCTTGGAAAAACTTCGGTTTCCAATCCGCTCGAAAGCAAACTCCAGATTTGCCTGCGCTCGGCGACGACATCCACGCTCATGGCCGCTCTCTCCAAAATTTCGACGGCTTAAGATCAGTCAGATCCTCCAAAGCCGGCACCACCAATCGGGCTCTACAGGCACGGAGAGTTCCGGCAGGTCGCACCACTTCCTATGAACCAGGTAGTACATGCATTCCATGCAGCGTTGCTGATCGGGGCCCCAGGGATGATCGACGAAACCGCCGATGACCAGCTTCCCTTCCAGATCGTTCGGATCGAGCTTGCGCAGCTCGAGAAGAATATCGGCGAACTCTTTTTCCGTTTCCGGAAAGGGCTCGACCTGCGTCTCAAGTCCTCGCTCAAGCATTTCAGCGATTTCGCTCAGCAAGTCAGGGTGTTCGACCTCTGAAAGGGCGTTGCTCCACATATTTCCAATACCCTTCTCCTGCCTCCAAAGTCAGATCCGCTCTAGTCTAGCGCCAAACTTAGTCTAACGCCACGAATAACGGCGGATCTTTGTTGTAGATCTGAAAAGGATGACCTTTTCTCAGTATCATTATGCATTATTCTTCTTTGAGAGGCGGGCATTCACCAGGAAGTTACTGACGAGAGCATTCTATATCCGAAAGCTCCATTCTGCCAGTTCGTTGAAGCCACTGTACCAAAACCCTCGTCTTCGCAACCCGGAGCCCCCGGGCCGGGCCTTCCGCAAATCGGGACGCCCGGCCACGGAATGACGCTTGTCATCAAGCGCTAAGCGGTCCGAAAACGCGCGAGCTCCTTGCCGGTCTTCCCGTCATGTGCGTGTACCGTGCAAACGAGGCAGGAATTGTAGGAGCGGCAAACATGGCCGACCTCTACGGGATCACTCGGGTCCGCGATCGGCGTGCCGATCAGCGACTCCTCGATCGGACCGCGATCGCCACTCTCCGTGCGCGGACCGACATTCCAGGTCGTCGGCGCGACGATCTGATAGTTTTTGATCTTGCCGTTCTGAACGTCGATCCAGTGGCAGAGCGCTCCGCGGATCGCTTCCGTGGCTCCCCAGCCCCGGCCGTCTTTTTCGTTCGGCTTGATGTACCAGGGCTCTTTCAGCTTGAACTCGCGAAGGCTCCGTTCGGCCTCGCGATAGAGCTTAACGAGCTCGTGCATGCGCGCGAAGTGCCGCAGGAGAACGCTGGCGCCGCCCATCCTGCGATACATGTCGACCAGGAGAGGATCATAATGCTGCCAGTCCTCGCCGTGCCGTCCGCCGGCGACGAGCTGACGGGCCAGAGGCCCGGTTTCGAGGCGGCCGACCTGGTCATGATAGACGGCGGTCGCCCAGGAATATTTGCCGGCCATGTCCGGGTCGTTTCTTTGAATCGGGACCGTCGTGCGATCGAACGGATGCAGGCCGCCCGGCTCGTCGTACCAGGAATGAATGGTGTCTTCGCGCGTATGGACCTGATGCATCAGCTCATGCGTATCGCTATGGCCGTCATAGACACCGCTCTTCATGATCACCGCGACGTTCCGGCCGTCGATGGTCGGGCGATTGTAGCGCTGCTCATGCGGGAGATAGCCCCAGCTCATATAGCGTCCGTGCCCGCGTCCGAATTCGTCGAGCCCGATATCGACGCTCATCCGCCAGAACAGGCCGAGATCGGAATTGGCGTGTTCGGGACGCTCATCGAGCCAGGCGATGAACTCGTCGTAGGATGTGATCTCCTCATAGCGCTCGAATGAGCAGCCAAGCCAGACCGGCTCGACCCAATTGCGCCGGAAATATTCCAGGATCGACCAGGCGCGGGTGATGTCGGTCAGAGTCGGCGCGCACATCACGCCGCCCGGCACCATGTAGCTGGAATGGGGCCACTGTCCGCCGAGCAGCGCATAGATCTCCACGGGTCGGCCGGAAATTGTCACCCCGATCTCGTAACTCGTGCCGGTGAACGGCGCCCAGCGTTTGACGGCCTCTTCGTAAAAGGGCGAGTGCGCGTAGTTCTTGTTCGTGTAGTCGATCATGAAGAGCCCGTAGTGATGCCGCGGGATGCTTTGCAGACTCTCCGTGATCTGACCAAGATTGCGGGCGAGAATGGCGTTCGGCGGCACTTCCGCCTGCCACGCCGTGTCGAGCGCCCAGGCCGCGCATGTCAGATGCGAGGCTCCGCAAATCCCACAGGCGCGCGGCGTGACCACAAGGCCGGCTTGCGGGTCCTTATCCCGAAGAATGACTTCGAAGCCACGAAACAGCTCCGCTTGCGTCCATGCATTGACGACGACGCCATCCTGAATATCGACGCGCACGTCGAGGTCGCCCTCGACCCGGCCGACGGGTGAAATATCGAGCGTTTGAACTGCGGCGGTCATGAGGATTGCTCCAAAAAATGTTGGACGGTCGAAGCGCCTAAACGAAAATGTCGTCCTCGGCCCAGGCGGGTGAGGCGGCCTTGGCGGCGGCGGTCAGCTTGACGTAGCCGGCCTTGCTGACGCCCTCGGGCATATCTTTCGGCACGCCCATCAGCGTCTGCGTCTTGAAGACGGTTCCGGGGGCAAGGTCGAAGAAGGGGAATTCCGGCTCCGTACAGCCGATACAGGGCATGCCTGAGCGCGTCTTCGATGACTGGCGGTTCCACAGGATGCGGTTGCACGGCGAATGCGTCATCGGGCCCCTGCAGCCGAGATCGTAGAACAGGCAGCCCTTGCGCTGGCCGAATTCGGTCGCCGAGACCTTGTAGGCGAAATGCATGTTCCGTGTACAGCCGGTTTGGGTGAAAGTCGTGAAGAAAGTCTTCGGCCGCTGGAAATCGTCCAGCCCGATATCGGCGCCGCGGCCGGTCGCGAGCGCTACTACGATCTGGGTGATCCAGTCCGGATGCGCCGGGCAGCCTGGGATGTTGATGACCGGGAGGCCGGCGCGGGAGCGGTAATTCGGACCGAGGAAGCCACCATGATTGCGCTTCAGGAATTGCAGGCCGAGGCTTTCCGTCGGGTTGGGTTCGGTTGCCGGGATGCCGCCCCAGGTCGCGCAATCGCCAATTGCGACGGTGTAGCCCGCGATCTCCGAAAGCTCGGCGACCCAGTCCTTCATCGGCCGGCCAGCGAAACGGTTCCATTCGCCGGTGCCGTTCGGGGCGGTGATGACCGTGCCCTCGAAGACGAAGACGTCGAGAGGCATTTCGCCGGAGGTGAGCGCCCTCAGAATGCGCTGGAGGTTGTCACCAAGTTCAAGGCCGAGCGACGGGTGCCAAAGAACGTTGATGCCGAAATCCGTCACCAGATCGCACGCGCTTGGCTCCTCGGCATTCAGGAACGACATCGTGTTCCCGGAGCAGGCACCGCCCTGAAGCCATAAGAGATTTGCCATCACTTCCTCCAGTTTGTACCGAAGCATCGATGTGGATGTGCTTCCGGCTACGAAGAAGCAAAGGGCGTGCCAAAGCTGAAATAGAAAGAAAAAGTGGTGTAATTATTCGGCTGACGCGTAATTGTATGCAATATATTTGGGTTAACGTGCCGGCGGAGAATGCAAAGTTTCTTTGCACTTCAAAACTAGATTTCCAATTTCCGGTAAATATCAGGGGTATGGCCGCTCAGCCGCCGCGGCCCCCGCATTTCGGACAGGCGACCTCCAGCAGATAGCCGTACCAGATGCCGCCGCAACGGCTGCACCAATGTCCGGTCCCCTGATGCCGCGGCGCTCCGAGCCTATGCGCCAGATCGCTGGCTCCAAGATCCTTATATCCGCCGCTTGAGGCGGCAGGCGCGACGCGCGATTGCGGGAAGGGCACGATATTGGGGTCGTCCGCCGATCCGGCGTCCTGTTCGTCAGCGATCATAGCCGTTCGTCCAGCCCATAACGTTTAATCTTATTCGCCAGTCCGACCCGGGACAAACCCAATTCCTCGGCGACGCGGCTCTGGTTCCAGCGATAGCGGGCAAGCGCCTCCCGCACGAGATGGCGCTCGAGGCTCTCCACCTGGTTCTTCAGCGTTTCGCCTTCGGGAAGGAAGTGCGGCGCCGGTTCGACATGCCGGTGCGCCGAGGCTTCCAGGATCGCTGGCGACATATATTGCGTGGTCAGATATTCGCCGTCCCTGGCGAGAGCGAGCATACGGCGGATTTCGTTTTCCAGCTCCCGGATGTTGCCGGGAAACTCATAGGCGACGAGCTTCTCCAGCGCTTTCGCGGAAATGCCGAGAATTTTTCGGCCGATTGCCGCGCTGTGCTTGGCGGTGAAGAATTCGGCCAGCGCGGGAATGTCGTCGGGCCGTTCGCGCAAGGGCGGCACTTCGAATTCGAAACCGCGCAAACGGAAATAGAGATCCTGCCGGAACTGCCCCGCCGCGACGAGATCCTTCAGCGGCCGGTTCGATGCGGCAAAGACGCGGACATTGCACGTCTCCGTTTTGTCCGAGCCGAGCGGCTTGACTTCCCCTTCCTGGAGAAACCGCAAGAGGCTGACCTGGAACGTCTGGGAGACCTCGGAAATCTCGTCGAGAAACACCGTCCCCCCGTCAGCGGCGCGGAAGAGACCGAGCCGGTCCGAAACTGCGCCGGTAAATGCGCCGCGCTTATGCCCGAACAGCTCCGAATGCAGCAATTCATCGGGCATCCCGCCGCAATTCTGCACCATCAACGGGCTGGCATGCCGATTGGAATTATAGTGAATAGCGCGGGCGAGCAGTTCCTTTCCCGTGCCGGTCTCGCCTTGAATGAGGATCGGAAGGTCGGTCTTGGCGGCCTTGCGCGCGAGATCGCACAGCTCGGTCATCTTTTCGCTGACATAGATCAGCTTCTCAAAACGCAGACTCCCGTTCCGTATCGGAGGGTGAGGCCGCTCGAATTCCAGCGCGTCGGACGAAAGCTTGAATTCGCGGGCGAGCATGCGGTGCCGTCTCGCAAGCTCGCGTGTCTCCAGCCCGCGCTTGACGACCAATCCGACCTGGTCCGGGTCGAGCGGTTTGCGCAGGTACTGGTAGACGGATGCCTGAGAGATCGCCTTCTTGACCCGCGGAAAACGCTCCGGGAGTGCGAGCACGCGAATGATTTCGGGATGGGAGATGCGCAGCCCCGAGAGAAAGCTGACGCCGTCGGCGCCGTCTTCATCCTCGTCGGCAATGACGAGGTCGACGTGAATATCCGCGAAGGTCGTGCTCGCCTCCGCCGGCGAACGGACCTGCAAGACGCGGTAGCCATATTGCTCGGCCAGCAATGTCCGGACTTCCGACCAGTCGTCGGTGCTCGGTGTCACGAGGAGAACTGTGCTTGCTTTGTCCATGAAAGCGAATTTGCCATTTGAGAAGCTGCTTAGCACCACCTTAAGGCGCATTCTCCTTGGGGAAAAGAGACTTGCCGAGCGCAGAACGAGGCAGGGTGCCGCGGTGATGCATACCCCGTTCTTATCTCAGGAAACTGCCTTCATCAATTGACCCGGATGTGACTCGATGGCACGGAGCGACAGTTTATAGGCGATATATACGGGGTATTGCGTATTTTGCATCAGCGTTTTACCTGCCCATACTCTAGCTGATCGGGGCAAGGGGCTAGAATTTTATGCTCACACATGTATGCAAGTGTTGTTGTTCTGGATCCGAATAACATCTGTTTCTTCCCAAGGTCGCTATATTCGTTGATGCAAGTCTTCTAGACTCTCAGCTTCCGGGGTATCAAGCGGCGGTGAACGGCTACCTAGACCCATATCGCTCAGGGCTCGGCGGTCGGAAGACATGTCTGACGCCCGTCCGCATTCGGAGACTGCATTGTTCGCCCGTGGGACCATGTTCTCGGCTTCGCTTCTCAGGCGACTCAGGAGCGGAAAACAAAAAACGTAGTATCGTTTGGCAACCGGCATGACGCCAGCACAGCTTAGGGTATTGCAGCGCAGCTTCGCAAAGATTGAGCCGGTCGCCGATCAGTTCGGCACGATCTTCTACAACCGGCTTTTCACGATCGCGCCCGAAATCAAGCCGCTTTTCCGGACCGATCTCAAAGCGCAGCAATCCAAATTCATGAAAGTCATCTCGGAAGTGGTGCAGCTTCATCTCCGCTCGATCGTTTCGCTCCCTGTGACCGCACAGGCGGCAAATAGCGCAGTGCTGCCCGGCGCTTACTGGTCCGGCAAGCTTCACGCGGCTTACGGCGTGCGCATGGAGGACTACGACATCATGAAGTCCGCGCTCGTCTGGGCGCTTGAGAAGACTCTGGGCGACGAGTGCACCGATGATGTCAAGGACGCTTGGAGTACAGCGTATGACATCGTCGTCGCCGCGATGCAGGAGGGCATGCTCAGCCCGGAAGACGAAGAGGCGGAACCGGAAAATGCAATGCAGTCGCGGCTGGATGCCACCGACCAGGAAGATCAGTTGGCTCCGCTGTTCAAGAGCGGCAGCGAGCGCTGAAGAAGTTACGTCGCAGGTATTGTATGCGAAGACGCTAATGCAGTACGGATTTCATCTAAGATATAGTTAATTTTAATGACTAGGGAAAACCCTTATTCTCGTAAAAGACTACCCTGAAGTGTTGATGCTGTAAATTTTTTAAGCAATAAATAAAGTTTGTGATCATAAGGGGCGAGAGCAAATGAGTAAAATTCGCCTGGCGCAATATGGGGGCTATATATTTTTAGTGCGCACGGCCATGACGCCGACGCAGGTGGCGCTCGTGCAGGATAATTTCCACCTTGTCAGCCGGCAACCTCATGAAGCCAGCCGCATTTTTTACGACGAACTGTTCGCCCTTTCGCCTGAGCTTCGCCCTCTCTTTCCTGAAGAAATGTCGGCGCAGAAGACCAAGTTCATGCAGATGCTTACGACGATCGTTAAGTCTCTCGATCACGTCGCCCGCATCTCAGACCATATGCTCGATCTTGGCCGCAGGCACATGTCCTATGACATTGAGGAGGAGCATTACTCGGCATTCGGCGAGGCGTTCCTTTCCATGCTGGACCGTTTGCTCGGGGCCGAGCTCACCCCGGAAATCCGGGACGCCTGGAGCGCCGCCTATGACATGTTCGCCCGCATCATGCAGGAAGCATCTGTCGTCCCGAACACGGCGGAAGGGTTCTTCGGCACCATCATCCGCAGCGTCCTGACGTCGCAATACGGGATTACCATCAGAGTGGAAGGCAACGTCGCGGGCAGGGCGCCGATCACTCATGGCATCGAGCGCGGCGAGGTCATCCGGTTTTCCGGGCAGAGCGTCTACGGGGCGGATCTGGCTTAAGCCCATCCTGCGACCTTCGCAGCGTTACAACGAACCTGCCGCTCTTAATCCGCGTCAGCCTCCCCGCATCGCCAATTCCCTCGGCTCCATCCAGACGAGATAAATGAAGCGCGCTCAAGCACCTAGGAAGCGCCTTCGGGGCAATGAACTATTCGCGGTGCCGTGCGAGCTATGTTAGCCTGAGTTGTTGTCAGGCTATTATGCAATATCCGTTTGGTTATCCGCTCACGGAGGAGGCGCTGGTGTATAAACAGATAATGGTCCCCGTCGATCTTGCGCACATTGAGAAATTAGAAAAAGCGCTTAAGACCGCGGCTGATCTATCGAAGCTCTATCAGATCCCGGTTTGCTACATCGCGGTGACGGCAGCTACCCCCGGTTCAATTGCACATAATCCTGTCGAGTTTGCAGAAAAGCTCGAAGCGTTCGGCCGCAAGCAGGCTGAATTACACGGGCACAATGCCACGACCAAGGCCTATATGAGCCACGACCCTGCGGTCGATCTCAATGATACGCTGCTTGCTGCGGTGAATGAGGTCGGCGCCGATCTCGTCGTGATGGCGTCGCACATTCCGGGCCTGGTGGATTATGTCTGGCCCTCGCATGGCGGCAAGATCGCTTCGCACTCGGCTGCATCAGTCTTCCTGGTCCGCTGAGGCTCTCCCATGTCGCTGCGTTTTCACAATTCCAATAAAACCGTTTGGAGGGGAGCATGACCGACCAACTAGGCGTCGAGGCGATACCCGCCCCGGAGGGCCCGGCCAACCTCATCGAGACCGAGTATGAAATCGGCCAGGACAATCTTACCCCGCGGATTGGCCCCTTCGAACTCGACATTCATAATCCGGTATTTCTCATCTCGGGACTAACGATCGTCGGTTTCGTCTTCCTGACACTTGCGTTTCAGCAAAGCGTCGGGCCGCTATTCGGCGATCTGCGAGCCTGGCTTACCTCGACCTTTGATTGGTTCTTCCTGCTTGCGGGCAACGTTTTCGTTCTGCTTTGTCTATTTCTGATCGTCTCCCCTTACGGCAAGGTCCGCATCGGCGGCCGCGACGCGACGCCTGACTATTCCTATTCCGGCTGGTTCGCGATGCTGTTCGCGGCCGGCATGGGCATCGGCCTGATGTTCTACGGCGTCTCCGAGCCGATCTCGCATTACACCTCCTCTCTCGGCGGCACCGTGGTCGAAGGCGGTGTACGGACCGACTGGGCACCGCTCGGCGCCGCCGCGGGCGATCCGGCGGAAGCGCACCGTCTCGGCATGGCGGCCACCATCTTCCATTGGGGGCTGCATCCTTGGGCCATCTATGCCGTCGTCGCCCTGTCGCTCGCCCTGTTCTCCTATAATAAGGGACTTCCTCTGACGATCCGTTCGGCTTTCTACCCCATTTTCGGCGAGCGCATATGGGGCTGGATCGGCCATATCATCGACATTTTGGCCGTGTTCGCCACCTTGTTCGGACTTGCGACCTCGCTCGGCATCGGTGCCCGGCAGGCCAATGCGGGATTTAATTTTCTCTTCGGCCTGCCGGTTTCGAACACCTCGATGGTGGTGCTGATCTGTGCGATCACTGGGCTCGCCCTCCTGTCCGTCGTTGCCGGCCTCGATGCCGGGGTGAAGCGCCTCTCCGAGATCAACATGGTGTTGGCGGCTCTGCTCCTGCTGTTCATCGTTCTTGTCGGACCGACAATCGCGATTCTGACCGGTTTCTTCAGCAATCTGGTTGCCTATGCCGAATATCTGCCGGCTTTGTCGAACCCCTTCGGACGCACGGACGCTAATTTCAGCCAGGGCTGGACGTCCTTCTACTGGGCGTGGTGGATTTCCTGGTCACCCTTTGTCGGCATGTTCATCGCGCGCGTCAGTCGCGGCCGGACCGTGCGGGAGTTCATCGTCTGCGTTCTGCTGATCCCATCGCTGGTCTCCGTTTTCTGGATGACGGCATTCGGCGGCACCGCGATTCATCAGATCGTCGATCAGGGCTATACGGCGGTCCAGGACGCCGCGCTTGAGCTGAAGCTTTTCCAGATGTTGGCCTTTCTGCCGCTGACCGAAATCACCTCCTTCCTCGGCATCGCGCTGGTGATCGTGTTTTTCGTCACCTCATCGGATTCTGGTTCGCTGGTGATCGATACGATTACCGCGGGCGGAAAGGTGAATGCGCCGGTGTCCCAGCGCGTATTCTGGGCGTCGTTCGAGGGGCTGGTCGCGATCGCGCTGCTGCTCGGCGGCGGGCTGACCGCATTGCAGGCCATGGCGGTCTCGACCGGCTTCCCGTTCGCAATCGTTCTGCTGCTTGCGGCCTACGCTACGGTCAAGGGCCTCGCCAGCGAGCCGCGCTGACACCAACATGGCGCCGCTGGACCGCATGGCCTAACGCGGGTTCGTTTCAGGCCGAATCGATCCAGCTTACGCCGGTCGCCCGCTCTCCCTTGGGAGAGGGTTGGAGTGAGGGGTGACACCCTATCGATTTACGATCCCCTCACCCGGAATGCTAGATCAACCCTCGTTCAAGTGAGTCCATTTGAACGAGGTTAAGCTGATCTATTCCAATAGGTTAGCACAACTGTTCCCACCTCCATCCCCGACTTCGCGGGGACATGCTTGGCCGCGCGTTGCGCTAGTCATTGCGGTCCAGCGGATGCCAGCAAGCCGTAGAGCGGTGGTGGTCCACCGTCTCCAGCGGCGGACGGTTTCTCCGGCAGAGCGCGTCGGCATCCGGGCAGCGGCCGGCGAAGGCGCAGCCCTTCGGTGGGTCAAGCGGATCGGGCAGCTCGGCCGGGTCCGCCTCCGCTTCGACGCGGCGTACGCCGGGCGCCGGCGCCGAACGCATCAACAGCGCCGTATAGGGATGGCGCGGCCGGGCAAAAATCTCCCGCGCATCGCCCATCTCGACGATCCGCCCGAAATACATCACGGCCACCCGGTCGCAAATGCTCTCGATCACGCTGAGATCGTGACTGATGAAGACATAGGTCAGGCCGAAATCGCCCTTCAGCTCGTCGAGCAGATTGAGCACCTGCGCCTGGACGGAGACATCGAGCGAGGAGACCGGCTCGTCCAGCACGATGATGCGCGCATCCGCCGCGAGAGCGCGCGCGACCGCGATCCGCTGCGCCTGGCCGCCGGAGAATTCGTGCGGGTAGCGGTGAAGGAAGTCTTCCTGGAGGCTGACGGCCTGCATGAGCCCGGAAAGCTTCTTCTCCCGCGCCGGCTTGTCGAGACCGAGCAGCCGCCGCATCGGCGCTTCCAGCGTCTGGCGAATGGTCTTGCGCGGGTTCAGCGAGGCAACCGGATCCTGAAAGACATATTGAACATGCCGGCCGAGCCACCGCGGATCACGGCCCGCAGGTTCGGCGAGATCCTGTCCGGCCACCCGGACCTTTCCCGAGGTCGGCCGATCGAGCCCGACCAGCATCCGCGCAAGCGTGGACTTGCCGCACCCCGAACTCGCCGACAATGCCCAGCGTCTCCCCCGTCCGGACGGTGAGAACGGCGTCCTGCACGGCGCGAATGGCGGGCTGCTGCGCGCCGAGAAAGCTGCGTCCGCCGCCGAAGGTCCGCGTCAATCGGGATGCCTGAACCGCAATCCTCACGACCCACTCCAAAGCGGTTTGACGCAGCGAGCCGCGCGCCCCGGCGCCAGAACGTCGAGCGCGATCTCGCCATGCCTGCAGCGCGGCTCGGCGTAAGCGCAGCGCTCGGCAAAGGCGCAGCCGGGCGGCAGACGGTCGGCCGGGGGCGGCATGCCCTCGATGACGTCGAGACGGCGGGCGGGCTGCCCCAGGATCGGCACGCAGTCTATGAGCTTGCGCGTATAGGGATGGGCCGGATCGTTGAGCACCTCCGCCGTCGGCCCGATTTCCACGATCCTGCCCGCATACATCACGGCCACCCTGTCGCAAAGCTCCGAGACCACGCCGAAATCATGGGTGATGAACAGCACTGCCGAGCCGTGCTCCTCCGAGAGCTGGCGCAACAGCTTCAGGATCTGCGCCTGAACGGTCACGTCCAGCGCTGTCGTCGGCTCGTCCGCAATGATGAGATCGGGATCGTTCGCGAGCGCCATGGCAATGCAGACGCGCTGGCGCATCCCGCCCGAAAGCTCATGCGGATAGGCGGAAAAGCGCGCCTCGGCGGCCGGGATCTGCACCTTTTCGAGCAGCTCGATGGCTTTGGTCTCGGCCTCATGCCGTGAAAGCGGCTGATGCGCCCGGAGCGCCTCCACGATCTGATCGCCGACCGCGAAGAGCGGATGAAGCGCCGAAAGCGGGTCCTGAAACACATAGGCGACCTTGCCGCCGCGCAGCGCTCGAAGCTCTTCGGTCGGGGCAGAAAGCTGATCGCGGCGGTCGATGATCACCCGCCCGCCGGTAATGACACCCGGCGGTGTCGGCACGAGGCGCAGAAGCGAGAGGGCCGTGACGGACTTGCCCGAGCCGGATTCGCCGACAAGCCCGACGCGCTCGCCGGCCGCCAGAGTGAGGCTCACCCCGCCCACGGCTTTGTGAACGCGGTCGCCGAGGTGAAACTCGGTTCGCAAGTCTTCGATCGTCAGCATTGCACCCGGCACTGTCCCCTCGGGGACCGTCTCCCGCAGAACCGCCGTTGCGGCGCCGGGCGCAATGAGTGCCCCGGATTTCAGCCGCGGATCGAGCACGTCGCGCACGCCGTCGCCCACCAGATTGATGCTCATCACCAGCGCAAAGATCATCAATCCCGGAACGATCGAAACGAAAGGCGCATTGAACAGCAGCTTTCGGCCCTCGCCGAGCATCGAGCCGAGATCGGCCTGGGGCGGCTGCGCGCCGAGGCCGAGAAAGGAGAGGCCCGCCGTTTCCAGGATCATCCAGCCGATCGTCGTCGACATGGTGATGATGACCGTCGGCAGAACATTCGGCAGGACCTCGTCGAACAGGATCACGGGAGGCGAAGCGCCGGACAGCCGCGCCGCATCGACGAATTCGCGCCGCGAAAGGCCGAGCGTGACCCCGCGGACGTTCCGGGCAAAGAAGGGGATATTGACGATGGCGATGGCGTAAAGCGCGTTCAGCAGGCTTGGCCCCAGCACGGCAACAATGCCGAGCGCGAGCAGGATATAGGGGAACGCCATGAGAAGATCGATGCCGCGCATCAGCACATTGTCGGTGCGCCCGCCGGCGTAGCCCGCAATCAGCCCGATCAGCGAGCCGATCACCGCCGCGATCAAGGTCGCCGCGAGACCGACCGCGATGGAAATGCGCGTTCCCCAGAGCAGCCGGGAGAGCAGATCGCGGCCGAGATGGTCGGTCCCGAGCAGATGGCCTGGTGCGCCGGGCCTGAGCAGCCTCTGCGCCGGCTCCGTCACATTGGGATCGGGCATCGGCAGCAACGGCACGATGAGCGCCAGCGCGACGATCAGCGCGAGCAGAGCGAGCCCGGCCGCCGAAAGCCGGTTTGCCAGCAACAGCCGAAGGGGCGAGGGCCGGCCGCTTCCGGCCCCGTTGCGCTTTCCAGGCAGCGCGGCGGAGACCATCAGCGCAGCCTCGGATCGACGATCGTCTGGGCGACGTCGGCGAGCAGGTTGAACAGCACATAGCTTGCCGCGACGACGAGCACGCCGCCCTGCACCAGCAGAATGTCGCGGGTCGAGATCGCATTGACGAGCATCCGCCCGATGCCGGGCCATTGGAAAACGGTCTCGATATAGACCGCGCCGCCCAGCACGAAGCCCGCCTGAATGCCGATGACCGGGATGACCGCGACGAGCGCCGCCTTGAAGGCGTGGCGATAGATCACCCGCCATTCGCTCAGGCCCTTGGCGCGCGCGGTGCGGATATAATCCTGGCGCAGCACCTCCAGCATCGCAGCGCGCGTGAGCCGGGCGATCACGGCGGTCGCGACGACGGCGAGCGTCACGGCGGGCATGGCCAGATGGGCCAGCAGATCCGGCAGATCGCCGCCGCCATAGATCGCGTACATGCCGGAGGCCGGCAGCCATTGGAGCTGCACGGCGAACAGCATGATGAGCAGGAGACCGAGCCAGAATGACGGGGTCGAAATGCCGATCAGCACGATGAAGGTCACGATCCGGTCGGTCCAGCCGAATTGCCTGACCGCGGAGACGATCCCGGCGATCAGCCCGAAAACCGTGCAGAGCACGAGCGAAGTGCCTGCGAGGAGCAGCGTAGCGCCGAAGCGCTCGAACACTTCATCGGCGACCGGCCGGTTCAGCGCGTAGCTGCGTCCCATATCGCCCTGGAGCAGATTGCCGAGCCAGATGAAATATTGCTCGACCAGCGTTTTATCGAGCCCGAGCTGCCGGTTCAGGCGCTCGATATTCTCAGGTGTCGCATAGCTCCCCAGAATGGCTGTCGCCGGATCGCCGGGGATGAGCGCCATCATCGCAAAGACGATCACCGACAGCCCGAACAGAATCGGGATCGCTATCAGCAGCCGTTTGCCGATATAGCCCCACATTCCGGGCCCCCAAGCCTCAGTTCTTCACGACGTCATGCAGCAGCAGGAAGAAGGACGGCTGCAACGCGAAGCCCTCGATACGCGCGCTCGTGACCGCGTTCTGCTTCCAGTTCGCGATGAACGCCCAGGGCGCGTCCTCATGCACGATCTCCTGCATCTGCTTATAGAGCTCGGCCCGCTTGGCTCTGTCGGTCTCGCGCCGCGCCGTTTCCAGAAGCTTGTCGACTTCGGGGTTGGAGTAATAGCCGGAATTGAAGCCGCCCTTGTCCGGCGTCGCCTCGGTCCTGAGCGCGAGATAAGGCAGCGTGTCGGGATCGTTGGTCATCCACGCCATTTCGGCCATGTCGGCCTTGCCCTCCAGCCCGGCGTTGACCTTGCCGAGAAAGGTGTTCCACTCATAGGTCTCGATTTTCGCATTGAGGCCGACCTTGGCGAGATCGGCCTGAATGGCCGCACCCATGGCGACGGGATCGAGCATGCCCGAGCCGCCTTCCGTCACATAGAAGGTCAGCTTCGCGCCCTCCGCGCCGGCTTCGGTCAGCAGCGCCTTCGCCTTTTCGGGATCGTGCGGATAGGGCTGCAGCGCCTTGTCATACGCCCATGCGAAGGCCGGCGGCGTCGGTCCCGCGGCGGCGACGGCCGTGCCCTGCAGCACGTTTTCCGTAAGCGCCTTTTTGTCGATCGCATAATTCACCGCCTGCCGCACACGCTTGTCCGCCAACGGGCCTTCTTTCGTATTGAGGATCAGGAACCACAAATGCGGGCCGATCTGTTCGTGAACCGTGAAATTCGGGTCGTCCGCGAAGGTCGCGACATTGTCCGGCGGAACCTCGACCATGAGATCGACCCCGCCGGAGAGCATTTCGGCGACGCGGGTGTTCGCATCCGTGATCGGCCGGAACACGACCGCTTCCAGCTTCGGCGCACCGTCCCAATAGGCCTCGTTCCGGGTGATGACGACCTTTGCGTTCGATTGCCATTCGGCGAATTTGAACGGACCGGTGCCCGACGGATTGCGGCCGAAATCCTTCCCGTATTTTTTTACCGCTGCCGGGGATACGATAAGGCCGGTCGGATAGGCAAGGTTCGACAGAAACGGCGCATAGGGTTCCTTTAACCGGAAAACGACCGTCCCGGCATCGGGCGCCTCGACCGTCTCGACCGCGCTGAAAAAGAAGCTCAGCGGAAACGGCCCGGTATCATGAAAGGGATGGTCTTCCTTCAGCATCCGGTCGAAGTTGAACTTGACCGCTTCCGCGTCGAAGGGCGTGCCGTCATGGAAGGCGACGCCATCGCGCAGTTTGAAGGTGTATGTCTTGCCGTCATCCGCAATGGTCCAGCTTTCCGCGAGTGCGGGCTCGACTTCCAGAGTGCCGGATCGATAGCGAACCAGCCCGTCATAGAGATTGACCAGGATGCGGAAATCGTTGAGCGCCGTTACCGCATGCGGGTCGAGCGATTTCGGCTCGGCGATCTGCGCGACGACGAGGACGCCCGGCGGTGTTTGCGCGGACGCCATGCCTGGGTGTGTGACCGCAATGAGCGCGGCCGCAGCGGCAAGTCGGCGGAAAAAGCACAGCATAACGAAACTCCTCATCCGGCCGTCGGCGATCTTGTGTCGGTTGGCGGGGATCATTCACGATAAATGAGGTTCTGTCAAAAACCGCTCACCGTTTAAATCAGATTACTGATGATTTGTCGGGATGTTGCGAGGTAACGCTCCGACACGCTGGGAGAAATTCCGGTGCAAAGCTTTCAATTATCTGCGTGTCAACTCCGCTCGCGGCTTGACCGCATCTTTGCCGTGCCCTACCGAGACCCAAGTTCCCCCCCGCGAAGCTGCCGCTCATTTCGAGGTTCCATGCCGATTGGCGCACTCAAGATCGATGATGACCGACCGACTGACGGCGAGCCGGCGGGGCGCGCGCTATCCGTGTTTCAGGTCATGCCGCGCGAGATGTATTTCGGCGCCTCGCGCGCAAGCTCGATTGATCTGTGCGTGCGCGATCTGGTCTCGGCCAGCCGGTTCCGCACGGGCACCAAGATCTTCGCCGAGGCGGTCGAGGATCATTTCCCCGGCTTCGACATCGACCCTCTGCCCTCACCCCGGCGCGGCGCCACCGCCGCACGCGCAGCGCACATCGCCAGAGCCGCGCGCCGCGAGCGGCCGGATATGATCATCGTCCAGCAGCACCTGCCGACCGCAGCCGCAATCGCGGCCCAGATCCCTGAAGCGAAGGTCGTTCTTCAAACGCATAATTTTCAGAAGTCATACGACGCAGAAGGCAGCGTGTGGACTCGCATCCGGCGCGCCGGCCGGAGACGCCGTTATGCGCGTCTTGCCGGCATCATCCATGTCAGCCGGGCCTGTGCGCAAAGATTTGAAGCCGCCTGGCCGGAGATTACGGCGCCTTCTTGCGTGGTCAATAACGGGCTGGACTTCGGGCTGTGGCATCCGGCGCCGCGCCGTTCGGCGGAAATTCTCTGTGTGGGCCGATGCGCACCCGAGAAAGGCGTGCTGGAGGCCGCGCAAGCCCTCGCCGCGCTGCTGCCACGGTTTCAGGACTGGAAGGCCCGTGTCATTCTCTCGCAAATGGATGTTCACCCAGACTACTCCGCCGAGGTGCTGAGAATTCTGTCGAGCCTCGGCTCACAGGCCGAAATCGATGTGCAGCGCCCCTTTGCCGAGGTCAAAGCCGCCTATGAGCAAGCAGCGATCTCCGTCGTTCCGTCGAAATGGACAGAGCCGTTCGGACGGACCGCTCTTGAGGCGCATGCGGGCGGCGCGGCACTCATCAGTTCCGGAACCGGCGGGCTGGCCGAGATCAGCGGTGAAGCGGCATTCTTGCTGCCCAGCGTCACGCCGGACGCGATCGCGCGTGGCGTCGAAACGCTCATCACCGATCAGAGACTGCGCGAGCGGCTGGCGCGCGAAGGGGCAGCGCGCGTTCGCAACCATTTCGACATCAAGCGTCAGGCGATGCGGCTGGACGAATTTTGCCGCTCTCTCGTTTACGGCAACGCCGCCACTTTCGCGTCTCCCGCTATGGTCAATGGCGGCAGATACGCGGACCGGAGCGAGACCCAGTCAAAATGACCGGCCCCGCACACAGTCCGAGTGCACTGACGCATTCACATGGTTCATGCGTCCGCGCCCTGGCTCTTTGTTTATGCATCAATTTTGCCAAACTCCGGCTGTTGCCTCCGTTTGGATCGATGCACTAGCTCCGTATCGATCCGATGGCTCGGAATCGCTGGCGATAGTGTGCCGGGGTCGTGCTCGTCGCGCGCTTGAACACGCGCCGGAAGAAGGCCGGGTCTTCATAGCCGACCTTGCGGCCGATCTCGTCGATCGGATCGTCGGTCGTCTCGAGAAGTTGCTCGGCCTCCTCGATCCGCAAGGCCTGGACGTAATCGACGGGCGCATAGCCGGTGGCGGCCTTGAAGCGGCGCTTGAAGGTCCGCGGCGACGGGCTCGGCACGATGTGGGGCTGGGAGACGGCCGAGGCCATGCTTTCAGCAGCGGGCTTCCGATCGACCGAGCGCCATGTGCTGCCACACGATCCGATGAATGTCTGGTTCGTGTCGCGCAAAGCGTAGAGGGCTCGCGAAGCCGGGGAGCGGGCTGTCTTCTCTCAGGGAGGCTGCCCGCCCGCAGCCCCGACCATCGTCTGATGCATCGGCATCCGGTCTGCCGGCCGAATAAAGCGTGTACCTGAAGCGGAAGCATTTGCTCCACTCCCTCTCCCGGCTCGCGAACCTTTACGGTGAGCGACGAGCGCTCACCTTTGGGAGAGGGCAAGAAGCGTCCATTTCACCTTAACCCACTCTAGCCGCCCGCACGGTCGCGGACGCCGAGTTGAACGATCCCGGCAGACTGCGGAGCCTCCTCGGCCGCGAAGATTTCCTGATAGATCGTCTTCAAATATTCCGTTCGATACCAGTAAAGCACATCCTGAGGCTCCATCGGCCTCGCAAACAGAAAGCCCTGGCCGATCCTGCAGCCATTGGCGCGCAGGAATTTCACCTGCTCGGCGGTTTCCACCCCTTCCGCCACCGCAGACAGGTTCAGGCGGCGCGCCAAGGCGAGAATGGACGAAACGACGGCCACGCTGTCCGAATTGCCGGGCAGATTGCTGATGAATGACCGATCGATCTTGAGGCTTTGAAACGGCAAGCGCGTCACATAAAGGAGAGACGCATAGCCTGTTCCGAAGTCGTCAATGGAAATCGAAACCCCGAGTTTGTTGAGGCTTCGGAGCTTTTGCTCGACGCCTTCGAAGTCCTCAATAAGCAGCAATTCGGTAATCTCGATTTCCAATGCGGCGGGATCGAATGCGGCTTCGTCGAGATGGGCCTTTACCTTTTCGACGAAATGAGGGTCGTTGAACTGGCGCGGCGCGGCGTTCACGGCGATGCGTATGTCGGTCAGACCTTCGGAACGCCACTGCGAAGCCTGGGCGCAGGCCTGTCCAAGCAAGCGATCGCCAAGCTCCGCGATGAGCGCGGACGCTTCCACGATCGGAATAAATCTATCCGGGGCGATCGGGCCGAGGACGGGATGGTTCCAGCGAGCGAGCGCCTCGAAGCCCACGAGGCGGCCGTTCCGCAGGTCGATTTGGGGCTGATAGACAAGGCAAAATTCGCCCCTGGCGATCCCGGCCGCCACATCCTGCTCAAGCGCCTGCTTTTCGCGGATGACGCCGTGAAGTTCCTCGTCGTAAATCTCGCATGTCCTGCGCCCCTTTTGCTTCGCCTGGTAGAGCGCACGATCGGCTTTGACGAACAGGTCATCGGCATCGCCGGCATGACGGGGAAAGCAGCTCACACCAATGCTGACTGACGCCGAGATCGTCTTTCCACCGATTTCCATCGGTACGCTGATCGATTTGGATATCCGGGCGGTAATTTCCTTGATTTCGTCCATGTCCCTCGCCTGACGCAGAATGACAGCGAATTCGTCGCCGTCCAGACGCCCGACAATGTCGCTGCCCCGAATGCACTCGGTCAGGCGGCGCGCCATTTCTTTGATCACGGCGTCGCCGACAGGACGCCCATAAGTGTCATTGATCGTCTTGAACCGATCGACATCCACGATCGCGAAAGCGATGTCCGTCTTCAGGGCGCGCGCCTCGTCGACATATTGCCTCAGCCGATCCTGCAGCGCATGCCGATTGATCAGTCCAGTGATGGAATCATAGTGAGCCATCTCTGCGATCTTCGCCTGGAAACGGCGCTGCTCGACGGCAATCCCAATGAGATGCGAGATTGTCCGGACGAACTCCAGATCTGCCTCGGTGGGTTTGCTCGGTTCGCGGCCAAACATCACGAGGGTTCCGAGAATCTTCCGGTCGGCGGAGAAAATGGGCTGGGACCAGCAGGACCGCAGACCGGCTTTCCGGGCGACATCCCGGAATTCCGGACGAGAGGGGTTGGCCATCAGGTCCTCGACGACAACGAGCTCGCCGGTAAAGGCGGCTGTTCCGCACGAGTCGACACCGGGTCCGATCTCGAGGCCGTCGATCGCGGCCCGATAGAAGTCCGGCAGGCTCGGACCTGCCGCACATCGCAAACGCCTGCCCGTTTCATCGAGCAGTTGCACGGAGCAGATCGTGTCCGGTTTCAGTCTTTCGACCGAAGACACAAGCGTCGACAAGACGTGCTCGAGCGGCATTCCGGTTGCGAGCTGTTCGAGCGCGACATTGCGGCTGCGCTGCAATTCCTCCGCCCAGCGGCGGTTGCGAATATTTCGCCAGATAAACAAACCGCATGCGCCGCAGAAGGCCAGCAGAAGGCCGAAAAGACCCAAAAATGCGAAGATCCGGATACGGTCGAGATCGGCCGCCCGTTTCGTGACATCGACGCCGACCTTGAGCGCGCCGGCGTGTCCGGCCGGGCTCCTCAGAGGCACGAAAGCTTCGGCAATAGCGGTTTCGCCGCCCGCTCCCGCTCGGGCGGTCAGCCCGGTAAGAATCCGGTTGTGCCGGATCGCTTCGACGATCTCCGGCCGCGAGCTCGTCGTCAGAGAGTCTCCCGACCGGGAGGAGAAAGCGACGGTCCCGTCTTTCGTGAACACCTGGTAGTGCAAGACGCCACCCGCGTCCGATGCGAAATCGAACGTCACCCGGTCGGCCTGGGTCACAAGTCCCGCCTTGAGCAGACCGTCAAGACCGGTGAGATTCCGCTGCAAAAACTTTGCCCAGTGGAGCGCGGTGCTTTCAGCGTCCCGCCTGAGAATTGCGTGCTGCGCCTCGCCCATGGCGATCCAGCTGATCGAAACCACGCCGGTGAGGACGATCAGCGTCGAGAGCAAGAGCTTTCCGTCCTGGCTTATCTTCATCGCAACGTACCCGGACTTTCACCGGCGGGTTGGGGGAGCTGCTAGCCGAGATTGAGCTGAAAGCCCTTGATCATGTCAGGCGTCACATAGCCGAGGCTTCCCGGCATCGAGGTTCAGCTCGCCCTGCGCAAATCTGTTGGTCAGCAGGGTGCCCGTTGCCCCCCTAGCCAGACCGGCCGCCGCTCCGAATAGAAATGAACGTCTTTCCATGTCTATCCACCATTTGCGGAATCGCGATCCGGGATTTCTAATATATCTTGCATATTAGAAATGATTGTATTTTATTGGACGCAATACACGCGAATTCTCCGATTAGAAGGATAGGCCGGAGTCACTAACAAGAAGCTTATGGTAAGGTGATAGCGGCCGGATCGGATCGGGGGGCGATTATCGGGCCAGACTGCTCGGCCCAGGGGGGGCGGAGCCAAGCCGGAGCGATCAACAAACCGGTTCAAAATCAAGACGCTAAATATGCGCTATCAAGGGAGGAAAATATGAGACGCAATGGTTTCTGGGCTTGCTTGTCGGGCTTGGCCCTGGCGGCGACGGTCGCAACCGTCTCGCCTGCGCTGGCCGAATATCCTGAAAGGCCCATCACGCTGATCGTGCCATGGGGCGCAGGCGGCGGCACGGATGCGACCGGACGGATGATCGGAACGCTCCTGCAAAACGAACTCGGCCAGCCCGTGAACGTCGTCAACCGGACGGGCGGCAGCGGCGTCGTCGGCCATTCCGCCATCGCGACGGCGGAGCCGGACGGCTACACGATCGGCGTCGTCACCGTGGAAATCGGCATGATGCACTGGGCCGGCCTCACCAAACTGAGCGGGGCGGATTATACCCCCATCGCGCTGTATAATTACGATCCGGCCGGCTTGCAGGTGCGCGCCAACTCGCCTTGGAAAACGGCGCAGGATGTCATCGACGCCGTTAAGGCCGATCCGGGCAAGCACAAGGCATCCGGCACCGGACAGGGCGGCATCTGGCATCTGGCCATCGCCGGCCTGCTCAACAAGGTGAGCGTCGATCCGAGTGCCGCCCCCTGGGTTCCCTCGCAAGGCGCCGCGTCCGGGCTGCAGGAGCTCGTCGCCGGGGGCGTCGACATCGTGCCTTGCTCGGTCGTCGAGGCATCGGCATTGATGAGCGCCGGCAAGGTCAAGTCGCTCGCCGTCATGTCGAATGAGCGGATCGGCGCCTTCCCCGATGTGCCGACATTGAAGGAGTTGTCCGGAATCGACTGGCAGATTTCGGCCTGGCGCGGGATCGCCGGTCCCAAGGGCCTTCCCGAAGACGTCACCGCCAAGCTGACCGCGGCGATGGAGAAGGTCTGGAAATCGCAGGAATTCACCGACTTCATGAAGGGCCGCGGCTTCGGGCTGATCTGGAAGCCGGGCAAGGAATACGCCGAGTGGATGGCCGAGAGCGACACCAATCTCGGTGAGGTCATGAAGGCCGTGGGCATCGCCAAATAGCGTCCTTGCGGCCTGGGCAGGAGATTACGGCATCGCTCGGCGGGCGGAGAACCGTCCGTCGAGCGGCGTCGTGCCGAGCCGCCCCGGAGCCCGCTCTTTTCCGCTTCCCGGCATGAGGCGTTGCGGCCATGCGATTCAATGATGCAGTGATCGGCGTCGTTCTGATCCTGTTTGCGCTCGCCGAGATCGCCTATACCTGGACCTTTCCCGCGCTCTATGGCCAGCAATTCGGACCGGACCTGTTCCCGATCGTGATCGGCATCGGGCTCCTGGCCTGCGGAGCGGTGCTCGTCGCCTCCGGACTTTCCAGCCGTGGCACGGTTCCGCTGGTCGATCTGGGGCAATTGGCGGGGAACCGCGGGGCCTGGATCAATCTGATCCTCATCGTCGCGGCGCTGGTCTTTTACATCCTCGCCTCCGACGTGCTGGGCTTCATCCCGAGCTCTCTGGTCATCCTGATCACCCTGTTCCTGCGTTTCGGCGTCGGCGTCGTTCCGGCCGTGGCGCTGGCGGCGGTCACGACCTTCGTCATTCAGCAGGTCTTCGCCGGGCTGCTGCTGGTGCCGCTGCCATGGGGCATTCTTCAGCCGATCATGTGGTGATCCATGGACGTTCTCGCCAAAGCGTTTTTCCTCGTTGCGGATCCCTACGTCCTCGGCGTCATGCTGCTCGCGGCGCTGTTCGGTCTTTTCGTCGGCGCGATTCCCGGTCTGACGGCGACCATGGCCACCGCGCTGCTCGTCCCATTCACCTTCTTCATGGAGCCCGTTCCGGCAATTGCCGCGATCGTGACCACGGTCGCGATGGCGATCTTCGCGGGCGACATTCCCGGCGCGCTCCTGCGAATTCCCGGCACGCCGGCCTCCGCCGCCTATTGCGACGAGGCCTTCGCCATGACACAGAACGGACAGGCGGAGAAAGCGCTCGGCGTCGGCCTCGTCTGCGCCGTGATCGGCGGCCTGATGGGTGCGATCGTGCTCTCGGCCTCCGCTCCGACGCTTGCCGAATTTGCCCTGCAATTCTCGTCCTTCGAATATTTCTGGCTCGCCTGTCTCGGCCTTTCCTGCGCGGTCATCATTTCGACCGGGTCCACCGTGAAAGGGCTGGTCTCACTGCTGATCGGGCTTTTCATCGCGACGATCGGCATCGACGTGACCGCCGGCTATCCGCGCTTCACCTTCGGCAATGTCGAGCTGATGGGCGGCGTCAGCTTCATCCCGGCCATGATCGGCATGTTCGCCGTATCGGAAGTGCTGCGCTATGTGGTCTCGCGCCATGAGCCGCAACGCGTCCCGACGCAAGCGATCGGAAATGTGTTCCGCGGGGTCGGCCCGATCCTCTCCCGTTACCGCATCAATATCGCGCGCGGCGGTCTCATCGGGGCGATCGTCGGCATTCTGCCGGGCGCGGGCGCCGACATCGCGGCATGGATCGCCTATGCGGTTTCAAAAAAAAGCTCGAAGGAGAGCCACAAATTCGGCTCAGGTCACGTCGAAGGGCTGGTCGATGCGGGGACCGCGAACAATGCCGGGCTGGCCGGCGCATGGGTGCCGGCAATCGTGTTCGGCATTCCGGGCGATTCGATCACGGCGATCGTCATCGGCGTGCTCTATATGAAGGGCATGAATCCGGGGCCGACCGTCTTCCTCTACCATCCTGAGCTGATCTATGCGGTGTTTCTGGCGTTCTTCATCGCCAATCTCGCCCTCCTGCCGCTCGGCTTTCTCGCGATCAAGCTGGCGAGACAGATCCTGCGCGTTCCGCAGCGCGTGCTGATGCCGATCATTCTGATGTTCTGCATCGTCGGCGCCTTCGCGATCAACAACAGCGTCTTCGGCGTTACGGTGATGCTGGTGCTGGGCGTTCTGGCCTATCTGATGGAGGCGAACGGCTTTCCGGTCGCGCCCGCCATATTGGGCATCGTGCTCGGAGAAATGCTGGAGCGGAATTTTGTCGCCTCGATGATCAAGGCCGATGGCGATCCGCTCGGCTTTTTCTCGCGCCCCATCGCGGCGACCCTCGGCGTTGCGGTCATCGTCCTCTGGCTCTACCCGCTTCTCGGCATGTTGATGAAGATGCGGCATTCAAGGCGACTGCGGGGAGGCGCATTGTCCGGCGAGCGCGGCGGTGACGAAATCGCCCGGCATCAAGACTGAAGACGGCTTTTGGAGCGCGGGCCAGCTTTGACGGAACCGTCCGGCGCGCAATTCTCTATCCATCACGCATTGACGTTGCGGATAGGCCAATAGACCCTGGATCTCCGCTTCGCTCCGTCCGGGGCGACGTTCGTTTGCACCGAACAGGATTTCGCTGTGACCGCCGCTGTCGTGAGGAGCGTCGTCAGCGGAAGATAAGCCGCAAAACGAGGGCCGGCAGAAGGATCCCGCCTATTCGCCGTTCTCGTGTATTTCGCCGGCGGCCCGGACCGGAGGCGTCGAGGCGATGACCAGACGGGCGAGATCGGTCTGCCGGGTGACGCCGGTCTTGGCATAGATATGCTTCAGATGCGTCTTCAGCGTATTGGTGCTGATGCCGAGCAGATCGCAGAGATCCTGGTTGCTCAGGCCTCGCGCAATCTCAAAGCTTATGCGCTGCTCCGCACCGGTCAGGCCGTAAAGCCGGCCGAATGCGTCCCCCGCGGACTGCACCCGCTGAGATGGGTCCTGAACCAGGATGGCGGCCGAGCCGGGCAGACCCGTCAGAGGATTATCCGCGTCCCGCCATTTGAGCGGCAGCACGCTTGCGACAAGCCCCCCGCCTTCTTCATCCGGAATGGGAACCATATGCGAGCCGGCCATCGGGGGAGCGACGCCGTCGAGACTGGCCGAAATCGCCTCGGACAGCATGTCTGTGGACCGCGATTTCGGGGCGGTCAGACGATTGTCCTTCATCCTCAATGCCCCGCGATCATCAATGAGCTTCTGCGCTGAGCTGTTCATATAGGTGATGCCGCGGCGGTCGGTGAGAAACACGCCGGTCGAAAGCGCATCGACCGTCTGCTCGAGCTGCTGGATGTGCACGGCCTGCAAATCGAAGATGTCGGCCATGGTGAAGGCCCGGCAGATATGCGGCGACAGCCAGTCCATGAATTGGAGGTCGGCATCGCAATAGCGGGCCTGAATTTCCGTGCGCGCCACGGAGAACCACGCCAACCGCTTGCCCGATTTCAGCACCAGCACGCCGATCATGTCGCGAAAGCCCGAAGGCTTGACCCAGCGGACATAAAAATCGTGTTCCAGCGATTCCCGCTCGCCGCACAGCATGGTCAGCGTGGTGACGTCGCCGAGCTTGCGCACATGCGATCGTCCTCCCGGCGTCAGCTTCATCGCGGCGAGTTTCTCGAAATAGACGCGAAGATGCGACTGGTCGGCGCCGTGTTCGAAGAGCTGGCTCCGTTCGCCGCCCCAGCGATCATAGACCACGATCGAGCTGCCGGCATTCTCGCCGCTCGATGAAATCAGCTTGAGGAGCTCCGGCCAGCCGGCCGGCTGAAGCACGCTGGCGTAGATCTGGTCTATGAGCTTGGATGCGGCTTCGGTTCTCACTCTTCGAATCTCCGCTGGCGGATGACTCCCGGATCCGTCTCTCACTGAAAACCGGGCGGCGGGACGAAGCCCTGGAAATGGCGCTCAAGATATTGCGCCAGCGCCAGGCATGTGTTGTCGCCATAAGCCGGGCCGATGATCTGTACGCCGATCGGCAGACCGGCGGGCGAGAGGCCGGCCGGAGCCACGGTCGCCGGGAGATTGCCGAGGCTCGCCATCGCGCCCCACATCGTCGATTCCGCGACGGAAAGCGGCTTGCCCCCCACGTCGAGACGACGCTCATGCCAATTCTTTTCCATGTCATGAGGCATGGCGACGCTTGGCGCGGCTGGGCAAATCAACACGTCGCAATCCTTGAAGAACTCCGCCCAGGCCCCGCAGACCATATGGCGGGCGTTGTCGAGACTCATCCAGTTCGCATGGCTGAGCAGTTCGGTCTCGTCCATGCCCGATCCCTCCTCGCCGCTGAAGAGAAATTGCGTGACGTGCGACAGCCTCGTCCAGAATTGCTCATCCTGCCTGCGGGTGGCGAGCGGAATCGTCAAAATCCCCATGAAGACACGGAAGGCGGATTTCATGTCGATCGCGGGCCGCGCGGTTTCGTTCAGCTCGGCGCCGTGCGAAGCGAGAAAGTCCGCGACCGCCTGGACTCGGTCCTTGATCGCCGCATCCACGAGCAATTGCGGATGTTCGAGCATCACGGCCACTCTGAGGCCTTTGACGCCCTCCTGGCGTGGCGGCGGCAGGTTGAGGGTCCAAGCCACGGCATCGGCCGGATCGGGGCCAATGATCAGCGAGAGTGCGAGTCTGAGATCATCGACACTGCGCGCGACCGGACCGATCACCGCAAGATCGGGTTTCGCGCCGAGGCCCGGCAGGACCGTGCCTATCAGGTTGGTGATGCCATAGGTCGGCTTGTGGCCGAAGATGCCGCAATAATGCGCGATGTGGCGAACGCCGCCGCTGAAATCGACGCCCATATCGAGGCTCGTGAGCCCGGCCGCGACGGCCGCCGCCGCTCCACCGGAAGAGCCTCCCGGCGATCGGGACAGATCCCAGGGGTTGCTCGTCGTCCCGAACACGTCGTTCTTGGTGATCACACCGATATGGTAGGCGGATATGTTGGTCTTGCCGAAGATGATGGCGCCCGCATTGAGGAAATTCTCGACGGCGGGGGCGTTCTTTGCCGGATAGTTATCCTTCAGCTCCGGAACGCCCCATGTCGAGGGCATGCCGACAATGTCGAAACTGTCCTTGAGCGTCACCGGGACGCCGTGAAGCGGTCCCCACACCTCGCCCCTGCGCAATGCCTGATCGGCTTCCCGCGCCCGTTTCCTGGCCGCGGGAATGTCCGTCGAAACGATCGCCGTCAGACGAGGGTTCAGGCGCTCAACGCGAGCAAGAAAGAGATCCAGAAGCTCTTCGACGCCGATTTCTTTTTGTCTGATAAGCGTAGCAAGGTCGGTCGCTGACCGAAACGCCAAGCTGGACATGCGCCCATTCCGCCCCTTGGTGTATTTTTCCGGATATTATGCGGTTTTCATGTTTCCGTAAAGTGATGGAGCTAACAGTGGCTATGTAACCACCTAATTCACCTATTTGCATTCTGCCCGGCGATACAGAATCATCTGAACTTGGATTTTATCCTGCAAAAAGAAGGCCAAAGCCGAAAGTCACCAAACATCAGAAAATTCTTATATATCTATATTCTGTCTTATCTATACTTGCATTTTTGACGATTACGAAGCGGCGTAGCAATCATCTTTCCCGAATTAAGCGTCTCAATACTTCTGTTTCCTCATCGATCGCGGGCTCACCGTGGCCCACGGCAATAACCGAGGCATCAAGATCCTCGATTTTCTGAAGGGTCCGCCGATGCTGTTTGGCGTTCAGATTGAGTCCGGGCCAGCCGAGGCTGAAATAGGGCCAGGTCGCCAGCGCGTCGCCGGCAAAGAGCGCGCTGCGTTCCTTCCAATAAAAGCCCAGATGCCCTGGTGAATGTCCCGGCAAATGGATCACTTGCAGCGGACCGATGCTGTCTCCCTCGCTGAGGAACGCATCGACCTCGCAAGGCTCATGCGGCATCAGGCCGAGCGCCAAACCGAATTGCAGGGGATAGGCCTTGAGCGGCCGCTTGGGGATGATCGACACGGATTGCGCCGGGCGTTCGCCGGCTACGATGTCGGATTCCCACTCATGCGCCCAGACCTTGGCGTTGCTGAGCTTTTTCAGCGCCGCGAGCCCGCCGAGATGCGAGCGATGCGCGTGGGTGATGATGATGTGCTTCAGATCCTGGACCTCCCGGCCGAGGCCCTTGATCGCTTCGATGACCGGACCGCCATCCGTGTCGAAAAGCGCATCGATCAGGATCAGCCCGTCATTGCTTTCGATCAGGAATGCATGGACGTGTCCGCCCATGAACTGCCCGATGCTGTGGACATCTTCGGCAATTTTGCGGGAAGGTCCCCCATCTCCAGAATTTGATGACATCATTACTAGCCCTCATGTATTAATGGCGTATAATTTGCACATCACATATATCTACGCAATGTTTTCCACTAATGTAGGCAGGAAAAATGTTAAATGATACTTTTGGAACACCATCTGAGAAAGAACCCGTTGCACAAACCAGGGAGGTAGCCTCCTGGGCGCCGAAGCCTTACCGGCCATCATTCGCCGCGCGCTTATTTGTCGGATTCTTTAGTTTTCTCAATCGCTTCGTCGCATGGCATCGCCTTCCGCCCCTGCTGGGCGTCGCCAATCTGGCGGCGCTGAGAATCAGCCTGCGGGCGCATAATCTGTTTCACCCCACCGTCGACGGGAACGTCCTTCCCGCGACCCCGCAATCAAAGCGGCAGAATGCTTTGACGCGCCGCATCAGGGAAGGCGAATTCAACGAGCTGGGCTGTCCGATGATGGGCGCCAGGCATAGCCGCTTCGGCAGGAACGTGCCGTTGAGCGAAGCCCATCCGGAGGTTCCCAGCCTGATGATGTCCCCCAGCCCGCGCGTCGTGAGCGAGCGCCTGCTGGCCCGTCGGCAGTTTCAGCGAGCAGGCGGTCTCAACCTGCTCGCGGCTGCGTGGGTCCAGTTCCAGATCCATGACTGGGTCAATCACGAGGAAAATGACGAGAACGTTGTGTTCGAAATCCCGCTCGAGCCCGGCGATCCCTGGAAGCACGGGCCGACGATGCGCATCCTCCGGTCTGCCAAAGATCCGAACCGCACGGCCGAGGAGGACGAGGCGGGTCTGCCGCCGACCTATATCAGCACGGAGTTGCACTGGTGGGATGGATCGGAGGTCTATGGTTCGGACCGCGAGAGAAGTTCGCCTCACACGGCAGGAGGCCATCTGCCGATAGAGGGCAGGAAATTGCCCCTCCGGACCGGCCAGGATCTCCCGGCAACGGGCTTTACGACCAATTGGTGGATCGGCCTGGAGCTCCTTCACACCCTCTTCACGCTCGAGCACAATGCGATCTGCGATGCTCTGAAGACGGAGAATCCGAATTGGGAGCATAAGCAGCTCTACGATACGGCGCGCCTCATCAACGCGGCCCTGATGGCGAAGATCCATACCGTCGAATGGACGCCGGCGATCCTCCCGCATCCGACGATGCAGCGCGCGATGCGGGCCAATTGGTGGGGCCTGATCGGCAAGCGATTGGGGCAGGTGTTCCAGCTAAAGAACGAAACGCTGAGCGGCATACCCGGATCGGACACCGGCCATCATGGCGTACCGTATTCGCTGACGGAAGAATTCGTCGCCGTGTACCGGATGCACCCCTTGCTGCCGGACGAAATCGAATTTCGCCGGCTCGACGACGGCACTCTCGTCAAGGCGGTGCCGATGGAAAAGGTCGTGTTCGAGCATTCGCACGAACTCGTTGAAAATGCGGAGGCGGAATTCGGCGAAGGCTACGGGATGGCCGATATGCTCTACAGTTTCGGCGTCGGCAATCCTGGTGCGCTCACCCTGCATAATTTTCCATCCTTCCTGCGCGAACTGACGCTCCACGAGGATCCCGCCCGGCCCGACATCGCCGGCTCCGAGGAACCCAGAATTGTCGATCTTGCGGCCGTCGATGTCCTGCGGGACCGTGAACGCGGCGTGCCCCGTTACAACCGGATGCGGCGGCTGCTTCGGCTTCCTCCGGCCAGGTCCTTCGAGGAGATCACGGAGAACAAGGAATGGGCGCGGGAATTGCGCGAGGTCTATGGGGACGACGTCGAACGCGTCGATCTTATGGTCGGCATGCTCGCCGAGAAGCCGATCAAAGGTTTCGGCTTCAGCGAGACCGCCTTTCGGATTTTCATCCTGATGGCCTCGCGGCGGCTGAAAAGCGACCGTCTCTTCACCCGGGATTTCACGCCGCGCCTTTATACCCGCCTCGGGATGAAATGGATCGCGGACAATGACATGACCAGCGTGCTGCTGCGCCACTACCCGGAGCTGACGCCGAAACTGATGCGCTGCACGAACGCGTTCAAACCCTGGGAGCCTCTTCCGGATTGATCTTGGCGCTGGCTGCTCCCTCTCCCTTGGGAGAGCGCTGGGATGAGGGGTTGCATCCTATCGATTCACGATCCCCTCACCCGGAATTCTGACGCATCCCGACCTCTCCCGCTCGCGAACCTTTACGGTGAGCGACGCTTGTCTGGTCGCGATCAGCAAGACATCGCGACAAGCGCTCACCTCGGGAGAGGTCGTTCAGCGCATTCAACCGACCGGGCCGTTTCCACCTAAGCCGATCCCGCATTGGCCGCCCGCTGAGCGATTTCGAGGCCCGCGCGGATGCAGGCGGCGGTGCGCCTGATGTCGTCCTCGTTATTATAGGCATGGACGGCGAAGCGAAGCTGGCCGCGTCTGATCGTGTGCACCACGTTCGATGCGGTCAGATGCGCCGATAAGGGCATGATGAGCGGATCGCTGGAAAAGCCATGCCCGCCGGCGTCGAGCTTTCCGATCGTCAGGATGTGAGAATGCGCCGGCCCGCTGCCGGGAACGGCCGGCGTGACGCCGATCGCGGTCAGTTCCTCATGCAGCATGGCCGAGAGAGCGAGAGCCCGCGCTTCAATCCGCTCCGGTCGGAGCTCGTTCAGCAGATCGAGCGAGGCATCCGCGGCGTAAGCGCCGGCAAGATTGAAGCTGCCGACCTCGAAGCGGCGGCTGTCGGGCTGCAGCTCATAATCGAAGCCGCCCATTGCGGAATGATCATCCTCGGTGTGCTGGATGGCCGGCCTCGACAAATAGGCCGGCTCCAGCCGGTCGATCCATTTCGCCGCGGCGTAAAGAAAGCCGAAGCCGTAAAGGCCGAGCAGCCCTTTCGATGTGGAGGTGACGAAGCCGTCCACCGGCTCGGCCGAAAGATCGTGCTTCAAAATTCCGGCCGACTGCACGCCGTCAACCAGGAGAAAGACGTCGCGCTTGCGGCAGGCCTCGCCCAAACGCCAGATATCGCTGCGATGGCCGGGCGCGAAGGTGACGGTGGAGCAGGTCATCAGCCGCGTCCTGCCGTCGATCGCACCGATCATCGACTCGGCATCGAGCTGGCCGTCCGGCTTCGCGGGTACGACGCGCAGCTCGACCCCGCGCCGCCGCAATCGAAGCCAGGGATAGATGTTATTCGGATGCTCGGCGGTGGCGGTAATGACGAGATTGTCGCCCTCCTGCCACGGGAAAGCCCAGGCAAAGCTGTTCGTGCCGTCGGACACATTGCGGATGGCGGCGATGGTCTCGGCCGGCGCGTTCATCAGCTTGGCGAACTTGGCCTTGGCGCCGGTCACCTGCACTTCGTGGCCGCTTCTGTTCACCGAGGCCGCCGCGAGCCGGTCCAGGAACAGATCGACCGCCGCGCGAACCTTGTCGTGCAGGATCATCTTGTCGCAGACCGAGAGATAGATTTGCTCGCGGAGCGAGGGAAAGCCGGCCCGGAACTCGGTGAACGGATCTCTCAAATCTGTGTCGCCGCTTCGTTCATGCTCCATAATCTGTCTCTCCTCAGTCTTTCCATCGGCTCCGGAACTCTCGTCCCCGCCCCGATTAGTGCAAAATCTGGCTGAGAAAGAGCTTCGTTCTCTCATTCTCGGGATTGGCGAAGAACGCATCGGGCGGCGCGGCCTCGACGATCTCGCCTTCATCCATGAACACCACAAGATCCGCCACCTTGCGGGCGAAGCCCATCTCGTGCGTCACGCAGATCATCGTCATCCCGGCTTCGGCCAGCTCGGTCATGACGTCGAGTACCTCGTTGATCATCTCCGGATCGAGCGCCGAGGTGGGCTCGTCGAAAAGCATGATCTTGGGGCGCAGCATCAAGGCGCGGGCAATCGCGACGCGCTGCTGCTGGCCGCCGGAGAGTTGTCCGGGATATTTCCGCGCCTGTTCCGGAATTCGCACCCGCTCCAGAAGCTCAACCGCGCGCGTCTCGGCCTCCGTTTGCGGTTCATGCTGGGCGAGTACCGGCCCGAGCGTCAGATTTTCGATCACCGAAAGATGCGGGAAAAGATTGAAGTCCTGAAACACCATGCCGACCTTGCGCCGAACGGTTTCGATCTTGCGAATGTCGGGTGTCAGCAGAGTCCCATCGACGACAATGTCACCCTCCTGATGATCCTCCAGACGGTTGATGCAACGGATGAGCGTCGACTTGCCTGAGCCGGACGGCCCGCAAACGACGATCCTCTCTCCGCGCCCCACGTTCAGATTGATATCGCGCAGCACATGAAAGTCCCCGAACCACTTATGGACGCCGCGCATCTGAACGATCGCGTCGGGCGCGCCTTCCAAATCGTCTCTGCTACCGCTCTCGCTCATAAATTCCGCCCGCGAGCCAGATCGCGCTCGATATGCTCGCTGTATCTCGACATGGCGAAGCAGAATACGAAATAAAGAAGGAAAATAAAAAGATAGGCCTCGATCGCGTACAGCACCCAGAGGGGGTCCTGAATCGCCGTCGAGGTCGCGCGCAAGACGTCGAACAGGCCGATGATGCTGACGAAGGTCGTGTTCTTGAATGCCCTGATGATGTCGTTCATCAGCGCCGGCAAGACGATGCGAAGCGCCTGTGGCAGCACGACCCGGCTGGTCTTCTGCCAATAGCTGAGGGCGATGGCGTCCGCAGCCTCATACTGCCCGCGTGGGATCGCCTGAAGCCCGCCGCGCACGACCTCCGCGGCGTAAGCGGCGAAGAACAGGGTCATGCCGATCTGCGCACGGAGGAATTTGTCGATCGTCACGCCTTCCGGCATGAAAAGCGGGAACATCAGCGAGGCCATGAAAAGCACGGTGATGAGCGGCACGCCGCGCACGATCTCGATGAAGCCGATGGAGAGCGCGCGGATGATCGGAAGCGAGGAGCGCCGTCCGAGCGCCAGAAAAACGGCTGCGGGCATTCCGCCGACCACCGTGCCGAGGAACATGACGAGCGTTAAGGGGAGGCCGCCCCATTGATGTGTCCCGACGGGTTCGAGACCGAGGACGCCGCCGAGCATCAGCACCAGGACGACGGCGGTGGCCGCGAGCCATGCAGCGAACAGCCAATAGGACCAGAAGCGCTTGAACGCCGAGATGATGCCCATGCCGACGATGATCAGGATCGCAAGAACGCCGCGCCAATGCTGATCATAGGGAAAGGTGCCGAACAGCATGACGCGATATTTCTCCGCGACAACCGCCCAGCAGGCGCCGGCAGCCTCACGGCAGCGTTGCGGATCATCCGTGTGCCAGACCGCATCGATGATCGCCCAGCGGACCAGTTCGGGGATCGTGACGAACAAGGCCCAGAGAGCGAGCACGGTGAGGATCGTGTTCGAAGGGCCGTCGAACAGATTGCGCCGAAGCCAACGGACGACGCCGCGTTCGCGGGCAGGGGGAAGCCGGCGCGGCGAGGCGACTGGTACGGCAGACGAGATGGCGCTTCTTGCCGTCATGGCCTAGCGCTCCCTGATCTGCACAGCGCGGTTGTAGAAATTCATAAGCGCCGCAATGCTGAGGGAAATCGACAAATAGATCGCCATCATGATGCCGATAGCCTCGACCGTATGGCCACTCAGCGTGATGATCGTGTTGTTGACGTTGAACAGCTCCGGATAGCCGATGGCGACGCCGAGCGAGCTGTTTTTGACCAGGCTCACATATTGCGCCGCGGCCGGCGGCACCATGACGCGCAGGGCCTGCGGCAGAACGACTTTCCGGTAAGTGTCCGACGGCTTGAGGCCGATCGCGCGCGCGGCCTCGATCTGGCTGCGGCCGACGGACTGAATGCCAGAACGGACGATCTCCGCGATGAAGGCCGCGATGTAAAGCGATAGGCCGAGAAGAAGCGCCAGAAACTCCGGCGAGATCGAAACGCCGCCGCGAAAGTTGAAACCCTGAAGGCTGGGGATGGAAAAGCTGGTCGGAGCCCCGAGCAGCATCCACACGGCAATCGGTCCGCCGATGATGAGGGCCATGGCCCAGCCGCCGACCGGCATGGCATGGCCGGTTCTGCGCCGCCTCGCATCCGCCCAGCGCGAGAGGAGAATGGCGGCCGCGATAGATGCGCAGAACGCGGCGACCACCCAGGCGAGCACTCCCGTTTCCGCCGGCCATGGCAGGACAAGTCCGCGATTGCTGATGAAGGCCACGTCGAAGATGGAAATCGCCTGCCGCGCCACAGGCAATTGCGTGATCAGCGTGTACCAGAAGATGAGCTGAACGAGTTGCGGCGTGTTGCGGAACAGCTCCACATATCCGGATGCCAGCATGCGAATGAGGATGTTCGACGACAATCGGGCCATGCCGATGAGGAGTCCGAGCGCGGTGGCGAGAATGATGGCGATGACCGAAACCCTAACCGTGTTCAGAAAGGCGGTTAGATAGGCTCTGAGGAAATTGTCGGTCGAAGTGAAGGCGATCGGGGTCTCGCCGATGTCGAACCCGGCCGTTTCGAAGAGAAAATCGAAGCCGGTCGAGATGCCCCGTCTTTCCAGGGCCTCCTGCGCATTTCCCACCAGATAGAGGGCCGCCCCGATGACCACCGAAATGACGATGATCTGATAGGCCCAGGCACGAAAGCCGAGATTATGCCATATGTCGCGGAGCCCCATGCGCGGCCGGCTTGGCGGCGGCCTTCGGCGAAATTTGGCGGCCGATGCTTCGGACATATGCGGCGTCTTGGCTCAAAGGACGGGGCGCTCGGAGGCCCCGCCCAATCGCGATTATGAAGCCGTCAAAAGTTGGCTCAGCTCTGCGATCAGTTTAATTGAAGGGAGGCGAGTAGAGCAGGCCGCCATTCGTCCAAAGCGCATTGACGCCGCGCTCTAACTTCAGCGGCGAGCCGGCGCCGACATTGCGCTGGAAGACTTCGCCGTAATTCCCGACCTCCTTGATGATCCGGTAGGCCCATTCATTATCCAGACCGAGCGCCTTTCCAAGTTCGCCGCTTACGCCGAGCAGCCTTTGCGTTTCGGCGTCGTCGGAGGCTTTCTTCTCGTCGACATTCTTCGAATTGATGCCGAGCTCCTCGGCCCTGATCATGGCATAGACGCTCCAGGCCACGACATCCTTCCACTGCGCGTCACCTTGGCGGACAACCGGTCCCATCGGATCTTTGCCGTAAATGCCGGGAAGAATAATGTAATCGTCCGGATTGGAGGCAACCGTCGCCCGGGCCGAGCTGAGCCCTGAGGTCGACTGCACATGGACGTCGCAGCGACCGCCGAAAAAGGCGGTGTTGAGTTCGTTCTTATCCTCGATGACGACGGGCGTATAGTCGAGGCCGCTGGCCCGAAAGACGTCGGCCGCGATCTTTTCCGAGGTCGAGCCGGGCAGGACGCAGACCGTCGCACCGCCGAGATCCTTGACCGATTTGACGCCGGAATTCTTGTTCACCATGAAGCCCTGGCCGTCATAGAAGGTCGTGGATACGAAATCCACGCCCAGCTCGCCGTCGCGGCTGAGAGTCCAGGTGACGTTCGCCGTCAGGACATCGACCTCGGACGTTTGCAGCGCTGTGAACCGTGTCTGGCTGGTGACTTTGGCGAATTGCACTTTGCTCGAATCGCCCAGAACGGCGGCGGCGATGGCTTTGCACGTGTCCACGTCGAGCCCTCGCCATTCGCCCTTGCTGTCGATCGAGGAAAAGCCGGGCCGGCTTCCATTGGCGCCGCAGATGACGACGCCCCGTTTCTTGATGGCCTCCACCGTTGGGCTCGCTGCATAGGATTCAGACGCGCTCAGGGCCGCAAAACTGAATGCCGCCACTACCATTATCAGCCGTTTCATGAGCTTCCTCCTGCAAGTGTTTGATGATTCTCGCGACAGCGTTCCCCGCCTTGGAATTATTGGGCGTCTCCATGCGACTTCCCCAATTCATGGGCATGCCGCCGCCATAGACGGGGAGCAGCCGAGTCCGGTACGCCAGCCCTCTTCGAAGGTGATCCCCCATATGCCGCTTTGCGCGCCCGCCATCGCGGTCTTCAATGGCCTGCAATATCTTCAGATGCTCCTCGATGGATTCGAATGCGCGTTCCCGGCTCCGGCGGCGCGGCAATCCCGGGCCCTGCGGAAACGCATTTTTATGGGACGACACTTGTCGAGGAGCGTGCGATTGCCCGCACAACGGAAAATTTCGACGTGAAAATCGGCTCCATTACAGAACGCGGCGCGGAGGCCACACCGCACGGGCTTTCGGCAAGTCGCCGTTCCGAGAGCGGTGTGCCTGCCGACAGCGCGCCAGACAGAATCAGATCGACACCCTTGCGACAGGCTGTTTCCCGACCAAGGGTTCTGGGCTGCGGTGTCATACTGGTATCCTAGCATAACACTGCCGTCTAATCGACCTTACATCTCAATTTGTAATAAGTGTTACTTCTTTATCCCACGGAATACAGGATTCCGCAGGGCGCATCCTGGTCTTTCGGCAACCTTTACTTGAAATCGCGTTCCGACGATGCTTGGACGGTCACTGATTTACCGCTTTCCGCCACTTTTGAAATTCTTTGAAAAGCTGTTTCCTTTGCTCCTCATTGAGGGCTTCAAGACCTTGAGATCCCAAGGCCGATGAGACGTTCTTATGGGTGACGCCTGTTACTTTCGTCGTTGAACGCGGATGAGTCTTGAGCCATTCCTCCGCGGCCGGAAAACGCTCCCAGCCCGGCAATTCCGCCGCAAGATTGACGTCATCCCATTTCGGATGACGTTTGGGGTTCGCAAGCAATTTATCGATGTTCGAGAAGAACGCCTCGGTGAATTGCGCAACGCGCCGGTACCGGTCGGTTCCAGGCTTCCAGGCATATGTTGCGAGCACGACGCCGATGGCAGCAGTATCGATCGGCTGCCCTTCGGGAATGACCTTCGGATATTGCTTATGAGTCAGCTTCGCCGGCAGATGCAACTCGAAGAGCGGCTCCTCGAACGGGACCGGGATCAGCTTGTGGAATTGCGGATCGAAATAGGCTTCGAAATCCTTCATCGGGCTCGCGGTCGCGCGAACGATGGCGGAGATCTCGCCACTCTTGATCTTCTCCAGTCCCTTGAAGAAGTTGATTTGGATTTCTTCAGCCGGCTTCACCCCTAGCTTGGCCAGCAGCTCTCTGCCGCTGACATAGGCGCCTCCATGGAAGCCGACTTTCTTCCCCGCAAGGTCGGAAATGGACTCGATATCGGGGCTTGCGACGATATGGAATTCTTCTTCATACAGGCGCGCTATATATTGGAGCCTCAGCGGCAAGTGCTTGAACAATGGCTGCCCATTATAGGTATCGAGAGATGTTGACATCACGATGCCTGCGTCGACCCCTTTCAGATAGAGCAGGTCGCGAATATTCTGTGATCCCCCTTCGCCAATGACTGGCAACACACGCAATTTATTGCCATTATTTACAGCTTTTGCGATGTCATCGACTATTTTGATATAGGAGCCGGACAGACTCGCGCCGAGAATCGTTATTGTATTGTTGTTGATAATCTCTCGATATTCATTCTGATTCGTCACGGTTTGATGGGGATTGACGGGAACAGTTTGTGCCTGGGCAACGCCATTGACACCCAAAAGAAGACAAGCGCCCAACGCTAGCGCAACGCGCGTCCAAATGGACGCGGACAGCTGCGCTAACTTATTGGCACAGATCAACTTAACCTCGTTCAAGTGAGTCCACTTGAACGAGGATTGATCTAAGGAGCGCGCAAGCTGCGAGATCTAAATCGTGAAAATCATCGCTCTATCCCCATCTTCGTCGTGATAGCGTTGTTCCTTGCGGACACTGGGTCGATCTGTTTTGCCCTGTCACTAATCTAAGTAGAACCAAATGCCATATAAAAAATCGAAGTCAATTTTGGGCAGCATACGGTGGCCAAAATTAACGCTGGCCGAATTTCTCCAGCATCAGCTTTGCATTGTTTGAACCCATATCGCGCGCTTTCTCATACCATTGTCTCGCCAATTCGCGATCTCCCCCGATCCCTCCGACGATCGGCAGTGCCTTCAGTTGCGTTGGATCGTATGTCCGGCCCACGGCAAAGGCGGCCCGTGCGGAGCCCAGCTCCGCGGCGCGCTGATAAAGTAGCCTCGCGGCGTTGATCTTGCCTTCCGCAAAGTTCTGATCACCCCGCGCGATAAGGATCAGAATCTTTCTTTCATCCGCCGTCCTGCCGCCCGGCACGCCCAGTATGCGCGTATCTGGCGAGGGCGTGCCGGCTCGGTCCGGCGGCGTTGCGCGCAACGTCACCACGCGGTCCTCGGCTTTCTCCTGTGAGAGATCCGCGGTCGCCGATCCCGTCTCGGGGGCGATCACGAGACGCGAGGAGGCTTCGCCCAACGTCTCTCCCTCCAGCGTGACGAGCGAGAAGGTGATTTGACGGTCATGCCGGGCGCCGGGTTCCGCAAGGAGCCTGACGTCGCGTATGGCGGAGACGTTAACAACCCAGATGCCGGAAGAAAAACGGCGGCCCCTCGTCAGTGCGACAGAGGATGGCACGCCGCGCAGGAGCAACATCGCCCGGACGGGAGGAGCGCCCTCAGGGGCGATGCTGATCCGGATGACCGTCTCGACCCCGCTTTCAACCTCTATGATCTCCGGAACGTCGAGCGCGATGTGTCCGCTCTGTGCACTGGCCGCCGAACTCATGGCGCAGCCTACCGCCGCCGATAAGCCCAGCGTCACCACGATCCCAAAGTCGCTGAATCCCGCTCTCATAAGCCTGCTAGATGCCCATCCGAACCGCTCGGTCGGATGACGCCATCATCGACCGGGAACGAGGCTTGCAACAATAAGAGTCTACAAACAATTGTGGCCGCGCAAGGATTATCTTCGCCATTTTCGTCAATGCAGTTCTATTGAAACAGAGCTTGACAAGCTTGCGCCTAGCGAAATCAAGAATCAAGCGTGATTCCAACCCGTAGAACGTTTCGTTCCAGTTCTGATTTCCAGTAGACTATATTATCGACATTTTGGACCGCGGCACGCTTTTGGGCGGAATAGCTTATATATTAGATGCATAAGATCAGGAAAACTACGGTGGTAGATTGCTGTTTTCGGCCTGTTTTCAGCAGGATAAGCCGTTTCCCGCGTCGTGTCCCGGCACTGCTGCCGGAGACACGGGTCGGCAGGCCGCGCCCGGCCTCTGCCGCACCCCCACCGGCGCAGAATGCGGTCATTACGGATAGGCAAGGACCGCCAGCAGCGCGCAGATCACCGCAAGCAGCAATGCCGCCGACAGCCGGTAGTCGGACATCGTCCCCACATTCGCCGGATCGGCCGGCCGCAGATCCTCCGCGCTGGCGACCGCCGTGCGATCGATCGCGACACCCGGCGCCGTGCGAGAGGTCGCCGCCGTGATGAGGTACAGAAGCACCAGCGTGACGGCGAAGAGGATCATTGCCATATAGGTAAAGTGAATATCAGGCAGCCCCGCCGCCCCCCAGAGCCCGCCGACTTCCTTGGTCAGGAACGCAAGGATCGCGAGCGGCTCGATGATCGCCAGCGCCCAGAATGCACTGCCGCGCGTCAGCCGTCGGCTGAGCAAGCCCCCCAGATAGACCGCGACGATAGGCGGGACAAGATAGGCCAGGGTGGCCTGAAAATATTCAAAAAGCGAACCGAAGGAAGCGATCATGGGCGCATAGATCGCCGCCATGATCATGAGAACGGCAGTCACCATGCGGCCAATGCCGAGGAGGCGGTGTTCGCCCAGCCCTGGCCAGCGTGGCTTGACGAGATCCAGCGTGACGAGCGAAGCGGCCGCATTGAGCGCGCTGTCGAGACTCGACATGATCGCCGCAAGCATGGCGGCCAGCACGATACCGCGCAGGCCGATGGGCAGCAGTTCGAATGCAAGCGTCGGAAACGCCTTGTCCGGGCTCTCAAGAGCCGGATAAAGCGCGGCCGCGACCATTCCGGGCACGACCATCAGGGCAAGGTTGGGCACTTTCAGAAGACCGGCGAACAGCGCGCCCTTGCGTCCTTCTTCCAGGGATCTCGCCGCGAGCGCACGCTGAACGAAATATTGATTGAAGGTCCAATAGTAGAGGCCAAGAATGACCACGCCTCCTATGCCCGGCCAGGGCAGGAAGGGGTCGTTTACGGGCTGGAAAACGGTCAGGCTGCGCGCGTCGAGCCGTGCCTGGAGCGCGTCCCAGCCGCCGACGGCATAAAGCCCGTATATCGCCACCGCCGCCGCGCCGACGATCAGCACCACCGCCTGAAGCGCATCGGTGATGACGACGGCGCGGAGCCCGCCAAAAATCGTATAGGCGCCGACGAGGAGCGAGATAATGATGCAGGCGATCCACAGGTTGAGGACCGGCAGTCCCGTCTGCATTACGATCGCTCCGGCATAGAGCGCCCCCGCCATATCGATGAACAGCAGCGTGAGCAGCGTAAACACTGAATAGGCGAGGCGCGTTCGCCGTTCGAAGCGGAGCTCAAGATATTCGGTCACCGTGCCCAGGCGGTTGCGCAGGAACACCGGCAGGACGAAGGCGGCAAACAGCACGAGCACCAGCGCCGCCGTCCACTCATAGTTGAAGACGGTCAACCCGTTGCTATAGGAGGCGCCGATCAGACCGACGAAACTCGCCCCGGACATGTTGGAGGCGTAAAAGGAAAAGCCGATCAGATACCAGGGAAGCGCGCGGCCGGCGAGAAAGTACCCGGTGGTATCTTCACCATGGGCCCGCCGGCCGTAATAGAGCGCGAAGCCGAAGGTGGCGGCGAGGTACACCGCCATGATGACGTATTCGACGATGTGCGATTTTGAAAATTGCACCGTGCCGGTCTTGCTTCAGTGTGTTCGTCCAGATGTGCATTGAATGTCTGATTCGAAAGCTAGCGCGTTTCGGGAGCAAACCAACCAAGAACCGACCGCCGCCCCGTAATTGATGTCCCATTGCGGCATGCGCGCATCATCTCACAGCTCGATTACTCCATAAGACGTCGCTCCGAGCCGCCTGCCGCAAGATCTGTGAAGATGATTCTGCTCTGCTGGATAAGACGCAATCGGGCATGGCGCCCAAAGCCGCTTGTGCTATAAGCCCGGCATGGCGATTACACTCCATAAGGGCGACCTGCCGGATGGGCTGCTGTTCGGCGATATCGTCGCCATCGATTCCGAAACGATGGGTCTCGATCCGCATCGGGACCGGCTTTGTCTCGTGCAGCTTTCGCGCGGCGACGGCGACGCGCATCTGGTGCAGTTCACCCAGGGCTATAATGCGCCGAACCTCGTCAAGCTGCTCGCCGATCCGGCGATCACGAAACTGTTTCACTTCGGCCGCTTCGACATCGCGATGTTCTACAAATATCTCGGCGCCGAGACCGCGCCCGTCTACTGCACGAAAATCGCCTCGAAGCTGACGCGGACCTACACCGATCGCCACGGACTTCGCGATCTGTGCCGCGATCTGCTCGACGTCGAAATCTCCAAGCAGCACCAATCATCCGATTGGGGCGCGCCGGAGCTGACCGAGGAGCAACTTGCCTATGCGGCGTCGGACGTCCTCTATCTGCATCAGCTCAAGGAGCGATTCGAGACACTGCTCGATCGCGAAGGACGCCGCGAAATCGCGGAAGCCTGCTTCCGGTTTCTGCCGACGCGGGCGCGGCTCGACTTATTGGGCTGGAACGAGGAAGAGATTTTCACCCATTGAGTGGAAATGTCTTGCGGCAGCGCCATAGATTTGCGCTGCACCATCGCTATGGTAGTGTCTTGCGATAGACCAAGTGCGCCGGAAAGCGCCCCGCATTGACCTTTCGAGGACGATACAAGCGGAAATGGTGATTCAGACAGAGATACGGCCTGCGCCAAGCCGGTTCCGCGGCCTTGGCTATACCGGCGACCGCACCAAAGCGTTCCGCGAAGCGAAACGCCACAGTGCGCTGGTCAAATTTCTGCGCCTGGTTTTTCCGGCCGCGGCCGTATGTGTGATCGCGCTCTATTTCGTGCCTTCGAAGCTTTCCGTGCAAGTGGACGGCGGCGAGGCAAGCGTCGAGTCGGTCGATCTTTCGGATGGCGGCCTGAAGATGGTCAATCCGCGAATCAAAGGCGTTCACGAAAAACACGGCGTCTACGACATCCGGGCCGCGACTGCGACGCAGCAGGTCAACAACCCCGAACTCATTACGCTGAACGCCATCACGGCCGAACTCGTCTCCAACTCCGGCGAAAAGACGACCTTCACCGCGCCGTCCGGCCTCTTCCAGTCGAAGAAGGAAGAGCTGACCTTCGACAGCGGCGTGACGATCGGCGGCAATGCCGGATTTGCGGGCAAGCTCAAGACGGCGACGGCGTTTCTTCAGAGCAATAAGCTGATTTCTACCGATCCGGTCGAGCTGGCATTCCGCAGCAGCACGATTAAAGCGCGCGCCATGACCTACTATTCGGCCAACTCGCGCGCCATATTCGAGGGTGGCGTTAGAGTCCATTTGGAACGCAATGGGGGGACTCCCAGCAATGACGAACCTCGCTACGGCCCGGCCTGGACATTTTCCGAGGGCCGTTCGCCGCATCGCCGCGGGCCTGCTGCTGACCGCTTTCGCGGCGCCTTCTCTTTATGCGCAAACGCCGGGCAGCGGCATGGCGACGAGCTATGCGGCAAACGCGGACAAGCCGATCGACATCATCGCGGACGTGCTGGAGGTCGATGACAAGAAGAAGCTCGCGACCTTCAAGGGCAATGTTTCCGCGACCCAGGGCAACTTCAATCTTCGCGCCAAGGAAATCCAGGTCGCCTATACTTCCAAGGACCAGAAAGCGGCGAGCGGCAAGAGCGCATCAGCCGTTCCCGGCGGCGGCGGCAATGCGGACATCACGCGCATCGATGCGAAGGGAAAAGTCCTCGTCACGACCAAGGAAGACCAGACGGCAACCAGCGACTGGGCGATTTTCGACGTGACGAAGCAGATCGTCACGATCGGCGGCAATGTGGTGCTCACGCAAGGTTCGAATACGATCAAGGGAAGCCGCCTCGTCATCGACCTCACGACGGGCCTCAGCCGGTTCGAAAACGACACTGCAAAAAGCGAGGGCGGAAAGCCGAGAGAAAGGCTAAGGGCCATCTTCACGCCCAAGAGCCGTCCGGGCAAAACGAATTGATTGCCGCTCGGCGCGGCCGTCGCGCGTCTTCGTCCGGCCGAAAATTTGGAATTAACCTTTCCCGACCTTGGCATTATGGTCGCATCGATCATGCGGGATAATATCGGCGGGTTCTCATATGGCAATCATGGACAGGCAGAAGTCGCCCCGCCAACCGGCTAGGCCGCCCGCGCAGGTTCGCCGGCTTCACCCCAATCAGCCGCCACGCCGCGGCCCCGAAGCCTATGCCGACCATCAGCTTTCCGCCACCGGGCTGGTTAAAAGCTTCAAACAGCGCACGGTCGTTCGTGGGGCGAGCCTGGCCGTGCGCAAAGGCGAGGCGGTCGGGCTCCTCGGGCCGAACGGCGCGGGCAAGACCACGATCTTCTATATGATCACCGGCCTGATCAAGCCGGATCGCGGGCAGGTGGTCATCGACGGGCATGATGTCACGAAACTGCCGATGTACCGCCGGGCGCGGCTCGGCATCGGCTATCTGCCGCAGGAAGCCTCGATTTTCCGCGGCCTCACGGTCGAGCAGAATATCCGCGCCGTTCTCGAGGTCGTGGAGCCGAAACGCCGTGAGCGCGAGCGCCAGCTGGACTCGCTCCTGGAGGAATTCCGCATCAGCCGGTTAAGAAAATCGCCTGCAATGGCCTTGTCCGGCGGCGAAAGGCGGCGTCTCGAAATAGCACGCGCCCTGGCGAGCCGGCCCTCCTACATGCTGCTGGACGAGCCTTTTGCCGGTATCGACCCGATCGCCATTGGCGATATTCGCGCGCTTGTGCGCCATTTGACGCAACGTGGTATTGGTGTTCTCATAACCGATCATAACGTTCGTGAAACTTTGGAGCTGATCAACAGGGCCTATATCATCTATGATGGCAGGGTCTTGACCGAAGGGACGCCGGCGGAGATCGTCGCGAACGAGGATGTCCGGCGCGTCTATCTGGGCGATATGTTTTCGCACTAGTGTGATGATCCAGACGTTCGTCATTTCTCGCAGCAGGCGCCGAACGAACTTCCGGATCTGAATCACGCTGGCAATATTAGTAGGGGTAGTGTCCCTTGAGATTCCGAAGTTCGCCTAGTCGTCTCGGCACGCTCCGTAGCGAACTTCGGAATCGGGACACTAGCTTTGGTTTCGGTATGTTCGTGTTGAAGGTGGAAGGGCGACCTTGCTCCAGACAAAGCTAGAGCTCAGGCAGACACAGGCGCTCATCATCACACCGCAGCTGCAGCAGGCTATCAAGCTGTTGCAGCTTTCCAATCTCGATCTCCTAAGCTTCCTGGAACGGGAAATCGAACAAAACCCGCTGATCGAGTGGGAAGACCGCGATGCGGCCGAAGGCGGACAGTCCGCCAGCGATGCGCCCGAGGCGGAGCTTCAGGACAGCCCGGCCGAAGGCTCGACCTACGAGCCGGACGATTTGAGCGGTGCTGCATCGAACGATAGCCCCGCGGCCGATGATTCGGATTTTGCCGAGGACGCGATCCTTCCGCCGCCCGCCTCCTACGAAACCCTTTCCCTGCGCTCTACCGGCAATGGCGCGGCGGAGTCCTTTCAGACCCAGCCGGAAGACTATACGGCGCAGCAAACGACGCTTCGCGACCATGTGAGGCAACAGCTTCACATTGCGATCATCGACCCGGCGAAGCGCCTGATCGGCGACCATTTGATCGACCTGATCGACGACACGGGCTATCTGCGGGGGTCGGTCGATGAGATCGCCGTCCGCCTCGGCACGGCCAATGAGGCAGTCGAAGAGGTGCTCTCCGCGATCCAAAGCCTCGATCCTGCCGGTGTCGGGGCCCGCTCGCTCGCCGAATGCCTCGGCCTGCAGCTCAAAGAGCTGAACCGGCTGGACCCGGCAATGCAGACGCTTCTCGATCACCTCGATCTGCTTGGAAATCACGAATATGCCGCTCTGCAGCGGCTTTGCCAGGTCGATCAGGACGATTTCGCGGAGATGGTCGCCGAGATCCGCGCGCTCAATCCACGGCCCGGCTCGGCCTTCGGGTCCCCTGCCGTCGAAAGCGTCATCCCCGACATCCTGGTGGAGCGCGACCGGTCCGGCGGATGGCTCGTCCGGCTCAATGACGATACGCTGCCGCGAATTTCCGTCAGACATAGCTATTACTCGGCGGCCAAGCGCATGGTCCGCAATGAGCGGGACCGGAGCTATCTGCAGAACTGCATGGCGACCGCAAACTGGCTGGCGCGGAGTCTCGATCAGCGGCGGCGGACGATGCTGAAGGTGGCCCACGAGATCGTCCGCCAGCAGGAGGGCTTTCTCAAGCACGGTGTCCGCGGCCTGAAACCGCTCGCGCTCAAGGATGTGGCCGAGCGAATCGGCATGCACGAATCGACCGTAAGCCGCGTCACATCGGGCAAATATATGCAGACGCCGCGCGGCACGTTCGAATTGAAATACTTCTTTACTTCCGCGATTTCCGCCGCGGGGGTGGGTGAGGCGCATTCCTCCGAGGCCGTTAAACACCGGATCAAGGAATTGGTCGATAATGAAGCGCCGTCCCGCGTTCTGTCGGACGACAAGATCGTCGCCATCCTGCGCGGCGAGGGCATCGACATTGCGCGCCGGACCGTCGCGAAGTACCGCGAAGCCATGCGCATCCCATCTTCGGTCCAGCGCCGAAGGAGCAAAAACGTTATATCTTTCAAGGGCTTAGCGGAAGCGCGCGGATGACGCGGCCAGAGGGCAGGTAAGGGATTTCACGGCATGCCTTTCAATCTCGTCAAACTCGGACCACAATACCAGTCCTGTTTGACATTAGATGGGCTCTGTCATACCGTCCGCCGCGGCAGAGAGGGAGGCATATGGGACATGCGCCGCGGTTTCGGCGGCATTCCGACAGGGTCAATCCGGGTCGAGTGGGCAAACTCATAAATTCAAGCGACAAAACATGGCCATTCAAATCACCGGAAAAAATATTGATCTCGGCTCTGCTTTGCGCAGCTATGCGACTGAGAGGATTGAGAAAATATTAGAGAAGTATGAGAGCCGGGGGATCTCGGCGAACATCTTCATCGAGAAGGAGCATGGTCAGTTCAACACGACCTGCACCGTTCATTTGGCTTCCGGACTTTCCCTGCAGGCAAAGGGCAAGGCCGATGAAGCCCATCCGAGCATCGACATTGCGATCGATCACCTTGAGAAGCGGCTGCGCCGGTATAAGAGGCGGCTGCGGGATCACCATCAGAGCGAGGCGGCTCGAACGCAGGTGACCGCACTTAATGCAATCGATTATGTCATTCGCCACGGCGATGGAGAGGAATTTGAGGATCACGAATCCGCCCCGGCCATCGTCGCCGAAGCGCAAACGGCGATTTACGAATTGTCGGTTGGGGACGCGGTCATGGCAATGGACTTTGCCGACAAGTCTTTTCTGATCTTCAAGAACGCCAGTCATGGCCGACTGAATGTTGTCTATCGGAGAGACGATGGCCATATTGGCTGGATCGATCCGGGTGGAATTTCAGCGCAATTGGACCGCAAGAGCTAAGGCAGCGGGTCTGCCCGCTTGAGGTCAAGGGAGCGTATGGAAGACAATGGATCTGAGCGACCTCATCACACCTCACGGTGTCATTCCAGCTTTGAAGGCAGCGAACAAGAAGCAGGCTCTCCACGAGCTGTCGGCTCGCGCATCAAAGCTCACCGGGATCGATGAGCACGAGATCTTCAATACGCTGCTTCAGCGCGAACGGCTCGGGTCCACCGGTGTCGGCAACGGCATCGCCATTCCGCATGGGAAAATCAACGCGCTCAGCCATATTGTCGGCCTGTTCGCGCGGCTCGATGAGCCGATCGAATTCGATGCCATCGACGAAGAGCCGGTCGATTTGGTGTTTCTGCTGCTGGCGCCGGAAAACGCCGGGGCCGATCATCTGAAGGCGCTTGCGCGAATCTCGCGTCTGATGCGGGAGCCGACCGCGGTGGAGAAGCTGCGGTCATCGCGGGACAAGGAGGCGCTCTACGCCGTCCTGACCGAGCCCGCGGCCTCGCACGCGGCTTGACGCGCGATCGCTGCCCCCCTCTTGCTGTAGAAGACTCCGCGAAATGGCATAGTCTGCGTCGCCCCGGCCGCCGAGCCGGGGCCTATTCGCCTAATGACTCGGCGAAGTGCTTGCCGACAGGCGATTGGCTCCCGGATCGGCCTGCGGCCGTCCGGGATGACGAATTGAGAGCATTATTCGCAGATGTCTCAATGGGGAGAGGTAGTCCCGCTATCACTCCACCCAGGTCTATCCCCGATGATCCCGGGTCTGTCGCTCAGGCGCAGGAACCCTCGATCTTGTGCAGATCCGCGGTATCTGTCTGTCCCTGATTTTCGGTGACTTCCGACAGCGTGATCACGCCAAGCGTGAGCCCGATCTGAGGCTCCGCTTTCAGATAGGCAGTCTTACCCGGCTCAAGGACGAGTTTGGCCTGATCCTCTCCACCGCCGAAATTGACGTTGAGCTCAAAATTGCCGACGGTGACCTCATGCGGACCCGGACTGAGATTGCAGACCACGAATCCGTTCGGCTGGCTGGCGCCTACACTCTTGCCGTCAACGAAATAATCGGGTTGAACGGCGAATCCGAGCGGCGACGTCCGGTAGATGACGAGGCGTGACGCTTCCGGCGCAAGGCTTGCCGAAAGAACCTCCGTGCCCGTCGGGCCGCTCGTGGCACAGCCCGTCAGTAGCGCTGCGGACAGCGCTAAAACTCCACGAATACGCATGAAACTCCCCCAATACCGACCGCCCCCCGACGGACCCTCGGTAATTACCTATGCGGTTACATCAGGGCAAGCGGATTCTCGGCTTTCGCCCATTGATCGGCTGGGGATTGCGGCAGAAGCGACCCGCTTCACATGCTCATCCATTCGGCCAGCGCCTTATTGACCGCATCGGGCTTCTCGATAAGCGTCATGTGGCCGCATTCGGGCACGATGACCAGGAGCGCGTCCTCGATGCCGTCGGCCATCTCCCTGGCGGTCTCGGGCGGCGTCAGCTCGTCATGATCGCCAACGAGGACGAGTGTCGGACAGGCGATCGCAACCAGGTCCTTGCGCGAATCCGCCCGCTGCATGATCGCCAGCGCATGGCGGATGAAGGCCTCGCTGCCATATTCCTCCGCCATCGTGAGGTAAAGCCGCCGCAGCGCAGCATCACCGTGCCGGCTCGGATGCACGATCGTCGGATAATGCTCCTCCAGCGTCTCGCGATAGCGGCCCGCATGAGCCATTGCGATGCGCTCCCGGCGCCGTTCCGCCTGTTCCGGCGTCTCAGGCCGCGCGGAGGTGTCAAGAAGCGCCAGCTTTTCCACACGGTCCGCCGCCTGCCGCATGATTTCGAAGGCGATGTAACCGCCGAGTGAAAAGCCGGCCAGCGCGAAACGCGGCGGGGCTGCAGCGAGAATATTGCCGGCGATCTCGACGAGGGTTTCGCCGCGCATATGGTCGGCGAGCGTGACCGGCCCGAAACGCCACAATGCCGGGATCTGGTTGAAATAGACCGTCGCCGTACAGCTCAATCCGGAAACGAGGACCGTGGGTCGCGGGTCGGTCATGATCGGCTCCCTGGCGATGGAGGAGAGAGAGGCGGGCCCATTTTGCCCTGAGAATATTAGCTCACACTCGCCCGGACGGCGCAACGCCCGCCGGCTACCGACAGGCAGGCGCTAAGCGGCCCGGGGGGGCCCAGCCACAAAAAAGGGCGCCGAAGCGCCCTTTTCCGGTTCGTTAGCGCAACGCGCGTCCAGGTGGACACGGACAGTTGCGCTCTTCCTTTAAAATAGATCAACTTAACGTCGTTCAAGTGAGTCCACTTGAACGAGGGTTGATCTAGTGAACGCTGACCGGTTCCAGATTGTGCTCTTTCGCGTTCTCGATCGCCGCAAAATGCGTGTCGGTTAACGCCAGCGGTGTCCCGTCGGCGGCATGAACGGCGAAGATCGTGATCCCCTCTGGCAGGCCTTCGAGCTGCGGATACATCTGCTCGGCCTCTTTCGGGCTCATCGTTTTGATGTAAGCGATCTCGCCGTCACCAAGCGCCGCGAATTCAAGTTCGGACATGGCGAGAGGAGCCTCTATCGTGTGATCGTCATGTGACATCATGGGTTTCTCCTCTTAGCTGGCGTTAACTTCCGGCACTTCGCTGCAGCTCGACCTGCGGGACAACAATAGCATTATGAACGATCTTTAATTTCAATTCGTTTGACGCCGTGGTTCGGTTCAGGGCGTATCAGGTCGATGTTCAAAAGTCCGTTATCCAACTCGGCGGACAGTACATGCAAACCGTCTGCCAAAACGAAACTGCGCTGAAACTGCCTTGCGGCAATCCCGCGATGCAGAAATTTGCGCGGCTTTTCGGCCTGCTGCGCACCGCAGATCATAAGCTCATTGCCTTCGACCGCCACCTCCAGCTGGTCCTGCGCGAAGCCAGCCACAGCCAGCACGATGCGGATGCGTTCGCTCTGTCCTTCTGCGGCTGGTATGCGTTCGATGTTATAAGGAGGATACCCGTCGCCGGCACTCTTTGCGATACGATCGAGCATTCGCTCGATATCCTCAAAGCCCAGGAGTAACGGATTGTTTCCTATGCGCGACATCCCAAAGCCCCAGCAAAGCGACCTCGCCTCATTCGGCGCCGCGAGGCCTCCGCCGCGTGGTGGAGTTTGCCAAGCACCCCCGAACGCCAATTCGTGTATATAAGGTAACACACCATTCATTCAAGAAGACAGGTCCGCACCTAAAAAAACGCAGAAGCCGTTGCTATTTGGCGCATTCCTCTTACAAAATTCCAACTTCCATCCAAAATGAAAGTTCAATGTTCTTCTACGCATCGAAAATTATCTGGTTTGTCATCCAGCCCTCGACTCTGCTGCTGCTTCTGTTCGTCCTGGGCCTTCTGCTTTATCGCATGGGGCGGACGAGGGCGGGAATCCGGGTTCTCGTCGCCGCCGTGGCGATCTACGCGATCGGAGGGCTCTCGCCGCTCGCTACCGCCATGATGCTGTCGCTGGAGTGGCCCTACAGCGCGCCGTCGGTGAAAGACATCAAGCGGCTGGACGGCATCATCGTGCTCGGGGGCATGCTCGATCCTTACCTCTCAAGTAAAAGAGGCGAAATTGCCTTGAACGACGCTGCCGAACGTCTGACGGAAACGGCGGCGCTTGCCTATCGCTTCCCACAGGCGCGGATCGTTTTCGCGGGCGGGGACAGCAGCGTTCTTTATCGCAGCACCAGTGAAGCGAGCTTCGCGGAGCAATTTTTCACGCAGATCGGCATCGATCCGGCCCGCATAACCCTTGAGAGTCGATCGCGGAACACCTGGGAAAATGCGGTTTTCACGAAGAAACTCATCAATCCGAAGCCGGCGGAGCGCTGGCTGCTGGTCACATCGGCATCCCATATGCGCCGCGCGATGGGTTGTTTTCGTGCCGCAGACTTCGACGTCACGCCCTGGCCAGTCGATTTCCGCACCAGCGGACCGGAGGATTTGCTGGTGCTCCCACCGGGTCCGTCGGATGCATGGAATCGCATCGATACGGTCACGCGCGAGTGGATCGGCTATATCGCCTATGCGCTGACGGGCCGTCTCAAATGATCGGGACGCTTAGCGCGCCGTCCAGCGGGCGCTCAGAATGTTCCGAAGCTGGCCATAGCCGCGCTGATAGGCAAGGCTCATGGCGCGTTCCGCTTCGAGCCAATGGGCTTCCGGCTGGCGTTCGGCCTGGGCGCCGGAAATCTCGACCGTGTCGAAGCCGCAGCTCCGCGCCAGGGCATATTGATCGGCGATGAGACGGCCGGTCGCGCGCAGCTCGCCCTTATAGCCGAGACGCCGCAGGCGCGTGGCGATGGAATAGCCGCGCCCGTCGGCCGATTTCGGAAACAGCACGGAGATCAGATGCAGGCGGCCAAACCACGGGGCCAGCGAGTCGGGATCGACATCATTGGAGATTTCGACGCCAAGGCGCTTGCCGGCCTCGGCCAGGGCGGCGCCGTGTTCCAGAAAGACGCTGAGCGGCAGCAGGAGCTTGTCCGGCGATGCGTCGTCCACGAAGGCACCATCGGGATCGGGGCGGACCCAGTCGTCGCCGGCAAAATGTCCGTCCCTAATGAGCGGCATAAAGCGCCTCTTTCATGACATTATGGCCGAGCCGCTGATAGGTTTGCCTGAAGTTTTCGCCGTCCCGGCGCTTTTCGAGATAGAAATGGATGAGCTTCTCGATGGCGTCAGCAACGCCCTCGGCCGGAAAGCCGGGACCGGAGCGCTCGCCGATCGCGGCGCTGTCGGTCGGATCGCCGCCGAGGGTGATCTGATAGGCTTCCGCGCCGGTCTTCTCCAGGCCGAGAATGCCGATATCGCCGACATGGTGATGGCCGCAGGCATTGATGCAGCCGGAGATCTTGATGCGGATCGGCCCGATCTTCTCCTGCAGCGCCGGATCGGCGAAACGCTCGGTGATCTCCTGAGCGATCGGGATCGACCGCGCCGTCGCCAGCGCGCAATAATCGAGGCCGGGACAGGCCACGACATCGCTGATCAGCTCGGCATTGGCGGAGGCCAGTTCGCCGTCCTCCAGATCCTGCCATAGGGCGTGCAAATCGGACTTCTTGACATAGGGCAGGATGATGTTCTGCTCGGCCGAGACGCGCAGTTCGCCCAGACTGAACTTGTCGGCCGCAGCGGCCATAGCGCGAATCTGTTCGGCGGTCGCATCGCCCGGCGCGCCGCCGGTCGGCTTCAGCGAGATGACCGCGATCGTATAGCCGGGCGCCTTGTGAGGGCGTGTGTTCACCCGGACCCAGCGGGCGAAATCCGGCTGCGCGGCCAACGATCCGGCCAGAACCTCGCTTGTGTCCGGCAATGTCTCATAAGCGGGCGGGGTGAAGAACTGCTGGATACGGGCGAGCTCCTTCTCGACCGGGATCGACTTATCCAGCGGAATCCGGGCGAATTCGCCCTCGACCGCGTCGCGGAAAGCCTCGCCGCCCTTTTCGTGGACGAGGATCTTGATCCGCGCCTTGTACTTGTTGTCGCGGCGGCCTTCGGCGTTATAGACGCGCATGATCGCCTCGACATAGCGCAAGAGATCGACCGCCGGCACGAAATCGCGCACCTTGATGCCGATCATCGGCGTGCGGCCAAGCCCACCGCCGGCCCAGACTTCATAGCCGACCCGGCCCTCGTCGCTCTCCACGATGCGCAGGCCGATATCATGGAATTTGATCACCGCACGGTCGGCGCCCGCGCCGGTCACGGCGATCTTGAACTTGCGCGGCAGGAAGGAGAATTCCGGGTGATTGCTCGACCATTGCCGCAGGAGCTCGCAGGTCGGCCGCGGATCGGCGATCTCGTCGGCGGCGACGCCGGAATAGGGATCGGCCGTCACATTGCGGATGCAGTTGCCGGACGTCTGGATGGCATGCATTTCGACGTCCGCCAGCTCATCGAGAATGTCGGGCACGTCCTTCAGCTTCGGCCAGTTGAGCTGGATGTTCTGCCGCGTGGTGAAATGGCCGTAGCCCCTGTCATATCTTTCGGCGATGTCGGCGAGCTTGCGCATCTGCCGCGAGGACAGGGTGCCATAGGGGATGGCGACGCGCAGCATATAGGCGTGAAGCTGGAGATAGAGACCGTTCATCAGCCGCAGCGGCTTGAACTCCTCTTCATTCAGCGCGCCGGAAAGCCGCCGTTCGACCTGGCCGCGGAACTGCGCCACGCGCTCGCGGACGAATTGATGATCGAATTCATCATATCGATACATGCTGGGCCTTCCCCTGATCGCCTGCCGGGAAGCGAGCCGGACGAGGCTTGGGTGCATCGGGCCAGAAAGAGGGGCGGGCGCGGACGCGCATCTTTTCCCGGTAATGGATCGGCTCCGGCGCGCCGCTCTCATCGACTTCGACCGCCACGAGATAGACGCCGACGACGCGGTTGCCGTCCTCATCCGCCTGGGCGAGCGCTTCGAGTTCGGCCGCTTCCTCAGGCCCGCTGGCGATCCGCGCCGCGCGATGGTCGCCGGTCCAGCCATCCTCCGAGAGAAAGACCGAATGGCCCTCCAGGAGGTGATTTGCCGTTACGATATTGAATGCCGATTTCTTCGCCATCACCATCTCCGCATGAAACGCTTGCCGCTGGCCTTTTCAAAAATCCGGTCCACCGAGAGGCCGGCGCGCCCGCGATTTTCGCTCGAATATTCGTCTCCGGTCCGGCGCTTCTGCCGAATTTTGTTTTCAAAAACGAACGCGAATGATAATTCTATGCTCATAGAAGCCGGAAGAGACGTCGCATATCTCCTGCATTCGTCGTACTGGATGAAAAATCGCCTCTTTCAGCACTGATGCGGGCCGGCATCGGCCATCATCGCATCCGCCATGCTGTTCTTTTTATAGAACAGACTAGACATGAGGTCATAACAAAAAAATGTCAATCAGAAAGGGAGCGTCACCGGCCGAGCCGCCGCCGGTCACGGCCAAGCTGGGCAAGACGATCAACCGGCTCCGGCGCGCCTATAATTATTCGCTTGGCGATCTTTCGGAGCAGTCGGGGGTGGCAAAGTCCATCATCTCGCAGATCGAGAAGAATGAGACCAACCCGACGCTCGGCACGATCTACAAGCTGGCCCGCGCCTTGAACGCGCCGATCGAGGAGATCCTGCGCGGCGAGGATGCGCCGGCGCTGATCGAGAAGCTCGGCCCCTCCGGCACGCCGCTGCTCGTCAGCGATGACGGCCTCTGCCGGCTGCGCATCATCGGCTGGATCAAGACCGTGGAGCTGGTGCAGTGGTATTATTTCGAGGCGGAGCCGGGCGGTGTGCTGGAATCGGAGCCGCACCCCGCCGGATCGATCGAGAATCTGAGCCTGCTCAGCGGCCGGGTGTCGATCACCGTCGGGGATGAGGTGTTCAACCTTTCGGCGGGCGAAACGGCGCGTTATGCGGGCGATCGGCCGCACCGGATCGCGAATGAAGGCGATGGGGTGGTCACTGCGCTGATGGTCAACCTGCTCGGCCCGGTCGCTGCGGCGGGACAGTCGCTCGATCGGGGCACCGGCTAGATACGCCCGCCCTCAAAAGTCGCGGCGCGGCTCTGGAAATCCCGGCGAAGGTTGATCTAAGAACGCCGGAAAGCGAATATGGCGCCGCCTGTCGCAGCAAGCCGGAGCAAACAATGGACGTTGTCTTGCCTTTCTCGCGTGAGTTCGAGTTCACGCCCGGCGTTGCCGAGGAGGTGGTTCCGGGACTTCGGCGCATCGTGGCCAACAACCCCAATCCCTTCACCTTCAAAGGCACGAACAGCTATATCGTCGGCAAAGGCGCCGTCGCCGTCATCGATCCGGGGCCGGATGACGAGGCTCACCTTTCAGCCATCCTTGCCGAGCTCGAGAAGACCGGCGAGCGCGTCTCCCATATCTTCCTGACGCACACGCACAAGGACCATTGCGCGGGACTTGCCCGCTTCGCCGGGATGACCGGGGCGCAAGTGCTCGGCTACGGCCTGGACGCCGATAGAAGGGAAGCGATCAAGAGCAATCCGGGCAGCGAAGCCTATCTGGACGCCGATTTCGTCCCCGATCGGGCGCTGAAAGGCGGCGAGCGCGTCACAGGCGATGATTGGGAGCTGGAAGCCGTGTTCACGCCGGGCCATGCGCCCGATCATCTGTGCTTTGCCTTGAACGACGGCGCCACCCTCTTATCGGGCGACCACGTCATGGGCTGGAATACGACGGTCATCGCCCCGCCCGAGGGCGATATGGGCGACTATATCCGCTCGCTGGAATTGCTGCTCGACCGTCCCGAGGACACCTATTTTCCCGGCCATGGCGGGCGCGTCGATCAGGCGCACCGGCTGGTTAAGGCGTTCATGCTGCACCGGCGCTGGAGAGAGACGCAGATCCTGGAGTGCCTGCGGGACGGGCTCGAGACTATCGATTCAATTGTTCCCAGAATTTACGAAGGGCTCGCGTCCTCGCTGTACGACGCTGCCGCTTACTCCGTCTTCGCTCACTTGAAGCTTCTGGCTGAGACCGGACGCGTGTCGACTGACTCTGAGCCCGAGCCTGACCGTCATTCCCGTTACTGGATATCTGACGGACGCGATTGAGCGCGGCCTCCTGCACTTTGCGATGGCGTTCTTCGCCTTCCTTCACGATGCGTTTGCGCTCTTTCTCTTCAAGCGCTTTTTTCAGCCGCCGCTCCCGCAGGGCGATGGCCGCCTGGATGGCCTCCTGTCTGTCCGCATCGCTCAGCCGGGTCTTGACCTCGGAGAACAGCTCGCGCACCGAATCCGCATTGCGGCCGAGATCGTGATTGCCGTGCCGGGCCGAGGCATGCACATCGACCCGCGTGCCGCCGCTTTTCCCCGTCACGCGGACGACCATGTCGTCGGTGAAGCCGAAGATCAGGGAGCGATGCGTCGCCTCGATAATGCCGTTATTGCCGTCGGCAGGCGGGCTTTCCGCAAGGATGCGCCAGTTGAGATTTTTCACCGCCTCCCGGACCGCGCTATAGGCCTCATCCGTCGAGCGGTCGAGCGGAAGCGGTTTGATGTCGGGATAGGCCTCGCGCTGCAGCTTGGCCGAGCTTCTCCTGAACTCCGGCGGGTTGACGCCATCGCCGGTCCGCAGCGCGGCGATCTTGTGGAAGGCCGGCGGGCTTTGAATGTCGGTAGTGACTTCATAGAGCCGCGGCCGGGAAAGGAGCTCGGGCATGGACCAGAGCGGCCCGGCAAGAACAACCGCGCCGATCAGGACCGCCATTACGGCCTTGCCGGCGCCGGTAAAGCCCTCACGCCAGATGGCGCCGAGCGCCACGAACGCCAGCAGCACCGCAACCACCGCCCCGACGATCGCGACGCCGAACAGCTTCATCGCGGTTGGCGTCTGCAATTGCCCGATCCGGTGCAAGCCGAAGGTCACCGCGAACAGCACAAAGAACAGCACGGCAATTCTCTGGCTCCAAACGGCCTTGCGCGATTCGTGCAGGTTAAATCGCAAAGCTTCACCTCCGCATTGATCGCGATGATACCATTCTCATGTTAATAAGGGCAAACTGCCCGCCGGTTCAAACCCACCCTTTTATCGCAAAGGGGCTGCCGGTCCAAGAATGCACAAGGGCGGACAAGCGTTTCGATGTCCCGCGCAAGCGCATTGGCGCCATCGGCTCCCACATCAGTCGGGAATTTCCGGCCCAACCAGCATGGCAAGCTGGACCAGCGACTGTTGCCAGCCGAGATAGCAAGCCTCTAGGGGAATGGCCGAAGGCAGACCCGTCTGCTCGATGTGCAGTTCCGTCCCGACCGAGACCGCCTTCAACGTGACCGTCACATGGATCTCGCCCGGCAGGTTCGGGTCATCGAAAACGTCGGTATATCGGATGCGCTTATGAGGAACGAGCTCCAGAAACTCGCCGCCGAATGAATGGCTTTTGCCGGTCGTGAAGTTCGTGAACGACATCTTGTATGCACCGCCGACCTTGGCATCGATGTGATGGACTTTGCCGGTGAAGCCGTTGGGTGGAAGCCATTTGGCCATGGCGTCCGCATCGATGAACGCCCGATAGACTTTTTCCGGCTTGGCCGCCAAGACGCGGTGCAATCGAACCGTGTTCGTCGTACCGGCACCCGATTCGGAATGATTTTCCTTGGTCATGTTTGTCTCCGTCCTATCATCCACTCTGAGGAGGCAGGCTCCCGCCTTAAAGACGCGCGGCCACCCGCCCCGCCGACATGCGGCCAACAAATTTGTCGGGGCGGCGCTGGCATTCTATGAAAGGCACTCGTTACGCGCCTTCGTCCGAGATGCGGGTACTAATAACATCGGCGAGCACTGCGGAAGAGAATCCAGCAAGAAGATCCCCATCGACGTAACGCTGCATGGCAGCGTGCGCAGGGCGAAAGTCGTACCCGGTGGCCGTGACTTGCATGTCTTCCATGATTGGCCTCGTGCTTCAATAAACGCGCCTGATGCCAAGCTTGGTAGTTCATGACCTTGTGGTAAAGGAGAACGGCAAATGGCTTCGGCTATCCGTCAGCCCATATCCGGGTTGGGTTATCATACGAAATGGGCATAATGTCCCGGTTGAGGCGGGAGCGCATATCTCTCTTTGAAGAGCCTCCATGATTGCCGTTGGCCCACGGAACCAGTTCAAATAAACAACGACACAACCGAAAACGCCACCAGCCCGGCCAGGATCAAACATCCGAGATGATGTGGAAGCGGTCGTGATCTCATATAGCAGTCTCGACACCGGTTTGCTTTGTATCCCTCTCAGCCAAGCAGGGCAGGCATAAAACCTGCCCTGGAGCCCGAATGCCATGAGTTCAGCGGCGCGCCTCGATGACGAAGTTGAACGGCGTCTCGGCGGCATTGCGCACCTTGCCGAAACCGGCCGAGCGGAGGACGTCCCCGAGCTGGCGCGGTCCCGCCTGAGCGCCCAGGACATGGGTGCCTTTCTCCGCGATGGCGTGGGCGCAGCACATCGTCGTCGATGCGGAGTAATAGAGCTGGCCGATGGGATTGAAGTTGTCCTCGACGCGGTCGCTGGCGAAAGGCTCGATCAGCATCAGCGTGCCGTCCTCCGCAATGGCCGACGCCGCATGCTTCACCGCATCGACCGGCCAGCCCATGTCGTGGAGGGAGTCGAAGAAGCAGATCAGGTCGTAATTGCGCGCCTCATAGCCGTCCGCCGTCGCCACCTCGAAGGTCACGCGGTCGGCGACGCCGGCTTCCTTCGCCATCCGCCGCGCCTCCAGAATCGATCCCTCGTGAACGTCGAAGCCCCAGAAACGGCTCGACGGGAATGCGTTCGCCATCATGATCGTCGAATGACCGTGGCCGCAGCCGACATCGGCGACGCTGGCGCCCGATTTCAGCTTGTCCACCACGCCGTCCAGCGCCGGAAGCCATTCGCTGACGAGGCTCGCTGCATAAGAATTGCGGAAGAACGCCGCCACGCCGCAGAACAGCCGCTCGTCATGCTCGCCCCAGCTCACACCCCGGCCGCTCTCGAAGGCGGCGAGCGTCTTCGGCTCGTCGGCCCACATCGAGGCGACGATCTGCCAGCCGTGCTGCAGGCATACCGGGCTGGTCTCGTCGGCGAGGATCATCGCCTGCTCCGGGTTCAGCTCATAGGTGGCTGAGCGCGGATGGTAGTCGACATAGCCGCCCGCTGCCTGGGCATTCAGCCATTCGCGGACATAGCGCTCGGCGCAGCCGCTGCGCTTGGCAAGCTCCCGAGAGGTGAGCGGGCCGGCGCCGGCCATAGCCTTGTAAAGACCGAGCTTATGGCCGACGCTGACCAGCACGCCGCCATATCCGGCCGCAAGATTTGTCAGCAGCCGTCCGACGGTCTCGTCGAGCTTCTGTTGGTTGATTGTCATGATCATCTCTCCTGTTTGTTTACACCCATCGCCATTGCGCGGGTGCCGGATGTAACACTGGAGGATGACCTTCTATTCAGCGAGTGCGAGACTGGCCAATAACGGTTCATTCATGCCAGGAGTACCGGATGTCTGGAACAACGCGCCCTCTGCATGTCAGCCTTGTCGCCATTCCCGATGCGGTGATCTCGACGATCACCGGCATTTACGACGTGCTCGGGGCGTTCAGCATGCTGTCCGGGATGGAGCCGTCGCTACCCGGCGAGCCGCCATTCCGGGTTGAAATCGCCTCCACCCGGCGCGGCACCGTCGCGCTTGTCAGTGGCATGCCTGTCGAAGCGACCCGCGGCGTCGATGAGCTCAATCACACCGACATCATCATCGTGCCGTCGATCGTCTTGCGCCCGGAGGGATGGACCCCGGGACGGTATCCGGAGCTCGTGACCTGGGCCGCCCGCATGCACCGCCAGGGCGCTCTCTTGTGCTCGGCGTGCTCGGGCGTGTTCCTACTCGCCGAGACTGGGCTTTTCGATGGCAGAGAGACGACCGTTCATTGGGGCTACGCGGAGCCGTTCGCCAAAACCTTCCCCACAGTGCCGCTGCAGCCCGAGCGCGTGCTGGTGGTGTCAGGAGAGCGCGAGGAACTGATCACATCCGGCGCATCCATGAGCTGGCACGATCTGGTATTGTATCTTATCGCCCGGCATATCGGCGCCGTCGCGGCGCAGACCGTGGCGCGGGCCTTCGCTCTGCAGTGGCACCATGACGGGCTCGCGCCTTACATCGTGTTCCAGGGGCGGACCGATCACGGCGACAGCGTTATCGCGGAATCGCAGTCATGGCTGTCCACGCATTTTGCCGTGGGAAGCCCTGTCGAGGAGATAGTCCGGCGCTCGGGGCTCCCGGAGCGGACCTTCAAGCGCCGCTTCACCGAAGCCACGGGATTTGCGCCGATCGACTATGCCCAGCGGCTGCGCATCGAGGATGCCAAGCGGCGGCTCGAGCGCACCGACGCACCGGTGGACGAGATCAGCTGGCAGGTCGGATATGAGGATGCCGCGTTCTTCCGCCGGCTGTTCAAGCGTGTGACTGGCCTTACACCAGGCGCTTATCGTAGGCGCTTCCAGGTCCCAGGTTTCGCCAGATCAACTCGCGGATGAAGCAGGGGATGGACTTGCCCCCTCGTTGCGCGGAAGGCGCAAGCAGATATCTCTTAAAGAGCCCCGATCACCACTGCTAACCGACCGCGTCAGACCGGTCGGTCCATCGCTTTTTCGGCTTAGACTAGATCAACCACCGGGCTGCGTCGTACGAAAGCGCCCCCTCAAATGAACAGCAACACAATCGACAGCGCCACCAGCCCGGCCAGCGCCAAATTCACGATCCGGGCGGTCTCGGGCGAGCGGATCAGCCGGCGGATGCCGACGCCGAACAGGCACCAGACGGCGACGCTCGGTATGGTGACGGCGGTGAAGACCGCGCAGATCAGCAGCAATTCCGCATAGTAATTGCCGCCGACCGTGGTGAAGGCAGGCAGGGCGCTCACCGCGATCATCCAGGCCTTGGGGTTCACCCATTGAAAGGCCGCGGCTTCGAGGAAGGTCAGCGGCCGCGCATTGGCTTTGCCGCTATCGGGCCGTCCGGCCTGGGCGATGCGCCAGGCAAGATAGAGCAGATAGGCCGCGCCGATATATTTCAGCGCCAGGTGGACCTGGGGGTAGCGCGTGAAAATCTCGCCGAGCCCGAGGCCGAGCGCGAAGACCATAACCGGAAAGCCGACGATGATGCCGAGCTGATGCGGGATCGTGCGGATGAATCCGAAGGCGGACCCCGACGCAGTCAGCATAACGTTGTTGGGCCCCGGCGTTACGGCGGCGGCAAAGCCAAAAAGGGCGATGGCGAGGACGACGTCGATCATGATCTGAGAAACACCAAAACCGATGCGGCAGGCAAGGTCTCGTTAGGGCCTGTTGAGATTTAGGATTCACAGATTGGGCGAACAGTGATTTATGCTCCGAAAAGGGAGCTTAGCATGGATCGTTTCCGCCTGACGGACGCCCAATGGGCGAAGATCGAACCGCATTGTTTGGGGAAGAAGAGCGACCCCGGTCGAACAGGCGGCGACGGCCGTCTGTTCATCGAAGCCGTTCTCTGGATTGCGCGGACCGGGAGCCCCTGGCGTGATCTGCCTGCGCATTTCGGCCATTGGAACACCGTCTTTAAACGTTTCCGCCATTGGGTGAAAGCCTATGTTTTCAAGCGGATCTTCGAGGCTGTATCGGGCGATCCCGACATGGAATACGCCATGATCGACGGGACGACGATCGTCAAGGTTCACCGCCATGGCCAGGGCGCTAAAGGGGGACTCAGGGCCAGGCCATAGGCAAGTCGAAGGGCGGTTGGACGACGAAGATCCTGGCGCCGACCGATGCGCTCGGCAATCCGGTTCGTTTTGAGCTTTTGCCAGGTCACCGCTTCGACACTGTCGGTGTTGCGCCGCTGATCAAAGCTTCGCAGCCATGATACATGCGCTGCTGCGCGCTTATAAACTCGCGATGAATCTCAACAAGCCCTAGATCAACCCTCGTTCAAGTGGAATCACTTGAGCGAGGTCAAGTTGATCTATTTCAAAAGGCGAGCGCAACTGTTCCCGCGTCCATCCCCGCCTTCGCGGGGACATGCTCGGACGCGCGTTGCGCTAGCCGGCGCGAATCCACTGCGCACAGACGTCTGAAGTCGGCGGCTGGTGCACGACCGGCCGCATTCAATTTTTGATGGGTCGGATGCGATTTGACCGATATCACCGAAAATGCACTGTTGGGCTATACGATGAAGAAATTCCGCTGGTTTCCTTACCAGGCAGCGAGGGGGGTGGAGTTGAGCTATGTCGTCAAAACGCATCATTCTGCTTGTGATCGCGGTCACAATCGGCGCTGGTCTTCTGATTGGCGCTTGGGTCATGTTTCTCCGCCCGATCAAGGTAGAAGCCGCAGGCGCTCGGCAGGATGTGGCCGTGCAAGTCTTCGGGCTCGGCACAGTTGAGGCGCGCGTCACGTCTAAAGTGGGATTCAAGATATCCGGCGTCCTCGTCGACCTTCACGCCGATGTCGGCGATCTCATCACCAAGGGCGCGGTTTTGGCGCGGCTCGATGATCGCGAGCAGAGCGCGCGTGTCGCAAGAGCCAAAGCGATGATCGAGCAAGCCCAAGCCAATCTGGAAAAGGCCGGCGCCGGCCTTGAAAAGGCGAAGACCAATTACGCCAACGCAAAAAGCATCAATGAGCGCCGGCAAAAATTGGTTCAAACGAACAGTGCCTCGGTCGAAACGGCGGAAACCGCCAAGGCGGCGGAGGATGCTGCCTCCGCCGACGTGAACCTGGCCTCGAGTGATGTCGCCGTAGCGCGCGCCGCAATCAGCGACGCCAAGGCGCAAATGCAACAGGAAAACGCGACGCTGGATTTCCACACGCTCGCTGCGCCCTATGACGCCATGGTGACCGCACGGCTAAAGGAACTCGGCTCCGCTCTCGGCGCAGGCGAGCCGGTATTCACGCTGATCGACCCGAAAACGATCTGGGTGCTAGCCTATATCGACGAGAGTAAGGCCGGCGAGATCAAGGTCGGCGAACCTGCGGAGATTGTGCTCCGCTCTCATCCAAACCAACGCCTGCAGGGGCGGGTTGCCCGGATCGAGCCCGAAAGCGACCGCGTCAATGAAGAGCGACGGGTGGAGGTCGCGTTCGACCAGCTCCCGGCCTATGCCAATCTCGGCGAGCAGGCCGAAGTCTACATTACAACCGTCCGGCTATTGAAAGCTTTGCTCGCCCCGGACGCGGCAATCATCGGACTGGGCAAGGATCACGGAACAGTATGGACGGTTGAAGACGGCAATCTGCAGCAACGCGAGGTGACACTCGGCCACCGGCTGCTCGATGGCCGCTACGAAATTACCAGCGGCGTGCCGGAGAAGGCGATGGTGGTCACGCAATTGCGCAGCGGACTGCGGGTTGGCCGCGCTGCCGAGATCATTGGCGGGCAAGGTTTATGAACCTCGCTTATCGGGACATAAAGCACAATCTTCTGCGTTTCATTCTGACCAATTTCGGGCTGAGCCTGCTGCTCGGCATCGTGATTGTGATCACCGGCGTCTATGGGGGCCTGATCGACGACGCGCTGAGGCAAGCTAGAGCGGCCAATGCAGACCTCTGGGTGGTCGAAGCGGGCACCAACGGGCCTTTTGCGGAGTCTTCGCGCATTCCCGGCGACACGCGCGAATTGGTTAGCCGGGTCTATGGCGTAGAGCGCGCCGGAGCGGTCACCTATCAGTCCGTACAGACCGAGCTCAACGGCAAACCGCTCCGGCTGTTTTTGATTGGGTTCGAGCCCGGACGACCGGGCGGACCTCGCAAGCTCGTGGCCGGACGCGAGATTCTGCGCAGCCAATATGAAATGGTCGTCGATGGTTCGGCACACCTTGCGCTCGGTCAGGAGGTGCCGCTGGGGACGCACGGTCACAAATTTACCGTCGTCGGCCTGATGCGCAAAGAAGTCACATCGTCTGGCGATCCGGTCGGCTACATCACTTTGCGCGACGCGCAGGCGCTGCAGTTCGAACTCGCACCTCCGGCCGAGCGCCGCGAGGCTGCGCGCGGAGGATCGCCCGAAACCAGCAACCAGATCAATGCCGTCATCGCCAAGGTGTCGCCCTATGTTCCGATCAAGGAAGTCGCCACGGCGCTGGCGCGCTGGAAGCATCTCACCACGCTGACGCAAGCGCAGCAGGAAACGCTGCTCAGCAAGTTCGTCATCGAGAAAGCGCGCAACCAGCAGCGGCTGATCATGGTGCTGCTGATCATCGTATCGGCGGTGATCATCGCCTTGATCGTCTATACGCTGACGATGGACAAGGTGCGCTCGATCGCGACGCTCAAATTCGTCGGTGCGCCGGATCGAACCATCATCGGCCTCATCGTCCAACAGGCGCTGTCGATGGGCATATTCGGTTACTTCCTTGGCCTGGCGCTGGTCCTGATCTTCCAGCCTTACTTTCCACGCCGGCTCGTGCTCGACCCGGCAAGCGTCGCCACCGTATTCGTTATCACCATCGTCGTCTGCCTGGCTGCCAGCACGCTCGGCATCCGGCTCGCTCTCAAGATAGACCCTGCGGAAGCGCTGGCGGGGGCAGGTTAGCGCGATGGCCGAGCCGGATAGAAAAGCTGTCGTGCGCGTCGAGCATCTCTTCAAGCACTTCGGGAAGGGGACTGCCCGGGTCGACGCGCTCAGCGACATCAACATGGAGGTCTATCCGGGTCAGGTCGTCGGATTGATGGGGCCGAGCGGCTCGGGCAAGACCACGCTTCTGAATTGCATCGCCTGCATTTTGGAGCCAAGCAGCGGCCGGCTCACGCTTGACGGCGAGGTCGTCTATGACGATCATTGGCTCAAGGCCGATTTGCGCCGCCTACGGCTCGACAAGGTCGGCTTCATCTTCCAATTCCCTAATCTGCTGCCGTTTCTCAATGGCACCGACAATGTTGCCGTGGTGCTCGATCTCGCCGGTTTTAGCTCGTCGGCCGCGCGCGCTCACGCTGTCGAGCTGCTCAACTATCTCGATGTCGGTCACCGCAAGCACGCCATGCCCGCACAGCTCTCAGGCGGTGAGGCGCAGCGCGTGGCGATTGCGCGCGCACTCGCCAACCGGCCACGCATCATTCTCGCTGATGAACCAACGGCGCCGCTCGACTCGCAGCGTGGCCGGATCGTGATGGATTTATTGCGCAGGATCGCCGTCGATCAAAGCGCGGCAATCATTGTGGTGACTCACGACGAGATGATCCTTGATCGCTTCGACCACATCTTCCGGCTCCGTGATGGTCGCCTTGAAGATGGTGCGGCCGCAGTCGGCGGTTAGCGCAACGCGCGTTGCGCTAGAGAGACATGGCTATTATGCGAGGGCTACGGATCTCGAACTTGCCCCAACAGGCAGATCTTGTCTTGAACGAAATGCTTAACCCTTGCGGGCAAGCTTTCGCAGCCGGATATAGAGCGCGCCTTCTCCGCCATGCCTGACGCTGGCCGTCGTGTAGCTCATCACAATCGACCGGAATTCCTGCTCCCCGAGCCATTGCGGCACGAGCCGGCGCAGCACGCCGCGCTCCTGGGCAAGATAGTCGCGGTCGCGCTCGATCTCCGCGCGCGTTCCTTTGCCGGTGATCACCAGCACATTGCGATGACCGCGTGCCGCCGACGCCAGGAGGAAGCTTCGCAGCGCCACGTGGGCCTGGCGCTGACGCATGCCGTGGAGGTCGAGACGCGCATCGATCGTTTCGGCATTCCGGGCAAGTTTGCGGCGCTGCCGTTCCTCGAAGCGGGCGAGCGGCGGGGGCGAAGGTCTCTCCGGTGATGCCGGCCGGCTCCGAAAGGGTCGCGCCTCGGGACGGTCAGCGGACGCTTTCTTCTTTTCCGGCCTGGACGGTCCCGTGACGGCCGTGCCGCCGGCCGCATCATGCTGGTCCGCCGCCGCCTTGCGCTCGGCCCTGCGCTGGCGCCGCAAGGCTTTCGCATCGCGCATGGCGGTCGCCCACAGCTCCGCCTCCTCAGCGGTCAGCGCCCTTTTTCGCGACGGCGGCTTGGCGGTCATACCTATCCTTTCGGCAATCGATGAGCAGTCTGCTCACCGACTTCTTAATTTGGGATAAGTATATAAAAATCACAGCGATGTCTGGTCTCGCCGGCGATATGGCCGGCCTCCACGCCGGTGCCCCAGAAGATGTCGCCGCGGACGGGGCCGCGAATGGCGGAGCCGGTATCCTGCGCGATCATCAGCCGGTCGAACGGACGGTCCTGCTCGTCTCGCAGCGCCGGCGCGGAAACCCAGATCGGCAGGCCGAGCCGGTGGTAACGGGGATCGACGGCCAGGCTGCGTCCGGGCGTCAGCGGCACGCCGAGCGCGCCATGCGAACCTTTCGCCGCCTCGACCTCATCGAGGACGCGGAAGAAGACAAAGGACTTGTTTTCCCACATCAGCCTGCGGCCGCGCTCGCGATCGGCGCGCAGCCAGTCAAGCACGCAGGACAGCGAAGCCTCCGCCGGATCGAGATCGCCGCGCGCAACGAGGCGCTTTCCGATCGAGCTGTAGGGATAGCCGTTCTTGCCGGCAAAGCCGATGCGCATCGCGCGGCCATCGGGCAGCAGGATGCGGCCAGAGCCCTGCACATGCATGACGAAAACATCGCAGAGGTCGGAGAGAAAGACGATCTCGAGCCCTCGCCCCTTCAGCACGCCTTCTTCGATCTCACGGCGGGTATAGTAGGGGACGAGGCCGTTCGGCGTTCGGCGGGCCGCGGTCAGATCGTTCGGCCATCCGGCGGGCGCCTCGCCCTCCGCGATCAGAGCCAGATCGTCCGGCACCGCATAGACCGGCACATCGAAACCGCCGCCCGGCTCCAGCGATCCCTCCAGCTCCGGCTCGAAATAGCCGGTGACGATCGCACCCTCCGGCGCCGGGGTGATGTGACAGGCGCGGAAATGCGTCTCGAAGAACCCCCTGGCCTCGTCCGGCGAAGCGCGGGGAGTGAGCGACAGCGCTGTCCGGCAGGCCGCCACGATAGGGGCATCGATACCAGGTGAGGCAATGAGCTTTTCGCAGGAGCGGCGAAAGGCGGTAAAGGCCGCCGCATGATCGTCCGCCGGCCAACCTGGAATGGCGGAGAATGGAACCGGCGTCTTATCGAGCGCGAAGCCGCCGGGCCCGGCCGAAGCTCCGAATTGCCATCGCCAAAGCTCCCCGGACATCAGCCCTCACCGCCCGCAGCAAGACGCGCCGACGGGCGCCGGCCGGTCAATGCGAACCCTCGGATCAGCTTGCGCTCGCCGTTGCGACAACACGCCAGTTCGGATCGCGGGTGGCAAGCTCGCGCGCGAAGGTCCATATATCGGTGACTTCGCGGATATGCGTCGGGCTGCCGTCAACAACCTCGCCCACCCTATTGCGCGTCGCGGTGATGAGGTCGGTGATGAATTTGATCGTGATATTGGCGGTCTTGCCGTTGAGCTCGGCGTCGGTGATCTCGGAGTTCGAAATGCCGACGAATTTGAAGTCGACAGTTTCGCCATTGCGCTCGCGCTCGGAGATCGCCTCGACGAAGCTGTCGAAGACATCCCGGCTGAGAAGCTGTTTCAGCGTCCGGCGGTCCCCTTCGGCAAAAGCCGTGACCACCATTTCATACGCCACCTTCGCGCCGTTCATGAAATGCTTGGGGTCGAAGCCGCGATCCACCTTCGCAATCGCCTGGAGCTTCTCCGCTACGTCGCTTCCCTCCGTCGCAACCTCCTTCAAACGCTTTGCGAATGTCGCTTCATCGAGTTCATCGGCCACGCGCGGCGGCTCGCTTCTCGGCAGAGTGACGACATTGTCGCGGACCGGCTTGCCATTTGCGTCTTGGGTCGAATAAGGATCGTAGCGTGGCCGTTCATGTCCGGTCCGCCGCCCAAGCACACTGCGCAACTTAAGAAAAATCACGACCGCGAGGACGAGAAAGATTAGAGTGAGAATGTCTATCGTGCCGTTCATCTTGCCGCAACTTCTAAGGATACATATGTGCGCATCGAAGGCCGTTACTCTCATATAGGGCCCGGCCGTGGCGACCACCAGTGCATCGGAAGGCGGTGGAGAACAGGCCGCGCGCCTTATAACAAATTACGCGATCAAATCGGTTAAGCCAACCGGCAACAGTCCTCACCTTAAGTCAGCTTTTAATTTCACGCGCCTCGAAAGGCTTAACGGAATGCAAATTTTTTTGTTCCTGATCTTTATCGCAGTGCCGATCATCGAGATCGCTCTGTTCATCCAGGCGGGAGAGATCATTGGTATCGTCCCGACGATCCTGATCACGATCGGAACCGCTATTGCTGGCAGCTTTTTGATGCGCGTGCAAGGTTTTGCAGCACTTAACCGCTTTACGCAGGCGGTCGAGCAAGGCGAAATGCCGGTGACGCCGGTTATCGACGGGATCGGGATCCTGAGCGCCGGTCTTCTGCTTCTCACGCCCGGTCTTTTCACGGACACGATCGGCCTTCTGCTTTTCGTTCCGCCCATCAGGCGCGGGCTGGCGAGATGGGCATTTAGCCGCGCCCTCGAAAGCGGCCGGGTCCATATTCGGACCTTCGGAGGAGCAGGCGGAAGCGGTCCACCGCCCGGCGGGCCTCCACCGCAGGGGCCGCAGGGACCGCAGGGCGCCGGGAGCGGCTTCACGCGATCGCCCGATGTGGTGGATGCGGAGTTCGAAACGATCGATCCCGACGAAGGCGAGGAGGACGCCACCCCGCTCGATCGGGACAAGGCGGCCGGTCCGAAGCGGCGAGGCGGCTCGCCCTGGCGGAAGAGGTAGCAGCGCCAGATGGTTGCCTGGCGTTACCCATCGTGCTAGCGACTTTTCCAAAGCAACGGACGGCGGCGGCGGCGCGCATCCGCGCCCATGCACCGGTCTCAATCGAAAGCAAGCAGGACGATGTCTGAAGAAACCAACGGCTCCGCAGATCCCTCCGCAAAAGAGAACAAGCAGCCCGGCATTAATATCCTAGGGCAATATATCAAGGACCTGTCCTTCGAAAATCCGCGGGCCCCTGCAAGTCTGCGCAGCGCCGGCTCCAACCCCAATCTGCAGGTGAACTTCAACGTTCACGCTCAGGGGGCCGGCGAGAACGCCTATGAGGTGTTGCTGAAAATCGAGGCCGACGCCAAAAGCGACGATGGCAGCCTTTACGCGCTGGAGCTGGTCTATGCCGGCGTCTTCCGATTGAAGGATCTGCCGGAACAGGCGGTCAAGCCCGTGCTGTTCATCGAATGCCCGGCGCTGCTCTTTCCGTTCGCACGCCGGCTCATCGCCGACCTGACGCGCGAAGGCGGCTTTCCGCCGCTGCTGCTCGACCCGATCGACTTCGCCGCGCTCTTCCGTCAGCGCATGGCGCAGGAGCAGGCGCAAGCCAAAGCCGAGCCTGCCGTTCAGTAGCCTAGATCAATCGGCCAGTGCGCGATCAGTTTTTATGGAAACAACTCCGTGGATTGCGCTGATCACCTCTCCCAAGGGAGAGGTCTGTGAAGCACGCTTTTCAATTCGTCATCCCGGAAGCCCGAAGGGCTATCCGGGATCCAATCGCCTGTCAGCAGGCGCTTCGGAGAGTTGTTAGGCGAGTGGACCCCGGCTCGGAGGCCGGGGCGACGCAGAGTATGTAGTTTGGCAGAGATCTTCTTGGGGAGAGGCGGCACTTCGCGCAGCCGCGCCCAAGCATGTCCCCGCGAAGGCGGGGATGGACGCGGGAACAGTTGCGCTAGCCCGGCAGACCTTCAATCGGAATTGCTGCGCCGCTCTATCTCTTTGTTTGCGCATCGGATTTATCCGAAAACCGGTTCCCACTTTTCGGTCCGATGGCTAGCCCGGCCTACCGATATTGCCGCCAGATTGCATCCTCGCCCAGCTCTTCGACGAAGGCCTGATGGTCCGCGCGTTCGGCTTCCGCGAGGTTGGCGGGCAGCGGACGCGGGCGGTTCAGGATGGCCTCCCCCTGGCCTTTGCCGCGCCCGAAGCCGCTGCGCCGCGCCGAGAGATCGAGCGCCGCCTGATTGCCGCCGATCAGTTGCAGATAGACTTCCGCCAGCAATTCCGCATCGAGAAGCGCGCCATGCTTGGTGCGGGCGGAATTGTCGATATTGTAGCGCTTGCAGAGCGCGTCCAGGCTGTTCGGCCCGGCAGGATGCTTGCGGCGCGCCAGGGCGAGTGTGTCGAAGACCCGGTCCGACGGAATGATGTCCAGCCCGATCCGCCCGAGCTCGGCATTGATGAAGCCCATATCAAAGCTGGCATTGTGGAAGATCAGCTTTCCGCCCTCGACGAACTCCAGGAAGGAATCCACCAGATCGCCGAAGAGCGGCTTGTTGGCGAGGAACTGCGCGGACAGCCCGTGGACCCGGAACGCCGCATCCGGCATGTCACGCTCGGGATTGATATATTCGTGCCAGACGCGGCCGGTCGGGATGAAGTTGGACAGCTCGACACAGGCAATCTCGACGAGACGGTCGCCGCTATCCGGATCGAGGCCCGTCGTCTCGGTGTCCATGACGAATTCGCGCATTGGTCAGTTCCCCGTTCGCTAAAGCGGGTTCAGGAAAAGTGGGCACCAGTTTTCCGTCCGAACCCGCGACAAAACAAAAAGTTAGAGCCGCATTCCGCATTCCAGCGGAATGCAACAAACTCTAATCTCCCGCGCTGTTCATATGACGCTCGCGCCAGAGATCGAATTTTTCCCCGGGACGATCTTTCAATGATTCGAGCAGTTTATCGACCTGGCGCCTTGTTTCTTCCAAAGGCAATCCCGTGTCGATCACATAATCGGCGCGGGCGCGCTTCTCGTCGTCCGGCATCTGGCGGGCGCGGATGGCGGCGAGCTTTTCGGCGGTCATGCCCGGCCGGGCGAGGACGCGGGCGGTCTGGATTTCGTCCGGCGCGCTGACGACGACCGTGACATCGACCAAGCGGTCGCCGCCCGTCTCGAACAGCAGCGGAATGTCGAGCACGCACAGTTCTGCGCCCGCCAGATGCTGCTCTTGCAGAAACGCCCATTGCGCCTGCCGGACAAGCGGGTGGACCAGCGCCTCCAGCGTCTTGAAGCTTTCGGGCGTCTCCATCAGCGCGGCGGCGAGCTTCACACGATCGACCTTGCCCTCGGCCGTCGTCCCCGGAAAGGCGCGTTCGATGTGGGGGACGGCGGCGCCTTCATAGAGCTGGTGGACGGTCGCATCGGAGTCGAGCATGGCGACGCCTCGCGCGGCCATGTGACTGGCGACCGCCGTCTTTCCCATGCCGATGGAGCCGGTCAGACCGATGATCAACATGGGTTGCTCCTAATGCTTTTCCAGATCCGTGGTCACGAGCGCACGCAGCTCCGGCGTCACCTCCGGCCGGATGCCGAACCATTTCTCGAAGCCGGGCACGGCCTGATAGAGCAGCATGCCGAGACCGTCCGCCGTGTGGAAGCCCTGCGCGCGCGCCTGACGCAATAAATCCGTCAACAGCGGTGTATAGACGATGTCGCAGACGACGCCGGGCAGGGAAAAATTCGACAGATCAATCTCAAGCGGGGCTTGCCCGACCATTCCGCAGGTGGTCGTGTTCACAAGTAATCCACAGTCTATCAACATATCTGCCCGGTTCTCCCAGGCAAAGACCGTGACCGACGGGCTGAACTCGGCGGCCAGCGTCTCGGCGCGCTCGCGGGTTCGGTTCGCGAGGCGGATATGGGAAAAGCCGCGATTGAGCAGACCGCGAATGATGCCGCGCGCCGCGCCGCCCGCCCCGAGCACGGCCGCCGCCAGGCCGAGCTTGTCCCAGCCAGGCGCCTGCGCATCGAGACTGTGAAGGAAGCCATAGATGTCGGTATTGGACGCGCAGAGCTTGCCGTCCTCGATCCAGAGCGTGTTGGCCGCTCTTGCGTCTTTGGCGGCGGCGTCGGGACGGGCGGCCGCGCGATAGGCGGCCTCCTTATGCGGGACCGTGACGTTGCAGCCGACGAGCCCTCGCGCGGAAAGCGTCTTGAAAAACGCCTCGGCCTTGCCGGGCTCGACCGCGTGTTTCCCGTATTCCCCGTCGATCCCGTAGCGCTTCAGCCAATAGCCGTGAATGAGCGGCGAGCGCGAATGCTCAACAGGCCAGCCGACGACCCCTGCACGTTTCATTACTCTGTCCTGTTCCTCGGCGCACTAGATCAACCCTCGTTCAAGTGCAATCATTGGAACGAGGTCAAGTTGATCTATATCAAAAGGCGAGCGCAACTGTTCCCGCGTCCATCCCCGCCTTCGCGGGGACATGCTTGGACGCGCGTTGCGCTAGGACGCAAGCCATCCGATTTCGCGGAGATAGCCGAGAAGAGGCAGGAGCGGCAATCCTATAATGGTGAAATGATCGCCCTCGACGCGGGAGAAGAGCTGAATCCCGCGGGCCTCGATGCGATAGGCGCCGACCGACGACAAGAGCGTCTCGCCCTCGCTGCGGCAATAATCGTCGAGAAACGCATGGGAGAATGGCCGCATGGTCAGATGGGCGCGGCCGAGATGGCGCCAGACCGTCGTGCCGCCCCGCGCAACGCAGAGGCCGGCAATGAGCGAATGGGTCCGCCCGCGAAGCACACGGAGCTGTTCCCGCGCCGCCTCCATGTCGGGCGGTTTCTGAAAAAGCGCGCCGCCGCATTCCATGACCTGATCGGCGCCGACGACCAGCGCTTCCGGCTCGCTTCGGCTCACCTGTTCCGCTTTGGCGGCGGCCAGCAGGAGCGCCAGCTCCCCCGCATCCACGCCGCCTTCGCGGTCGGCAGCTTCCCGTTCCAAAGCGCGCTCGTCGATGCCGGCCGGCCGTTGTCGGAATGGAATCCGCGCCTGCCGCAGCACCTCGGCGCGGCCCGCACTGGCGGAGGCCAGGATCAGCTCGGCGCGCAGTCCGGCGGGCTCAGACACTGCCGCTGCGCTCCTCATGCAGCTTGATGATCGCCGCCGCCGTCTCCTCGATCGAGCGGCGGGTCACATCGACGATAGGCCATTGATGGCGTCCGCAGAGCCGGCGGGTGAATAGGATCTCCTTGGTGATCTTCTCGGTGTCGATATAGTCCTGGTTTTTCGCGCCCTTGATGCCGAGCAGCCGTTGGCGGCGGATCTCGGCGATGCGCTGCGGACTGGCGACGAAGCCGACGACCAGCGGCCTGTGAAGCTGTTCGAGCTTCGGCGGCAGCGGAATGTCCGGCACCAGTGAGACATTGGCGGTCTTGAAGCCGCGATTGGCCAGGTAGAGGCTGGTCGGCGTCTTCGAGGTCCGGCTGGCGCCGATCAGCACGATGTCGGCATTGTCCAGCTCTTCCGCCCGCTGGCCATCATCATGGGCGAGGGTGAAATTCATCGCCTCGATGCGCTGGAAATAATCGGTGTTCAGAATGTGCTGGCCGCCGACGACCGGGGTCGAGGGCGTGCCCAGATAGCTTTCGAAGACCTTCAGAAGCGGATCGAGAACCGCAACGCAAGGAACGTTCAGCTCATCGCACCGCTGTTCGAGATAGACGCCGAGCTCGCGGTCGATGATCGTATAGAGAACGATGCCGGGCGTCGCCTCGATCCGCTGCAGGACGCGGTCGAGCTGACGGCGGTTCCGGACGAAGGGATGGGAATGTTTGATCGCGCGGATGCTCGGATATTGCACCGCGGCGGCTTTGGCGATCGCCGATAGTGTTTCGCCCGAAGCGTCCGACACCATATGCAGATGGAAGAACTTCGGAACCTCTTTGGCGGCCTGTTGATAAGTTGTCACTTTTGAAACCATGGAAAAGTTATGGGAAATTCTGGCGCTGAGTCCCTAACACCAATCAAAAAAATCCCCACAGCTTGACGCCGGGCCGCCGCAAAATTCTGCAAAGCTTGGGTCTTCTCGAAAGTCCGCCATCTGTTCCCCGGCCAACCACAATTTGAAACGCGATTTGTCATTGTGATATGCAATGAGCCGCCATCGGCAAACTCCTAGGCTTCCTTTAACAATCTCCGTTCGCAGTCACCAGACTCCGTGAAGGCTGAAACGGGACCGGAGGGGAAGGTCGGATTATCCCCACCAACCCTGTCGATAAGAGGTGGATAAGCTCGTAATATCCGCAATGCGCCTCCTAAAAACAAAACAAAACTTAGAAAGAAGAAATCTTTAGATTTTTGAAAAGTGAAATCATGCCAGACGGACGGCCGCAATCCCAATCGACGCCGAAATTGATCGAGGTCCTGAAAGGCCAGGCTTTCGAGCGGCCGCCGGTGTGGCTGATGCGTCAGGCCGGGCGCTACCTGCCGGAATACCGGGCCTTGCGGGCCAAGGCGAACGGCTTTCTGGACATGTGCTACCGGCCTGAAATGGCAGCGGAAATCACGCTCCAACCGATCCGCCGGTTCGATTTCGACGCCGCAATTCTGTTTGCAGATATCTTGATCGTTCCCGATGCGCTCGGCCAGAAAGTCGCGTTCGAACAAGGGGCTGGCCCCCAGCTCGATGCGATGGAACCGCAGGCGCTTCTCGCTCATCTCCGCCCTGAGGCGGCATCGGAAAAATTCGGGTCGATTTGCGAGACGGTCAAGCGCGTGAGGGCGGAGCTGTCGCCGGAAAAGGCGCTGATCGGCTTTTGCGGCGCGCCGTGGACGGTCGCGACCTACATGATCGCCGGGCACGGCACCCCGGATCAGGCGCCGGCCCGGCTTGCCGCCTATCGCGACCCGGACCATTTCGGCCAGTTGCTCGACCTGTTGGCCGATGTGTCCGTGACCTATCTGAGCGGCCAGATCGCGGCGGGCGCGCAGGCCGTGCAGATCTTCGACAGCTGGGCCGGCGTCCTGCCGGATGAGGAATTTCGCCGCTGGGTCATCGCCCCGACGCTGCGGATGGTCAAGCAGCTCAGGGCCGCGCATCCTGAGGTTCCGATCATCGGTTTCCCGCGCGGCTCCGGCGCCTTGTCGGAGCTGTTCGTCACCGAAACCGGCGTTGACGGTCTCGGCTGCGACACGGCCATGCCGCTTGCCCAGATGCGGGCGCTCGGCCGGCACGCCGCGGTGCAGGGGAATCTCGATCCGCTGCTGCTTGTGGCCGGAGGGCCCTTGCTCTCCACCCGAATCGGCGACATCATCGGCGCACTTTCGGGGGTTCCGCATATTTTCAATCTCGGCCACGGGATCTTGCAGACGACGCCGATCGAACATGTCGAGCGGCTCGTTGCGGCGGTCCGGGCTTAAGGGGAGGCAAGGGCGAGGTGGAATGGTATCTCATCATCAAGGCGCTGCACATCATCGCAATGGTTGCCTGGATGGCGGGGATGTTTTACTTGCCGCGCCTTTACGTCTACCACGCCGAAACCCAGCCCGGCTCGGAAACCTCCGAGACTTTCAAGGTGATGGAGCACCGGCTTTTGCGGATCATCATCAACCCGGCGATGATCGCGACTTGGGTGCTCGGCCTCGTTCTGATGTTCGGTTTTATCGACTGGCGCAGCGCCGGCTGGCTTCACGCGAAATTAGCGCTTGTAATTCTCCTGACCATATTCCACATACTGCTCGCCAGATGGCGCAAAGATTTCGCCGCCGATCGCAATATGCGCAGTTCGCGCTTCTACCGAATTGCGAATGAAATACCGACTTTATTGTTGATATTCATTGTGTTTTTGGCTGTCCTTAAGCCATTCTAGCAACCGGCATCAAAAAGTCGAAAACAACCGGCTTCCGCTGCCTCTAATTGTTTGGTATAGTCCGAGTCGTAATCTTCATTGGCCGAAAGACCTGATCTCCTTCAGTCCGTATGAGACTTGCGATGCTGGCAGCGCATTGCCGCGTGGCTCGTTGCTCAGACCGGAAACGGCACTTCGAATGCCCTCCATAACCTTATCCGCGCGGCCCTTCAGGCGCGCCTCTCCATCATGTTCAGCATGAAAGTTCGGAGTTCCCCCGAATGCAGGAAATGAAACTTCAAGAGCTAAAAATAAAATCGCCCACCGAACTGCTCAGCTTCGCCGAAGGCGTCGAGGTTGAGAATGCCAGCACCATGCGCAAGCAGGAGCTGATGTTCGCGATCCTGAAGCAGCTGGCTTCAAACGATGTCGATATTACCGGCATCGGCGTCGTCGAGGTCTTGCAGGATGGTTTCGGCTTCCTGCGCTCGCCCGACGCGAATTATCTCCCCGGGCCCGACGACATCTATGTGAGCCCCAGCCAGATCCGCCGCTTCGGCCTGCGCACCGGCGACACCGTCGAGGGCCAGATCCGCTCCCCGAAAGACGGCGAGCGCTATTTCGCGCTTCTCAAAGTCAACAAGATCAATTTCGATGAACCCGACGCGATGCGCCACAAGGTGCATTTCGACAATCTCACCCCGCTCTACCCGGATGAGTGGATGCGGATGGAGATCGACAATCCCGAGAGGAAGGATTTGAGCGGCCGGGTCATCGACATCGTCTCCCCGCTCGGCAAGGGTCAGCGCGGACTGATCGTGGCGCCGCCGCGCACCGGCAAGACGATGATCCTCCAGAATATCGCCCATTCCATCACCACCAACCATCCGGAATGCTACCTCATCGTGCTGCTGATCGACGAGCGTCCGGAAGAAGTGACCGACATGCAGCGTTCGGTGAACGGCGAGGTGATTTCGTCCACCTTCGACGAACCGGCCGCGCGCCATGTTCAGGTGGCGGAGATGGTCATCGAGAAAGCCAAGCGTCTTGTCGAGCATAAGAAGGATGTCGTGATCCTGCTCAACTCCATTACGCGCCTTGGCCGTGCCTATAATACGGTCGTGCCGTCTTCGGGTAAGGTTCTCACCGGTGGTGTTGACGCCAATGCGCTGCAGCGTCCGAAACGCTTCTTCGGCGCCGCTCGTAATATCGAGGAAGGCGGTTCGCTGTCGATCATAGCAACGGCCCTGATCGACACCGGCAGCCGCATGGACGAAGTGATCTTCGAAGAATTCAAGGGTACGGGTAACTCTGAACTTATCCTTGACCGTAAGGTCGCCGACAAGCGCATCTTCCCGGCCATCGACATTTCGCGCTCCGGTACGCGCAAGGAAGAGCTTCTGGTCGAGCCGGCGCAGCTCAAGAAGATGTTCGTCCTGCGCCGCATCCTCAACCCGATGGGAACGATGGACGCCATCGAGTTCCTGCTCGATAAGCTGAGGCAGACCAAGAACAATGATGAGTTCTTCGATTCGATGAACACGTAGAGGCCGCCGCGCGTCAGCCCGCCATCAGCCTTAAGGCACGGTGCGCGGACCGCGGTCGCTGCCGGTCGCGTTCGGGTGAGCGGCCCTGGTGGTTCGACTGAAACATTTGCACGCCTTAGCGGCGCCCACTTTTCGGGTCAGCCCGGTGCCAAAACTGACAGCTGGAGTGGCGCTTCCGATTCCGATTAAGAATCCGCCGCTCTAGCCAGCCCCGCCGCTGCCCGGCTCGTCGTCCTGCTTCGCCTCGCGGATGGCGTCGATGATCTCGCGGGCCTTGACCGTGGCGATGTCGAACTTGTGCTTCGCCCCGATGCGGATCACGCCCGCGGTCTTGCCGAGCGTGGCGCGCATTTCGCTCAGCATGGTTTCGGTGCGCTCGATCAGCTTGAGGCGTTCATTTAACTGAATCAGAGCGACAATCGCGCCTGGGATGGCGATGAGCACGGCGACCCAGTTCGGATCGATGCCCTTGCGCACGCCCTCCAGTTCCACGATCTCCGTCTTCGCCTTCACGTCGAACTCGCGCTCGAAAAACGCTGCCGCCACGCCCAGCGCCTCCTCCGCTTGCGGCCCTTCCGCCTGGATCACCACTTCGACCATGCTGCCTCCTCATCGGATAATTTGACGGAACCATCCAGAATGTTTGTTCCTCGCGCCGGCCTTGCCTGCCCCGCACTTGATGCGGGGATCCGGCGCCCAATTCTCCATCAGTCACGCATTGACCTTGCGGATAGGCCAATAGTCCCCGGATCTCCGCTTCGCTCCGCCTGTCCCGGCCTTGAGCCGGGATCCGGGGCGACGTCGGTTTCCACCAAACATGATCCCGCATGAGTCCCTCATGCGGCGCTGTCGATCTGTTGCAACATCTCGTCGAGTTGCGCGGCAATCTGGTGCTGTTCCAGCTTCATGAACCCATCGCGCGCCTGGGTCAGCAGCGGTTTCGCCTCATTCTTCCCGCCGACGGAAAGGAGCAGCGTCCCCAGATCCATGGCGGCGGCGCAGATTGAGTCCAACCGTCCATAGTTCATCGCCAGCTTATGGGCCTGAACCAGGTCATTCAAAACGCGTTCGAAACTCTCCTGATCCTCGATGCCTTGCTGGCGGCGGATGCGAGAGGCCGTCACAAGACATGGCAATCAGACCATCGACATCTTGCAGCTGCTCCGCAATCGGGCGGCGCTCTTCTTCATGGATTCGCAAGGCCTCGTCGAGCTCGCCGCGTCGATAAAGAATATCGGCGATTTTGCCCATGGTAACGGCACGGGAATGGACATCTCCGAGGCGGTCATAGACCGGCAGTTCCTCCTCCCGGCGGATACGCAAGGCCTCGTCGAGCTCGCCGCGGCTTTCAAGAATATCGGCGATTTTGCCCATGGTGACGGCGCTGGAGCGGACATCTCCGAGGCGGTCATAGACCGGCAGTTCCTCCTCACGGCGGATGCGCAAGGCCTCGTCCAGCTCGCCGCGTCGATAAAGAATATCGGCGATTTTGCCCATGGTGACGGCGCTGGAGCGGACATCTCCGAGGCGGTCATAGACCGGCAGTTCCTCCTCCCGGCGGATACGCAAGGCCTCGTCGAGCTCGCCGCGTCGATAAAGAATATCGGCGATATCGCCCATGGTGACGGCGCTGGAGCGGACATCTCCGAGGCGGTCATAGACGGGCAGTTCCTCCTCACGGCGGATGCGCAAGGCCTCGTCCAGCTCGCCGCGTCGATAAAGAATATCGGCGATTTTGCCCATGGTGAAGGCGCGCTCGCGGACATCACCGAGGGAGCGGAAGGCAGCCTCAGCACGCCTCAGGAGCCGTTCGGCGTCATCGAGCTCTCCTTTAGTGATCAAACGCTCAGCTTGGTGAGTCAACAGCATCGCCTGACTGCGTTCATCGACGCCTTCGAGCTCCCCGATCAGGGCCAGCCACTCATCCTGAAGCGTGGATTCGCCAAGGCGCGCGGCCAGTTCAATGCCGAGGCGCAACAGCGCGGCATCGGGCTGGACGCCCGCCTCGATCAGAGCCTTGAGCGCAGGTTCGGTTGCGCGGAAGGCGGCTTTTGGATCGTGCATGCGGTCAAAGAGCCAGCGCCCGCCATAGCGCGCCGCCCTGGCCCGTGCCTCGATATCTCCGGCCAGTTCGGCAAGGCGATACGCCTCCAGCGAACGGACGTCAAAAGGCAGATCGCCATCCTCATCCGTCCACGCCGCCAGGAGGGGCGGCAGCGCCGCCTTGGCCAGCGTCCGGCGCTCGTCTTCGGAGAGCGCCTCGAAATGCGGCCGCGCCAGGGCGTTTGCGAGACCTTCGCTCTCGCCGTCCTTCCGCCAGGGCTCGAAGCGGTCAAGCAGCCCGAGGCCATAGAGACGCGCAAGCGCTTTCTCCGCCGCCTCATGCGCGAGGCACGCCGCCGCCGCGCGCAAGGCGCTTTCGGGCACGGGCAGGTCGAACAGGGTCAAGGCGCGGAAGGCTTCCCGCTCATCCTTGCTCAGAGCCTGCTCATAGGATTGGAAAGCGAGGCGCTCGAAAATGTCGGAGAGGTCTTCTCCCTCGGGCGCCGCGCCGCTGGCAAGATAGGCTTCCAGCTTGTCGAGCGCCGCCCTGGCCGCCTCCGGCTCGGTCAGCGCCATGCGCGTCAGCCGCTCCTGGATCAGCGGGTTGCCGTGCGGCAGCTCGCGGCAGCGGGCGAGGAGCTTGCGCTGCTTTTCGGCGTCATCCTTTGTCTGGGCCGGGACGGCCGGCTCGTTGCGGGCCGCCGCGCTTTGCTGTTTGGTGCGCTCCAGCTCATCGAATCGAGGCAGTTGCACGCGGGCAAGCCGCTCGGCAAGATCGAGGCCGGTCGTGCTGCTCGGCAGGGCGAAGTCGTAACGGCTGGTGAGGACCAGGCGCGATTCCGTGCCGGCCTCGGCAAAGGCCTCCAGCACGGCGGCAAGCATGGGCCTATGCGAGTCCTTGACCGTAGCCGTCGCGCCGTCGCCGCCGGCGGGTTTGACCAGAATTTGTTCCAGATCGTCGATGATCAGAAGCAGGGGCTGGCGGACGATCTCGCCATTGGCATTGACCTCATAGCTGGCGCAAGGGCCGGTCAGGATCCGGATCAGCGCATCTTTCAGATTAGCCGGGTTTTTTTTGATGAGCGGCAGCCATTCATCACGAAGCGTCACCCGCTGCGCGCCGGTCACCGCTTGGAGCGCGGCGTCGAACACCCGCTCGGCGTCATAGAAGCCGAACACCAGCGCCGTCTTATGCCGGGGCAGGCGGTCGGCGGCGCGCGCGGCGAGGCTCGACTTGCCATGACCGCCGAAACCGTGGATCAGCACGCCGCCCCTGGTCCTGTCGCGGAAGGCGCGGAATATGTCCTGCAATTTCCGCCGCCGTCCGACAAAGGCCGCCGGTCCGGCGACGGGGACCTTCTTGTTCTCCTTGTCGAGGAAGACCTGATAGGCGCGGCCGCGATGGCTCGGGACGCGTCTTGCCGTTTGCGACGCAGAGCGGGCCGCCGCCTTGCGGGCTGACATAGAGCCGCGCCATGTGCCAGTGCTCGCCTTGCTTCGGATCGGTCCGCCAGGTGCGAATGAGACGCCGGCGGGCGCGTCCGGCGGCGAGGGCGGGCCGTTCATGGCGGGCGAGCTCCGCATAGACCTCGCGGGCGAAATGGCTCGCGTCCGTGTCATAGACCGAGCCATCCCAGCCCAGCACGGCCGGAACGCCCGCGCGCATCAGCGAGATGGCGAGCGGCTTGCTTTGACCCTCCTGCTCCGCCGTCCGGCAGGCGGAGAGGAACAGGAGACCGGGCTTTTCCTCGCCAAACGCGGCAGCCAATGCCGGCGCGGTCGTCGGCGCCAGATTGCCCTCCTCATCCTCGAGAGCGAGATAAGGGCCGTCCGGCCCGATATTGCCGTGGCCGGTAATCTGCACGATTTCGAAAGGGCCTTCCTCCGCCAGCCGGTCGCGCAGGAAGGTCGCGCAGCCGCTTTCCTCCACCGTCAGCAGCAGCGGCAGATTGTCCGTCGCCTGGAGAATGCCCGCCTCTTCCGCCTCATAATTCAGCTCCGGCTTAACATTGCGCGGCGCGGCGGCCATGAACATCGCGGCAAGGTCTTTGTGTTTCGCCGGGCGGGGCTCTTGCGCGCCGCCCAGGCGGCGCTGCGGGCAGAAGGGACGCAGTTCGTCCTCCGCGAGGAACACGCCCTCCCTCGCGAGCAGCTCCCAGGGCACGTTGAGAAAATCGCGCGCGTCCTGGTCCGGTTCCTCATCCGTCACGATGTCGAGGCAGACCTCGCCGCTGCCTTTAAGCAGCTTGCCGCCCCATCCATGACCGTCCGCGTCCAGCCAGGCGAAAATCTCCTGCCCGATCTTGAGCAGCTCGACGTCATTTCTGGCGGCGGCGGCGCGATCGTAACGCCCGGCCCAATCCTTGAAATGCGCGGCGTCTTCGTCGGTCAGCGCGCGGCGCTGTCGCGGTTGATCTGTCTGATCGAATAGCAGCCCTCGGCCGTCAAGGCGCAATATAGAAACCGTAGCAACCGCCATAACTTAATCCGATAAAAACACACGAGAATGGAACATCTTTCATGTATTAGGGAAATACACGCGATAAATCAATGACGGCTCGTGCCTATGCCGGCCTGCGGGGCGACGGCAGCTATTGCCGCCCCTCCCGCTCGCGGTTGATCGGGTAGCCGCTGGCCGGGCCGCGTACCGGCTGGATCAGCATTCTGTCCAGCCACAGATCGCGCCGTGTACGGAATTGCTCGATGCCGATGGTCATGCCTTCATGGCCTTCCTTCGGCTGCGGCCGGTAGGTCCCCAGGAGCCGGTCCCACCAGGGCAGATTGAAGCCGAAATTGCTGTTCGTCTCATGCGGATGGATCGAATGGTGCACGCGGTGCATGTCCGGCGTCACGACGATCCAGCGCAGCACCCGGTCGACGCCGGCGGGAAGGCGGATATTGCTGTGGTTGAACATGGAGGTTGCGTTCAGCAGCACCTCGAAGACGAGAACGGCGACGGCCGGCGGCCCGAGCGCGGCGACGACGGCGAGCTTGATGCCCATGGAAAGCGCGATCTCGATCGGGTGAAAGCGAAGGCCGGTCGAGACGTCGAACTCCAGATCGGCGTGATGCATCCGGTGCAGCCGCCACAGCGCCGGAACGGCGTGGAACATGACATGCTGAAGGTAGATCGCGAGGTCGAGCGCCAGGATCGAGACGACGAAGGCGAGCCAGCCCGGCGTCTTCAGACGCGTTGAACAATCCCCAGCCGTGCTCCTCCGCCATGAGCGCCAGCCCCACGGCGAGGATGGGAAAGGCGAGGCGCACCACCAGTGTGTCGATGACGACGATGCCGATATTGTTGGTCCAGCGGATGAGGCGGGGGATCTCGCGCCGCCGGCGCGGAGCCGCGACCTCCCAGACGGCCATGGCGAGGAGCAGGCCGAGAAAGAAAGCGATCCGGATCACCGGCTCGTTGGTGAGCAAAAGCGTGGTCATGAAGCCTTGTCAGAAAGTGGTGCCTAAAGCGCGACTTTATCCATTGGATGAGATCATAGCATCTCCTTGCCCATCACGCCTGATCCTCCCACCTTTCGTGTATGGGATAAGTGCGCACCGGGTGTGTGAAGGCGGCCCGCACAATCAGGATGGAGGATCGGCATGAAAGACCTGAGCGGCAAGACCGTGCTCATCACCGGCTCGACGGATGGCGTCGGCCGGGTCGTCGCCACGCGCCTCGGGGAAGCCGGCGCGCGCGTCCTGGTCCATGGCCGCAACCGGCAGCGCGGCGAGGAGGTCGTCAGGGAAATCGAGCGGGCGGGCGGCGCCGCGGAATTTCTGCAGGCCGATCTCTCATCGCTCGCGGATGTCCGCAGTCTCGCCAAACAGGTCCGGCAGAAGACCGACCGGCTCGACCTTCTGATCAACAATGCCGGCATCGGCACGAGCGGCGAGGACGCCGGCCGGCAGGAGAGCGCCGACGGCCACGAGCTGCGCTTCGCCGTCAACTATCTCTCCGGCTTTCTGCTGACCCATCTGCTGCTGCCGCTGCTCAAGGACAGTGTCCCGGCACGCATCGTCAATGTGGCCTCCGCCGGCCAGCAGGCGATCGATTTCGACGATGTCATGCTGACGCATGCCTATAGCGGCTGGCGCGCCTATCGCCAGAGCAAGCTCGCGCAGATCATGTTCACCATCGATCTCGCCGAGGCGCTGCGCGGGTCGGGCGTCATCGTTAACACGCTGCATCCGGCCACCTTTATGGACACGAGCATGGTCCGCCAGTCCGGCATCGCGCCGCGGAGCAGCGTCGAGGAAGGGGCGGACGCCATTCTCAATCTCGCGGTCGGCGACGCCGTCGAGGGGCGGAGCGGGCTCTATTTCAGCGGCCTCCGCGAAGCCCGCGCCGACGCGCAGGCCTACGACGCGGACGCCCGCCGGCGGCTGAGGGCGTTGAGCCTGGAGCTGACGGGGCTTGCGGCCTAGAGAGCAAGGCGCATTCCTCCATCCCGTGCCATTGCGAGGAGGCAGAGCCGACCACCGTTCCAGACGCGATCCAGTCCGGCACCTTCACGGCGATCGACGTCGATACCGGCAAGATCGGCTGGCAATACAAATCGCCTCAGCCAATGATGGGCGGTGCGCTCGCAACGGCGGGCAATCTGGTCTTCACAGGCGAGGGCAATGGCTGGTTCGATGCGTTCAACGCCAAAACCGGCAAGAAGCTGTGGCGCTTCAATCTCGGCGCAGGCGTCAATGCGCCGCCGATCAGCTATGAGGTCGACGGGCAGCAATATATCGCGGTGGCCGCTGGCGGCAATTTCCAGCTCGACTATCCCCGCGGTGACGCAATCGCGATCTTCAAGCTGGGCTAGTCAGTAAAGAGCCTGTCCTCTGAAGAAGGGGACAGGCAATCCATTTCCAAGCTGACGGATTGCTTCCTGCCCTCCCCCGATTGAGACCTCTGCGAAACGGCCTACTCTGCGTCGCCTCACGACTCGGCAAAGTGCTTGTTGAGAGGCGATTGGATCCCGGATCGGCCTGCGGCCGTCCGGGATGACGAATTGTGGGCCTTATTCGCAGAACTCTTAATGGGGAGAGGGAATGGAGCAGATGCTTCCGCCTCAGGTGAACACGCCCCTAATGTCCCGCCGCTCCGTTTGCGTAGGAGGCGACGATTTCGGCCATGCGTTCGGGGGCGAGGACGGGCGGCATCAGGGTCTTGAACGCGCCGTCCGGGCCGGTGAGGTAGACGAAAGTGCCATGCGCATAGATCGGCCCCTCATCGGGATGCACATAGACCAGCTTCTTCTCGACGCTGAAGGCTTTGTATGCCGCCGCCAGCGCGTACCTGGAGCCGGTCAGACCGATCAGCTTCGGATGGATGGCCGGCAAAGCTTCGCGCATCGCGGCCTCCGTGTCGCGCTCCGGATCGACGGTGATCAGCAGCGGCGTGACGGGAATGCCTTTGGCCGCCAGAATATCGACCGCCTGCGCCATGCGCGGCAGGGCGACCGAGCAGATCGCCTTGCAGCTCGCATAGCCGAAAAAGATCATCTGATAATGGCCGGCCGGGTCCTTCGAGGAGCGCGCCCGCCCATTCTGGTCGATCAGATGATAATCGCCGCCGACCACATTCGGGAAGCCGGGCGTGTTCGGAGCGGCGGCGGCCGATTTGGCGGCATGGCGCGCCGCGTCGTCCGCCGTGTCATGCCGAACGCCGTCATGCGCGGATGCCGCCTCCGTCAGACCGATGACCAGAAGGGCTGCGAGCAGCGAAAACGCGCCGCGCATCAGTAATTCTCCTTGATGAATTTCTCGTCGGCCTCCTTGCCGAGCCCGAGATAGCCCTGGGCCTCGATATGCTTGGCGATGACCGGGTCCTTGCGATACCAATCGCCCTTCTTGCCGGCCAGATCCGGGTGCTCCTTATCCCACGCCTTGGTCCACAAATCCGTCTTCTGAAAGTCGGCTTCGCCTTCGCGCCGGATCAGCTGGATCTGGTAGAATTTCGCGCCTTTGGCCGATTCATCGCCGATGAGAAGCCCGTCCACCTCGACCATCTGCCCGCAATAGGGCAGCAGATCCGGGATCGCCCCGTTGAACAGGGGCTGGCTGTTCTTCAGGGCCGGAACGAGCGCATCGTCCTTCGTCCGCAGGATGCCGAGCTGCCGTGTGCCGCCGCCGCAATTCTCGGCGCAGTCGCCGGTCAGTTCACACAGAATATCGACGACTTTGCCCGAAAAGCGGGCCTTTTCCTCACCCAGCAGATTCCAGTTTGCCGCCTGGCTGCCCTTGGAGAAATCCTGCGCCGAGGCGGGCATGGCGGCGAATGCGAATGCGGCGAGCACGGCTGTCGTTCCAAGCATCGATCTCATTTCGTTTCCTCCGTTTTGGCCGGCTCCGGGATGGCGAAAGGCGGAACGACGCCGAAATCCTCATGGGTCAGGTTGACGATGCCTTCATTGGAGATGACCTTCTCCACGACGAGATAGTTCACCCCGTCGCGCACATAGTGCATGCCGTTCACCGTCACACGGTCGCTCTGAAGGTCGAGAAGCGTGTCCTTGTTCGCGAGCGGGGCGGAGCCGGAGAGCTTGAGCACCAGATAGACCGTGCCGTCATCGGCGCGAACGCCGACCGGGATGCCGCCTGCCGCGCACCAGAGCGCGCAGGTGTGATGCGCCGAGCCGAGCACTGCGTCCTGACTGCCCATGACGCCGGAGAAGTAGCACCATGTGTCGATGACCTCGCCGGTAATCTTGATCGGCTTCTGCTCCGTCGCGGCCAGCGCCGGCATTGCCGTGGCCAGCATCGCGCCGATGGCGAAGGCTGCCGAGCGTAACGTTCTTTGAATGGTCACTTAAGCGCTCCTCTCGAAATTCGGTATTGCACTCGTGAGGCGTTACAAAACAAGCGCCGCCTTCGGAAAAGGTCGCAGCCCACGGATGGATTGGCAAAGCAATTGGAGTCACAGCGTTTCACGACTGGTTGAGCGCGTCGTTATCGACCGTGCGGACGCCGTTGACTGCATACGCAAAAAGAGCTGTTTGGCGGAATGTGTTACGCTCAAACGACAAATGACGGATGAAAATGTGCTAAATAGGCCTCTATCTGCATCGACCTTCTGCTCGGGATCGGATCTTGAACGATTACTCTCCGGTAAGAAAACGCTTCCTCATCATTCACAACCCTCTCGCAGGCATGCGGCGCCGATGGATGCTTCATGAAGTCTGCCGCTATCTGCGGCTGAGCGGCGCCGAGATGACGGTTGCGCATGCCGACGACCTGGATGCCGACCGGCGGCTTGCGTCCCAGGCCGCGCAGGACGGGACTTTCGACGCGGTCATAGCGGCGGGCGGCGACACGACCGTCCGCGGCGTGGCCGCCGGGCTCGTCGGCAGCACTGTGCCGCTGGGGATCATTCCGGTCGGCACCGGCAATGTCCTCGTGCACGAGATCGGCATGCGCAAGGGGCCGAAGGGGATCGCGAAATGCCTCAGGCACGGCCCGAGCATTCCGGTGACGGCCGGCTCGGTGAATGGCGAGCCCTTCTGCCTGATGGTCGGCGTCGGATTCGATGCTCGCGTCCTTGCCCGGCTGGACACCGTCTGGAAGCGCCGCATGGGAAAGCTCGCCTATATCTGGCCGGTCATGAGCGAGCTGGCGCAGAAGCAGTCGGATTTCGAGGTGCAGATCGACGGGCGGCCCTATCGGTGCCGCTGGCTGATCGTGACCAAGGCCAAGCACTATTCGGGACCGTTCCACATCGCGCGCGCGCAGCACCTTCAGTCCGACAGGTTTCATGCGGTGCTCATCACGGCGCGCACGGGCCGCGATCTGGCGGGCGTGCTCCTGGCGATCGGACTCGGTTGCGCCGACCGCCATCCGGATGTGAAGCTGATCCCTTGCCGCCGCGTCGTCGTGCCCGGCGGGCAGGATGTCGTCACCCAGATCGACGGCGACGCGTTCGACGATCCGCCGCTGGAGATCGGGATGGACAGCAAACCGCTGCAAATCATCGTGCCGCCGGATTTGAAGCCGCCGCGTCGCGTCCCCGCCAGCGATCTGGTTGCGGAGAAAGACGCGGCTTAAAGCGAGATCATGTAGGCCGATTCGACCGGCCTCACGCGCGTTGCTCCGTCTCGCGGCGGCAAGTTCTGCGAATGAGGCCTCTCAATTCGTCATCCCGGAAGACCGAAGAGCTGTCCGGGATCCAATCACCTGTCAGCAAACGCTTCGGCGCGTTGTCAGGCGAATGGGTCCCGGCTCTTCGGCCGGGACGACGCAGAGTCTGCCGTTTCGCATACCTCTCCCATGTGAGAGGTCGTTTAGCGCGTCCCGCAGATCGCGCCGCTTCCAGCTCAACTGATCCCGCAGTGATCGCCGCCGCGGCGCTATCCTCCGGAAACGGCGGTGATGATGAAGACCCTGGCGCCGCGGCTGAGGGTGGTCGCCAATGTCGCCCGTTCGCCATTGACGAAGACATTGATGTGCCGGCGGATGCGCGGCGTCGAATCGCGCAGGCGGTCGCGCATTCCGGGCCACCGCGCCTCCAGCCCGTCGAGCACGTCCGACACCGTCGCCGCCGCCAGTTCGAGCTGCGACGGCGCCTCGGGGAACAGTCTGATCAGCGCCGGGGGAAGCGTGACTTCGACCCGCGGCTCCTCATCGCTTGCGGTCTGTGCGGACATGACCATTTCTCAAAAGCAATCGGTGCAATTGACAACTTCGTTTCCGTCCGAATCGATCGGGCTTGCGCTGGTCGCTCCCTCTCCCGCTCGCGAACCCTTACGGTGAGCGACAAGCGCTCACCGGGGGGAGAGGGAGTTCAGTGCATTCAACAGATCGAGTCGTTTCCAAACAAACCGGCCTCGCTCTGGGGGGAACTACAGCCCGCCTCAGCGATCGACGACGAGCGTCTCCACCGAAGAGATTGTCGGCAGATGCTCGGCGACGCAAGTCCAGCTCTCGCCCTCATCGGCGCTGGCATAGAGCGAGCCCGAGCTGGAGCCGAAATAGACGCCGGCCGGGGCGAGCCGGTCCGTCGCCATCGCCTGACGCAGCACGCCGATAAAGGCATTTTCCTGGGGCAGCCCTTCGCGCAGCGCTTCCCAGCTCTTGCCGGCATCGCGTGTGCGCCAGACGGCGGCCTTGGCATCGGGCACGTAGCGCCCTTTGATGTCGCCATTCAGCGGCAGGAGATAGAGCGTATCGGGATCGCGCGGATGGGCGGCTGCCGGGAAGCCGAAGGTCGAGGGCAGGCCCGCCTCGATGCTGACCCAGCTCTTGCCGCCGTCGTCACTGCGATACATGCCGCAATGGTTCTGCTGATAAAGCCGCTGAGGCCTCCCGGCGGCCATCGCGAGGCAGTGCACGCATTGCCCGAATTCGGGATAGCGCTGCTCTTCGGGAAGGAAGTCGCATCGCGTACCCTGATTGCGTGGCTCCCAGGTCTCGCCGCCATCGGCGCTGTGGAAGACGCCGGCCGTCGAAATGCCGACCCAGAGCTCGCGTTCGTTGTCCGGATTGGGGACGAGGCTGTGCAGGATAAGCCCGCCGCCGCCCGGCATCCAGTGCTCGCGCGTCGGATGGTCGCGCAGACCGTTCACATGCTTCCAGCTCTGGCCCTCATCGTCGCTGAGGAACAGACCCGCCGGCTCTACGCCCGCATAGAGGCGGCCATGGCTCGGCGCCAGGCTCCAGACCGATTTGATCGGCGTCTCGCCCTCCTGATAGGCGAGGCCTTCGCTCGAATGCGTCCAGCTCTCGCCGAGATCGGTCGATTTCCAGACGGCGGGACCGAACCATTCATTGCCGCCGCCGGCATAGATCGCGCCCGTTGCCGGATCGCCGGCCACATGCTGGATCGGCCAGGCATCGCAATACGGCCCGCGCAAATTCCAGGAGCGGCGCGCGGCGTCGCTTTCGAAAATGAACGCACCCTTTTTCGTTCCGACGAGAATGAGAACCTTTTCTGCCATCGACGCCTCCAGATGAATTTTCGCCGATCTGACGGCTTATCGCCCGATCGGTCTTGCATCCTGCCTTTAAGGGGTGGACATTATAGCTTGATATCAACATAATTGTGGCGTGTCAAAACACGACGACATGCCATACGAAACCACACTTCACGTCCGGGACCATTGTCTTTGCCTCCACGTCCGCCGGGCGGCGCGAGCCGTGGCGCGGCGCTATGATGAGGCGCTGCGGCCGGTGGGCCTGAGCAACGGCCAGTTTTCGCTGATGATGGCGCTCAACCGTCCCGAGCCGGCGAAAATGGGGGATGTGTCGGAGATTCTCGCTATGGACCGCACGACGCTCACCGCCAATCTCAAACCGCTCGAACGGCGCGGCCTGATCCGCGTGGCCGTCGATAAGGACGACAAGCGCAGCCGGCGTCTGACTCTGACGAAGTCGGGCCGGGAGCTGCTGGCCGAGGCCATGCCGTTGTGGGAGCGCGCGCAGGCAGAGAACGAGGCGCTGGTGAGCGGCGCGGAACCGGATGTGCTGCGCCGGATCTTGCGGGCGCTTTCCTGAAACGGGCGGAGCTGCTACTGCGCACTGCCGCGCTTGGCGACATCCTTCAGAAAAACAAGGCCCTGATCCGGCTCCGGCCGTGTCTGCTCCGGCTCTTGTTCGGCGCATTCCTGCGCTTCGCTGCGCTCCGAGATGTCCTGCAAAAAGCTCGTGCCCGGTTCGGCTTTCATATGTTCGCCGGCTTCCTGCACGTGCCACTCCTCGACGCCGCCCGCCATCGCCTTCGCCAGCACGTCATAGCCGGCGGCCCAGGCGCCCTGCTCCTCCATGGTGATTTCGATGCCGGGGGTGTTGAGCAGCGCCCAGAGCAACGCCTCCCGCATCGGCGCGAAGTCCTGCGGCCTGACGCCCAGCGCTCCATGCAGCATGCCGCCCCAATAGGCGCCGGGGACGTAGGCCTGGGCGTCCTGGCCCGCGGTCGCCGGAAACGAGAGCAGCGGCAGGCGTATCATCTCGGCGACCACCTTCATGAATTTGGCGTGCTGCGCCTTTAGATCCTTCCTGAACAGCTCTTTCAGATGCGGCGCTTCGGCGAACAGGCGCTCGTAGAACCGTGTGCTGAGCTGATGCGCCTGCGGTTCGATCCGCGCGAAGCTGCGCCGCAACGTCCTGAGCTGTTCGAGAGTCATCAACGGCTGACCGCCTTTCCGGCCACAGGAGGCTCGGCAGGCGCGCGATTCGGCCCGGCTACAGTGCCGGCGCCGATTGGTCCGCTCGGCGGCATCTGCGTGCGCGCGGCGTTCCTTGCCTTATGCATCCCCACCTCCATACGCGATACCAGCTATCCAGCTTGGGTCGGGTTGCTTAATGCAGGATCGGCTTTCTCGGAACCGTCCAAAATGCGTTGTTCGTCGCGCCGGACTTGATCCGGCGCCCAATTCTCTATTCCTCACGCATTGACGTTGCGGATAGGCCAAATAGGCCCCGGATCTCCGCTTTGCTCCGTCCGGGGCGAGGTTTGTTTCCACAAAAGCTGTTCCTGCACCTGCTAATTTTGCATTCAATATTTCAGATAAGGATAATTGCAGATGCAAGACACCGAAGGTTGCATCCGGTCCTTAAACCGGCCGTGTTATGCAGAAATGCTGCGCATTCTATGCGGCGGGCCGCTTTTTTGCCCAGCAGAGCCGCAGGATGAAGTCGGACACCAGCGCGTCCTCCAGCGCGGGTTTCAGCCGCGTCTGCCTCAGCGTTTCATGCGCCAGGGCGATGGCGGCGGCGATGCCGGACACGCGCCAGCGGGCGGACTGCGCTTTCAATGAGTCCTTCTGGCGGAAATGCAGCGGCGGGCGCATCCTGGCCGCGGCGGACTCGAAGCTCGCGCCCGCATCGATCGCCGCGAGCAGCGCATGCAGCTTCTGCAGATGCCCATGGAAAACCGTGAGATATACGGATGCGGGCGTTCCGGCGCTGACGAGCCCTTCCAGATGGGCGAGCGCGGCGGCGGCGTTTCCGCTCAGCGTCTCATGGATGGCCGCATCGAAGGCATGGGCCGAGGCGTCGCCGACCACGGCCTCGACGTGCGCCAGCGTGATCTCCTTCTCGCCCTCGGCGTAAAGCGTCAGCTTGGTGATCTCCGCGCGCGACACTGCCCAATCGGCGCCGAGGAGATGGCCCAGCCGGTCCGCCGCGTCGGGCGCGATGGTGAGCCCTGCCGCGCGCACTTCCTCCCGGATCATCTGGGCTAGGCTGCGGCTGTCCGCGCCATAACAGGCGATGGCGGCGGCGTTTTTGGCCTTTTCGAAGATCTGCCGCAGCTTGGCGTCACGCTTCAGATTGCCGGCTTCGACAATGACGTAGGCCGCAAGCGGCGGACCGCCGAGCAGCTCCTCGAATAGCGCCGGCGTGAGCTGCGGACCCTGGCGCACCAGAACGACCGCGCGCCCGCCGAACATGGCAAGGCTGCGGGCTTCGCTGGCGAGGCGGCCGGGCGTGGCGCTCAGATCCTGTTCGCTCAGCCGGAGGATTTCGCCCGGCGGGTCGGTGGCTTTGCTGAGACGCGCGGCGATCGATCTGGCGATCTCCGCCACCTGCCCGGCATCGGTGCCGTGCACGAGGAAGGCGTCCAGCTTTTCCGCGCCGGATTTGAGCAAGCCCGGCAATCCGGCGGTTTTTAGCGCAACCATGAGACCCGCGTCCGGTTGAAGGGGCTTCCCATTAGGCCGCCGCCAGCGTAGGAGCGGTGAGGCCGTTGGTCAAACCGCCAGAGGGATCCGGCGTGGCATTGCACAAGCTTAAGAGCCGAAATGGCGGCAGCGTCCGTATGACGGGCATCGCCTCGATGTGTGCTGGCGTTGCCTGCCTCTCGCTGCTGGACGCCTGCGCCAAATGGCTCGGGCAACATTACCCGGTGCCGCAGGTCGTGTTTTTCCGTACCGCTGTCGCGCTGCCGGTCATCGCGGCGATGGCTGTCGCCGCCGCCGGAGCCTGGCAGCCTGAAGACACGCCGTCCCGTCTTCCATCTGCTGCGCGGCCTGATCGCGACGGGTGCGATCTACAGCTTCTTCTTCGGCCTCACTCTGGTGTCTCTGGCCGAAGCGACCGCCATCGTGTTCTCGGCCCCGCTCTTCGTCACGGCTCTGTCGGTCGCCGTTCTGGGCGAGCGCGTCGGCCCGCGCCGATGGGGGGCGGTGCTTGCCGGCTTTATCGGCGTGCTCGTCGTCGTCCAGCCCGGCGCGCCCAGCTTTCAGCCCGCCGCGCTGATCATCATTGGCACCGCCCTGCTCTATGCCAGCCTGATGATCATGGTCCGCATGACCGGCGAAGGCGAAAGCGTATGGGCGCTGACTTTCTACATGACGCTCGTGCCGCTCATCGCCAGCTCCGCGACCTTGCCGGCCTTCTGGCGTACGCCGGAACTTGCGCATTTGCCGGCGATCTTCGGCGTCGGCCTCGCGGGCGCGGCGGCCTTCACGCTCATTAATCAGGCGTTCAGGCTGGCGCCCGCTTCGGTCGTTGCGCCCTTCGATTACACCGGGCTGGTCTGGGCGGTGCTGCTGGGCTGGGTGGTCTGGCGGGACGTGCCGGGGCCGTGGGTGATCGTAGGCGCGGCCATTATCGTGGCGAGCGGGCTTTATGTGATCTGGCGGGAATCAGCCCCCGATACGCCGCGCGCCGAAAGCCCTGATCCGCGCTGACGCAAGATGCGAAACACGGCTGCACCGCCTGGGGGGGGGGGAAGAATGCCGGGGGGAGTTGCAGGCGGTGCAGCCGGTGGCGGGGCTCTCAGGCCGCGCTCTTTCGGCACGCCTCGCGGAGGAGAATGCCCTCCAGGGCGTCCAGTGTCAGTGTTCTCGCCTCGGGATAGCCGCCCGCCTCATAGGCGCGGGCGGCCGCCCAGGCGAAAATCGTGTCGAGCGTCGCGTGGTCGGGTAGTCCGAGGCGTCGCGCATCGGCGAGAAGTTCGTCGAGGCGCGCTTCGAGCTCGTCCCTTTTTTGCAGCTGCTCGGCATACTGTTCGGGAAGGCAGAATGTGGAAATCGCGGACAAAGCTGTTCGCTCCCTGGCTGACTGAGGCAAATTTCCGGGATGATCGAAACTGTGCGCACTGATTGTAATCTCGGGCGCGATGCTGCGACGCTCACCGGAACCGGCCCGTTCCCGATCGTCTTGCGGGTTGGACCAATTGCTTTCCTATTGTTGATACGTCGCGGCAAGACCTTCGGATCATCCGCCAAAGAAAAAAATGATTTAGCTCAAATGACTGTAATTATGAGTGCGGGTCAGTGCGCCGGCACTATTCCAGTTTTCAAATACGCGCCGAACTCTTATCTAACAGCATCTGAGCGGTGCAACGTCTAAACCCGTCTGAACGGAAAGACCGCCATGCCGGAGAGCTGGAGCGCGATCGTCAGACGCTACAGGCTGCGTCATTCGCTGACGCAGGAAAGCCTGGGCGCGATGCTCGGCGTGTCTCAGCGCACGATCTCGCGCTGGGAGCGGGGCGAGGACAGGCCGGGGCTCAAACAGCAGAAGCGGCTGCGCGACCTCGCCTGGAACCCCGAGGCGATGCTGTCCGCACGGCTTTTCGCGGCAGTGGAGAACTGCCCGGCGCCGCGCGCGCTCTCGCAAATGCCGAATCTGCGGCTCCTGGCGCTCTCGCAGCCGGCGGTCGAGAAACGGCCTTCGATCACGGAGTGGATCGGGCGCGACCTGAACCGGATCGCCACCGGCGTTCTGGCGGAAATGCTCGATGACCGCGCGCTGCAGGCGAGCATTGCGAGGGGGGAGATCGCCTGCGTGCTGACGACGACGCAGAGCGTTCTGCGGACGCGGGAATCCGTCCGGATCGGGGCTTATCGCACCACGATCAGCTATTTCTTCCATGACGGGACGCTTTACAGCGACGCGATCTCGGCCGCCACCGCGCCGGATGCGGTCTGCGGCTACCGCGCCGTGCCGATGGACGGCGTCTTCGGCGTCTTCGGCGACTGAGGCGGCGGGAACTCCCATTTTTGCGCGCCGAACCCCAAATAGGACTCCCTCGGTTCACGCGCAGCGGGATGACAATATGCTTGGGCGCAAATTCAGATTAATTCACGGCGACAATCAAAACGCGGAGCGCGGCGCGGGCGCAGATGCCGCTCCCGCGGACGATCGGCCGCTCTTCGATGCCTATTCCAAGGCGGTCGTCGACATTGTCGAGGCCGTCGGTCCCGCGGTCGTGCGGGTCGACACCATGCCCGACCGGGCAAGCCGGCGGCGCGGCGGCACCGGATCGGGCGTCATCATCTCGCCCGATGGCCTCGTGCTGACCAACAGCCATGTCGCCCAGCGCGCAAGCTCGGCGCGCCTCACCCTTTCGGACGGGCGCGTGATCGAGGCGCGCCTCGTCGGCGACGACCCGCATTCCGATCTCGCTCTGCTCCGCAGTGTCGATGGCGGCACATTGCCGTTTGCCCGGCTCGGCGATTCGAAAGCGCTGCGGCGCGGCCAGCTTGTCGTGGCGATCGGCAATCCGCTGGGCTTCGAGTTGACCGTCACCGCAGGTGTCGTTTCGGCCCTCGGCCGCTCGCTTCGGTCCAGTACGGGCCGGCTGATCGACGACGTCATTCAGACCGACGCCGCGCTCAATCCGGGCAATTCCGGCGGGCCGCTCGTCTCCTCGCATGGCGAGGTGATCGGCATCAACACCGCCATGATCGCCGGCGCGCAGGGCATCTGCTTCGCCGTCGCCAGCAATACGGCGAGCTATGTGGTCAGCGAGATTATTCGCCACGGCCGCGTCCGGCGGGCCTATATCGGTGTCGCGGCGCTGACCATTCCGCTGCGGCGGCGGGTCGGTGCGGCGCTGGGTCTGGCGCAGTCACAGGGCGTTGCGATTTCCGAGGTGACGCCTGGCGGGCCGGCCGAGCGCGCCGGGTTGAGGGCCGGCGATATCATCGTGGCGCTCGACGGCGAGACGGTGACCGGCGCGGATGACCTCATCCGCCTGCTGAGCGGCGAGCGGATCGGCGCGCACACATCGCTGTCCGTGGTCACCGGCGCCGAGCTGCGCACCGTGATCGTCACGCCGGTCGAACGCGACGGCCGCTGAAGTGAGATCACTTAGCGCAACGCGCGTCCAATTGGACACGGACAGTTGCGCTAACTTATGGATATCGATCAACTTAACCTCGATCAAGTGATGTCACTTGAACGAGGGTTGATCTAGTGTGAGATTGTGCACTGATCGAACCAAGCACCCGGCGTCATTCCCGCGAGGCGGGAATCCAGTCATCGCAAGCGTCTGTGATCAAATCGGAACGCCGTGGGATCTACGGGCATATCCGCAATATCAATGCGTCGCCGATAGAGAATTGGGCGCCGGATGGGGTCCGGCGCGACGAACAAACCGTTCGGACGGCTCCGTCAGTGCTGAGCCCGCATTAAGCGTTCGCAGAGAAATAGGCGGCCACGCGGGTGCGGATGGCCTCGGCGATGGTGCGCGCGGCGCGGTCCTCGGCATCGCGCTTGGCGCGGATGTCGGCAAAGACGGAGTCCACCTTATCGTAAGCGGCGCGGGCATTGTTGTTGCCCTGGAGAATGACCTGATTATCCTCAAGCCGCACGAGCTTGAACTGCGTGTAGACCTGGTAGATCTGGCCGGTCGGATCGCCGGTACCCTCGACCAGCGTGTTCAGCACCAACTCGCGGATGGCGATGTCCAGCCGGTATTTCGGAATGTCGGCCTCACCGCCGCCGGTCGTCTTGAAGATCAGCTCGTTGCGGACGCGCTGGCCGACCCGCCCCGGAATCGTCGAGATCTCGACCGTGCGCATGACGTCTTCGAGCTGGGCGCCGCTCGCCGTCGGGCCATAGAGCGGCTGCCAGCCGCATCCGCCGAGCGTAACCAGCCCCGCAAGGCCGGCAACCGCCGCGGCAGCTTTCAGCCGTCCGGTGAATGTTCGCAGCCCCTTGATCTCAAGCAACGACATTGACGATCCTTTGCGGCACCACGATCACCTTTTTGATCGCGCGGCCCTCAATAGCGCGCTTTACGCCGTCCAGGCTGAGCGCGGCAGCCTCAACATCCGCTTTGGACGCATCGCGCGCAATCTGAAGCTCATCCCGCCGTTTCCCATTCACCTGTACGGCAATGGTAATCCGATCGTCAACGAGCAGGGCCTTTTCGGCCTCCGGCCATGGCTGTTTTGCAACAAGACTGTTGTAGCCGAGCCGCGCCCAGCACTCTTCGGCGAGATGCGGCATCATTGGCGCGAACATTTGCGTCAAAAGTTCCGCGGACTCCCTCACGGCCCAATCTAGGCCTGGATCTTTGGCGGTTTTTTGGCCGGCAAGCGCCGTTCCCAGCTTATTTGCCAGATCGTAGATCGTCGCGACCGCCGTGTTGAAGCGGAGCCCCTCGATGTGGCGGCCGACCAGATCGAGCGCCTTATGCGAGGCCCGGCGCAGCTCTTCGGCCTCCGAACTGAGGGCAGCGGGGCGCTTTGCGCCCTTTTTCGCGGCCTGCAATGCCGCCTCGTCGATGAGACGCCACACGCGCTGCGCGAAACGCCAGGCGCCCTGCACGCCTTCCTCGGTCCACAGGACATCGCGCTCGGGCGGGGAATCCGACAGCATGAACCAGCGGACCGTATCGGCTCCGTAATGCGAGATGAAGCTGAGCGGATCGACCGTGTTCTTCTTCGACTTCGACATCTTCTCGGCCGGGCCGACGGTCAGCGTCTCGCCCGTATCGATCCGGACCGCGCGGCGCGTCCCGTCATCGGCGATCCTGATATCGGCCGGGTTGATCCATTCGCCGGATTTGTCCCGGTAGGTCTCATGGATCACCATGCCCTGCGTGAACATGCCGGCGAAGGGCTCATCGAGGTCGAGATGGCCGGTGTCGCTCATGGCGCGCATGAAGAACCGCGAATAGAGCAGATGCAGGATCGCGTGCTCGACGCCGCCGATATATTGGTCGACCGGCATCCAATATTCCACCGCCTTGCGGTCCACCGGCGTCTTGGCATGCGGCGAGCAGAAGCGGGCGAAATACCAGGACGAGTCGACGAAAGTGTCCATCGTGTCGGTCTCGCGCTGGGCCTCGCCGCCGCATTTTGGGCATTTCACATGCTTCCACGTCGGGTGCCGGTCGAGCGGATTGCCCGGCGTGTCGAAGGTCACGTCCTCCGGCAGCTTGACAGGGAGCTGCTCGGCAGGCACCGCGCCGCATTTCTTGCAGTGAATGATCGGGATCGGGCAGCCCCAATAGCGCTGGCGCGACACGCCCCAGTCCCGCAGGCGGTAATTGATCTTCCGCTGGCCTTCCTTGCGTTTCTCCAGCCGGTCGGCGATTTCGTTCTTCGCCTCCTCGACACTCATCCCGTCCAGAAAGGCGGAATTGGCGATGCGTCCCGGTCCGACATAGGCCTCGTCGCCGACCTCGAAGCCTTCCGGGTCCTCGCCCTCCGGAATGACGACCGGCTTCACCTTCAGCTTATATTTGCGGGCGAAATCCAGGTCACGCTGATCGTGCGCCGGGCAGCCGAAAATCGCGCCCGTGCCGTAGTCCATCAGGATGAAATTGGCGACATAGACCGGCACTTTCGAGGTCTTGCGGAAGGGATGCACGGCCTTCAGCCCGGTGTCGTAGCCCTTCTTTTCGGCGCGCTCGATGTCCTCCTCGCTGGTGCCCATGCGGTGGCACTCGTCGATGAAGGCCTTGAGCTTTTTGTCCTTTTTCGCCAGCGCCTTCGCCAGCGGATGATCGGGCGAGACCGCGCAGAAGGACAGGCCGAAAATCGTGTCCGGCCGGGTGGTGAACACCTCCAGCCTTTCCTGCCCTTTCGGCAGCGCCTCGCCTTCCAGCGCGAATTGCATCAAGAGGCCTTCCGACCGCCCGATCCAATTGCGCTGCATCAGCCGCACCTTGTCCGGCCAGCGATCCAGCCGGTCGAGCGCTGCCAAGAGATCGTCGGCATAGGCGGTGATCTTCAGGAACCACTGGCTCAGCTCGCGCTGCTCGACCGGCGCGCCGGACCGCCAGCCCTTGCCGTCGATCACCTGCTCATTGGCGAGGACGGTGTGCTCGACCGGGTCCCAATTGACCTTGCTTTTCTTGCGGTAGACGAGGCCCTTATTGAAGAAGTCGATGAACAGCCGCTGCTGCTGCGCGTAATAGTCCGGGTCGCAGGTGGCGAACTCCCGGCTCCAGTCCAGCGACAGCCCCATCTCCTTGAGCTGCTCCCGCATGGCGTCGATATGATTGTAGGTCGGATTCCTTCGGGTGCAGACCGCGTTGCAGCGCGGCGTTTTCCGCTGGCAGGCCGAAGGCGTCCCAGCCCATCGGATGCAGGACATTGTAGCCACGCGCGCGCATATAGCGGGCCACCACATCACCCATGGAATAGTTGCGGACGTGGCCCATATGGATGCGCCCGGAGGGGTAAGGGAACATCTCGAGAACGTAGTATTTCGGTCGTAATTCGTTCTCCTCGGCGCGGTAGACATCCGCGTCGTCCCAAACCTCGCGCCAATGTTTCTCGCGCTCGGCTGCATTATATCTTTCGGCGGCCATGGGCTTCGTCTTTATATCGTGTTGGGCAAAGCCGCTTTGCTGCGGCATCAATCGGTGTGGTATCCAGCCGAAAAAGGCATGTCCGGTCAAGGAAAGCTTAAGAACGCGCCACAAATATCTTTAGCTTGTTGCGAGGTCCGCCATGGAAAACGGCACCGGAGCCGCTGAAAGGCTTAAAAAAATCAATGCACGTATGGCCGAGGCGGCGAGACAGGCGGGACGCGCGCCGGACAGCGTCAGCCTGATCGCGGTGTCCAAAACCTTCGGCGCAGAGGCCATCCTGCCGGTGATCGAGGCCGGCCAGCTCCGCTTCGGCGAGAACCGCGTGCAGGAGGCCAAGGCCAAATGGCCGGCGATCCTCGATGCGCATCGCGGCATCGAGCTGCATCTGATCGGGCCGCTGCAGTCGAACAAGGCGAAGGAGGCGGTCGCGCTGTTCGACGTCATCCACACGGTGGACCGGCCGAAGATCGCCCGCGTGATCGCCGGGGAGATGAAGGCGCAGGGGCGCGCGCTGAGGCTGTTCATCCAGGTGAATACCGGAAACGAGCCGCAGAAAGCCGGGGTCGCCCCGGCGGGGACGCAAGCGCTTTATGAGCAATGCCGGGATGACTTCGGCTTGCGCGTCGAAGGCCTGATGTGCATCCCGCCGATCGACGAGCCGCCGGAGCCGCATTTCGACCTGCTCGCGGGGCTTGCCGCCGATCTCGGCTTGACAGGCCTCAGCATGGGGATGAGCGCCGATTTCGAAGCCGCCATCCGCCACGGCGCGACGCATATCCGCGTCGGCTCGGCGATTTTCGGGGCAAGGGAGTGAGGCGACGCACCGCCCGTGTGTTTGATCGAGAAGGAACAATAGGGCAAGGTGACGGGCCACTGTTCTCGTGGCCCGTCATCACCGACGCCCCTGTAAGAATGAGCGCTCTATTTTCATAGCGCCTCAAAGAGATGCCCGCTTTGGAGCCGACCACCTACAATTTCGGCAGGTTCGCAACAGCAAGCATTTGGACACAAGGCTGAAAAGCGATGACTAGCTATTGGCTTTCACCCGCATCTCGGACATTTCCCGGCGCAATTTGCCTTCTGGTTGCGGCCTCGCCTCGCTCAGCATGGGAATGAGCGCCGATTTCGAGGCGGCCATCCGTCACGGCGCGACGCATATCCGCGTCGGCTCGGCGATTTTCGGCCCGCGGGACTGGTCCGCGTCAACGGCCGCGAAGCCCGCGACGTGGGGACAATCCCTAGATCAACGTAACCTCGTTCAATTGGAACCAATTGAACGAGGTTACGTTGATCTATATCCATAGGTTAGCGCAACTGTCCGCGTCCATTCGGACGCGCGTTGCGCTAGGATAGATGATTTTTCCTGACGATTGGGCTAAGCATCGCCTCAGCATGTACGAAATCTGGGCCGGACATCCATGGCTGAAGATCTTTTGTCATCGCTTGCCGGGACGATCGCCGCCCGCAGGCAGGCTGCCAGCGGCAGCTCTTACACCCGCCAGCTTCTCGATGGCGGGGCGGTGAAATGCGCGCGCAAATTCGGCGAGGAAGCGGTCGAGACCGTCATTGCGGCGCTCGGAGAGGATGACGATGCGCTGAAGAACGAGGCGGCCGATGTTCTTTATCACCTGCTGGTGTTGCTCGAAGCCCGCCATATTGCCCTGGATGATGTGTACAATGTTCTTCAAGCGCGAATGGGCCAGTCGGGGCTAGCGGAGAAGGCCGCACGATCCCGTCCGCAGGACAAATAGCCATGCTGAGCAGACTGCCATTGCCCGAGACACCCACCGCCTCCCGACTTGAATTTTCGCCTTATGAACGGTTCTCCCGGGATGAGTGGGCGGAGCTGCGCGCCGGCACGCCGATGACGCTGTCGCCGGAGGAGGTCGACCAGCTTTCGGGCGTTATCGAGCGGATTTCCGCCGACGAGGTCGAGCATATCTATCTGCCGATGTCGCGCCTCCTGAATCTCTATGTCGGCGCGGCGCAGAAGCTGCACAAGCAGACCTCCGATTTCCTGAGCAAGAAAAACGGCAAGATGCCGTTCATCATCGGCATTGCCGGCAGCGTCGCCGTCGGCAAGAGCACGACCGCCCGTGTGCTCCAGGCGCTGCTCGCCCGCTGGCCCGACCATCCGCGTGTCGATCTGGTGCCGACCGATGGCTTCCTCCTGCCCAATGCGGTGCTGGAGGAGCGCGGCCTGATGAACCGTAAGGGCTTTCCGGAGAGCTTCGACCAGAAGGCGCTGCTGCAATTCATGGCGGATGTGAAAGCCGGACGGCCGGATGTGAAGGCGCCGGTCTATTCGCATTTCGACTATGACCTCCGCCCCGCCGACTCGATCTGTGTGGATCGGCCCGACGTTCTGATCGTCGAAGGGCTCAACGTGCTGCAGCCCGCCAAGCTGCCGAAGGATGGCGAGGCGATCCCCTTCGTGTCGGACTTTTTCGATTTCTCGATCTATATCCATGCCGACCCGAAGGTGATCGAGGAGTGGTATGTCACGCGCTTCGACAAGCTGCGCCAGACCGCCTTCACCCATCCCGCAGCCTATTTCCACCGCTATTCCCACCTCTCTGACGAGGACGCGCGCAGGACCGCGCACGACATCTGGCGCCGGATCAATCTGCGCAATCTGAAAGAAAACATCCTGCCCACCCGCCAGCGTGCCGACCTGATCCTCGACAAGGACAAGACCCACGCCGTCGAAACGGTGTGGCTGAGGAAGCTTTGACGCAAGGTCATGTTACGCCGGCAGCTTCCTCTCCCACTCGCGAACCGTTGCGCTCGTCTTTTGATCTAGCCATCGGGATGTAAGCATGGATACTATCAGCGGCCGCGCCCTCGCCCCTTATCCCTGATCGGCACCCACAGCTCGAACCCGCCGAGGCCGGTCTCGGGATCGAAGTCCTCGCCGTAGCGTTCGAAAACCGGGGCGTCCTCGACCTCATAGCCCGATCCGGGAAACCATTTGCCGAAAACCGTCATCCAGCTCCGGCGGATGGTCGAGATGTGGTCGGAATGGCGGAACACGGCATAGCGCTGCGCCGGAAGGCGAACGCGCTCCAGCTCCGGCTGAATGTCGTCGAAGCTCGCCACCTCGACGCCGCTCATATAGTCCATATTGCCGTCCTCGTCGGTGTTGTAGCAGACGCCGTAAGCGATTTTGCCGCGCTGACGCGGAATGTTCCCCAGATAGGCGTGAAAGCGCTGCCACTGCGAGGGAATGGCGGCGCTCGTCTCCTGGGTGTAGCGCTCCCGCACGCCGGCGATGAGCAGCGGCCTGCCGTCCTCGAAACGGGGCGGCGCGAGGTCTGCGAGCTGGGTTTCGTTCATCCTGATCGGCTCCACAAGCTGGATGCGTTCGAATGCGCCTTCCGTCCGCAGCGTTTCGGGTGCGACGCCGAATTGCTGCCGGAATGCGCGCGTGAATGCCTCGTGAGAGCCGTAGCCCGCCTCGATCGCCACGTCGAGAATGCGGGCGCCACCACCGTTCGCCAGGGCCTTCGCCGCCTCGCTCAGCCGTCGCGCCCGCATATAGCGCAGCACGGAATAGCCGGTGACGGCGCCGAACGCCCGCACCAGATGGTAGCGCGACACGCCGGCCGTGGCGGCGATATCGTCGAGCCGGATTTCATCGGCGAAATGGCTTTCTCGACCGGGTTCATCGGTTGCTCTCACCTCAGCCGCCTCTTTCTGCCACCGTTCGAGAGCGCGCTTTTGATCGAAATTGCTGTCGCGCCGTGATTGGGCCGACTCCATTTCGTTACAGCATGGAGATCAAGTCCCCGGCCGGCCGTTTCCCGTGGCCATGCGCGTCTTTCGGGCCGCCGGACCGCGCGTCCCCAGAAACAAGGCGGTCAGCACACAGATCAACCCCAGCGCATGCGCCCATTGCGGCTGCTCGCCCAGGAACAGGATCGACACGGCAAGGGCCGAAATCGGGAAAGTGCTGGTGAAAATGGCCGCTTCGGATGCCGGAACGACCGCCAGGCCGCGATACCAGAGGATCAGGGCGAGCACGCTCGACGTCAGCGCATAGAGGATCGGCAGCAGCCAGATTTCCCAGGACACCGCTGTGGGCGAAAAGTGCATGAAGTCCAAGGCGGCGAGCGGCGCGACCATTACCAGGCCGATCAGATTGATGGCGAAGGCCATCCGGTAGGGTGAAAGTGCCGTCGCCATGCGCTTGGCGAGAATGACGAAGAGGCTTTCGGCGATCACCGCGGCGGCCATGAAGGCATTGCCGAGCAGCGGCCAGGGCGCGGTGTCGCTTCGTGGCGAGACCGTGTTCACCGCCAGAATGCCGATCATCGCCAGCGCCAGCGCCGCAGCCGTGCGCGCGCCGAACCGCTCGCCGAGCAGCAGAACCGCCAGCAGCGCCACGCAGACAGGCACGGTGCTGGTGATGATGCCGGCGCTCATGGCGCTGGTGTAGCGCAGCCCGTAAAGCATCAGCACCATGTAAAGCAGCCCGCCGCACAGCGCCTGCAGGAAGAGATAGAGCCAGTCGGCGCGGGTCAGATCGCGGAAGCGCGCGCCCGGCTCCTTCGCGATGAACGGGGCGAGCGCGGCCATGGAGACGCCATAGCGGATCAGCGAGAAAATGAAGACTGGAATGAAGGGCACCGCCGCTTTCGCCACGGCGATATTCGCGCCGACGAGCGCCATGGCCGCCGCAAGCTGCCAATGTCCCAGCTTCATCGGCGCCGATCGTCGGGATGCACGGGCGCCGGGGCGGTGCACGCACCGGCGGCGGGTCGATTCTCGCTCAGAACGGTATCTCCTTCTCTGCCCATGCCGATGAATGGCCGGAGTCCGCGCGGGGATCGGTGCTGCCCCACGGTCCGACGGCCATATTGTGGGCCGTACTTGGAAACAGAACCTGGATCCGGGACGTTTATCACCAATTGGTCACACATGCGAATAAGCCGGCCGGCTGAGTTGTTATGAACCAAACGCAGCTTTGGCGCGACAAAGGAAAGGAGGGGCGCCTGCCGGTCTGGTACGGAGCACGGTCATGTTGGACACACGATATGGAGCCGATGAGCAGATCGACCGCATCAATGCCCGCATCGAAGAGGTCGCGGCCGAATATACACGCTCGCAGCTTGAGCGGACCCTTGCCCTGAAAGCCGGCGATGTGCGCCGCGCGCGGCAAGTCGGCAAGCGCATGCACATGCTGAACAGCGAACTGGCCTATCTCGCCAGTCAGCGAAGCCAATGGGACAGCGCCCAATACGCATGGCGGCGGTATTGATGCGGGATGGGTTCGAGGGAAACGGCTTTTGTCGATTGCATTAATGACCTCTCCCTGTGGGAGAGGTCGGCGCGGAGCGCCGGGTGAGGGGCTGGGGACTCCGATAGGATGTGTCCCCTCACCCCACCCTCTCCCCGCGGGAGAGGGGGACCACGGACGCAAGCCTGATTGCTTCGGCCTACCCGTTCAATCTTGCATCAGATGAGGTTCTGCGCGCCTGCCAGCTCCGCAAGCGAGGTCTCCGGGCGCGGGCCGATATGGGAGATGATTTCCGCCGCGGCGATGCTGCCCAGACGTCCGCAGGTCCGCAAATCGTAGCTGCGTGCATAGCCGAAGAGAAAGCCGGCCGCATAAAGATCGCCCGCGCCGGTCGTGTCGACCACATGGCTGACAGGCTCCGCCTCGATCTCCACGGCGCGGTCCGGCGTCAGGATGAGCGAACCTTTCTCGCTGCGCGTGACCGCCGCGAAGGCGCAGTCCTTGCGCAGACGATTGCAGGCTTCGCTGAAATCTTCGGTCTCGTAAAGCGACAGCAGCTCGCGCTGATTGGCGAACAGCAGATCGACGCCGCTCTTGATGAAATCGAGGAAGGACTGCCGGTGGCGCTCTACGCAGAACGGATCGGACAGCGTCAGCGAGACCGTCGTCTTCGCCTCGCGCGCGATCTTCGCCGCCTCGTAGAACGCTTCCTTCGCCTTCGGTCCGTCGAAGGCGTAGCCCTCCAGATAGAGCACTTGCGAAGTGCGGATCAGCTCCGGATCGAGATCGTCCGAGCTCAGCTCCGTATTCGCGCCGAGAAAGGTGTTCATGGTCCGCTCGCCGTCCGGCGTGACCAGGATCAGGCAGCGTCCGGTCGGCGCGCCGCCATCGGCGGGCTGGTTCTGAAAGGCGACGCCGATCGCGCGCAGATCATGGCCGAAGATCTCGCCGAACTGGTCGCTCGCGGTTCTGCCCATGAAGGCCGCCTTGCCGCCGAACGAGGCGAGCCCGACGCAGGTGTTCGGCACCGTCCCGCCGCTCACCTCGACCGCCGGCCCCATCTCCGAATAGAGCCGCGCCGCCTCCTCCGCATCGATCAGCCGCATGATGCCCTTGTCGAAACCCTGTTTCGCGATGAAATCGTCATCGCACCGGGCGATGATGTCCACGATCGCACTTCCAAGACCTACGACATCATGAAGCGGCTGCGTCATTTGCTGTCCTCTTGAATTTCATTTCGTCAGGCGTCGTCTTCGGCTCGTAAAGGCACAGATCGGCAATCGGGCAGCGCGGGCATTCGGGCTTGCGCGCCTTGCAGACATAGCGCCCATGCAGGATGAGCCAGTGATGGGCGTGCAGGAGAAACGCCTCCGGCACGACGCGTTCGAGTGCCAGCTCGACCGCGAGCGGCGTTTTGCCCGGCGCGAGCCCCGTCCGATTGGCGACACGCAGGATATGCGTGTCCACGGCCAGGGTCGGCTGATGGAAGGCGACGTTCAGGACGACATTCGCCGTCTTGCGCCCCACGCCGGGCAGCGCTTCGAGCGCCTCGCGATCCGCCGGCACCTTGCCGCCATGCGTCTCGATCAGCGCCCGCGACAAAGCGATAACATTTTTCGCCTTGTTTCTGAACAGTCCAATTGTCTTGATCGCGTCCTGCAACCGCGCCTCGCCGAGCGCCACCATCTTTTCCGGCGTATCGGCCCGCTTGAACAATTCGCGCGTCGCCTTGTTCACCCCGGCATCGGTGGCCTGCGCCGAGAGCACCACGGCGACCAGCAGCGTGAAGGGGTTGGTATGCTCAAGCTCGCTCTTCGGCTCCGGGTTCGCCGCCTGGAAGCGGGAAAACATCTCATGGATCGCGGCGGCGTCCAGCCGGCCGTGTTTTTGCGCCGCCGCCGCGGGTCTGGTCTTGGATTTGGCCACGAAGTTTCTATTTCCCGAGTTTGCGATAGCTGATTATCATTCGAGCCCATGAGCGAGAGTGAGACATCCGAGACCCACCCGGCGCATTTCAGCGCTGTTTTGCTGCCGCATCGGTCGCTCGGGCGCAAGGGCTTTCTTGTGCTCATGATCGTCGTCAGCGTCCTCAGCTTTTTCACCGGCATGGCGTTTTACATGCTCGGAGCCTGGCCGGTCATGGGCTTTTTCGCCCTCGACGTCCTCCTGATCTATCTGGCGTTCCGGCTCAACTATCGCGCCGCCCGGCTTTACGAGACCGTGGAGCTGAAGGAAGACGAGCTGCGGGTGACGCGGGTCTTCCCTTCCGGCCAGGCGCAAAGCTGGAGTTTCAACCCCTATTGGGTGCAGCTCGAGCTGGAGGAGAGCGAGACGACCAGCAACAAGCTCAGCGTGCGCTCACATGGCCGCGCCCTGCTCTTCGGCCATTTCCTCACCGACGCGGAGAAACGCAGCTTCGCCGACGCGCTAGGCGCGGCGCTGCACGATCTGCGCGGGGTGCGGATATAGAGCGGCGTGGGGCGGCGTTTGAGGGCGGCGCAGAAATATGGTTTGGCACGGAGTAGTCGGCAATGCGGGTGAAAGCCGATATTGCTATGCACGTTATGTCAGCCTTGGACCAGAAGCCGACTCTGCGCCGAATTCCGCTTCGTGGCGGCAAGCCGACTTCTCTTCCCAGGCCAAAAACGGCGGATCAACCAGCGGCGCGAACACATTTACCATCGACACCGTCCTGAGCGCGCAGAGGATGCCGCTGCCCCAGAGCAGAAAACTGCCGCCGAGGATTAGCAACACGATGCCAGCACGATGGCAGTTGCCCGACCGCCCGGAGATGACCGCCCCGGACCGGCAGGCGGCTGACCGCCACCGCTGAACCTATCAACGCGAATTCCCGCCCCCTAATGCGTGAACTCGCCCCTCGCCATCATAAGATGGTGCCGCTGATGATGCGCGCCTTGCACCATGATGCCCATGAAGCCGAGCGCCTTGAGCTTCGTCACTTGCCTGGCGTCGCTGCTGGTGACGATGAGCTTGACGCCGTTCGGCAGATCTTCGGTCCTGGCGTTCCAGCCGATCAGGCTAAGCTCATGCACATGGGCGGGAACCATGCGCCTGATCGCCTCAAGCGTGCGGCCCTGGCCGGTCACCGCGATTTCAACGCCGTTATCGAGCGCCCGCTCGCTCGCGGCGGCATGCAGAGCCACCTCGTTCATGTCGATCAGGTGCTCGCGCAGCGCGGCGATGTTCACCTTTGACCAGTCGGTGGTCGGATCGGCCTCCAGGATTTGCACGATTTCCTGGATCGTGCCGAACGCCTCCTGCCCGGGCATGGTGGGCAGTACGGTCATTTGGCCGTGCATCTCATCATGCGCGGCGCTGTCCGGCATCATTTGATGGCTGTCGGGACCGGCCGGAGCCATTTGCTCATGCATACCGGAGTAATTGGGCATTTGCGCCAGCGCATAAGCGGCCCCAATGACGACCGCCAATCCGGCAAACCCGGCTTTCAAAGACCACGAAGACATGACTGACCTCTTTTCGAAAACAATCCTTGATACTTGAATACGCCGCGAAGCCGGTCTTGCCTATGATCTTGATCATGTGGCGGGCATCACGACCGTTCGTCCCTCCGCGCCCGCATGCCTTCATCGCCGCGCGAGCCGCTGATCGCACCGAGCCTGTCCAGGCGGACGCTAATACATGATCATGTTCGGTGGAAACGAACGTCGCCCCGGATCCCGGCTCAAGGCCGGGACAGGCGGAGCGAAGCGGAGATCCGGGGGCTATTGGCCTATCCGCAAAGTCAATGCGCAACGGATAGAGAATTGGGCGCCGGATCAGGTCCGGCGCGACGAACATCCATTTTGGATGGTTCCGTCAAAGCTGATCTCGCTCTATCGCCTCACGGATGGCTTTCGGCTTTTTTCGCCGGTGCGATGAGGAGTTCGGGGCGATACTCGAAGTGCATCGTATCGTAGTGATACCACTTGCCGCCCCAGATGAAGCCGTGCTTCTCGAAGACGGCGACGACCTCCAAGGGAATGCGGTTGCGGAAGGGATAGCGGCCGTCCGCCCCCGGCTTGGCCCAGCGCCAATAGTCGGCATATTTGACGTTGAGGTCGATCGCGATGCCGTAGGCGTGGGGGCTGTATCGTTTCGTCCCGGCGATCATCCGGCAATTATAGGTTCCGGCGGTCGGACGCAGATATTTCAGATAAGAGCGGCCAAGGCTTTCCAGCTCATCCGACACCTTGCGCAATTGCGCGGCAGCGCCATTGACGGTCGTAAACCTGACCGTGCCGCCGCCGCTTTTGGGAAGCCACGCAACGGCAGCGAGTTTGCGCGAGACCTCGCCTTTGCTGCAATCCCCATACATTTTTCTGAAGAACGGCTCGTAGCGGACGCGCCCCGGATCCTCGTTGTAACCGGGCGGCATTCCGCCTTTGCCCTTTCGGTAGGGGGTATAGAACTGGTCTTCCAGATCGGGCGCGTTCAGCAGGGTCGCGAAGTCCTTGGCGCCGCGCCCGTCATCGAACGGCATCGTCGTGCCGTCGCGCCAGATCAGCCCGTTCGGCCCGCGGCGGCTCAGATGGTCCGGATAGGCGGCAATGAGCGCGTCCAGCGCAACTGTCCGCGTCCAATTGGACGCGGACAGTTGCGCTCGTCTTTTGATATCGATCAACTTGACCTCGTTCCAGTGAGTCCACTTGAACGAGGGTTGATCTAGCCCATCCCGCACCGTTTCCGCCTTTGCCGCCGGCACGCAGAAGACCGGCAGGAGCGAAGCGAGAATCGCGGCACGCAGCACCCTGACCACCCGTGCAGCTCCGCTCAATACACTTCCACATTGATGAAGTCGCGGTAGATTTCGACGCGGATCAGCGGGGTCCCGTTGACGATACTTTGCCGCGCGGATGCCGTCGAGCTTCCCGCATTCAGCATCGCTTCCAGGCGGGCGCGGTTTTGCACGGAGCTGAAAAAGGAGTCGTCTTCATCCTCCGGGTCCCGGACGCCGAAGCGGTAAAAATTCGCGCGATCCTGGCGGATGATTGCCGCAGCGGATTGCAGGCGGACGCCGTCGCTATTGAAATGATCGGCGCTGCTGAGCCGGGCCTGGTAACTGTCCAGAAGCTCGTCCGCCTCGGCTTGAGAGCCGGCGGACCAGATCGCCAGAACAAAGACTAAGATCAATATACGCATTGAAGGTGCCTCATTTATCGGCGAGCCGTGCGAGCTGCCCGCGTCGGCCTATCTTTCCGAAACAGGGGGAAAAGGGCAAGGCGCATTTTGCCGGATTTATGAAGAATGTCCAAAGAGGTAGCGTGCAGATTGCTCCCGTCAGGACTGTCGATTTCCGCCAATTTTTCGGTTTTGGGACCGATACCTCAGGCGCTGCATTGCCTCAGCCCGCCTACCCCAAAAACGGCAGCGCGACCAGCAGCGCGAAGGCGTTCACCATCGACGCCGTCCCGACCACGCCGAGCACGCCGCTGACCCAGAGCAGAAAACTGCCGCCGAGGATCAGCGACACCGAGGCCAGCACGATGGCGATCTGCAAGAGGCCCTGGCCAAAGTCGAAATAGGGGTCGCGCTTCAGGGCGAGATCGCGCTCGGCTTCCAGCGCCTGCGCTTTCGCCAGCAACTCCTTCTTGCCCTCGCCTGTTTCCGGCTCGCTGTCATAGCGCGCGATCTTGGCGCGATAGGCGGCGGCCTTGTCGGTCAGGAAGCGCCGGGCGTCCCCGGTCAGGCCAGGGTCCATGAGCTGCGCCTCGAACTGATCGACGGCGATCTCGTAATCGGTCTGGCGGATGTTCTTGGCCTGGAAGAAGGCGTAAGTGTCGGCCGCCTGGATATTTGAGCGAACGGCGGTTTTCGACGCATCGTCGTCGCCGATCGAGCAGATGGCCAGAAGAACGGCGAGCACGGCGATATAGACCGCCGTCCATTTATTCTGCCCCTCCTCGACGGCCTTTTCCAACGCCTCCGGTACACTCATCCGCCCCTCCCAGCTCCCATGCCTGCGCTGCTGCTTTATCCGCAGTCAGCGCTAGCGCAACGCGCATCCGAAGGGACGCGGACAGTTGCGCTAACCTATTGAAATAGATCAACTTGACCTCGTTCAAGTGAAATCGCTTGAACGTGGGTTGATCTAGGCGCAAGCGCGTCGCATCGGGGGCGGGGCTAGCCGGTCAATTCGCGCTTCTCGGCGACGGTGCCGTCGTCATTGAGGCGGTAGACGAGCGGGAGGCCGGTCGCCAGATTGAGCTGCAGCACCTCCTCGCGGCTGAGCCGGTCGAGCTTCATGACGAGGGCGCGCAGCGAATTGCCATGCGCGGCGACGATCACGTTCTTGCCGGCCTGCAGCTCCGGCCAGATCTTCGCCTCGTAATAAGGCAGAACGCGCGCGGCGGTGTCCTTCAGGCTTTCGCCGCCGGGCGGCTGCACATCATAGGAGCGCCGCCAGATATGCACCTGCTCCTCGCCCCAGCGCTTGCGGGCGTCATCCTTGTTGAGCCCGGCGAGATCGCCATAGTCGCGTTCGTTGAGCGCCTGATCCTTCAGCGTTTCGAGGCCGGTCTGCCCCAGCTCTTCGAGAATGAGGTCGAGCGTGCGCTGAGCGCGGATGAGCGCACTGGTGAAGGCGATGTCGAATTTGATGCCCGCCTGCTTGATCAGCCGTCCGGCGCGCCGCGCTTCCTCCACGCCCTTTTCGCTCAGATCGACATCACGCCAGCCGGTGAACACGTTGAGCTTGTTCCACTCGCTTTCGCCGTGGCGGACGAGAACCAGAAGATTATCCATTGTCACCTTTTGAAATTTCCGCGCACGATCACTCCGAGGCTGCCTCAGCATGATCGCGGATTGATTGCCACTCCACAAGCGGCAAGAGCCTCGAATCGGCAAGCGCTGCGGTGCGATGTCCGATCCCGGCGAGATAGCCCTCATTGGTTTCAAAGGCCATGAACGCCTCGACGCTGTGCTGGCGAACAAGCAAGGCAAGATCCCAGCGTTCGGCTTCGGGACCGATCAGGAACGGCCCGCCTGCGCCCATGAACAGGATCTCGCCGCCGCTCTGTTGCAGGAATGGTAGCGTATGGGCGATGTAGCGCTGATAGGCAGCCTCTCCGCTAAGCTGAGTTTTCGGTGCAAGTTCCGGATTGGCGGAATAGTCGGCGATGGTCCGGAAGCGCAGCAGGTTGAGCATGACGACCTCGCCTTTGATGCCGCGCTGAAGGAACGCCCGTCCGGCTTCTCGCGAGGGCCGCAAATAGCGGTCTTGATCCATCGGCATCCGCATCATCTCACATTGGCCAGGAGGGATTGGTCCGGCCCGCGGCTCAAAGGCCGAGCACATCCTGCATCGAATAAAGGCCGGGCGGCTTGCCCTTGCCCCAGAGCGCCGCCTGGACCGCGCCGCGCGCGAAGAGCTGCCGGTCGCCCGCGCGGTGGGTGAGCTCGATGCGCTCGCACGGTCCGGCAAAGACGACCGTATGATCGCCGACCACATCGCCGCCGCGCAAGCTCGCAAAGCCGATATCGCCGCGTTTGCGCATGCCCATATGGCCGTCGCGGACACGCACCGCATGGTCCTCAAGCCCGATATGGCGGCCATCGGCGGCGGCCTTGCCAAGCATCAGCGCGGTGCCGGAGGGCGCATCGACCTTCAGACGGTGATGCATTTCGACGATCTCGATATCGAAATCCGGGTCCAGCGCTTCGGCCGCTTTCCGGACCAGCGCCGCAAGCAGATTGACGCCGAGGCTCATATTGCCGGATTTGACGATCACCGCATGGCGCGAGGCGGCGAGGATCGCGTCCTCGTCGTGGGGCGCAAGGCCGGTCGTGCCGATCACATGGACGATGCGCGCCTGGGCGGCGAGCCCGGCATGTTCGACGGTCGCCTCTGGCGTGGTGAAATCGAGCACGCCTTCGGAGCGCGTGAGCAGCTCCAAGGGGTCGGTCGTGATCGGGATGCCGAGCTTGCCCAGGCCCGCCAATTCGCCGAGATCCGCGCCGATCGCCTCCGAGCCCTCCGGTTCCGTGCCGCCGGAAATCGAGCAGTCGGGCATTTCATGAACGACGCGGGCGATGGCCTGACCCATCCGCCCCGCCGCACCCATAATCGCAAGTCTCATGGTTTATCGAATGTCGCAAAGAGTTCCAAAGCTGCCCTATAGCAGCGATGCGAGCGGGATTAAAGGATCACGGGCGCAGGCCCCCGCTTTTTTCACACGGGGCGAAGGCGAATGGCGCAATAGTCGGCTTTGCCATCGAAGGCAAACGCCATGAACGCGGACAAGCGCTTGTAGTGCCCCAATTTCTGCAATGCGGTGTTTCTCTCCGTCAGTGCTCTGGCTAGTCCAGCGGAGAGAAAGGGCCATTCGTCCGGTTTTCGCTATTCTATCGCCTCAATAACGGCTGCGATGTAATGACCGCTGGCCGCGCTATTGCGTTAGCTTCGCGAGGCAATAGCGATTAATTTTGCGCTAATGTGGCTGCAATTGTCGAGCGTGATGTATCCAGAATCCGTTGAATTGCCGAAGGCCCGTCGAGATTGTCGCCATGGCTGAAGAAAAGAAGCTTGCCCTTAACGACAGCAAACGCCGGCTTTCTCGAACCACGCCGCATGGCAGGACTCGCTAACCACATTGCCCAACCGGCTTCGCCGGCAAGACGCTTCGGGGGCGATACGTCCCCGGGCAATTAGGAGGAATACTACTTGCGTCGTGGTTTTTCTTAAGTTTTCATGGCGTTAGCGCCATCACTTCTGCACTTCACCATGCGGCCCTCTAATGTTACGCCTCTCCACATATCGGACGGGGCCCACGCAATAAGGGGTATCGTCGTAGATAAACATCGATTCCTCTTCAAATTGAGGGCTTGCGCCAGTGGCGCACATAGCAATGTTATAGGTATCTTCTGCTACTTGGTTGAAGACATCATCGAGGGTTAAATTGTCGCATAACAGACAAACCTCTGCCCCTGGAAACACTTTTTTCTGGTCCAGATTGGGCCCGACATTTACCTCAATTTTATGCGCTTGGGGTGGGGCCGCTAAGGGGTAACGTGTGCCGCCAATGCTGACTTCTCCCCACACGCGCTGCCATCGAGGCCGGCTTTTACCCTGTGGTCGGAACAGGCGGGGATACCCATCGTTGATTCCCACATTAATAACGGCAATATTGGTGTTTCCGCTGGGATGTAATGCAGCTATTTTTGCTGTCCACCAAATAATAGGTTTTAGCTCAGGGAATCCAAATTCGGCAGAACCATAGGTGATGGCGCCCAGGCGCAGAGCGAACCTGACATTGGGATTGGATAGGTAACGGTCTGCCAGTGAGCGCACTTCAGGATCGGCGGGAAGATCAATTCTTTCCAAGCCTGAATTCCAAAGCCGACTTACTTCGCTGCTGGCGCCCCAGTGGACGGAGATAGGTGGGTCATTGGGCCCCAGTTTTGCAGCCAATTTTACAGCAACTGGGCAGGCAACTCTTAAAAACCTTTTAATTCGCTCGTTAATTTGCACATCAGGGGCGGATTGTAAGTAGCCTAAATGCGTGAAAATACCTAGTACCTTCACCCACTGTGGGTTCATTGAATCCACGAGTTTTTGTAACTCGGCGGGTGAATTGAATTCAAATCCCCAGGGATCACCATAGTGGTCGAAAAGATAGATTGACGCATTGATAGGGGTGTTTTCTTCTTGCGCCACACGCGTCACGGCCGCTAAATCTGCTGGCGTACCAATGAATTCTGTCACATTTAGTTTCTTGACCACCGCCTCTTTGGCTAAATCGTAAGTGGTGGGGGAAATGCGAATAATAGATTTGGGGTGAAATTGCGCCAGTACTTCCGCATCCTTATTGGTGCGTATTGCCACACCTGAGGTAACTTTGGCTGCAGCGGGGCCCACGAGATGAGTATCATTGCCGTAGGCGGACCATTTAAGTACGCTTATCAAATCCCAACGATTTGGAAGGTAATCGGTAAGGGCACGAAGATTGTTTTCATACCTTTCCGTTAGGATTTGGACTTTAGAATTCGCATTAGAATTTTTTGCGAGGACGAATTTGCCGGGGCCGTAATCCGAGCAGGCACTGAGGAGGCTGGCAACGGCGCCCTGCAGCACACTTCGTCGGCTGACCCGCATTGCCATCAAGCGATTATAGACATCAACTCTCATGGCTATTCCTCCCAAGTGACTATTTTCGTATTTTCGCTAGAGCCCGTGGACAATCATCTGAGTGCAATGACAATAGCGGCGAGATTGATCGTCGCTTTATAGCTCAGTTCAGTTTTGTCATATCGCGTATTCACAGCTCGAAAGTCCTTGATTTTGCTAAAGTAATTTTCAATGAGGTGGCGCCACCGATATTTCACCCGATCATGAGGAATGACCTGTTTCCGATCCGCTTTTGACGGGATAACCGCCTCCGCCCCGCGTCTCTCAAGGTCCTCCCTTATGCTGTTATTGTCGAAGGCTTTGTCGCCGAGCAGGGCTTCAAACGCCAAATCGTCAATGAGATCCGGCACGCCGACGCTGTCGTGGCGCTGCCCAGGCCACAAGGAGAAGCGCACGAGATTGCCCAATGCATCGACCAGCGCCAAAATCTTCGTTGTCAGGCCGCCTTTTGAGCGGCCGATGGCCTGATCGAGAGTCCCCCTTTTGCGCCGCTTGCCTTCTGATGCACGCTAACGATCGTTCCGTCGATGAGGATATATTCGAAATCGGGCTCTCCGGACAAGACTCTGAAAACGCGATCAAAAACGCCAGCCGCCGCCGCCCAACGGCGGAAACGCCGGAATATGCTGTTCCAGGAACCAAAACCAGACGGCAAATCCCGCCAGGGGGCGCCGGTACGTACACGCCATAACACGGCTTCGAGAAAAAGCCGAATATCCTTGGCTGTCACACCGCAATCGCTCGCCTTACCGGGCAGGAGCGGCGCGATAATCGTCCATTGAGAATCCGATAGCACAAAGCGTTCCGACCGCATTCAAACCTCCCAAAAGGAAGTTTGAATCACTGTTCGAGGGAAATGAGAATCCCATAATTGTCCACGGGCGCTAGCGCATAGTTCCCGCTGCTGCGGACCGCAGCTGGCAAAAAGCAACTGAAGTATGCAACACGTCCACACCAAGTCAACGAATGGACGGAGATACCAGTTCTGCCATTCATGCTCGCAACGCCTCAAACGAGCGATCTTCGCAAGTGCCAAAGTATGGCGTCGACACAGCATCGCCCCAGCTCGGCACTCGCTTGAGACAACCCAAATGATTGCGGTGTCCGCCTTGTCCAGACGGAGCGTGCAGACCCTACCATAATGGGTCGTTGATCCGAGGGCCGCAAAATCGTTGCCCCACCTCGCCTCGGAAAGCGCAAAAGGTCCGGCGGCAGAGGGTCCGCTGTACAGGGGTTGGACGGTGTAATCCTTTCGCAGGCTATCTCACCACTTCCTGATGAGGGCTATTCACGACCGGCGTGATGTTCTCTCTGTGCCCCGGCACGAGGCCCCAGTTGGGGTCACGACACGAAAGTGTTTATTACGCACGCTAAGGATCGTCAGCGAGGGCTTCGTACAGAGAGGTCTTGCCGATTTTCAGTTTGGCGGCAGCCTCGTAGACATTAAGGCTTTGGCTCATCAGCACTTTCGATTGCCGGCATAGTTCGACGAATTCTTGTCCGGATTCCTGTCCGGCTAAACAAACTTGTCCGCAATGCCATTGCCAGCTGGGGGTTGTCGGACGATTTCTGGGGATGCCGCCAAACGACCGTTTGGCGGACAGCGCCAATCGCGCGCCACGACCGGATCGAGGCGCTTTCCTCCGGCGGCTCGACCGAGCCGTCAAGGGAGAGATCGCGGTGATCACGGACATCGGCAAACTTCGCCACTTCAGACTCGGGCTAGCAAGGGAAATTCGCGACTAGCCGCGATCTCTTACGCAAGCTTCGCTTCGGTTTAGGCGGCTGCATATCCATAGGCGTAATATTACGTCGAAACGAGAGCGTGGCGGTCTAGGTGCGGTCCCCGTCACGATCAAGAGGCCCGATACAGAAGGAAAAGGCCGGCCACGGCCATCGCTGCGCCTGCAAGACGTGGGACGAGCCGGCCGGTCAGTATGATCTTTTCCAACAGAACAAAAATCGTCAGTCCAGCAATCCACAGTAGGTTCATGACGCCGCCGACAAACAGAAGCGCCATCAGCACCCAACAGCAGCCGACGCAGAGCGAGCCATGCTCTGCACCGAGCCGCAGCGAGCCCCATGGGCTCGCGCTAAAGCCGCCTCGACTGATCAGGAACCCGAGGGGCGATTGGCAATGGGTTAGACAGGCGTCTTTCAGCGGCGACCACTGATAAAGGCCAGCTGCAACAAGCAGGAGCCCGCCAAAAAGGTTGCTCGCACTCGACATCATCGGGGTGATGAGAGCGAGCCGGCTCAATTGCCATTGCGCGACCGTTGCGGCGAGACTGAAGGCGGTCCACGCGAGAAGATAGCCTGCAACAAACCAGCCCGTCGCCGCGAGGGGTCTGCCGTTTTCCGCCGCCTTGCGGCCCATATTGGCGTAAAGCAGCACCATCGGTGTAACGGACGGCATCATCATTCCGACCATCATCACCGCCCACATGACGAACATGAAGGCGAAATCGGCGACGCTCCACGGCCGCAAAGCGGGCTTTAACATCGCGCCCATGCCGCTCATGGTTTTGCCCATGGATGTTCCCATGTCCATGTCCATGTCCATGTTGGCGGCGAGCCACAACACATACGTCCATGCCAAGGCGGTGATGGCAATAATCGCGCTCAACACGATTGCGCGGTCACGCCGGAGCACTGCATTGATGGCGGCGTCAATCATCGCACGTCCACATGCCCTGTCATGTCAGACGTCAATCGTTACCACCTCCGCAAGGCCCCCGTGATATATTCCTCATGAACTCGTTGCCGTGGTAGTGAGGTCAGCGAAGCGGCGGGTGCGGCTCTGTTAGTTCGACCAGCTGATCGGCGCGTAATGGCCGTTCTTACCGGAATTGTCCCAGCGCATGCCATGGTCGGTGAACGTACTGTCTTTTGCTCCCATCGCGAGCGCAAGCTTGTCCGGATTGACCGGATGGCCGGTTGACACCCACATCTCCCCGCTCTCATGCATGGTGGGCAGCGGCTCTACCATCATTTTCAATATATTTGGGATTTCTGCCGACCGCCTCTTCCCGTCGATCTGGTATTTGATCGGTACCTTCTTGGCCCCGAGATTATTGGCGATCAACGGTGCGAATGCCGCCATCGGACCGCCGGCGGCGCCGGTGAAGATAGCGCCCAGCGCTTCCGTTTGTTGTTCGTCGGCACGATCGTCTATATAGGCAGCGGCCGTCCAATTGCCTTCGCCAAACGGCCCCGGCGTGTGAGCGATCATCGCGACGTTCAGGCCGTCCAGTCGAACGTCGCCGTAATTACCTTTGTCGATATGGAAAGCGAGCGCCACGTCGCACACGCCCTGCGTCGGCTTCGACGTGAGTGGAGCCTTCGTCGACACCAAGCAGGGGCATACGACGTCGCAATTGCAGTTCTCGAAATAGTCTCCCGATAAATGCCACTCGGTTGCCATCGTCGCCTCCTGTTCGAAATCCCCCGGATGACCCGGGTCAGCATAACAGTTAGATCAGACTGCGGAAAGTGGCTGAATCCAATACGAGCGACGGACTTACTTATCCACTTAAATCAGCACCCCATGTCTGCTTCGGGTCAGATTCGGCGGTCAAGGCGTCTCCGAGATGCATCCGCTTCACCTCAGTTTGCCGACGTGCTCTCTCCCTCTGTGAGAGCGGTCCGAGCGCCGGGGTTGAGTCACGAAGCGAAGTGGGCGTGATGTCCGTGTTGAGGCGTAAGCGGTCATACTTCCCCGTTGCGCTCTCTTCCGCTCACTCCCGCCTGGACCCCAAGTGGTGATTTGATGTGCTGGGCGGAATAGGCGGCCTTGCCATCGAAGGCCAATGCATACCATCCATTGCGCCGGTCTTGATTTAACGAATACGTCACCCTTTCATGGCGAGCATTGTGCGCCAGTAATCCCATGACGCGATTTCGGTCATGGTTTCGACCGGCAATGCGCGCGGAATGACGCCGACTGTAACAACCACCAGAAGCTGGACCCGACCGAGGATAGCCCTTGGGCTTGTCAACCACATAATCTCCTTACATCGGCGGATAGCAGAAGACTTTTGCATCAAGCCGCCAGCGCCTCGAAGATCCGCCGGTAGCCCAGCGCCCGTTCGTCGAAAATGATGTCCGACTGCCGGATATGGCGGGCGAGCGCCAGGCCGTCGAGCGAGCGCGCCCGGCTTAGCGCGACATAGGCCTGTCCGTGCGCGAAGGTGCCGCGCCCGAAATCGATATAGACCTTGTTCAGCGTCATGCCCTGGCTCTTATGGATGGTGAGCGCCCAGGCGAGCCGCACAGGCAGCTGCCGGAAGGTGCCGACCACTTTCTGCTCCATCTCGTCCGTATCGGCATTGTACTCGTAGCCGGTATTCTCCCAGGTCACCGGCTCCAGCTCGTGCGCCTCGCCGCCGACATCCACCCACACCGTCCGCCCCTCGATGCGCGCGATCCGCGCCTGCGTGCCGTTCACCCAGCGCTTGTCGGGATCGTTGCGCAGCATGACGACCTTCGAGCCTTCCTTGAGCTGCAGGCTGACATCGGTCGGGTAGGCGGATTTGTCGAACTTGCCGGCGACGATGGCGTCGAACTGCGTCGCCGTCCCCTTCAACTGATCGAGAAAGCTGCGATTGGTGGAGTCGGCCGCCTGATTGATTGGCGTCAGCACGGTGTAGTCCCGATGATCCGGCAAGGAGCGGAGGGGTTGCGCCCGGTCGTTCAGAATGTCGAGTTGGTCGCGCGACGGGCTGCCTTCGCGGATCGCGTTCAGCGCCTCGATGAAGACGGCGTCCTGCTGGCGGAACACGGTCGTCAGCTCCATCAGCGAAAGCGGGGCCTCCTGGCAGACCGGCGCGTTGAAAAAATAGATGCCGCCGAAGGTCTCGTGAAAATAGCGCTGGGTGTCATGATCGCGGATCACCGGCGCGAGCTGGTGCAAATCGCCGAGCGCGATGATCTGTACACCGCCGAACGGCTTGGCCGGCTGCTTGCGCGTCATGCGCAGCGCCATGTCGATGCCCTGCATCAGATCGGCGCGCACCATCGACACTTCGTCGATGATGATCGTCTCCAGATTGCGGAACATCGCCGCGCGCCGGGCGCGCTTGATGATCTCGGCCGTGATGAGCTGGGGCGGGAAGCCGAAAAAGGAATGGATGGTCTGGCCATGGACGTTGACGGCGGCAAGGCCGGTCGGCGCCAGCACGGCGGTCTTCTGCGGCAAATTGCTTTTCAGGCAGCGCAGCAGCGTCGACTTGCCCGTCCCGGCGCGCCCGGTGACGAACAGGTTGTCGCCCACATTGCGCGCCGCCTCGGTCGCTGCGGCGAATTCGGCCGTGGGCTCGACCCCGGCGGGCCAGCGGATGTCTTTCGTCTGCTGATCGGCAACGTCAATCGAGGACATGTAAGGCCTGGGCGATTGAGAGGTGTATGACCGGGCGGACCTTAAAGCATCTGGAAGGCAGATGCACGAAAGGCTTGTGGCAAAGCTGTGGCGCACCGGAACCTGTTCCGGGCCAGGCGGCGATTCAGCATAATCGAGCCATCGGGAAACGACGAGGTTCGGTGGGAAGCCGCCTGCTCCAAGGACTCGGCGCATTTGGGCGGAAAAAACTTAGCGACTTGACGAAGTTTTCGCTTGCGTCGCCAGCAGTGCCGGTGATAGTTAGCGACATGACTAAGCATGATCCCGATCTCTCGCTGCTCTTCCACGCGCTGGCTGACCCGACCCGCCGGTCGACCTTGACCCGGCTTGCCGAAACACCTGCGCGGGTAACGGATCTGGCTCGTCCCACGGGACTGCGGCTGCCCACGATGATGCGGCACCTTTCCGTGCTGGAGGAGGCGGGGTTGATCACTACGTCCAAGAACGGACGGATACGCACCTGCGCCATCGTGCCCGAGGCGCTGGACCCGGTGCGGACATGGCTCGACGAACAGCGGGCCATTTGGGAGGCCCGGCTCGACCGGCTGGACGACTATGTGATGAAGGTGATGAAGGAGCGTGAGAAATGATACCGGACCTTGATCCGAATACCGATCTGAGCTTTACCCGCACGCTGGCCGTGCCACGGCAACTGATATGGGACTGCTGGACACAGCCGAAGCATATTCCGCATTTCTTCATTCCCGCGCCGCACAAGGTAACTGCGGTGGACATCGACCTGCGGGTCGGCGGCCGGTTCAACACGACCTTTGAGGTGGACGGCAAGGTGATAGACAATCAGGGCGTCTATCTGGAGGTGGTGCCGGGCGAGAAGCTTGTCTTCACCGATGCCTATACCGAAGGCTGGAAACCCGCGCCCGAGCCTTTCATGACCGCGATACTGCTTCTCGCGGATGCGGCCGGGGGCGGCACGACCTACACCGCGATCGCCCGCCACCGCAATCCCGACACCCGCAAGGCGCACGAGGACATGGGGTTCTTCGACGGCTGGGGCACTGTGGCGACACAGCTGGAAACCTATGCAAAGGGCCTGATGACATGAACGGCCGTTTCGCCACGCTGACCTTCGAGCGACAGGTTGCAGCCCCTACCGAAACCCTGTGGCAGGCCTGGACGGCCCCGGCCGCCCGCGCGGTCTGGGCTGCGCCATCGCCCTTGGTCACCGTGGATTTCCTGGAGGCCGACACGAGGGTGGGTGGACGCGAGGTCTCGCTCTGCAAGGTGGAAGGCCGACCGGACATCCGCTGCGAGTGCGGCTGGCTTATGTTGCAGCCGGCGAAGTGCAGCGTGAACTACGAGGCGATCTCATCCGAAGGCGTGACGCAATCGGTCGCGCTGGTAACGGCGGATATCTCGGGTACGGGCGAGCGCAGCCGGCTGGTCGTGACGGTGCAGCTTTCCTCGCTGGCGGAGGACATGGAGGCAGGCTACCGGGAAGGCTTCGGCGCAGGGCTCGACAACCTCGCGGGCGCGGCTGAACGGACCATGGTGCTGCAGCGAGTGATTCAGGCGCCGCGATCGATCGTATGGGGCGCGTGGATGAACCCTCAGACGCTGCCGCAATGGTGGGGGCCGGAAGGCTTCTCCTGTCGCACGAAAAGGATCGATCTGCGCACGGGCGGCGAATGGGTTTTCGACATGATCGCGCCTGACGGCACGGTCTTCCCGAACCACCATCGTTATGGTGAGGTCCGGGCCGAGGAAAGGATCGGCTATACGCTGCTATGGGGCGAGAATGGGCCGAAACATGCCGATGCCTGGGCCTCGTTCGAGGATCAGGACGGGGCGACGAAGGTCACGCTGGGCATGATCTTCAGCACGGCTGCCGAGTTTCAGGAGGCGAAGGGCTTCGGTGCCGTGGAACTGGGACTGCAAACTCTGGGCAAACTGGAACGCTTCGTCACGTCCCGCTGAAATGCTGCGACATCCCGTCGGCTCGAATTAGGGCTTGTGGACGAGGTCCTCATCCATGTCGCGCCCGTCCTCATCGGCGACGGCATCCGCCTCTTCAGTCAGAAGGGCATGGAGCCGGTCAGGCTGGAGAAGAGCGAGGTCTCGGAAGCGGGGCAGATCACCACCATGGGCTTCCGCTTCGCGGGATAGGGCCGGGAACTCACGATGGGATACACGAAGCGGAGGGCTCTATGAGAAAACTGATCATATGGGAAATGGTGACCGTCGACGGCTTCTTCGAAGGTCCGGACAGGGACATCGGCTGGTTCGTCTTCGAAGACGAACTCGAGAACTACATTCGTGAGACCCAGGAAAACGCCGACACGCTGATCTTCGGCCGCGTGACCTACGAGTTCATGGCAGCCTATTGGCCGTCCGAGCAAGGCTGGATCGCGGATTTCATGAACAAGATCGAGAAGGTGGTCTTCTCGCGCACGCTGAAAAGCGCCGACTGGAACAACACGAAGCTTTTCAACGGCAATGTCACGGAAGAAGTCTCCAAGCTGAAGACCAGGGACGGCGGAGACATCTTCGTGTTCGGCAGCGCCGACCTCACGGCGACCCTGATGGAGCACGGCCTGATCGACGAGTATCACCTCGGGATCAACCCCGTCATTCTCGGGAGAGGCACGCCGCTCTTCAAGGGCGGCCCGAACCGGATACCCCTGAAGCATCTGGAGACGAAGACGCTCAAGTCAGGTGTTGTCATCCTCCATTACGCGCCGGAGAGCACACAATGACGATCGATCCGCTCTTTCCCGTCAACTAGGCTTGTCGAAATGGGAGGCCTGGGGAAGCGGCGCGCTCCGGACGATCGGCGGCCAGGGGCGTAGCTCCCATCACCTTAAATCTGCGAATGACCGTCTGGCCGTGGACGTTGACGGCGGCGAGGCCACCCGGCGCCAGCACGGCGGTCTTCTGCGGCAGGTTGCTCTTCAGGCAGCGGAGGAGCGTCGACTTGCCCGTCCCGGCGCGGCCGGTGACGAACAGGTTGTCGCCCACATTGCGCGCCGCCTCGGTCGCCGCGGCGAATTCGGCCGTGGGCTCGACCCCGGCGGGCCATTGCATTGCACCCGCCGCCGCTGGTTCTACCGATGACATCGTCCCGCCCTTCAACACCTGTCGGTGACGACAATCCCACTTTACGCAGCGGAAGGAAACCACCGGAAAGGGCGGAGGGGATAAGTCGCGCATCGCAAGGCGGTGTGCTTTGTGAAAAAACCTCCTCCGGTCCGCGCAATCGGAACAAATTTAGAACATATCTAGTCAATATGTTAGGATGCATCTCGAAAGCGCTATCCACATTGTCCAAGCGGAATGCTCATATCAGCGTTTGAGACTTGACTCTCGAATCATATAAATTCCGACTCAGCCGCTTGAAGCTATTGGAGACTGAATGCCGAAAGGACCAAGAGGCGAAAGAAGACCGGCAGACGTGGTGGCCAATGCCGTACACGTGATGAAGATTGCCACCGGCGAGATAGAAGAGGAGCTTGAAGAACCGAGCGGACGTGTTCGGTCCGGCAAAGCTGGGGCTAAAGCCCGCGCAGAGCGTTTGAGCGATGCGGAGCGCAAGGAAATTGCCAAGAAGGCGGCCCAGTGCGCGATGGAGCAAATGAGATGACTCCTTGGTTTAACGTGAGAAAGGCGGCTCAAGTCACGGCTTTCTTTGCGAAGCAAGAAGGAGGTCGTATCAACGTTTTGAAAGCCGTCAAGTTGATCTACTTGGCGGACCGTCTTTTCATGCAGAAATACGATTGCCCGATTTTAAACGATAAGCTCGTCTCTATGCCGCACGGTCCGGTCAATTCGCTTACTTACAATTATATCGCAGGCGGTGAGGTAGACGAGGAAAATTGGGATCGATATCTGACCGATCGAGAGCGTCATGACATAGGTCTTACCGATGACAATCTCACTGAGGACGCTCTTGACGAATTGAGTGATGCTGAGATAGAGGCATTGCATGAGATTTGGCAAGCCTATGGCCACATGGATCGCTTTGAACTTCGCGATTACACCCATAAGCATTGCCCTGAATGGGTCGATCCGAATGGATCATCGTGTCCGATCCATTATGAGTTAGTTTTCAAGTTTTTGGGTAAGGCAGAGCACAGTTCCGAATTGGCCTCTAGGGTTGAGGTTGATCGGTACATCGACGAATTGTTTGCGAGAGCATAATGCCATATGAGCCGATCAAGAAGGGAACCTTGCTTGTCCCTTCTGGCTCTTATAACAATCCTGATGCTCACCATCTGCACGTAATTCTTACGGACGCTTGCACCAACAGCCAGCATTTGCTCGTTAGCATAACCTCGATTAAAGCGGGGATCTCATACGATGATGCATGCGTGATTGAGGCAGGCGAGCACGCCTTTATCGGCCACCGCAGTTATGTCTACTATCGAAGGTCACGGCAAGATCGCGCAGCCCATCTGACTAAGTGCGTTGAGGGCGGTCTCTTTCATCCCCGCGATCCTGTGTCGGATGCTCTGTTTGAACGAATTTGCGAAGGAATTGAGCTGTCCCAATTCATTCCTCGCTGGGTCAGGAATTATTATCGTGAAAATTCCTAATCCAAAATGAAAAAATGCTTGGACGTGGGAGAAGGTCGTTGAGCTTATCGACATTGCAAATCCGCAGGCGAAGAAGCGCGGTCCCTACGAAAAGAAAGCTTAAATTTTCAAACTGAGACACTACCTACGAAGCCGTCGAACATATCAAAGAAGCGAGGAAGCGAATAAGAGGCGATGGCAAAAAGGCCAAGACGCTGAAATAAGCTTCACGACGCCTCAACCCCTACACCGCCGCCAGCTTCTCCGCCTTCTTCCGGTCGTTCGGATCGAGAATGCGCTTGCGCAGGCGGATCGCCTTGGGCGTGATCTCGACCAGCTCGTCATCCTGGATATAGGCGAGCGCCTTTTCCAGCGTCAGCTTCATCGGCGGGGTGAGCAGCACATTATCGTCGCGGCCGGCGGCGCGGATATTGGTCAGCTTCTTGGCCTTGAGCACATTGACCTCCAAATCGTTGCCGCGGCTGTGCTCGCCGACGATCATGCCCTGATAGACCCGGTCCTGCGGGTGGATCATCATCGGCCCGCGATCTTCCAAGTTCCACAGCGCGTAAGCGACGGCCTCCCCTTGCGCGTTGGAGATCAGGACGCCCGTGCGCCGGCCCGGAATTTCGCCCTTGTAAGGCGCATAGGCGTGGAACAGCCGGTTCATCACCGCCGTGCCGCGCGTGTCGGACAAAAGCTCGCTCTGATAGCCGATCAGCCCGCGCGTCGGCACATGCAGCACGATGCGCTGACGCCCGCCGCCAGAGGGGCGCATATCGACGAGATCGCCGCGCCGCTCGCCGAGCTTCTGCACGACCGCGCCGGTATAGTCTTCATCGACGTCGATGATCACTTCCTCGATCGGCTCCAGCCGCTGTCCGGTGACGGGATCGGACTGCATCACCACGCGCGGGCGCGAAACGGTCAGCTCGAAGCCTTCCCGGCGCATCGTCTCGATCAGGATCGCCAGCTGCAGCTCGCCGCGCCCGGCGACCTCGAAGGCGTCGGCGTCGCCCGTCTGCGTCACCCGCAGGGCGACATTGCCTTCCGCCTCGCGCAGGAGCCGCTCGCGGATGACGCGGCTTTGCACCTTGTCGCCCTCCTGGCCGGCGAGCGGACCGTCATTGATGCGGAAGGTCATGGAAAGCGTCGGGGGGTCGATCGGCTGGGCGGCGATGGGCTCGGCGACCTCGGGCGCGCAGATCGTGTCGGCGACCGTCGCCTGGCTGAGCCCGGCAAGCGCGACGATCTCGCCGGCGCCCGCCTCCTCGACCGGCACACGTTCGAGCCCGCGAAACGCCAGAACCTTGGAGATACGGCCCTGCTCGATCAGCTTGCCGTCGCGGGAAAGCGCCTTGACCGTCTGGCCGGGCGATACCGACCCGGCGCTGATGCGGCCCGTCAGCACGCGGCCGAGAAAGGGGTCGGCCTCCAGCGTCGTCGCCAGCATCCGGAACGCGCCCTCGCTGGTCTTCGGCGGCTGGACATGGTCGAGGACCAGGTCGAAGAGCGGCGCCATAGTCGTCCTTGGGCCCCTCCGGCGACAGCGCCATCCAGCCTTCCTTGGCCGAGCCGTAAAGGATCGGGGAAATCGAGCTGCTCTTCATTGGCGTCGAGCGCGGCGAACAGGTCGAACACCTCATTGATGACCTCGTCATGCCGCTCGTCGGGCTTGTCGATCTTGTTGATCGCCACGATCGGGCGAAGGCCGACCTTCAGCGCCTTGGAGACGACGAATTTCGTCTGCGGCATCGGCCCTTCGGAGGCGTCCACCAGCACGATCGCGCCATCGACCATATTCAGAATGCGTTCGACCTCGCCGCCGAAATCGGCATGGCCGGGCGTGTCCACGATGTTGATCCGCGTGCCCTTCCAGTCGAGCGAGGTGACTTTCGCCAGGATCGTGATGCCGCGCTCGCGCTCCAGATCGTTGGAGTCCATTGCGCGCTCGGCGACGCGCTGATTCTCGCGGAAGGAGCCGGACTGGCGCAATAAAACGTCGATCAGGGTGGTCTTGCCGTGATCGACATGGGCAATGATCGCAATGTTTCTTAAGTTCATGATCGTCTTTTTTCACCGGCCAATTCAAGCTGCCGGTCCTTACGCTCCAGAGCCCCGGGCTGCGCACCGTCGCGCTTTTGCCGCTTCATCCGATAGATGAGGATCGGTTTGGTCGGCTCTTCGATATCAAATTCATCCAGGAAATGCTCGCGGATGGCGTTGAACGCGTCCCAGATCTCGCCCCGCGCGGCATATCTCTGCTCAGGCGTCGGCGCACCCTTACGCGGATCGAGGCTTTCCATCACCTTCCGCATATGGTGAAGCGGCGAATAGGGGTAAAGACCGATCAGCTTGTCGGTCTCCCCGACATTGGAATAAACGATGCGCATCGTGTCGATGCATTCCGAAAGCTCCCGCGCCGCAAGCAGATAATCGTCCAGCGTCGGCTTCTCCAGATGGCAGTAATAGATCAGCTCCGCTTTCGTCCGGACGATGTCATGCCATTGTTCGCGCAAATTCTGCAAGAAGGTGGACCGCTTCTGATAGACATGCGCCATATAGGCCGCGATCACGGTGACGATCAGCAGCGAGGTGTCGCGGATGAATTCGTAGATATTCAGCGCCCAGCCGATGCCCGACAGTTTCGCGGCAAGCGCAAGCCCGATCAGGATTGCCAGGCCGGTGACGACAATCGTCAAGATCCGGTTCTGCCGTTTCCGTGTCATTACGCCCCTCCCCCCATCGCCGAACGCTAGTTTACCCTGCCACCGCTTTATGTCAGGCAAGCCGACGGCTCAAGCTGTTTCGATAGCGCCAGGCGCATCGGACCGAAAAGTGGGTACCGGTTTTCGGGCAAATCCGATGCGCAAATAAATGAATAGAGCAGCGCATCCGCTTCCGATTTAGACTCCGCTGCTCGAGCCGCCGCGCCGGCCCCGATTGCCGTTGCCCCATTGTCGCAGCGGATGCTATGGACAAGCCCCGCCCGCCGCCGGAGCGCCTGCAAATCGACGCCTGCCCGGTCGTCCCGGCCGGCGCGGCTTTTGGGGGAGGACCCAAGCCGATGGACTTCGTTTCGCACCCCGGTCTCCTGATCGCCGGCGCGGTTACGATCCTCATCGGGCTGCTGATCCGCCGCTTCGTGTCGCGTTACGATTTTGCCGGCCTGGCAATGAACTCGGCCTGGCAAGTGGCGCGCGGCAGGCGGACGGCCGAGAGCCCGACGGAGATCGAGGAACGGCTGAACGAAATCACCGCCGCCACGACCACCTTCGGCAAGGCGCGGCGGCTCGGCGGCAATGTCATCGGCCATTTCGTTGCGCCCATTCTGGGCCTGATCGGCCTGATCCTCATTCTGGGTGGCGCGGCGCTGCTGGGGGCGGCGTATTTCCTGCACTGACCGCCGCACCAGCGGTTTCCGGGAACCGCAGCACGCTATGGAAGATGCGGGGCCTCGCGCGCGGGCCAGAGCGTGGCGAATGTGGTCACGGCGATCATCACGATCGGCACGGCGAGAAACGCCCCGATCGGTCCCCACATCCAGGTCCAGAACACCACCGCGAGAAACAGGATCAAGGGATTGACCGACATGCGGTAGCCCAGAATCGTGGGCGTCAGGAACTCGCCTTCGATAACATGGATGGCCGTGTAAATCAGCGGCGGTATCGCGGCCTCTGCCAGCGTCGGGTAGGACAGCAGCGAGGCGACGATCAGCGCAATCGTGACGATGGCCGGCCCCAGATAAGGAAAGAAATTCAGCAGGGCCGCCAGCACGCCCCACAGCAGCGGGTTCGGCATTCCAACGATCCACATGGCGAGGGTGATCGCCGCGCCGAGCGCGATATTGATCAGCGAAACGGACGTGAAGAACTGCGTGAGCCGTTCTTCGACATGATTGTAGACGCGGAGCACTTCCAGCCGGGTTTTGCGGTTGGAAAAAGCCAGGACGGCGGATAATTTGAAGTCGTTCTTGAAGACCAGATAGAAGATCAGCGAAACGAAGAAAATGATCAGCTGGCTGATCGCCGGCGTCAGCACCGCGATCGCCGTTTCCGCAACGCTCTTTTCGGACGATGCCTCGACCATGATCTTCTCGCCGGCCTGCGTGGCATCCTGCCCGATCGTTTGCAGGGCGCTGTAAAGTTCCCGGATCGTCGCGAGCGGCTCACGGAAATCCTGAAGCTTGCTGCGCAGAAGGCTGCCGAGCTCCCAGCTTCGCCCGATCCAGTCGGCCAGCGGCGCGGTCAGCACAGCTGCGAAGAATGCCAATAGGCCGAAGAGCAAGGAGACGATGACGATCGCACTGGCGACCCTGGGGATTCGATAGGCCCGAGCCGAGGCCACGAGCGGGGACAGGATCGTCCCGATGACGACGGCCAGGAGGACCGGAACGGTAACGCTTCTGCTCACATAGAGCGCCGCCAAAAAGGCCAGCGCGAACAGGCCGATAAGCGCCATCTGCGCAGCCACGGCCAAAGATAGCCGCGGCTCAACGGACGCCTCGCCGCCGATTGCTTTGTCTTGCAGCATTTTTGTTGCTCGAACTCGCCTCCACCTGCCACTACTAACACGGATGGCGCGCATCGGTTCCCGCGAGGTGTGAACGGGTGGAGCAGGTTAAGGTGAGATGGACGGTCCTTGTCCTTTGCTACCGGAGACTTCTGCGAGACGCTGCTTCCCCCTTACCCACCCGCCTTCGGCGGAAGAGGGCGGAACGCGCAGCGTTCCGGGTGAGGGGGGAATTGCACATGTCACTTTGTCTTCGGAGATGTTTGCAGAGGTCTGCGATGGGAGAGGCGCAAGCAAATGCTTTCGCTCCCAAAGAGGCGGCACCTCGGCCGGGGGGCGCGAGGCCATGCGCCGGAGCCGTTTTGCGTGGGGAAAAGAAAACCCCGGCGCGGTTGCGCCGGGTCGCCTGAGTGGATGGGATGATGTCGTCTTCTGTTATCTAAACTGCGATGAGCTTCTTTCGCACCGTCTCGAACTGGTCGAGCGAACGGTAGCGGATGATGATCTCGCCGGCCTCGCCCTTGCCCGGCGCGATCTCGACGGCAAGGCCCAGCGCATCGGCCATTTCGCGCTCGGCCGCGCGCGTGTCCGCGTCCTTCTGCAGGGTCGGCGTCTTGGAACGCGGCGCGCTCGCCTTGCCGTTGCCCGTCTTGTCCTGAACCAGCGCCTCGACCTCGCGCACATTCAGGCCTTTCTCGACGATATCCGTGGCGAGCCGCTCGGCATCGTCGCGCCCGACCAGCGCACGCGCGTGACCGGCGCTCAGCGCACCGCCGCGCACCATCTCCTGCACGCTGTCGGGAAGCTTCAGAAGGCGCAGCGTGTTCGCGAGATGGCTGCGGCTCTTGCCGATGATCTGGCCCAGCTCCTCCTGGGTGTAGCCGAAACGGTCGATCAGCTCGCGATAGCCGGCCGCCTCTTCGATGACGTTCAGATCCGTACGCTGAACGTTTTCGATGATCGCCAGCTCCAGCGCTTCCTGATCGGTCAGCGCACGGACGATCGCCGGGATGACATGCAGCGAGGCGCGCTGCGCCGCCCGCCAGCGGCGTTCGCCCGCGACGATCTCGTAAGTGTGGCCGCCGGTCCCGACGGGGCGCAGGATGATCGGCTGCACCAGGCCCTTCTCGCGGATCGAATTGGCCAGCTCATTCAATTCCGCATCGTTGAAATTCTTGCGCGGGTTGAACGGACTCGGCGTGATGCGGTCGACCGGCACCATGCGCTGCTCGCCATGTGCGGCAACCGGCTTCTGAGGCGCGCCGCCGCTGACGCCGGCGCTTTGCTGCGGGTGGTCCCCGATCAGGGAGGCAAGGCCTCGGCCCAAGCGGTTCCGATTGGCCGGAAGTGGTTTGGTCATGATCCCATGGTCCTCGATAGTCCGTTCACTGACTCAAACTCTTAGCCTAGGCGCAATCTTACCTCTCCCTTGGGGAGAGGTCGGCGCGAAGCGCCGGGTGAGGGGGTAGAGCATAACGGATAGTCTGTATCCCCTCACCCCAGCCCTCTCCCAATGGGAGAGGGGGCACGCTTTACCCTCCGGCGGCTGCATCCCTCACGCCGCCGTCGCGCTGCGTTCGCGATCGATGATCTCGGCGGCCAGCTCGACATAGGCGCGGCTGCCGGGACTCTTCTGATCGTAGAGCAGGATCGGCTTGCCGTGCGACGGCGCCTCGGCAATGCGCACATTGCGCGGAATGACCGTGTGATAGACCTTTTCGCCGAAGAAGCCGCGCACTTCGGTGGAGACCTCGTCGGCCAGCTTGGTGCGGCTGTCATGCATGGTCAGCACCACGCCGTGAATTTCGAGTGCCGGATTGAGGCTCGCCCGGACGAAGTCGATGGTTTCCTTGAGCTGGGTGATGCCCTCCAGCGCGAAGAATTCGCATTGCACGGGCACCAGCACGGCGTCGGAGGCGGCCATCGCATTCAGCGTCAGGATGTTCAGCGAAGGTGGGCAGTCGATCAGCACGTAACGAATGCGCTCCTTCTGCGGCCGGTCCTGCTCGGAGGCACGCAGCGAGACGATGGCGTCGCGCAGGAAATAGGCGCGGTTCGGCGCGGAGGAAATTTCGGGCTCCAGCCCGGCGAGATCGCGCGTTGCCGGCGCGACGAACAGGCCGGGGACAATCGGCGTTTCCACCATGGCCTGTTCCAAGGCCGCCGCTCCCGCGAGCACGTCATAGGTGGAGACGTGGCGCGTCTCCTCGCCCACGCCGAGGCCGGTCGAGGCATTGCCCTGCGGGTCGAGATCGATGACGAGGCAACGCTCCCCGCTCGCCGCAAGCGCGGTCCCGAGATTGATCGCCGTCGTCGTTTTGCCGACGCCGCCCTTTTGGTTGGCCACGGCAAGGACACGCAGACCCGATCCTCCATATGAGACTGATTTCACCGCCATGCACCCCCTATGAGATCAGTTTCCGGATCTCGATAATCCGGCCTTCGCCGCTTGTACGGCTCGGTACGCATTCAAACTCGAACCGCCAGCGCTTTCCAGCCTCTCTTATCTCTTGCTCTGCGTCGCGGCCTTTGAGAAATAGTCCGAGCGTGTTTTCCCCAAAGAATGCACAGGATAGCCCCAGAAGAGACTTAAGCGGCGCAAGCGCTCTCGCCGTCACCACATCGGCCAGTCCGATCCGCCCCCCGCGGGCAATGTCCTCGATGCGGCCTTCATGAACGACTGCCGGGGCCTGCGTCCGGCAAATCACTTCGGACAAAAAGGCGCATTTGCGGCCATTCAACTCGATGAGATGGACAATTCGATTGTCCTGATTCGTTGCCAGGATGGCAATCACAACTCCGGGGAAACCCGCCCCGCTGCCGAGGTCTACCCAGACTTCCGCGTCCGGCGCACGCGGCAAGAGCTGGGCGCTGTCGGCGAAATGCCGGTGCCAGATCTGGTCCAAAGTGCTCGGCGCGACCAGATTGACGGCCCTTTGCCAGGTGGTGAGCAGCTCCGCATAGAGCGCGAGTTTATCCACAGTTTCACGTGGAACCGCGAATGCGCGGGCGAAGTCGTCAGGGCCGCGGATCGGCGGCAGCAGGTCTGTGCCCGATTTGTTCCCGTCTGCGTTGGTGGCTATCGATATTTTGCTTGGCCTTGCCACTGTCACCTCGACGGAGACAACGCTTTAGCCACTTCCATAGCGTGCTCCTGCACGTCCTTACAGGCGGAAATGTGATGGGTCATCGCAGTAATGTTTGCGATTTGACCACCCATTTCAGCCATAAAAGCCTCAGTTGCAGCCTTAGCGTACTCTGTAGTTTTGTCTGGCAGACCCGCTATTTTGGCAAGCGCGGAGGCGAGAGCGAATTCGCCGGCAGACAGTGCTCTAGCTCGCCGCGCAATCTTCGATTTTCCAATTTGCTCAGCCCGCTCGGCGGTAAGCGCATGGAACGCACTGCAATTCGACAATGCGGCGATAAGCAGTTCCGTGCCCGCCGGATCAAGAACATCTTCACTGCGGGCCTGAGCCAACCCGAGTGCCATTACTAGACTAGCAACAATTACGAAAAATCGCATTTTGTGTCCCCCCAGCTCTTCTCGCATTGTCAATAAACTCGATGCATTCAATGCCAAAAAGACAAGCATCATAAAGACCTGAGACACTACCGGAAAATTGCAAGAGTAAAGTTGGCACGCTTGTAGGGCACGTTTTATGCCAAGGACATCTAAACAGCCACTGGGCATCCACGCACCCCTCACGCGGATCGCCGCTGCGGCGCCTTTTTCACATGAGCGAGGACCAGCATCAGCGCGGCCGGGGTGATGCCGTCGATGCGGGCGGCCTGGGCGAGCGAGGCGGGCCGGTGCCGCTCCAGCTTCTGGCGGACCTCGGTGGAGAGGCCGGAAATCGCGCCATAGTCGATGGCCGCGGGAATGGCGATGGCCTCGTCCTTGCGATAGGCCTCGATGTCGGCCGCCTGCCGGCGCAGATAAATGTCGTAACGCGCATCGATTTCGAGCTGCGCCGCGATCGGCGCGGGGATGCCGGCGAGCTCCGGCCAGAGCGGCATCAAGCGCGGGACGGACATCTCCGGAAAGGCGAGCAGCTCGAAAGCGGAACGGCGGCGGCCGTCGCGCTTCAGGGCGAAACCCTTCGCGTTGGCCACATCGGGCGTGACGCTCAGCGAGGCGAGCAGGGCGCGGCCCGCCTCCATCGCCGCTGCCTTGGCCGCGAACACCGCCGACCGCTCCGCCCCGATACAGCCCACCGCCTCGCCGGCCGGCGTCAGCCGCGCATCGGCATTGTCGGCGCGCAGCCGCAGTCTGTACTCGGCGCGCGAGGTGAACATGCGGTAGGGCTCGGAGACGCCGCGCGTCACCAGATCGTCGATCATCACGCCGATATAGGCGTCCGCCCGCGACAGCACGAAATCGCGGGCCCCGCCGCCTGCCTTCAGCGCCGCGTTGACGCCGGCGACAAGGCCCTGGCCGGCGGCCTCCTCGTAGCCGGTCGTGCCGTTGATCTGGCCGGCGAGGAACAGGCCCGGCAGCCGCTTGACCTCCAGCGCGGGGCTCAGCTCGCGCGGATCGACATAATCATATTCGATGGCGTATCCGGGCCGCAGGATGCGCACATCGGCGAGCCCCGGAATGGTGCGGATGAAAGCCTCCTGCACCGCCTCGGGCAGCGAGGTCGAAATGCCGTTCGGATAGACCGTGTCGTCGTCGAGCCCCTCCGGCTCCAGGAAGATCTGATGGCTGCCGCGCTCGCGGAAGCGCACGATCTTGTCCTCGATCGAGGGGCAGTAGCGCGGCCCGGTCGAGGCGATCCGGCCGGAATACATCGGCGAGCGCTCCAGATTCTCCGCAATGATCCGGTGCGTCTCGCCGGTCGTGTGGGTGATGTGGCAGACGGTCTGCGGCGTCTCGATCCGCTCGGTCAGGAAAGAGAACGGCACGGGCGGATCGTCGCCCGGCTGCGCTTCGAGCCGGGCGTAGTCAATGGTCCTGCCGTCCAGCCTTGCGGGCGTGCCGGTCTTCAGCCGGCCCATGCGTAGCCCGAGCGCGTAGAGCCGGTCGGCGAGCCCGATCGCCGGCGCCTCGCCGACGCGCCCGGCCGGCCGGCGCACCTCGCCGATATGGATGACGCCCTTGAGAAACGTGCCGGTCGTGACGACCACCGCCGCCGCGCGATACTCCGCGCCGCTCGCCGTGACGACGCCGGCCACCCGGCCGTCCGCAACGATCAGATCCTCGACCGGCTCGGCGATCACATCGAGTCCGGCTTGCTGTTCGATGGCGGCGCGCATGGCGTCCCGGTAAAGCTTCCGGTCGGCCTGGGCGCGCGGCCCTTGCACGGCGGGGCCCTTGGACCGGTTCAGCATGCGGAACTGGATGCCGGCCCGGTCGGCGACCCGGCCCATCAGCCCGTCCAGCGCGTCGATCTCGCGGACCAGATGCCCCTTGCCGAGCCCGCCGATGGCCGGATTGCAGGACATCTCGCCGATGGTCTCGGGTCTGTGCGTGACGAGGGCCGTGCGCGCGCCCATGCGCGCCGCCGCGCCGGCCGCCTCGCAGCCGGCGTGTCCGCCACCAATCACGATCACATCATAGGCCCTATCGCGCATAAGCCCCGCGCTCGAAAGACTGACAAAGTCGGGAAATTCACGCCGCAGATTACGCGCTTCCTCGCCCGGCGTCAAAGCGTTGGCGGACGGCGAATGCGGGATCAGGTCTTAATCGCCGTGATGGGTTTCGCATGGCTCAACCCATCCTACGGATGGGGCCGCGGATCTTGGCGACGTAGGGTGGGTTGAGCGACGCGAAACCCACCATGGAAGCGTCGGCCGATCGCGCGCCCGAGCGACGGGCCGCCCCGGATCGCGCTGCGCTCCATCCGGGCTACGGGAAGTCCAAACCGATCCTCTCTAACCGCCGCTAAGGTCCGGCTGCGAGGGCGCGTTCGAGCCGCGCCAGCGCCGATTTGAGCTTGCCGTCCGCGGTCGCCTCCGCCTGCCGCCCGATCCGCGTGGCGAAGTCGCGCCGGTCCGCCTCGCTGAGAACCGGGCGCAGGGCGGGCAGATAGCGCGCGGCCGCCTCGGTCATCTCCATGCGGCTCGCCGCGGAATAGAACTGCGTTTCCCGGAGGCTGTGCACCAGACCGGCGAAGATGGTGCCCAGGGCCTGCTTCGTCTGCTTGAGGGCCGCCACGCGCGCCGCATAGCGCGAATCGTGCGGGAGGGTCGGCAGCAATTCGTCCGTGGTCTCGCGCACCGCCGCCGCGAGCGCCAGGATCAGGATCTGCAGCCGGGCGAGCTCTCTTTCATATGTCTTTCGCGTCCGCGTCCGCGTCAGCGCCTCGTTGAGATAAAGCACCATGAGGTTATGCGCCGCCAGCTTCGTCAGTCTCAGCTCCCGAAGCCGGAAATTCGCGGGGAGCTGCGTGTTCCGAGGCGGTGGCCAGCGCCACATTTTCGAGGCTGACCATGCGCTCGGCGACGGCGCGGCTGGCCGCATCGGCGAATGTCGGCAGCGGCGCCTCGCCCTTTTCGAGGCGCTCGAGCAACGCCCCGTAATCCGCCGTGCTCCAGGGGTGGTCGGGGGCCGGATAGGCGCCGGGCGTGGTCTCGGCCCGGATCTGCGCCGCCATCGAAAGCAGCAGCATCAGCGGCAAAAGCCAGTTCTTCATAGGTGCTCCGATCCAAGCGGCCGCGGTCCCGCTCCATGCATTGCCCATCATATCCCTGCCCGCTCCGTCATTCTCCCGATCTCCGGTCTTCCAATATCCGCCAGGCTCTTGCCTCCCGGCGGATCGTGAAGCCTTGCGCATTGTCGATCGGGTTCGCGTGGTGGTATGCCCGGAAGGCGCGCATGGTCTCCGGGCCGATCGGGTCATGCCCCTCGATGATCTCCCAGCGGACCGCCTTCATGAACAGGCCGTGGCTGTAGACGACGACCGCTTGCGCAGGCAGGGCGGCGAGCCGGTCGAGCGCGGCGCGCACGCGGGCGACGAAATCGGCATAGCACTCCGCGCCGTCGCCGTCGCAGCGATGCGGATCGGCGGCGTCCCAGAAGGCCTCCACCCAGGGCAGCCGGTCCGTCGTGGTGGTGTGCATCCGCCGCGCGGGCGCGATGCAGTCGAATTCATGCACCGGCCAGACCTCCAGCGGCACATGCGGGAAACGCGCGGCGGCGGGCGCGGCGGTGTCGCGGGCGCGGATATAGGGCGAGGTGACGATCAGGCCGGGCGGCTCGCCGAGCGTATGGCTGAGCGCCTGCGCCTGCTCGCGGCCCCGCGCGGTGAGCGGAATGCCGGCAGGCTCGCCCGTCACCCCGCCCGCATTGGCAAGGCTCTCCCCATGACGGATAAAGCGGACGGTGAGCATTTGGGGCCGTTGAAGCGTTGGCGGAGACCGTTGCCGTCTGCATAGAGGAGGACGCGGCGGCGCTCAAGCGTCGTGGATGCCATGACGCAAGAATAGCCGCCGGGTTCCACGTGAAACCGGGCGGCGATATGCTCACCGACGCCCGCTATCCCTCTTTATCCCCGCGCTTCGCTTTGAAGCGCTCGTAATTCGCCTTGACCGTCTTCGTATGCGGATGATCGGGGCCGAGGCTCGTCTCGAAGATCGCCATCGCGCGCTCATAGAGCGGCTCGGCCTCGGCGGCGGTTCGTGCCGCAGCAGCCCGGCCAGATTGTTGAGGCTGTGCACATTGGGGTGGTTCCGGTAGGCCTCTCGATAGCGAGGGCGCGTTCATAAAGCGGCTCGGCCTCGCGAGGCGTTCGTGGCCTGAGCAGCGGCCAGATTGTTGAGGCTGGCCACCTCGGGGTGGTCCGGCCCGAGGGCGGCCTCGTCGATGGCGAGGGCGCGGCGATAGAGCGGCTCGGCCTCGGCGAGGCGGTTGCGTGTCCTGAAGCAGCGCGGCCAGATTGTTGAGGCTTGTGCCGACATTGGGGTGGTCCGGCCCGAAGGCCTTCTCGTGGATGTCGAGGGCGCGGCGATAGAGCGGCTCGGCCTCGCCGGGGCGGTTGCGTGTCCTGAAGCAGCCGGCCAGATTGTTGAGGCTTGTGGCCACATCGGGGTGGTCCGGCCCGAGGGCGGCCTCGTCGATGGCGAGGGCGCGGCGCATAGAGCGGCTCGGCCTCGGCGAGGCGGTTGGTGTCCTGAAGAGCGCGGCCAGATTGTTGAGGTTTACGGCCACATTCGGGGTGGTCCGGCCCGAGGCGGCCTTATCGATGGCGAGGGCGCGGCGCATAGAGCGGCTCGGCCTCGGCGAGGCGGTTCGTGGCGCGCAAGCAGCCCGGCCAGATTGTTGAGGCTGATGGCCACATTGGGGTGGTCCGGCCCGAGGGCGGCCTCGTCGATGGCGAGGGCGCGGCTGCATGAGCGGCTCGGCCGTTCGGTAGTCGGCGCGCGTATAGAAATATAGTGCCGAGTTTCCCGCAGATCCCGGCTGTGTCTTGCGAGCCATCGCCGCCATCGGCGCTCCATCCAGAACGGCAAGCGCATGGGGAAGCAGCGTCGCGACATGCGGCCAATCGACATGTTCCTGAACTGTCGACGGCGCTCAAGAGCGTTGTGCATCAGGCGCAGCGCGATCTGCTGCGGCGCTTCGTTGCCGTCCGCCGAGGCGGCCCCGCACCACAGCCTGAACCAGCCGATGCACGCTGAAGCCGCGCGCGCCGTCCTCCAGCGTTTCATGCGTGATCAGCGAGACATCGGCGAGCGCCGCGAGGGCCTCGTCGCGCGCGCTTTCGCTCATGACATCGGCGGTGATGAGATCGAGCGGGATGCGGTCCGGCGCGAGGAAGGCGGCGATGGCCATGAGCTGCTCCGCCTCGGGACACGCCTCCGCCGCCTTGTCGATGGCGAGGCTGAAGGTGGCGAAGACGGTCGCCGGATAGCCGGCGTTCGGCGGGGCCTTGTCGATCAGCTCCGGCAGCTTCTCGCGATAGGCGTCGAACGTCCAGTTCATCCGCCAGCAGGTGGCGCGGGCATGGCTGAGCGCCAGCGGCAGCCAGCCCAGCGCGGCGGCGAGCCGCGCGGCGGCCTCGCGGTCCGGATGGCGGGCGTGCTCCATGAGATAGTCCGCCGCGACCTCGGGCGGGAAGACATCGACGGGCAGCGCCTCGGCATGGCCGTGCCAGTCGGACCAGCGGCTGGTGACGATGAGATGCGCGCCGGTGGCCGGGGTCAGCTTGTCGATGGCGGCGGGGCTTTCGGCATTGTCATAGACGAGCAGCCAGGGCTTCTCCGCGCCGGTCTGCGCGATGGCGTCGAGGGCGAGATGCGCGGCGCGGTCGCGCTCTTCGATCTCGTCGAGGCCGGGGATCAGGCGGCTGCCCAGGGTGATCAGGTCGTCGAGCAGCGTCTGCTCCGTCTCCGCGCGGACCCACCAGACGCCGTGATAGCGCGCGCGGTTGCGCCAGCCATATTCCTGCGCCAGCACCGACTTGCCGACGCCGCCGAGGCCGTGAATGGCGGCGGATGCGGCGCCCGCGTTGGTGAGCGCGGCGGCGCCGCCATGCTGCCACAGCGCCTGTCAAGCGCGTCGAGCAGGTCGTCGCGGCCGGTGAAGCTCGGCACTTCCCGAATTTCGGGGTGCAGGACTTGCGGTTCTGCCGTAGTCGGGCCGCTTCGGCTTCGATCAAGACGCCGGCTGCAGTTTGCATGCGCTAAATCTGGCAAATCCTCCAGGAAGCGCTTGAGCGCGGCGTGTTGCAAAGCATCTGCCCGCATCGGCTTGACGATCGTGCCGTGATCGGAGCCGGGAATCTTCAGCGGCTCGCAGCCCGGCTGGTGGAAATAGGCGGAGGCGGAAAAGGGCTCGACGACCTGACGCCACAGTCCGAACCAACGCTTCACCGTGATCGGCCGATCTTCCAGCAATTCGCGCCCGAGCGATGCACAGCTTGCCTCCGTTCAGCAGCGTTCTGAAGTCGCGGTGAAGCTCGTCGAGAGAGCTATTGGCTTGCGAGAAGCGCAGGGCCGCAGCCTGGGTGTGCTGAAGGGCGTAAGACAGGACGGACAGCATGTTCGCGTCCCGGGAGCCGAGCGATGGCGAGGCGACAAGGAAGAGTCCGATTGTCGGGTCCGCATCGGAAAGCTTGCCTTGATTGGCGACCAGGAAGCGGCGAACGACGATCCCGCCCATGCTGTGGCAGACAAAGACGATGTTGGGGACGGTCCAAAGGTCATCGATCCAGAAGTGTTCGCGCAGCGCGTCGGCCGCATCGGCGATGCTGTAGGTTCTTGAGCCGAGCGACGTCCTGTAGGTGAAAATATAGATCCCGAGATGCTTCGAAGCCCGGCTCTGCTTTCAGCAGCTCCGGCCAGGACGGTTTTCCCCATGCCGTCTCGCCGCTGGAGAGAATGCCGTGCACGAAGATGACGCAGGTATCCGAGGCCGGCTTGCGGAGGCAGTGCAAGCCGAACGCGTCGAGCTGGGCCGCTTCCTGCTTGTCCTTCCCGGCGTGGGAGACGGCGGGCTCGCCGGTCATGGCCGCGCCGTCCTTGTCGCTTCCGTCCGCCATCGCGCGCCGCCGTTCCCGCTTTCCGTCTGACGGGAACAATACACGCGAGCGGGGAGAATGGCCAAGCCGTGTTTGCCCGCAAATGACGGGGAATTGCATCGGGGGAGCACCTGCACACCCATTGTCGTCCTCGGGCCTGCCTGTCCCGGACTTGATCCGGGAACCCGAGGACCCATTCCCATTGCATCGGCGCGTTTGCGGAAGGCCGATTGGCTGATGGCATGGGTTGCCGGGTCACGCCCGGCAACGACACTGGTGATGTTGCACCGGATTTGCCCAATACCGTCCCCGCGGGCGCCACCGCTTTGAGGCACGTAGCCCGGATGGAGCGCAGCGCAATCCGGGGTAGGCCCGTCGATCATTCCCGGGTTCCGCTTTGCTCCACCCGGGCTACGTCCTGCGCCGCCGCGCCGGGGGTGTCCTCCAGCAAGTAGCCCGGATGGAGTGCAACGCAATCCGGGGCGGCCCGTCGATCATTCCCGGGTTCCGCTTTGCTCCACCCGGGCTACATCGTGCACCGCCGCCCGCAGCCGAACATGGCGGCGAATGTGCGATGCGGATAACAAGGCGCGGATAGGCGCCCGCACGTTCACGCCATGTGCACGAACGTGCGGGGCGAATGGGCCGCGAGACCGCGCCAAACGCCTTGCTCAGCAACGGATCTCGCCGCTTCCTGCGCCCTGTTCCACGTGAAACCGGAACATTATTTTCCGATGCAAAAATCGGCGAAAATTTTGTCCAGAATATCCTCGACATCGACGCGGCCCGTCAGCCGGCCGAGCGCGGCGGCGGCTTCGCGCAGATCCTCGGCGCGCAGTTCGAGTTCGGCGAAATCGCCGGCGAGGAAACGGTCGAACGCGGCGGCGCAGCGCTCCAGTTCGCGGCGATGGCGGCTCCTTGTGATGGCCGGGCTTTCGCCGACATCGGCGGCTTGCTGAACTTCTTCCGTGAGCTTAGCGATCAGCCGGTCGAGCCCTTCGCCGGTCTTGACGGAAAGCGGGATCGCGTCGCCGGTGTCGGTCTGTGGCGCGAGATCGATCTTGTTCACCGCCTCGATGATCCGCGCGCCGCGCTCCGTCGCCAGCGCCTCCGGCCGCGTTCGATCCGGCGCCGTCGCATCATGCAGCCAGAGGACGAGATCGGCGTGCCTGGCCCGCTCCAGCGCGCGGCGGACACCCTCCTGCTCGATCGCGCCCGCCGCCTCGCGAATGCCGGCCGTGTCCATCAGGATGACGGGAAAGCCGCTTAAGTTCAGCCGCACCTCGATCACGTCGCGGGTCGTCCCGGCTTCGGCGGAGACGATCGCCACGTCGCGCCGGGCAAGTGCGTTCATCAGGCTGGACTTGCCGGCATTGGGCGGTCCGGCGATGACGACTCGCAGGCCGTCGCGCAGGATCTCGCCGCCACGCCGGTCGGCCAGATGCGCCGCGATCTGGTCGCGCAGAGCGCTTGCCGCCTTTCGGGACCCCGCCGCGACGGTTCCCGGCACATCGCCCTCGTCGGAGAAATCCAGCTCCGCCTCGATGCTCGCCAGCGCCTCGATCAGCCGCGCCCGCCAGCCATCATAGAGCGCGCGCAAGGCGCCGGCGGACTGCCGCACGGCCTGACGCCGCTGCGCTTCGGTCTCGGCGTCGATCAGATCGGCGAGTCCCTCCGCCTCGGTGAGATCGAGCTTGCCGTTCTCGAAGGCGCGGCGGGCGAATTCCCCCGGCTCGGCGGGCCGCAGCCCCTCGATCCGCGCCCAGCGCGCCGAAAACCGCCTCGATGACGGCCCGGCCGCCATGAATATGCAGCTCGGCAATGTCCTCACCGGTAAAACTTGCGGGTGCGGGAAACCATATAATCAGGCTATGGTCCAAGACTTCACCCGTCGCAGGCGCGCGCAGAGCCCGAAGGGTCGCGACGCGCGGGGCGGGCAGCGTCCCTGCGAGGCGGCGCAGAGTATCGCCCGCCGCGGGACCGGAAATGCGAATGACCGCGACGCCCGCTTTTCCATGACCGCTCGAAAGCGCGTAGATGGTGGTCACGGGTTCAATCTCCGACGAAAGCCGCAAACAAAAGGGAGCATATTTTGTCCTACAATCGGCTCAGCCAGGAAACCAGCCCCTATCTTCTGCAGCACAAGGATAACCCCGTCCATTGGTGGCCTTGGGGAGATGAGGCCTTCGCGGAGGCGAAGCGCACGGACAAGCCGGTCTTGCTCTCTGTCGGCTATGCGGCCTGCCATTGGTGCCATGTGATGGCGCATGAAAGTTTCGAGGATACCGGAACCGCGACGGTGATGAACGAGCTGTTCGTCAATATCAAGGTCGATCGCGAGGAGCGGCCCGACGTCGATGCGCTCTATATGAACGCGCTGCATCAGCTCGGGGAACAGGGCGGCTGGCCGCTGACCATGTTCCTCGCGCCGAACGGCGAGCCCTTCTGGGGCGGCACCTATTTCCCGAAAGAACAGATCTACGGCCGCCCCACCTTCACCCATGTGCTGCGCGAGATCAGCCGCGTCTACCGCGAGGAACAGGACAAGGTGCGCGCCAATGCGGACGCTCTGCGCGCCGCGATCCAGCCGCGGCTGGCATCGGCCGCGGGCGAGGAGCATCTGAACGAGAATACGCTTGCCGATCTCGCCGCGCGGCTGTCGCAGGCGATCGATCCGGATCATGGCGGGCTGATGGGTGCGCCGAAATTCCCCAATTGCGTGATTCTCGGCTTCCTCTGGAAGGTCGGATTGAGACATGGGATCGGCTCCACCATTGACGGGGTGGAGAAGACGCTGCTGCATATCGCGCAGGGCGGCATATACGACCATCTCGGCGGCGGTTTCGCGCGTTACTCGGTCGACGAGCGCTGGCTGGTGCCGCATTTCGAGAAGATGCTCTACGATAATGCGCTGCTCATCGATCTGATGACGGAGGTCTGGAAGGAGCGGCGCCATCCCCTGCTGCAAATGCGCATTACCGAGACCGTGGAATGGCTGCTGCGGGAGATGATCGCCCCCGACGGCGGATTTGCCTCCTCCTATGATGCGGACTCCGAAGGTGAGGAAGGCAAGTTCTACGTCTGGAGCCGCGGCGAGATCGTCGAGGCGCTCGGCGAGGCGGACGGCGCGTTCTTCGCGGAGGCCTATGACGTCAGCGAGCGTGGCAATTGGGAAGGCGCCAATATTTTGAACCGGCTTCATACGATGGAGCTGCTGTCGCCGGCGGCGGAAGAGAAGCTCGCCGAGCTCCGGGCAAAGCTGTTCGAACGGCGCCAGGGCCGTGTCCCGCCGGGCTGGGACGACAAGGTGCTGGCCGACTGGAACGGACTTGCCATTTCCGCGCTGGTCAATGCGGGTCGGACTTTCGGCGTGCCGGCATGGACGGACGCGGCGTCGAAGACCTACGGCTTCATCAAAGAGCGCATGGAGAGCGGCGGAAGGCTGCTGCACAGCTACCGCGCCGGCCAGGCGAAGACGCCCGCCGTGGCGAGCGATTATGCGAATATGATCGACGCGGCGATCGCGCTTTATCTGGCGATAGGCGACAAGGACAAGCTGGCGGATGCCGAGCGCTGGACGGAGGTGATGCGGTCGCAATATTGGGCGGAGTCCGGCGGCTATTATCTCTCCGCGGCAGATACGGGCGATATCATCATCCGCACGCTTTCCGCGAGAGACGATGCAACGCCGAACGCCAATCCGATCATGTTCGGCAATCTCACCGCGCTCTATCTGATCACCGGCAAAGAGGGCTGCCGCGCGACCGCGGAAGCGCTGCGCAAAGGCTTCGCCGGAGAAGCGCTTCAGCTGGCAAGCCTCCACACCGGCTATTTCAGTGCGTTGGCGGATCATTTGAGGCCGCAGCACGTCGTCCTGATCCGGGGCGCGGGCGATGAGGCCATGCGCGATGCGCTGACGCACATATCGCTTCCCGGAACGGTGGTCGAATGGCTGACGGAGGAGGCGTCGCCCGCCGAGAGCTCGCCGGCTTTCGGCAAGCGCGCGGTGGATGGGAAGGCGACGGCCTATATCTGCATCGGTCCGCAATGCTCCCCTCCGGTAACCGCCTCCGAGGGGCTGCTTGCGTCCTTGCGCGGCGGCCGGATACCGCATTTGGCCTAGCGCAACGCGCGTCCAAACATGTCCCCGCGAAGGCGGGGATGGACGTGGGAACAGTTGCGCTCGTTTTTTGAGATAGATCAACTTGACCCCATTCAATTGGTTCCAATTGAACGAGGGTTGATCTAGGAGGCTCTCGTGCCCGCTTGCGAGCTTGATCACATTGTCGTCGCGGCAGCATCGCTGGAAGCGGGCGTCGCTTTCATTCGCGAGCGGCTTGGCGTCGACATCCCGGCGGGCGGTAAGCACGAGCTGATGGGCACGCATAATCATCTGATGCGTTTGGGCGAGGCGTGCTACCTCGAAGTCATTGCGGTGGACCCGGACGCCCCGAAGCCCGCGCACGCCAGATGGTACGCGCTCGATGATCCGGCGATACAAGCGCGCTTGCGCGGGCGTCCCTGTATCATCACTTGGGTGGTCCGGACCGCGGATATCGTGGCGACCATGCAGGCAGCCGCCTTCCCGCTCGGGGAAGTTGTGCCTGTCAGCCGTGGCGCGTTGAACTGGCGCCTGACCGTGCCGACGGATGGACATCTGCCGGAAGGCGGGGTCGTCCCGCATCTCATCCAATGGGACGGCGGCGCGAGGCCGTGGGAAGGGATGGCCGATCGCGGCTGCCGGCTCGACGAGCTGACGCTGATCCATCCCGATCCGGATCGGCTACGCCAGGCGCTGGCGACGCTTTGCGATCGGGGATTCAAGCCGATCAGCATTGAAAAGGGCGTCGCGCCTGGGTTGTCGGCCCGAATCTCGACGCCTTCGGGAGCTGTAAGAATTTAAGCCGGGTGCATTTCGGGCGGCTGTTGGGTCGATCAGCGGGTGGGGCGGTCAACGGACTCCCAATAGAAGGCGACGCGGCTGAGAGAAACGTCGCCGTAGGTTTCGGCCGAGGTCGCACAGCGGCGCCCTCCAAGCCGGCTGTAAAAGTCGCAAGCCCCTTCATTGTCGGCGAGTGCCCAGACCAGCAGGCTCCGCGAGCCTTGGCGGGTGAGCGCCTGGCGGGCCGCTATGAAGAGCTTCTTTCCGAGGCCAAGACCCTGGAAGGTCGGGGCGAGATAGAGTTCGAAAATTTCGCCGGTTTTTGAGCGCCGCTGATTACGCGCGGCCCCAAAGGACGTATAGCCCTGAACGATGCCGTTAAACGTCAGAACCAGCATGCGGGATCGGCGGCGGCTGAGTGATCGCGCCCACCAGGTGGGGCTGCGGCGGACAATCATTCGTTCCAGGTGGAGATGCGGGATGATGCCCTGATAGGTCGCGCGCCACGCTTCGTCGTGAACGCGGGCGATTCCTCCGGCGTCGCTCCGGGTGGCTTCCCTTATCTCAACCAGTTTCTTCGCCATCCCCTGACTATAAGCCGGGCGCGGCATAAAATCGAGAGTGACTTCGCGCAACGCGCGTCCAAGCATGTCCCCGCGAAGGCGGGGATGGACGTGGGAACAGATGCGCTCGCCTTTTAATCTAGGCGCGGTGCAACGCCTGCCGCCGACCGGCGCGGACCGTATTGATGACGCTGTGAATGAACTCCAGCTTTTCGGATGCCGTGGGCGAGACGACGAAGGGATAGAAGTCGGACAGGCCCATGCTGCGGTTGAGGCTGTTCATCGCCAGGGCGAGCGGGACCCATTTATCGATGAGCGCTTTGGCGCCCGACGCGCGATAAGGATCGCTGAAGGACATCGAGAACAATGAGGGCCGCAATTTGCTTTTCGGCAGGCGCGGCTCTATGCGATAGTCGCAGGCGGTTTCGAGCGCCTCGACCATGTGCAGATAGTGGGCCCAGCTTTCAGCCCAATCCTCCCAAGGATGCGCGGTGGCGTAGGCCGAAATGTAGTTCCGCGCCCAATCGGCCGGGGGGCGATTTTGGTGATAGGTGGCAAGCGCCTGCTGATAATCGGCCCGCTCATCGCCGAACAGCTCGCGGAAGCGGGTCAGCCAGGGACTGTCGCAGATCAGCGATTGCCAATAATAGTGACCGCTTTCATGGCGCACATGGCCGAGCAGGGTCCGATAGGGCTCGTCCATATCCTCGCGGACCTGTTCACGGACAGACGGATCCGCCTCGGCAAGGTTGAGCGTGATCAGTCCGCTGTCGTGTCCGGTCTTGGCGTCGGCGACAATGTCGAATGCGAGGGGCGTGCCGCCATCGTAAACGCCGGCGGTGTCGACCGGGAGACCGAGCCGTCTCAGACCGTAAATCAGCCATCTCTTCGCCTTCTCGAAGACGAACCATCGTTCGACATTGCTGGGCACCGTAAGATCGGGAATGGTGCGATTGAGGCCGCAGCTCAGACAAAGACTGCCTTCTCGTTCTTCCGGAACGAGCCAGTTACAGACCTGATGATCGTAATTGGCGCAATAAACTCTCGATCCGTCCCGCGATGTCCGTGTTACGAGCCGTCCCGCGCCGTCGGGATAGAGGGTGAGCATCCGGAGCAGATCCGGATCGAAGCCAAGGGCATTGTTGCAGTTCTCGCAGACTACATTGTCGAAGTAGACGGCTTGGCCGCAATGACCGCATGAAAACACCCGCATTGAACGCCTCTCGAAGGTGGCAAGCCTACATCAACCCTCGTTCAAGTGGAATCACTTGGACGAGGTTAAGTTGATCGATATCAAAAGGCGAGCGCAACTGTTCCCACGTCCATCCCCGCCTTCGCGGGGACATGCTTGGACGCGCATTGCGCTAGCCCGCACAACGGCCATCTTAACAATTGCAGACGCCGCGCGGTTCCAATGGTGCGTTTCTATCTGCCTGCATGTTTTTGTGCGCGCCCCCCGATCAGCCGCAATCTGAGGGCGTTCAGCTTGATGAATCCCTCCGCGTCGCGTTGATCATAGGCCACCGCGCCTTCCTCAAATGTGACGAGGTCCTGATTGTACAGGGAGTGGCGCGATTCCCGGGACACCACGACAGCCGAGCCTTTGTAGAGTTTTACCGCGACCGTGCCGGTCACGAACTGCTGCGATTTATCGATCAGGGCCTGAAGCATCTCACGCTCCGGAGCGAACCAGAACCCATTATAGATCAGCTCGGCATAACGCGGCATAATTTCGTCCTTGAGATGCGCTGCGCCGCGATCGAGGGTGATGCTTTCCATGCCCCGGTGAGCGGCAAGCAGGATCGTACCGCCGGGCGTTTCATAGATGCCGCGGGACTTCATGCCGACGAAACGGTTCTCGACCAGATCCACGCGGCCAATGCCATGCGCTCCGCCCAGCTGGTTGAGGCGCGTCAACAAAGCGGCGGGGGACAGCTTTTCGCCGTTAATGGCAACCGGGTCGCCGCGCTCGAACGCGATCTCGATAATTTGCGGCGTGTCGGGGGCCTGCTCCGGACTCACGGTTCGCTGATAAACGAATTCCGGGCATTGCTCCGCCGGGTCTTCGAGCAGCTTTCCTTCCGAGGAGGTGTGGAGGAGATTGGCGTCGACCGAGAAGGGCGCCTCGCCGCGCTTGTCCTTGGCGACCTGTATCTGATGTTTTTCGGCGAAGTCCAACAGCGCTTGCCGGCTCTTGAATTCCCACTCGCGCCAAGGCGCTATCACCTTGATATTGGGGTCGAGCGCGTAATAGCCGAGCTCGAAGCGGACCTGGTCGTTGCCCTTGCCGGTCGCGCCGTGACAGACCGCATCGGCGCCGGTTTCGTGCGCGATCTCGATTTGCCGCTTGGCGATCAATGGGCGGGCGATGGAGGTGCCCAGAAGATAGATCCCCTCATAGAGCGCATTGGCCCGGAACATCGGGAAGACGTAATCGCGCACGAACTCTTCGCGCAGGTCTTCGACGAAGATTTGCTCGATCCCGAGCATTTCGGCTTTCCGGCGGGCCGGTTCGAGTTCTTCGCCCTGGCCGAGATCGGCGGTGAATGTCACGACCTCGCAGCCATAGCTGACCTGCAGCCACTTCAGGATGATCGAGGTGTCGAGTCCCCCGGAATAGGCGAGGACGACTTTGTTGATTTCGGCCATGGGATCGAGCTTTCGTGTTTCTCGCGCGCTGTTATTGCAGCCGCGTTTATAGGAGTGCGGACGATCGGCCCGCAAGGCATTTGACATGGTCCTCGGGCGGAGACCGCCATAAGATTGCGTATGGAGCAATCCCGGAGACCGCAATGGCCACGCTCGAATTCTGGTATGATTTCGCTTCGACCTATTCCTACCTGTCCGCGATGCGAATTGAGGATTTCGCGAAGGATCGCGGTGTCGAGGTGGCGTGGAAGCCGTTCCTGCTGGGACCGATCTTCCAGGGGCAGGGATGGACGACATCGCCGTTCAACCTGTTTCCGAAACGCGGCAACTACATGGTCCGCGATATCGAGCGCATCGCCGCCTACCGCGGCATGACGTTTAGACTGGCTCCGGTATTTCCGCAAAACAGCGTCAATGCGGCGCGTTTGGCGATGATCGGGGCGGAGAAAGGCTGGACGCCGGCTTTCACGCGTGAAGTCTATCTTTTGCAGTTCCGGGATGGTGCGGACATTTCGGAGACGGACACGCTGGCGAAGGCGCTCGCCGCGGTCGGCCAGGACCCCGAAACGCTGCTTGCGCGGATGCGGGAGCAGCCCGTCAAGGATGCGCTCCGCGCCCAGACCGAGAAGGCAATGTTTCTCAACATCTTCGGAGCGCCGACCTTCATCACGGAAGATGGCGAGATGTTCTGGGGCGACGACCGGCTCGAACAGGCGCTCGGCTGGGCAGCGGCGCGCGGCGCGCCTGCAGCCTCTTCCGCGTAAATACGCATTCGCAATGGACGCAATATTTCGCTTCGTCTTGCCCATGTTAGCTAAGGCGATTGAGGCGAAAGGGTAATGTTATGCGTTTTCACACGGGGATTTTTGCCGTCGTCGCCGTTGGGGCAATTGCGCTCGGGCAGATAGGGATAAGCCGGGCCGCGGAATCCGAATGCAAGGGTTTGGAGCAGGCTGCCTGCGAGAACAAAGGAAGCTGCTCCTGGGTCCGGTCCTATAAGACCTCCAACGGAACCGAGGTTTCGGCATTCTGCAGGAGAAAACCTGAGCGGAAGAAATCCAGTGAAGCCGCTACGGCGCGCAAAGGCTCCTGACCGCGCAACTTACGCGGCGGCGCCGTAAGCCCGCCAGACATCTGCAAACATTGGCGCAAATGCGAAGGCCGCCGCCGAGATCGACAGCGCGGCCGAATAGACCGGCGCAATGGACGTCAAATCCGGCATGGAAAAACCGTCCGTCGCCGCAGGTTTGGCTTGCGGTCTGGACAATGCCGGGAGCGGGGTTCCCCAATAGGGGAGAAGCGGCGGCTCCTGGCGGATCGGCATCGCAAACGCGGCCGGGGTCACAAAAGGCCAGATCTGCGCGCCCGGCACGGTCCAGAAGAAGAACTCCCGCATCATGCGCTCGAAAGCGAGCATCTGACTGATCTTGAAGAAGAAATCGCGGACTTCGGCGGAAATTGTGCTCAGAGATGTCGTCGCGGCGAGCAATGTTTCGCGAGTCACATAGACCAAATAACCCGGGTAGTCGCCAGGAAGGCTTTTGACCGTCGCCTCATCGTCCCGGCGCCATAGCGGTGCCGGAAACCCGAAAGGCGCCATTAAGGCATAGGAACCGTTATGACCATTTGTCATCAGCGTTCGTCGTCGCTCAACGAAGGTTCAAGAGAGAACTTTTGAGCAACATATCAGACGTCGTGTTGCGACGCAACACTTTATTTTGCGGTGCAGCAAAAACGCGATCCGGCGCAGGGGAACTCGCCGTCGCCTGTCAGTCTTTCCAGGATTTGCCTGAGACCGGAGCCCAACCGGTGCTTTCCGGCTCTATCACGACCCGTTCCTTTACATATTCATGACGTGCCCGATGGTAGATCGCGATGTTCCTATAGGGGCGGATCAGAATGCGTCTTTTTTTCACTTCGCGATAAGTGGGCGCTGCGTCATCGCCGGAATCCTTGTATGAGACCGGCCCGCGCCCGTCATACTCCGGAACGCGCTCGACCACCCAGCCATAGAGCGAAGGCTCGCGAGCGATCTCGTAGACGCCTTTCTCAATCTCAACGCGGCGGGTGAGTATCCGATGATATGCCGGTCCGGGCACGGCTTCTTCATAGCAGGGCCCGTTGCAACCCAGGTCGGCGGCCTCGGACATTCCGATCGGAAGGCCCATGCCGATCGCGGACGCTGCCGCCATAAGCATCACGTTACGCTTCGTATTCATAGCGAATTCCCCCTATCCTGGTCGGATAATCGGCCAGAAGATCTGCACCGCAGCGTCATAGACATCCTACCGCCGATGATTTGACGATCCTCCGAAATGCTTAAGAACGCGTCAAAGCGAAATGTCGTGCGGCGACCACAGTTCCTCCGTGCCGTTGCGCAAATGTCGCGCGCTCGCCATTTACGGCGGAAACAAACAGAGAGTTAGGTGATCTGAAGCATGGCTCCGGTGACAATCTATACGACGATGTTCTGACCCTATTGTTTCTCGGCGAAGCGTCTCTTGAACAGGAAAGGCGCAGCCTTCACCGAAATCGATGTGACAATGGACCCGGAAAAACGCAGGGAAATAACAGAGCGCGCCGGCGGGATGCGGACGGTGCCGCAAATCTTCATCGGATCACGGCACATCGGTGGCAGCGACGAGCTGCATGCGCTTGACGCAAGGGGCGAACTGGACGCGCTGCTTGCCGGATGAGAGAGTAAATCGAGAGGCGAACAGGATTCGGGCCATGTCATCCACACAGGTATTTCGTGCAGCCCTGGTGCAGCTGCGCTCCGGCAGAGAAATTGCCCCGAATGTGGCTGCGGCGGAAGATCTCATCCGCGCCGCAGCCGCAGAAGGTGCGCGATATGTTCAGACACCCGAAAACACGCCTCTGATGGAGCTGAGCACGCGGCGCCTGTTCGAGCGCATCAAGCCGGAATCGGAAACGGAGAGCCTTGATGCGTTCTCCCGAATGGCGCGGGATCTGGGCATTTGGCTGCATGTCGGATCGGTGGCGATTCGGGTCGGCGAGGACAAAGCTGCGAACCGCGCCTTCATCTTCGCGCCGGATGGGCGTGTCGCTGCGCGCTACGACAAGATTCACATGTTCGATGTCGACCTTCCGAGCGGCGAGACTTACCGCGAGTCCAAGACCTATGCGCCAGGTGCGACGGCGGTTGGCGTTCGCTTGCCTTGGGGCGTGCTCGGCGTGACGACCTGTTATGACCTTCGTTTTCCGGAGCAGTACAAAGCTCTGGCCCAGGCGGGCGCCGATTTTCTCGCGGTGCCGTCGGCCTTCACCAAGCAAACGGGCGAGGCCCATTGGCATGTGCTTCTGCGCGCGCGCGCCATCGAGACCGGCTGCTTCGTGCTTGCCGCTGCGCAAGGGGGCGTCCATGAAAATGGCCGCGCAACCTACGGCCACAGCCTGATCGTCTCGCCATGGGGCGAAATCCTGGCGGAAGCGGGTGAGGAGCCTTGCGTCATTTCGGCGGAGATCGACCTGGCTGACGTTGCGGCCGCCCGTCAGCGCATTCCGGCGCTCGACCATGTCCGTCCTTTCGAGGTGCGGCTCAACGAGCCGGAAATGGCGGCAGCGAAAGCCGCGGAACGCCGATGATCAAATATTCGCTGAAATGCGACGCCAATCACGAATTTGAAGCCTGGTTTTCCAGCTCGTCCGCTTATGACCGGCAGGCCGCGGCGCGGCAGGTCCATTGCCCGGTTTGCGGCACCGGCGACGTCGGCAAGGCGCTCATGGCGCCGAACGTCGTATCCGGCCGCCGGCAGGAGACGCTGGCCAGGCCCGCTCCGCATGATGCTGCGCAAAGCGAGGCCCTGCAGCTCATGCGAAAGCTCAAGGATTTCGTCGAAAAGAACGCTGAATATGTCGGACCGCGCTTTGCCGAGGAAGCGCTCAAGATCCACTATGAGGAAACCGAGGCGCGCAACATCTATGGCGAAGCGTCTCGAGACGAGGTCGAACATCTTCTGGAGGAGGGTGTGGATTTCTGTCCGCTGCCCGATGTTCCCGAGGACCACAATTAGCGCGGCAGAAGTTCCGTGCTTTGCGCTGCAAAAATTTTGCCGTGCGTCGGTCAGTCTTTCGGATTCCGGGCCGTGGCCTTGGCCGCCGAGACGAAATAGTTGACGCTGCAGTCGGTGCTCAGTCGCCATTCGCCTTTTAGCGGATCGTAAGCCAGCCCCTGTTCGCCCCTGGGATCGAGGCCTGCATCGACAATATGCCGGCGCAGCTCGTCCGGCGTAATGAACCGCTCCCATTGATGCGTCCCCTTGGGCAGCCATCCCAGGAGATATTCGGCCGCCACGATCCCGAGCCCGAAGGATTTGGCGGTTCGGTTCAGCGTCGAAAGGATCAGCAGTCCGCCGGGTTTCACCAGCGCGGCGCAATCTTTGAGAAAGCCCGCGACATCCGGCACATGCTCGACAACTTCGAGTGCGATGACGCAGTCGAAGGCGGAATTCTGCTTGACCAACTCCTCGGCCGTCCCCGTCATGTAGTCGATCTGAAGCCCCTGAGCCGCCGCATGGCTGCGCGCCACCGCAATCGTCTCGCGCGACGGGTCCAGTCCCGTCACCGAGGCGCCTAACCGGCAAAGCGGCTCGGCAAGCAGCCCGCCGCCGCAGCCAATGTCCAGAATATGCAGCTCTTTGAATGGTTTCGGCGCGTGGCCGTCCACGCCGAAGTGGCCGAGGATCTGTTCGCGGATGTAGGAGAGGCGAACAGGATTGATCTGGTGCAGCGGCCGAAACTTGCCATTCGGGTCCCACCACTCGTCGGCAATGGCGCCGAAGCGTTCAACTTCTTCATTGTCCACAGTTTTTGGCATCAACATTTTCTACGTAATTTTGCGTGCTTCCCTGAAAACCCGGATTGTTAACCGGTGATCATGGTGCCGTCCGATTTGCCGAAACCGTCTCCAGGCTTTATAAGCATCAAGCGGTGAATTTACCAATTTGAACGGCCAAGCTCAGGCTTTCTCAAGGGAGTTGTGTAACACAACCCTTGAGCAGCTCAGCAGGCTGCGCCGGCTCTCTTGCGGGACAAGCTACAGCTATGGCCCTTTTGGTGATGAAGTTCGGGGGGACGTCTGTTGCGGACCTCGACCAGATTCGAAATGTCGCTCATCACGTAAAGCGCGAGGTAGATGCCGGGCATTATTGCGCCGTGGTCGTCTCGGCAATGGCCGGCCATACCAATCAGCTCGTCGAATGGACTCGGCAGGCATCCGCCCTGCACGATGCGCGGGAATATGATGTCGTTGTCGCGTCGGGCGAGCAGGTTACCTGCGGCCTCCTTTCGATCGTTCTGCAATCGATGAACGTCTCGGCGCGATCCTGGCTCGGCTGGCAGATCCCGATCCAGACTGACGATGCCCATGGCGTCGCCCGGATCAGCGGCATTCCGGCCGAGCAGCTGCGCGAACGTCTCGGACGCGGAGAAGTTGCCGTGATCGCGGGCTTTCAGGGCGTCAGCCACAAGGGACGGATCACAACTCTGGGCCGTGGCGGGTCAGATACCAGCGCCGTCGCCGTCGCGGCCGCTCTGAAGGCCGACCGCTGCGACATCTATACCGATGTCGATGGCGTCTACACCACCGACCCGCGGGTGGTCCCCAAAGCGCAACGGCTTGAAAAGATTTCCTACGAGGAAATGTTGGAAATGGCCTCGCTGGGGGCGAAAGTATTGCAGACGCGGTCGGTTGAGCTGGCAATGGTTCGCGGGGTGCCGGTCCAGGTCCGCTCGAGCTTCGATCCGCCTCAATCCTGTCCGGCGTTCGGGGCGGAGATGTTAGGGCCGGGAACCCTGGTTTGTGACGAGGAAGATATCGTGGAACAGCGTGTTGTCAGCGGAATTGTCTATGCCAAGGACGAGGCGAAAGTTACGCTTCTTCGGGTTGCCGATAAGCCGGGCGTCGCCGCCAAGGTCTTTGGTCCGCTCTCCGAAGCCAATATCAATGTCGATATGATCGTCCAGAATGTTTCCGATGATGGACGCCACACCGACATGACCTTCACCGTCCCCGCCGGTGATCACAATCGTGCGATACAAGTCCTGGAGAGTGCAAAAGAGCAAATTGGTTACTCCGATTTACGCGGGTCAACAGATATAGTAAAAGTGTCAGTTGTTGGCGTTGGCATGCGAAGTCATGCAGGGGTCGCTGCTCAAATGTTTCAGGCGCTTGCGGAAAAGGGTATAAATATAGAGGCGATTTCAACCTCGGAAATCAAGATCAGCGTCCTGATCGATGCTGCTTACGCCGAGCTTGCGGTTCGCACGCTTCATTCACTTTATGGTCTTGATGCAGACTAGAAAACCGTAAGTTCGATTATGGTTCATAATAAAATTACGCACCACGAAGTCAGCCTGCGCAAGGCGGACGCGGGAGGGACCGGGCGGATGCCCTGGACATCGAGCGCACCTCGAGTGCTATTGAGACAGCTGCGCGAAGTCATGGCGCGGCCTGGCGTGGGTCAGGCCAAGCAGGATGACGTTCAGGCGCGCCTCGATCGCATTGTGCGCCTGATCGCCGCCAATATGGTCGCCGAGGTTTGCTCCATCTATGTGCGTCAGTCCGACGGGTCCTTCGAGCTGTTCGCGACCGAGGGCCTGCGCAGCGAGGCCGTCCACAGCACGCACCTGAAATCGGGCGAAGGCCTTGTCGGTCTCGTCGCGCGATCGGGCGATCACGTGAACCTGCCGGACGCGCGGTCGCATCCGGCGTTCTCATACAGACCCGAGACCGGCGAAGAAATTTACCAGTCCTTCCTTGGAATGCCGATCGTCCGCAGCGGCCGGACCATTGGTGTTCTCACCGTGCAGAATGCGATCTCGAGAACCTACTCCGAAGAGGAGGTCGAGGTTCTGCAGACGATCGCCATGGTGACGGGGGAGATGCTGGCCGGCCTGCTCGAGACCCTGGACGTCCAGGCGGAGGCGCGGCGCGGGCAAAGCATCACAATCAGAGGCTCCGGCATGTCCGAGGGTATCGCCCTCGGCCACGTCGTTCTGCACGAGCCGCGCGTGACGGTCACGAAGCTCTTTGCCGAAGATATTTCCATCGAGCAGACACGGCTGGACGCCGCGCTGGGCAAGCTGCGCGAGACCGTCGATGCAATGCTTTCGGACAATGAAATCGCGCGCGGCGGAGAGCACCGGGATGTCCTGGAAGCGTACCGGATGTTCGCGCATGATCAGGGCTGGGTGCGGCGCCTTCAGGAGGCGATCACCGCCGGCTTGACGGCCGAGGCCGCGGTTGAAAAAGTGCAGAGCAATCAGCGCACACGCACCATGCGGCAGTCCGATCCGTTCTGGCGCGAACGTCTTCACGATCTGGACGATCTGTCGAACCGGCTCTTGCGCTTCCTGACGGGGCGGGCCGGGACCGCGGCCAATACCGACCTTCCCCGTGACACGATTCTCGTTGCGCGCAATATGGGGCCGGCCGAGTTGCTCGACTATGATCGGAAGCGGGTTCGCGGCCTGGTGCTCGCGGAGGGCGGTGTGTCGAGCCATGTGGCGATCGTCGCAAAGGCGCTCAACATCCCCGCCATCGGGTATGCCAGGGAAGTCCTTGAAGAAGTCGATCCCGGTGATCCTGCCGTTCTCGATGCCGATTCGGGCGTATTCCATATCCGCCCGTCGCTCGAAGTCATTCGCGCCTATGCCGACAAGGCGCGGTTCCGCGCGCGGCGTCAGGCGCAATATGAAAAGCTGAGGGATACGCCGGCGGTCACGAAGGATGGGGAGCGCGTGCAGCTCAACATCAATGCGGGCCTGCAGGTCGATCTTCCGCATCTGGCGCAATCCGGCGCCGACGGCGTCGGGCTGTACCGGACCGAGCTGGAATTCATGGTCGCATCGACTTTTCCGCGCATCCAGCAGCAGACCGATATGTACCGGCGGATCATCTATGGCGCCGGGCCGAAACCCGTCGTTTTTCGCTCGCTGGATGTGGGCGGGGACAAGATTCTGCCTTATCTGCAATCGACGACCGAGGAAAATCCGGCGCTCGGCTGGCGCGCAATCCGGATCGCGCTCGACCGCCCCGGATTGTTCCGGACCCAGATTCGCGCGCTGCTGACGGCATCGGCCGGACGCGAGTTGCGCCTGATGCTGCCGTTTCTCACCGAGGTCAAGGAATTCGTCGAGGCCCGGCGGCTGATCGAAAAAGACCTGGCCCACCTTCGGCGGCACCACCGGCCCGGCCCTTCGAAACTCGCGCTTGGTGCGATGATCGAGGTCCCTTCGATGCTGTGGCAGCTCGATGAGCTGCTCTGCCGGGTGGACTTCGTCTCCGTCGGCAGCAACGACCTTTTGCAATTCCTGTTTGCCGCGGACCGGAGCAACAACCGGGTCAGCAGCCGTTTCGACGTGCTTTGTCCGGCGGCGCTGAGGGTCTTGCGCCATATCCTCGTGCAAGCCCGGCGGCACAATGTGCCGGTGACCCTGTGCGGCGAGATGGCCGGGCGGCCGATTGAGGCTCTCGCGCTCATCGGTTTGGGCTATCGCTCCATCTCCATGGCGCCGGCATCGATCGGGCCCGTCAAGGCCATGATCCTGGCGACCAACGCCACCGAAATCGAGCGCTATGTACTTGACTTGGCGGAGCATGGGCGCGAAGACATTCGTGACCGCCTCGCCGATTTCGCCCGTGCCCACGATATTCCGGTCTAGCGACGCCCTCGCGCCCGATTTAGGCCGCGCTCGCCGAATTGGGCGATGAATTCTGCGGCGATCTTCCCATTTATGGTCTGCAACCTCGCTGGATTTTAATAGCCATACCTCATGACTGCGGTGCCGAAAGAAAAGCTCGACAGGCTGGTCGCTCGCTGGGAGCTCGTTCAGAGACAGCTTGCGGAAGGTCCCGACCAGGAAACCTTCGTAAGCTTGTCCAAGGAATTTGCCGAACTCGATCCCATCGTGGCGATCATTCGCAATTATGACGACGCCGACCAGGAGCTGGCCGGCCTTCGCTCGATCGTGAACGATCCAGGCTCTGACCGCGAGATGATCGATCTCGCCTACGCCGAGATCCCGGAACTCGAAGAGCGTGTCGAAACGCTGATCCATGAACTCCGTCTGGTCCTGCTGCCGAAGGATGCTGCGGACGAGAAGAATGCGATCGTCGAGGTCCGGGCGGGAACCGGCGGCGAAGAAGCAGCGCTGTTTGCCGGCGATCTGTTCCGCATGTATCAGCGCTATGCCGCGCTGAAGGGCTGGAAGGTTCAGATCATTGCGGAGAGCGAGACCGGCAAAGGCGGATACCGCGAAGTCATCGCGAATTTCAGCGGCAAGGGCGCCTTTGCGCGGCTGAAGTTCGAGTCCGGCGTCCACCGGGTGCAGCGCGTGCCCGAGACGGAGGCGAGCGGGCGCATTCACACATCGGCGGCGACGGTTGCGGTTCTCCCCGAGGCCGAGGAGGTGGATCTCGAGATTCGCCCGGAGGATTTGCGGATCGATACGATGCGCGCGTCCGGCGCGGGCGGGCAGCACGTCAACACGACCGACAGCGCGGTCCGCATCACGCATCTGCCCACCGGTATCGTCGTGACGTCCAGCGAGAAGTCGCAGCATCAGAATCGGGCGCGTGCCATGCAGGTGCTCAGAGCGCGCCTTTACGACATGGAGCGGACCAAGGCCGCTCAGGCACGCGCGGCGGAGCGCAAAGAGCAGGTCGGCAGCGGCGACCGTTCGCAGCGGATCCGAACATATAATTTTCCGCAAGGCCGCGTCACCGATCACCGTATCAATCTGACGCTCTACAATTTGCAGCAGGTTCTGCAAGGCGAAGGGCTCGACGAGCTGATCGACGCGCTGACGACCGATTACCAGGCCAGCCAGCTGGCCGAGATAGAGGAAATGGCCGATGCCTGAGGCGGTGATTTCCCCGGCGGTACGGCTCGCCGAGCCGCCCGTGCTGCGGATAGCGATCGCGGGTCTGGCCCGGCGGTTCTCTGACGCAGGGATTGCGACGCCGGAAATCGATGCCCGGTCGATCGTTCTCAATGCTTGCGGCCTGTCGCTCGAATCCTATCTCCTAAGCCCCGATCATCCGCTTGATGCCGCGGAAGCCAGAACCGTCGAGGTCTGCGCGGAGCGGCGTCTGGCGGGCGAGCCGGTGTCGCGTATTCTCGGCAAACGGGCGTTTTGGGCCAACGAGTATCGGATAAGCCCGGCGGTGCTCGATCCCCGGCAGGACACCGAGACATTGATCGAAACGGCGCTCGGCGTTCTCGAAGAGGAAGGGCGGCGCGGCCAGGCTTTGCGGATCGTCGATCTCGGAACCGGGTCGGGCTGCATTCTTCTGTCGCTGCTCGCCGAATTACCCGAAGCCTGGGGTCTCGGAACCGATCTCGATCCCGCCGCGCTCCGGATCGCGCGTGAGAATGCGCGCGAACGGTCGCTGACGTCGCGATGCGCATTCGTCTGTAATGACTGGTCGGCGGCGGTCGGCGGGGAATTTGATGTAATTCTCGCAAATCCACCCTATATAAGGAGAGACGACATTGCCCGGCTCGCCGCGGAGGTCCGCAATTTCGATCCGCCGCTGGCGCTGGATGGCGGCCTCGACGGTCTTGACGCCTACCGATCCATCGCGCAAGACTGTCGCAGTCTCGCGAAAGCCGGGAGTTGGATGCTGCTCGAGGCCGGGATGGGTCAAGCAGCGGAAATCGTAACGATTTTTCGTGAGGCGGGATGGTGCGGCGGTGAAGAGGCTGTCCGCTCCTACGCTGATCTGGCCGGGGTTAACCGAGTGGTTGCCATAAAGCGACAGACAGCGCCGCGTTAGCGCCTCGACTAAAAAAATGGTTGGAAATTCTGCTTGATCACGCTAGCTTTTAAGCACGGATTCGAAAAGCCACGAAGGGCAGAGATCTGCAGCGCCGCTCAGATACAGAGAATGCGCTTGGCATTTAGACTTCTCTGGCGCCGTTCGCTGCAAATCGGTTCATTTTCTGCGATACAGGGATCTGGCTAACCGCTTCATATTACGGCGACGAATGATCGCGTTATGAGCAGTCTCCCTTGAGGTTGGACTGGAACGGTGGAACCGACGCGGGCTCCGCAGGCGCGTCTTATAAGGTCCAACGGCTCGGTGGCCTGCACGAAAAAGCTGGTTAGAGATTTGGGCAAGATTCCAAGTTTTAGCAACCGAAGCGCGGCGGCGGCTTCACCTTTTTGCCGTTTGCGCATTCCGATAATAACCGTAGATGGGAGCCCATGAGGCAAGGACAGCAAAACAGGCGCGGCAGGGGCCGTGGCGGTAGCAGTAGCAGCTCAAACAATAGCCGCAAGGGGCAGAGTCCACTGTCCCGTAACTTCGAGTCGAGCGGACCCGATGTGAAAATCCGGGGCACCGCTTCTCAGATCGCCGAAAAATACGCGACTCTCGCAAGGGATGCGTCTTCGTCCGGCGATACGATCATGGCCGAAAATTACCTTCAGCATGCTGAGCACTACAATCGCATCATCATGGCCGCACAGGCGCAGACCGCTCAGCCGGCCGTGCCTAATGGCGGGGAGGCGGTGCAGGCGGTCAATGGCGTGCACCGGGGAACCCGTGATGGTGGTGCGGCCGGCCGCGAACAGTCGCAGCCGCAAATCAGCGCTCAGCCGTCGCAGGAACCGGTGCCGCAGCCTGCTTCCGCGGAATCCGATCAGCCATCTGACGTTCAGCCTGCGGCGGCTAAAGAGCCGGCAGCCGACGCGGCGACAGCCAATGCGCCGAAAGCGGACGCTGGAAGTGATGCGGGTAGCGAGGCCGAGACCGGCAAGCGCCGCCGGCGCCGCTATCCCGGCAATGGGGCCAGCCGTTCTTCAGCATCTGAAAATGACAGCGCAAACGGCAAAGCGGCTGATGCGCAGAGCGAGGACCATACCTCCGATGAGGCGACGGCTTAATCAGCGCGCGCGCCGCCTTCAGGCCTCGATTTCCAGCCTGTCGCCAGGTTTGATCTCGCCGCCCTCCACAACCGTAGCATAGACGCCGAGCGAGGCGTTCCCGAAGACCCGCAGCAATGTCGGCGGGATCGCAGCGTCCCGTTGCGCCGTCTCGGGATTGACGTTCGTCGCCTCACAGCGGATGGTCTCGTCGATGATTTTCAATCGTGTGCCGCCGGCCTTGATTGTGCGTCCGACCCATTTTTGCTCCGCCCATGGCCCTGTTCCCTCGAAATAGACATTGGCCCGAAAGCGAAGCGGATCGAGCGTCTGGCCGGTAGCTTTTTCCAGATCCTGGATCGAGGCCAGATTGACCAGATGCAGACATTTGGCCGCGACATCGGAGAAACTGTGTCCGGGCGCTGAAACGATGCGGGGCCGCCCCTTCAGATCGCCTTGCATGTAACCGGCGATAAACTGCTCGATGATCTGCCGGCCCAGCTTCGTCCCCAGCGCGCCCTGCGTCACCTGCTTGCCATCGCGGTAAATCACGAGGGTCTGGCTCGTCTCGTCGAACTCCGTCTGAACCCCGGCAAGGCGTTCATTCCGCATCAGCATCAGAAAATTGACCTTCGGCAGATATTTCGGCTCGGCCGGATTGAAGCGGCCTGGCCCGTTCTCGATCGCATATGCCCTGTCCCAGGGGATCGTCTCGCCCGGCTCGATGGCGGCGTGGTCGAGCCTTTGCGGGCTGAGGCCTTTCACCGGATATCGATAGAGCGAAACGATCTCAATTTTTTCCGAATTTTCCATGTCGTGGCCATTTGATGTGGGAGGCGGATCATGCCCCCTTTTGCGGCACGGCTGCAATCCTATATTAAGCCGTGAGGACGCCGCTTCAGGGCCTTCAAGTTCAAAGAATATAGGGCGTGTCGGAACGTGCTGATCAGGCGCCGGTCGCGTGCCACGGAGGACAATGATGAATTTTGAGAAATTTACCGAACGGTCGCGCGGATTCTTGCAGTCTGCCCAGGGGCTCGCCGTTCGAGAGGGACAGCAGCGTCTTACACCCGAACATTTGCTGAAGGTGCTGCTTGACGATCCCGAGGGGCTTGCCGCGGGATTGATCTCGCGCGCCGGGGGCCGGCCGGGCGATGCCTTGGCGAAGACCGAGGAATCCCTTGCCAAGATGCCGAAGGTTTCGGGCGGCGGAGCCGACCAGCTCTACATGGCTCCGGCGCTGGCAAAGATCTTCGACCAGGCTGAAAAGCTCGCCGAAAAGGCCGGCGACAGTTATGTGACGGTCGAACGTCTGCTCATGGCGCTTGCCATGGAGAAAGAGGCCGATACGAGCCGTATCCTTGCGGATGCGGGCGTGACGCCGGTCAGTCTGAATGCGGCGATCAACGACATTCGCAAAGGCCGAACGGCGGACAGCGCCTCGGCCGAACAGTCCTACGACGCGCTCAAGCGCTATGCGCGTGACCTGACCGAGGAAGCGTCGAAAGGCAAGCTCGATCCGGTGATCGGGCGCGACGAGGAGATCCGCCGTACAATTCAGGTTCTGTCACGCCGTACGAAGAACAATCCCGTGCTGATCGGCGAACCGGGCGTGGGCAAGACCGCGATCGCGGAGGGCTTGGCGCAGCGTATCGTCAACGGCGACGTGCCTGAAAGCCTGAAGGACAAGCGCCTTCTCGCCCTCGACATGGGTGCACTGATCGCTGGCGCGAAATATCGCGGCGAGTTCGAGGAGCGGCTGAAGGCGGTCCTGCAGGAAATCTCGGCCGATGAAGGCGGGATCATCCTGTTCATCGACGAAATGCACACGCTGGTCGGGGCCGGCAAGGCCGACGGCGCGATGGATGCGTCGAACCTCCTCAAGCCTGCGCTCGCCCGCGGCGAACTTCATTGCGTAGGCGCGACGACGCTCGACGAATACCGCAAGAATGTCGAAAAGGACGCGGCGCTCGCCCGGCGCTTCCAGCCGGTCTTTATCTCTGAGCCGACCGTCGAGGACACGATCTCGATCCTGCGCGGACTGAAGGAGAAGTACGAACTCCATCACGGGGTTCGGATCACCGACAGTGCGCTCGTCGCCGCGGCTACGCTCTCCAATCGGTACATCACCGACCGTTTCCTCCCCGATAAAGCGATCGACCTCGTCGATGAGGCTGCCAGCCGCCTGCGGATGCAGGTCGAACTCCAAGCCGGAGGAACTGGACGAGCTCGACCGCCGCCTGATCCAGCTCAAGATCGAACGCGAGGCATTGAAGAAGGAGAACGATCAGGCCTCGAAGGACCGGCTCGACCGGCTGCAGAAGGAAATCGCCGAGATCGAGGAGAGATCCGATGCGCTCACCCAGCGCTGGCGGGATGAAAAGGACAAGCTTTCCTCCGCACAGAAGATCAAGGAGGAACTGGATGCCCGGCGCATCGAGCTCGAGCAGGCGCAGCGGAAAGGCGATCTGCAGCGCGCCGGCGAGCTGGCTTACGGCATCATCCCGGAGCTCGAGAAGAAGCTGAACCAGATGGAAACGGGTGACGGTGCGGCGAGCACACGGATGGTGGAAGAGGCTGTCACACCGGACCATATTGCGGGCGTCGTGTCTCGCTGGACCGGCATTCCCGTCGAGAAGATGCTCGAAGGCGAGAAGGAGAAGCTCCTGCACATGGAGGAAGCGCTGTCCCGGCGCGTTGTTGGCCAGGAAGAGGCGGTTCGCGCGGTTTCGACGGCCATGCGCCGGTCTCGCGCCGGGCTTCAGGACCCGAACCGGCCGATCGGTTCCTTCATGTTTCTTGGTCCGACCGGCGTCGGTAAGACCGAGCTCAGCCGCGCCTTGGCAGCGTTCCTGTTCAATGACGAACAGGCGATGATCCGTATCGACATGTCGGAATATATGGAGAAGCACTCCGTTGCCCGGCTGATCGGCGCGCCTCCCGGCTATGTCGGCTATGAGGAAGGCGGCGCGTTAACCGAGGCCGTCCGCCGCAGGCCGTATCAGGTCGTGCTCTTCGACGAGATCGAAAAGGCGCATGCGGATGTCTTCAACGTGCTCCTGCAGGTGCTTGATGATGGACGTCTGACGGACGGACAGGGCCGCACGGTCGATTTCCGCAATACGATGATCATCATGACATCCAATCTGGGCTCCGAATATCTGGTGCAGCAGGGCGAAGGCGAGGATCCGGAGATCGTCCGGGCGCGTGTCATGGACGTGGTTCGCGGACATTTCCGCCCGGAATTCCTCAATCGCGTCGATGAGATCCTCGTGTTCCACCGTCTGAGACGCGATCAGATGGCCGCGATCGTCGATATTCAGATTGCGCGGCTGCAGAAACTGCTCGATGAGCGGAAGATGAGCTTGCGGCTCGATGAGGCGGCCCGCGAGTGGCTCGCTTCGGAAGGTTACGATCCGGCTTACGGGGCGCGGCCGCTCAAGCGCGTCATTCAAAAGAGCGTACAGGACCCGCTTTCCGAGCTTGTTCTGGATGGCAAGATCAAGGATGGCGACACGGTAACCATTTCTGCGAATGACGCCGGCCTGATCATCAATGGCGAAAGCATCAAGCGCGCCGCGGCCTAGCGCTGGCTTAGATTTGGTGCAAACACACCTCTCCCCGCCAGCGTTTTTGCGAGGAGGCGGAGCCGATGAAGCAATCCATCAGCCGTGCCGCGTCTGTCGGCGATGGATTGCCACACTCCCTTCGGTCGTTCGCAATGACGGCCGCAGGGCTTCGGCGAGATTTGCAGTGATCGCGCGTTAGGAAGGCGCATGCGAAATGAAAATGGCAGCCCTGGGCCGCCATTTTTCTGAGATCGGTCGGCGCGCACCGGCTCCCTTATGGCGGCGCTTGTGGCTAACCCGGCCTCCGCCGTCAGCCCTGCTTGACAATGGCAGAGCGAAGCATTGCGATGGAGGGATCGGGACGAATCGCTGCTGGCGCGACCGCTTATGCCCTCATACCTGCCCATTAAGCGATGGATGGACGCGACCGAGAAGGTCCGCACGGCTAAGCGTCTGTTGGCGCTGCGTCAGAAATTGCGGTCCGAAGTGACGGAGCGCGCCGGCCGTAACTCGCTGCTGATCGCAACCTGGAATCTTCGCGATTTCGATTCGAACCGCTTCGGGCACGGGCCGCGTCTGCGCGAGTCCTTCTACTATATCGCTGAAATCATCTCCGCCTTCGACCTGGTCGCTCTCCAGGAGGTCAACCGGAACCTCGATGCGCTTGAGGCGCTGTTGGCGATCCTCGGTCCGGAATGGGACTATATCACCACCGACGCGATCGAAAGCGCGACCGGTTCCGAGGAACGGATCGCATTCGTCTTCCGGCAATCGCGGCTGATGTTCCGAAAGATCGCCGGCGAAATCGTGCTTCCCGGCGGGCAGAGCACGGCGCCCCGCGGCGGGATGACGGAAGGGAACGAAACGGCCGAGCTGGCATTCCAGCGGGCGCCGTTTCTCGCCGCTTTTCAGGCGGCCGGCGGTTTCAATTTCAATCTCTGCGCCCTGCATTTGCGTTATGACGGTCTGAAATCGCAACAGCTCGAACGGCACATCGCGCGGCTGGAGACGATTGGCCGTTTCCTGAAGGACCGGCAGGACCGCGAGCGTGAGGACTACATTCTCCTTGGCGATTTCGGCGTCGGCGCGCCCTCCGACTTGTTTTCGCGCGTTCTCGAACGGTATGGATTCGATGTGCCGGAGGCTTTGACGCGCCGCCGCGCCAGCCTCGATCCTCAGCATTATTACGATCAAATCGCATTCCGCTTCGTCGAGGACCGGCTGGAGCTTGCCGGCAGCGGCGCCTTTCGTCCTTTCGACGCCGTGTTCCGCGACAATGAGGAGGACTTCGCGGCCTATCACGACCTCATGCCCGCGGAAAAGGCGGCCGATCTGTGGAATGGCGGGCCGCAGGGTTATTATGCAAGCCAATGGCGAACCTGGCAGATCTCAGATCACCTGCTTCTCTGGGTCGCGCTCAAGGTTGATTTTTCCGACCACTTCCTCGAGTCGATACGAAAGGTCGGCGCCCCGCACTGACAATTCATCGTCACGGCTCGGCCCCGGAATTTCAGGCCAAGCTGCCGTCTCGGTGCCCGTGACTATTCGTCGATCGCCGCAATCCGCGTCTTCACGGGCGCGCGATGCATCAGCTCGTCGATCCGCTGCAACTCTTTTCTGAATTCGGCAAGGAGACGTCCGTTGAGCTTGCGGCTGCGCGGGACGTGGATCTTGAGCGGGTTCGTGAAGCGGTTATTGATCAGCACCTCATAGTGAAGGTGCGGGCCGGTCGACAGGCCTGTCGTGCCGACATAGCCGATCAGCTCGCCCTGCCGGACCTTCACGCCTTTCTTTATATTTGGCGCGATGCGCTTCATATGGCTGTACGCGGTCTTGTAGCCATTGCCGTGCCGGATGCGGACATAATTGCCATTGCCGCCGTGGCGCCCCGCGACCTCAACCGTTCCGTTTCCTGCAGCCATGATTGGCGTTCCCCTCGGCGCGGCCCAATCGGTGCCCGTGTGCATCTTCCGTATGCCGAGCAACGGATGACGCCGGTAGCCGAAGCCGGAGGTGAACCGGCCTGATTTGATAGGCTTGCGCATGAGGAACTTGCGCGAATTCGACCCTTCCGGGTTATAAAAGTCGACGACCCCAT
>CAVVOX010000004.1:255000-1052962 GCA_963749875.1 uncultured Alphaproteobacteria bacterium
GCAGCGAAAGCGAGTCTGAACAGGGCGTTCAGTTCGTCGGATTAGACCCGAAACCGGGTGATCTATGCATGAGCAGGTTGAAGGCCGAGTAACACCGGCTGGAGGACCGAACCCATTGACGTTGAAAAGTCTTGGGATGACTTGTGCATAGGGGTGAAAGGCCAATCAAACTCGGAAATAGCTGGTTCTCCGCGAAATCTATTGAGGTAGAGCGTCGGATGTATGCTCCCGGGGGTAGAGCACTGGATGGGCTAGGGGTCCTCACCGGATTACCAAACCTAACCAAACTCCGAATACCGGGATGTCTTATCCGGCAGACACACTGCGGGTGCTAACGTTCGTAGTGGAAAGGGAAACAACCCTGACCGCCAGCTAAGGTCCCTAAGTCATGGCTAAGTGGGAAAGGATGTGAAAACCCCAAAACAACCAGGAGGTTGGCTTAGAAGCAGCCATCCTTTAAAGAAAGCGTAACAGCTCACTGGTCTAAATAAGGGTTTTTGCGCCGAAAATGTAACGGGGCTAAAGCCATGCACCGAAGCTGCGGGTGTGACGCAAGTCACGCGGTAGCGGAGCGTTCCGTAAGCCTGTGAAGGCGTACCGTAAGGTATGCTGGAGGTATCGGAAGTGCGAATGCTGACATGAGTAACGATAAAGAGTGTGAGAAACACTCTCGCCGAAAGTCCAAGGGTTCCTGCGTAAAGCTAATCTGCGCAGGGTTAGCCGGCCCCTAAGTCGAGGGCGAAAGCCGTAGACGATGGGAACTAGGTTAATATTCCTAGGCCAGGGGATGGTGACGGATTTTGTAAATTGTCAGGTCTTATTGGATTGATCTGGCGGTGAAGAAGTCCCAGGAAATAGCCCCCCATCAGACCGTACCCTAAACCGACACAGGTGGACTGGTAGAGCATACCAAGGCGCTTGAGAGAACTGCGTTGAAGGAACTCGGCAAAATGCTCCCGTAAGTTCGCGAGAAGGGAGACCTCCGATTGCGCAAGCAGTCGGGGGTGGCACAGACCAGGGGGTTGCGACTGTTTACCAAAAACACAGGGCTCTGCGAAGCCGCAAGGCGACGTATAGGGTCTGACGCCTGCCCGGTGCCGGAAGGTTAAGAGGAGGAGTGCAAGCTCCGAATTGAAGCCCCGGTAAACGGCGGCCGTAACTATAACGGTCCTAAGGTAGCGAAATTCCTTGTCGGGTAAGTTCCGACCTGCACGAATGGCGTAACGACTTCCCCGCTGTCTCCAACGCAAACTCAGTGAAATTGAATTCCCCGTGAAGATGCGGGGTTCCTGCGGTTAGACGGAAAGACCCCGTGCACCTTTACTATAGCTTCACATTGGCATTCGTAACTGCATGTGTAGGATAGGTGGGAGGCTTTGAAGCGTTGGCGCCAGCTGGCGTGGAGCCAACCTTGAAATACCACCCTTACAGTCATGGATGTCTAACCGCGGTCCGTTATCCGGATCCGAGACAGTGTGTGGTGGGTAGTTTGACTGGGGCGGTCGCCTCCCAAAGAGTAACGGAGGCGCGCGAAGGTTGGCTCAAGCTGGTCGGAAATCAGCTGTCGAGTGCAAAGGCATAAGCCAGCCTGACTGCGAGACTGACACGTCGAGCAGAGACGAAAGTCGGCCTTAGTGATCCGGTGGTCCCGCGTGGAAGGGCCATCGCTCAACGGATAAAAGGTACGCCGGGGATAACAGGCTGATGACCCCCAAGAGTCCATATCGACGGGGTTGTTTGGCACCTCGATGTCGGCTCATCGCATCCTGGGGCTGGAGCAGGTCCCAAGGGTTTGGCTGTTCGCCAATTAAAGCGGTACGTGAGCTGGGTTCAGAACGTCGTGAGACAGTTCGGTCCCTATCTGCCGTGGGTGTAGGAGAATTGAGAGGAGCTGTCCTTAGTACGAGAGGACCGGGATGGACGTACCTCTGGTGGACCTGTTGTTGCGCCAGCAGCAGTGCAGGGTAGCTATGTACGGAGTGGATAACCGCTGAAGGCATCTAAGCGGGAAGCCCACCTCGAAACAAGTTCTCCCTTGAGAGCCGTGGAAGACCACCACGTTGATAGGCTGGGTGTGGAAGTGCAGCAATGTATGAAGCTAACCAGTACTAATAGCTCGATCGGCTTGATTGCTCTCATTAATCAATGCCCGTTTGCGGCTTTGAATCGACCAGATCATTTAGGCGTCTTTTGTTTGCCTGGTGATTATTGCGGAGTGCCCCCACCCGATCCCATCTCGAACTCGGCCGTGAAACACTCCAGCGCCGATGGTACTGCTAAAGCGGGAGAGTAGGTCGTTGCCAGGCATACAAAGGATGCCATTTCATGCGGAAATCCCCTCTCCATGTCTCTCTTCCACTATCGGACGTTTCTCCGTGCCTAGCGGCTCGTCTGCCGAGACGGAGCCGCCCGCCGGCCTCACCGAAGGCCCTCCGCCAGGGAGCTGCGACGTAAGCGATGTTCTCAGGCCACGGCGCGTTCAGGGGGCGCTGCGGCATCAGCCTATGGCATTAGTTCATCGATCTTGCTCATGGGCCAGCCATTGACGAGGCGTATCCGTCCGGCGAAGGCCGCCTTGCTGAGGCAGTAGGATGCAGCTCTTGTGGTGACGATTGATCATCACTGGAGCTGCGTCCGTGCCTATGTCTGGAGACAATTTTCGGTGCCACCATGCGATCGTTGCCGATGTCCGTCGGCGGTGGAGTGATGAGGAGAAGCAGGCGATTGTCGCCGAGGCCGCATTTCCTGGCGCGAATGTCTCCGCTGTTGCGCGGAGGCACGGGATCAAGCCGAGCCTGTTGTTCCGTTGGCGGCGCAAGGCGAGAGAAGGCGGTACGGCGCCGAGCAGCGAACGGGCGTTTCTGCCTGTCGCAGTAGCGGTAGCTCCCGAGAAGGCCGAAATGCCATTGAGCTATCTCCAAATCTTGGTGACGGCCTGATGGATCAGGCGGCGGCGGTTTGGGCTTGATGCTGGCCGTCTGCGGCAACCTCAAGTCCATCTGAGAATTTCACACCCCGAATGATTTTTGGCAACTGCGCCGGCCCATTTAGCCGGCGCCAGGTTTTCTGGGCGCCATCGACAAGCTTGAAGACCATGGCCAGTGCCGTCTTGTTTGACAGGCAGCCCTTCGCCCGAACGGTTCGGTGACGGACGGTCGCGAACGTACTTTCTATGGGGTTCGTGGTGCGCAGATGGACCCAATGCTCGGCGGGAAAGTCATAGAAAGCGAGCAGCGGATCGCGATCCTTGGCGAGGCATGTCGCAGCCTTCTCGTACTTCAAAGTGTACGTTTCGATGAAGGCATCGAACGCAGTTTCGGCATCGCTTTTTGTTTCCGCCATCCAGATTTCTTGGCACAGCCGCTTGGCTTTTGGCTGCTGGCTCTTCGGTAGCTTGTTCAGAACGTTGGCGGTCTTATGAACCCAACAGCGCTGTTCGCGGCATTGCGGCCAGATCTCACCAAGTGCCTTCCAGAACCCGAGACCGCCGTCGGCAACCGCGAGCTTCGGCGGGATGACAAGGCCGCGCCGCTTGAGATCGAGCAGAAGTTCGCGCCAGTCATGTGCGCTTTCACGGACGCCGTCGGTGAAGCCGACAAGCTCCTTCCTGCCCTCGGGCGTCGCCCCGATGATCACGAGAATGCATTGCTTCTCGTCCTCAAGCCGCGCTTGCAGATAAATACCATCCGCCCAGACATAGACATAGCGGCGTGCCGAAAGGTCGCGCTTCCGCCAACGCGCGTGCTCGTCCGACCAGGTCTCCTTCAGCCGCCCGATGGTCGAAGCCGAAAGGCCAGGCGCATCCGGCCCAAGCAAGGCGGCTAACGCCTCGGCAAAATCGCCAGTCGAGATGCCCTTGAGGTAGAGGATCGGCAGTAGCACTTCGAGGCTCTTGGTGCGCCGGGCATAAGGTGGCAGGATCGCCGACGTAAACCGGACGCGGCTTACTTCGTCACCGCCAGCCGTACCCCGATCTCGCACGCGCGGCTGGCGCACGGCAACCGGCCCGATGCCGGTCATGATCTCGCGCTCCGGCAGATGGCCATGGCGAACGACGCGCTGATGGCCGTCTTCGGTCTTGAGATCCTCATGCTTGCCCAGGAAGGCCGCAACTTCGGCTTCGACTGCCTGGGCGAGCAATGTTCGCGCGCCTTGGCGCAGCACATCGGTGAGAGGATCTGAAAAGCTTCCTGGCTGAACCAGCTTGGTGACGTTATCCTGGGACACGGCGTATCGCTCCTTCGGTGGAGAAGTGGAGGCATTGAACACCCCCATGATACGCCGCCTTCACACAATCATCCCGTCACCAAGATTCACGCATATCTCGACGCACCGACGCCCGCACACAAATCAACCCTCGTTCAAGTGGCCTCACTTGGACGCGGACAGTCGCGCTCGCATCAGGACGTCACGAGGTCCCGAACGGAAAGCTGGAATCTCTTAAGGATCGATGGATCGGGCGCGGCGCGGTATATCCGGATCGCTGGCGGCTTTACTCATAAACGAGCCGGTAGCCGAGATAGCGCTGGGAATCGATCGGGTCGTAGCCGAGCCGATGTTTCAGCCGCTTGCGCAGCTTGCTGATATGGCTTTCGACGACATTTTCATCGATGTCTTCGCCAAACAGACCGTAAACAAAGTTGAAAATCTGGCTCTTGGTTACTCGCCGCCCGCGATTGTTTACGAGGTATTCGAGAATACGCCGCTCGCGGCGCGGCAACGGCAGCACTGCATCCTTCACCTCGGGATCGCGCCCATCGGCAAATACCCGAATATCGCCGACGAGTTTGCCTTTTTCCTCGCCTTTCATCCGGCGTTGAATGGCTTTGATCCGAGCCAGGATCTCCCGCACGTGAACAGGCTTGCGGACAACGTCATCCGCGCCCGCCTCGAAGAGATCCAGCGTTTCATCGAGACATTTCTGATCGTTCAGGGCGATAACCGCAGCGCTGCTCCGGTCACGGATAATCCTGGGAAGATGACGGCGGTCGGCGCAGTCTCCGATCAGGAAGGCTTCGACGGCATTGATGTCCGGATCGGAGACGGTCTTCACCCAATTGCCGAAATCCGCCGCACAAAAGCCCGTCGCCGATACCCCCTCGCGATCGAACCACGCCGTATAACCCTGTTTCACGGTGTCACGCTCGTCGACGATGACAATCATGAAACGACCCCCAAATCATTATGAGCATTCTCCCATAACCGCGTAGCCGCTGGAGACTCGGTGGTCAACTGATGGTTGATAAATATTTAAAAGCATCTATTTTGGGTTGCGGAAACGTCTTGGGAAATCTCAAAGCCGCGGCTAGCCAAGCGTCGAGCCCGAACGTCCCGCCAGGCCGCCGCCATATCTTCCGAGCGCCGCTTAATCATTTCGCTCAAAATCGGCGGTTACCCGAACAGTCCTGGCGGGAGGGCCCCTAGTGCACTGACTCATTCAGAAGGTGCAGCGAGTGGTCGAAGCTTCTGGAAGATCTGATCGGCAGTTTTGGTCCAAACGAAGGGCTGGGGGTGGCGGTTGTGGTCCAGGATATAGCGTCGGATGGCGTCTTCCAGTTCGGCGACCGATCTGAAGACGCCGCGCCGGATGCGTCTTCGAGTGACAGCTGAAAAGAAGCTCTCGACGGCATTGAGCCAGGACGCCGATGTCGGGGTAAAGTGGAACACCCAGCGCGGATGGTTGACCAGCCACCTCCAGCACCGGCAATCGATCGGCAGAATGAAGAATGATCCGCGCACGCTCTTCAGCGGAGACAATGATGCTGACACTCTGAGCCATGACCCATGCATCGCATGCTTCGCCAGCATTGTGAATCTCATGTTTGCGTCAGTGCGCTAGGGCCCGTGGACAATCAAGGGATTCACATTTTCCTCGAACAGTGATTCAAACTTCCTTTTGGGAGGTTTGCATGCGCTGGGAACGCTTCGTGCTTTCGGATTCTCAATGGAGTGTTATCGCTCCGCTCTTGCCGGGCAAGGCGAGCGATTGCGGTGTGACGGCTCGGGATAACCGGCTGTTTCTCGAAGCCGTGCTGTGGCGCGTTCGTACCGGCGCACCCTGGCGGGATTTGCCATCTGGCTTTGGGGCTTGGAACAGCATCTTCCGGCGGTTTCGCCGTTGGGCGATGGCCGGTGTTTTCGGTCGCATTTTCAATGCCTTGTCCGGAGAGCCCGATTTCGAATATATCCTCATCGACGGAACGATCGTTAGCGTGCATCAGAAGGCAAGCGGCGCAAAAGGGGGACTCTCGATCAGGCCATCGGCCGCTCAAAAGGCGGCCTGACAACGAAGATTTTGGCGCTGGTCGATGCCTTGGGCAATCTCGTGCGCTTTTCCTTGTGGCCAGGGCAGCGCCATGACAGCATCGGTGCCTCGGACCTTATCGGGGGACTGACATTTGAGGCTCTGCTCGGCGACAAAGCCTTCGACAATAACGCTATACGAGACGAGCTGGAGAGGCGCGAAGCGGAGGCCGTCATTCCATCAAAAGCGGATCGAAAACAGCCGATCCCGCACGATCGGGTCAAATATCGGTGGCGTCATCTCATCGAGAATTACTTTAGCAAAATCAAAGACTTTCGATCCGTGAATACGCGATACGACAAAACAGACCTGAGCTACAAAGCCACGATCAACCTTGCCGCTATCGTGATCGCACTGAGATAATTGTCCACGGACTTTAGATCAACCCTCGTTCGAGTGATTCCACTTGAACGAGGGTTGATCTAGCGTTCCAGGCTCTGCGCACGGCGCGGATCGGCCAGTGGCGCGGTCGGTTCAAGAAGCGTGGAGAAGCGCCACCGGAACATCAGGGGCAGGACAGCGAACGCGAACAGGTAGGGCAGGACCGAAAGCAACAGGAAATGCTGCGCTAACGCGTCGAGGCTGGTCTGAAACAGCGCATTTGTCTGAAGCGTGCCGCCGGCCGTGCTCAGGACGGCAGTCAAAAAGACATTGTTTGCCGCATGTATCCCGATCGGCAGTTCAAGGCCGTCATCCAGGACCGCCGTAAGCCCCAGAAGTGCGCTCATCAGAAGATATTCTGTAGCCCCAATCCCATGGTTGCTGGAGAACTCCGGGTTCGGATAGTGCATGACGGCGAATATCACCGTCACCAGGATCAGGGGCACCAGCTTGTTCCTTGCTAGCAGGGAAATGCCCTGCATCAGATAACCGCGGAAGAACACCTCCTCCAGACTGGTCTGAACGGGAATCGCCAGGACGGCTATAGCCAGCAGTGGGAAGAATGCCCAAGGGTCGAATTGAAACTGATAGGAGCCAGCGGGCACAACCGCGAAAATTACAAAGCCCTGAAGGGCGAACCAGAAGACGAAGCCCGCGAAGACGCGCCGCCAGTCGAAGCGCGCCCGGCCCGTGACCACGGACAGCAGGGATTTCCGATGAATCCAGTTTATTAAGACCCAGAAAGCGCCAAATCCCAGAACGAATGGGAGCAGAAAAAACAGCAGGAACAAATTTCGGTCAACGCCGGCCGGAAGGCCGCCGCTCAAGAATGCCCGCGGACTGATGCCGAGCCGCGCCGCCTCCTGAACGATCAGCGCGTAGAGCGGGAATTGCGCCAGGAAGAATACGGCCAGCATTCCGAGGATGGTCAGCAGCCAGCGCCACCATCGGTTTCGGCCATCATGCGCCTTTTGAAAAAACAAGCCGGCCCCTGATCTCGATGTTCGCAGCAGAACGCTGGCCCGGACGAACCTAGCGCAACGCGCGTCCAAACGGACGCGGGAACAGTTGCGCTAACTTATCGATATACATCAACTTAACCCCGTTCAAGTGGTTCCACTTGAACGGGGGTCGATCCAGCGCGGGATCAATTTGAACGGAAACGGTCTCCCCAAATCTAACCGAAATCCCCGTGAAAACGGGGATCCAGGACTCTGCAGAGACAACTCTATACTGGATGCCCGCTCCCCGCCTCCGCGGGGACAAGCTTCGCGGGCATTTCGGAGCTGTTGTCTCCGATTAAATCGACCGCGCTCTAATCCTCTGCCGCAATGATCTGCCCATGGACGTCGCAGTCCGGTGAGGTCAGCTTCAAGATCAGCGGCGCAAGATCCTCCGGCGGCTTCACGCTGCTCGCATCCTCGCCCGGATAGGCCTGGGCGCGCATTCTGGTCCGTGTCGGGCCCGGATCGAGCAGATTGACCTTGACCGGCGTCGTGCTGACTTCCTCGGCATAAGTCTTGACGAGGGCCTCAAGACCCGCTTTCGAAACGGCGTACGGCCCCCAATAGGCGCGGATCTTGCGTGCCGCGCGCGAAGTGAGGAAAAGGGCGCGTCCCGCTTCCGACCGCCGCAAAAGCGGATCGAGCGAGCGGATCAAGCGCCAATTCGCGGTCAGATTGATGTTGAGGACCTGCTCCCACTCATCCGTCGGCACATGGCCAAGCGGGGAAAGACGCCCGAGAATGCCGCCCGCAGCGACGAGCACGTCAAGCCTTTGCCAGCGAGGGTAAAGCGTGGGCCCGAGCGCATCGACCTTGTCTCCATGGGCGAGGTTCAGCTTCAGAATCGAGGTGCTGCCGCCCGCCGCGCGGATTTCGTCATCGACCTCTTCCAGCCCGCCGGTCGTGCGGGCCGACAGGATGACGTGGCATCCGGCCTTGCTGAGCGCGATGGCCGCGGCGCGGCCGATGCCGCGCGAGGCGCCGGTCACGAGCGCGATCCGTTGATTGTCGTCAGGCGTATCGTTCATACCGCTTAGATAGCGGATGGTGTGGTGCGATCAAAGCGCTAGATTCGATACCGGAGGCGGCACACGGATAGGAAAGGCTCAGCTCGCCTCGGCGAGGAGGGAAAGCTGGCGTACCGGCGGAGCGTCTTCCAGATCGCGCAGGCGGGTCGGATAATCGCCGGTAAAACAATGGTCGGTGAATTGCGGCTGCGCCGGGTCACGGTGGTCGTAGCCCATAACGTTGTAGATACCATCGACCGAGAGGAATGCGAGGGAGTTGCAGCCCATGGACTCGCGCATCTCCTCGAGCGAGTGATTTGCCGCGAGAAGATTTTCCCGATCAGGCGTGTCGATGCCGTAATAGTCCGGCCAGGCGATCGGCGGGCAGGCAATGCGCATATGCACCTCTTTGGCGCCGCGCTCATACATCATGCTAATGATTTTTATGGCGGTGGTGCCGCGCACGATGCTGTCGTCGATGAGCACGATCCGCTTGTCTTTCACCACGCTCAGGGTCGGATTGTGCTTGAGCTTGACGCCGAGCGCGCGAATGCGCTGCTCCGGCTCGATGAAGGTCCGGCCGACATAGTGATTGCGGATGATGCCCAGCTCATAGGGCAGCCCCGACTCCTCCGCAAAGCCGATCGCCGCGGGAACGCCAGAATCGGGCACGGGCACGACGACATCGGCCTCGGCCGGCGCCTCGCGCGCAAGCTGTGCACCGAAATTCTTGCGGACCTCGTAAACGGACCGGCCGCCGAGAACGGAGTCCGGCCGGGAGAAATAGATATATTCGAAGATACACGGCCGGGCGGGAGACTTTGGAAACGGCCGGTGACTCTCGATGCCGTCCTTGGAGACGACGACAATCTCCCCGTTCTCGACCTCCCGGACGAATTCGGCGCCGATGATATCGAAGGCGCAGGTCTCGGAGGCGAAAACATAGGAGTTGCCGAGTTTTCCGAGCATGAGTGGCCGAATGCCGAGCGGATCCCGCGCCCCGATCAGCTTCTTGTTGGTCAGACAGACAAGCGCATAGCCGCCTTCGATTTGCAGCAGGGCTTCGATGAGGCGCTCAATGATGCGCGGCTTCTGGCTGCGCGAAATCAAATGCAGAACGACCTCCGTGTCGGAGGTCGATTGGAAGATCGCGCCGGAATTGATCAGGCTGTCGCGCAGCGTGCGGGCGTTGGTGAGATTTCCGTTGTGACCGAGAGCGAAACCGCCGGAGCCGAATTCGGCAAAGAGCGGCTGCACATTGCGGAGAACGGTCTCTCCTTGCGTCGAATAGCGGACATGGCCGATGCTGGAACGGCCGGGAAGGCGGTCCAGGACCGGCGCTTTGGTGAAATGCTCGCTGACGAGGCCGAGCCGGCGTTCGGAGTGAAATTGCTCGCCGTCGAATGTGACGATGCCTGCGGCTTCCTGCCCGCGATGCTGAAGAGCATGGAGCCCCAGAACGGTCAGTGCCGAAGCGTCCGGATGGTCGAAGATGCCGAAGACGCCGCATTCTTCCCGGAGCTTGTCTTCGACCAGCCATGGCGGCGAAGACAGGAGGAAATTCTCGGCCATGCGGCGTGAGACGTCCATGCGGACCTCCCTTTCGGTCATGTCGGAATGCTTCGAGTTATTCGCGGCCACAATACTGCATACACGTTACGTAATGCGATATGATGAGGTATATGGCATTTTCAAGACAAAATACTGAAGAACTTTTTGCTGCTCCGGCCTGAGATCGGCGTGTTCTCCACTGAAGATTGACGTGGGATTGTCCGGAAGCAGCGAAATAATCGCCCGCCCGGTGCTCTCGATCACCGGAAGCGCCCGCGCCTCCGTCACCCATCCCGGCAGCGTGTCTTTCGGCATGATAGCGATAAGAAGCTCATAAGCGATCACGACCAGGATCAGCCCGCGCACGAGGCCGAAAATGAAGCCGAGCGTTCGGTCCAGAGCACCGACCCGGCTATCCAGGACGCGATCGGAGAGCCGGACCGTGATCAGGCTTACGACGATCAGCACGATAACGAAGACCGTCGTGATCAGCACGCCGTCCGCCAGAATATCGGGCTGTATGAGATAGCGGACGCGGTCGCGATAGAGCGGATAGACAAATAACGCGGCAACTGCCGCGAGCGCCCAGGACATGATCGAGAGCATCTCGCGCGTCAGGCCCCGCAACATTGCGAGCGCGCCGGAGATCAGCATGATCAAAACTAAGATGACATCAAGCCATTGAAACGGCATGCCCCACCTCTATTACGGAACGCGATTGGCAGAAGCCGCACATATTCCGGTCTTACCGCCCTTCATCCGATCCTCGTTTTGCAGCCGGTCTGCATATCCCTGCCTCAGCCTGCCGCCACGCGCCGTCGTTCTGAAGCATCCACGTCGCCGACGAACTCCTCCGCCAGGTCGGAGAGATGCTTGAGAGGCGTCGTCCGCAATCCGGAAGCGATTTCGGAGACCTCGCCAAATGCAGGCGCGACGGCTGCGGTGAAGCCAAGCTTCTCGGCTTCTTTAAGCCGCATGGCCGCATGGCTGACAGGCCGTATTGCGCCAGACAAGCTCACTTCTCCGAAATAGACGGTATTGCCACCCAAAGCAACGCCGGAGTGTGCGGACAGTAGCGCCGCTGCCACTGCCACATCGGCAGCTGGCTCGGAAATACGCAAGCCGCCGGCAACATTAAGGTAAATATCCTGGGCGCCGAGCTTGAAGCCGCAGCGGGCGTCCAGGACGGCAAGGATCATCGAAAGCCGGTTGGCGTCCCATCCGACCACCGCGCGACGGGGTGCGGCAAATGGCGAGGGGGCAACGAGCGCCTGGATCTCCACAAGGATCGGCCTTGTGCCTTCGACCCCTGCGAAAACCGCCGCGCCGGGGCTTATGGCGTCGCGTTCGCCCAGGAATAACTCGGAAGGGTTCGTCACCTCTTTCAAGCCGGCGCTGCCCATTTCGAACACGCCGACCTCGTTTGCCGGGCCGAAGCGGTTCTTCACGGAGCGGAGCAGCCGGAACAGATGGCTGTTATCGCCCTCGAAATAGAGGACAGTATCCACCATGTGCTCGACGACCTTCGGTCCGGCGATCTGGCCGTCTTTGGTGACATGGCCAACCAGAACAACCGCCGAGGATTTGCGCTTCGCATAGGCGACAAGCGCCTGGACCGATGCGCGCACCTGGCTGACCGTGCCCGGTGCGGCTTCGAGCAGGTCGGTCCAGAGCGTCTGGATCGAATCGATGACGATGAGGTCCGGCGGCGGACCGGATTCCAATGTCGAAATGATCGTCGATGTGTTGGTCTCCGGCGCCAGCGCGACGGGCGTTTGCGCAACGCCGAGCCGCTTGGCGCGCATCCGGATCTGCTGCGCGGCTTCTTCGCCGGAAAAATAGACGGCCAACTTGCCCGAGGCGGCCAGTTGCGCGGCGAGCTGCAGGAGCAGCGTGGACTTGCCGATGCCGGGATCGCCAGCGAGCAGAATCGCGGCCCCAGGCGCAAGCCCGCCGCCGGTCACGCGGTCGAATTCCCCGATCCCGGTCTGAAGGCGCGGAAGCGGTTCGGTCTCGTCGTTCAGCGATTCGAGCTGAGCGGCGGACGGGCGCCCTTTGCGTTTGGCCTTCGCATCCATGGGAGAGGCCGCCGCCGCTTCCTCGGCGAGCGTATTCCATTCCCCGCAAGCCGGACAGCGGCCGGCCCAGCGCGGGCTTGTCGCGCCGCAGGATTGGCAGACGAATTCACGCGCGATCTTTGCCATGCCGATGGTCCTTGCTTGCGCCGCCTCCGCCGTCCGCCTGTGTATAGACCCGGAGGTAGCGCGATCCGAGACTGGTCAGGATTTCATACGCCATTGTCCCGGCGAGTTCGCCTGCGTCATCTACGGTAAATTCCGGACCGATCAGCTCGACGAAGCCGCCGCGCCGAGCGCAGTCCGGCGGCAGGTCGGTGATGTCGAACACGATCAGGTCCATGGAGACGCGGCCGAGGATCGGCAAGGGCCGGCCATCGAGATGAGCCGTGGCGCCCTTGCGCCCGTCCTTCGAGCCGAGCGCCCGGAAATAACCGTCGGCATAACCGACGGCAACGGTGACGTAGCGCGTAGGGCGCTCAAGCGTGAGCGCGGCCCCATAGCCGACGGTTTCGCCGGGCGCGGCTTCGCCGAGCTGGATGATGCGCCCGTAAAGACGGATGACGGGCTCCATCGGATTGGCGAGCCCGGTGAAGGGATTGCCTCCGTAAAGGGCGATACCGGGCCGGACGAGGTCGAAGCCGAAATCCGGGCCAAGGAAGATCCCCGCCGAATTGGCCAAACTCAATGGCGCCGCCGGGAGCGCAGCGGCGAAGGCGGCGAATTCATCGCGTTGCCGCCTGTTCTTCGAATGGGCCGGTGTGTCGGCGCAGGCAAGATGGCTCATAAGCAGGCTGACTTCGAAGCCGCTCAGCCATTCCGGGCGGTCCAGGAGCCGCCGCCGATCGGCCGTTTTGAGGCCGAGCCGGTTCATCCCCGTGTCGATATGAATGGCGGCGGGCAGTTTTTTCTCCCCGGCCCGGCAGAAACCGGCCCATTCCTCGATTTCCGCCATGTCGTCGAGCACGGGCCGGAGGCGATGGGCCGCGAATTCCGCCGCGCTGCCCGGAAACAGACCGTCGAGCACATAGATTGCGGCGTCGGGAATTGCGGCGCGCAGTGTCTGCGCTTCATCGAGCGTTGCGACGAAAAATGTCCGGCAGCCCTTGGCCGAAAGAGCCGTGGCGACCTGCGTGGCGCCAACGCCATAGCCGTCCGCCTTTACGACGGCCGCGCATTCGGCGGGACCGACCCTCTCGCGCAACGTGTCGTAATTGCGCCCGAGCGCACCAAGATCGACCGCCAGAACGCCGGTCGCCGAAGCCGGGACTCTTGTGCCATCGAGCAGGCCGTTCAAGCAGCTTTCCCCCTTCCGGTCATGACCGCGCCGATCGCCATCATCGCGGCCTAGCGCAACGCGCGTCCAAGCATGTCCCCACGAAGGCAGGGTTGGACGCGGGAACAGTTGCGCTCGTCTTTTGATATAGATCAACTTAACCTCGTCCAAGTGATTCCACTTGAACGAGGGTTGATCTAGAAACGATGCGCGGGCAGACGGTTTTCATCGGCAAGATCGGAGAAGCGTGTGTATTCACCGGTGAACTGCAGGCGGACCGTGCCCGTCGGTCCGTGGCGCTGCTTACCGATGACGATTTCGGCAATGCCCTGCACTTGATCCATTTGATCCTGCCATTTCTGATGCTCCTCCACCTTCGTGATCGAGGGCTCGGCGCGCTGGACATAATATTCTTCGCGGTAGACGAACATAACCACGTCGGCATCTTGCTCGATAGAGCCCGATTCGCGCAAATCGGCGAGCTGCGGCCGCTTATCCTCGCGATTCTCGACCTGACGGGAGAGCTGCGACAGCGCCAGGATTGGCACATGCAGCTCTTTGGCGAGGGATTTAAGGCCAGTGGTGATCTCCGTTATCTCCTGCACCCGGCCCTCCGAGGAACGCCTCGACGATCCGGCAAGAAGCTGCAAATAGTCGACGATGATGAGGCCCAGTCCGCGCTGCCTCTTGAGCTTACGCGCCCGCGCGGCGAGCTGGGCGATCGTAATGCCGCCCGTATGGTCGATATAGAGCGGCAGTGACTGAAGGTCCTGCGTGGCTTTGACAAGCCGGTGGAATTCTTCTTCGCTGATAAGGCCCTTACGGATCTTCTCGGAGGAAATTTCGCTCTGCTCTGAGATGATCCGGGTTGCGAGCTGTTCGGCGGACATCTCCAGCGAGAAAAGGCCGACAATCGCACCGTCCACCACTTCCTCCTCGCCGTTCTCATTGACCTCGCTCCGGTAAGCTTTCGCTATATTGAAGCCGATATTGGTGGCAAGTGAGGACTTTCCCATTGCAGGCCGGCCGGCGAGAATGACCAGATCCGAGTTCTGAAGACCGCCGAGCGCGATATCGAGATCGCGCAAGCCGGTCGACAGTCCGGAGAGCCCGCCCTGCCGCTCATAGGCGCGTGACGCCATGTCGATGGCATCGTTCAGAGCGTTGGAAAACGTCATGAAGCCGGAGCCGTATTTGCCCTGCTCGGCCAGACCGTAGAGACGCTGCTCGGAGTCCTCGATCTGCTTCTTCGGCGGCATATCGACCGGCAAGTCATAGGCGACATTCACCATGTCCTCGCCGAGGAGAATGAGATCGCGCCGCACGGACAGGTCGTAAATCGTGCGGCCGTAATCCTCCGCATTGATGACGCTGGTCGCGTGCGCCGCCAGCCGGCCCAGATATTGCGGAACCGTCACCGTGCCGATCGGCTCTTCATTGTCGAAGAAGCTTTTCAACGTGATCGGCGTTGCGTTCTTGCCGCTCTGAATGAACTTGGCCGCGATCTCGTAAATCCGCCCGTGAAGCGGCTCGAAAAAATGGTGCGGCTCGAGAAAGGACGAAACCCGGTCAAAGGCCTCGTTATTGATCAGGATTGCGCCCAGGAGCGCCTGTTCAGCCTCGATATTGTGCGGGGCTTGCCGGAAGGGGATTGCCGGTTCGTCGGTGACGGTCTGAAGATGGAGCGGAGCGACTTGCTTCTGTGTCATGCGGCGAGCTTAGTTGATTCCGGGCGGGCCGGAATCCTCTATGCCCTGCTAGAGGCGGCTCATGCCCGTTTTGCACAGCGAACTGCGCAGTTGCTTGACGCAGGCACACACAACTTCACTCAATTCGTCAGGCACTTAAGACACTCAATGCGCCGAGCGGGTGCGGATCTCGTCCGGCTTATGCGGCGGCTGCCACAGCGGATCCCGAGGCGCCTCTTCCCCGCCGAGGTCGGCCCTGCGGAGGCGTTCCTCCTCGCGCAGCATATAGTCGCGGGTAATCGGCAGCACACCGATTTCCTTCGTCAATTGCAGCTGGAAGACCGTTATGCCGCTCCAGCGGAAGCCCGCTTCGCCGGATTGCAGATAGAACTCCCACATCCTGCAGAACCGCTCATCGTACAGATTGGCGACGCGCTCCCGATTGGCCTGAAAACGCTCGTTCCATGCCGCGAGGGTCAAGGCGTAGTGGAGCCTGAGATTCTCGAAATCCGTCAGCCAGAACCGCTGACGCTCCAGCACTGGTGCAAGCTGGGACAATGACGGCAGATAGGCGCCGGGGAAAATATGCCGGCGGAGCCAGGGGTTGATCGGCCCCGGCGGCGTCTGAAAGCCGATCGTATGGATGAGCGCGACGCCGTCAGGCGCCAGAAGCGAGTGGACCTTTCTGAAGAAGCGTGAGAAATGCGGCTTGCCGACATGCTCGAACATGCCGACGGACACGATACGGTCGTATTGCTCCTTCTCGAGGCGATAATCGGCCAGTTTGAAAGTCACCCGGTCCTCAAGGCCGAGCTGCTGGGCGCGCGCATTCGATACGCGGTGCTGCTCGTCGGACAAGGTGAGGCCGGTCACGCGCACGGGATAGTGCCGGGCGAGATATAAGGCAAGGCCGCCCCAGCCCGAGCCTATGTCGAGAATGTGCTGGTTGGGCCGGACATCCAGTTTCGCCGCGATGTGCTGCTTCTTGTTGAGCTGGGCGGAATCGAGCGCCTCGTCGTCGGAACGGAAGTAGGCGCAGGAATATTGCCGATCGGTGTCCAGAAAGAGCGAGAAAAGCTCACCGGACAGATCGTAATGATGTTTGACGTTCTTTCGGGATCGGCTGACCGGATTAAAGACGGCGGGCAGGGAAAGGATGTCGTCCGCGCGCTCGAAAACCTGTCCCCAGAAACTCTCGTTCCAGCGCCGATTGTTCAGGATCAGCAACCGAAGGAAAGCGAACAGGGTTCCCTCGTCGATCACGAGGGAACCGTCCATATAGGTGCCACCGATGTTCAATGCAGAGTTTCGGGCAATGCGCCAGGCCGTGTCCGGGTCCCGCAATGATATCGCCGCGTCGAGCGGAGCGCCCGGATCTCCATACTCATAGACTTTGCCGTCGGCGTCAGTGACTTTGAGGCGGCCTTGTTTGACAGTCCGTCTCAGAATGGCGTTCAGTAGAAACATGGCTGCCACCTATCGTGCCGGTTATTACGTATATTCTAATTTTCTTCTGAGCGACTGCAAGTCCTGATCCAACTTTCGTCTAGGGACGAAAGAGATCGGCCTTGAATGTCTGCGCTCGAGAGCACACGAGACGGCCGATTTCGGTCATGCCCGGGATCGAAACGGTTCAGCCCCTTAAGGCTCTGCATTGCCGCCCTTCGGTTCTGACTTAGTTGCGGAGGGCGCTTGCGGCAATCCTTCGCTCGACGATAGCTTTGACGATCTGGTAGCGGAATTGCCGGACGGCGTGTTCGGCCAAGCCTGAAGCGGTTGCCTGGCCAGGATGCGGCCATTGGACGAGAGAGGCTCCCATGAGAATCGACGCGATTGCGGTCGGCAAGGACCCGCCCGAGGACATCAATGTCATCATCGAGGTCCCGATCGGCGGCGAACCGATCAAATATGAAATGGACAAAGCGGCCGGAACGCTCGTTGTCGACCGTTTCCTCTATACGCCGATGCGCTATCCCGGCAATTACGGCTTCGTTCCCCACACTCTGTCCGAGGACGGCGATCCGATCGACGTGCTCGTCGCCAATACGCGCCCGATCATGCCGGGTGCGGTGATCAATGTTCGCCCCATCGGCGTCTTCAAGATGCAGGACGACAGCGGGGTCGATGAAAAGATCATCGCCGTGCCGGTCCCAAAACTGACCAGGCGCTACGACGCCATCGAAAGTTATAAGGACCTGCCGCCGATCACGGTCGAACAGATCCAGCACTTCTTCGAACATTACAAGGATCTCGAACCGGGGAAATGGGTCGAGGCCAAGGGCTGGGGCGATGTCGGGGACGCCAAGCGCTTCATCGTCGAGGCGATCGAGCGGCACGCCAAGGCCGGATAGAAAGCCCGTCAAGTAACTGCGAGCCTCGCCCGACGGCTTAAATCAGCGCCAGTTCCGCCAGCTCGGCGCGCATTGCTTCAGGCATATCGTCGTCGGCGAGGCCCTGCGCCGGGCCCAGATCCGCCGGCGCGTCTTCGGGCTTGAGATAGCGCCATCCCTGAAAAGGGCGTCGCGGCTGGGGCTTGGTCGCAATCAGCTCGTGACCGAGCACGATGCCGCAGAGCGTCCGGCCCTCGGCATCCGTTTCTTCCCGCAAGTCGAGAATGCGCTGGCGTGCCCTGACGAATCCTTTGATGACCCAGTAAAGCGAGCCGGATTCCAAGACGGCCGCACGCTGGCGCGGCGTGTGCCGGGTGCGATGCACGAGCTCCTGGACAGCCCCGGTGCGGCGCTGCCTTTCCAGGCGGATCGTCTGCCATGACGCCAGTTGCTCGACCGTGTCGACGCCTACGCAAAGCTTAATCAGGTGCATTCTGCCCGCCCATATCCAGTTCGGCAATGACGGCTCCGGAGTCGACCTGATCGCCCTCGCCGTGCGGGAGGCATTTGACCACTCCTTCGACCGGAGCATGGAGGACGTGCTCCATCTTCATCGCCTCCACCACCGCCACCCGATCGCCAAGCGCGACCCGGTCGCCGTCCTTCACGAAGATCTTGGTGAGCCTGCCGAACATCGGCGCCCGCAGGACGCCGCCGGCCGCGGTTTTGGCGGCACCCAGCCGTTTCGGCGCGAAACGCACGATCGTTTGGCGCATGTCGTGCCATAGGATGACGCCATCATCGACGGGAATGATCTCGGCGCCGGTCTCTACACCTTCCCTATCGTCGGCAAGCTGAGGCCCGTCCGCCGTCCACCGAAGCGTCACACGATGCTCCGCGCCGCCCGCTTCGACATGATAGGTCATCTCCCGCGGCGGGACGAACTCGAAGCCGTCATTCGCATCCCAGGGGCTGTGCGGCTCGTCGGAACAGGCGCGCCGCAGACGCATCGCCTTTTCCTGCTGTGAAAGGAGTAGGGCCTTGGCGGCTGGCCCGATGATGCCAGTCGCCTCCGGTTCGTCCGTCAGCTCCGAAAGATGGTCTTCGATGAAATGGGTCGAGAGGGCGGCGCCTTCGGCTTTCGCACGCATGGCAAGCGCATGAAGGAAAGCCAGATTCGTCTGCGGGCCGGCAATGAGGGTCGCTTCGAGCCCGGCGAGCAGCCGCTCATAAGCCGCGGCCCGGTCCGCCCCGTAACCGATGATCTTGGCGATCATGGCGTCATAGTAGGGCGGGACCTCGCTTCCGGTCGCCACGCCGCTATCGTTCCGAATGCCTTCGCATTCCGGGAAGCGGGCGCGCCAGATCTTGCCCGGCGAGGGGAGAAAACCGGTCGCGGGGTCCTCGGCATAGAGCCGCGCCTCGACCGCGGCGCCGGTGGCTTCGATCGCATTCTGCGCGAGCGGCAGCAGCTCGCCGGCCGCCACCCGGAACTGCCATTCGACCAGATCGAGCCCCGTCATCAGCTCCGTCACCGGATGCTCGATCTGCAGACGGGTATTCATCTCCATGAAATAGAAAGGCGTCTCCTCCTTGAGCGGCCCTCCCGGCACCAGAAACTCCATTGTTCCGGCACCCAGATAGTTGACGGCGCGTGCGGCCGACAGGGCGGCTTCCGTCATCCGGGCGCGCAACCCGCCGGGCATTCCAATGGCGGGCGCTTCCTCGATCACTTTCTGATTGCGGCGCTGGAGTGTGCATTCCCGCTCGAACAGGTGAACGAGATTGCCTCGGGCGTCGCCGAAGACCTGCACTTCGATATGGCGGGCCGGATCGATCAGCTTTTCGATCATCAGCCGGCCGTCGCCGAAGGCGGCCTGTGCCTCGCGCCGCGCGCTCGCAGCAGCGTCGGCCAAATCGGCAGGCCCTGAGACGGCCTTCATTCCCTTGCCGCCGCCACCCGCCACGGCCTTCAACAAGACCGGATAGCCGATTGCCTCCGCTTCGCGCGCGAAGGTCTCGTCGTCCTGCGCTTCGCCCGAATAGCCGGGCACGGTTGGAATGCCGAGGCCGGCTGCGAGGCGCTTCGCTTCGTCCTTATGCCCCATCGTGCGGATGGTGTGCGGCGAAGGTCCGACAAAGATAATGCCGGCCGCCGCGCAAGCCTCCGCGAAGCCCGCATTCTCGGCGAGAAAACCGCATCCGGGGTGAATGCACTCCGCCTCCAAGCGAAGGGCCGCTTCGATGATCCGGTCCTGGCGCAAATAGCTCTCGCTGCTCGGCGCGGGCCCGATCTCCACGCTGTCATCGGCGGCCCCGACGTGGAGCGCGCCGCGATCCGCCTCCGAATGGATGGCGACGGTGCGCATGCCCAAGCGCCTCGCCGTGCGTATGACGCGCAGCGCGATTTCCCCACGATTGGCGACAAGAACGGAGTTGAACACGCTGATCCTCAGGATTGATGACCGCCCCATGCTAGCGCAACGCGCGCCAAAATGGACGCGGACAGTTGCGCCAGCTTATTGAAATAGATCAACTTAACCTCGTCCAAGTGATTCCACTTGAACGAGGGTTGATCTAGCGCAACGCGTCCAAGCATGTCCCCGCGAAGGCGGGGATGGACGCGGGAACAGTTGCGCTAACTTATTGATCTACGCAAACGGACCGGAAACACAAAGAAAAAGGCCGGCGCCGAGGCCAGCCTTTTCCAAAGGAATGTGCGGTTGCGGTCAGGAGGCCGCCGCCATATCGCCGCCGTCCTCGTCCTGCATCGAGCCTGTGACGCGGATGCCGATATAGCGGATTTTGCCCGCGATCTTGGCTTTCTGTACGCCGAGATCGGTGAGTTGACGGCTGAAGATCGGCAGTCCGACCGGTTGGCGGCCGGTGGTCTCGCACCATTCGCAGTAATTGTCGTAAAGGGCGAGGGCGGTGATGCTCGCGCCGTCGTCCTGGCGAATACGATCCTCGAAATAGGTCTCGATGTCGCTTCTGGGCAGAGCAAGCTGCTGATCTTTCGGCAGTTGCGGGAGCTCAAGCCTAATCGGCTCCATGACCTCAACGACCTTGGCCGGCTCCACCATCGCCCGTTTGAGATGCTCATGCATGCGCCACGGGCTCGTCGAGACAAAGAGCCCGAGGCTCGACCCGAGCTCGACAAGCAGCGTGATCAGGATCGTCAGCCCGAGTTCGATACGGCCAATGTCGATACCCGACAGGGCCGAAAGCATCGCCGCCTGCGGATCGGCGATCCTTGCGGCGGCAAGCCCACTCATATGTCCGATCTGCGTGCGGATCGCATCGGCCTCCTTCTGCAGCGTTTCGTCCTTCTTTGCCGCCGCCAGCTCGGCCTCCAGCTTATGGAAGGCTTCGCAGAACTCGCGGCTCAGCGCCAAGGTCGCGTCGGTGCAGCCCTTGGTGCTTTCCCAGCGATAATGCTGCTTGGCGCCTTTGATCTCGGCTTCGACCATCCCGACAGAGCGGTGCTTTTCGAGCCATTTCTGCTGCTCGGTGACCCGGCTCAGCTGCGTCCGCAGATCGTCATATTTCTCCGCCTGCATCGTGCGCGTGCCGGTCGTATCCGAGCGGTTGAGAGAGGCGAACCCGATCGCCGAGGTCAAGGCATAGAGAATGCAGACCGCCCAGAGCGCAGTGCCGCCGATTGCCTGTGACCAGTTGCGCTGGCGCCATGCGGCGAAGATGAAGAACGGCAGAAGCGCCTTCAATCCGTCCGCCGCAACGCTCGCCGCGCCGAAGACATGGGAGTCGAATTCCGTCTTGCCGAGACTGAAGCCGAACTGCCAATTCATTGCCGCGGAGACGCACAACAGGACGAGCGCCGCCGCGCAACCGAACACGCCGAATACGTGCCGCATAACTGCCCCCTTCTGTTTTGGCCGCTTTGGCGGCTCTGATGCTTCGAGGGGGCGGTTGGAACAAATCGCAGTTGCTATTGTTTTACTACGAGTGAATCGCGTTAAACCGTCGGTCCATAAGCCATGATCCATGGACCGAAACGGTAACTTGCAAAATTAGCCACTATTTCGCCGTTCATGCAGCTTCCATCACTACATGGACTTATGTACACTATTTGGGCGTCCAGGTGTTCTCCGCCGCTAACGAAGCACCGATGGGCGCACCCCCACGTGAACGAGCGAAACGTTCGGCCCCCTCAGGGCGAGTTCTAACTGATTCGTGAGGGTAAACGAAAACTTAACAGTTACCCACTAACCCTAGTCTGGCCCCAGTCGACGCAACGCTTCATGTTGTGTAAAGCAAGTGGATAATTTGTGAGAATAGAAGGGAAAATCGAGCATCGCTTGACACGTTCTTTTCATCTGCCCGGTAGAGGATGACATCCGGCCTCGAGCAAGTTGAACGATGTATACCGATCCGAAACGCCCGTAGGAGTTAGTAATGCGCCGCTTCAGTGTCCTCGCATTTGTTTCAGCCATCGCCCTCATTCTCTTGACGCCGGGCGACGCCGAAAGGACCGGGAGCGCCAATGTTTCTGTGTCGGCTGCCGGCGCGAAGGACAACGCGAGTGGCGCCTCGAAGGCGGCTTCCGCCGATGCAGCCTCCCAGTCCGACGCCTTGACGGAGGGCGAAGGGGAAGCTCACCTCAAGAGCCAGTACAAAACCGTCAAGACGGCGGAGACGGCCGACATTCGCGCCGACACTGCGGCGGAAGACGATCAGAAGGCGGAGAGTGAGACAGAGGTCGTCGAAGTGGACGCAGAGCAATATGCGGCGGCTCATGTTCCGTCTTCCGCACACGCGGATGAGATCGATCCGGCTCTCGCAAACCTGTCGCTCTTCGACCTGAAATCAGCCTCGCAGCGCGAACTTGCCCGTCTTGGTTGCTACGACGCCAGGATCGACGGGCTGTGGGGGCCGAAGACCGAAGCCGCGGTTCAGTCATTCAATCAGCGTATGGCAGGCGGATTTGCCGAGGAGCCGACGCCCGAACTCGTGCAGGCGCTTCGCGCGGCACCGGACGGCCTTTGCGGCTGCCCGCCGGAGTCCGAAAGCGATGTCTGCGTGATTGCTCTGAAGAAAGACCATTCGAAAGACGCCAAGAAAAAAGAGAAGCTATCCTATTTGCCGCCTTGGATGCAGGGCGAAGAGCAGGTCACCACGGAGCCGGAGGATCATGGTCCCACGCCCCAGGTGATCACGGTTGGGCCTAGCAGTAGCCGGCAATATGTCCGAAGGCGCGTTCGAAGCCGGCAGGAACCGCGTTACGCCGAGCAACATCGCCGGAAGCGGAGCCGCAACTGGCTGCCAAGTGGTTGGCCCCGTGCAGGGCGCTAATGCACTGACGCATTCACATGGTTCATGCGTCCGCGCCCTAGCTCTTTGTTTATGCATCAATTTTGCCAAGCTCCGGCTGTTGCCTCCGTTTGGATCGATGCCCTAGCAGGCTGCTGAAAATCCTGTCGACCTGGAACTATCTTGCGCTTTCACGGAGCAATCGGTCTTTTTTTCCTTCTGCCGCCTTCATGCGGCGAGGAGTTTGGGCCGCCGGATCAAGTCATACGCGGCCATCGTCAGGATGAACTTGAAGCCAAGTCGCGCCACGCCGCGCAGCATCGGCCGGGCGAGGCCGCCGATCGTCTTGCCCCAGCCGAACGGCTCCTCGATGCGCTTGCGCTTCTGCTGGCTCACCGCATAGCCGGGATGCCGGGTTGTACGGCCATCGATCGCCGAGCGGCGCGCGGTGTCGTTCTGCGCGATGTGCGGCGTGACGTTCAGCGCGCGCAGGTCCTTTACGAACTCGCCCGCGTCATAGCCCTTGTCGGCACCGAGCGTCACCCGCCGCCGGCCGGAGCGATGGCTTTCGATCATCGCGACCGCCGCCTCGCGTTCGGCATATCCCGACACCGTGGTGACGCTGGCCTCGACAATCAGGCCGGTGCGGTTCTCCATCAGCGTATGGCCGAGATAGGAGAGCTTGGCTTCCTTGCCTTGGCCTTTTCGGTAGAGGCTAGCCTCTGGGTCGGTCGTCGAGACATGGGTGGCGTTCGATCGCTTCTGGCCACGGAAGTCCAATTCGGCATTGCGGCGCTGGTTTTCGGTTTCGGCTGCATCCGCGGGCTCCGGCAAAGGCGCGGTTTGATCAGTTTCGCTGGATGGAGCGGCATCGCTACCCACCGCCGCAACGGGCGCCAGGGCGTGGGACGTGTCAGGTGCCGACGGCGTGTCAGGTCCCTCGCCGGAGGTCGCCGCCATCTCTTTCGGCACGAAGCTCTTCATCGACGCCCAGGCATGGAGTTGCGTGCCGTCGACCGAAAAATGCTCGTCCGACAAAAGCGGGCTGACCTCCTGATGCGCCAGCAGCCGGCTCAGGAACTGCTTCGCAACATCGGCCTCGAGCAACCGGTCCCGGTTCTTCGTAAACACCGTCGGCACCCAGACCGGGTCGTCGATGCCGAGACCCACAAACCAGCGATAGAGCAGATTGTAGTCGAGTTGCTCCATCAGCTGGCGTTCCGATCGGACGGTGTAAAACGCCTGCAACAACGAGGCTCGAAGCAGCCATTCTGGCGGGATCGAGGGGCGGCCGCGGGCGGCATAAAGCCTGGCAAATTCGCTATCCAGACTCTGGAGCACATCGTTGACGATCTGCCGGATCTTGCGCAGCGGATGCTTCGCCGGCACACGCTCCTCAAGATCGACGTAAGAAAAAAGCTCCCCAGACCGCAAATCCGAACCGCGCATTCCGTCCTCCCTGGCATTCCAGAAAGCACGGAATCATATTCGCCACAGACTGTCATCCTCGGGGTTTTTCAGCAGCCTGCTAGGGGAATGCGCGTCCAAGCATGTCCCCGCGAAGGCGGGGATGGACGCGGGAACAGTTGCGCTCGTCTTTTGAAATAGATCAACCCTCGTCCAAGTGAGTCCAATTGAACGAGGGTTGATCTAGCGCTTCACGGCGCTTCTCGATCAGGGCTGAGCGCGGCCTTCCGGCCGACCGAGACTGGTATAGCTGAAACCGCACTGTCTGACATATTCAGGCCGGAAGACATTGCGCAGATCGACCAGCACATCGCCGCGCATCTGTTTCTTCAACGCGGCCAGATTCAGCGCCCGGAACTCGTTCCACTCCGTCAGAACGACCGCGATGTCGGCATCTTTCGCCGCTTCGAGGGCGGCGCTGCACCACTCCACATCCGGCAAAATCGGCACCGCCTGCTGACGCCCTTGCGGATCATAGGCGCGGACCCTCGCGCCGCGCTCCGCCAAAAGAGGCAGGATCACCAGGCTGGGCGCATCGCGCATATCGTCGGTGTTCGGCTTGAAGGTCACGCCAAGGACGGCAATCGTCTTGTCGCGAACAGTCCCCCCGGCGGCTCTCTCGATCCAGGCCGCCATGGCGAGCTTGCGCTCATTGTTGACCTTCTCGACCTGCTCGATAAGCGTGATCGGCGAGCGCGCCTCACGGGCGGTCCGGATCAGCGCCGAGACGTCTTTCGGAAAACAGGAACCACCATAGCCGGGTCCCGGGTGGAGAAATTTATCACCGATACGCCCGTCGGAGCCGATCGCATTCGCCACTTCCTGAACGTTCGCCCCCACCTCCTGGCACAGATCGGAGACTTCGTTGATGAAGCTGATCTTCATCGCGAGAAATGCGTTTGCGGCATATTTCGCCAGTTCGGCCGATTCCCGGCTGACAAAAAGGATGGGCGCTTCACGCAGGCGCAACGGCTCATAGACACGCTCCATCACATCGCGCGCGCGCTCGTCATCCACGCCGACCAGCACTCGGTCGGGATGGGTGAAGTCCTGGATGGCCGATCCTTCGCGCAGAAATTCCGGGTTGGAGCAGACGGCGAAGTCGGCGTCGGGGCGGATCCGGCGGATGCGGCGCTCGATCTCGCGGCTGGTCCCGACGGGCACGGTGGACTTCGTCGTGACGACCGTGAATCCGCTCAGATGGGGCGCGATCTCCTCGACGGCGGAATGGACATAGCTCAGATCGGCATATCCGTCGCCGCGGCGCATCGGCGTTCCGACCGCGAGAAAGATGAGGTCGGCCTTTGCGACGGGCTCGGCGAGATCGGTGAAGAAATGAATACGGCCCTTCTCCGCATTGCGCGCAAGGAGTTCTTCCAGCCCCGGCTCGTAGATCGGAATCTCGCCGCGCCGGAGCCGTTCGATCTTTTCGGCGTCTTTATCGACGCAATTGACCTGCCATCCGAACTCGGAAAAACAGACGGCCGAGACGAGACCGACATAGCCCGCCCCGATCATGCAGATATTCACGGGAAATGATCCTCTTAGAGTTCTGTAATGAATTCTTCCTGGCGATAGCCCTGGAGAAACAGAAGAGCCGTCAGGTCGCCATGATTGATCCTTGCCTTTGCATCGGCCGCAACGACCGGCTTGGCGCGAAAGGCGACGCCGAGCCCTACGGCCTTCAACATGGCGAGATCGTTCGCCCCGTCGCCGACCGCAATGACCTCACTGAGCCCGATCCCGTCATGGGTGGTCTCTTTCTCCAGGGTTTTGAATTTGGCGTCGCGGCCCAGAATTGGATCGGCCACGCCGGCGATCGCGCCGTCCTCGAAAATGAAACGATTGGCATAGTCGACGTTGAAGCCGGCCCGTTTCGCGACGGCGCTGGTAAAGAAGGTGAAGCCGCCGGAGACGAGGACCGCGCGTCCGGCATTGGCGCGCATCGTCACGGCCAGTTCGCGGGCGCCGGGCGTCAGCGTGATCTGGCGGTCGAGAACCTCCTGCAGCCGCGCCTCGGGGAAGCCTTTGAGCAGGCCAATGCGTTCCCGCAAAGCGGCCTCGAATTCGACCTCGCCGCGCATGGCGCGTTCGGTGATCGCGGCGATCTTCGGTCCGATGCCCGCAGCCTTCGCGACTTCGTCGACACATTCCTGCTGGATGATGGTTGAATCCATGTCCGCGACGAGCAGACGCTTGCGCCGTCCCTCGACTGGCTGAATGAAGCTGTCGATCGGCGCGCTAGCCGGAATCGCATTGACGGCAACCTGCGCTGCTGCCAGTTCCTGCTCATCGGCCGGCCGGAACGGGATGTCGCAAGCCTCACGCGACAGCCAGACCGGCGGATGAGCGGCCTTGATCGCCGTCCCGATGTCTTCCGCCATCGTGGAAACGACTTCGTGGGAGCCCGAAGCGCCGATCAGTGTTAGGACATAAGACATTGCGAATAACACGCCCTTTGCCATGACAATGTTGAAGGAAAAACACCGTTTCACTCTTATTGCAGGCCCGACCGCGAGCGGCAAGTCCGCACTCGCGATGGATTTTGCCCGCAAACTGGACGGCATTGTGGTCAATGCGGACTCCATGCAGGTCTATCGGGAGTTGCGGATTTTGACCGCACGGCCGAGCGCGGCGGAGGAGGAGGCCGCGGTTCCGCATCGGCTTTATGGCTTCCGTTCGGCGGCGGAGCCCTATTCCGTCGCCGCCTGGCTGGACGACGTCGCGCCATTGATCCGGTCCGCCCGGCATGACGGGCCACCTTTGGTCATCGTTGGCGGGACCGGGCTCTATTTCCGGGGGCTGCTGGAGGGGCTGTCGCCGGTTCCCGACATTCCGGAGGCGATTCGCAACCGCTGGCGCGCCGAAACGGCGGCGAAGGGAAGCGCCGCGCTTCATGCGATCCTCCAGGCGCGGGACCCGGCGATGGCGGAGCGGCTGCCTGCCTCCGACCCCCAGCGGCTGATCCGGGCGCTGGAGGTTCTGGATGCGACCGGCAAATCTCTGAGCGAATGGCAGCGGGTCGCCGGGGAGCCGCTCCTTCGAGAGGAAGAGGCCGAGCGGCTCTTTGTCTCACCGCCGCGCGACGTTCTCTATGCGCGCTGTGATGCGCGGCTCGACCGCATGGTCGAGGCCGGCGCGCTCGACGAGATCAGGCGTCTGGCGGATCTCAAGCTCGATCGGTCTCTGCCGATCATGCGCGCTTTGGGCGTGCGCCCGTTCCTTGCTTGGCTCAACGGCCTGCTCGATTGGGAGGCAGCCCTGGCGGCGGCTAAGACCGAGACGCGGCGCTATGCAAAAAGGCAGCTCACCTGGGCACGAAGCAATATGATTTCCTGGAGATGGCTATCTGCGCAATAAATGGAAAGAATGCGCCGCAGCAACGTTCCTTTTATGCTTTAAATAGATTGACGGACAACCGGCCCGGGCGTATCAGTAAAACTCCCGAGCAGGCCTTGCCTCAAGATTGGATAGGGCAAGGCCTTTTCTTGTGCATTGGGTCTGCCGGAACGAGCGCGGCAGACGCCGAGTAGGAGTTGAGCGATGGCGCGCATGATGACGGGCGCGGAGATTCTCCTGGAGGCGCTGGCCGACCAGGGTGTCGAAGATATTTTCGGCTATCCCGGCGGCGCCGTGCTTCCGATCTATGACGAGATTTTCAAGCAGAACCGCATTCGTCACATGCTCGTACGCCACGAACAGGGCGCCGCGCACGCGGCCGAAGGCTACGCACGCTCGACCGGCAAGGTCGGCGTGCTGCTGGTAACGTCGGGGCCCGGCGCGACGAATGCGGTGACCGGCCTCACCGACGCCCTGATGGATTCCGTTCCCATCGTCTGCATCACCGGCCAGGTCGCGACGCATCTGATCGGCAATGACGCCTTCCAGGAATGCGACACGGTCGGCATCACCCGGCCCTGCACGAAGCATAATTACCTTGTCCGGAACGTGGACGATCTCGCGCGGGTTCTGCATGAGGCGTTTTATGTGGCGCGCAGCGGCCGGCCGGGGCCTGTCGTCGTCGACATACCGAAGGACGTGCAGTTCGCGAAGGGCAATTATGTCGGTCCGAGCCGCGTGGTTCACAAAACCTATCGTCCGCAGGTCAAAGGCAATACCAGCGCGATTCGCGACGCCGTCGAGATGATCGCCGGGGCGAAGCGCCCGGTCTTCTATACGGGCGGCGGCGTGATCAACTCGGGACCCGCCGCAAGCCAGCTCCTGCGCGAGTTCGTCGGCCTGACCGAGTTCCCGATTACCTCCACGCTCATGGGGCTCGGCGCCTTTCCGGCGGATGATCCGAAGTGGCTCGGAATGCTCGGCATGCACGGAACGTTCGAAGCCAATATGGCGATGAACGAATGCGATGTGATGATCGCGATCGGCGCACGCTTCGACGACCGGATTACGGGCCGGATCGATGCGTTCTCGCCGAATTCCAAAAAGATCCACATCGACATCGATCCCTCCTCGATCAACAAGACGGTGAAGGTCGATCTCCCGATCATCGGCGACGTCGCGCATGTTCTGGAGGAGATGATCCGGGTCTGGCGCGCGCGGGCGCCGCAGACCGACAAGCCGGCCCTGAAGAAATGGTGGGGACAGATCGAGGAGTGGCGCGGGCGCAATTCGCTGCGCTACAAGAACCGCTCCGACGTCATCATGCCCCAATACGCCATCCAGCGGCTCTATGAGCTGACCAAGGGTAAGGACGTCTACATCACCACCGAGGTCGGCCAGCATCAGATGTGGGCCGCCCAATATTTCAAACTGATGGAACCGAACCGTTGGATGACCTCCGGCGGTCTCGGTACGATGGGATACGGCATTCCTGCCGCCATCGGCGTTCAGGCCGCGCATCCGCAATCGCTGGTGATCGACATTGCCGGCGAAGCCTCGGCACTGATGACCATGCAGGAATTGTCAACCGCGGTTCAGCATAAGCTGCCGATCAAGATTTTCATTCTCAACAATGAATATATGGGCATGGTCCGACAGTGGCAGGAATTGCTGCATGACGGCCGCTATTCCCATTCCTACACCCATTCGCTGCCGGATTTCGTGAAGCTCGCCGAAGCCTATCATTGCGTCGGCTTGCGCGCGGAAAAGCCGGACGAGCTGGACGAGCTGATCAAGGAGATGATCGAGACGCCGAAGCCGGTCGTGTTCGATTGCCGGGTGCATAAGCTTGCGAACTGCTTCCCGATGATCCCCTCCGGCGCTGCACATCACGAGATGCTGCTGGCCGAGGATTTCCCGGATGACGATATCGAATTCGTGGTCTCCGACGAGGGCAAGGTCATGGTGTAACCCCGCGCCTTCAGACATCATCACGAAGCACGATAATGATTGGAAATCCTATGAGTTCATCCCCGGGACATCACGGAACAGCATACGCTGGCCGTTCTTGTCGACAACGAGCCGGGCGTGCTTGCGCGGGTCATCGGGCTGTTTTCGGGACGCGGTTACAATATCAACTCGCTGACCGTTTCGGAAACGATCGAGGAGAAGCACGTTTCGCGCATCACCATCGTCACCACGGGCTCGCCGATGGTGATCGAACAGATCCGCAATCAGCTTGAACGCCTCGTGCCCGTTCACAGCGTGAAGGACCTGACCGTCGAAGGCAATCCTATCGCGCGCGAGCTGGCGCTGGTTAAGGTGGCGGGAAAGGGCGAGAAGCGCGTGGAGGCTCTTCGCCTCGCGGAAGCGTTTCGCGCTCAGGTGGTCGATGCGTCCACTGAGCATTTCATTTTTGAGATCACCGGCCGTGTTTCGAAAATCGACCAGTTCATATCGCTGATGCAGCCGATCGGGCTCGTCGATGTGGCGCGAACCGGCATTGCCGCCATCACCCGCGGCGGCGAATCGATGTGAGTCATGGCGGCGGGATAGGTTTAAACCGTTGTAAAATCGTGGCTTAAGTGGCTAAACCTTGCCCAACGGCCAATTTGGTGACGGGCAATGAAGACAAGGTTGAGCGCGCAATTAAGACGGCTATATTTCGGTTCCGGCCCGGCGGCGCAGAATTTCCGCATCTTCGCGCTGATTTTCGAAGTCGTTCTTGTCGTCTTTTTCGTGGTCGCCACCTTCCTTCCCCATGACGCCTGGCTCATCGCGATCGAGCTCAGTATTGCCGTTGTCCTGCTCATGGACTTTCTCGCGCGATGGTGGATGAACCGGCCGCGCAGCGCCTATTTCCGAAAACTATCGACCTGGACCGACCTTTTGGTGCTGGTCACGCTCGTTCTGCCGGTCATTGCGCATAATTTTCTGTTCCTCCGGGTCGTCAGGGCCGTTCGGATCTTTCGTTCCTATCACGTTCTGCGCGAGCTTTATGACCAGTACGCCTTCTTCAAGAAGAACCGCGACGCGATCGAAGCGTCGCTAAACTTGCTGGTCTTCATCTTCGTCATGTCCGCGGTCGTTTTTGTGCTCGAAGTCAACAGGCACGCGGAGATCAACAATTTCGTCGACGCGCTCTACTTCACCGTCTCGACGCTTTCGACGACCGGCTTTGGCGACATTGTCTTCGAGGACGTGTCCGGCCGGCTCTTGTCCATCTTCATCATGATCGTCGGCGTCGGCCTGTTCCTGCGGCTCTTGCAGGTGATTTTCCGGCCGGCGAAAGTCCGGAACGAATGTCCCGTTTGCGGGCTAACCCGTCATGAGCCTGATGCGGTCCATTGCAAACACTGCGGACAGGTGCTGCACATCGAAACAGAAGGATCGGATGGTTAATGCGGGATCAGAGCATTGGGGGAACCGTGCGAAGTGCTTGTTCGCCGCGCAGGACTTGCTTGTCCGGCCTTAAGCCGGGGATGCGGGGATCCGCGGTCCCAAGCGCAACTGTTCCCGCGTCCATCCCCGCCTTCGCGGGGACATGCTTGGACGCGCGTTGCGCTAGCCAGACAGCTCGAAGCGCATGCCGTCATAGGCCGGCTCGACGCCCTCGGGCAATTCGCTCCGAAGCGCCTCGTAATCCAGATCCATTGTGAGATGGGTAAGAATCGCCCGCTTCGGCCGCAGGCGTTCGATCCAGTCGAGCGCTTGCTGGACGGACAGATGGCTCGGATGGGTCGTGTAGCGGAGCGCATCCACAATCCAGACATCGAGGCCCTCAAGGATCGGCAGGCTTTCCTCCGGCAGATCGCTCAGATCGCTGGAATAGGCGAGGCCGCCGAAGCGGAAGCCGAGCGAGTCGATTTCGCCGTGGCGCTGGAGGAACGGCAGGACGTCGATCGGCCCGCCGGCGCCGTCGATGGTCAGTCCCTCGCCCACGCGGATCGTATGGCCCTTGACGATCGGCGGATAGGAGCTGCCCTCTGGCGTGGCGAAGCAATAGTCGAAGCGGCGTTGCAGAACGGATCCGGTCAACTCGTCGAAATAAAGGTCGATCCGGCGCCGGGCGCGGTAAGCCAGAATGCGCAGATCGTCGATCCCGTGCGTATGGTCGGCGTGATCATGGCTGTAGACGACCGCGTCCACCCCGTCGACGCCGCTGGCGAGGATTTGCTCCCGCAGGTCCGGGCCGGTGTCCACCAGAATGACGGTGCGCTTATTGCCGGCATAGCGCTCGACCAGCAATGCGCAGCGCCGCCTCCGGTTTTTCGGATTTGCCGGATCGCAGGCGCCCCAATTGCCGTCAATGCGGGGAACACCCGGAGAGGCGCCGCAGCCGAGGATCGTAAAGCGCAGCGTCATGCGGCCGAACGAGCCTCATTGGCGACCAGCCCATCGGCTTTCGAGAACAGCCGGAAGAAGTTCTCGGTCGTCAGCCTCGCGATCTCGTCCTCGCTGACGCCTTTGACCTGAGCGAGGACACCGGCCGTGTGCGTCACGAAGGCGGGCTCGTTGCGCTTTCCGCGCTTCGGCTGCGGCGCCAGATAAGGCGCATCCGTTTCGACCAGCAGGCGGTCAAGCGGGATCTCGGCGGCTGTCGCGCGCAGATCTTCCGACTTATTGAATGTCAGAACGCCCGAGAACGATACATAAAGCCCCAGCTCGATGCCGAGCATGGCAAGCGCGCGCCCGCCCGTGAAGCAGTGCAGGACGGCGCGAAACGGGCCTTTCTCCATTTCCTCCTTGAGGATACGTCCCGTGTGCTCATCCGCATCGCGGCTGTGGATCACGAGCGGCAGGCCGGTTTCCCGCGCGGCTGCAATATGGAGGCGGAAGCCATGCTCCTGGTCTGGGATCGGGCTCCTTTCATAATGATAGTCGAGCCCCGCCTCGCCGATTGCGACGGTCTTCCTGTAGCCGGCAAGGTCCAGGATTTCCGCGAGCGTGACGTCGCGCTCCTGGGCCGCGTAATGCGGATGGGTGCCGACGGAGCAGCAGACATTCTCGAACCGCTCTGCAACGGCGCGGATGCGCTCGAACCGGCGCACATGGGTCGAGATCGTCAGCATGGCGCCCACACCCGCCGCTTCGGCGCGTTCGACAATTGCGTCCAATTCGCACTCGAAATCGGGGAAATCGAGATGGCAATGGCTATCGACCAGCATTCAGCGTCTCACAACTATTCAGCAGCAGCCGTCTCCGGCTCTATATAGCGCGGGAAAACCGGCTGCAAAGGCCCGAGCGCCGTTCCTGCGGCGAGGCGTCCCGGCGCGCCGAGCCGGGCGAAGTCCCGTGCGCCCATCTCAACGCCAAGCTGATCGAGCAGCTTTTCGGCCGCTGCCGGAATGAATGGCTGTGTCAGAATGCCGAGCTGGCGGACCACTTCGGCCGTGACGTAAAGCACGGTCGCCATGCGCTTCGGGTCCGTCTTCTTCAGCGCCCAGGGCTCCTCCGCCGCGAAATAGCGGTTGGCATCGGCGACGACGCCCCAGATGGCTTCGAGCACGCGGTGCAGCGCCTGACGCTCCATCGCCTCGCGAGCCGCGTCGATGATGGCGTCCGCCGCATCCAGAATCGCCTTGTCGGCGTCCGAGAACGCGCCCGGCTCAGGGATTTTCCCGCCGCAGTTCTTGTTGATCATCGAAAGCGAGCGCTGCGCCAGATTGCCGAGATCGTTGGCGAGGTCGGCGTTCGTCCGGTTGACGATCGCTTCGTGACTATAGCTGCCGTCCTGGCCGAAAGGCACCTCACGCAGAAGGAAATAGCGCAGCTGATCGACGCCATATTGCTCGGCAATCGAGAACGGATCGATGACATTGCCGACCGATTTCGACATCTTCTCGCCGCGGCTGTTGAGGAAACCGTGCGAGAAGACGCGTTTCGGCAGCGCCAGGCCGGCGGACATCAGGAAGGCCGGCCAATAGACGGCGTGAAACCGCGTAATGTCCTTGCCGATCATGTGAATATCGGCGGGCCAGTAGCGCTTGAACGTCTCCGACTGGTCATCGGGGAATCCGACGCCGGTAATGTAGTTTGTCAGCGCATCCACCCAGACATACATGGTGTGACCGTCCGCGTCGGGAACGGGAACGCCCCAATCCAGCGTGGTGCGCGAGATAGAGAGATCGCGCAGGCCGCTCTTCACGAAGCTGACGATCTCGTTGCGCCGCTCCGGCGGCAGGATGAAATCGGGATTGGCTTCGTAATGGGCGAGCAGCTTCTCCTGATAAGCCGAGAGGCGGAAGAAATAGGTCCGCTCCTCCGTCCATTCCACGGGCGTGTCCTGGGCGCCGACGCGCACGCCATCCTCGCGGACTCTTGTCTCGTCCTCGGCGTAAAAAGCCTCGTCGCGAACCGAATACCAACCGGCATAGCTGTCGAGATAAATGTCGCCGGCATCGGCCATGCGCTTCCAGATCTCTTTCGACGCCGCATGGTGACGGGGCTCGGTCGTGCGGATGAAATCGTCATAAGAGACGTTGAGCAACGCATCCATCGCCTTGAAGCGGGGCGTGTTCCGCTCGCCCAGCTCGGCGGGCGTGATTCCGGCCTTGGCGGCGGTCTGCTTCATCTTCAACCCGTGTTCGTCGACGCCAGTCAGGAAAAAGACATCGTAGCCGTCGAGCCGCTTGAATCGGGCGATGGCATCGGTCGCAATCGCCTCATAAGCGTGGCCGATATGCGGCTCGCCATTCGGATAGGAGATTGCCGTGGTGATGTAGAAGGACGGTTTTTCGATCATGGCCGTCAATACACCCGCTTTCATGCGTTTGAAAAGCCTGGATCAACCCTCTTTCAATTGGAATCACTTGAAAGAGGTAAAGTTGCTCTACTTCAATAAGTTAGCGCAACTGTTCCCGCGTCCATCCCCGCCTTCGTGGGGACATGCTTGGACGCGTTGCGCTAGATCAACCCTCGTTCAAGTGGAATCACTTGGACGAGGTTAAGTTGATCTATTTCAAAAGACGAGCGCAACTGTTCCCGCGTCCATCCCCGCTTTCGCGGGGACATGGCTTAGACGCGCGTTGCGCTAGAGCCCGCCGGACGCGGTTTTTCGGCTGAGGCGTTCAATCCTTTCGAACGCCGTGAGAGTCAGGGCCGCCTTGTCAAGATTGAGCCGCTCCGTCTCGCCGCGCGCTTCGCGAATTGTTTCCCACAGCTCGGCCCAATCCGCAAGGCTGTCCGCCGTGATCAGCGACGGAAAGCGGCGGAGCTGGGGAAAGCTCCGCCGGGCGGAGGAGGCCGCCGGAGCGGCGCGGATCGCATCAGCCAGCGCGTCCTCCAGAAGATCGAATGCCATGTCATGGGCCACCCCGTCGCGCCCGGAAGTCAGCGCGATGAGCTTGTGAAGCGCTTGCCGGTCGAGCTTCGGCAGGCTCTCAAGGAGCGTCAGAATGGATTGGAAGAGCGGCAGTCCGCCACTGTCGAGCATCTGCATTGCGCGGCGAGGGCTGCCTTTGCTCAGGGAGAGCAGCGTATCGAGCTGATCGGGCGCGGGCGGATCGCGATCCGATGCCGCGCAGGCGGTTGTGACGGCCGTCCGCAGATCCTCCTCGTCGAGCGGCTGAAACCGGACGATCCGGCAGCGCGAACGGATGGTCGGGAGGAGACGCCCCGGCGACGAGGAGATCAGCAGGAAAACGGTTCTGCGCGGCGGCTCTTCGAGCGATTTCAACAGCGCATTCGACGAGCTCTGGTTGAGCTCGTCCGCGCTGTCGACGATAACGACGCGCCAGGGCGTGACCGCCGTCTGCTGCAGAAAATGGCGCAGCGCACGAATGTCGTCGACCGCGATGCTTTGACGGAATTTCTTTCCCTGCGCGTCCCACCGCCGCCGGATGATCAGAAGCCCCGGATGAGACAGCGCGGTGACCTGATGGGAAGTTTTGTCGTTCTCCGCCACGTGCAGAGAGTCGACCTCCGACGGGAGTTCGCCGTCCTGGGCGAGCAGAAAACGCGCGATCCCATAGGCGAATGTCGCCTTGCCGATGCCCGCTTCGCCCGACATCAGCCACGCATGATGCAAGCGGCGCGAGGCAATCGCATCGATGATCTCGGTCTCGGCGGGTTTATGACCGAAAACGGCGCGGGTCTCGCGCGGATGCGGCCAGCCATCCAGGCGGTCGGCCTCGGGCGGCGCTTCCGTGTCGGTCTCTATGACGTGCGCTCGGGCCATTGATCTCTATGGTTTCAGCCGCTGCGTGACCGCCGACCAGACCGCATCGGCGACCTCCTCGACCGGCCGATTGGCATCGATCACGACGCAGCGCCGGGGCTCGGCCTTCGCGATCTCGAGAAACTCCTGGCGGAGATTTTCATGAAACCGCAAAGACATGCTTTCGAACCGGTCAGTCTGTTCGTCGGAGGCCTCCGCGCGCGCCGCAGCGCGTTTTAAACCCTCTTCCGCCGGCAAATCGAGGATGATCGTCAAATTCGGCCGGGTCGGTCCGACAACGATCCGCTCGAGCGCATCGATGGCTGCGATCGGCACGCCGCCGGCCGCGCCCTGATAGGCGCGCGTGGAGTCGTGGAAACGGTCGCAGACCACCCAGGTGCCGCGCGCGAGCGCCGGTCTGATCGTCAGTTCGAGATGGGAGTCGCGCGCGACGTAAAACAGCAGCGTCTCCGCCATCGGGCCCAGGCGCTTTGCCTGACCGGAGAGCAGCACCGCGCGGATGGCCTCGGCCCTGGGCGATCCACCCGGCTCGCGCGTCATGAGCACGTCGATGCCCCGCGCCGCAAGCCGTTTGCGAAGAAGCTCGGCCTGCGTGCTCTTGCCCGCGCCTTCGCCGCCTTCCAGGGTGATAAATTTGCCAGCCGCCACTCGGCGCCTCCGGTTCGGTCTTAGAGCGGCGGATTCTTAATCGGACCCGGAAGCGCCGCTCTAACTGTTTGTTTCGGCATCGAATTTATCCGAAAAGTGGATGCCACTTTTCGGTCCGATGCTCTAGCGCAACGCGCGTCCGAATGGACGTGGGAACAGTTGCGCTCGTCTCTTGAAGTAGATCAACTTAACCTCGTCCAAGTGATTCCATTTGAACGAGGGTTGATCTAGCGGGATTGCAGCTTGACATAGACCTGGGGGGAGGCGGCATCAAGCCGTTATTCGTCGTCTCCCGCGCCGCGATGGATCAGCCAGCCGAATGCAAGACTCAGCGCGGAGTCCAGGCCCTGGCGGATGATGCCGCCTTTCCCGATCGAACTCGGCGGCATAGAGCGGCGCCGCACTCTCGATACCGTCTTGCGTCCTGACCCGCAGCTCGCCGATCCTGTCGCCCTCGCGGATCGGAGCGATGACGGGACCGAGATAGACGATTTTGCCGCGAAGCCGGCGCTGTTTGACGTTCTTCGGGAGAAGGAGCTGCACGTCGCCCTCTCCGCGCAAACTCACATAGCGTTTCTGGCCGCCCCAAACCAATGCGGAGCCGACCGTTTCATCGGCGTTGAACAGGGTGAACTTGTCGAAGCTGCCAAAGCCCCATTTCAGCAGGCGCACAGCGGCTTCTTTGCGGGCGCTCCGGCTTTCCAACCCGTTTACGACGACAATGAGCCGGCGCCCGTCTTGAATGGCCGATCCGACAACGCCATAGCCGGAGTCCGACGTGTATCCGGTCTTAAGGCCGTCCGCGCCGATATGGGCGGATAGGAGCGGATTGCGGTTGTAGAATTTGTGCTTCCGGTAGGGGAATTCCTTCTGCTGAAAATAGGGGTAGTATTTCGGGTATTTGCGAAGGATATGCAGCGCCAGCTGAGCCAGTTCACGCGACGTCATCAGGTGCTTGGGATCCGGCAAGCCGGTGGAATTGGCGAAGGTGGATTTCTTGAGCCCGATCCGCCTCGCATAGTCGTTCATCATCTGCGCGAACGCGTCTTCGGTCCCCGCCAACCCCTCGGCCAGGATGATGCAGGCGTCATTGCCCGATTGAATGATGATGCCTTGGAGCAGTTCCTCGACCGTGACCTGCGAGTGGATAGGCGCGAACATTGCTGCCGTGCCTGAGGGAGCGCCGCCGGTCCGCCAGGCATTCTCGCTCACCGTGAATTCCGTCTGCAGCGTGATCTGGCCGGTCTCCAGCGCATCGAAGACCACCGCGAGCGTCATCAGCTTGCTCATGCTCGCAGGGTGCATCAGCTCATCGGCATTCTTCTCGAACAGCACCGTTTGCGTTTCGGCGTCCATCAGGAAGGCGTATTTGGCTTCCGTTTCAATCTGGGCGTGCAATTCCGTGTGAGGCGCGGCGACCGCGATCAGGCCGAGGACAAAGATGGACGTATAACGTTGCAGCAGAGTCATGCGATATCGATTGCCGAGAATCATATTGGAGGAAAATCCGAGGGCACTATCGGCCGCAAGCGCGCAAAAATCAATGCCACGAAATCAAACCTCCGCGATCTTGTCTGCGCTGACTTATTGAAATAGATCAACCCTCGTTAAACCGATTCCACTTGAACGAGGGTTGATCTATCGCCTCATCCTCCGGCGGTCTCTGCGACGCGCGCATCCTTCAGGCCGGCGGCGCGTATGCGCTCGACGGCGGCATAGGCTGCCTCGCGCCGCTCGAAGGGGCCGAGCCTGATCCGGTGAGCCGTGCGAGCGCCGATCGTTGCCGGCTCGATCGATGTCGGCGCGATCTCCATCAGGATCGCCGCAAGACGCTCGGCCAACGGCCTTTCGGAAAATAAGCCCGCCTCGACGTAAATTGCTGCCGGGGTGGCGGCAACGGATTCGATCTCCGGTGACCGTGAGGCGGGTTTCGCCCGCGGCGAAGGCGGATTGGCCAGGTGCAAATCGGCGGTGGTCACGAAACGCCGTGGCGCATCGTTGCGGCGCTTTGGCGCGGCATCCAAATCGCGCCCATTCGCCCGCGCGGCGATCCGGTGCGGCGCATTTGCCTTATGAGGGCGCGACACAGGGATCGGCGGCGCAGGGCGGGCCGCACCTTGTCCGTTTCCGGTCTGTTTTGCCGGGCGCGGGGCGAGGCCTGCCGTTTTTTGTAATCTTGCAACCGAATGGCGGGTGGTCCGGGACGCTTGCGCAAATCTCATCGCCTTTGCCGGCGAGCGTGCAAATGCGACGCGCGGACCGGCCCAGGATTGGCGGGCGAGGACGCGGCGCTCGTAATTGTCGTCGCCGCTCAGCGGTGCCGGACCGAGATATTCAACCCGTACTGGCGCGGTGCCCGCCCTGCGCATCCGCAAGAGCGATGCAACCGCCCAGGAGAGATCGATGATCCTGTTATTTGCATAAGGCCCGCGATCGTTCACGCGGACGACAAGCGAGCGTCCATTCCGCAGATTGGTCACCCGCGCGTAGGACGGCAGGGGCAGAGTCCGATGCGCGGCGGTCAGGGCCTCCATATCGTAGATTTCGCCATTTGCCGTGCGCCTGCCGTGGAAGAGTTCGCCATACCAGGACGCTGTGCCCCTTCGCACGTAATGCCTGTTCTTGCGGGGCACATAAAGCTTGCCATGAACGCGATAGGGCGCGCCGACCTTGTATCGCCCGCCGCCTTTGGGCACCGGCTGGCCGAGCTCCACGACCCGCGGGCTGAGTTTGGAGCTTTCATCTCCCCAGAAGCTGCTGCCGGAGATTCGGAGATCGCAGCCGGTCAGGAGGGATATGGCCGCCAGTAAGGCGAGAACGCTGAACCGGGGCCATGTCGCGTTCCAGACGGCGACGAACAGCGCCAACACAGACCGAGGGCTAGACACAATACGATCCCGTTACTAAGCGCCTGCCCACGGGGATTGGACAAGGCGAATACCCAACACCTGCGCCGGATCCAGACGACTTCCGGGCGCAACCTTAGGTAGTAGTAATTAGAAAGTGGTTAAGGATCGGTTTCGCGCGCGCCGTAGAGACACAAAAACGCTCAGCATATGAACATCCGCGCCGGAACGGATGCGTTTGGCGCAGATTTGGCTCTGGCTGTGTGTGGGAGGGGGGGTGCCGAAGGCCGCATGCGATGCTGCGGCCTTCGGAAGGCGGAAAGCCGAACCGCTTATGAGGGCGTGACCTGTTTCGAGAGGACAGCGTCGGGATCCATGCCCGCCGCCAGCGCCATGCGGACGAGACGGGGCAGGCTGCCCGCTCCGGTCTTCTCCATGACGCGCGCCCGGTGGATTTCAACCGTTCTGGGGCTGAGGCCAAGCTCGCGCGCAATGATTTTGTTGGGCCGGCCGACGAGCAGGTGCTTCAGCACATCCCTTTCCCGGGGGGTGAGAATGCCGAATTTGGCCTGCACTTCCTCCGCCTTTTCGCGCTCGCAAAGTTCATATTCGCGCCGCCTCATCGCCTTGCCGACCTGGTCCAGCAGGACCTGCGGATCGACCGGCTTTTCCAGGAACTCGACGGCACCGCGTTTCATGGCGGAGACCGCCATGCGGATGTCTGCGTGGCCCGTGATGATGATGACCGGGATCGTCGCTTCCGTTCGCGCGATGCGATCCTGAACCTCGGACCCTGTTGCATCCGGCATCTTCATATCGACGAGGACACAGCCGGTCGTCTCAGGGCAGAATATGTCGAAGAAACTCTTCGCGCAGTCATGCGTGCGCACATTGTAACCGGCGCTCCGCAAGAAGCTGTCTAAAGAGTCGCGAACCGCCACATCGTCATCCAGTACATGAACCAACAACAATTTACTCATCTCCAACTTTCTCACTTACATTTCTCGCACTAAGGGGAACAAGAAAACTGAACGCCGCGCCACCATCGGGCCGATTACGCGCCGCCAGACGCCCGCCATGCGCCAGGGCGATACGTCGCGAGACTGCGAGGCCAACGCCGAGTCCCTGCGGCTTGGTGGTCAGGAAGGGATCGAAAATATTCTCGTAAACATCCGGGGCGATGCCGGGCCCCGTATCCTCGACGCAGACCTTCGCCATGCTGTTGTCGTTGACGGTCAGTCTGATCCAGATCCTTCGTTCGCCGTTCCACACGCGAAGCTCGTCCACCGCGTTGCGAATGAGGTTGGCCAGAAGAATCTGAATCTGGACGCGATCGATCCGGACCATAACCGGCGTTTCGGGCATGTCGATTGTGATGCCGATGCCGTATTGGTTCGCGCCGAGTGTCGCAAGTTCGACGGCATCGTCCAATGCCCGGCGAAGATCTTCTTCTCTGCTTTCCACGCCCCGGTGCTGCAGCAGCTGGCGCAGGCGGTGCATGATCAGCCAGGCGCGCTTGGCTTGCTCGCCGGCCTTCGTTATGAGCTGAAGACCCTCTTCAATGTGCTGCGTGGAACCGCTGGTCCAGATCCGGCTCGCCGCGGCGGTATAGTTGGTGATCGCCGTCAGAGGCTGGCTCAGTTCATGCGTAATGGCCGTTGCGAGCTCACCAAGAACGCTGTGCCGGGAAAGGTAGGCGACCTCCCGTTCCAGTTCGGCAATTCTCTGTTCCTGCCGGTTCCTGAGCGATGCGTCTTTGACATAGTAGATGCGAAAATTACCGACGTCGGCCCGGCATTCCCGAAATAAGACTTCAACCGGAATCAGCTCCCCGTCTTTCTTGACGGCGCGAATGATCGGTTGACCCTGAAAATGACGCCAGTATGAGCATTCCGACGCAGCGGCCGCCACCGTATGCGCGGGATCGTGAGGAGGATCGAAAAGCTCCGAAATGTTCCGGCCCACGACTTCCGCGGAGTGATAGCCGAACAACTTTTCGGCGCATTTGTTGAAAGAGGTAATTTCTCCGTCAATGCTTGTTGTAATGGCGGGATCGGGGGCGGATCGAAGGAAAGTCTGAAGGAGCGGCAAATCCGTGCCCGCTGCGGGCGGTCTCTTCGAGCGCAGCTCATCTTGCGCGCCGCCGCAGGTCTTGCCGAAGGTTTGAAGGTGAGATTGGTTGTTATTCTTGTTTATGTCTCGCCTTACATTTGAGATTGGTGGAATCCCAACCGAAAAGGACATTATAGCTCTCTTAAGCTGTAGCCTGCCAGTGGATTGAAAAATTTAGATTTCAACTGTTTCTGTCATCAATTCTCAAAATCATATATGTCTGTATAGGATGGTTGGACGACACAGATCAAGTCCTAGAATTGGTATAAGTGCGTGAAATATCGATACCTAGGGATTTCCCTTATCTGACGGGTATTGATTGGTTCTGTTGAAAATAACTTGTTGGTTAACACAGAAAAGACCTGGTCCTTATACTTTATTCTGGAATATTGCATTACGAATTTGATATGCTCTCCCGCGCCGGGCCGTTGCTGCTTGGCGGCTTCCCTATTGCGCCTTTCGAAACAGACAGACTAAAACCCACAAAATGACGCTTTCACCAAGGGCGCGCGCAGCGTTTGCCGGCCATCTGCGCCACGCCATGAAGGGCGATGTCCTTTCGGACGAATTCAGCCGCGGCCGGTACGCCACGGATGGCTCCCCTTTTCAAAGCTTCCCCGTCGCAATCGCCTTGCCGAAAACGCAGGACGACATTCTCGCGGCCATGCAGGTGGCCTGGGAGGCGGGCGTGCCGATTATCGCGCGAGGCGGGGGCACCGGCCGCGCGGGTCAGGCAATCGGCGCGGGCCTCGTCATCGATACTTCGAAATATCTCACGCGGCTTCTTTATTATGACGCCTCCGCACAGACCTGCATTGTCGAGCCGGGGATCACGCCGGCCGCCCTTAACGAGGCGCTCAAGCCGGAGCGCATGCGGTTTCCGATCGAGATCGGCGCATCGCTGCAGGCGACGGTCGGCGGCATGGCGGCGACCGACGCGCTCGGACGCCGTACGCTGCTTTATGGCCGTATGAGGAACAATATCTCGGCCTGTGACGTCGTGTTGGCGGACGGCCGGGAAATCAGTCTCGGCGAAGTTGCGCAGGATTTTGCCGAGCGCGGTGCGACGAGCGAAGAGGCGGCGCTCATTCTCGACCTGCTTGAGACGGCGGAAACGTCCGAAGATCTCATCCGTGCTCTGCCGTCCATTACTGGCTGTCAGCACGGCTTCAATCTCCAGGCGCTGTTGCCGGAGAGCCCGACACAGAAATCTTGCGAGTTTCCTGGCGGGATCGGAGGGAACGCTCGCCGTGCTGAGGCGGCTCGAGCTGAAACTCGCGCGCCAGCCGGCGCTCGGCGCACTCGGCGTCTGTCACCTGCCTACGCTCGGCGATGCATTGCGCGCCGTGCAGCCCATCATCGGCCTGGAGCCCATCGATATCGAGCTGACCAGCCGGCAAATCCTGGAACTCGGCGTCGGCGGACGCGACGGCCCGGATCCGGCGCAGCGCCTGCTGAGGCGAGACGCGGACTTCCTGCTGATCGTCGAATTCATGGCGGGCAATCGGGTGGAAAACGCGCGGAAGCTTAAGGACCTTGCCGAGCTCATGGCGACACTGGGGCACCCGCGGACCGTCAGCGAGCTTCTCGGGCCGGCAGCCCAGGAGGCGGCGCGGCGCGCGCATCGGCGGGGGCTCGACCGTCTCTATGGCATGACCTCGCGCCCCGCCCAGTTCGCCGCCATCGATCAATTCGCACTTCCCCTTGAGCACCTCGCCTCCGCGGCCGAAGAGATCGCCGCCATCGCCGCGCGAGCCGGTCTGGACGTTGCCTGGCATGGGCAGGTGGGCGTGGGAGCATTGTATCTGCGTCCCTGGTTGCCGATGAATGGTGATGGTCGGGATCTGCGCGCCGCCGCGAAGGAAGTCCATGCGATCTTCGACCGTTTTGCCGGGAGCCTTTCGGGCGTTGAAGGATATGGAATTGCCCGTTCATTCGACGCGGAGATCGCACGGGACCCGAAGCTGACGGCGCTGTTGGAGGAAATCAAAACCCGGTTCGATCCCGGGAACCGGCTGAACCCCGGGAAGATCGTCCTATCCGCGAAACCCGGCCCCGACCTCTTACGGCGTGATCCGTCGCCCGATGCGCTGAGCGAACTCTCCGCCTTGAACTGCAAAGGGACCGGCCTGTGCCGGCGGCTCGACAAGAGCGTCATGTGCCCGTCATTCCGGGTGACGCGCGAGGAACGCGACAGTCCGCGGGGGCGGGCGAATACGCTGCGGCTTGCGCTTGCCGGCGAGCTTGGCCCGGACGCGCTGGCCTCGGACTCGATGAACGACGCGATGAGCCTTTGCGTCTCATGCAAGGCATGCCGTTCGGAATGTCCGCGTGCGGTCGACATTGCCCAGGCCAAGATCGCCGTGCAAGAAGAACGCGTCCGGCGCCACGGCCTCTCCAAATTCGAGACCTCGTTTGCTTTTCTGCCGCGAACGGCGCCGGCCTTGCGTCCTTGGCGCCACTTTCTCAACTTGCGCGATCTCCTGCCCTGGACCGCAAGACTGTCGGAGAGGCTCACTGGCGTGAGCGCCAATCGCCCCTGGCCCCGATGGTCGGCGGCGCCATTCTCCGGCAGGCACCGGCTGGATGGTGGCGCACGACCCGACGTTGTTCTGTTTCCCGACACCTTCAATAATTATTTCGATCCGGTCACGCTGCGCTCCGCCTTCGATGTTCTCGAAGCGAGCGGGTTTCGCGTGCAGGTGCTGACGCCGCCGGAAGGGGAACGTCCCTATTGTTGTGGCCGCACATTTCTCGATGCGGGCCTGACCGAGGATGCGCGGGCCGAGGCAAGGCGCCTGATCGCCGCCGTTTCTCCCTATATCGAGCAACGCATTCCGCTCATCGGCCTTGAGCCCGCCTGCGCCCTGACGATACGGGACGAGTTCGTGAATACATTGCAGGAAGACGGGGCGAACGAGCTCGCCGCCGCGACCGGCCTGTTCGAAGAAATCATGAGCCAGGACGTGATCGCGTACTCGATCCGGCCGAGATTGCTCAAGATCGAAGCGGAGGCCCTATGTGCCGCCCATTGCCATCAGCAGGCATTCGGCACGGCCAGGCTTGCGCGCCAAGTCGCCGCATTGGTGCCGGGAATAAATGTCATAGAAGCAGACCGGGCATGTTGCGGAATGGGGACATCTTTCGGCTATCGGCCCGACGCGGTCTCGACATCCTTCCGGATGGGCGAACTTTCCCTGTTTCCGCAAATTCGGCGCGCGTCGCCTGACACCCTTGTGATTGCCGACGGCTTTGCTTGCCGAAAGCAGATCAATGACGGGACCGGGCGGACCGCACGCCACACTGCGGTCCTCCTGAAGCTAGCCCTTGCGGCCAAGGAAAAATTTGGTCACGATTTAGATGATGATCTCAAAAAAGACAGCCGCCTGACGAAGCGCCTGTCCCGTCTGCGCAGGCATTACTTCAAATAGGCATCGACGTTCATGGACTCGATTTCACAGCATTCGCTTCACGACGAACTTCTAGACCGTCTCAGGAAGATGATTATCGGCAGGAAATTCCTGCCAGGAGACAAGATTCCGGAGCGCCAGCTCTGTGAGCAGTTCGGCGTCTCCCGCACGCCCTTGCGTGAAGCGCTGAAGGTCCTGGCGGCGGAGGGGCTTGTCCAACTGGCGCCCAATCGCGGCGCCGTCGTCGTATCGCTGAGCCCTGACGACATCGAGGAATGCATACCGATCTCCGCGGCGATCGAGGCATTGTCCGTCGAGCTGGCCTGCGAACATATAACCGATGCCGAGATCGAGGAGATCAAGTCTCTTCATGCGAGAATGATCGCCGCCTATCGAGCCGGCGATATGGGCGGCTTCCTGGAAGCGAACCGGGAGATCCACGAGAAAATCGTCGCCGCAACGCGAAATCCGTTGCTCGCGGCGATCTACGATACGCTGTTCTTCCGCATAGACTGGCCGACGCTGTTGTCGCAGCTGTCAGACGAGGCGATGAGCCAGGTCATCGCGGATCACGAAGCGATTGTTCTGGCCCTGGAAGCACGCCAGAGCCAGGACTTGTCGGAGCTTCTGAAATCCCACTGGGAGCAGATGTTCGAGGCTTTTCGCAATGCATCCGGGCGAGCCTCGATCGAAGGGTAGCCTTCCGGCGGGTTGCGCTCGTCTTTTGAAATAGATCAACTTGACCTCGTTCAAGCGATTCCACTTGAACGAGGGTTGATCTAGTCCTCCAGGCGCGCCGTCCCGGACCGGCCGTCATTGCGCGTCCAGTAAACCGAGCTGCCGCTTAGGCGGAGCTTGTAGCAATAGGGCCGGCCCTCCGACCACCTGTTCCACTTCTGGCAGAGCTGAGCCCGCCGAACCCACCAGCGGCCTCTGTCGGATTTGACCTCTTCGCCAGCGAGCGCGGCGATCTGGGCGCTGCTGCGGCCGACCATGGTTCCATTCGGCCGGTACCGGATCGGCACTTCCGCGCCGACCGGAGTCTGAATGTAGATGGTTTTCCCGCTGACCGCTCTGTGGAGCTGCTTGCCTGTGAGGAGACGGCTCTGCTCTGACGCATGAGCGGTGCCTGCAAACAGCACCGCTGCAGCAACAAAAAGACTCTTGCGCATTCTTACCTTGTTTGTTTCTTTTGCAGTGCAGCACATTTTTGCAGTGCAAAATGACCAAAATCGGGCGATGCAAGCATTACCTTTGGATAATGGTTGAGACGGCATCGCCGCTTGCCAGCTTAGGTTGTCGTAAAAGCCTGGCGCGCCGTGTTATCCCAGAAAAGATGGTCAAAATAAGGCGTTTTCCGAAGCGTGCTGTTCGTGTAAGCCTTCGCGTGGTGGATGGGTGGCCGAGTGGTTGAAGGCACCGGTCTTGAAAACCGGCAGGCGGGCGACCGTCTCGTGGGTTCGAATCCCACCCCATCCGCCAGAGGCCTGCCGAAACGAGTTGCCGCCGCATCGGGGGCAATCCCCGGAGATCGTCGGCTATTTGGGCGCCGCGACGGCATCTTCCCGCTGAGACGCCGAGCCGCCATGCGCGCGAAAGTCATCACAAATGGCGGAATGGTCGGAACGCTTCCGATATTGCTCGCGGACATCCCGCCAACGTAAGCGGATCGAGGTTTGAACGATTTCGGCGTCCTGACGCTTGAACTCGTCGATGACCGGGGCGGCGTCGACCAACTCCGCAGGGCTTTCCGTGAAGGCATTCTGGCCGATCACGGCCTGCGACCAGTGCGTTCCTTTCGCTCGGTCGGCAAAGCGCGCGTTCCAATCGGGAACCGCTTCACCCAAATCGACGCCGCAATTATTCAAAGCATAAGAAAAACACTGCATCGCCAGGCGGCAGGCTTCGGAGCTGCTAAGCCCGCCATGCTGCGCCGTAACCGCGGTTGTGAAGATTGCCAGATCGGCGGCGCAGGCGCGAAAGATCTTGCCCTGGGACAAGCGGATCGAGGCCGAGAACGCCTCATCCTCGAAATATTTCGGATAGCTCGTCCCCATGCGCGCCTTCAAATAGCCGAACAGCGAAGTCTGAGCCACATAGGCGGCGCGGGTCTGCACGAAATCCGCCACGCCATCGACGGTCACGATCGGATCGGGCGCGAAGCGGTTGCGTAACGCGCGCGCCAGATTGTCCGGCAACAGACCGATCAGATCCATGAGGTACTTCTTCACGAAAGGTCCACCTTTCTTGTGCCCGCTGAGGTATTTGCCTCAGCTTTTGTATCAGCGCACAATCCAAACCAATGGCGTCTCCAGGACACAGTTTTGACTAAAGGATGCGTTGACAACCTTTGTATCTCAGCGTCTAGCTATAAGCGCGGGAATACGAATCTTTCGACCTAGTCACCGGCTGGGGACGGAGTTCCCGCCGCTTCGACTGTGCCCGTGAGAAACTCGGTTTCATCACCAATCAAAACAAGTCTGCGGAGGTTTCGCACAAAATCTGCAGAAGTTTCGCACAAGGAGGAATTATGGCAAACGGGCTTTCTGAAACAGAACGGACGTATTGGAGCCGAACGTCGACGCTCACCGGGGTCATCCTGATCCTGTGGTTCATATTTTCGTTCGTCATACCTTGGTATGCGGCAGAGCTTGATCAATACCAGTTTATGGGCTTCCCGCTCGGTTATTACATGGTCGTCCAGGGTTCGCTGATCGCATTCGTCTTGCTGATCTTTATCCAGAACTGGATACAGGACGGCATCGACCGGGCTGCCGGATATAACGAAGATTAGAATAGGGGGGAGAAGTAATGGCAAGCGGTAGATTCGTAGACAATCTGCCGAAGATATACGGACTCTATACGTTAGGGTTCCTGGTGTTCTTCGGCCTTATGGCAATCCTCGAACAGCTGGGCGCAGGTGCCGACCTCATCGGTGTCCTGTTTGTCGGCTTCACCATCGTCATCTACGCAGTGATCGGCTGGATCTCGCGGACAATGCAGGTTGACGCCTATTACGTTGCGGGCCGCGAAGTGCCGCCGCTCTTCAACGGCATGGCGACGGCCGCGGACTGGATGTCCGGCGCGTCCTTCGTGGCGCTGGCCGGCGGCGTCTATTTCGGCGGCTATGGCTATCTGGCCTTCGTCGTCGGATGGACGGGCGGCTATGTGCTCGTGAACTCGTTGATGGCGCCCTACTTGCGCAAGTTCGGCTGCTACACGGTGCCGGACTTCGTCGGTACACGCTATGGCGGCAATCTTGCGCGGTTCATTGCCGTCATCGTTCTGGTTGTTGCGTCATTCACCTATGTGACGGCGCAGATCAACGCCACCGGAACGATCGCGTCCCGTGCGCTGCACATTCCGTTCGAAGTCGGCATCTGGTTCGGTCTGCTCGGCATTCTGTTCTGCTCGATGCTTGGCGGCATGCGCGCGGTGACCTGGACGCAGGTGGCTCAGTATATCGTGCTGATCGTCGCCTACATTGTCCCGGTCGTCTGGATGTCCATCGACCAGAACTTCGGCATCATTCCGCAATTCTCATACGGCGACGCCGTTCAACGAATTCAGGAGTTGGAGCCGATCATCGGCGTCGGAACGCCCGCGACCGAGTCGTTCCCGGGCGTTCGCATCTTGACCACTTTGCACTTTGCGCCCGGCGATTTCATGGACCGGTGGAAGTTCGTCACGCTTGCTCTTTGCATGATGGCGGGAACGGCCTCCTTGCCGCACATTCTCATGCGCTATTTCACGACACCGACGGTGCGTGCAGCGCGTAAGTCCGTGGCCTGGTCGCTGTTCTTTATCTTCCTGCTGTACTTCACGGCGCCTGCTCTTGCGACGCTGACGAAGCTGCAGTTGCTCGATCCGAACCTGCCGACCGCGGTCATCGGCAAGCCTTTTGCCGACGTGGCCGCGCTGCCGTGGATTCAGAACTGGGCGTCCGTGGGCTTCCTCAAGATCGTTGACAGCAACGCCGACGGGATCCTGCAGATCAACGAGTTCTTCATGCGACCGGACATCGTCGTCTTGGCAACGCCGGAAATTGCGGGCTTGCCTTACGTGATTTCAGGTCTGGTCGCGGCCGGTGGTATGGCCGCGGCCATGTCGACGGCGGACGGTCTGCTGCTCGCGATCGCGAACGCGCTCAGCCATGATCTTTACTACAAGATCCTGGACCCGAAAGCGGACACGCGGACTCGCCTGATCGTCGCACGCGTCTTGCTGATCCTGATTGGTGCGGCAGGCGCCGGCGTGGCCTCAATGAGGCTCACCGGCATTCTCGGTGCGGTGGCCTGGGCGTTTAACTTCGCCAATTCCGGCCTCTTCTTCCCGCTGGTTCTCGGCATATGGTGGAAGAGGGCGAACCGGCCCGGCGCGATTGCGGGCATGGTCTTCGGCTTCGGAGCGGGCACTCTCTATCTTTACTATGTCTTCAGCATGGGTGGTGAGCCGATCCTGGGCCTCGACCATCTGCGCTTCGGCATAGTGGGCATGGCTGTGAGCCTTGTTGCGATGGTCGTCGTGACGCTTCTGACCGAAGCGCCGGACGAAGAAACGCAGGCTATGGTCGACCGCACCCGCATACCGACGGGTGAAGCGATCCTGGCGCAGCAGCACTAGTGTGATGATCCAGAAGTTCGTCATCCCTCTCAGCAGGCGCAGAACGAACTTCTGGATCTGAATTACACTAGCAATATCAATGGCCTAGTGTCCCTTAAGATTCCGAAGTTCGCTATGGAGTGTTCCGAGACGGACGGGCGAACTTCGGAATCGGGGCACTAGCGCGTCAGCGTTTAGGCCGATAAAAGCGAAGGGGCAGGAGGTTTCCTGCCCCTTCCAATTTCCGGCGCTGATTTGCGGATCTCGGCATGACCTCGGCATTTCCCCTTTGGGTTCTCATACTGGACTACATCCTGGGCGCGATCATGTGGACGCTGATCGGCCGGGCGGCGATGAACTTCTTCCTCCCCGAGGATTCCGACTTCTTTTTCATGAAGATCTTCGTCAAAAGCACCAATCCGCTTCTCCGCCTCTTCAAGCCGATTACGCCCGGCTTTCTCATCGACCCGTTGGTCCCCCTCTTCGTGGCGTGGTTCTTCTACATGATCCGGTTTTACCTCATGCCGTATCTGCTGGGCTATTCGGTGATGGGCATGCTGTCGTTCCCGCTCGAAAGCGATATTGCGCGCATGCTGCACGACCTTCTGAGGTGAGAAGCGCTGATCGGCATCTTCCGGAACAGGCTCGCTTTCGTCTTTGACGCGGCTGCGCCCGTGCCTATAGTGGCGCCATGACGGAGACACTTGCTCAGGAATTGGACACCCAGGCCGCCTGCCCAGAGCCGCAGCCGATCAAGGCGGGCGACCATGTCTATCTGATCGACGGATCGACCTACATTTTCCGCGCCTATTTCGCGATGTTCAAAGCCGCCCAGGCGCGCGGGCGCAGCTTCACGCGCTCGGACGGCACGCCGGTCGGCGCAGTGATGACCTTCTGCAATATGCTCTGGAAGATGCTGCGCGAGGGCATCGACGACGGCCGCCCGACCCATGTCGGCGTTATTTTCGATCATTCCGGCGGGAGCTTCCGCAACGAAATCTATGACCAATACAAAGCCAATCGCGATGAGCCGCCGGAAGAGCTTGTGCCGCAATTCCCGCTGATCCGAGATGCCGTCCGCGCCTTCGGTCTTATGCCGATCGAGCAGAAAGGCTTCGAGGCCGACGATCTGATCGCCACCTATGCAAAGCAAGGGGCGGAAGCCGGCGCGCATGTGACCATAGTCTCCGGCGACAAGGATCTGATGCAGCTCGTCGGTCCGTCCATCGCGATGTACGACCCGATGCCGGGTAACGAACGGCGCATCGGGCCGGAGGAGGTGGTGGCCAAGTTCGGCGTCGACCCGGCGCACGTGGTCGATGTGCAATCGCTTGCGGGAGACGCCACTGATAATGTCCCCGGCGTGCCCGGCATCGGCATCAAGACCGCGGCGCAACTGATCGACGAATATGGCGATCTCGATACGCTTCTGGCCGGTGCCGAAGGCATCAAGCAGAAGATGCGCCGCGAACGGCTGCTGGAATTTGCCGATCAAGCCCGGCTAAGCCGTGAGCTGGTGCGGCTCAAGAATGACGTGCCGGTGGAGACGCCGCTCGCGGCAACCTGTCTCCGGGAGACGGATCCTCAGCCGCTTCTGACCTTCATGCGCCTGATGGAGTTCAGCACGCTCACCAAGCGCGTTGCCGCGGCTTACGGGGTCGAACTGCCGGATGCGCCGGTCGCGCCGCCTGTCCCCAGCGCCGACAAGGAAAGCGCCGGGCCGCGCAAGGCCATGCCCGCGGCCAGAGACGAAGCCGATGAGGCGGGTGAGTCCATGCCCGCAGCGCTTGCGCTGAAGCGATGCGCGGACATGAAGGCCGTTCCGGTCGATCGCTCCTCTTATGAGACCGTGGCCGATCTCGAAAAGCTGCACGAGTGGATCGCGCAGGCGATCGAGCAGGGCTATGTCTGCGTCGATACGGAGACGACGTCACTCGATCCGATGCGCGCCGAGCTGTGCGGCGTTTCCCTGGCGCTGGCGCCGGGACGGGCCTGCTATATTCCGCTGGCGCACCGCTCGGCCAATGAAGGCCTTGATCTCGATGGCGACGGCCCGATCAAGCAGATTCCGCTCGATGACGCGATCGCCGCGCTCAAGCCGCTCCTGGAATCGGAGGGCGTTCTCAAGATCGGGCAGAACCTCAAATATGACCTCCAGGTGCTGCGGCGTTATGGCATCCGGCTCGCCCCCATCGATGACACGCTGCTGATGTCCTATGCCCTGGATTTGGGGATTGGCCCGCACGGCATGGACGAGCTGTCATTGCGCCATCTCGGCCATAAATGCATCTCGTTCAAGGAGGTCGCAGGAAGCGGACGCTCGCAGGTCACTTTCGACCGCGTGGCCCTTCCGGCAGCGACGGAATATGCCGCCGAAGATGCCGACATCACCTTGCGCCTGTGGACCATCTTCACGCCGCGTCTGGCGGCCGAAGCGATGGCTTCGGTTTATGAGCGACTGGAGCGTCCGCTGGTCCAGGTGCTGGCGGATATGGAATTTGCCGGGATCAAGGTCGAGCCGGTGATGCTCGAAGGACTATCGGCGAAATTCGCCGAGTCTCTGGCGGAGATCGAGAAGGATATCCATAGGCTTGCGGGCGAAACGTTCAATGTCGGCTCGACCAAGCAGCTTTCCGAGGTCCTGTTCGGCAAGCTCGGCTATCCCGGCGGCAAGCGGACCGGCACCGGCGCCTGGAGCACGGGCGCGAATGTGCTCGAAGATCTGGCGAACAGCGAAGACCTGACCGAGGAGCAGAAGACGCTTCCCCGGAAGCTGCTCGAATGGCGCCAGCTATCCAAGTTGAAAAGCACCTACACGGATACGCTGCCGACCTTCATCAATCCGGCGACGGGCCGCGTCCATACCTGCTACTCGCTGGCTTCGACCTCGACCGGCCGGCTCGCCTCGGCCGACCCCAATCTGCAGAATATTCCGGTCCGCACCGCCGAAGGCCGCCAGATCCGGATGGCTTTCGTCGCCGAGACCGGCCACAAGCTGATCTCCGCGGATTACAGCCAGATCGAGCTGCGCGTCCTGGCGCATGTTGCCGATATCGCGGCGCTCAAACAGGCCTTCGCCGACGATCTGGACATTCACGCCATGACCGCATCGGAGATGTTCGGTGTGCCGATCAAGGATATGCCGTCCGAGGTCCGACGGCGGGCCAAGGCCATCAATTTCGGCATCATCTACGGTATTTCCGCTTTCGGCCTGGCGGCAAATCTCGGCATTCGCCGCAGCGAGGCCGCGGATTACATCGCTAAATATTTCGAGCGGTTTCCCGGCATCCGCGACTATATGGATTCGACCAAGGAAAGCGCGCGCGAAAACGGCTATGTCCAGACCATTTTCGGGCGCAAGATCCATTTCCCCGATATCAAAAGCTCAAATCGGGCGATGCGCAGCTTTTTCGAGCGCGCCGCCATCAATGCGCCGATCCAGGGCACGGCCGCCGATATTATCCGGCGCGCCATGATCCGGATGCCCGGTGCGCTGTCTGCCGCCGGCGTGTCGGCACGCATGCTGCTGCAGGTTCATGACGAGTTGGTTTTCGAGGCCAGCGATGCTGAAGTCGATCGGACGATCGAGACGGCGAAAAGGGTCATGGAACGGGCCGCCGAGCCCGTGGTCGCCTTGTCGGTGCCGCTGAAGGTTGACGCGCGCGCCGCGTTGAACTGGGACGAGGCGCATTAGCGTGAGATATTCAATCTGCATTCAGCCGATTTGCTCCAAATGAATTATCATCCCATCGAGGTTTTCATGAGGCGTCATGCGTAGGCCCGCCTGGAATTAGGCGTGGCAGGTCACGAGTAGGGGAGACCAGAAGAATGCATTTGCAGACTCAGTCGAGCCGTTTATGGAAGCCGGCTGCATTCGGCGGCGTCCTTATATCGGCCGTCAGCGTGTACGAGCCGGTCAAGGATCTGTACCTCAAGGTGTACGATCCCGATTATAAGGGCGTCGTTTCGATCACCATGGCGGAACATCAGCTCAAGCTGGCCGATGAGAACGCCGAATGTTTTCTGAACATGCGGCGCTCGAAGGTGCAGATTAACGAGAATATCGCAATCTCCTATGGCGCCTGCCCCAACAACAATATCCATATCGTCGTCTATCCGAGGAACGAGCCGGCCTATCAGCGTTGGATCGAGCCGAACCGCGAGCGGGACCTGACGCGCCTCAGCGGTCTGTTTCCAAGCGCTTTTGCCGGCTTTTCAGGCGCGGTGCCGCGACCGGCAACCGGCCAGGACGCCATCGTTCCGGCGCAGGTCGAGCTGAAAACGGTGTGTCAGGAGTTTCTAGGCGACGATAAGCGGAAAGCCATCCGGATCACGGATGAAGGCGGACAATGTTTCTTCGAGCGCGTCAACATTCTGACCGGCGTCGTCGAAGTGAGAGAGAAGGCCGCTTGCGACGTGCGATGTCAGGACGAGGCTCAGAAATATAATTGAAAATCAAATGCGCGGGCTCATATCAGCGCTATGGGCCCGCAAACGGTGCAAATGAGCGCGATCGACGAGATCAAGGAGAATTTCGACTTCCTGGAGGATTGGGAGGACCGTTACCGCTATGTCATCGAGCTGGGAAATAGCCTTGAGCCGCTCTCCGAAGCCGAGCATTCGCCGGAATACAAGGTCCGGGGCTGCGCAAGCCAGGTGTGGCTCGTCCCGAAGGTCGAGCCGAACGGCGACGGCCGGGCGCGGCTTTATTTCCGCGGCGACAGCGATGCCCATATTGTCCGCGGCCTGATCGCGATTCTGCTGGCGGTCTATTCCGGAAAGGATCCGCGGGCGATCTTGGACTTCGACGCGGAAGGGCTTTTCGCCCAAATGGGACTTCGGGATCATCTGACGCAGCAGCGCTCGAACGGCCTTGCGTCCATGATCGAGCGCATCCGCGCCGACGCGGCGGCGGCACTGGAGGACGGCGCCCGGCCCTCATAAGGATCCGGTGCCCGATCCGCCGATTTTGGGCCGGTAGTCCCCGGCGCCCCAGTGCTGAAGCCTTCGCCTCACCTTTTCATTGAGCTGATCATCGCTGACAAGCCCGTAATGACGGGCAAGCCTCGTCAACGCCATTTGCAGCACGACCTTTCCCGAACGCTGCGGCCAGCCTTCGGTTTTTTCCGCCTCCTCAAGCCCTTTCAGATGGCAGCAAACGTCCACGAGAATGCCGCTCAGCTCGGGACCGACCGCCGCCAGCGCCCGCACCACGCGCTGACGCGCGGCTAGAATATGCTCCTGCATGGCTGCGGCGTCGCTTGGCGCGCCGCAGGATGCGCCGCTCTGCGCGATGGGGCTCCAGCTGGCAGTTACTCTGGCGGTGAGACCGGCGAACTGATAGTCTGTGCGCAATCGCTCACCGGCCTCAACCTGGAACGCAGCAAGCATGGGTGCGCCGCTCCGGTCTTTGCGGCTGGCGAGCCATCGGAGCGGACTCTCGGCCTCATTGACGATGGCGGTGCGCCGAACGCCCTCGAAGTCGATGACACGCGGAGCTCTGGTCTGATGCTGGCTTTGGTAGTCGTCTGTCGAGGAAAGACGGCGCCGGAGCCAACTCAAACCGGCTTGTGTGATGCGATAGCCATCGTCGCAGCGCTCGATGAGGCCCTCCGATAGCCAGTCCCGCACCTTATCAGGAGCAACGGTCATGCCGTTCAGCAACCGCTTTCCTCCAACAAAAACGGCGTGTGCATCGGCGGGTTCGTTCGCTTTTTTTGCCGAGCCAAGCAGCCCGAGCCGGCTATTCGGTTTGGCTAAACGTCGGAAAAATTGCAAAACTTTGTTATTATTCATGTTTTGGTTGTACTATTCCGCTGTTCCGCGAATGCGTTTCTGCTTGTCGCTTTGGTGGATTGCGGGGCGTTGCCTCGCGAGCACGGTTTCAATGATGGTCAGCGCCTGGTCAATTGTCGGGTCATCCCTCAGCTCTTCGATCACATTGCACGCATGCGCGACGGTGCTCCGGTCGCGAGCGAACAAATGCCCGATCTCCGTGAAAGTGAGGCCAAATGCCACATGTGCGAGATAGATGGCGGTCTGCCGGGCGGTGGCGACCGGCGCCGCTCTGTTGCGAGAACGGAACAGCTGTCGCGAAAGTCCAAAGATGGAGAGAGCGCAACTTTCGACCAGGCTGCGGATGTGACTACTATATATTGATATATAAGGTGCATTTGCATACAAATGCACGGGTGAGGCAGTGCCTCCAATAACGTCAGGGAAGTCCATCAAACTACATCCTCCCCATTTTGCTCCGATGCCAAGTCTCAGTGGAAGCCGAGAGTGCCGCGTCCCGCGGACCGGCTCCGAAACCATCGATCGATAAAATTTACGGCAAAAGTTAAAAGCGGGGATAAATCATTCCTAAAAAATCTCGTCTACAGTGAAAAAATAGTAAGAGTACGCGAGATGCAAACGAGAATAAGAGAGTTCCGTAAGCTAAGAGGTATGACGCTCAAAGAGCTTGCGGATAAGATCAGTACGACTCCCCAGACGGTGCAAAGGTTGGAAACGGCAAACATGACCGTTTCCACCGATTGGCTAGAAAAGATCGCGCGCGCCCTATTGGTCGAACCGGCCGACCTTCTGGGCACGCGATCGAGCCGCGAGATTCAACTCCTCGGGCGCATAGGAGACCACGGTCGGGTCAACCGCGTGCAACAGGAGCAGAATTCCATCATTCACCTCGACGTTCCTGCGGATAACCCGGTGGCGGCGCGGCTCGATACCAGCGTTGGATATTTCGAGGCGGGAACGGTTCTCATCGCCAATCGCTTTCGCAGCGAGGATCTGGACAATGCGCACGGCGTTGACTGTCTCGTCGCTGTTGCGGATGGGCCGATCCTCTTGCGCAGGCTGATCCGCGGACGGGATCACGGCTGGACATTGGTCCCGCACGATAATGGCTCCGAGGTTCAGTATGATCAGACGATCGAGTGGGCTGCCCGGATTATAATGTCGATAAAGTATTATTAACGGTGCTGCCAAAAATACCCCATAACTTATCCCCACCATTCCCTGTCATGCGAAGCTCTGTTTCACGGAACGGAGCGTCTCATGAAATATTCGCACAAAACATTTAACTCAAAACAAACCAGAACATCTGATCAAGCCGGTCGCGCGGTCAAGCCATTCGATCGGGAGCTTGAGCTGCCGAAATTGATCGGCATATGGCCTGCCGAATTGCGCGACAATTCGGCGGAACAGGCGGCAAGGATTATTGCATTGCTGCGCAAGGCCCTTCGCGTGCAGCGTCGTCTGGGACGGGCCGCACATTGGACCTACGATCTCAATCGCCACCTTGCGCTGGTCGAAGCGCTGAGATCGGAAAGAGCGCGCCTGATACGCCGCAACGCTCTGCAGGGCACGGACGCGGGCGCACGACTGGCAACGCCGAAAGGCCGCGGAGGTTCGAAATCGCGTGGCTGCTGAGAGGAAGAGACGAGACGGAGCGAAATCAGAAACGCCTTCAGCCGGCGCTCCGATTTGACTTGCTGACCGTATCAAGATCGTAGGCGACACTGACCGGCAAGCTCACATCATGACATAGAATGCGGTTGACCACGGTGTTATCGTCGGACAAGGGCAGGCGCATCCAGAAAAGAACAATGTGGTCGCGATCGACGACCGGCCCCTTTATCGCGCCTTGCATCGGCACCTTTTCACCGACGACCTTCCGGTATACGGTAAGCCAATAGTTGCGCTTCTCCCCGAATTGCAGGTCAAAAACCGGCTTTCCGGTCACCTCGCGGCCGAATATCTCCCGCAGCCTTGTTCCTGCAACGCGATATGTAACGTCCTCGGGCTTGATACCGACTTCGAGAACACTGATTCCGGGAAGGAGAGAAGGGATCGCAGCCGGATTGATGCAGGCACGAGACGGCAACCGCCCGTCGGCCGCGCAAGCGCGCCAATAGTCAAACAGCTCGCGCTGCTCGCGAATAACGAGCTGTGCCCGAAAAGCAAGTTCGGACAGCATAGGCCCCCTCTATTGTCTAGATGCGAGCACTGATCCGCCTTCAGCGCCGCCTTTTTTAAAACTATGCGTGATTTGCCGGAACGAGCGCAAGTTCAAGATTGGTTAAAAATTCGATAATCATAGCCGCAATCCTGTGGATCGGACTTTAAGGGCCGGGCTGTTGCCGAAATGCGTCCGCCGGACCAATGCAGGATTCATGCGGCGCGTGCTTCGGGATCAACGAGGCGCACGATCGCTGCAATAATATCGTTCAGTTGGAAGTCCTTGGGCGTATAGACGGCTGCAACGCCGGCCGCCTTCAGCAGCTTTTCGTCCTCGGACGGAATAATGCCTCCAACGACCACGGGCACATCGTCGAGACCATTGGCGCGCATCCGGTCCATGATATCGCGCACGAGCGGGACATGGCTTCCCGACAGGATCGATAAGCCGACGATATGGACGCCTTCCTCAAGCGCCGCATTGACGATCTGCGCGGGCGTCAGGCGAATGCCCTCATAGACGACCTCCATGCCGCAGTCACGAGCGCGCACTGCAATCTGCTCGGCGCCGTTCGAGTGACCGTCGAGCCCCGGCTTGCCAACGAGGAGTTTCATCCGCCGCCCCAGCAGCGCGGAGACCCGCTCGACCTCCGCCCGGACCGCGTCGAGATCGTGGCTCTCATCGGCACGGACCTTGGCGACCCCAGTCGGCGCGCGATATTCGCCGAAAACGGACCGTAGCGTCTCTCCCCATTCGCCGGTCGTGACGCCCGCCTTTGCGCAGGTGATCGACGGCTCCATGATATTGCGGCCTTCCTGAGCGGCAGACCGCAGCTCCGCGAGGGCTTTCGAGGCTAGCTCGGCATTACGCGCATCCCGCCAGGCCTTGACCTGGTCGACTTGCTCGCGTTCCACCCCCTCCGGCACGGTGAGAACGCCGCTGCCGTCATCGACGGAGAGGGGCGAAGGCTCCGTTTCCGTCCAGCGGTTTACGCCGACGACAATCTGCTCGCCCGCCTCGATGCCGCGCAGCCTGGCGGTATTCGACTCGACGAGCCGTTGCTTCATATAGCTCGAACTCGACTGCGGCGACGGCTCCGCCCATCGCGTCGATCCGCGCCAGCTCCTCGCGGGCCTGGCGCTTGAGCTCCTCGACCTTTGCATCAATGACGATAGATCCGTCAAAAATGTCGTCGAATTCCAGAAGATCGGTTTCATAGGCGACGATCTGCTGCATTCTGAGCGACCATTGCTGATCCCATGGACGCGGCAGGCCGAGCGCTTCGTTCCAGGCGGGAAGCTGAACCGCGCGCGCGCGGGCTTTCTTCGAGAGAACGACAGCGAGCATTTCCAGGAGAATGCGGTAGACATTGTTCTCCGGCTGCTGTTCCGTCAGCCCCAGGCTGTTGACCTGGACGCCGTAGCGGAACCGGCGGAGCTTTGCATCCGTCACGCCATAACGCTCGCGGCAGATCTCATCCCAGAGATCGACGAAGGCGCGCATCTTGCTCATCTCGGTGATCAGGTGCAGCCCGGCATTGACGAAGAACGAAATGCGGCCGACAACTCGCGGAAACTCTTCCTCGCTCACCTCGCCCGAAGCCTTCACCGTGTCGAGCACGGCTTGAGCGATCGCCAGCGCATAGGCCAGTTCCTGGACCGGCGTCGCGCCCGCTTCCTGCAGGTGATAGGAACAGACATTGGTCGGGTTCCATTTCGGCATTTCGCGGCACGTATAGACGATGATGTCCTTGATCAGCCGCATGGACGGCTCCGGCGGAAAGACATAGGTGCCGCGCGACAGATACTCCTTGATGATGTCGTTCTGGACGGTACCCGTGAGCGCTTTGCGCGGCGTTCCCTGCTCATCCGCCACCGCAATGTAGAGCGCCAAAATCCAGGCGGCCGTCGCATTGATCGTCATCGACGTGTTCATGCTGGCAAGCGGAATGCCATCGAAAAGCGCCCGCATATCGCCGAGATGGGTAATCGGGACGCCGACCTTCCCGACCTCGCCGCGCGCCAGCGGATGGTCCGGGTCGTAGCCGGTCTGTGTCGGAAGGTCGAACGCGACCGACAGGCCGGTCTGTCCCTTGGCAAGATTGGTTCGGTAAAGCGCGTTCGACTCTTTCGCGGTCGAATGGCCGGCATAGGTTCGGATCAGCCAGGGTTTGTCGCGCTCTGCCTGCCGGTCGCTCATCATCTCTCCTCAAAGCTGTAGGTCGGGTCGCCGCCAGAAAACCGGGCTTCGCCTATCATACCGGCGATTTCGCAACTGCGAAAGACAAAGGCCGGCCAGCGTTACTGCCCGATCATGTTTGGTGGAAACGGGTCCCGCGTTAGCGGCGTAGCCGCCCGACGAGCGCCAGGAGCGAGAATGCCCCCAGCACGCCGGCGGCGACCGTCCCCACCGGACCGCCGAACCCGACGGCGCCGAGCAGATAAAGACCGATCAACGCTCCGGCCATGGCGACCGCAATATTTCCAATGAGGCCGAACCCGCTGCCTTTGGTCACGATCCCTGCAAGCCATCCGCAAACGATGGCGACGATCAACAGAACCAGCAGATTTTCCCATGCCAATGCCGACATTTACGGCTGTCTCCTAAACCCTCGGCCGCTCGCGTCCGGAATAGCGGGACCGGCCCCGCGCCACAACTCGCGGCGGCGCGTGCCAAGCCTTATAAATGACAAAGCGGGAAAGGATATGAAGTATTGCGGCGCTTACGTCGTTCCGCGATAGTCTCCTTGCGCTTCTGCCGCAGACAACGTCAAATTGAAAGAGAGCAAAAAATGCGCGTCCTGTGGTCGTCCTTCACCTTCGTCCTGACACTTATCGTCGGTGCGATCGCCTTTGCGGCAACCGCAATCGAATTGCCCGGGATCATGCGGCAGCTGATCGAATGGGCGCAGCAATTACCGCCCTATCTGGAGCAGCTTGGCCTGTCCAACAATTATCTGGTCTGGACCGATATTATTCTCAGCGGCGACAAGCTGGTGCTTCTCGGCTTTGTCCTTGTGACGCGGATCGTCTTCGCGCTCATCGCCACGGTTGTAGGCCCGATTTTCGGGTCCGGCTCGGCAAGGGCCGGTGACGAGTCGGCGTTTCAGAGATGGGGCTGACCGGTTTCGGCTTCGGCCGCTGGACATCAGCGATGTGCATGATCGCACAATTGGGAATAAGGGCCGTCGACGGGCGTGAAATGCGTTGAAGGGTGAAGGGTGGTGAATTGAAAGCGGGATTTGTCTAGATCAACCCTCGTTCAAGTGGAATCACTCGAGCGAGGTTAAGTTGATATATTTCAATAGACGAGCGCAACTGTTCCCGCGTCCATCCCCGCCTTCGCGGGGACACGCTTGGACGCGCGTTGCGCTAAGAGGCCGTGCCGAACCGATGAAGCTCGGCGCCGTTTTGTTTGAGCCACGCTCTCGCTTTATGCATGTCGGGCATCGTGTTTCTTACAAGACGCCAGAAACGCGGGCCGTGATTCATCTCTCGTAGATGCGCGGCCTCGTGAGCGGCGACATAGTCGAGAACGTAAGCCGGCGCGAAGATCAATCTCCAGGAGAAGCTGATCGTTCCGGTCGTAGAGCAGGACCCCCACCGCGTGCTTTGATCTCTGACGCTGATCCGCTTCGGCTGGCACCCCAGATTTGCGGCATGAAAGAAGGTGCGCTCGGTTAGATCCGCCTTTGCCTGGGATCGCAACCAATCCGTCAGGCGGCGCGGCCCGTGTTGCTCCCCCCCGGAAACACAAACACGCGGGAGGACCCGCGCATTTCGCTCGCTTTCGCCATTCATCAGCTTGGTTACGTCGCAGGCTTCGCCGCGCCAGTCTTCGATCGGTGATACCGCATCGGGCTCTTCGATCCACGCAACACCCTGATATCGCACCGCACCAACAAAGCTGACTCTGTGTGCAACGCCCCTTACCGGAATGACCGCGCCATCCTCGAAGGGAACCGGCTGAGGAAGCCGATCGATCTGGCGTTTGAGCCAATCCATATGCCGCGAAAGGAATTGGCCGGCCTCCTCAATCTTGACCTCCTCCGGAAGAGTTAAAATGGCGGCGCGTTCGGTATGGCTGACCTTGAGAGAAAATCGACGGGCTCGTCTTGAGCGGCGCAGCTCCACCGGGCAGTCAACTCCGACGAGTTTGACTTTAAGCGCTGTCTCCGGTGCTTGAAGTTGCGTGTGTAACATTGGGAGCCCTAGACCGAAATCAGCGTCTGAACACTGACTTCAACTTCAATCCAACAACGTTATCACGGGTGCATTCGAATGGCTGTTGCATCTGCATAACAGTCGGAGCAGAAACTTCAATTATAACACACATCTTGGAGCTGCTCCTAGGCATTATGTATCACTCCGTAACACCCCTTAGGAAATCATAGTTCCAAAAGTCTAACCAGTTCCTTCACGGAAAACGGTAAACGTCCCGAAATAAGAAATAGTTTCAATTATTTCGTCCGCGCGAAAACGGCCCGTAAAGCTACCCCTGGTTGCTTTGCTTATACGTAGACGAAGATGGAAGAGATTGTTTACCGTTTGCCGCATTGCTTGAAATGCAATGATTGGAATGTCTTAGTTTGGCTTCCTGTGACAACGTCGCAACAGCGAAGCCGTCTTCTTCTACAGAATGTGGCGCAATCTCGATGCGCTGCACTCCGCGGAGCCGCTTCAAAAATCTGTGAAGGGCGCCTTCGCCCCGCATGTCGAAACGGCGTGTAAAGGCCGCGATCGCCGGCGCGATCTCGGTGCGGAAGCGCGAGCCGTTGAAGATTCCGTAATGCCCTACCTTGGGCTGCAGATGGTGCGCCTTCATTTTGTCCGGCAGATTGCGGCAGAGGATGTGAGCCGCGGCGCACTGGCCTTGCCCGGTAATATCGTCCTTCTCGCCTTCGACCGTCATGAGCGCGACGCGGCGCACCGCCGCTGGATTGATCAGATGGTCTTTGTAGACCACCTCACCCTTCGCCAGGCGATGCTCGATGAATACCTTCTCGACCGTCTGCAGATAGAACTCGGCCGTCAGATCCATCACCGCCAGATATTCATCGTAGAATTCACGGTGCTTTTCTGCCGAATCGCCATCTCCCCTGACGAGATTGAAGAACAGCTCCCGGTGGGCGTTCACATGCCGCTCCATATTCATCGATATGAACCCGGTCAATTGGAGAAAGCCCGGATAGACGCGCCTGCCCCGGCCAGCATTCGGCCATGGCACGGTCGTAATCACATTCTGACGGAACCATTCGATTCCCTTGTCCGTGGCCAGCTGGTTGACCGCCGTTGCGCTGATGCGCGTGTCGATCGGGCCTCCGAGCAGGATCATGCTTCGCGGGACGACCGGGGCACCGATCGCCTCCAGATAAGACACCGCCATCAGGACGGGAACGGAGGGCTGACAAACGGCCATGAGATGGACGTCGCCGCGGAAGAGATGAATCAGCTCGACAATGTAATCGACATAGTCGTCGAGGTCGAAGCCGCCTTGTTCGAGCGGCACAAGCCGCGCGTCGGTCCAGTCGGTAATGTAGACGTCGTGGGATGGCAGCAAGGCTTCGACCGTGCCGCGCAGAAGCGTTGCGTGATGTCCCGACAGCGGGGCGACGATGAGGATACGCGGCGAAAGGGCGGCCTCGCCGGCCGGAAGGTCCCGCCCAAATCGAATGAGCCGGCAGAAGGGCTTCTCCCAGACAACGATTTCCCGCACCGCGACATTGCGCCCGGCGACGCAGGTCGTCGCGATGCCGAATTCCGGTTTTTCGTAGCGGCGCGTCGTGCGCTCGACGAGTTCGGCGGCGGCAGCGGTGCCGCGCCCAATGGTAGTGTGCGCCAGAGGATTGAAGGGATTGCGAAAAAAGCTCTTCGCCGAACCTGCTGCCACCCGCGCCGGATTCAGAGTGGCATGAGCAAGCTCATAGAGATGATAGAGCAACGGTGGCGTCCTCCGCGGAATCGGAGGAGGAAGTCTACCACCGGAAGCCTGCGATTTGGCGGCGGATTTGTTGCACTGCGGTCAAATTCAACAAAGGCCGGGGCGGCAAGCGTGCGCGCGCAGGAAAGTCAAATGCAGTCAAGGGCTTAGCGGAGGCGAGAGAAGACTCCGCCGGCCATAAAAATTGTGAATTTCTGCGCCTCACGCGCGATCTCAGCTGACTGGATCGCCGATTGCCTTTGAGAGACGCGCCGCCAGATCCTCGGCTGAGATCCCATATCCGAAATGCGTCACATACTCGCCCTGCGGGTCCATCAGATAGATGAAAGTCGAGTGAGCCATCAGATAGTTGTCGTCCGAGTCCCCTTCGGCCTTGGCGTAATAGACCCGATAGGCGCTTGCCGCTTCCTTGATCTGTTCTTCAGTGCCGGTCAGCCCCACCATGGTCGGGTAAAAGCTCGATATATAGTTTGCCATCTGCTCGACCGTGTCGCGCTTCGGATCGACGGTAATGAAGATCGGGACGATGTTTTTCGATTTGTCTCCGAGTTTCTCCATAGCGCCGGAGATGACGTTCAGCTCCGCGGGGCAGATGTCGGGGCAATAGGTGTAGCCGAAGGCGACCAGCATATATCGGCCCCGGAAATCCTTGTCGGTCACGACCTTTCCGTTTTGATTGGTGAGGGTGAAAGGACCCCCGATGAGCGCTTTTCCGGTCGAAATGACGCCGCCCTGATAGGCGGAGCGGAGCAGAATGGCCGTCAGCGTTCCGATCGAGAACGCGATAATGACGATGAAGATCAGACGTGTGCGCATCGGAGGTCTCCCTTCGGTTCTCCCTTTGCGGAATTCATTCGCCGATTTGCATCAGCGTACCTTTGATACGGGCTTGCCAGAGAAAATACCGGAACAAAAGATAGGCACCGCTGAAATACAGGACATTAAGGGCAAAGGCTTTCACCATCAGATAGGGCTCGAACCGCTTGTCGATCAATAGCGCGCGCAGCCCTTCGAAAGCGTGCGTCGGCGGAAATGAGGCCGAAATCGGCTGAAGCCATTCCGGCAATGTGGAGAGCGGATAATATACGCAGCAAAGCGGAAGAAAGAAAAACACGATGATCCAGGCAAAGGACTCAGCGCCCAGACCATAGCGGATCACGATGCCGTTTGCAGTCAGACCGATTGTCCACCCGAAAAAGACGAGATTGGCGAAGAAGGCCGCAAGGGGCAGGCCCAGCGAGAACAGATTGAAGCCGAAGAACAAATTGGCGAGAAGCACGACCGGCAGAAGACCTATCGTCAGGCGGATCAGGCTGATGGTCATGAGCGCGGCGATGAGCTCGTTCGGCCGCAAGGGGCTCATCAGAACGTTGCCCAGATTCCGGGACCACATCTCTTCCAGGAAGGACAGCGAGAACCCCATCTGGCCACGCGCCATGATGTCCCAGAGCAGGACCGACCCCACAAGCAGGCCCGCCGCATTCGCAAAGAGCGAGGTCGATGCCGCCAGATGCGTCTGCAGAAAGCCCCACATGAGCATCTGCAGCAACGGCCAATACATCAACTCGATCATGCGCGGCGCCGAGCCGAGGACGAGAAACGCATAGCGGCGCACCATCGCGGCAATGCGTTTTGCCGAAGCGCGGGGACCGGCATGCTCGATGACGGTGTTCGTCCACATGGCCTACTCTCCCGCCAGCGTCTTGCCGACGGGAGCATCGGGGAGCGCCGCCGCCGCGCCGTCATGCCTGCGGCCGCGCGCAATGTCGAGAAAAACGTCTTCAAGATTGGTGCGGTCGAAGCGGCGCAGAAGTTCGGCGGGTGAGCCATCCTCCACGATCCTGCCCTGGTTCATCATCAGCACACGGTCGGCCATGCGCTCCACCTCGATCATATTGTGTGAGGCAAGCAGAATCGTCGCGCCGCGCTCCTTCCTGTAGGTGAACAGCTTGGCCCGCACCCAATCGGCCGTATCGGGATCGAGACTGGCGGTCGGTTCGTCGAGGAGCAGCAATTCCGGCGCATTGACGAGCGCTTTGGCGATTGCCGCACGGGTCTTCTGGCCGGCAGACAGCTCGCCGGCGGGGCGGTCGAGAAACGCATTGAGCTGCAATTCGTCCGCCAGCTCCGCGACACGGGCGGAGGCATTGGCGCCGCCATAGAGATTGGCGAAAGTCTCCAGGTTCTGGCGCACGGTGAGCCGCATCGGAATGTTGATATAGGGGCTCTGAAAGTTCATCCGGTGGATGACATCATAGCGGTCACGCACCATATCGACGCCAAGGACGCGCACCTGGCCGGAGGTGGGCAGGACCAGGCCCATCAGCATTGCGATGGTCGTCGTCTTGCCGGCGCCATTGCCGCCGAGCAGCGCCGTAATCGACCCTTTTGCGACATTGAAGGTGACGCCGTCGACCGCGACAACGTCGTCATATCGCTTAACGAGATCTTTAACGGCAATCGGCGCCATCAGAGGTCCTTCGTTGACGAAGACGCCCGGCCTCCGCAATTGCGCTGGCGGTCGGAAAACGGTTTGAAAGATAGATTCTGGCCCGGACCGAGGAAAATTTCTAAGGTGTCGCCGTTTAGATAGTCATTCCGCGCCGGTGTTAAACTGCTACGGGCCCCTGCTGGCCATCCGTTCAACAAGATGCTCGCACATGAACGCATAGAGTTCGGCGAAAGCCGCCTGCGGCTGCAAACGCTGATCCGTCTCAGATGGGTTGCCGTCTTCGGTCAGACCGCGACGGTGCTCACCGTCCATTACGGACTCGGCTTCGTCATGCCGCTGGGCGCCTGCCTTGCGGTCATCGGGTTGTCTGCATTCTCCAACATCGTTCTGCAGCTCTGTTTCCCGCCGAGCCAGCGGCTGAGGAGCACGCATGCAATGCTGATGCTGGCCTTCGATCTCCTGCAGCTCTCGGCCCTGATCTATTTGACCGGCGGCCTGCAAAACCCCTTCTCCCTTCTCATGGTCGTGCCGGTTGCCGTCTCGGCCTCGACGCAGCCCTTGCGCATTACCGTCATATTGGGCGCGCTTTCCGTCGCCGCCGCCTCGGCCTTGATGCTGTTCCACAAGCCGTTGCCCTGGTCTCCCGGTCAGATGGAGCAGTTGCCCCTCCTCTATATGTTCGGCATCTGGACGGCGCTGGTGTGCTGCATCATATTCATGGCGACCTACGCTTGGCGGACCGCGCAGGAGACCCGGCTGATGTCGGATGCGCTCACCGCCACCGAACTGCTGCTCGCCCGCGAACAGAAGCTGTCGGCGCTGGACGGGCTCGCCGCGGCGGCGGCGCATGAACTCGGAACCCCGCTCTCCACCATCGCGCTCGTCGCCAAGGAACTCAAACGCGAGGTCCCCGAAGACAGTCCGCTGAGGGAGGACATCGACCTGCTGCGGAGCCAGGCTGCGCGCTGCCGGGACATCTTAAGCACGCTTGCGCAGCACACCGGCGAGACCGACGCCGTCTATTCGAAAATGTCGCTCGGGCATCTGGTCGAGGAGGTTGTCGAGCCCTTCCGGATTTTCGATAAGGACATCAAGGTCGAACTGCGTCCGCCCGCGGCAAGCAACGGGAAGATCGAGAGCGAGCCGGTCATCGCCCGGAATGCGGGCGTTATCTATGCGCTCACCAATTTGGTGGAGAATGCCGTCGACTATGCGGCGTCGGAGGTCGAGATCATCGCGAAGTGGACCAGGGACGAAATCGAGCTCGCCATCATCGACGATGGCCCCGGCTTCGCGACGAACATCTTCGGGCGGCTCGGCGAGCCCTATGTCACGACACGGCCGCGCCTTTCGGAAGCAGACAGTGACAACAACTCCGGCGGCATGGGACTTGGATTTTTTATTGCGAAGACTTTGATCGAGCGCTCCGGAGGGACATTAACTCTAGAAAATCGAGAGTTTCCGAAGTCCGGGGCAATTGTCTATGTGACGCTGAAACGCCATATGGGAGACGGGATATGGGGAATTGGTGCATCTTAAAACGATTCTAATTTTAAGGTTTGGTGTAAGTGAAAATGCTGCCTATAGTGCGTAGCGTAAAAGCAGGAGAAGAACCGGTGGTCGATCACGCAGGTGCCGCGGTTTCAGCGCCCAATAATACGCTGCTTATTGTTGATGACGATAAGCCATTCGCAAACCGCTTGAGCCGTGCCATGGAGACGCGCGGTTTCGACGTGCGTGTCGCGGAAACGGTGCAGGACGGGCTCGGAATGATCCAGCGCCAGCCTCCCGCCTATGCCGTCGTCGATATGCGGCTGGAGGACGGCAACGGGCTCGACGTCATCGCTCTGCTGAAATCCATCAAGCCGGAGGCGCGGGTCATCGTTCTGACGGGCTATGGCAATATCGCGACCGCCGTCACCGCCGTGAAGCTCGGCGCCGTCGACTATCTTGCCAAGCCGGCCGATGCCGACGACATCTATTCGGCTCTGATCGCCCCGCCCGGCCAGAAAGCCGAACCGCCGGAGAATCCGATGTCGGCGGATCGGGTCCGCTGGGAACATATTCAGCGCGTCTACGAGCTATGCGACCGCAATGTCTCGGAAACCGCGCGCCGTCTCAACATGCATCGCCGTACCCTGCAGCGCATTCTGGCGAAGCGCGCGCCGAAATAGCCGATCTTCTTCGCCTCATCGCTTGTTTGCGCCGAAACGCGCTTTCCTATTCCTTTCCATCCCCGCCTGAGCCGTACCCGCCGCCTGTCGGCGTCACCACCGTGAGCGCCTCTCCCGCTTCGAGCACGGTCTGATCGCAGCCTTTCAGCTCCTCCACCTCCCCGCTCAGCCGCCGAACGGTGTTGCGCCCGAGCTGGCCGGGCTCGCCGCCTTTCAGCCCGAACGGCCGGACACGGCGATGGCCCGAGAGGATCGCGCAATCCATCCGTTCGCGGAAACGGATCGTCCGGCTGGTGCCGTCCCCGGCGTGCCATCGGCCCTTGCCGCCCGAACCCTCACGAATATGGAAGTCCTCAAGGACGACCGGGAAACGCCACTCCAGAATTTCGGGGTCGGTGAGGCGTGAGTTGGTCATATGAGTGTGAACGGCGTCGGCCCCGTCAAATCCCTCGCCTGCGGGCGAGCCGGAACAGATCGTCTCATAATATTGATAGCGGTCATTGCCGAAATTGACATTGTTCATCGTGCCCTGCGCAGCGGAAAGCGCACCGAGCGCGCCGAACAGGCAATTGGTGATCGCCTGCGAGGTCTCGACATTGCCGGCAACGACAGCCGCCGGCCATTTCGGCGACAGCATGGACCCGTCGGGGATGATGATCCGGATCGGGCGCAGACAGCCGGCATTCATCGGGATGCGGTCCTCGACCATGACGCGGAAGACATAGAGGACGGCAGCCCGTGCGACCGGCTCCGGCGCGTTGAAATTATCGTCCCGCTGCGGCGAGGTGCCGGTGAAATCGACCACCGCCTCGCGCTTGTGCTTGTCGATGGCTATGCGCACATTGATCACGCAGCCCTGGTCCATTTCGTAAGCAAACGCGGCCTCGTCGGGCAGCCTGTCCAGCACCCGCCGGACGCTCTCGGCCGCATTGTCCTGCACGTGGCCCATATAGGCCTCGACGACATCCAGCCCGAACTGGGTGACCATCCGGCGCAACTCCGCGACGCCTTTCTCATTGGCCGCGACCTGCGCCTTCAGATCGTTGACGTTCTGCACGACATTGCGCACCGGGTATTTCGCGCCGGTCAGCAGTGTGATCAGCTCGGTCTCACGGAACGCGCCCCGATCGACCAGCTTGAAATTGTCGATATAGACACCTTCCTCCTCGATGGTCCGGGCGAGCGGCGACATGGAGCCCGGCGCGATGCCGCCGACATCGGCGTGATGGCCGCGCGAGGCGACCCAGAAGAGAAGCGCCTGCCCGGCCTTGTCGAAGACCGGAGTACACACCGTAATGTCGGGCAGATGCGTGCCGCCATTATAGGGCGCGTTGATGGCGAAGACGTCGCCCGGATGGATCACCGGGTTATTGCGGATGATACTTTCGACGGACCGGTCCATCGAGCCGAGATGCACCGGCATATGCGGCGCGTTGGCGACCAGAGCGCCCTCCCTGTCGAACACCGCGCAGGAGAAATCGAGCCGTTCCTTGATATTGACCGAATAGGCGGTGTTCTGGAGCGTCACGCCCATCTGCTCGGCGATCGACATGAAGAGATTGTTGAAGATCTCCAGCATCACCGGGTCGGCCTCGGTGCCGACCGCATGTTTCTGCGGCAAGGGCACGACCCGCTCGAGCAACAGGTGATTGAGCGGTGTCAGCTCCGCGCGCCAGCCCTCCTCGATGACGACGGTCTGGTGATCCTCGACGATGAGCGCCGGGCCTTCGACCCGATGCCCCGGCTCGAGCTGGTCCCGCGTGAAGACGCCGGCTTCACGCCAGCCGTCATTCGAGAAAAAGCGGGTCGCTTCCCGCGGCGCGGGCAGCGGCTCAACGGTCGCCGGGAGCGTCTCCTCCTCGAAATTCGCGCCGCCGCCGACCACTTCGACCGAGACCGCCTCGACGATCAGATCCTTTGTGCGGTCGATGAAGCCGAAGCGCGCGCGATGGGCCTCCTCGAAGGCGGACTGCATCCCGGTGACGCTCATATGCTGCGCTGCGTCCGGTATCTTCACGTCCGGCGAGGCGCTGAAGGCCGGAACCTCCAATGTCGTATCCGTGCCGGCATAGCGGATGTGGGCCGCGACATAGGTGGTGAGGGCAGCTTCGGCGGTCTGCTGGCTGCGGATCTCCGCCAGTGCTTCCGCGCCGATCTCCGACGCAAGCCCCGCGATCCTCCCGAGGCAAGCATCGTCGAGCGCGGCTTCGAGCGCCTTCTGCCGAACAGCGCGCGTTTCGGCCAGCCCCATTCCGTAAGCGGACAGCAGGCCGGAGAGCGGATGGATGAGCACCTTTTTCATCGACAGCGCATCGGCGACGAGGCAGGCATGCTGCCCGCTGGCGCCGCCGAATGCGTTCAGCACATATTTCGTGACGTCGTAGCCCCGCTGGACGGAGATCTTCTTGATCGCCTCGGCCATATTCGCAACGGCAATCTTCAGAAAACCGTCGGCGACGTCCTCGGGTGTCCGGCCATCGCCGATCTCCCCGGCGACACGCGCGAATTTCTCCCGCACAATGTCGATGTCGAGGGGCTGGTCCTGCTCCGGCCCGAAGATCGCCGGAAAATAGTCGGGCAGGAGCTTGCCCACCATCAGATTGGCGTCCGTGACGGCGAGCGGGCCGCCCTGGCGATAGCAGGCCGGTCCCGGATTGGCGCCGGCCGAATCCGGTCCGACACGGAAGCGCGCGCCGTCGAAATGCAGGATCGAGCCGCCGCCTGCCGCCACCGTATGGATCAGCATCATGGGCGACTGCAGACGCACGCCGGCGACTTCGGATTCGTGCGTCCGCTCGAATGCGCCGTCGAAATGGGTAACGTCCGTGGAGGTTCCGCCCATATCGAAGCCGATCACCTTTTCGAAGCCTGCCGATGCGCCCGTCCTCGCCATGGCGACCACGCCGCCAGCCGGGCCGGACAGGATGGCGTCCTTGCCCTGAAACAGCTTCGCCGCCGTCAGCCCGCCGGACGACATCATGAACTTGACCCGTGCGCCGGTGCGCTCGACCTCCAGCTCTGTCTCGACCTTCGAAATATAGCGGCCGAGGATCGGGGACAGATAAGCATCGACAACGGTCGTATCGCCGCGCCCGACAAATCGGATCAGCGGACTGATCTCATGGCTGACGGAGACTTGCGGGAACGCCATGGCCCGCGCGATCTCCGCGACGGCGGCTTCGTGCCACGAATAGCGATAGGCATGCATCAGAACGATGGCAACGGCCTCGAAGCCCTCGGATTGGATCGCCGCCAGTGCCGCCTGCGCTTCCTGCGGGTCGAGCGCGCGTTCGACGGTGCCGTCCGCAAGGATGCGCTCGTCGAGCTCGACGACGCGGCTGTAAAGCTGCTCGGGCTTCACGATCTTCTTGGCGAAAATGTCCGGCCGCGCCTGGTAGCCGATCCGCAACGCGTCGCGAAAGCCCTTCGTCGTGATCAGCGCGGTGCGCTCGCCCTTGCGCTCGAGCAGCGCATTGGTCGCAACCGTCGTCCCCATGCGGACTTCGCCGATCCGACCGGCGGCGATCGGCTCGCCGGGGGCAAGGCCGAGCATCTGCCGAATGCCATGCACGGCGGCGTCGCTATAGGCCGGGGTGGCCTCGGAGAGAACCTTCGCCGTACGCAACGCTCCGTCCGGCGCGCGTCCGATCACGTCGGTAAAAGTCCCGCCGCGATCGACCCAGAAATTCCATTGGTGCTCTGTCATGTTCCGCTCAGCGTTGCTTTCGGTTCTCCGACGGCATCCGCCCATCGGCCAAGTGCAGCCGGCGCATCTCAAGACGCAGCGACTTTATCATGCCGTATGTATAGTGCTTCTTATCTGAAGGCGAATGGGATCAATCTGCGCGGGGCGCAACCGAACCTGGCGGACTGTCGAGGGAAATCAGGTTTAGGAGGAGGACGATGCATGAATAGGCACATTCTTGTGAGACAAGAGGGGCCGGTTCTGGAGATCCGGATGAACCGCCCGGAGAAGAAAAATGCCCTGACAAAGGCAATGTATGCCGCGATGGCCGAGGCAATGGAAACGGCGGAAAAGGAAGAAAGCGTCCGCGCGGTCATGATCAGCGCCGAAGGCGACATGTTTACCGCAGGCAACGACCTTGCCGACTTCGCCGCTATGGGGAGCGAAGCCCTGTCGGATGACGCGCTGCACGTCAACAGTTTCCTCAATATGCTCGCGACGATGGAATTACCGCTGATCGCGGCCGTGGCGGGGAATGGTGTCGGCATCGGCATGACGATGCTGCTGCACTGCGACATTGTCGTGATCGCGAGCAGCGCCCAGCTCACTTTGCCGTTTACGCAGCTCGGCTTGACACCCGAGGCGGCATCTTCCCTGCTGCTGCCTGCGCAGATCGGCTATAATCGCGCCTTTATGATGCTGGCGCTGGGGCAGCCATTGAGCGGCAAAGATGCCGTTGCGCTCGGTATTGCGACCGAATGTCTTCCCAACTGGGAAGTAGAGACGCGTGCCCGCTTCATGGCGCAGGAATGCTGCAAACGCCCGTCCGAGGCGATGCGCATCACGAAAAGGCTGTTGCGCAACAAGGCGCAGATCAAGGAGCGCATGGAGGTGGAAATAGAATATTTTCAGGAGCGCTTGCGCTCGCCCGAGGCGAAGGCGGCGTTCGAGGCGTTTTTCAATCGTTGAGGCTTGCCCTTCCCGGGCGTCTTCGTCGTCCCGGAAGCCCGAAGGGCTATCCGGGAGCCACTCGCAGTTCGGCAAGCACCGGGCCGGACGGAGAAGCGAGCGAGTAGGCCCCGGCTCGCGAACCTTTACGGTGAGCGACGCTTGTCTAGTCGCGATCAGCAAGACATCGCGACAAGCGCTCACCCTTGGGCCAAGGCGACGTCACTGTCCAAGATATCTTCAGCGGTAGCAGTAAGCTGAGCGCCCGGCTAGTAGCCGACGCCGAAGCGGTAGGAGAGACCGAAGAGTCCGGTAAACTGGTCCTCATTTTCGACGACCGGGCTGTCGCCCGCATCGCCCAGCAAATGGCTGTAAAGCAGGCTCGCCCGGGCCGACCAGCGCTCGTCGAGGTCCGTCTTGATGCCGACCTGCGCATGCACGTCTTTGAAGCCGGCATCGGCGTCGAATACCGGGAGATCGACGCCAGCCGCAAAAGAGGACGCGGCCTGCCCCGGCGTGATGCCGAAATAGCCCTGGGTATAATTCTCGTCCGCATAGGTGGCCCCGATCCGGCCGGTCAGCGTCACGCGCTCATTGACGGGCCGCTCGACCTCCGCGCCGAAGCGGATCTGATAGCCGTCCACATCGCCGAAATAATGGTGATAGGAGACGTCGAACTGCACCGCGTTCCAGCGGTAGCCGACAAATCCGCCGGCAACGAAGGAATCGTCGATGTCGCCGAGACCGACCAGCAGATCCCCGTCATCCTCCTCGCGGCCGAATTTGTAGCCGGCCAGCGGACCAGCGATGAAGCCGTCATACTGGACGAGCTCGAAGCGCACATCATCGAGCGCGCGCGCGTCGATCCGGCTGAAGAAGCCCGGCCCGCCCGCGAACACCGGAAGAAGATAGGGGAAACCTAAGACCTCATATTCGTCCGAGCCTTCATAGGTCGGCTGTATGACCACGATCCCGCCGAACTTGACGCTCTCAAGCGCCCAGTCCTGCGCCGGCGCGCCGGCATCCTTATAGCCGCCCTCGCCGAGATCGGCGGAGATTGCGGCCGTCGGCGCGGCGATAAGCGGCGCGGAAACCGCAAGCGCGAGAAGCGATGTCGATAGAAGGCGCATATCTCCCCCGAGTTCGCCGACGATGCCTTAAGGCAATAGCCTAACTAGCCGCGGAGGGTAAAGAATGTTCCAATGCGGCGCTGTCCAGCTCCCTTTTCATCAACAGGTTGATGCTTTATTGACACATGCAGTCGGTGACATGAACGGTTGATGCCTGGACATTAGCCAACGCACCATTGTATCTAGCGCTAGAAAAGTGGCGGCTCTTTTGCCGCTTAACTAATTCCCGGCGATCACGCGATCCGGCCGCATTCGAGCCGCCGCTGCCCGGCGAAGGGGGATTTCATGGACGTTGCGCACAGCCATGTGCAATCGCTCGGCGAGGCTGAGAGCGTCTGGTTCAAGCTTGGGCTTCTGACCAAAGAAACCCACCCGATGCAGGTGCTGATGCGGATGAACGACCGCTATGGCGGCTGCGTCCCCATCAACCTCAAGGACGAACGCATCTTTTTCCTGAGCGACGTCGAATATTTCGAGCAGGTGATGGTCAAGGGCGCCGACAAATACGGCAAATATTTCGACGGCCTGCGCCCGATCTTCGGCAATTCGATGATCACGATCGACGGCGCGCTCTGGCAGAAGATCCGTATGCCGCAGCAGCCGGCCTTCACGCCGAAAATGTTCACCGAATATCTCCCCTTCCTCCTCTCCTCCGTGCAGGACAAGACGCGAGAATGGGGGAAATTCGCCGAAAGCGGCGAGACCATCAACATGCTGGAGGAGACCTGGGGTCTGGCGGCCAGCATGATCTGCAAGGCGCTGTTCAATCGTGAGGTGCCGTTCAACCCACAGGTGATTTTCCGCGCGGTGAAGACCTACACCGATGTCGGGCAGCATAGCTCGATCCGCCTGAAGAAGCGCAACGGCGCGGCGGAGGTGTCGCAGGAGGAAGCGGCGGCCGATGCGATCCTGAAATGGCTGTCGGTGCCGAGTTCCGTCTTGGGTGCCCCCGCGCATCAGAAAGGGCGCGGGGCGACACTGCTCTCCATGATGCGCGCGGCCGCCGACGATCCGGAACGGCCGGAATTCACCGAAGCGCAGATCATCGACGAGATGAAGCAATATTTGTGGGCCGGCACGGAAACGACGGCGCTGACGCTCGCCTGGTGCTTCTATCTCCTGCATCTCCACCCGGACGTCGCCGAACGCATTCGCCGCGAGGGCGAGGAAACCTATGGCGACCGCATGCCCACCTGGGAGGACATTCACGGCCTCACCTATACGCGCTCGGTGATTCAGGAAACCATGCGCCTTTATCCGCCGATCTGGAGCTTCATCCGGCAGGCGGTCGCCGAAGACGAGATCGGCGGGCATAGGGTGAAGCCGGGCGACAAGATGGTGATGTGCGCCTATATCGTCCATCACCATCCGAAATATTGGCAGGACCCGGAAAATTTCGATCCGGACCGCTTCTCCCCGGAGAATGCGACGAAGCGCGCGAAATACAGCTATCTGCCGTTCGGCGCCGGCCGGCGCTCCTGCATCGGCGGGGCCTTGTCGCTGGTGGAGAACACGCTGGCGCTGACGCAGCTCCTGCGCCGTTTCCGTCCCGAATATGCGGGCGAGGCGCCGGCGGGCATCAGCGCGACGGTGACGCTGACACCAGAGAAGGGCCAGCTCCCCTTCCGCGTCCGCGCGCTGTCTTAGCGCTGGATCAATTTGAACGGAAGCGGTTCCCCCAAATTCAGCCGAAATCCCCGCGAAAACGGGGATCCAGGACTCTGCAGAGACAGCTCTATACTGGATGCCCGCTCCCCGCCTCCGCGGGGACAAGCTTCGCGGGCATTTCGGAGCTGTTGTCTCCGATGAAACCGATCGCGCTATAGGCACAACGGCTTCGCATCGATCCGGGGCTCGTCATTGCGAGCGCCCGCAAAGGCGCGCGGCAATCCAGCCAAGAACCAGGACCGGAATCATCCAGGATTGCTTCGTCCTGTTACGCAGCGCTTCGCAGTCCTCGCGATAACAAAACAAGTCCTGCCGAACTTACGCGGCAGCAACAGCGGCGGAGCGGCGAATGTGAGTGCGCGGCTGGAAGGTGCGCGACTCGATATAGTCCATCATATGGCTGGCGATATCGACGCCGGTCGTCTTCCCGATCCCCTCGAGACCGGGCGAGGAGTTCACTTCCAGCAGCAACGGGCCTTTCTCCGACCTCAGAATATCGACGCCGGCGAATTTGAGCCCCATGATCCGCGCGGCCTTCACCGCGATCTTACGCTCCTCGGAGGTGATCTTCACCGCGTGCGCCGAACCGCCCTTGTGGAGGTTGGCGCGGAAATCGTCCGACGGGGCTTGCCGGCACATCGAGCCGATGACCTTGCTGTCAAGCACGATGCAGCGAATATCCTGCCCGGCTGCGTCGGCGACGAATTGCTGAACCAGAAAGTTCGCTTCGGCATTGCGGAACGCATCGATGACCGATTGGGCCGATTTCTTGTTCTCCGCCAGGACGACGCCCTTGCCTTGCGAGCTGCAAAGCAGCTTCACGATCAGCGGCGGGCCGCCCACCATTTCGATCAGATCGTCCGTATCATGCGGAGAGTTGGCAAAAGCTGTGACCGGCATCGGCAGGCGGCTCATGGCCATGAGCTGATGCGCCAGGAGTTTGTCGCGGGAATTGCCGATCGCCGTCGCCGAATTCAGACAGAAGGCGCCCGTCGCTTCGAACTGCCGGACCACCGCCGTGCCATAGGCCGTGATGGACGAGCCGACACGCGGAATGACGGCGTCGAAATAGGGCAATGCTGCGCCGTCGCAATGGACGGTGCTGGCCAGCGTGTTGATATTCATATAGCAGCGCGCCGTGCTGATCGGCTCGATCACATGGTCGCGCGCCTCCGCCGCCTCGACGATCCGGCGGTTGGAATAATTGTCGGGCTCCATGGTGAGCAGCGCAATACGCAGCGGGCGGCGAACCGGAGGCTGGCCGGCCTTGACCTTATAGATGTCATAGCTGAGATGGCGCTGCCTGAATTCGGCCCATGGCTCGACCACCGCCTCCTGCGGCTCCAGAGCCGTGCGGCCCAGAAGCATGCGGTGCGCCATGGTCTCGCGATTGGAAAGCGAGATTTCGATCGGCCATTCGCGATCGCCAATCCCGATCGTCGCCTCGATGATATAACGCATCTCGGACTGGCCGTTCGAGCTGATCACCTGCCGCCGGTCCAGGACTTTCGCGGTGCAGTAGACCTCGATGTCGTCCCGCCCTTCCACGGGATGCACACCGAAGCGCACCTTTGGCTGATGCTCCGGACCGAAGGTTTCGATCGAAAAGGCGTGAAGCGCCGAGGTGCGCGCGCCGGTGTCGATCTTTGCCTTGATTGCCGGCAGGCCGAGCTGGGGCATGGAGACCCACTCTCGCCACCCTAATACGAAATTATTCGTTGGATGATCCATTCGCTAACATCCAAGCCCAAAGCGCCCCGAGTGACAATGCGATGCCAGGAAATCCCGGCCCGGCGATGCCGTTCGCACGACTCAAACATCCGGTCGGAGGTTAAGTTCAACGCCCCCAATTCACAATTGCGGTAATTAACACTGTCCACCGCGTTTCGCCATCGTCCTTCACGCGCGAAGCCGGTAGCGTCAGAACCACAACACCCTCGTAACACGGACTCATTCAGCCGGACGCATAGAATAGGGGCGACAAATGACAAATTTGAGATGAGGAAAGCCTTTAGCTTCGTTTCGTTTCGAAAATCGCGGCGGTGCCGACGCCACCTGCCGCCACGGCCGCCGGCGAGCAGCGGAAGCCCCGCCGCCAGCAGCAACAGGAACAGAATTTGCGAGGTCGCGCCCCGTCTCGCTCCGAGAATGGAACCGGCAAGCATCGGGCCAAGCGTCTGCGCCGTGATCGGCACCGGCACGACGCCGAGGTCAATACGCGGTATGACGCCAAGCGCGGCAGTCAGCGCGGCGAAGAGAGCGACATAGACGATGTCCTGAATTTTCATCTTCGCCCCCATCGCTTCGCCGCTATTTGCGGTTTTCGAACCCGTGGGCAGCGATAGCGTTTCCGAGCGCCTCTGTCATGCGCAGAATTTTGATGATGAGCGGGCCGGCTCCGAAAGCGCGGAGGCCGCTGGCGCGCCTCGCAAGCTTCGCTTGGCGGATTTCCTGCAGATCGTGAAGGAGTGCGGGAATGAACCGGATGGTGAGGCCAACCGCCAGGGCAAGCCGCGGAGGGTCGAGGCCGACAGAGCCGAGCGGGGGCGGGCAAGGCGCGTCAGCACATTCAGCATGTCCGAAAAACGCGTGGTCAGCGTGACCAGCGAGACGAGAAGGATCGCGGAATAAATGCGGAGCAGGGTTCCTGCCGCTTCCGCCAGCCCTGCCAGGACAAGCTGCAGCACGAAAATCAGGGCGCCAACCATGAGAACCGGGCGGAGCGCGAGTACCAGGGTTTCAAGCGGCAAGCAGGCGGCCCGATAGAGCCCCGCAATGCCGCATGCCGCCGCCGCCAGAAGCCACAGGGGCTCGATGAAGAAAATCACGGTGCTCGCGGCGAGCGAAATCAGAAGCTTTGCGCCCGCGGACAGGCGATGGATTAGCGACTCCCGATGGATATAGAGAGGGATCATTGCGGATCAGGCCGCGGCTTCCGGCTCGCCCGCCCACCGGCGCAGGGAAAGGGTGGCCGCCAGACCGGGCCCGTTATCCGCCAGAACGAGCTTGCCGCCATGCAGGCGGGCGACCGCCGCCGCCAGGCTCAGGCCGAGCCCGCTGCCGGGCAATGACCGGCTCGCCTCCAGCCGGACGAAACGCTTGAACACGCGGTCGCGGTCGTCGGGCGGAATGCCCGGACCGTGATCGGCCACGAGGATTTCGGCGACATTGTCCCGTGGCACGAGCCTGACAAGGATGCTGTTGTCGACGCCCTTGCGGGTCGTGGCGTCGGCGGGGACGCCATATTTGATCGCATTGTCGAGAATATTGGCGACGGCTTGGGCAACCAGCTCGCGCTTGCCGTCCATCATGGTCTGCCCGTCGGCCTCGATCTTGAGGGCGAGGCCGCGCTCGTCCGCAACCGGTTCATAGAGCTCGGCAACATCGGTCACGACCGCCGAAAGATTGAAGCGCTCATTGGTGGTCTGGGCTGCGCCGGCCTCGAGCCGCGCAATGCTGAGAAGGGCATCGAAGGTCTTGATGAGTTCATCGGCGTCTTCGATGGTCGCCTGCAGCACCTCGCGATAGCTCTGCGGATCGTTGCGCTCCAGGAGCGCCGCGTCAACACGGTTTCGCAGCCGGTTCAAAGGCGTCCTCAGATCGTGCGCGATATTGTCCGACACCTCTTTGAACCCGGCGATCAGCTCCTCGATGCGTCTCAGCATCGCGTTGAGGCTGGTGGCGAGACGGTCGAACTCGTCATCGGTTCCGGAAAGCGGAATCCGTCCTGAAAGGTCACCGGCCATGATCTTGCGGGTCGCATCGGTCATGGTCTCGATCCGGTTCAGCAGACTGCGGCCGATGAACACGCCACCGCCCAGTCCGACAAGGATCATTCCCGCGAGCGTCCAGAGAAATGCGCGGCGGACGACCTGGCCGAATTGCCTCTGATCCTCGATATCGCGGCCGACCACGAGCCTGTAGCCGTTCGCAAGGCGCAGGACGACCGCGAAGGCGAAGCGCCGCTCCACCTTGTCGTCATAGGCGCGTCTATAGAAAAACGCCACATTGCCGGTCGAATTCCAGAGCTCCTCGCTGACGGCTTTGAGATTGCCCGCCAAATGGCGGCCTTCGGCGTTTGCGATAAGGTAGAGGCTGTTGCCCGGCGTCTCGCTTCGGTTGGCAATGGCCTGCCGGAGACCGTCGAGCCCGGACTGACGATAGCGATCGTTCAGGCTGTCAAACTCGGCCTGGAGGGCGTCCTGGAGCTGCTCGGTGAGAAGGGTATTGGTCTTGTAATAGATATAGCCGACGGCCGCAGCCGCCGCGGTCGCGAAAAGACCGAGATAGATCAATGACAGGCGGAACGCCGTCGTCCGCAATAATCTAGTTAGCCCCGTCACCGATCATATATCCGGCTCCCCGCACCGTATGAAGGAGCGGCTTGTCATAATTCTTGTCGATCTTCGCGCGCAGGCGGGAAATATGGACGTCGATCACGTTCGTCTGAGGATCGAAATGATAGTCCCAGACATGTTCGAGCAGCATCGTCCGGGTCACCACCTGTCCCGCATTTTTCATCAGATATTCCAGAAGCCGGTATTCGCGCGGCTGAAGCACGATCGGCTCGCCGTTGCGCGTCACCTTGTGAGCCAGTCGATCGAGGACCAGCTCGCCGACCACATATTTGGTGCTGGCTTCCTCGGGGGAGGAGCGCCGGGCGAGCGCCTCGACGCGGGCGAGCAGCTCGGAGAAGGCGTAAGGCTTGGTCAGATAGTCGTCGCCGCCGGCGCGGAGGCCGGTCACTCGGTCGTCAACGCTGCCGAGCGCGCTAAGGATCAGAACCGGCGTGTTGTCGCCGCCGCCACGCAGTTCCTCGACGATCGCCAGCCCGTCGCGATGCGGCAACATGCGATCGAGAATAAGAACGTCGAACTGATCGGACTGGGCCATTTCCAGCCCCCTATCGCCGTCCGTCGCCAGCTCGCAGCTATGGCCGCTTTCGCGCAAGGCGTTGGCAAGATAGGACGCCGCCTTGGCGTCGTCCTCAACCACAAGAACGCGCATGGCGCGTCTCCGTTCGAAAAACCATGTCTCCTCGATTGTGGCTTATAAAATGGAGCGTGGCCCTCGTCGAGCCACGCTGCAAAGTTCTCACCTTTATATATGGCTATATATAAGGTTAGTTGTCGTTCTTCACCAGGGACAGCGCAACGAAGCGAGTCTGGCGATTGGACTGGACCTGCAGCAGAACCGCCTTGCGGCCCTTCCGCGTGGCTTCGCGCACGCCATCGGCAACATCATTCGGTCCGGAAACCGCCTTGCCGCCGACTTCGAGGATCACATCGCCGGCTTTGAGACCCTTTTCGGACGCCTCCGAGGTCGGATCGACATCGGTCACGGCAACACCTTCCTCACCGGCACCCTCCACTTCAGAGGCAGGAGCGAGCGTCAGGCCGAGATCCTTCATTTGCTCGCGGTCCGACTTCTCTCCGCGGTCTTCGGTCAAGGCTGCGAGCTTGTCGGAGCTCGGGAAGGCGCCCAGCTTGACGGTCAGGGACTGCTGCTCTCCGTCGCGCATGACGGTGAGCTTAGCGTCGCTATCCGGGCTCAGATCGGCAATCTTGCGCGCCAGATCGCGTGAGCCTTCGACGTTCTCGCCGTTCACCTCGATCACGACGTCTCGAACCTTCAGGTCCGATTTGGCCGAAGGACCGTCCTCCATGATCCGCGTAATGAGGGCGCCCTTGGCGTCTTTCATTCCAAGGCTTTCCGCGATGTCCTCATTGACGTCCTGAATCGTGACGCCGAGCCAGCCGCGACTTGACCTTGCCCGCCGACTTCAGCTCGTTGATGACTTTGTCCGCGAGCTTGGCCGGGATCGCGAATGCAATGCCGACATTGCCGCCGGATGGGCTGTAGATCGCGGTGTTAACGCCAACCACCTCGCCGTTCAGATTGACCGCCGGGCCGCCGGAGTTACCGCGGTTCACGGCGGCGTCGATCTGCAGGAAGTCATAGGGACCGGAGCCGATACTGCGGCCGCCCGCCGAAACGATGCCGGCTGTCACGGTTCCGCCGAGGCCGAACGGGTTTCCGACCGCAAGCACCCAGTCGCCGACGCGCGGTTTTACTTTCGCGAATTCCAGATAGTTGTCGAACTTGTGGTCACCCTTGATTTTCAGCAATGCAAGGTCGGTCCGCTGATCGGTCCCGACCACCGTCGCCGAATATTTGTCCTCGCTCTCGAACGTCACGGAAATCTCGGCCGCTTTGTCGACGACGTGGTGGTTCGTGACGACATAGCCGTCGGGCGAGATCAGGAAACCGGATCCCTGGGCCCGCTCAAGTCTTTGCTGGGGACGCCCGCCATTGGGGAAATTCTTGCGGAACTGATCGAAGAAATCATGGAACGGATGATCCTTCGGCAGGTCAGGTATCGAAAAATCGCGTTCCGACACTTCGCCGATGGCGGTTCCCTTCGTAAAGATGCTGACGACGGCCGGACGAACCTTTTCGGCAACGTCGGCGAATGTCGCCGGAGTTCTACTGAAGTCCTGCGCGAAGGCAGGCTGACTTTGAAGTAAGCTGATGCCGGACGAGCCGATCACAGCAATACCGAGCGCACCCGCACATCCAAGGGCGATCAGCGTTCGCTTGCCGGTCACTCGCATCGAAAACCGGGTTCCAGCTTTGTTCTGCTGAATTTTTTGTGGGATCGACATCCCGTCACCTTTCAATTGTTGCATCTGGACCATTGGTGTTGGAAAATATAAACATTAGGACGTTACACCGAGCTTTCCAGCGCGTTAAAACTTGGTAATGTCGGTTGTTGACCAAGAAAACCAGACTGGACGCATGGCGGAGGGGCTTCTATCAAATGGGCGCATGTTGGTAATGCGGCGGTACCGCGCTCTGCTCGTTGTTTGCCACCTCGCTGTCTGGATGCTTCCGGCCGGCGGTGCCAATGCGGGCGTTCTCGCTGTGGCGCATCTCAAAGCGCCCGCCAACCCTTTCGTCACCCCGGTTGCGGTCTTTGGCACCGATGATCGACGGGATCTCCCGGAGGAGCTGAGCGGCCTCGAGGGCAAGATCGGCATGCTCTACGAGCAGTCGACCCAGACCCTGTGTACGGCGTTTTGTGTCGCCAAAGACATCATCGCAACGGCCGCGCACTGCCTGTTCCAGCCGAAGAATGGCAGGCTGCCTGATCTTAGCGATGTGACCTTTCGCCTGAATTACGGGACCACCCATCAGAGCACGGGCATCTATGCGCGCCGAACGCCGTTCACCAAGCATTTCGTCGCGGTGGGCACGACGGCCTTCAACAATGAGCCGCCTCTTTCCGCGCCGCGCGACTGGGCTCTGGTAAGGCTTGAGAACCCGATCTGCCGCTTCGGATCGCTCAAGGTTGAAGCAAGGCCGGTTTCGGAGCTTATCCAGAAATCAAAAGAGAATAAGGTCTTCCAGGTCGCTTTCCATTGGGACTACAAACATTGGCAGCTTGCTTATTCGAGACCATGCCGTATTCAGCTCGACTTTGATCAGATCAAATGGCGCTTGATCAAAAAGCATTTCATCGATCCTGACCAGCTTCTGCTTCACACCTGTGATACGGGCGGCGCGTCTTCCGGTTCGCCGATTCTTCTCCAAGACGATCCGCCCAATCCGCCCTCAGCCATTGCGATCAATGTCGGAACTTACACAAGAACACGGATCTTGTTGCGCCAGGGCGAGATCGTGAAAAAGCTCGATCCCGACATTATTGCAAATACCGGCGTCAACGGGAACGCCTTCAAATACATCATCTCGGAACTCGAAAATAACGCTTTCATCACCAATCGCGAAGACATGGTGCGATTGCAGTCCGAATTGCAGGCAAGAGGCCTGTATGCCGGTGCGATCGATGGAGTGCTCGGTCGAGGGACGCGAAGTGCGATCGTCGATTTCGAGGCTTCGGTGGGATTGAAGCCCACGGGTTTGCCGACGATCTCGCTGCTGCACCGGTTTGGCCAGGAGCGAGTCCGGCCGGCCCATACCTACAGCAACGGGCAAGCGACTTCTCAGCGAGTCAAGTCGAAAATACGCAGCAAACGCCGCTGACTGTCTCAATTCCAAGACCGCCCCGCCGCCCCGACATCAAGCTGCCGAAACGCGAGCCCTTTAACCCGTTCGGACGTTAGCGCGATCGGTTCCAGCGGAAACGACTTCGTAGAATGCGCTGATCATCTTTCCGATGGGAAATTCTGCAAGAGACGTTTTGCGTTACCCGGGCCGTCCGAGGCGGGGCCTGGTCGTCTCTCTGTCCGACGCGGTGCTTGCCAAACCCACGTCATTCCCAGGAGGGCGCGGATGACCGACGCAGCGCGGCGCCGGCTCAATTCAATCGCACTTCGCGCCCGTTTTCATTCGAGCGCATATCCGCCAGTACCGTCTCGCCGCCGATCACGCGCTGGCCTTCGGCAACGAGAACGCCTTTGGCGCTGGGGATGTAGATATCGACACGGCTGCCGAACCGGATCAGCCCGATGCGGCTGCCCGCCTCGACCCGTTGCCCCTCTCGTACGAAGGTGATGATCCGGCGGGCGATCAGCCCGGCGATACGGACGACGCCGATCTCCATATCCGAGGCCGTCTTGAACACCATGACCTCGCGTTCATTATTCTCGCTCGCCTTGTCCATCGCGGCGTTGAGATAGAGGCCCGGAACGTAGATCCGCCGGACGATCTGGCCATCGACCGGCGCCCTGTTGATATGAACGTCGAAAATCGACAGGAAAATCGAAATGCAGGTATGCGGCACGTCCGGCAGGCCCAGCTCGCTGCGCGGCGTGTCGAGGTGAACGGAGGTGATCGTGCCGTCGGCGGGCGCGATAATCAGCCCCTCCCGCACCGGCGTGATGCGGGCCGGATCGCGGAAGAAATAGCCGATGTAGATCGTCAGAAGCAGTGCGAGCCAGCCGAGCGGCGCCCAGAGCAGAAAGAGCAGAATGGTGACGACGACCCCGGCGCCGACGAATTTGTGCCCGTCCCAGTGAATGGGCACAAGCCCGCCGCGGATCGTGTCGAGCAGAGCGTGGCGGTCATTCATGTCGGTCCCCCTACCGTCCCCGATATCAGCGTGTTCGATCGCAAGGGTCGGGTGCTGAGCCCTGCGAAAGGTTCTGCGGAAAAAAGGACGAGAGCGCCTTCGCATGCCTTATGCCGTTCGCGATGGCGCTCAAGCCTGCCTCATAGCATGCAAAGGCGGAAAAAGATGAGCGTTTTTGTGAAAAAATCCGCAGGGTCTCACTTTGAATTTCGGCTATGGGTGGCATAGCGGCAATAGCGGACCAGATGGGCGATTTCGTCTTACGTGAACGCTTTCCGACGCCGGCCCCGGCGCTCGTGGCCACCCCGGCACGAGCCGGCATCCGAAATCCTTCACGGTAACCGACACGACCAAAAGATCCGCACGCTACGCACATCATTCCGCCGCCAGGGTCGATCTCGCCGCCTTGCCGTCGACATAGGGATCGCCCGTCAACTCGCGTGCCCGCCTTTGCGCCTCCTCGGCCTCCTGCTGACGCTCCCACATCCCGGCATAGAGGCCCGCCTGTTGCAGAAGCTGCGCATGGGTACCGCGCTCGACGATCCTGCCGGCTTCGAGCACCAGGATCTGATCGGCGTGGATGATCGTGGACAGGCGATGCGCGATGACCAGCGTCGTGCGATCCCTCGCCACGCGGTCGAGGGCGGCCTGGATCTGCTTCTCGGTGAAGCTGTCGAGTGCGGAGGTCGCCTCGTCGAGGATGAGGATCGGCGGCCCTTTGAGGATCGTCCGGGCAATGGCGACGCGCTGCTTTTCGCCGCCCGACAGCTTGAGGCCGCGCTCACCGACCATGGCCTGATAGCCGTCGGGAAGCATTTGGATGAATTCGTCGATCTGCGCCATCCGGGCCGCTTCGCGCACCTCCTCGTCGCTCGCATCGGGCCGGCCATAGCGAATGTTATAAGCGATCGTGTCGTTGAACAGCACGGTGTCCTGCGGCACCATCCCGAGCGCGGCGCGCAGGGAGGTCTGCGTCACATCCCTGATGTCCTGTCCGTCGATCAGCACGCCTCCCGAAGTGGTCTCATAAAAGCGGAAGAGCAGGCGCGAAATGGTCGATTTGCCGGCGCCGGACGGCCCGACCAGCGCAACCATCTTGCCGGGCGGCACCTCGAAATCGACATCCTTCAGGATCGGCCGGGCCGGATCATAGGAAAATGAGACGTGGTCGAACCGGATCTTGCCCTCGGTCACGGCCAGCGGCTTCGCTCCCGGCTTATCCTTGACCTCCGGCGCCTCGGCCATCAGCTCGAACATCGCCTCGATATCGACGAGGCCCTGCCGCAGCTCGCGGTAAATCATGCCGAGCAGATTGAGCGGCATGTAAAGCTGGATCAGCATGGCATTGATCATGACGAAATCGCCGACCGTGTGCGTGCCGTTCACGACGCCGCGCCCCGCCAGCAGCATGCAGATCGTCAGGCCGATGGTGTAGATGAAGGTCTGGCCGGTATTCAGCAGCGCGAGCGAGGTATAGGCGCGCACCGCCGCGCTCTCATAGCGCACCATCGAATGGTCGAATCGCTGCGCCTCCCAGCCTTCATTGCCGAAATATTTGACCGTCTCGTAATTGAGGAGGCTGTCTACGGCCTTCGTGTTCGCCGTTGTGTCACTCTCATTCATCTCGCGGCGAATGGCGATGCGCCACTCGCTCGCCTTGAAGGTGAACAGGACATAGACGACAAGCGTCAGCGCGATGATCAAAGAGAACAGCCAGCCGAATAGATAGGCCGTGAGCCCGAGCACGAAGATCAGCTCCAAGACCGTCGGGATGGAATTCAGCATGCCCATGCGGATGATCAGCTCGACGGCTTCGCGTCCGCGCTCGACGACCCGGCTGAGCCCGCCCGTCTTGCGTTCCAGATGGAAGCGGAGCGAGAGCCGGTGCAGATGCTCGAATGTCTGGTTGGAGAGATTGCGGACGGCGTTCTGCCCGACCTTGGTGAACAAGACGTCGCGAACCTGATTGAAGGCCATCATCAGGACGCGGCCCATCCCATAGGCGATGACCAGCGCGATCGGAACGATGGTGAGAGCCGTCGCCGGCGTCACGGCGCCCGAGCCGCTTTCGGCCCCGGTGAACCAGTCGACGGCGGCTTTGTACGCCAGGGGCGTCGAGACGGTGATGATCTTCGCGGCAATCAGCACGAATCCGGCGAGCACAACGCGCCGTTTCAGATCCGGGCGGTCATCCGGCCAGACGAAAGGCAAGAGCTTCACGAAGACCGAGATCGGACCCACGCTGCTCTTCTGCGCATCCGGGAAGAAGGATGGCCGTTCACTTCGACTGCGATATCGCAAGGGCTGGTCTCTCAAATTTTTGGGGGCGCGGGCAGCGGCGCTCGGGCCCCGTGTTTTTAGAATAAATGTAATCGGGAGGGAACAATCTCAAGCGCCGGTCCGAAATCCGGTGCCCCGCGATGCGGCTCGGCGAAGCGCATCGACCGTCAGAATTTGCCGTAACTCCCCGAATGGCACGGAAATCGACCATGCAGGCGGGCGCCGGCTTCGCTTCGCGCTTGAGTTTCCCGGTTTGCAAGGCTACGACCTCCCCCGAGATGCGTGTCAATGAGGGGAGTATGGGGTATGGCCAGCATCGACCGGGCGAGCTTGGACCAAGCCGCGCGCGGACCCAGGAGAATGGGCTTCCTGTCGTCAATCGGCGGTCCGCAATTCATCGTCGCCCAGTTTTTCACGATCCTTGCGACCGTCCTCGGCGTCTATCTCGCCGGCTATGTCGGCTTTCAGCGGACGCTGGAGTATGACCGCTTCGTCAAGGCGCAGGAGCAGACGAACCTGATCCAGTCGCTCCGGGCGGAATTGCGGCACAATACGGCCCGGCTGCGCGCGTTCGTGCCGCTGATGGAAAAGACGCAGGAAGGCCATGCGATCTACGGTGACTGGCCAAAGCTGCATCTCTTCATCTGGCGAGCGTCGGCGGAGAATCCGACCGTCTTCGCCACGCCTCCGCAAACGCTCGCCGACATGCAGGCCTTCTATGAAGAGATCGGTCAGATGCTGAGCGATGCGTCCATTCAGGAGATGTTTCGCAGGCTGACCACGTCCAACGTCCATGATCGCAAAGTCCTTACGGAGCGGTTCGACGCCAAGGTCAAATTCGCCGAAACGACGCTTCTGCCGGCTCTTCAGGCCACGGCTGCGCGGTCGGAGACGCTGGTCCAGCAATATACGGGCGCCAGCCAATGAGCGGCGTCGGTTAGCGCAACTTTCCCGCGTCCATCCCCGCCTTCGCGGGGACATGCTTGGACGCGTGTTGCGCTAGAGCCAATCCTGAAGGATCGGGATCAACGGCAGATCGGCGGGCGGCATGGGATAGTCGCGCAGGCGGTTCGCGCGCACCCAGGCGAGCGCCTGGCCCTCATGCGGCGTGATTTCGCCGTCCCAGCGGCGGCAGATGAAGAGCGGCATCAAGAGATGGAACGTCTCGTAGCTGTGGCTGACGAAGGTCAGCGGCGCGATGCAGGGCGCGCGCAGCTCGATGCCCAGTTCCTCGCGAATCTCACGGATCAGCGCGGTTTCCGGTGTCTCGCCGGGCTCGACCTTGCCGCCGGGAAACTCCCAAAGACCGGCCATCGATTTCCCTTCCGGCCGCTGGGTCAGCAGCACACGGTCGTCCTCATCGATAAGCGCGACCGCCACGACCAAAATCAATTTCAAAGGTTTGGAGACCGGCACGTGTTCTTCCATGTCTTTCGGTCCGATGCGGGCGGGCTCGCAGCGATCTCGGTGCTCAGCCCTCTCCCAGTCATGAACCTTTGTGGTGAACGACAAACGTTCGTCTTTGGGGAGAGGGCGGTGGGTAGCGCCGGCTGAAGGTGGGGCGAAGAATTGCGCATTTCAGCGGTCGTTTCGAAGCGGAGTTTCAGCTGCGATAGCTGCCGTTGATGTCGATATAGCCATGCGTCAGGTCGCAGCCCCAGACGGTCGCGCGGCCGTGTCCGCCGGTGCCGACATCGGCGCGGATGGCGATCTCGCGGTTCTTCATATAGGCGCTGGCGGCCTCCTCGCTGTAGTCCGGGCTGCGCATGCCCTCGGTCGCCAGCAGCATGTCGCCGAACCAGATCGACAGCTTATCGCGATCGGCCGCCTCGCCGGCCTTGCCGACGGCCATCACGACACGGCCCCAATTGGGGTCGGCGCCGGCCACCGCCGTTTTCACGAGCGGCGAGTTCGCGATGGAGAGCGCGATGCGCTTGGCGGCGGCATCGTCCTCCGCGCCCACGACATGGACCGTGATCAGCTTGGAGATGCCTTCGCCGTCCTTGACGATCTGCAGGGCAAGATCCTGCATCAGCGCATGCAGCGCTCTTGAGAAGCCGGCAAGGGCCGGGTCATCCGCGCTCTCGATCCAGGGACCGCCCTTCGCCGCCGTGCCCGTCGCAAAGACGAGCAGCGTATCACTGGTCGAGGTGTCGCTGTCCACCGTCACCGAATTGAACGTTGTCTCGACATGGCGGCTGATCAGCGCCTGCAGGGCGGGCGTGGTGACGGCGGCGTCGGTGAAGATGAAGGCGAGCATGGTGGCCATATCGGGCGCGATCATGCCGGAGCCTTTCGTGATCCCGTTGAGCGTAACCAGCACACCGGCGAGATCGGCGGTGCGGGAGGCAAGCTTGGGGAAGGTGTCCGTCGTCATGATCGTGCGCGCGGCGTCGGTGAAGCCATCTTCGACGGCGCCCTCGGCCAGCTTGCCCATCACCGCCTCGAAACGGCCCGGCGGGATCGGCTCGCCGATGACGCCGGTCGAGGCGAGAAAGACCTCCTCGCGCTCGCAGCCCGCCGCATCCGCCGCAAGCGCCACGGTCGTCTCGACGATCTCCTGGCCGCGCATCCCGGTGAATGCATTAGCATTGCCGGAATTGACGACGAGCGCCCCTGCACGCCCATGCTCAAGCTGCTTGCGGCACCACTCGACCGGCGCGGACGCCGTTTTGGAGCGCGTCAGCACCCCCGCCGCCTGCGTTCCCTCCGGCAGCATCACCAGAAGCACGTCCTTGCGGTTCTTGTAGCGAATGCCCGCCTCCGCCGAAGCCAGCCTGACGCCCGGCAAAGCGGGAAGCTGCGCAAGACGCTCCGGCGCAAATGGCGATGGCTTCACGGCGACTGCTCCAAGGCTGGCTATTGGTTTTTGTCGCCGCCCTCCGGCGCCGCTTCCACCTGGCTTTCCGCAGGCGCGTCGGCTTCCGCCTTCTTCTTCAACTCGGGATCGACGATCTCGATCTTAGCCTCGTCCCGCAATTTCTGAACGGCGCCGCGGAGCTTGGTCTGAATGAGCGATGCCTTGATCTGATCCTTGACCTCGTCAAAGCTCGGCGGCTGACGGTTGCGCTTGTCCTCTACCTTGATGATGTGCCAGCCGAACTGCGTTTCCACCGGCTCGGAGATCTTGTCCTTCTCCAGCGAGAAGGCGACATCCTCGAAAGGCTTCACCATCTGACCGCGCGTGAAATAGCCAAGATCGCCACCGGCCGCGCCACCGCGATCCTGCGAATATTTCGTGGCCAGCTCGGCAAAGTCCCCGCCGCCTTTCAGTTCCTCGGCGACTTTCTTCGCCTCTTCCTCGGTTTTCACCAGAATATGGCTCGCGCGAATTTCTTCCTCGGCGGGAAGATTTTTGATGCGCTCGTCATAAAGCGCTTTCGCCTCGTCTTCGGGCACGGCATCGCGGACCTGCTTCTCGAAATAGGCATCGCGCAGCGCCCGCAGCCGGTAATACGCCATGCGATCCTCGAAGGCCTTGCCTTCCGCCAGCTTGGCCTTTTCCGCGGCTTCCGCCATCAAATGGGCTTCGACGAGATATTCGAAGAGCACCCGGCGCCGGCTCTCCTCGGGCACGCCTGCAAGCTCCGAGCCGATCTCGGCCTCGGCAAACTTGAGCTCGGCCTCGCTGATCTCCTGGCCATTGACGATGCCGACCACCGTCTCGGGCGCGGCCCAGGACGGTACGGCGGAGCTTGCCGCCGCGACGAAGATAGCGGCGAATAGGGTTTTTTTCACGTCTGTCCTCTCGATACGAAGATGGTTGCAGCGCTCAAAAAAGCGTTAATCGCAAATTCTGCCTAACTTGCGGCAACTGACCTGGTCACTCTTTATCGTCATGCAGGAGCAAGCGCAAAGATTCATTCGGGCGTCCGAGAAGACACAGGAGGGCATTTCCAGCCGGAATGCGCGCGTTGACAAGGATTGACGCCCCTCTTATCTCTGCTTTTGCGAAATTGTCGGCCTTCAACTGACCGCTTTGCCCCCATATTTAAACAATCGTGTAGGAATTCCCGGACGCGAGAAATGTGGGTCATGTGGGCGCTACCTAGCGATACGAAAGCCGGTATCCGATTCCTGTCCGTCAGCCTGCTCGGTTGGGTCTGGCGTCTTTGAGGCATTGCAATGGTATCTATAGCGACGCTCGCCAGCAAAATCTTCGGCACCTCGAACGAACGTAAGCTCAAGGCTTATGACGGGCGGGTCGCGGCAATCAATGCCCTGGAACCCGAGGTCGAGGCGCTTTCCGACGATGCGCTGCGCGCCAGAACGGACGCCTTCCGGGAAGAGCTGCGCCAGGGCAAGTCGCTCGACGATGTTCTTGTTCCCGCCTTCGCCACCGTGCGCGAGGCCGCCAAGCGAGCGCTGGGCCAGCGCCATTACGACGTTCAGCTCGTCGGCGGCATGGTGCTTCACGAAGGCAGGATCGCCGAAATGAAAACCGGCGAGGGTAAAACGCTCGTCGCCACGCTGGCGGTCTATCTGAATGCGCTCGCCGGACGCGGCGTTCACGTCGTCACCGTCAACGATTACCTGGCCCGCCGCGACGCCGAATGGATGGGCGCCATCTATAAGTTTCTCGGGATGACGGTCGGCGTCATTCTGCATGAGCTCGATGACGAGCAGCGCCGGCAAGCCTATGCCTGCGACATCGCCTACGGCACCAACAATGAATTCGGCTTCGATTATCTCCGCGACAATATGAAATACTCCACCGCCGAAATGGTGCAGTTCGGCGGTCGCGATCCCGGGCTTGCGGGCCATGCCTATGCGATCGTCGACGAGGTCGACTCCATTCTCATCGACGAGGCGCGCACGCCGCTCATCATTTCCGGCCCGGTCGAGGACCGCACCGAGCTCTACAACGCCGTCAACTCGATCATCCCTCAGCTTCAGGACCAAGACTTTGAGCTCGACGAGAAGATGCGCACCGTCACGCTGACGGAATTGGGCAATGAGCGCGTCGAGCAGTTGCTGCATGAACGCGGCGTGCTGGAAGAGAAGTCCTCGCTCTACGACATCGAGAACGTCTCCTACGTCCATCACGTCAATTCGGCGCTGAAGGCCCACAAGCTCTTCCTGCGCGACCGCGATTACATCGTGCGCCACGACAAGGTCGTCATCATCGACGAGTTCACCGGCCGGATGATGGAGGGCCGCCGCTATTCGGAAGGCCTGCACCAGGCGCTCGAAGCCAAGGAAGAGGTCCAGATCCAGCCGGAAAACCAGACGCTCGCCTCGATCACCTTCCAGAACTATTTCCGGCTCTACGACAAGCTTGCCGGCATGACCGGCACCGCGCTGACGGAGGCCGGCGAATTCGGCGACATTTACGGGCTGGAGGTCATCGAGGTTCCGACCAACCGGCCGATGATCCGCGCGGATCATCACGATGAGGTCTACCGGACGGCGGCGGAGAAATATGTCGCGATCATCGATCTGATCAAGGACTGCCGCGAACGGAGCCAGCCGGTCCTCGTCGGCACGACCTCCATCGAAAAGTCCGAAACGCTCGCGGCGGAGCTTAAGAGGCTGAAGATCCCGCACCAGGTGCTGAATGCGCGTTATCACGAGCAGGAAGCCCATATTATCGCGCAGGCCGGCGTGCCCGGCGCCGTGACCATCGCGACCAACATGGCAGGCCGCGGCACCGACATTCAGCTTGGCGGCAACCCCGACATGCGGATGCAGACCTGGCTCGCCGAAAAGCGCGAAAAGGGCCACACGCCGGATGAAGCCGAAATCACGGCGCAGGTCACGGCCGTGCGCGAGGACATCGAGGAGAAGAAGGCCCAGGCGCTCAAGGCGGGCGGCCTTTACGTGGTCGGCACGGAGCGGCATGAATCCCGCCGGATCGACAATCAGCTTCGTGGCCGCTCGGGCCGTCAGGGCGATCCCGGCGACAGCAAATTCTTCCTGTCCCTCGAAGACGATCTGATGCGCATTTTCGGCTCCGACCGCATGGATGGCGTGCTGCGCAAGCTCGGCCTTGAGGAAGGCGAGGCGATCATCCATCCCTGGATCAACCGGGCTCTGGAAAAGGCGCAGCAGAAGGTCGAAGCGCGCAATTTCGACATGCGCAAGAACATCCTCAAATATGACGATGTGATGAATGACCAGCGCAAGGTCATATTCGAGCAGCGCATCGAGCTGATGCATAATGACGACGTCAGCGAGACGGTCGTCGATATGCGACGTGAAACGGTCGCGCGGATCGTGGCCGAGCACATCCCGCCGAATGCCTATGCCGAGCAATGGGACGCCGCCGGCCTTCAGGAAGGCATCAACGGCGTTTTCAATCTCGACCTGCCGATCGTGGAGTGGTCGAAGGAAGAAGGCATTGCCGACCAGGAGATCCGCGAGCGTCTGATCGAGAAGGCGGACGCCGCCGCGGCGCGCAAGACCGTCGAGCTTGGCCGCGATCTGATGCGGCAGGTCGAAAAGGGCGTGCTGCTGCAAACGCTCGACCATCTCTGGCGCGAGCATCTGATCATGCTCGAACATTTGCGGCAGGCCGTTGGGCTGCGTGGCTATGCGCAGCGCGATCCGCTCAATGAATATAAGAGCGAGGCCTTTGCGCTGTTCGAGAATATGCTGCTGCGCCTGCGCATGGCGGTGACGGAGCAGCTCATGCATATCGAGCTCGCCCCGGACCAGCAATTCGACGTGGAGCCGGAAGAGCTGCCGGAGATGCACGCCTCGCATGTCGATCCGATGACCGGCGATGATGAGCTGGAATTTTTCGAGGCAGCGACGGGCACGGACGGGCCGCTCCCGGGCAAGCCGGGCCGTGGCGGCGGACCGGCGCCGATCCGCACGCGCAGCAAGGCCGCGGCGGTCGATCCGAACGACCAAAGCACCTGGGGCAAAGTCCCGCGCAACGCGCCGTGCCCCTGCGGGTCGGGCAAGAAGTTCAAGCATTGCCACGGCGCGCTTGTAGCTTGATCGGCAGGTTCCGGGGCGTCGCGGCCAGTTCCTGACGCTGATGCGGGATCAATTTGAACGGAAACGGTTCCCCCAAATTCAGCCGAAATCCCCGTGAAAACGGGGATCCAGTACTCTGCAGAGACAGCTCTATACCGGATGCCCGCTCCCCGCCTCCACGGGGACAAGCTTCGCGGGCATTTCGAAGCTGTTGTCTCCGATGAAACCGATCGTGCGCTAACTCTGGGCCGGCGGCTCGGATGCGGGGCAGAAGCGGCGCAAGGGAGGCGCGCTTGCCGCGGCCGGATCGCCGGGGCGCGCGGCGTATTTTCCCTCGCATAAGCTGATCTCGGGTGGAATATGCGTCCGCTCGAAGAGCGCGTATCCCGGCTGGAGCTCCCGCCAGAATGCCGCCCATCGATGGTCCGCATAGGCCCGCAGCCGCGCCTTGGTCAGGCGGAACGGAAAGACCTGCACGGCGAACCGCGCCTGCCCGCCGTCGAGCGCCGCCGTCAGCAGATCCCATAATTCATCAATGACGCCGTTCGTCATCGCATAGCACCCGATGGATGAGCAGCCGCCATGGACCATCAGATAGGCGCCGGTGCGCCCATGCGCGCGGTCGTAGAGATTGGGAAAGCCGAGATTGAAGGAGCGGTGCCAGCGGCTGTTCGGATTGAGCTGCGCCCTCGACACGGTGTAAAAGCCCTCCGGCGCCTGGTGATCGCCGATTTTCAGCTTCGGTCCGAGCCGTCCCGACCAGTAGCAGATCGGATAGCTGGCGAAATGCACGAAGCGTTCGCCGCGCTTCATCCAGAGTTCCAGCATCAGCTCGCTCTTGACGATCCGCACGAAAATCGGACTGCCGCGGCGGAGACCGGCGGCGGCGAGCCGTGCATCCAGCCGGGCAAGGTCCGGCGTGCCGGGGAGCTGATAGCCGAGACCGTAGTGAACCCGCTGATTTCAGATGCCGGGTCGCCATCCATACGCGATCGAGAGATCGGTACCAGGGCTGCGGATAGGCCATGAAGGCAATGCCGAGCGCGGCGGCGAGAATGAGCAGGACAATGAGCAGGCGCCTCAGCATGACGGCCGCATTCTTCCGCCCTTTCCTCGCGTGATCAATCAAATCCTGGCTGGATTCCACCGCGGGAATGTGCGGCCGTCTCGCGCAAATTACTGAGAAGTCTTTTCACTTGGCGTCGCGCGGGACAAAGCGGAGCGGAGATCCGGGGAAGCCGTCACTTTCAAACCGGCCGATTATGCTTCGAGCTCACCGGTTCGGAACGAGCATGTCCCCCTTGCTCGATTCCTGAACGTTGTTGAGCCCCGGCTCTTTGTCCTCCGGCTTCGCCTCCACAACACGTTCGCCGGTCCCCTTCTTTGCGTCCTTCGAGTCTTCGGCAGGCGCATCGGTGGACACCGCCGCCGTGGGCGCGAAATCGCTGCCATCCGGCGCGGACTGCGTCGCGTCAGGGCTCCGCGAAGCGACAAAGCCGGCCGGAATGATAGGCCGTCCCCGTCTTTCGGCCGAGGGCTTCGGCTCGCTGGAGCGCGCCGTCACGACCGGCTGTGACGATACTACGCCGCGGCTGGGCCTCTCCGTCGCCTTACGCTGCGGCTCGGAGGCGCTCGCCGCCGGGACTGGCGCGGGCACGCGGGCCTGATTGGGCTCAATATTGGCCGCGAGACGGCCCGTTGCGGGCGTCGTGGCCTCCGGTGCCTTGGCCTCGATCAGCTGTCTGTCGCCGCCGAACGGCGTGAACGGCTTGCCCGGCACGCGGCGATAGGCCGGGCAGGTCGAAGCCGGGTCCGGCCTGGCGACATGGCCGAGGAATTCGGCGTTGACCAGATATTGCCTGGAGCAGACCGTCACCTTGGGCGGAATACGGGTCAGGTCGAAATCGTCATAGCCGACCTTCAGCGTCTTCCAGAAGCGGTACCACTTGCTCTTGCGGTGGCGCTTCATATTCGCGTCCGTCATGCGGAACGGGAAGACGTGAACGTTGAACTTCTCCTGGCCGCCGCGGAACGCCTCGCGCGCGAGCCCGTAGATCTCCTCGATCAGCGCGTCGGTCATCGCAAAGCAGCCGGCCGAGCGGCAATCGCCATGCACCATCAGCGCGCTGCCGGTGTGGCCATTCACTTTGTCATAGCTGTTCGGATAGCCCAGATTGAAGGCGAGGTGGAACTGGCTGTTCGGGTTCATCTGACCCGGCGTCACCGTGTAGAAGCCTTCAGGCGCCTGCTTGTCGCCCTCCACGACCTTCGGACCCAGCTCGCCGGACCAGGTGCAGATCGGGTAGGTCTTGAAATGATAATAGCGGCCGTCGGATTTCTGCTTCCAGATCTCAAGCTCCGACTCTTCCTTGAAGATCCGGACGAGAATCGGCTCTTCCTGAGTCATGCCCTTCTTGGCCAGCATGACCTGCGTCGCTGCGGGAAGCTGCTTCAGCGCCGGCACGATATCGCCGCCGCCCAGCGGACAACCGCCGAGCCAAACCGACAGACTCGCCGCACACGCTAGACGGACTAAATTCCTAATCGACATATGTGGTGCCCCTTGCACGCGCCGAGAAGATCCGCTTATCGTGTTGAAATCCCGTTAACCACGCCCATAACAGACGGCAACAAACTGATTCGCAAGCCAATTCCATAGGCTAGGGGAAAAGCGGCGGCTTTTTGGCAAAAGCCACAGTTTCTTCGGCCTTGGGACAGTTGGACGCGGGAACAGTTGCGCTAAAGCGTCCGTCCCATCGCCAGAAATTTTGCACGCCGGGCTTCGCGGATATCCTCGCCCTCCATCCCGTCATATTCCCTGAGCGCCCGTTCGACCATATTGCCGGTGATCCGCATGATCGCGGTCCTGTCCCGGTGCGCGCCGCCCAGCGGCTCGGTGATGATCACGTCGATAATCCCCATTTGCGCCAGGTCCTGCGCCGTGATCTTCATATTCGTCGCGGCATCCTGCGCGCGGGCCGAATCCCGCCACAGGATCGATGCGGCGGCCTCGGGCGAGGCGACCGTGTAAATTGCGTGCTCCAGCATCAGCACTTTGTTCGCCGTGGCGATGGCGACGGCGCCGCCCGACCCGCCTTCGCCGATGACGGCGGCGATGATCGGGACCGTCGATGACAGGCAGCAATCGATCGAGCGGGCGATGGCCTCGGCCTGGCCCCGCTCTTCCGCGCCGATGCCCGGATAGGCGCCTGCCGTGTCGACGAAGGTAATGACCGGAATGCCGAATTTGTCCGCCAGCTTCATCAGCCGAACCGCCTTGCGATACCCCTCCGGGCGGGCCATGCCGAAATTATGCTCCAGGCGCGTTTCGGTATCGCTCCCCTTCTCATTGCCGATGACGACCACGGACCGGCCGCGGAACCGTCCGACACCGCCAATGATGGCCTTGTCTTCGCCGTAGTAACGGTCGCCGGCGAGCGGGACGAAATCCTCGATCAGCGCCTCGATATAGTCGAGGCAATGGGGGCGTTCGGGATGACGGGCGACCTGGGTCTTCTGCCAGGGCGTCAGCTTGGCATAGGTCTCTTCAAGAGCCGTTTTGGCCTTTTCCTCAAGTAGCTTGACTTCATCGTCGATCGAAACCGAGCTGTCCTCGGTCTTGAGCGACTTCAAGTCCTCGATCTTGCTTTCCAGCTCAGCGATCGGTTTTTCAAAATCGAGATAGGTGCGTATCATCATCTGCTTTCCGCCGGCGAGAGCGGGGGATGCCTTCACAGCGAATAACGGCCTTGTTTGCGCTAAGTGGCGATCGATCAGCGATGATGTCAAGTTGCTTGTTTGGCAGGCGCTTTTTCTAAGTTCCCGTGCGGGCCCGCGTGCTTAGCGGATGATGCTCATGCACGACCCGGCGTAGATGGCCTTCGCGCAAATGGGTGTAGACCTGGGTCGTGGCGATATCGGCATGGCCAAGCAGTTTCTGGACGGACCGGAGATCCGCGCCGCGCTCGATCAGATGACTGGCAAATGCGTGGCGCAGAACGTGCGGTGAGACACGGCTCGGCTCGATATCGGCGTCTTTGGCGAGAACCTTCAGCTCCTGGGCGAGCCTTTGCCGGGTCAGGTGCCCTCGCTGTCCCCAGGATGGAAAGAGCCAGCGCGATTCATTGCCGCTTCCGTTGGTGTGGCCGTCTCTGGAAGCGGCCGCGTCGCGCTCCTGAAGATAGAGCGCGAGCGCTTCCTGCGCGGCGGGATTGATCGGAACCACGCGCTGTCGTCCGCCCTTGCCCTCGATCGTCAAGGTCCGTTCATCGCCGATCAGAGCGGAGCGCGGCAGGGCGACGAGCTCGGAGACGCGCATTCCCGTCGCATAAAGGATTTCGAGCAGGCAATAGAGCCGCAGCGCTTTCGAGCGCTGGCCGTCCCGGGCTCCCTCGACCCTCCGCCGCGCGGTCTCGAGGAGACGGTCGACCTCATCGACCGAAAGCGTTTTCGGCAGCGGAGCCTCGCGCTTCGGCCCGCCGACCATGCCTGATGGGTCATCAGAGCGAATGCCGTCGGCAATCAGGAAGCGGTAAAACTGTTTCAACGCGGAGAGCCGCCTGGCGCGGGAAGAGGCGGCAAGCCCCTCCTCGACCATTTGCCCGACGAAATTTACGATGTCTTCGGCGAGCGCGGTTTCCAAAATCCGATCCCGCGCATTCACAAAGTGCGCAAAATGCGCCAGATCGCGTGAATATGCGTCGAGCGTGTTCGCGGACGCGCCACGTTCGGCGCTCAACATGTCCATAAATCGCTCAACGATAGCCGGCTTCGTCGCGCCCCGACCTTGCCCCCGGGTCCGATCCATAGCTGCCACCCCTAATTCTTAGGGCTCCTCGACACAGCTCCACCTGATACCGTGAAAAAGTTAACCGCTAGGTTACTTCTTGGCTACACGGATCCACGGCAAGACTTGGCTAGGAACGCCCCTGCCCCAACTCAAAGGTTATACAATGAAGCAAGCGACCCAATAGATACGGTGCGCTATTGCACCCTCAAATTCCGTACGACTTTCGAAATCTCCTTAGGCTCAGGCTGGAAATATTTAGCCAGTACATACATACTTCCATAAAAAAGCCCGACCAGAAGGCCGCACGTTGTTAGAAAACGTATCAAACTCGGCATCGTCTTATTGCATCCTTTGTGATTATCCTACGGATATTGGCAGTATTATGGCCTGAAGCAAAGACGTCGTGATTTGTCAAGGGGATGGAAGCCACTCTCAGCGAAGATTGACACATTCGCTTCCGCCGGGCGAATAGTAAAGTGGGAAAATTTCGGGAGGGTCCCGGCATGAGGGAGGAACGGGAATAGCGTGACGTGTTCGCTTGAAACGACCCGGCAATATGCCGAGAAACGGCCGCTGGTGCTGATCGGTCTAATGGGCGCGGGCAAGACCTCCATCGGCAAGCGCCTGGCGGCGGCGCTGGATGTTCCATTCGCGGATGCCGATCAGGAAATCGAAAAGGCGGCCGGAAAAGCGATCAACGACATCTTCGAAGAGGATGGCGAAGCTTTTTTTCGTGATGGCGAGCGCCGTGTCATAGCGCGCCTCCTGGGTGATGGAGGCAAGGTGCTGGCGACCGGCGGAGGCGCCTTCATGAATGAGGAGACACGCTGGACCATTGCCGATTGCGGGATTTCCATCTGGCTGAAAGCCGATCTCGATCTGCTCATGAACCGGGTCTCAAGGCGCGATACGCGTCCGCTGCTTCGTGCTGAGAACCCGCGGGCGGTCATGCAGAAATTGATCGAAGAGCGCTATCCCGTTTACGCACAAGCCGATATCACCATCGTTAGCCGCGAAGTGGCTCACGACGTGATCGTTAATGAGATCATCGACGCCGTCGCCAATTGCAGCAAGTGCAAGTCGGCGCAGGATTGGACCGTTGGAACGGGAGGCGACGCTGCATAAGACGAGCAAGGAGGAGGGGGGCGTCAGGGTCGTTCCCGTGCCTCTCGGCGAGCGCGCCTACGACATCCGGATCGGCAGCGGCAATCTCGCGGCGACAGGAGAGCTTGTCAAAGCGCTGGGGCCGTCGCGCGTGGCGGTCATCACCGACGAGGTGGTAGCGAACCTTCATCTGCCCGCCGTCAGAGCCAGCCTGGAATCGGCGGGGCTGCCGGCCGGCGAGACCGTTCTGCCGGCAGGCGAGGCCACGAAAAGCTTCGCTCACCTGACCTATCTATGCGACGCGCTGCTCGATCAGCGGACTGAGCGCGGCGACATCGTCATTGCGCTGGGTGGCGGCGTCATCGGCGATCTTGCCGGATTCGCGGCGAGCATCGTCAAGCGCGGCGTTCGCCTCGTGCAGATCCCGACCACGCTGCTCGCGCAGGTCAACTCCTCGATCGGCGGGAAAACCGGCATCAATACGCGTCACGGCAAAAACCTGATCGGCACGTTCCATCAGCCGAGCCTCGTCCTGATCGACACCGATGTGCTCGACACGCTTGATCCGCGCGAATTGCGCGCCGGCTATGCCGAGGTGGTCAAATATGGCCTGCTTGGCGATGCCGCATTCTTCGCCCGGCTCGAGGAGAATGGCGTGCAGATTTTTGCCGGTGACCGGCAAGCCCGTGTGGCGGCGATCGAGGAGAGCTGCAAGGCAAAGGCGGAAATTGTCGTCGAGGATGAGCGGGAGGCCGGCCGGAGGGCGCTCCTCAATCTCGGACATACGTTCGGCCATGCTCTCGAAGCCTGGGCCGGCTACTCCGCCAGCCTCCTGCATGGCGAAGCCGTCGCCATCGGCATGGTGCTGGCGTTCGAAATGTCGGAGGAGATGGGTATTTGTCCGCCGGGGAGGGCGCGTCGCGTGGCGGATCATCTGGCCTCTGCGGACCTGCCCGTCAGCATCGGCGATATGCGTAAGAGACTGGAGGGCGAGTTGCCGGTCGCTCAGACATTGATCGGCCTGATGGCGCAGGACAAGAAAGCCAAAGGCGGCAGGCTCTCCTTTGTCCTCGTGCGAGACATCGGCGAGGCATTTACGACGGATGCGGTCGAACCGGACCGGCTGCTGCGCTTTCTGGAGCAACGCTGCGGCGCTTAATGTTCCTGAACGAAGCGGTTGCGGTAGACGCCGTCTTCGAGATCGTCGAACAATTCCGCGATCTGCGAGTGGCGCAGGGGCTCGCCGGACGTATCGGGCTGGAGGTTCTGCTCCGAAACATAGGCGATATACTCGCTCTCCTCATTTTCGGCGAGCAGGTGATAATAAGGCTGGTCTTTGCGCGGACGGATCTCTGCCGGTATGGCCTCCCACCATTCTTCCGTATTGCCGAATTCGGGGTCGACGTCGAAAATGACCCCGCGGAACGGATAGAAACGATGGCGCACCACCTGTCCGAGCTGAAACTTTGCCTTCTTCAAACTCACCATCTCCAGTTACGTCAGCGTCGTCGCCCCTCACGCCATTCTACCCTTGAACCTCGGGCAAATCGAATCGCTTCCGTTAAAGCCCGTATTGCGAGGCGAAATCGGGGTCTTTCTTCGCCACCAACTTGGCGCGGTCAAGGATAACTTTCGCCTGTTTCCAGGTTGCGTCGTCCTGCATCTTGCCGTCGATCATGACGGCGCCGGTTCCGTCAGGCATGGCTTCGACGATCTTCTTGGCAAAAGCCACTTCTTCGGGATCGGGACTGAACACACGTTTTGCGATATCGATCTGGTTCGGGTGCAGCGTCCAGGCGCCGACGCAACCTTGCAGGAAGGCGTTCCGGAACTGAGCCTCGCAGGCCTGCGGATCGGAGAAATCGCCGAAAGGCCCGTAAAAAGCGCCCAGGCCGTACGCGGCGCAGGCATCCACCATGCGCCCGACCGTATAGTGCCACAGATCCTGCTGATAGAACGCTCTCGGTTCACCTTCCGCCCCGGCATCGGCCAGCACGCCGTAGCCGGGGTGACCGCCGCCCACACGGGTCGTCTTCATCGCCCGTGACGCCGCCAGATCGGCAGGCCCGAGGCATATTCCGTGCATCCGCGGGCTCGCGCCGGCAATGGCTTCGATATTGTTCACGCCCTCCGCGGTTTCGAGAATGGCATGGATCATGATCGGGCGGCCGATTCCCGCCTTGGCCTCGAGCTGAGCCAGAAGCTGGTCGAGATAGGAGATGTCCCACGGGCCGTCCACCTTGGGCAGCATGATCACATCGAGCTTATGGCCGATGGCCGGAACAAGCTCCAGAATGTCGTCGAGCGCCCATGGGCTGTTCAGGCAGTTGATGCGCACCCAGAAGCCGGTTTCGCCGAAATCATGGGCGCCCATCTCGATGACGCCCCGCCTTGCGGCATCCTTGGCGTCGGCCGGGATCGCATCCTCCAGATTTCCGAGAATGACGTCGACCTGGCTGATCAGCTCCGGAACGCGGGCCCGGATTTTGTCATTGTGGCCGGGAACAAAATGGATCATGCGCTCGAGCCGCACCCGACATTCCCGAAGCGGCTGGGGTGCGCCGATCGCGAGCGGCTCGAAGAACTTTGCCGGTGTTCTGGTCCATCCCATCGCTGAGGTTCCTATGTTGTCGGTTTCTGCGCTTTCGGCAGCGCAAAAACTCAACATGACAGCAGGGATGCGCTGCGGCAAGAGGGATGCGGCACTGCAACATAGCCGCATCCCCCATATAGCTTATAAATTATAAGCGCGCTCGCCGTGATCGGCGATGTCGAGGCCGTCACGCTCGGTCTCCTGAGAGACCCGCAGGCCGTTGACCGCGGCAATGACGACATAGACGACGACGCTGCCGATGCCGGACCAGATGATCGTGGTCAGCACGGCCTGCGCCTGTATCATGACCTGCGCGACCGTGTCATAAGGGGCGTTCGTGCAAACCCCGGTAAACGCGCCGTTGACGACCTCGCATGCCGCGTAATCGACCACGCCGGCCCCGCCGAGCGCCGGGTTGGCCACGATCCCCGTGCCCAAGGCGCCGACAATACCGCCGACCGCGTGGACGCCGAAGACATCGAGCGTGTCGTCATAGCCGAAGGTGTTCTTGACCGCCGTGCAGAAGAAGAAGCACACGGCGCCGCCGACAAGGCCGAGGACCAGTGTCCCCATCGGCCCGCCAAAACCGGAGGCAGGCGTGACGGCGACGAGACCGGCGACTACGCCGGAGGCGAGGCCGAGGAGGCTCGGCTTACCCTTGAACAGCCATTCGGCCATCATCCAGCTGAAACCGGCCGCCGCCGTCGCCACGAAAGTGTTTGCCATGGCCAGCACGGCATATTCGTTGGCTTCGAGGTTGGAACCGGCGTTGAAGCCGAACCAGCCAACCCAGAGCAGCGCCGCGCCGACCATGGTCAGCGTCAGCGAATGAGGCGGCATGGGCTCGACGCCGAAGCCGATCCGGCGGCCGAACATCAAAGCCCCGATGAAGCCGGCAATGCCGGCATTAATATGCACCACGGTCCCGCCGGCGAAGTCGAGAGCGCCGAGCTGCCAGAGGAACCCGGCCGTCTCGGTCGACGCCCCGGTCGCGATGCCGCTCGGGCCCGGCCAGTACCACACCATATGGGCGACCGGGAAATAGACCAGCGTCGGCCAAAGGATCGCAAAGAGCACGATCGCGGAGAATTTGGCGCGCTCGGCAAAGCCGCCGATGGCCAGCGCGGTCGTGATCGCGGCGAAGGTCATCTGGAAGCAGACGAGAACCAGCTCATGAATTCCGACGCCCAATGAGAAGGTCTCCACCAGCCCGCTGATGCTGATGCCGGACAGAAACGCCTTGTCGAGGCCGCCGATGAAGGGCGCCAGCGCACCGAATCCATCGGTGAAAGACAGGCTGTAGCCCCACAGGAAATAGATCACGCAGACGATGCACTGGATGGCGAGGACCTGCGTGATCATGGAGAGCATATTCTTGGCGCGCACCATGCCGCCATAAAACAGCGCCAGGCCGGGCACCGTCATCATGAGCACGAGAAGCGAGCTCACCATCATCCAGGCGTCGTCGGCCTTGTTGAAGGTGAGCTCCGGCGCGGGCGGCGTCGCTTGCGCGAGAGCCGGATTGACGGTCAGTGCCGCGATCGCGAGCCCGCCCATCACTGCAGCAAAAGCAACTGCCAGTCGGTTCACGTCCGTTCCCCCCTGATTAGAGTGCATCCTCGCCGGTCTCGCCCGTGCGGATGCGCATCGTTTCGTCAATTGGAACAACAAAAATCTTGCCGTCGCCGATCTGGCCGGTCTTCGCAGCGCCAACGATCGTGTCGATCACACGCTCGACGGATGCGCTCGGAACGGCGACGTCGATCCTGAGCTTCGGCACGAACATCACTTGATATTCGGCGCCGCGATAGATCTCGGTGTGTCCTTTCTGCCGGCCGTATCCCTTGACCTCGGTGACGGTCATGCCCTCGACGCCGATATTCGTCAGCGCTTCCCGCACCGCATCGAGTTTGAACGGCTTAATGACAGCCATTACCATTTTCATCGAATTTCCTCCCTGGAATTGGAGTTCCCGCTAATCCGGCCGCACCAGGCCCGGTGATAAATCGAGCTTGCCGGCGAGCAAGTCCATCAAAAGCCGTGCCAAATCATTGCTCGGATTTAAATTCCCGGAAACGCTAGCTTTTGCAAGACATGCCTAATAACTAGGCACAGTTATGCCTATTATTTGGATGACCGCCCAAGGCGTAAGCAGGCCGGTCCACCGACCGAGGCGTGTGCCTCCGAGACGATTGCGTGTGGCGAATTTTGCGATTTTCTGCATTCAAAAGCGCGCCTACCTCACCAATTCGATGGACAAGCGCCCCATCCGGCCCTAACAGGATATCCATGCTCAGGCAGCTCTATAATTGGACGATGTCATTCGCGGCGCAGCGCAATGCGCGCTGGGCGCTGGCCGGCGTGTCATTTGCGGAAAGCTCGTTCTTTCCGGTGCCGCCGGATGTTCTGCTGATTCCCATGGGCCTCGCCAATCGCAGCAAGGTCTGGGAGTTCGCCCTGATCTGCACCGCTGCGTCCGTGGCCGGCGGCGTACTGGGCTATGCGATCGGCGCATTCCTTTACGACACGGTCGGCGTCTGGCTGATCAACCTCTACAGCCTGCAGGACAAGATCGCGACCTTCCGGCACTATTATTCGGAATGGGGGATCTGGATCATTCTTCTCGCCGGCTTCACCCCGATTCCCTACAAAGTCTTCACCATCGCCAGCGGCCTGGCGGCATACGATTTCGGCCTGTTCATCCTTCTTTCGGCAATCAGCCGTGGCGGCCGGTTCTTTATCCTGGCCGGGCTCCTATATTATTTTGGCGAGCCGATCCGGGGTTTCATCGAGAAGCGTCTCGAAGCGATAACCATCGGCGTAGCTTTGGCGGCAATAGGCGGGTTCATCGTTCTGCGATATGGCTTATAGGGTAATTGCCACAAGCCGAAGCCGGCTCGGTCTCGGCTTCGAGGAGGTCGGGTTGACGATCGCCGTTCTGAGCGCCTTGGCGCTGGCGGCGGCCCTGGCCATTGAATATATTGGCGGGATTCCGCCCTGCCCGCTTTGTCTCGATCAGCGCATCGCCTATTACGCCGCAATCCCGCTGGGCGCGTTGGCGTTCGCGCTCGCGTCGGGACGCAGAGGATGGAGCCGTGCCATTCTGGCCGTTCTCGCCCTCGGCTTCGCGGTCAATGCCGGGCTCGGCGTCTATCACGCTGGCGTCGAATGGGGATGGTGGCCGGGCCCCGAGGCCTGCTCCGGAGCGGGCACGATTGCGACAACGCCCGAGGATCTGCTGAAGAGCCTGTCGCATACACGCGTCGTCCGATGCGACGAGGCGCCTCTCGTCATTTTCGGCCTGTCGCTCGCCGGCTATAGCGCGATCCTGTCTGCCTTGCTTGCCGTCATTGCGGCGCTCGGCTTCGTCAAGGGACGCGGCCCCGCGTGAATTCCGGTGCCGATGGCTTATGGCGGCTGAGGCCGCATTGACCCCTCTTGCCGTGCAAAGCTTGTCGGCACACCCCGAAGCCGCGTATGATAGGCGGCGTTTTCGCCAGGAATGGTCCGACGAGCAGTCGCTGATGACAAAACAGGTCTTGGCCGTCCACTCCTGCGGACGCTGCATGGTATCAAGCGAACATCGACATTGATCGGCAATGAAGCGGGGCATCTCCGCGGGTTCTCTCTGAACGCGCCTTGTCGCCTGCTGCTAGCTGAGGGGAAGCGCAACTTATGTCTTATGAACGTCTGGAACTTCTGATCGCAGGTGAGTTTTGCCAGGGGAGCGAAGGCAAGACCGAACCGGTCGTCAACCCGGCGACGGAAGAGACGCTGGGCGAGGTGCCGCACGCCTCCGCCGCCGACCTTGACCGCGCCTTGGAGGCCTCCGCGGAGGGGTTCCATACCTGGCGGGCGACGAGTCCGCTGCAACGGCAGGCCGTCATGGAGAAGGCCGCCCGCCTGATGGAAGAGCGCCTCGAAGCGAATGCCCGTACACTGACGATGGAAATGGGCAAGGCGCTTCCCGAAGCAAAGGCAGAGCTGCAGTTCGTCATCGACGCCACGCGCTGGTATGCCGAGGAAGGCAAACGCGCTTATGGGCGCATCGTGCCGGCTCGCGCTCCCGGTGTGAGACAGATGGTCGTGAAGGAGCCAGTCGGGCCCTGCTGCGCCTTCGTTGCCTGGAACTTCCCCGGCGTGAACGTGATCCGCAAGGTCGCGGGTGCGCTCGGGGCGGGCTGCTCGATCATCATCAAGCCGAGCGAGGAGACGCCGGGAACGGCGGTCGCGATCGCGCGCTGCTTCCAGGATGCCGGCCTGCCGGCGGGTGTGCTCAACGTCGTGTTCGGCGTGCCGGACGATGTCTCCCGGCATATTCTGCGCTCGTGGATTCCGCGCAAATTGTCATTCACCGGCAGCGTGCCGGTCGGCAAGCATCTGCTGAAGCTGTCGGCGGAGACGGTGAAGCGGACCACGATGGAGCTCGGCGGCCATGCGCCGGTCATCATTTTCGACGATGCCGATCTCGGCCGCGCCATAAAGACCATGGCGGGCTTCAAATACCGCAATGCCGGTCAGGTCTGCATCTCGCCGACGCGGTTTTACGTTCAGGACAAGGTGTACAAGGATTTCGTCGAAGGCTTCACCGATCTTGCGAAGAACGTCAAGGTCGGCAATGGCCTCGAAGACGGCATAGCCATGGGACCGCTGATCGCCCCGCGGCGCCTCGATGTCATGGAGAGCTTCGTCTCGGACGCGAAGTCTCACGGTGCCGAGATTACGACGGGCGGCGAACGGATGGGCAATCGCGGCTATTTCTACGCGCCGACGGTCATGAAGGACGTGCCGGACAACGCCAAGATCATGCGCGAGGAGCCTTTCGGACCGCTCGCGCCGATCACCCATTTCAACACTTTCGACGAAGTCGTCGAGCGGGCCAACAGCCTGCCCTTCGGTCTCGCCTCCTATGTGTTCACCGGCGATGGCGGCAAGGCGAGCAAGATCTCCGACGCCCTGGAGGCCGGCCTGGTCGGCGTCAACAACCCGTTCGTATCGACGCCGGAGACGCCGTTCGGCGGCGTCAATGAGTTCGGTTTCGGCTCGGAAGGCGGAATTGAGGGGCTCGAAGCCTTCCAGCGCACCAAATTCGTTGTCGAGAGCGGCGTCTGACAAGCCCGCCCGTCGCCAGTTCGGATAATCGCGGGCTGGCGACGGTTCTCTCCGCCGTTTTCGCCCCGCCGATCGCTGAGGATCGTCACCCTTGCGCCTGAAAACGAGCATCTGGGTCAACGCCTATATTCGCCAGCTCGGGACCGTTCCGATCCCGGCCGTGGTCGTCCGGCGCGGCGACCCGGACGCCGGCGCAATCTTCATCAAGGTCAACACGCTCGACGGCTCCGCGCAGGTTCTGCGCCCCGCCATTACTGCGCTCGGCGACAGCGGCGGACGCAGCTGGGCCTATGCCCTTGCCGAGGAGCATCCCGAGGAAGCGGCGGCCGACCGCTATCTTGCGCGCCAGGCCGAATTCGACGGTGACATCTGGCTGATTGAGATCGAGGACCGCGAGGGGCGGCACGGGCTCGACGAATTTCTCGCCAGGGAATAAATCTTCGAAAAACGTCGGAATTTCTTTGCGCGTTTAACGGTTCTTTAGCCGTATCGCTGGATTTTTACTTATAGGCCAATCATTGCGCGGGGCCATTCGCGGTCCGGTGGATTGGGCGCAAATCCCTTACAGGATGCAGACAGTGAGCATGATTGTCGATTTACGCCCAGGGCGGATCGGATCGGCGTGCGCGCGCCAAATCGACCCGGCCGATGGAGAAGCATTTTCAGCGCCTCCCGCCGAGACGGCTGAGGAGAGTGCCGAGATTATTCTCTTCCCGAAGGTCCACCGCGCTCGCACCGGCCGCCCGCGCAAACGCCTCACGCGCCGCTTTGCGGTCAAACCGCGCGCCGCATCCGACCTCCCGGGAAGGGAATCTTAGGACGGTTTCGGCCTAGATCAACCCTCGTTCAAGTGGAATCACTTGGACGAGGACAGTTGCGCTAGGTGCCCGCTGGCTCACGCCGTCAGTTCGGAATATCCGCGGGATCTCTCTGCTCTGGAAGCACCAGGCCGTCCGATAAGGTGGCGGGATCGACAAGCGGCTGCTTGAGCGGCTGACATTTGGCGTTCTGCAGCGCCGCGACCGTGTCCGCAGCAAAGCTTGGCCCCCGGATCGGGGCCCGCAGCACGGCCAGTCCCTCCATGCCGGGCACAATGACGATATTCTGCTCCTTGCCCTCTTCCGAGCGCTCCGTGCTGGCCTCCCGAGCCAGGCGCTGTCGGGGAACGAGCAGCAGTCTCAGCTCACGCCGTTTCGCATCGGCGCCGCTGATGAAGTAGAAGTTCTCGCCGTGCCGCGTTGAAACCGCGACGCTCCAGGTGGTATCGCCAAGACCGGTCTCGACCAGCACGTTCTTGTCCCTCAGATCGAACCGGCAGAAGGCATAGGCGATGTCCGGCGCCATGAAGGGCAGCGGCGTTTCGCTGGCCGCAACAGGGAGCACATACATCCGGTTCTCGTCGGAGAGGCTGGACAGCCGCGCCCAGGCATCCCGCGAGGCGACATAGGGCACGCCGAACACCACGAGAATGTGGATGACCCCTGCGCAGAACAGCGCCGCAACAAGCCAGGGCCAGAGCGTGCGGATCAGCAACTCACCCTCCTGATGCGGGGCAGGCTGTCGGCATCGACCCGGCTTGTGACTTCGCCGCCTTCGACCCCAAGCGGTCTGATGATCCGTAGGACCAGCGTGAGGTCGCCGACATCGCCGGACGGCAGCCAATGACCCGGACGCGCCGCCGGCGCCAGCGTGATCCGTTGCGTCCGGTCCGGCAAGATCGTCAGGCTCTGGCTGCTGAAGGCATGGCGCGCCGCTTTGTTGGGGATCAGCTTGCCGTCCTTATCGAAGACCGCGATCGTCCACCAGAGGGCGGCAAGCGGTCTGGCGACGATTTCATACTCGCATTCGGAGTCCAGCGTCCGGCCCTTGCTGTCGGTGGTGGCAAAATAGGTGAGGCCGCTGGCCGATGTGATCGGCAGGAGGCCGGTGCGTGCGATATGGGCGCGGGTGTAGGGATCGGCGCCGAGACTGCCGGCATGCACCCAGGTCTGCCAGGGGCCTGCCCGGCTCACCACCAGCGCAAAGCCGTCATCGATCAAATAGTCGGCCGAGCCCAAACCCAGGACGAGGGAGGTGCCGGCAAATATCAGGAAGCTAAAGAAGTTCTTCACGGAGACTTATTCCAGCCGATGGCCTCGCGATCCGATCCGGCAATGATTCGACGAGCCTCGATCACGTCGGCAGCTCCTTCACTCGTAAGATCCGGCGCAAATGCCGCCGGAGCCGATCGTGATCTGCGCGAGCCGCGCCTGCGGGGCCCAAGCGGTTGCGCTCAGCCAATCACTAGCGTGTGCTGCCTGCAACGCGCGCCGGAGACCCACCGCCAAGAAATGCGCCCTTCGCACTCGTCGCGTCCAGCGGCTTTGCCTCTTTAAACATCTTCGCAAGCCCGATCAACCATTGCTGCGTCTTCTTCGGCATCCGCCCGGTGCCCTGCGAGAGCGTTCCGAGCGTCGGATCTTGCTTCTTGATCTCCGCGATCCGCTCCATTTCCTTGATCTGGTTCGGATGCAGCGGAACGCCCGGGATCTGCGGAATGTTATAGCTCGTGTGGGCGGCGACCATGAACTGATGCCAGGTATGCGCGGGGAGAGAACCGCCGGTCACCCTGTTGGTCGAGGTGAAGTTGTCATTGCCGTACCAGACGCCGGCCACATATTGGCCGGTGAAGCCGAGGAACCAGCCGTCACGGTAATCGGAGCTCGTCCCGGTTTTGCCGGCGGCGGAGGTGAAATCGAGCTGGGCGCGGCGCCCCGTGCCCTCGTTGATCACATGCCACAGCATTTCGTTCAGCGTCTCGACGGCCTGACGGTCAAAGACCTGCTCGGCCGGCGGTTCGTCCCGCTGGCGCAGATAGATCGTTTCGTCCTGGGCGTTCCGGATCTCGGTGATTGCGTAGCCCTTCACGCGTTTGCCGTCCGCGGCCAGCGTCGCATAGCCGGAGGTGTGTTCGAGCACGGTCACGCCCTGATCGCCGAGCGCCATCGAGCAACTCTTCCGGATACGGCTGAGCCCGATTTTCTTGAGCGTGTTCTGCACCTTGTCGCGGCCATATTTGAAAGACAGCTTGACCGCGATCGTGTTGATGGAGCGCGCGAGCGCCTGCGTCAGGGTCATCCGGCCGCGATAGCCGCCGGAGTAGTTGCTGGGCGACCAGTTACCGCAATAAACGGGGCCGTCGACCACGCTCTGATTCGGTGTCGCGCCATTCTCGATCGCGGTCAGATAAACATAGGTCTTGAAGGACGAGCCCGGCTGGCGCAGCGCCTTGGTCGCGCGATTGAACTGGCTCTCGCCGTAATCGCGCCCGCCGACCATTGCGCGCACGGCCCCGTCCGTCTCCATGCCGATCATGGCGGCCTGCCCGACACGCCTGGACTTACCGTTCTGCTCCAGCGTGCTTTCCACCGCTTGCTCCGCGGCGCGCTGCAAGGCGATGTCGACCGTGGTTCGCGCCACGAGATTATATTCGCCTTTGCCCTGCGTCAGCCGCTGAACCTCTTCGAAGGCCCAATCGAGAAAATAGTTCGGCGTATAGACATCGGAATGGTCGATGACCTTGGCCGGGTTCAGACGCGCGCCATGCACCTGGCCCTCGGTCATGAAGCCCGCATCGACCATGTTGGTCAGGACCTGATTGGCCCGCGCCCTGGCTTCGGCCGGATTGGCGTGAGGGGCGAATTTCGTCGGCGCCTTGAACAGCCCGGCGAGCAGCGCCGCCTCCGCCAGATTGATCTCGCGCACCGATTTGCCGAAATAGAATTGTGAGGCCGCCTCCACCCCAAATGTTCCGCCGCCCAGATAAGAGCGGTCAAGATACATCTTCAGGATCTCTTTTTTCGTCAGCCGCGCCTCGAGCCAAAGCGCGATGAACGCTTCCTTGACCTTGCGCTCCAGCGAGCGTTCGGAGGTCAGAAACAGATTTTTCGCCAATTGCTGCGTGAGCGAGCTGCCGCCCTGCACCACGTCCCTCGCCTGCACATTGGCCACCATGGCGCGGAAAGTGCCGATCACATCGACGCCGAAATGCTCGAAGAACCGGCGATCCTCCGTGGCAATCGTCGCCTTGATCAGATTGTCCGGGATCTCTTCCAGTGGAACGCTGTCCGAATAGAGGATGCCGCGCTTGCCGATCTCGGCTCCGTAGCGGTCGAGAAAGGTCACGCTATATTGCGCGGCCGTGCGCCAGGAAGGGTCGTTCGTCACCTCGAGCGAGGGCAGGGCGAGGGCCAGAAGCCCCACCAGCCCAGCCATGCCGATGGTCGTCGCTTCGGAGACGAACTCGTTGACGACGCGCCGAAACCCCGTCACCCGGAAGCGGTTGACGAAATTCGAATAGGCGGACCACGTGTCCTGGTAATACGCCCAGACGGAATAGAGGCTCGAATCGATCCAGGAATCGAGCGCCCACCAATCGATCAGACGATTGCGGCGGTTCGGTCTGAAAATCCAATCGCGCACCGAAACGGCCCCCTGCCGGTTAAATTCGCCTCAATAGATACGCCAGTTGCGGCGCACAGAAAACACAAAAGCTGGTGCTCGCAGCGGGCCACGAGGCGCCGCGACCGCCGCATCCGCATCCATGCTCGAATTTATAAAGCATAACACTTAAGAGCCTGCTCTCAATCCGCCTTTTGCGCTTTTGGCGTCGAGCCGGCACTGTCCCGGTTGCCAGAATGGCGTGCCTTTGCGCATGATGCGCGCCATGGCGGACGAAACACCCTTCTGGAAACGCAAGCGCCTCGACGAGATGACGCCCGAGGAATGGGAATCGCTCTGCGACGGCTGCGGCCGTTGCTGCTTATTGAAGCTCGAGGACGAGGACACCGAGGAGATCGTCTACACGCGCCTCGCCTGCGAGCTGCTCGACATCGGCACATGCCGCTGCAAGTCCTACGCGACGCGCCACGAAAAAGTCCCCGACTGCGTGCAGCTCACACCGGAGAGCGCCGGAACGCTGAAATGGCTGCCGCCGACCTGCGCCTACCGGCTGGTGGCGAACGGCGAGGATCTGGCCTGGTGGCACCCGCTCGTCTCGGGCGACGCGGAGACGGTGCATGAGGCGGGGATTTCGGTGCGGGATTACGCGGTCAGCGAGAAGAAGGTGAAGAACGGCCGATATGAGAAGTTTTTGTTGAAGTGGGGGTGATTTCGGGGGAGGGCGCTGGTCTCACCCCTGCGGCGGAGGCGTGTTGAGCGCTTTCGCTTGGCCTCATACTGCAGTACCGCAAAATCAAGTCTCATGATTTTTAAGTCGTTTGTTTGAGTGGCACGGGAGTGGGACAAATGAAATCTTGGCCAATTTTGCTTGTTGGCTTAGCCACATTTATCACATTTACCTTTTACACAGTAGCGTTGGTTGTAATAAACTGGCCTCTAACAGGCTGCTGAAAATCCTGTCGACCTGGAACTATCTTGCGCTTTCACGGAGCAATCGGTCTTTTTTTCCTTCTGCCGCCTTCATGCGGCGAGGAGTTTGGGCCGCCGGATCAAGTCATACGCGGCCATCGTCAGGATGAACTTGAAGCCAAGTCGCGCCACGCCGCGCAGCATCGGCCGGGCGAGGCCGCCGATCGTCTTGCCCCAGCCGAACGGCTCCTCGATGCGCTTGCGCTTCTGCTGGCTCACCGCATAGCCGGGATGCCGGGTTGTACGGCCATCGATCGCCGAGCGGCGCGCGGTGTCGTTCTGCGCGATGTGCGGCGTGACGTTCAGCGCGCGCAGGTCCTTTACGAACTCGCCCGCGTCATAGCCCTTGTCGGCACCGAGCGTCACCCGCCGCCGGCCGGAGCGATGGCTTTCGATCATCGCGACCGCCGCCTCGCGTTCGGCATATCCCGACACCGTGGTGACGCTGGCCTCGACAATCAGGCCGGTGCGGTTCTCCATCAGCGTATGGCCGAGATAGGAGAGCTTGGCTTCCTTGCCTTGGCCTTTTCGGTAGAGGCTAGCCTCTGGGTCGGTCGTCGAGACATGGGTGGCGTTCGATCGCTTCTGGCCACGGAAGTCCAATTCGGCATTGCGGCGCTGGTTTTCGGTTTCGGCTGCATCCGCGGGCTCCGGCAAAGGCGCGGTTTGATCAGTTTCGCTGGATGGAGCGGCATCGCTACCCACCGCCGCAACGGGCGCCAGGGCGTGGGACGTGTCAGGTGCCGACGGCGTGTCAGGTCCCTCGCCGGAGGTCGCCGCCATCTCTTTCGGCACGAAGCTCTTCATCGACGCCCAGGCATGGAGTTGCGTGCCGTCGACCGAAAAATGCTCGTCCGACAAAAGCGGGCTGACCTCCTGATGCGCCAGCAGCCGGCTCAGGAACTGCTTCGCAACATCGGCCTCGAGCAACCGGTCCCGGTTCTTCGTAAACACCGTCGGCACCCAGACCGGGTCGTCGATGCCGAGACCCACAAACCAGCGATAGAGCAGATTGTAGTCGAGTTGCTCCATCAGCTGGCGTTCCGATCGGACGGTGTAAAACGCCTGCAACAACGAGGCTCGAAGCAGCCATTCCGGCGGGATCGAGGGGCGGCCGTGGGCGGCATAAAGCCTGGCAAATTCGCTATCCAGACTCTGGAGCACATCGTTGACGATCTGCCGGATCTTGCGCAGCGGATGCTTCGCCGGCACACGCTCCTCAAGATCGACGTAAGAAAAAAGCTCCCCAGACCGCAAATCCGAACCGCGCATTCCGTCCTCCCTGGCATTCCAGAAAGCACGGAATCATATTCGCCACAGACTGTCATCCTCGGGGTTTTTCAGCAGCCTGTTAGTGGCATACTCCAAGTGGAAGTAATCATTCAAGGAAGGGCACTTGCTATCCAATAAGGTGTGTTTCGCCTTCCTCAACGGACAGAGCCAAGATCTTTCCAATTCCGACTATTCGGTGCACGGAGATACGCTTGTGCATCAATGTCCCGCACTCCGGGCAGAGACCACGTAAATTTCCATTGGTGAGGGTGAGTGGAACGTACTCGGCTTTGCTTGCGAGCGGGACGCGTGGCGATCTGCATTTCACGCAATAGCATTCGTGCAGTTTGCATCTTTGCTTGTCAGCCTTCCGTGCCCGACCAAATTCAATCGTAAGCGGTGCTCCCACGCCATCTTCTCGGCTGTCTCGCGCACGGGCATGATGCGTGGCCATGGATACCTATCGTTTCAACCATAATGTCGACCGTAAGGTCAAAACCGAGGCCGCTCGGGTGCAGCGGGTCGAGGTGATCACGGGCGTCGAGCGTCGTCGGGAGTGGACGGACGAGAAGAAGCTGGCTCTCATTGCCGAGAGCTGCCGGGACGGGGTGGTGATTTCGGACGTCGCCCGTCGTCATGGCCTTCGGCCGCAACAGCTGTTTAACTGGCGGAATGAGTTTCGCAAACGCAATGCGAATGGGCTCCAATGCGGTTTGCCGCCTGCTGCCGGAGGCGATGTTGGCGAGCCAGCGTTTGCACCGGTGATGATCACCACTGACTGTTCTGGCTCGGCGCCGGTTGAAACGTCTGCTACGGCTGCGAGCTCCACTGTGATCGAAATCATGCTTGGCGGCGTAACCGTCCGTGTGCATAGCGGCGTTGATAGCAAAGTGCTGGCGGCCGTTCTTCGCGCTGTGAAGACCGTCACATGATTGTGCCGCCAACCAATGTGCGGGTACTGATCGCCACGAAGCCGGTCGATTTCCGCAAAGGAGCCATCGGGTTGGCGGCGATCGTGCAGGCCGAGTTCAAGGCCGATCCGTTCTCGGGCGTGATCTACGTCTTCCGTTCTAAACGGGCAGACCGGATCAAACTGCTGTTCTGGGACGGCACCGGCATTTGCCTGCTGATCAAACGCCTGGAAGATTCCAGGTTCCACTGGGCACGGATCGAAGACGGCGTCATGCGTCTTTCTCCAGCGCAATTATCCGCGCTTCTCGAAGGTCTGAATTGGACCCGCGTGCACACGCGGCGGATTGTGCGGCCAACGGCGACGCAATGATCCTGTGATCGTTTGCTCAGCCAGCCAATTTCGGATGGCTGTTGCTGGGCAAATCAGCCAAATTGGCCTCATGACAGTTGCTTCGTCAGATACGCTGCCCGATGATCTTGACGCCCTACGCGCGATCATTCTCGCTGAGCGGGCGGAGAAGCAGCTCATCATTACAGAGTGCGATCAACTCACCGCCGCCAACGACAAGCTTCATCACATCATCGCCGTGCTGCGGCGGGCGCGCTTCGGCCGTAAATCCGAACGGCTGAGCGAAGACCAGCTCAATCTGGTGCTGGAGGAGTTGGAGACAGCCAGCGCCAAGGCCGACGCGGAAGAGGATAAGAAGGACGAGAGCCTCAAGCGCGCGCGTAAAGCAGCGTCGCGCCAACCGCGGTTCGCTGCCGGAAAACTTGCCGCGCATCGAGCAGGTCATTGAACCGGAAAGCACGATTTGCCCTTGTTGCGGTAAGGCCATGCACGTCATCGGCGAGGATAAGTCCGAGCGCCTCGACAAGGTGCCGGCCAGCTTGCGCGTTATCGTCACTCGCCGCCCTAAATATGGCTGCAACTGCGAGGAGGCCGTGGTGCAGGCCCCGGCACCGCCGCGGCTGATCGAGGGAGGCATTCCGACCGAAACGCTTGTCGCCGATGTGGTCATATCGAAATATGCCGATCACTTACCGTTGTACCGCCAGGCGCAGATCTTCAACCGTCAGGGCATCCGCCTTGACCGCTCAACCTTAGCTGCGTGGGTGGGCGCGGCGGCGTCTGAGTTGGAGCCGCTCCATGACCGCCTGCTTGCCATCATGAAAGGCAAAGACAAGCTGTTTGCGGACGAGACGCGCTGCCCCGTTCTCGATCCGGGGCGCGGGAAGACCAAGCCCGGTTTTTTTGGGCGCTGGCCAGCGATGATCGGCCCTGGGACAATGCCACGTCACCTGCCGTCATCTATTCCTATGCGCCAGGATGCGGCGGCAAACATGCGGCGACACTGCTGGAAGGCTTCGGCGGCATCCTCCAGGTTGATGGCTATAACGGCTATAACATCCTCACCCGTGCCGGTCGCAAGGGCGGGCCAGTGACGCTCGCCTATTGCTGGGCACACCTGCGGCGGCGATTTTATGAGATCGCCAACAAAGGTCCCGCGCCCATCGCCTCTCAGGCACTGGCGCGCATTCAGACGCTGTATGAGATCGAGGAGGAAATCCGCGGACGACCGCCGGAAGAGCGATGTTCCGTCCGCCAGGCGAAGTCCCGGCCCGAGGTTGAAAAACTGAAGGCCTGGTTCGAGGACTGCCTCAAGCGCCTCTCCAAAGCCTCGCCGGTGCGCGATGCCATGAATTACGGCTTGAACCAATGGAACGGGTTGGTTCGCTTCCTGGAAGATGGTCGCATCGAAATCGACTCCAACACGGTCGAGCGATCAATCCGTCCTATTGCCCTGAGCAGGAAAAATAGTCTGTTCGCGGGACATGATCAGGGAGCCCGCAATTGGGCGCGTATCGCCTCGTTTGTCGAGACCTGCAAGGCTCAATGGCGTCAACCCGCACGCCTGGCTAAACGATGTGCTGACCAAGCTCATCAACCGCTGGCCAGCAAGTCGTATCGACGAACTCATGCCCTGGACCTATGCCACTGCCGCTACCCTGTGATCAGAGCACCGCTTACCCTAGGAGCTATTTGGCCTTGCTGTAGTGCTGTTTGCTGCTGAGACCGCCGGCCGAAGGCAAACGATAATTCTGTCTCTGCCAAAGGTATCGGCTGGAGTTGAGATGTGGGAGCAAATGTGGGAACGAACGGTATTTCGTTCCTAAAAATATTTATAAAACAATTACTTATCCATATAAACTGGCGGAGTGGGAGGGATTCGAACCCTCGATACGCGTTTCCACGTATGACGATTTAGCAAACCGTTGCCTTCAGCCGCTCGGCCACCACTCCAAGACGATATATCGGGATTTGAGGCCCTCGCCAGCACGCGATCAGGTGCTGTCGTCAACCCGTGTTATAAAAGCATTCCGCGCGGCATCGCAAGCCTCATCGGCCAAATCGCACACGGCTTTTGCGCGCCGAATGCGCCGCTGCACCGCGTCGGGCGTCCGGAGGCGGTCTGTCTCCGGCAATCCGCAAGGCCGCGCGATCCAGGGAAGCGAAGAGCGCTTGTGGTTGCCGCGCGAGGCGCGCTAAGGATGGCGCCGGTTCAGCAATTCGACAAATTGATCAAGACAGATGACGGAACGTCGGAGCGAAAATCAGAAGACGCGCGGCTATTTCGGCATCGGCGCGGAGCGAATTTCCAAGCCGCTCAATCTCGGCAATCTGATCCGGTCGGCCCATGCTTTCGGCGCGAGCTTCGTCTTCACTGTCGGCGCTCATCCGCGGGCGCTGGATTTCTCCTCCGATACGTCCAAGTCGCTCGGCCGCATCCCCTATTACCATTGGGAAACGGTTGACGAGGTCTGCCTGCCGAAAGAGTGCCGGCTGGTCGGCATCGAGCTGATCGATGAGTCGGAGGACTTGCCGAGCTTTCGCCATCCGATGAAGGCGGCCTATGTCCTGGGGCCGGAAAAGGGCGCGCTCTCGCCCGAGCTCGTGGCGCGCTGCGACCACCTTGTCCGTATACCGACGCAGTTCTCGATCAATGTTGCAATGGCCGGCGCCATCGTTATGTATGACAGGGTTCGCACTTTGGGACGATTCGCCCCTCGCCCGCTGGTGCTCGGGAAGTCACGCCTGTTACCGGAATGATGAAGAGTTGGTAATTTTGCGTTGGCCGTCTGGCCAAGCAAGTTTCAAATCGTTATAGGTAACGCGTTGAAAGTGAAAGAATGCGGAGGCCTCGAAGGATGCGACTCGCGTCTGCCTGCATAATTGCCAGCCTGCTGTGCGCCACCTCGCCAGCATTTGCGCAAACGGCGAAGCTTCTCAAGACGTTCGACGATTGGCAGGTTTTCGTGCATGAAGCGAACGATGAAAAGGTGTGCTTTGCCGCTTCTGCGCCGACATCAACCTCGCCGAAGGGCGTCAATCGCGGCTCGATCTTTCTTTACCTGACGACATGGCAAAAGGACGGTGTGAAAAACGAGTTGAGCGTTAAGGTGGGATATACGCTCAAGCCGGAAAGCACGCCGGTCGTCTCCGTAGGGTCCGAGAATTTCGAGCTCTACCCAAAAGACGACAAGGCTTTCATGCGCGACCCCGCCGAGGAGCGCAAACTCGTCGAAGCCATGCGTAAAGGCTCGAGCTTGACGATGAAGGGCGTCTCCACCCGGGGAACCGATACGGAAGACAAATATTCGCTGATCGGCCTGACAGCGGCTCTCAATCATATCGAGCAGATCTGCCCCGCGGGGACCTGACACCGGCCTCGGTCAGGTGCGCTGGTCCCATTGAGAAGCACGCCGCGCAAGACGGCAGGCATTCGGGCCTGCGAGCATGGTGTGTCCGGCTGAATTCGGCGGCTGCAACTATGTTCGGCCAGCGATTGGCAGATGTCCCTCCTTGATCGGCGCCGCTGCAACACCTAATAAATTGCCAGAAGCATCTCCCTAGAACGCGGGTTGATCTAGCGTTTCGATTGGGGCTGAACTTTCGCATGAGCGCCGTCATCGATAAAAAGGCTGCCGAAATGGCTGCGCACCGTGCTGACGTCGCGTGCGAGGCAGAGAACATGCCCGCAGCGCAGCGCTCTCTGCTCGGCCTGTCGCGCACCGAACTGCATGAGCTGCTCGGCAGTGTCAACGTGCCGGAGCGCCAGCGCAAAATGCGTATCTCCCAACTTTGGAGCTGGGTCTACGGTCGCGGGCTGACAGATTTCGGCGCGATGACCAACATCGCCAAGGATCTGCGCTTGGCGCTCGGCGAGCAGTTCGACCTGAGCCGGCCGGGAATCGTCACCGAGCAGATCTCGTCCGACGGCACGCGCAAATGGCTGTTGCGGCTACAGCCGGCCCGTCCGGGAGAGAAGGCGCCGGAGATCGAAACCGTCTATATCCCGGAGGCCGACCGTGGGACGCTCTGCATTTCCAGTCAGGTCGGCTGCACCCTCACCTGCACTTTCTGTCATACGGGCACGCAGAGGCTTGTCCGCAATCTGACGGCCGGCGAAATCGTCGGGCAGATCCTTCTGGCGCGTGACCGGATCGGCGACTGGCCCGGCGCGCCTCTTCCCGACGATGCGCGCGGTCTGCCGCAAAGCGAACGCAAGATCACCAATGTGGTCCTGATGGGCATGGGGGAGCCGCTCTATAATTTCGAGAATGTGAAGCAGGCGATGGAGATCGCCGCCGATGGCGAAGGGCTTTCCATCTCGAAGCGGCGCATTACGCTATCGACATCCGGCGTGGTTCCGATGATCGAGCGCGCCGGGCGAGAGATGGGCGTCATGCTCGCTATCTCGCTTCATGCGGTCCGCGACGATTTGCGCGACATCCTTGTCCCGATCAACCGCAAATATCCGATCGCGGAATTGCTGGAGGCCTGCCGCACCTATCCGGGGCTGTCGAACGCCAAGCGCATCACCTTCGAATATGTAATGCTGAAAGGGGTAAACGACAGCGTCGCGGAGGCGAAGGAGTTGGTTCGACTGCTGGCCGGGATTCCGGCAAAGATCAATCTGATCCCGTTCAATCCATGGCCGGGCGCGCCTTATGAGTGCTCGGACTGGGAGCAGATCGAACACTTCGCCGAGATCGTCAACCGGGCGGGCTATGCCAGTCCCATCCGAACGCCGCGCGGACGGGACATCATGGCTGCCTGCGGGCAGCTCCGTTCGGCCAGCGAAAAGATGAAGGCAAGCCTGCGCAGGACCGGGGCCGCACTTGCCGCCAACGCCGGCGGGCAGAGCTCATGATCTGGCCGGCGGTTCGCCGAAGTCCTCGCCGTCCTATTCGGCTTCGCTCTGGCCGTCATCGCCAGCGCCGCGACGCTCTTCTTTCTCGGCGCCAGATGGGCCGCCGAGGAGGCGACGGCGTTTGCGCCACAGAACGCCGACGAAGTCTCCCGCGCGCTCAATGAAGGCCTCGGCGTGGTTGCCTTCTTTTTCACCGTCGCGCCGCTGCTGACGCTCTTGCCGGCACTCGCCGTCGCGATCATCGGCGAAGTCGCGCGGATACGCTCCTTCCTCTATTACCTGCTGGCCGGAGGCGCCGCGGCGGCACTGATGCCGTTGATATCCGGGCCGCCGGAAGGGGTGGAAAGCGCAACCTATTCGGCGCACTATTTCGCGATCATCGCAACTGCGGGCTTCGCCGGCGGCTTCGTTTACTGGCTGATCGCGGGCCGAAACGCTTGATTTAGCGGAACCGTCCGCGTCCATCCCCGCCTTCGTATTTAGTCTCGCAAGATTGGCGGGATGCCTATTCGGAACAGGAGACAACTCTCATGGATGAAATTTTTCGTGGCCTTGTCCCCATCGCGCTCATTGCCGTAAGCACCGTGCTGCTGCTCGGTCTCTGGAACATGGTGCGCGGCGGCAATCCGGGCCGGAGCCAGACATTGATGCGCTGGCGCATCATCCTTCAATTCGTCGCCATCGTCATCGCCATGGCGGCCATCTACTTCGCCCGTTGATCGGCAGACACCGAGCCGTGACACAATATCCGCCTCCGCGAAAATTCGTAGCCGGGATTTCACCTAGCAATTTGACATCCCCCTCGCTCGCCAGCCAAATGCCTCCAGGCACTGACTGTCGGATGGGGAGCGCATATGCGTCATCGGAAATCTCAGCCGAGTTCGACCATGCAAATCTTTCGACCCCTTTCAATCTTCTGCCTCACCCTATCAATCTCCTTGCTGGCCGTTCATTCCGCGGAGGCGGGAGACAAATTCGGCGCGCGGCATTTTCCGGCAATCGACGAGGTCCGCCTCGGCGTATTGGCGGCCGATCTGGATCCGGGCGGCGCGACCGACGACAGCGTCGCGATCAACGCCGAGCTGCTGACGCCTCACATCAGCGGGCCATATGACGGCTCCGTTTGGACAAGCTTTTTCCATCCGCGGCTGCACATCGGGACCAACGTCAACACCGATGATGATGGCGTAAACCAGGCCTATGCCGGGCTGACCTGGGATTACCGTTTCGGCGAAAGACTGTTTTTCGAGACGACGTTCGGCGGCGCGGTCCATGATGGTGAGACACGCGATAATGATACGGACTCTTACGGCTGTACCGCGCAGTTCCGCAAGTCGCTCTCCGTCGGCGCCCACGTGACCGAGCGCGTCAGCATCATGGCCACGGTCGATCACATGTCGAATGCCGGCCTTTGCGACGAGAACCAGGGTCTCACAAATGCGGGTGTTCGTTTCGGCTATCGGTGGTAATCTGCCGCCTTGAGCGAAGCGAACAGCAGGACCGATGGTCGTTCTTACCAAGATCTACACGCGCACCGGAGACGACGGCACGACCGCGCTCGGAGACGGGACCCGGCTGCCGAAATACGACCTTCGCGTTGCCGCCTACGGCACGGTAGACGAGACCAACGCCGCGATCGGCATCGCGCGCCAGGCGCTTGCGGCTGAGCATTCCGAACTCGACGCCACCCTCCGGCGGATACAAAATGATCTTTTCGATCTCGGGGCGGATTTATGCGTCCCCGATCACGGCGAGGAACTGGCCTACGAGCCGCTTCGGGTCACCGCCGATCAGGTTGCGTGGCTCGAGAGGGAAATCGACCGGATGAATGCCGAACTCAGGCCGCTATCCTCCTTCATTCTTCCAGGTGGAACGGCAGCCGCATCGGCTCTTCACCTCGCGCGGACGATTTGCCGCCGCGCCGAGCGGCACATCGTCGAACTTGCAACTAAGGACTCCGAGCCGGTCAGCGACGCCGTGCTAAAATATATAAATCGATTGTCCGATCTGCTTTTTGTGGCAAGCCGCTATGCGAATGGCAAGGGCAGCCAGGATGTGTTGTGGCAGCCGGGGAAAAATCGCTAGCGCAACCCGCGTCCAAGCACATCCCCGCGAAGGCGGGGATGTGCTTGGACGCGGGAACAGTTGCGCTCGTCTTTTGACATAGACCAACTTAACCTCGTTCAAGCAATTCCACTTGAACGAGGGTTGATCTAGGAATGGGAAGAGCGAGTCGTGTTTGTGCCATTATGGGATATGAACCCGCTGAAACGGGTTCGCTATCAATATGTTACGGCCGCATTGGTGCTGGCTAATTGCGCCGTCTACTTTTTCTTTCAGGAGGGCCTGCTCTATAAGGTCGGCGACAATATCCTTATCGCCTTTGCCGTTGTTCCGAATGAGCTCGTCCAGCAGGGTCTTCTCAACCACCCGGTCAGCGCTCTTTCTCCGCCGGCCGTCACCGTGCCCGAGGACGTGACCCTCATCAGCTATATGTTCCTGCATGGTAACTTCCTGCACCTTTTCGGGAACATGATTTTTCTCTGGGTGTTCGGTGACAATGTCGAAGACGCCATGGGGCATGTGCGGTTTCTGTTCTTCTATCTGATCTGCGGAATTTTCGCCGGACTCGTTCACGCGCTTGTCAGCCCGCAATCCAATATCCCGATGATCGGGGCAAGCGGAGCGGTCGCCGGCGTGATCGCGGCATATCTTATGCTGCACCCCAATGTGCGGGTCTGGGTTCTGGCGCTTTACCGCCTGCCGCTCCGGGTCAGCGCCGGATTTGCGCTCGCGATCTGGATCGTTCTGCAAGTCGTCAGCGCCTTCGTTGACCCCGAAGGCGGAACGGCGTGGTGGGCTCATATTGGCGGCCTGATCGCCGGCGCGGTGCTGATCCTGTTCATGCGCAAACCGGGTGTGCCGCTATTCGATCGCGCAACCGGACTTGAGCCGCACGCTTAGCAGGGCTCTTCGCGTTGGCGAAATCGCACATTTTCTAGCCAGCTGTGCATGTTGAGCACATTGACTTGGCTGGGCGTGGGCATTAGCTTCAGGTTATTTCGCACTTGCGAAACCGGACGCGCTGGCCCCGCTTCGACCTCGAAATACGGATAGATATCGTCGGGGAGCAGAGGGTTGCAAAGCGAGCTTGGAGGCGCACAGGATGAAATTGCTGGTCCCGGTCAAACGCGTGGTTGACTTCAACGTCAAGATCCGGATCAAGCCGGATGGCAGCGGCGTTGACACTGCTAATGTGAAAATGTCGATGAACCCGTTCGACGAAATCGCCGTCGAGGAAGCCATCCGTCTGAAGGAGTCGGGTAAGGTGACCGAAATCGTCGTCGTTTCGATCGGACCGCAGAAGGCGCAGGAGACGCTGCGGACCGCGCTGGCGATGGGGGCGGACCGGGCCATTCTTGTGAAGACCGATGTCGCCATCGAGCCGCTGACCGTCGCGAAAATCCTCAAAAAGATCGTTGAACAGGAACAGCCGGAGCTGATCATCCTCGGAAAACAGGCGATCGATGACGATTCCAGTCAGACCGGGCAGATGCTGGCGGGCCTTCTGGGCTGGCCGCAGGCGACATTCGCTTCGGAAATCGTCCCGGCCGATGGCCAGCTCAAGGTCACGCGCGAAGTCGATGGGGGCCTGCAGACACTCACCCTGAAACTTCCCGCTGTCGTGACGACCGATCTCAGATTGAACGAGCCGCGTTACGCCTCATTGCCGAACATCATGAAGGCGAAATCCAAGCCGCTTGCGGAGATCGATCCGGCCGAATTCGGGATCGACCTTGAGCCGCGCATCAGAAGTCGTGAAGACGCAGGAGCCGAGCGCGCGCCAGGCCGGCGTGAAGGTGGACAGCGTTGCGGCGCTGGTCAGCAAACTTCGCGAAGAGGCGGGGGTTCTGTGATGGCCATTCTACTCGTTGCAGATCATGCCAACAACGCCCTCGCTCCCGCAACCGCCAAAGCGCTGAGCGCCGCGACGCAAATAGGCGGCGACATCGACATTCTCGTGGCCGGCAAAGGCTGCTCCCGGTGCTGCCGAAGCCGCGGCCAAGCTGGGCGGCGTCCGCAAGGTGCTGCTGGCCGAAGCCGATCACCTGGCGCACGACCTTGCCGAAGAGATGGCGGCTCTCCTCGTGCCGCTCATGCAGAGTTACGATGTGCTGATGGCCCCGACGACGACGACCACGAAGAATTTCATGCCGCGCGTCGCCGCCCAGCTCGATGTGCCGCAGATCTCGGAGATCATTTCGGTCGAACTCGCCAACGACGTTCGCGCGGCCGATCTATGCCGGCAACGCCATCCAGATCGTGGAAGCTCCCACGGATATGAAGCGGGTCATCACCGTTCGCGCGCCGGCATTCCAGGCCGCGGGCGAGGGCGGCTCGGCCAGCGTCGAAACGATCGAGGCGCCCGCGCCGATCGGCCTGTCCCAATTCGTAAACGAGGAGCTGTCGGCATCCGACCGCCCGGAGCTGACCTCGGCCCGCATCATCATTTCCGGCGGGCGCGGCATGCAATCGGGCGAAAATTTCAAGCTGCTTGAGACGATCGCCGACAAGCTCGGCGCGGCCATCGGCGCAAGCCGGGCGGCGGTCGATGCCGGCTATGTCCCGAACGACTATCAGGTCGGCCAGACCGGCAAGGTCGTTGCACCGGAGCTGTATATCGCGGTCGGAATTTCAGGCGCTATTCAGCATTTAGCTGGCATGAAGGATTCCAAGGTTATCGTTGCCATCAACAAGGACGAAGACGCACCAATCTTTCAGGTGGCTGACTATGGGCTCGTTGCCGATCTGTTCCAGGCCCTGCCCGAACTCGAAGCTGAACTGACCAAAGCGGGTTATTGACCGTAACGCGAATTGCCGAGGCGGAAATGACGAATATCGAAACGAACCCACCGACCACCGATCGGCAGCCCAACAATCCTCCGGTGAAGTCGGAGGCCATCAAGACCGTCGGCATCATCGGCGCCGGGCAGATGGGCAACGGCATCGCCCATGTCATATCGCTCGCCGGCTACGACGTCGCACTCAACGATATTTCCGCCCAAAGGGTCGAGGCGGCGCTCGCCACGATCAACGGCAATATGGCGCGCCAGATCGCGCGCGGGCGGCTCACGGAAGACGACCGCAGCAAGGCCCTGGCGCGCATCCATTATGTGCCGTCGCTGGAAGAATTCGCCGAGACCGATCTCGTGGTCGAGGCGGCGACGGAAGATGAGGACGTCAAGCGCAGCATCTTCAAGGCGCTCTGTCCGCATTTGAAGCCGGACGCCATTCTCGCCACCAATACCTCATCGATCTCGATTACCCGGCTTGCCGCTTCGACCGACCGCCCGGAACGCTTCATCGGCATGCATTTTATGAACCCGGTGCCGGTGATGGAACTGGTGGAGATGATCCGCGGCATCGCGACCGAGGAAGCCACATTCTCCGTTGCACGGGAATTCGTGGCGAGTCTGGGAAAGACGATCGCTGTCTCGGAGGATTTCCCGGCCTTCATGGTCAACCGCATCCTCCTCCCAATGATCAACGAAGCCGTTTACACGCTCTATGAGGGTGTCGGCACGGTCGAGGCGATCGACACAGCCTTGAGGCTCGGCGCCAATCATCCCATGGGCCCGCTACAGCTTGCCGACTTCATTGGCCTGGATACGTGCCTGTCGGTGATGCAGGTGCTTTATGAAGGTCTGGCCGATTCAAAATACAGGCCGTGCCCGCTGCTGGTGAAATATGTCGAGGCGGGATGGCTGGGCCAGAAGACGCAGCGCGGATTCTACGATTATCGCGGCAAGGTGCCGGTCCCGACCCGCTAGATCAACCCTCGTCCAAGTGGACTCACTTGGACGAGGTTAGGTTGGTCTATGTCAAAAGGCGAGCGCAACTTTTCCCCCGTCCATCCCCGCCTTCGTGGGGACATGTTTGGACGCGCGTTGCGCTAGCCACACGATATCTTATGCGGCAATCGAACGGCCGGACCAGCCGCGCGCTCCTCACGGCGCCGGGCGTGCGGATTTTGGGTCTAATAGTGTCTGACCGATTGACTTCGGGCCCGAAACAGCCCAACTTCGCCCCGGTCTAGATCAACCCTCGTTCAATTGGAGTCACTTAAACGAGGTTCAGTTGACCTATTTCAAAAGACGAGCGCGACTGTCCGCGTCCCTTTGGACGCGCGTTGCGCTAGACGCCATGCCCGGAAGAGCGTATGGGTCACCTCGGCGTCGGCGCGAATGGGGAAAGATTGCATGCAGGATGGTGGGGTCGCGTGTCTGCCGACAGCCGCGACGAGTACTGCAAAAATCTTGACGATCAATTTGGACCTTTTTCGCGCGAAAAATGTACGTGCAAAGGGTCAGCCTCGTTTTCCTCCAAACAGCCTTTCGCCGGCCTGCGTACACCGACGCGCTGCGGCAGGCCGCCTGTGCGCGGATGGAAGACGGACCGCTTCATTCGACGTTAATGCGACGGTTCCTATTCACGCAGCCGGAACGATTTGCTTGAAAGAGCGTGGCCGTCACCGACGGTAATGGAAGAAGAATATGCCCAGCGATCAAACCGGTCACATCGAAGCAGCACAGGAAAACACGATCTCCCTCTTCAGCGACACAATTTTTGCCCCGATGAAACGGATGCCGTGCGAAAATTGGAAAGAGCCCACATTGACCGCCGCGCTCGTCCTTGCCGACGGCACGATCCTGCGCGGCTACGGGCTCGGCGCGAGGGGCAAGGCCGTGGGCGAGCTGTGCTTCAATACCGCGATGACGGGCTATCAGGAGATCCTGACCGACCCATCCTATGCGGGCCAGATCATCACCTTCACCTTTCCCCATATCGGCAATGTCGGGGCGAACCCAGACGATATCGAAACCTCCAATCTCGCTGCAGCCTCCGGCGTCCGGGGATGCGTGCTGCGCACGGCCATCACGGATCCGTCCAACTACCGTGCGATGCAGCATTTCGATGCCTGGCTGAGATCGCGTGGCATTATCGGCCTCTGCGGCATCGATACCCGCGCATTGACCGCGCACATCCGTGAAAAAGGCATGCCGAACGCGATCATCGCGCATGATCCCGAGGGCAGCTTCGATTTCGACGCGCTCGCGGCCGAAGCGCGGGCGTGGCCCGGCATCGAGGGAATGGATCTGGCCAAGGAGGTGACCGCCGGCCAGAGCTATACATGGGATGAGACGGTATGGAGGTGGGGTGAGGGTTACGGCCATCAGGAATCGCCGCAATTCCACGTCGTCGCCATCGATTATGGCATGAAGCGCAACATTCTACGCTGCCTTGCCACGGAAGGCTGCAAGATTACGGTCATGCCCGCCACCGCGACGGCGGAGGACGTTCTCGCGCGCAACCCCGACGGGATGTTCCTCTCCAACGGCCCCGGCGACCCCGCCGCGATGAGCGACTATGCCGTGCCGGCGATCCGCGAGCTCGTCGCATCGGGCAAGCCGGTCTTCGGCATCTGCCTCGGCCATCAGCTTCTGGCGCTGGCGCTCGGCGCCAAGACGCGCAAAATGCATCAGGGACATCACGGCGCCAATCATCCGGTCAAGGATTTCACCACTGGCAAGGTCGAGATCACCTCGATGAATCATGGCTTTACCGTGGATCGCGAGACGCTCCCGCAAGGCGTCGAGGAGACGCATGTCTCGCTGTTCGACGGCTCCAATTGCGGCATCCGCCTGACGGACCGGCCGGTCTTCTCCGTGCAGTACCACCCCGAGGCCTCGCCCGGCCCGCAGGACAGCCATTATCTGTTCCGCCAGTTCATCAACCATATTCGGCAGAGCAAAGACGGGAAAGCTGGGGTGGATTGATCCTTTTGGACTAGGGCTGAACGATTTACCTGCCACGAAAAGTGCGTCACCTATATCGCGTGCTCATTTCGGGGTGGGATCCAAAAGCTGGAGTCGAGCAAGCTTAAGCGAGTTCAGTTTTCGTATCACCTGTCTCATGATGAATGAAAGAAAACGCCTATTTATTAGTTACGCCAACGAAGAAGGCATTGTTGCAAAGCAAATTGAAGATATTCTCCTTCCGGACTAAAGGCTGGTCAAAAATGGTTCAAAAAATCACGGACGAAGCTCAGCAATCTGACACTCTAATTGTTATTTGTAGTCCCTTCTCCGTCTCAAAGATGTGGCTCGCGTTTGAAGCGGGGGCAGCCTGGTCCCGCAATATTGATATCATTCCTATCTGCCATTCTGGAATGACGCGGGCTCAGGTGCCCGATCCGTTCCGGCAATATCATAGTTTGGGGATACGCTCGAAGACGTTCGTTGAAGATTTCATTTCAGCGATTGCAGCGCATTTCGAATTTGCTGATCTTCCCAGCTTCGACGATGAGCACATCGCAGAAGATCTGAAGACGGCCGTTTATAGCGTTAGAGACGAAGTCAAACCGATTGATGTCTTCGTATCCACTCCTTTTTCCTCGTTTGGCGTCGATCACGAAAAGAAAGCATTCTTAATAGAGCTTCGAGAAGTCCTTAAATCATTGATGACGCATTCTTCCTTGCGGAATTTCCACTATTGCCTAAATACGATAGAAGATTTCAGCTTGGATCAACCACATTTCCTGGCGTTCGCAATATCGATTCAGAAATTACGACAATCAAATAAATTTCTGATGATTGTTCCTTATGAAACTCTCCCATCAAGCTGCTTTGTTGAAGCAGGAATTGCAATTGGCTTGAAAATTCCATCGGTTTACTTTGTTCGAAGTCGTAAATGCTTTCCGAACCTGTTACGGGAAGTCGGCGGCGTGAACAGAGCCGACGTTAGCGTCGATGAGTTCAGCTCGCTCGCCGAAGTTGCAGCGAAGTTAAGAGGGTTTGGCCCTCAAATGTGGCCGAACATACACGGATAGATCAGTTTCGCCGCTCCCTGATCAGCCCCTCTTGCGCCACCGACGCCACCAGCACACCATTGCGGCTGTAGATGCTCCCCCGGCAAAAGGCGCGCGCGCCCTCGGCGGACGGGCTGTCCTGAACGTAGAGCAGCCATTCATCGGCGCGGAAATCGCGGTGGAACCAGAGCGCGTGATCCAGGCTCGCCATCTGCAGGGACGGATCGAAGGGCCGCTTGGCGTGGGGCGCGAGACCGGCGCTCAGCAGGGTAAAATCCGAAGCATAGGCCAGTGCGCATTGATGCAGCTGCTTATCGTCGGGCATCGCCCCCTTGGTGCGGAACCACAATTTCTGCGTCAGATCGGCGTCCTGAGGCTCGATGTAGCGGCTCAGGCTGACCGGGCGTATCTCGATCGGCCGCTCGAGCGACCAGAAGCCCTGCATGGTCGGCGGCACCATCGTCTTGATCTCGTCCTCGCTCGGCAGCGAATCCGGGTCCGGCACATCCGGCATGGGAAATTGATGGGAGAAGCCTGCTTCAGGATTGTGAAACGACACGCTCATCGAGAAAATGGCGTGCCCATGCTGGATGGCGACAACGTTGCGCGTGGTGAAGCTCTTGCCGTCGCGAATACGGTCGACATTGAAGACGATCGGCACCTTCGGATCGCCGCCGAGCAGGAAATAGCAATGCAGCGAATGGGCGAGCCGGCCCTCGACCGTTCTTCCCGCGGCGACCAACGCCTGGCCGACCACCTGACCGCCGAAAACACGCTTCCAACTGCTCTGCAGGCTGTAGCCGCGAAACAGGTTGACTTCGAGCGGTTCGAGATCGAGGAGTTTAATCAGACCGGTAATGTCTTCCGCCATAGGTGTGTCGCGACCCAATTGATTGTTGCATTTATGTTCAACAGAGCCGGATGGGCTTGAAGCTGTCAAGGGAATAGGCGCGCCGGTTCCGGCGGCATCCGCCGCATTCCGAGACAATGCGCCGCCGCTGTGGAAATTAAGCTCCGATTGCATTCGGCGAGCGTAGAATGGTCACGCAGACAAGACACGGAAGGCCGGTAGAATGCCGGATCTGAACCGGAGACCCGCGCGATGGAAAGCAACAGATTCGATGTCATCATAGGCGGCGGCAGCTTCGTCGGGCTGGCAATCGCGCTGGGGCTGGCGAAATCGGCGCCGGGCGCGTTTCGCATCGCGATTGTCGAACGAATGCCGGCCAGCGAGGCGCGGGCGGGCCGGTTCGACGGCCGCTCGGTCGCGCTGACCGCCGCGGCGAAACAGATGCTGGAGGCGCTCGGGATCTGGGAGCGCATTGGCGCCGATGCGCAGCCCGTTCTCGCAATCGACATCACCGACACCGAGCTGGACATGCCGATCCGCTCCGTTCTGCTCAATTTCGACACCGCCGCGGAAGCAGACGGGCCGACGGCCTATATCCTCGAGAATGCCATTCTGCGCCGCGCTCTCTATGAAGCCGCCGAGCCGATTGCCGACATCACCTTCTTTTCGCCGGCCACTGTGACCGGCATCGATCTCGGCGAGGCGATCGCGGAGGCGGAGCTGTCCACCGGCGAAAGGCTGAAGGCCAATCTGATCGTCGCCGCCGATGGGCAGCGCTCCAGCCTGCGCCAGATGGCGGGCTTCAAGATCGTCGAATGGAAATCCGACCAGGCGGCGATCGTCGGCACGGTGGCCCATGAGAAGCCGCATGAGGGCCGCGCCGTGCAGCATTTCCTGCCATCCGGGCCGTTCGCGATCCTGCCGATGACGGACAATCGCTGCTCGCTGGTCTGGACGGAACGGGCCGAGGAAGCCCGGCGGATCATGGCGCTCGACGAGGCTGGCGCGCTCGCGGAGATCGAGAAGCGCATGGGGCATCGTCTCGGCGCGCTGTCGCTCGTCGGCAAACTGGCTTGCTTTCCGCTCACCATGACGCTGGCGCGCGGCTTCGTGAAGCACCGTTTCGCGCTGGCGGGCGACGCGGCGCACGGCCTGCACTGGATTGCCGGCCAGGGGCTCAATCACGGGCTGAAGGACGCCGCGGCGCTGGCCGAAGTGCTGGTCGACGGCGCGCGGCTCGGGCTCGAGGCCGGCGACCTGACGATGCTGGAGCGCTATGAACGCTGGCGCCGTTTCGACAGCGCGACATCGGCCATGAGTGCGGCGGCGCTGAACCGGCTGTTCGCCAACGACATCATGCCGCTGCGCGCGGCCCGGCAATTCGGGCTTGGCGTGGTGGACCGGCTTCCCGGCTTGAAAAGCCTTTTCATGAAAGAGGCGGCGGGCATGACCGGGGACCTGCCGAAGCTGCTGCGCGGCGAACTGGCCTGAGGCTGCCGGCGGCGTTCCTGACGATGTCCGAAAACCGCTAGACAGGGTGAGGCCAGCTCCGCAGGATCGTCTCATGGACATGGATCACGACGCCTGCTATCGCGCGCTTTGCCTCCGCGACGCCCGGTTCGACGGACGGTTTTTCGTCGGAGTGAAGACGACCGGCATTTACTGCCGTCCGATCTGCCCGGCGCGGACGCCGCGCTCGGAGAATGTGATCTTCTACCCAACCGCCGCGGCCGCGCAGGAGGCCGGATTCCGCCCCTGCCTGCGCTGCCGTCCGGAGACCGCGCCCGATCTCGGCGCCTGGCGCGGCTCCTCGAACACCGTTTCGCGGGCGCTTGCGCTCATTGAAATGGGCGCGCTCGACGACGCCGATGTCGAAACGCTCGCCGGCCGTCTCGGGGTCGGCGAACGCCAGCTCCGGCGGCTGTTCCGCCAGCATCTCGGCGCCTCGCCGATTGCCGTCGCCCAGACACGCCGCGTCCTTCTCGCCAAACAGCTCATTCACGAAACGCAACTGCCGATGGCGGAGATCGCGTTCGCAGCCGGATTCGGCAGCATCAGGCGCTTCAACGAGACATTCCGCAGCCTGTTCGGCCGCCCACCCGGCGCGCTGCGGCGGTCGAGCGCGCCCGACATCCCGGCCGGACCGCGCGGCGAGGTGCGGCTGCTGCTGCGCTACCAGCCGCCCTATGACTGGGATGCGATGCTGGATTTTCTGGCCGCGCGCGCCATTCCCGGCATCGAATATGTGAGCGGGGGTGAGTGGGGCCGCACCATCGAAATCGCCGGCCAGCAAGGCACGGTGACGGTGCGCCCCTCGGGGAACCAGGCACTCGGCGCAACGATCTGCTTTCCCAGGCTCACCGCCTTGCCGTACATCATCGCCAGGCTGCGGCGCGTGTTCGATCTCTCCGCCGATCCGCTGGCGATCACGTCGCATTTGGCAAAAGACGCGGCACTCGCCGATCTCGTCGCCGCCCGGCCGGGTCTCCGCGTGCCCGGCGCCTGGGACGGGTTCGAGCTCGCGATCCGCGCCGTACTCGGCCAACAGATCACGGTCGGTGCGGCGCGCGGCCTGGCCGGCCGTCTCGTTGCGGCTTACGGGGCGCCGCTCGCCGAGCCGGTCGGCCCGCTGACGCATGTCTTCCCGGCACCGGCTGCGCTCGCGAATGCGGACCTCGCCGCGCTCGGAATGCCGCGCGCAAGGGCGCACACGCTTTCCGCGGTGGCTGCGGCGCTGATCGAGGATCCCGATCTCTTCAGCGCAAGACGCAGCCTCGAAGAGGCCGTTTCAAGGCTCGGCACGATCAAGGGCATCGGAGCTTGGACCGCGAACTACATTGCGCTACGCCAGCTCAGGGAGCCGGACGCCTTTCCGGCGTCGGATATCGGCCTGCTGCGCGCCCTTGCCGATGAAACCGGGCGCAGACCCGCCCCCGATGAGCTCGCCGCACGCGCCGAGGCCTGGCGGCCGTGGCGCGCCTATGCCGCGCAGCATCTATGGGCAGCCGCCGCTAAAGACGCGCGCCCGCGAAAAGCGCTCAATCCTCCAGCTGGCGCGCCTCGTCGGGCAGCATGATCGGCACGCCATCTCTGATCGGATAGGCCAGCTTGGCCGCATCGCTGATGAGCTCCTGCCTCTCACGATCATAGCGGAGCGAGCTCTTCGTCAGCGGGCAAACGAGGATTTCGAGCAACCGGGGATCGACGGTCTTGCTTTGGTCTTCAGGCGTCGTCATCGGCATTTGTCCTGTTGGGCTGGGCGCGACTCACGCGAAGCGATATCCGGCGCGGCGGCGGAGCGACGGATCGGTTGCCGGCAACGTCGATACGCTCGCGGAAAGAGCAAGAAAAACTAACATTTGCGGCACCAGTGCGGTATAATTTGACAACGTTTCAGTCGTTAGGCAAGGCGTGAGCACTTGCACACACGAAGTTGGACCCGATGTTCTATGGGGTTGCGCGGGACGTGACCGCTGCAGTCATAAATATAAGAAACGTCAGCCTCAACATGTTCGAATTCTGCGCCTTCGGCGGCAGTATGCCGGGGTCAGCCGCATTAGATCGGAGACGGCGGAGTTTGCCCCCGATTCCAACCGTGCCCCAGCAACGACGACCCTAAGGCGAATGGGAGAGACCTATGTTCCTAAGTCCGCGCCGCATCGCCAGCAAGTTCCGGCCACGCGCGCTACAGGGGGTGCCGCCCTTCGTTCTACCTTTCCGCAACAGACGCGGGACACGCATTCCGATCTTCCCGATCGGGCGGATGCACAAGATCTATGGCCGGATCGGCAATCTGGAGGTCCGTCTGGCGCGCTCGCGCGGTGATCTCCGCCGGGCGCAGAAGCTGCGCTATGAGGTCTTTTACGAGGAGATGGACGCGGTTCCCAATGCCGCCGCGATGCTCAGCCGGCGCGACCGAGATCCTTACGACGCGATCTGCGATCATCTTCTCGTGGTGGACCATGGCGCTCCTGTCGCCAATGGCAAGAAGCGCTGGCGACGCCGGCCGCGTGTCGTCGGCACCTACCGCGTTCTGCGCCAGGACGTCGCCGAAGCCAATGACGGGTTCTACAGCCAGCAGGAATATGACATCGGGCCCCTGATCGCCGCCAAACGCCGCGATCATTATTTCATGGAACTCGGGCGGTCCTGCGTCCTCAAGCCTTACCGCCACCGCCGGACGGTCGAGTTGCTCTGGCACGGCATCTGGACCTATGTCCGCGAGCATGGCGTCGATGTGATGATCGGCTGCGCCAGTTTCCCCGGTATCGACCCGAGGCAGCACGCCCTGCCGCTCAGCTTCCTTTATCACAATGCGCTTGCTCCCAAGGAGTGGCGCGTCAAGGCGCATGACCGGCTCTATATCGACATGAATATGATGCCGGCGAAGGATATCGACGCCAAGGCCGCGCTGAAGGCGATCCCTCCGCTGATCAAGGGATATTTGCGGCTCGGCGCCTATGTCGGCGATGGTGCGGTGATAGACCGTCAGTTCGGCACGACGGATGTCCTGATCATCCTGCCGGTCGAGGCGATGGATCCGCGTTATTTCGGCCATTTCGGCGGCCCGGAAGACGCCACCTCAGTGCTCGGCGCGCCGATCGGCCGAAAATTGAGCTGACGGCGTCCGCCAGCCCATTTTCGATGGGACTTGGAGCAGCGAACCCTTAACCGGAATCGGATGCGCTGCTCTGTCTTCTTATTTGCGCATCGGATCTATTCGAAAACCGGTATCCACTTTTCGGTCCGATGCGCTGGCCTGTCCGCCTTGTCTTGCGGCCCTGCCCGCCTGTAGACTTTCCCATAATTCGAATCGCAAGCGCCGGGCGGGCATTTCGCTTGCGAAGCTAGATCAACCCTCGTTCAAGCGCTTCCACTTGGACGAGGTTAAGTTGATCGATTTCAAAAGGCGAGCGCAACTGTTCCCGCGTCCATTTGGACGCGCGTTGCGCTAGGGGCGAGTAGTGGCCTATGAGCGAGGTCTGGTCCTTCATCGGCGCCGTCGCGCTATGGATGGCAATCAGCTGCGGACTGTGGTGGCTGCACCGTCGCAGAGTGCGCGGACGCCAGAATCACCAGCTTGAGCAGGCTGCACGCGCCGTATCTTATGTGGGCGAAGCGCAGGCCGTGTTTGACGCCATACGCTCGCCGGTCCCGCTCGATCGCGCGCCTGCGGCCACCCGGGACCGGCTGAGGGCGGAAACACATGCTCTCCTGAAACGGATCCAGGCGCACGGCGCATTCTTCGACAAGGTCAATACGCTCCGCGTGCAGATCCAGGCATCGCTCGGGATCGAGGATCACGAGCCGCTATCCGAGATTCTTCATCTCAGGCGCGACCTGTGGGCGGCAAGCGAAATCATTCTGGTTGAAGACCCGGCGAGTTTTGGGCCGGCATTTGCCGAAGAGGCCGCTTATGAGCGCTTTCAGGCCGAGGCGGTCGAGCTGCTGTTCAAACGCCAGGATCGTGCGCAAGCGGACGAGGATCTCATGGATCTGCGCCTTTCGCTCGCGCACAAAGGGGCGGAGAGCTTCACTGCCGAATTGCAGGAAGCGATCGAGGCCGCCCGCGAAAAGGACCGGCTGCCGACGCCTGCCGAGATCATCGCCTATCCGCTGGCGTTCTTCCGCGCCATCCCTGAAGCGCTTCGAACGGCTTGTGCCTTCTTGCGCAGCTTCCTGAGCTATGCCGCGGAGGCGGCCCGGACGATGCGCGACTCCGAGGCGGTGGCGCGCGGCGCGTCCACGCTGCGGCAGGCGCGCGATGACTGGCCTCAGCGGCTGTCGGCGGGATTTGAGCGCGCATCGGGAGCCGCCCGTGACAGCGCCACCGCCGTTCGCCGGCACTATGATTTCCTTGTCGCCGCCTATGATTTCCAGTCGAAATATGAGCAGCTCCTGCAACGGACGCCGGAAATGACCGAACGCGGCCGGCAATTCATCGCACGGCTGGAGCTTGCCGAGCGTTCGGAGCGCCTGCGGCTGACCTCGACCAATGCCGCGATCTGGCTGGCGCGGCGGCTGCTGAGCGGCCTTGCGCATCTGATCGCAGCCGGCCAGCGCCTTCATGGCGCGCTGCGTCGGACGGCGCCGTGGGCGTTTGCCGCCGCGATCATCGCGCCCGCCCCCATCAGCGGACGGCGGACATCCTCCTTCCGCTCCTATCGCATGGCGCTCGCCGCCGGCGGGATGAGCGAGATTTCTCTCGAGCAGCGTTTGCGGGTTGCGCCTTCTGCGCCGTCGCATGAGGAGAAGCTCGAACCCAAGACGAAGGAGACGAAAACTCGCGCGAAAAAGAAGGAACGGACGGCGAAGCGAAAATCCGCCTCTCCTGCCCGGATCAAGGACGCACCCGAACGCAAGACACCGGCAGCGGCCAAATCGGCGAAGACCGCGCGGCGCCCTGAAGCCAAAATGGCGCCTCCGCCCCCCGCCGAAAACACGAAGGAAGTGGCGGCGCCTGTACTCGAAGAGCCGAGCGATGCCGACAAGCCTGAGCTTACGAACTCGGCAGAAGCCACGGAGGAGCGGCATGGCGCGGTAGCGGAGCAGAAGCGCCAGAGCTTCCTGAGCCGGCTCTTTGGCAAATCCAAGCCGGAGACAGGCGAACGCGATACGGATCGCAGCCCCATCTCCGCTGCGAAAACGCAGACGGCGGATGTCGAGCTGGCTGCCGAGACCAGCGCCGCGGCGCAAGCCGATATCCCGAGCGAGCCGCCGCCAACGCTGATGGCCAAATTGTCGAGCATCGAAGAGGCCGAGCCTGAGCCCAGTCAGGAGAGCGACGATGAGCCCGAGCAAGAGGCTCGCGTCGAGGCCGAGGATGCGGACGATCCCGGTCCGCTGACCTTGAGCGTCATGGATTTACAGGCCAAGATGAAGCCCAAAGCGCCGCAAATTCGAAGCTTCCCCTGGCTGCGAGGCTAGATGAGATGTTCGTGACGTTTTTCCACGATTTGCGCGAGGCGGGCGTGCCGGTCAGCCTGCGCGAATATCTCTCCCTGATGGAAGCGATCGAGGCCGACCTCGCCGATAAGCGCGTCGAAGATTTCTACTATCTTGCGCGGATGTCGCTCGTGAAGGATGAGCGCAATCTCGACAAGTTCGACCGCGTCTTTGCCTCGGTCTTTGAAGGGCTGGAGCTACTCAGCGAGGCGGCAACGGCCGAGATCCCGGAGGAGTGGCTTCGGCGGCTGACGGAGCGCTTCTTCACGGAGGAGGAGAAAACCCAGATCGAGGCGCTCGGCGGCTGGGAAAAGCTGATGGAGGAGCTGAAGAAGCGGCTTGAGGAGCAAGAGGGCCGGCATGAGGGCGGCTCGAAATGGATCGGCACATCGGGGACATCGCCTTACGGCGCTTACGGCTATAATCCCGAAGGCGTCCGCATCGGGCAGGACAGCAACCGCAATTTCAGGGCGGTCAAAGTCTGGGACAAACGGGAATTCAAGGATCTCGACAATTCGGTCGAGCTCGGCACGCGCAACATCAAGATGGCCTTGCGGCGCCTCCGCCAATTTGCGCGCGAAGGGGCGGCCGAAGAGCTGGATCTCGATGAGACCATTCAGTCAACCGCCCATCAGGGCTACCTCAATCTGGAATTCCGTCCCGAGCGGCGCAACACGGTCAAGGTGCTGATCTTTTTCGACATCGGCGGATCGATGGATTGGCACATCAAGGTGTCGGAGGAGCTGTTCTCCGCCGCACGCGCCGAGTTCAAGCATATGGAATATTTCTATTTCCACAATTGCCTCTATGAGAGCGTCTGGCGCAACAATTACCGCCGCCATTCCGAGCGCCTGCCGACCTGGGATGTGCTGCACACCTATCCCGCCGACTATAAGGTGATCTTTGTCGGCGATGCGTCCATGAGCCCGCATGAAATCGCCATGCCGGGCGGTTCGGTTGAGCATTGGAACGAGGAGGCGGGCGCCGTCTGGCTTGACCGCGTCACCGAAATCTACAAGAGCGCCGTCTGGCTCAATCCGGTGGCTGAGCATTTGTGGGACTATACGCACTCGATCGATATGATCTCCCAGCTCATGAGCGGGCGCATGTATCCGCTCACGCTCGACGGTCTCGATCGTGCGATGAAGGAGCTGATGCGTTAACGCGTCCCATTCTCAGGATACCGCCAGATCTTGGAGGCGAGGCTCGCCAGCCAGTTTTGGCGGCTCTTGATCTCTTCGGCCGTCCATTTTTCCGCGCTGAGCACACGCTCAGTGATCGCCAGGCAATCGCTGGCGAAGACTTTCTTCTTGGTTGCGAAATCCGCATTGCCGAGATGGTGGTTCAGCTTGGCGGCGATCAGCGTCATATTGCCGAGTCGGTAGACATATTTGTCCGCGCCTCCGGGAAAATCGCGGCGGCTCGTCTCCCAGGCGCTGTCATACCGCTTCGGCAGAATGTGCTCCAGATCGGTCGCATGCGGGTCGGCCTGCGTGCGAAGCGAGGGGTTCGGCGACAGGTGGTCGTTGATCTTTGCGAGGATGTAGCGCGCCTGAGCATTGCTGCGGACGATCTTGCGCGAAAACGCGGAGTGAAACTGGCTGTCATCCGGGTAGAGCGGCGCCAGATATTTCCGGAAAAGGGCTCCCGGCTCCACGGCGCCTTTCGCACGAATGGCCCGCGCCGCGCCGATAAAGGGACCAAGCACGCTTGCCGCGCTGAGATTGCAGATCGTGCTGTAGCGGAATGTGAAGTTCACCATGATCCGCGCCAATTCGACAAAATGGCGCCAGTCGGTCTCAAGGGCTGCAAGCAGGACGATGAAGAGCTGCTCGGTCCTCAGGATCTCGATCGTCTCGATCAACTCCCGCAATAGGGGCTGTTGCTCATGCGGAAATGTTGCCCAAAGATAATGCCGCGCGCTTGAGAGCGCCGCGTAATACTCCGATGCCTCGCAAAGGCCCTCCGAATAGGCCGTTGCGTCATCGGGCGTGACGATCTTCGCCTTGATGTCCGAATAAAGCCCGCGCTCGCCGATCGGCCCATGGGTGGCAAGCCAGTGGTGACGCATGAATTTGATCAGCCGCTCGCTGCCCAGATTATGCTCCATCAGCTCCCAATTGCCCTGCGTCTCCGGCAAGCGCTCGGCCGAGATCGAGAACAGATAATTTTTCAAAAGGTCGGCTTCGGAGAGTTCGAGCCCGCGATCGTTCAGCGTCTCGAAGAGCACGAAGGCGTTGTAGTCATCCTTGACGTCGATCCGGATGACGAAAACCCGGTTGTTGAGGGACTCAACGATTGCGTTGGCGATGTCCTCCGCGCTCTGCCCGCGCTTGCGAAGCTCCGCGATCCTGGCGTGCATGAAACAGAAACATTCCGCAAGCAGACGGTTTGACGGCGACAGCAATTCGTCGTCCGCCCGCCGCTCGATGTCGGCAATCGGCCGATTATGAAAAATATAATTGTCGTAAAAGGCTTTGTCGGTCTTGTTCAGAACGAGGGACGGCGTGAAGAGCTGGCGGCGATAGTCCGATTTGAGCAGAAAATCCTGCTCGATCAGCGAGGCGAGCTGTGATGCACCGTCGGCTTTGAGATGGCTGCGCAGCGCCGAGATCAGCACCGCCGTCGTGATCAGCCTTTGCTGCCCGTCGATGACGACCAGCTCCGGTGTCTGGCTGTTATTGATGACGATGGAGCCGATAAAATATTCCGGCGTCGCTCCCGTGAATGTCTTCGATATGTCCGACCAGAAGACGCCGAACTGGGCCTCGTCCCAGGCATAGTTGCGCTGGTATGGCGGCACGATATAGGTGTCCCCACCCCTCAACATGCTGCCAAGAGAAATCACCTGGCTGGAAATCGACGTGGTCATTCTCGTGAAACGGTTCTAATACATTCAAATTATTTGATACGAAATCAACCGAAGGGAAATCAAGCTTAGCGATTGTTTCGGTGGGCTGGAAGATGAAACCACGCAAAATTGACCGGCCGGGCCGGAATGCTCAGCGATCATGCGAGATGCGCGAGGTCCGGGTTGGGGAAGCGCCTGCTATTTGCCGCCGAGCTGCGAATTTGCGACGACTGCGAGCGCCCTTAGCGATTGGTGTGGCATTGTCGAGGCGAGGATGAAGCGGAACTCATTCGCGCTCCAGCTGATCGTATTGACGTCGCCGAAGCGGCCCGGCGACATCGGCATGTCGAGACCGCCCGCGCCAATATAGAGCGCAACCGGCGGTTCGTTTTTGTTGAGATAGACGAGCTGCATGACCTTGTTGCCGCGATAGGACAATATCTGGCCATGCGCAAAGTGGAGGCCCTGCTCCGAGAAGTCGGGCATCGGGGCGCCGGCGAATAGCTGCGAAAGCTGGAACTTCACCATCTCCCGATTCGACTGGCTCTCCGGACTGACCCGCAGCGCATCCGCGGTGAAGAAGGAATGGAACTCGGCAATGTCGCCCGGCCAGTTGGTGGGCAGGAGTTGCGCGACTTCCCGGGTCTCTCCCGTCAGCATTCCAGAATAGTAAGCTCCGGTCACACCGGCACAGGCGCCGATCAGGAACAGTCCGGCGGCGACGCCAGCAGTCAGCGCCCCTGCGCCGGCCAGCGGCGACGCGCTGCGTGCGCGCGGCGCTTGCGCCGGTCTTGCATGGCTGCTCCCGCCTTCCCGCAAAAGGGCGCCGAACGTATCGAGAAGCTGCGCCTGCGTCTGCTGGAGGCGGCTCACGCGAATGGCAAGCTCCTGATCGTCCCGCAGCATTCGGCCCACAACGGCCGATTGGGGCTGGTCGAGCTGACCGTCCGCATAGGCCATCAGCACTTCGTCGCTGAGGGCGATCATGCTGCCCGTCCCTGTCTTTTCGCTGCCGCCTCCGGCGACCGGGCGGCTGCGCCTTCGGTGCTCGGACGGCCCCGTTCGCGGGCGCTCACCTCGCCGAGCGCCGCGTAGCTCTTCGTAAGCCAGCTGATGATCTCGGAGACCTCGACCTCGAAGATATCCGCCACTTCGTCATAGGAGAGGCGCTCTCCATAAACGAGATGCAGCGCACCACGCTGAAACGGGCTGAGCCGGGCGAGGCGCATGGCGAAGCGGGCCGCCGCGACGTCCTGGGCGCGGCTCCGCGGCTGGAACAGACGGGGATCGACCTGATCCGCCTGTCTGCCTTTCATACGACTGGCCCAGATTTTCTGCATTTGCATCAATGCCCAGAGAGCGAGCGGCATGTGGCCGCGCTCTTTCGCCGAACGGGCGAGCAGGTGATGGCGTGTCGCCCGGACCAGTGTCTGCGCCTTGGCTTCGCACCCCGTCAATGAGAGCGCGAATGACCTCAGACGGGGCATCATCAGGCCAAATTCGGAATGAATCTGCGACTTCTGGTCTGTCACGTAACCCATAACCCGGCTCACTCACTCGGACGGAGGAAACAGCTATAAGGACTCTGATAGCCTTCTTCGCAGAAAAGGGTTTACAGCTGGTGAATAAGCCGCTCAAAAAGGCACGAAAATTCGTGCCGGCACGCAGCGTGCAGACTTTGGCGCAACGCATGCCCGACCGCATGCGCATTTTTCCTTATAAAGTCTTGGGCGCTATCGCCGACACGGAGCGGGATAGGAGCGCATTCCTTGGAGTAGACTTTGTTGTCTTTGAATTTTTATTAAACTTGGAAATGAATTATTTGCTCAGGGACGACGTCGTGGGTCCCGGCGATGGGATCGTCATCCCTGCGAATGCTTGGCCCCGTATGCCGCGACATTTCGACTTGGTCACAAACGCCTGCGCCCACTGGATTCCCGCCTGCGCTCCCGCCGAAGGCGGGTGGGTGAGGGGGAAGCAGTGTTCCGCAGAAGTCGCCGCGGGGGAGGTGATCAGCGCAATCTACAGAAGTCGTTTCCATCGGAACCGATCATGCGTCAACCGCCGGGCCCTCCGCTGGCGGGCGGGCTTTGCTGCTGGTCCGAGACTTTGGGTTGCCCCGTCTCCTCCTTCGGCTTTTCGTCAGCCTTCACTTCGACGAGCTTGTCGCGCTTCGCCTCGACGATCGGCTTGATCGTCGCTTCCGCCACGCGGAACACATAGGGGTGTGCCGAGCTGGCGAAAAGATAAGCGCCGCCCGCCGCCTCCTTCTTGAACTTGTATATGATGGGATCGGCGTCCTTGCGCTTGACGGTCACCTCGAAATCGGCCGGCTCGAGCTTGGCCAGCGCATCCTTGCCCTTGCCCTGAACCACATCGAAGCTGGGGCTTGCGACCGCGCTCACGATCGGCGGAATTTCGGATGATTTGAGTGTCTCCCCAGGCTTCAGGCCCGCGAGAGTGAATTTTCCGTCCTTGTGCTCGATTGTGATATCGCCGATCGAAAGGCTGGAGATCTTGTCCTGCGCAATATCGAGGAAATCGCGATCCATCCAGTCCTCGCCGCGCGCGCCGGCATCATACGCCGCCAGGGTGACGCTGTAGATCTCGCTGTCGTCCGCAGGGCGGACATTGACCTTCCGATAGGTCGGTGCGGTGCCGATGAACAGCGTGCCCAGCTCGTTCTTGCCGGATTTCAGCACGACCCGGCGTTCGTGGCTCTTTCCGGTCACTTTGAAGCGCTCCGCCGCATCCGACGTCGTGGCGACGGGCCAACCCTTCTTCAAATCCGCCAGCTTATCGAGCAGACCGCTCACCGCTTTCTTGCTCGCCGGGAAATCCGCCATTGCAGGGATCACCCATTTGCCGTCCTGCTTCTTGAGCGTCACGGAGTTTCCGCCGGTCCGATCGATGGCGATCTGATCGACCTTGTCCTTGTCGAAGGCGAGGAGCGGTTCTTCGGCCTTGAAGGCATCATTGCCGGAACTGCCGAGCGTCAGGACAAGCGCAAGGGCAAGCTGTACGGCCAGAACGCCTGTCAGAATGAGCGTGTTGCGCTTCATCGATTACACTCCCTCAATTCCAAGCATGGCCTCATATCGACGCTTCGCGCTTTGCCGCGAGACGCGCCAGACGAGGTAGACGATCGCGAGCCCCAGAAGTGCAAGGCCGTAGTTGAGATATTCCCAGAGGGCCTGCGTCCCGGCGGTCATCGGCTCCAGCGTCCGCGAAAACTGCCCGCCGCGGCTACGCAGCGCAAGCAAACCACGGTCTTCCAGCGACCACTCCACAACATTCTGAGCGAGCGTCAGCGGCGCCAGATATTGAGTCTGATTGACGCCGGACGTCAGATTGATGATGTCGTCGGACAGGAAGCTGCTTGAGCTGATCAGGATGATGCGCGCGCTTTGCGGCGAACGCTCCAGCACGCCGGTAATGGTCGGCTTGTCATCCTTCTTGTCTTTGGCCTTGTCCGCCCCGGCGGCCTTCTCGCCGGCCTTCTTGTCCTTGTCGGCCGCGGCCGCGTCCTTTGCCAGTGGAGACGGCTTGCCGGCGAAGAACGAGTTGAACTCGCCCTCCATCATGACGCCGAGAAGCTGCCGGCCCGTCTTTTTGCCCTGTTCGAAACCGAGCGTGGGATAGGTCTTGAAATCCGGCACGGCATTCAGCGTATCGGACGCCCAGGAGCGGGGGGAGCTCTCAATCAGGCGCGCGACCTTTCTGCCTTTCGCCTTTTCTTCATCGACTTTGATCGGCGCGGCCCAGGAGAGTGTCAGCTGGTCCAGGCCGACTGTCGGGGCATCCTGCTGTTTCAAACCGCCCCGCCGCACATCGACGAAATAAGGATAGTCGAGCAGCTGCACCTGCTGGACGCGGTAGCCGCCGACATTGCGCTCCGTGGGGATGGGGAAGGGCGTGTTTTGCGGGTCGAGCACCATCGCCTTATCCATCGTCATCCCGTAGCCTGCCAGCCATTCCTCAAGCCCGGTCGGCGTCGGCGTCACCTCCAGATTGCCCTTGAGCGAGGCCCTGTAGGGCGATGCCGCGATGACAACCGTTCCGCCTTTCATCAGGAACTGATCGATGGCGAAAAGCTGCTTTTTATCGAACCGCTCCGGGTCGGCAACGAGCAGAATATCGGCGGCCTCCGGCACACGTCCGTCCTCCAGATCGGTGGCTTCGACCGCGGCGTTCTCGCGCAATTTCTGCTCCAGCAGCTGGAAGACCGGCGTATCGCTGTTCGGCGCACCGAACCGGGCCATCGGGTTCGGCGGCGGTGCAAAGAGTGCAACGCTTCGCAGCGCGCCGGGCGTGAAACGCTTCAGAGCGGCGTCGATATTGCGTTTGAGGCTCGGCTTGTCGAGCGTCTCCGGCAGCTCGACCTGCTCGATGTGATCGCCGCTTCGCAGGATGATGTGGAACCAGAACTGCTTCGGATCGAGCAGACCGACAGCCAGCGGCCGCAGCCCGTATTTCTCCTGAAGCTGCTTGAACGCCTGACCGCCCGATTTGTCCGGATCGATCAGCTTGGCGTCGAACTTGTCGGGCGCGCTCTTCTCATAGTCGTCGATCAGAGCTTCCAGATTCGCCTTCATTTCGGGCATCGGTTCGGGCAGCTTGTCCTTTGCAGAGACATAGGCCGTCAACGTCACGCCGTTTGGAATGCCGGACAGGATGTTGCCGCCGCCGCGATAGGTGCTCAGCACCTTCTTGATCGCCCGCGTGATCTCATATTCGGGGTCGCGCAGCTCGACTTCGAGCTGCTGGCCTGGCCGCTGTTTGACCTCGATCAGCTCCCGGTAGCCAATGGTTGCATATTCATCGCCATATTTGACGAGAATGTCGAAATAGGAGTTGGTCACCGCGGCCTGATATTTGTTCGCCGTCTGAAACGGCACCGGCTTGATGCCATATTGGCGGTTCGCCTCGGCCTCGAGCGTCGGGTCCTGCAGCGGATCGACGATCTCGACACGCACCTTGCCGTCGCCGGCAACCTCATATTCCCGAAGCAGGTCGCGCAGCCTGGGCACGAGCGGCGCGAGCAGCGGATGCGTCTGCGCGCTGAAATAGCCGCGGATGAGCAATGGTTCCTGCAATTGCCGGAGATAGGAGCGTGTCGAATCCGAGATCGAGTAGATATTGCCGGAGGTGAGGTCCGCCCGCGCCCAGCCGAGCTGGCCCAGCCAGAGATTGGCGGCGACCAGATTGGCGACGACGAGCACCGCGGCGATGCGCCATTGCGAATGCGTCGTCCCGCGGCCCTCGGCCGACCATCTCAGACTCTCGAGCGAGTAGATGTTCAGCACAAGGAACACACCGAAAATGCTCAGATAATAGTAGATGTCGCGCAGATCGATGACGCCGCGCGCAATGGACTCGAAGCGCGACCCGCTGCCGAGAAGCCTCAGGATTTCGGTGCCGGTATTGCCGAACAGCGTCGTCAGCGCATCCGAGCCGAGCAGATAGAAGACACCGCAGACGAGCGTCGTCACGATCAGGCTGACAACCTGATTGTCGGTCTGTGAGCTTACGAACAGGCCGATGGAAATGTAAGCCGCCGCAAGCGCGAGCGCCGCCAGATAGGCGCCGAATACCGGTCCCCAATCGAGCGGTCCGACGAGCGAAACGGTGATCGGCAGAGGGAGGGTGAGCGCGAGCGCGATGGCGACGAGCAGAAAACAGGCCAGGAATTTCCCTAGCACCAGCTGAACCGGCGTCGCCGGCGTCGTCATCAGAAATTCCAGCGTGCCCGAGCGGCGTTCCTCGCTCCACATCCGCATGGTCATCGCGGAGATAAGGAAGATCAGAAGGATCGGCATCCAGTCGAACAACGGCCGGACGTCGGCGATGTTGCGGGCGAAGAAACGTTCGAACCAGAAGACGATGAAGAGGAGAACGGCGAGGAAAACGCCGAGAAAGATGAAAGCCGCAAGGGAGGAAAAGAAGGATGACAGCTCCTTCCGTGCAATTCGCAACACGTTAGACATGGGCGCCTCCCTGATAGGGAACATCGCTTGAGGTGATTTCAGCAAAAACCGTTTCGAGATCGCGCTGCTCCGGATGCAGTGCGATCAGATCGAGGCCTTTGTCATTGATCGCACGGGCGATCTTCGGCGCGACCTCTTCCGGCGCATGCCCGTTGAGGCTGAGGCCATAAATATGCGCGCTGCCCTCTGCGGCAAGCTCGTCGAGTTTCAGACTGCCGTCGAGCCCCGACACAAGCGGCTCGATCGCGTCGGACGCGCCATTCGTCACGACACGCAGCCGCCGCTCCTTATGCAGGTCGGCGAGCGTGGAATCCAGGGCAAGCTTGCCGCGATTGATGATGATCACCCGGTCGCAGATGGCTTGAACCTCCTGGAGAATATGCGTGGAAAGAATGACAGTCGCCCGTTCGGCCAGCGATTTGATCAGTGCCCGCATATGTTTGATCTGCGAGGGGTCGAGACCGTTCGTGGGCTCGTCGAGAATGACGATCTTAGGCTTGTGCAGAATGGCCTGAGCGACGCCGACACGCTGGCGATAGCCGCGCGACAGGCTAGTGATCGGTGCGGTCGCCTTCTCGGTCAGACCGGTGGATTTGACGATCTCGCGCAGTATGGCGGGCAGTTCCGCTTCGCTGACGCCCTTCAATTCGGCGGCGTAGTCGAGAAAATCGACGACGGTCATTTCGGGATAAAGCGGGCAGTTCTCAGGCAGGTAGCCGATGAGCGACTGTATCGCGGCGCGCTCGGTCTCGACATCGTGGCCGTCGATCTTGATCGAGCCCGCCGTGGGTTCCAGAAACCCGGTGAGCATTTTCATGATCGTGGTCTTGCCCGCGCCGTTATGGCCGAGAAGACCAACGATTTCGCCCTCCGCGATCTTGAAGCTCACATCTTCGACCGCGGTGAAGTCTCCATATTTTCGTGTGAGGTTCTCGACAACGATCATCGGTGGCTCCAGCCCTGCGTTCAGTTCGCTGTGCAATCCGTTTGAAGCTCTGCAAAAACGGTCGATAGCCTGAAAGGCGCGTCTTCAATGAGCTCAAAGGAACGTCGATCCGCTATGGCCGACCTTGAAAGATCAGGTTCCGGAACAATCAGTCCGCATGTTCCGCCGAACGCGACAATATGCGGCCCGATATATGTGCGATCACTCTGTCGACAGGGGTCAGCTTGACTGAAGAAGACCCTCCAATCGGCTGGCCGCCAGACAGCATTGGTCTGGAACCCTCCCTCCGCAGGCGCAATTTATTCCTGCCGCTTTTTTCGCGTCAAGCCCTCAAACCGCGCGCGAATATTACCTTTTTGTAAAGAATGACAGGGCGTCGGCCACAGCGCGGCGCAGCGCTTCTTTCGCGGCGGCCATGCGGATCTTGCGGGACTGACAGTTTTGATTTGGCGGCCGCAGCCCCGTCGCCGGAAGAGCTGCGGTCATTACTCAAGCCTTGACCTGGATCAAGGCTCGGCCCCGTTGCGTGGGCAACGATCCTGAACGCTCCATTCGGCCGCCATGCAGTGGCCCAGCGGAAGCCAAGGGCAGGAAGCAACGCGGGCGAGGGAGAGTGTCATGGAGCGCGGGAAGATCCGAAGCGTCGAACGCCAGGCGCAGCGTATGCATGACATGATGGATTGCCTCGAGGTCGACGCCGGAAAGCTGGTCCGGTTGGGCGACGGCGAGGTCTACGCCGAGGCGCGCTCCCGCTGTCTCGATTGCGCCGACACGGAAAAATGTCTGCGCTGGCTCGAGGCGTTTGACGGAGCTGCCGAGCGCCCCGATTTCTGTCCCAATCTCGGTCTGTTCGAAGCCTGCGCGAAGGATGGCGGGCAGAGCTAGATCAACCTTCGTTCAAGTGGAATCACTTGGACGAGGTCAAGTTGATCTATTTCAGAACAGGTTGATCTATTTCAAAAGATGAGCGCAACTGTTCCCGCGTCCATCCCTGCCTTCGCGGGGACATGCTTGGACGCGCGTTGCGCTAAGCGTGGTCGCCGCTTGTGGAACGGGCGGAGGAGCTCCGACCACCTTTTTCGACCTTCGAGGCATGGCGGGCCTGCGCGTTTGCTTTGGCCTTGGCCTTCGGTCCCGGCCCGCGCATATAGCATCTCTCCGGCCTGTATTTGCGAGTGCCGAGCTGGGCAATAAGACGGGCCAGCGCGCTGTCCGTTACCCAGGCACGAAGCACCCGGCCCGCCTGATCCCGGACGCGCCGAAGCGTCTGTTCCGCCAAATCGATCGTCGAAATCAACGACATGCGCAGTCTCTGCGATATACGCCCGCGCGGCACGAATGTCGGCAAGTCGGTGCCGATGATTATCAGAGGAACATGAACGTCGTCTAAAAGGCTCGCAGAGGACATTCGTCGGCCGGTTGAAACGCCAAACCGTCGAACTTTCGGTCAACCAGCGCGTTATCCTGAACATAACGACCGAAAGGAGGACGAGATGTCACAGACGACCAGAGCTTATGCCGACAAGGCGTCGGAAGCCGCGGATCGGGCGCAGGAGAAGGTCTCGGAGCTTGCGAACCGCGCATCCGCCCAGGCCCGTGAAGCAGGCGATACCGTTCGTGACTATGGCCACAGAGCCGCGGAGAGGGTCGAAGAGACGGTTCACGATCGCCCGTTAATGACGATCCTGGGCGCCGTTGGGATCGGTCTGATTATCGGCGCGTTGCTAAAGCGCTAATCCGGCGTCGAACCGATCGTTTCCGCCTTCATCGGCCGTAGTCCCGTTGGCTGCGGCCGATGCATTTTGTCCGGCGATAAAAAGCCCGCGGCCTGGCGCTTTGACCTTGGGGTTGCCGGCGCTTACGCCCTATCCTAGATCAGCCCGCGTTCAAGTGGAATCACTTGGACGAGGTCAAGTTGATCTATTTCAAAAGAAAAGCGCAACTGTTCCCGCGTCCATCTCCGCCTTTGCGGGGACATGCTTGGACGCTCGTTGCGCTAGCCGGAGCCGCAGCAGGAGCTTCGATCATGACCAATGAGCCGCCCCTTCAGAACGTGAAGGTCCTCGACCTGACGCGCCTGCTGCCGGGGCCGGTCTGCACGATGCACCTCGCCGACCTGGGCGCCGACGTCATCAAGATCGAGGATACCGGCGCGGGCGATTACGCGCCGCCGCCGATGCGGGCGGCCGTTAACCGCAATAAGCGGGGGTTGCGCCTCGATCTGAAATCGGACGCCGGCCGCGATGTCTTCCTGCGTCTCGCCAAAGATGCCGACATTATCGTCGAAGGTTTCCGGCCCGGCGTGATGGACCGGCTCGGCGTCGGCTTCGAGGCGGTGCGCACCGTCAATCCGCGCATCGTCTATTGCTCCCTGACCGGCTATGGCCAGACGGGCCCCTTCCGCGATTTCGCCGGACATGACATCAACTATTGCGGTTATGCCGGCGTTGCCGATCAGACCGGGACCGCGGCGGGCGAGCTGGTGCTCTCCAACCTGCCGCTCGCCGATCTAATGGGCGGCGCGCTCACAGCGGCCATGGGGATTCTTGCCGCGCTTTGCAGCGTGCGCGGCGGCGGGCCGGGACGGCATGTGGATATTGCGATGACGGACGGCGTCCTCGCTCACGCTGTGATGCCGCTGACGGCACTCAATGCGCACGGCGCAACGAAACGGGCCGGCACGGACACGCTGTCGGGCGGGCTGCCCTGCTATGGCCTTTACCGGACGAAGGACGGACGTTATCTGGCGGTCGGAGCGCTTGAACCGAAATTCTGGGAAACGTTCTGTGATCTGATCGGCCGGGACGATCTCAAGGCCTGGCGTGAGGGCGCGCAGGAGGAAGAAACAGCGAGAGTGCGTGCCGAGCTCGCCGCCGTGATTGCCACCTCCAGCTGGGCGGAATGGCGCGACCGGCTGGCGGGCGCCGATTGCTGCGTAAGTCCGGTGCTCACGCTGGAGGAGACGCTGGCCAGCGATCTCGTTGCAGCGCGCGAGATGGCCGTTGCAACCGATCACCCCACATATGGGCCGCTCACCTTGCTGGCCTGCCCGATGAAGATGACCGGCTTGGCTTTCCAGGTCCGTCGCCCCGCCCCGACGCCGGGCGAGCATAGCGGCGCAATTCTTGAGGAAGCCGGCTTCACCGCCGAGGAGCGCGCGGCGCTCGCCGATCGAGGCGTGATCTGACACGCCATCCTTAAAATCAGATCCTGCGAAGCGATCACTGAGCCGCAAGCATGTGGAACTGGTGGCGGGAGGGCGTTGTGGAAGGCCACACCGTTTCCTATAGCTGTCCGGCGCAACAACATTTTCAGGATTTCGTTCCAAGCCCGGCAATAAAAGTCTCAAATCGGCCCTTCGGCATGGCAAAGATCTACATCGGCACATCAGGCTGGCACTACGGCCATTGGGTTGGCCCGTTCTACCCGCGCTCGATGAAATCCGGCCAGTTCCTGCCCTTTTATGCGGAGCGCTTCTGCGCAGCGGAAATCAACAACACCTTCTACAAGCTCCCGGATCAGGAGAGCTTGACGGCCTGGCGCAACGCAACCCCGCAGGATTTCGTGTTCGCATGCAAAGCCAGCCGCTTCATCACCCATATGAAGAAGCTGAGAGACCCGCGCGACACGATCCGGCGCTTCTTCCAATCCATCGAAGCGCTTGACCCGAAGGCCGGCCCCATCCTCTTCCAGCTGCCGCCGCGCTGGCATTTCAATCCGGAGCGCTTGAAGGCCTTTCTTGAGGCGCTGCCGAAAGATTACCGTTACGGGTTCGAATTCCGCGACGATAGCTGGTTCGTTCCCGAGACTTACAGGATGCTGAGCAGTCACAATGCGGCCTTCTGCATCTATGAGCTTGCGGGGGCGCGCTCACCTGTCGAGCTGACGGCTGATCTCGTTTATGTGCGATTGCACGGCCCGGGCAGCGCCTATCGCGGAAGCTATGACGACGCGGCGCTCTCCGGCTGGCTTCGGCAGTTCAGTCAATGGCGAAGCAACGGCCGTGACGTATATTGCTTCTTCGACAATGACGAAAAGGGCTATGCGGCGCTTAATGCCCAGCGGATGACGGAGCTGCTTGCGCGCGAATGAGGTGACCGGCCGCGCTCTGAATTCGTCGCAAGCGCTTCATCGTTGGCTTCGGCTTTCCTCACCCGCCGCGTCGTCGTTCCTCCGGGTCCCTGCAATCGCCGCGAGCATTTCGATGAGCTTTCCCCGGCCCTCCTCGCCGATCAACGCTGCAAAGCGCGCCTCATGCTCTTCATTGAGAGCGTGAAGCTTCTTGATGAGCGCTTTGCCCTTGCGCGTCAAATGCAGCGCATAGGCGCGGCGATCAGTTGCGATCGGCTCCCGCCTCGCCAGTCCGCGCTGCTCGAGCTCATCGCACATGGCGACGAAATTGGCCCGCTTGATGGCCAACGCTTCGCTGACATCCTTCTGCTTCAGCCCCGGATTGCGTTCGATAATCGTGAGCGCAGCATATTGGGCCGGCCTGATGCCGACCTCCGCGTAGGTCTGAGCGAAACCCTGGAAGACGGCGAGTTGAGCGCGGCGGATCATATAGCCGATCAGCGACGGCAGATGACCGAGGTCGACGGGGCGGCGTTCATCCCGGATCGGCGCGGTTCTGGCCGCGACACGGTCCAATGCGGCCGCGCGTTTCGGTTTCTCCCCCTTGGTCGCCATGATCGAACCCCGTTGTGCATTATTCTTTTTCGATACGCTGCACGCACGGCGTGCCTCTTGTCACTCTCTCCAGCCGATCTCGTGCGGGAAAGCAAGACGGAATTTGGGCATGCGCCACATGATCTAATCACCATCTCGCCAATAGAGCATACGTACAAGCAGCAATGTGACCGGCGTGAATGGCGATGGGAGCCGCAGCCTTAACTCCTGATCAGCGGGCGCAACTGTCTCTGAACGTCTTGCAGGGCTGGCAGAAAGTGTACGGCCATTTTGTCTGCGCGAACGCGAGCGGGTGAAGACGCGACATTCACTGCGGCGACCGCTGCGCCGGCACTGTTGAAAATCGGCACGCTTATCGAGGTGAGGCCAACCTCAAGCTCCTGATCGACGACACAATAGCCATCGTGTCGCACCCGTTCGAGAATGGTCATGATATCGGCGGTCCCGGTCCGTGTCGCCGGAGTGAGGCGCCGCCGCTCCATCTTGGCGAGCCGTTCCTCGGCGTCCTCCGGCTCGAGTGACGCCAGCAGCACGCGGCCCATTGAGGTGCAATAGGCCGGCAGCCGAGTGCCGATACATATGCCCGTCGACATGATGCGCTTGGTTGCCGCCCGCGCGAGATAGACGATTTCGTCCCCTTCGAGAATCGCTGCCGAACAGGATTCGTGAATCTGCTCGCTCAGATGTTCGAGAAACGGCTGGAAGAGCTGCGGGAGCGAGGCCGACAGCAGATAGGCATAGCCCAGCCGCAATATACGCGGCGCCAGCCTAAACAGCTTGCCATCGTAATTGGCGTAGCCGAGCTTGTGCAATGTCAGGAGGCAGCGCCGCGCGGCGGCCCTCGAAAGGCCGGTTTTTACGGCCACGTCCGCGCTCGTGAGCTGTTCGTGCTCATCGTCGAAACATTCGATGACTGCAAGACCTTTCTTCAGTCCGAGAATCAGGTCTCGATCCGTCCGTTCCTCAGCCGGCTCCCTTATCATCGTTTCCATCCCGACCGCCAATTCGAGCTTATTCCGATTTTGCAATGACATTACAAGGCAGCATCAAACAAAAATATGGTAATAATTGTTATGCCTAAAACCATTACTGATCGCTTGCCGGGCGTCCCGTCGGTGGAGAGAGCGGTGCCGCAAGCTGCAGATGGCATGCCATGCTTCCGCCAATAGCGGAGCGCGCCCGTTTGACAATCGCCCATTTCCCGGCCTCCTGTATACAGGAATCGATTTAATTGTGCGTATGCCGCACAAAATAGCACGGATTCGGCGAATAATGACCTTTCTCAGCCAATCACAGGAAAGTAGTGTATACAGAAACATGGGGGATTAGATCTGGCTGCCGATCGGCAGGATGGTCTCAACAGAAGTGCACAGCGCGGTTCATAAAGGCGGGCGAATGAAGCGAATGACCAGCCGCAGATCGAATATGAACCCGCTTGCGGAAGACATGGCGCAGCCGGAGCCCTCGCAAACGGTGAAGGCGCAGCTCCGCTTGCGTGACCTGATCCTGAAAGGCGATCTCGCGCCCGGCGAGCGGGTGTCGGAGCTCGCGATCGTGGAGCGGCTTGGCGTTTCGCGGACGCCGATCCGCAGCGCGCTGATCCGTCTTGAGGAGGAGGGTCTGCTGGAGGCCGTCCCATCCGGCGGTTTTGCGGTCCGGGCGTTCTCGGAGCGCGACATTCACGATTCGATCGAATTGCGCGGCACTCTGGAGGGACTTGCGGCCCGGCTTGCCGCGGAACGCGGCGCGTCTCCCGCCGGGCTCGCCGGTTTGCGCAACTGCGTTGCTGAGATCGACGCGCTTATCGATGGCTCCGAAATCGATGCCGATCTCTTTTCCGGCTATGTCAGGCTCAACGCGCAGTTCCACGAGCGTCTCGTCTCACTTGCGGAAAGTCCGGCCGTGTCCCGACAGATCGAGCGCGCCATCAACCTCCCCTTTGCATCACCGAGCGCGCTGGTGATGGCCCAGGCCAGTCTGCCGGAGGCGGGGCTCGTCCTGACCATCGCGCAGGACCATCACCGTAGCGTCGTGGAGGCCATCGCACAGCGGCAAGGCGAGCGGGCCGAGAGTTCTGATGCGGGAGCATGCGCGGCTCGCGCATCGAAATCTGCAATTTGCACTGCGCGACCGGGAGCAGCTGGTTCAAATACCAGGCGGCGGGCTGATCGAGCGAAGCAGGATTGGAGAAGACGAAAAGAGCCGCTTGGCTTAATAGAAAACCATCCGGCTCGTCCGCCCGGCTAAGCGGGACGAGCACTGGAACAAATCGACGGAGTGAACGCCATGATGAGAACCACACCGCCTTTCCGCGCCGACATGGTCGGCAGTCTTCTGCGGACCCAGCCGTTGAAAGACGCGCGCGCCAAACATGAAGCGGGCGAGATCTCCGCGGAGCAGCTTCACGCCGTCGAGGATCAGGAGATCCGCGGCATCATTAAGAAGCAGGAGGACATCGGGCTCAAGGCCGTGACCGATGGCGAGTTTCGCCGCGCCTTCTGGCATTTCGATTTTATGGAGGAGCTGGACGGTGTCGAAGGCTTCTGGGAAGGATGGGGCGGGCGTCCAGTTTCAAGGGGCGACGCTGAAGCCGCGGGCGCAGCGCGTCGTGGGCAAGCTGGGCTTTCCCGCCTCGCATCCGATGCTCGACCATTTCCGCTTCGTCAAAGACAACACCTCGCGCCTTGCGAAAATGACGATCCCTTCGCCCAGCATGCTGCACTACCGCGGCGGGCGGGACATGATCGACCGCGCCGTCTATCCCGATATGGACGGATTCTACGCCGATCTCGGAAGTGCCTATGCGGGCGCCGTCAGCGGTTTTGCCGACGCCGGCTGCCGATATCTGCAGCTCGACGATGTCAGCTTCGCTTATCTGTGCGACCCGAACCAGCGCCAGATGCTCAAGGATCGCGGCGACGATCCGGAAAAGCAGCCGGAAATCTATGCCGGCATGATCAATAAGGCGGTGGACGGACGGCCCAGCGACATGACCATCACCATGCATATGTGCCGCGGCAATTTCCGCTCCACCTTCATCGCCTCGGGCGGTTACGAGCCGGTTGCCGAAATCCTGTTCAACGGTGTCAATGTTGATGGCTATTTCATGGAGTGGGACACGGACCGCGCCGGCGGCTTCGAGCCATTGCGGTTCCTGCCGAAGGGCAAGACCGTCGTACTCGGCCTTGTCACCTCGAAGACCGGCACGCTGGAGAACACGGACGACATTAAGCGCCGCATCGAGGAAGCGACGAAATATTGCGATCTGGATCAGCTTTGCCTCAGCCCGCAATGCGGCTTCGCCAGCACCGAGGAAGGCAATGTGCTGGCCGAGGATGAGCAATGGGCGAAGCTGCGCATGATCGTGGAGAGCGCCGAGCAGGTCTGGGGCTAGTTGGGGACGGAAAAGGATGGCAGCGATGAGGGACGCCTGGATCTGCGACTATATTCGCACCCCGATCGGCCGTTTCGGCGGTGTGCTGGCGGCCGTCCGGCCGGACGATCTCGGCGCCGTTCCGCTCAAGGCCCTTCTGGAGCGCAATCCGTCGCTCGATCCGGCCGGCATCGATGATGTGATGTTCGGCTGCGCCAATCAGGCCGGCGAGGACAACCGGAATGTCGCGCGCATGTCGCTCCTGCTTGCCGGTCTGCCCGACGGCATTCCCGGCGTCACCGTCAATCGGCTCTGCGGCTCGGGCATGGACGCGGTCGGCACGGCGGCGCGCGCGATCCGCATCGGCGAGGCCGATCTGATCATCGCCGGGGGCGTGGAGTCCATGACCCGCGCGCCCTTCGTGATGGGCAAGGCGGACAGGGCCTTTTCGCGCAATGCCGAGATCTATGACACCACGATCGGCTGGCGCTTCGTCAACCCGAAAATGAAGAGCGCCTATGGCACCGACTCCATGCCGGAAACTGGCGAGAACGTCGCCGAGGAGTTCCAGGTCAGCCGCGCCGATCAGGACGCCTTCGCGCTGCGCTCGCAGCAGAAGGCTGCGGCGGGGAGAGAGCGCCTCGCCGAGGAAATCATCTCCGTCACCATCCCGAAGCGGCGCGGCGACGATGTCGTTGTCTCCGCCGATGAGCATCCGCGTCCCGATACGACCATCGAGGCGCTGGCGAAACTGCCGACGCCCTTCCGCGACGGCGGCACCGTGACCGCCGGGAACGCCTCCGGGGTCAATGACGGCGCGGTGGCCCTGATCGTCGCATCGCAGGACGCCATCGAGCGACACGGCTTGACGCCGATCGCGCGGGTCATGGGCATGGCGACGGCCGGCGTTGCGCCGCGCATCATGGGCATCGGACCGGCGCCGGCGAGCGAAAAGCTCATGCGCAGGCTCGATCTCGGCATCGACAAGTTCGGCGTGATCGAGCTGAACGAAGCCTTCGCCTCACAGGCTCTTGCCGTGCTGCGGATGCTGGGCGTTCCCGACGATGCCGAGCATGTCAATCCGAATGGCGGCGCGATTGCGCTCGGCCATCCGCTCGGCGCCTCCGGCGCGCGTCTGGTGGGAACTGCAGCCCTTGAGATGCGCCGCCGCGACGCCAAGCACGCCCTCTGCACCATGTGCATCGGCGTCGGCCAGGGCATCGCGCTCGCTCTGGAAACGGCCGGCTGATCCCCGATTGCCCTGCTTTAGTAGCTCAGCGGCAGGCCGATATAGTTCTCCGCAAGGCTCGAAGACGCCGCGCGCGAGCTCGTCACATAGGCCAGTTCGGCGAGCTGCACATGCCGGTCGAACGCCGTCTCGCCGTCGAAGCGGTGCAGCATGGAGGTCATCCACAAGGAAAAGCGCTGCACCTTCCAAATCCGGTCGAGGCAGATGGCCGAGTAGGCGTCGAGCAGCTCCCCTTTACCGCTGTGGTAGAATTGCGCCAGCGCTTCCGTCAGCACACGGATGTCGGCAACCGCCAGATTGAGCCCCTTCGCGCCGGTGGGCGGCACGATATGCGCCGCATCGCCGGCGAGAAACAGACGCCCGTAGTGCATCGGCTCGGTGACGAAACTGCGCAGCGGCGCGATCCCTTTCTGCAGAACCGGTCCTTCGGCGACAGTCCAGCCATCCCCCGTTTCAAGCCGCGTATGCAGTTCCTCCCAGATCCGGTCGTCCGGCCATTCATTCAGGTCTTCATCCGCCCGGCACTGAATATAAAGCCGTGTGATCTCGGGCGACCGCATGCTGTAAAGCGCAAAGCCGCGCTCATGATTGGCATAGACCAGCTCTTCGTTCGTCGTCGGCGCCTCGGCAAGAATGCCAAGCCAGCCGAAGGAATAGACCCGTTCATAGGTCCTGAGAATCTCGGCCGGGATGGAGGCGCGGCTGACGCCATGAAAGCCGTCACAGCCCGCGATGAAATCGCATCGGATCTCATGCGCCGCGCCGTCCTTACGGTAGCGGATTTTCGGCTGGTCGCTGTCCAGATCGTGAAGGCTGGTGTCCTCGACATCGAAGACGATCTCCGCGCCCGTGCCCAGCCTGGCCGCCACGAGATCCTTCACCACCTCATGCTGGCCGTAAATGGTGACGCCCTTCCCGGTCAGCTCGGCGAAGTCGATATGATGGCGCTTGCCGCCAAAGGAAATCTGAATGCCGCGATGGACGAGCCGCTCCCGGTGCATCCGCTCGGCAATGCCCATTTCCTCCAGCGTTTCGACCGTGCCCTGCTCGAGGACGCCGGCACGCACGCGCGCCTCGATATAGGCGCGGCTTTTCGTCTCGACGATGACGGAGGATATGCCGCGCATATAGAGCAGATGCGAAAGAAAGAGCCCCGCCGGCCCCGCTCCGACAATCCCGACCTGGGTCTGCATAGGTATTCTCCACATGAATCCTGCAACCGATCATAAGGGACCGTGCGGAGAGAAGGAATTCTTTGAATAACGCACCCAGGACGCTTGTGCGCATGGCGGCTGCTATCGCGCTTTTCAATTTCCGGCTGAGGCGGCACAATATACGCTCAAAACTAGGGATTTGGACGCTCTCAAGGAAAACGTCGCCATGCAACAGCCACAACCCTATCGGCGCGAGGACCCGGCCGGCCAGCCGGCCTATTATTCGCCCGATTACCGCTCGACGATCGAACGTTCGCCGCGCCAGCCGCTCATTCTTCAGCCGCATACGCTGTCCGAGATCACCGGTCCGGTCTACGGCCATGAGCGCATCGGCCCGGTCGATGCCGATCTGACCCGCCAGCATGAAGGCGAACCGCTGGGCGAGCGCATTATCGTCACCGGCCGGGTTCTCGATGAAAACGGCCGGCCGCAGGCGAATACGCTGGTCGAGATCTGGCAGGCCAATTCGGCGGGACGTTACATTCATGTCAAAGACCAGCATCCGGCCCCGCTCGATCCGAATTTCACCGGCGCCGGCCGCGTCGTCACCGACGAGAACGGCTCTTACCGCTTCGTCACGGTGAAGCCGGGCGCTTATCCCTGGAAAAATCATCCCAATGCCTGGCGGCCGCCGCACATTCATTTCTCGCTCTTCGGCCCCAGCTTCGTGACGCGCCTCGTCACGCAGATGTATTTCCCGGGCGACCCGCTGCTCGCGCTCGATCCGATCTATCAATCGGTAACCGATCCGAAAGCCGGCTCGCGCATGGTGTCTCAGTTCGATATCGAGACGACGGAGCCGGAATGGGCGCTGGGCTACCGTTTCGATATCGTGCTGCGGGGACGCGAAGCCACGCCGATGGAGGACTGAGGGATGGCGAAAGCGCCATATGACATGACACCGTCTCAGACGGTTGGCCCGTTCTTTCACTTTGCGCTGCCCTATTCCGGCGGCGAGACCCTGACCAATGACGCAACGCTGGGCGAGCGGATCACGATCGAAGGGCGTCTGATCGACGGCAATGGCGAGCCGGTGACCGATGCGCTCATCGAGATCTGGCAGGCGAACAGCCAGGGGCGTCACCACCACCCGGAAGATGGCCAGGAAAAGCAGATCGATCCGAATTTCGACGGCTTCGGCCGCACGCCGACCGATGAGCAGGGATGGTTCCGCTTTCACACCGTCAAGCCGGGACAGGTTCCCGGGCCGGGCGGAGCGCCGCAGGCGCCGCACATCAATATTTCCGTCCTCGGCCGCGGTATCCTGAAGCGCCTGGCGACACGCCTCTATTTCGATGGCGAAGCCGCCAATGACAGCGATCCGATCCTCGCCCTGGTGCCGGAGGAACGCCGCGCCACGCTAATCGCCAAACGCCAGGGCGACGGCGCAGCCTACCGGCTCGACATCGTGCTTCAGGGTGCGGACGAGACCGTGTTTTTCGACATCTGAGCCGGATGATGAGCTGGGCCCGATCGAGCGCCACGCTCGGACCGTTTTTCAGCAGCGAAGCGATGGCCGGGGTCTTCTCCGACCGGTCGCGTGTGCAGGCCATGCTGGATGTCGAAGCGGCGCTCTCCCGTGCGGAGGCGGCTTGCGGCATCATTCCGGCGGCCGCGGCGGAGCCCATCGCGCTGGCCGCGAGGGCGGAGAATTTCGATCTCGAGGCGCTGGCGGTCGAAGTGCTCAAGGGCGGCAATCTCGCAATCCCTCTGGTGAAGGCGCTCACCGCGCAGGTCGCCGCGGGTGATCAGGACGCCGCACGCTGGGTGCACTGGGGCGCGACCAGCCAGGACATCATCGACACCGGCCTCGTTCTGCAGATGCGGGAGGCCGTAGCGCTGATCGCGAAGCAGCTCGACACGCTCGGCGACCGTCTCGCCGCGCTCGCGGAGGAACACGCCGAGACCCCGATGATCGCCCGTTCGCTGATGATCCAGGCGATCCCGACGACGCTCGGCTGCAAGATCGGCGGATGGCTGTCCGCCCTCACGCGAGCGCGGCAATCGCTGCTCGCCTGCAAGGAAAAAGGGCTGGCGCTGCAATTCGGCGGGGCGGGCGGCAATCTCGCCTCGCTTGCGCCGGACGGGCTCGTTTTGTCCCAGGCGCTTGCCAGGGAGCTGGGCCTCGCCCTGCCGGACACGCCCTGGCACAGCGCGCGCGACCGTGTCGCCGATATGGGCTGCGCGCTGGCCGTGCTGCTGGGGAGCCTTGCGAAGATGGCGCGCGATTTGTCGCTGATGGCGCAGACGGAGGTCGGCGAGTTCGCCGAGCCGTCCGGCGAGGGCCGCGGCGGATCGTCGGCCCTGCCGCATAAGGCGAACCCGGTCGCCTGCGCGCGGATCATCGCCGCCGCAAGCCGTGCGCCCGGTCTCGCCGCGACCCTGATCGGGACCATGGACCAGGAGCATGAGCGCGGGCTCGGCGGTTGGCATGCCGAATGGGAGGTCTTGCCGGAGCTGTTCCGGCTGGCCTCGGCGGGTCTGGAGTCGGCCGCATTCGCCGCGCGGGAAGGCCGGTTCGACACGGAGCGGATGCGGGCCAATCTGGAGATGACGTCGGGGCTGGTGATGGCGGAGGCGGCGTCCGTCGCGCTGGGCCGCAAGATCGGCAAGGCCGCCGCGCACAAGCTGATCGAGCGCGCGGCGCGCAAGGCCGTCGCCGAAAAGCGCCCGCTGCGCGCCTGCCTGGAGACCGATCCGGCTGTGTCCACGCATTTTACGCCGGACGAGCTGGACGCGCTTTTCACGCCGGAGAGCCATCTTGGCGCGGCGCCCGAATTCGCAAGGCGGGCCGTCGCAAGCTGGCGCACCGGCCGAGATTGCGACTGAGCCCGAGCGCAGCGTCCGCCACGAGAGGGAGAAACGTCAATGGATGAGCAAGAGCGTTACGATGCCGGGCTTCGCGTCCGCAAAGAGGTGCTCGGCGAGGCGCATGTCGAGCGGTCACTGGCGAAGCGCAACGCCTTCAACACGGAGTTCCAGGAGCTCATTACGCGTTACGCGTGGGGAGAGATCTGGACACGGCCCGGCCTCGACCATCGCACCCGGCGGCTCATCGTCCTCGCCATCACCGCCGGCATGGGCCGCTGGGAGGAGTTCCGGCTGCATATGCGGGCCGCATTGGAGGGCGGCATTCCCGTCGATGACATCAAGGAGGTTCTCCTGCAGACCGCCATCTATGCCGGCGTTCCGGCCGCGAATACCGGCTTCCATGCCGCTCAGGAGATTATGGACGAGCTGAAGATTTCAAAATCGTAGCCCGGAGCCGGCGAGGACGTTCGCCGCTGGCAATGATGAGCATCTTGCGGCGCGCCGCGGTTTCCTGTACCTCCATCCTCATGAGACCGCTCCCTTGTGTGATCAGCATAGGACGAATTCGCGGCCCGGTCGCCTGAGGGCGCCGGGTGTGCCATTCATCATTTTTGTCTATGTCCCGCAACCGGGACATATGAGAACCGATCAGCCAGGGATTGCTTTCCCATGCAAAAGGTCAAAGACGCGCCCGCTCAGGGTGCCAAGCCTGCCGCTGCGAACGAGGCGCGCGATTGGCGCGAGACGCTGTTCCTGCCGAAGACCGATTTTCCGATGAAGGCGGGGCTGGCGAATCTGGAGCCCAAGCTGCTTGAGCGTTGGGAGAAGATGAACCTGCACAAGCAGGTCCGCAAAGCCGTCAAGGGCCGCGAGAAATACATCCTGCATGACGGCCCGCCTTACGCCAATGGCAACATCCATATCGGGCATGCGCTGAACAAGATCCTCAAGGACATGGTCGCGCGCTCGCAGATCCAGCTTGGCCGGGACTCCAACTATGTGCCCGGCTGGGACTGTCACGGCCTGCCGATCGAATGGAAGATCGAGGAGCAGTATCGCGCGCGTGGCAAGGATAAGGACGAGGTCCCGATCATCGAGTTCCGCCGCGAATGCCGTGAATTCGCCGAGCACTGGATCGATGTGCAGCGCGACGAGTTCAAGCGGCTCGGCGTGGAAGGCGATTGGGAAAATCCTTACACGACGATGACATTCGATGCCGAGGCGACCATCGCGAACGAGTTGATGAAATTCGCGATGAACGGCTCGCTCTATCAGGGCTCGAAGCCAGTCATGTGGTCGGTCGTGGAGAGAACGGCGCTCGCGGAGGCCGAGGTCGAATATAAGGAGCATACGAGCCCGACGATCTTTGTGCGGTTTCCGTCATTGAAGCAGCAACTGGTTCAGCGTACGGCAAAGACGAACAGGTAATCGCGAAGAGATTTGGGAGCAGTGCAGGGCGCATGTCGTGATCTGGACAACGACGCCTTGGACAATCCCTGGCAACCGCGCAATCGCCTATTCGTCCAAAATCTCCTATGGCATCTATGAAGTGACGGAAGCGCCGGAAGAGAATTGGGCGAAAGTCGGTGACAAGTTGGTCATCGCTGATGCGCTGGCGGAGAATTTGAGGAACGCCGCGCGCATCGACGAATGGAAGCGGCTGGACGGACGTCGATCCTGTCGCTGATCAAGGCGTGTCGGCATCCGTTCCACGATCACGGCTACGATTTCGAGGTCCGTCTCTACGAAGGCGATTTCGTCACCGAGGAAACCGGCACCGGCTTCGTCCATATCGCACCGGGCCACGGCGCGGACGACTATGGGCTGTTCATCGAGCACAGGAAAAGCTTCGCCGAGGCCGGCATCCCGGACGTGCCGCATACGGTGCGCGAGGACGGCACTTATTTCGAACACGTCCCGCTCTTCGGCGGCAAGGAGCCCAAACGCGTCATCAACGACAAGGGCAAGTTCGCTGACGCCAATGATGCGGTGATTGAGGAGCTGATCAAAGCGAACGCGCTCGTCGCACGCGGCAAGCTGCGCCACCAATATCCGCATTCATGGCGGTCGAAAGCGCCGGTGATCTTCCGCAATACGCCGCAATGGTTCATCGCCATCGACAAGCCGTCCAAGATCAAGAACGTCAAGGGCAAGGCGACCATCCGCGATCTGGCGCTGAAAGCAATCGACGAGACGCGCTTCGTGCCGAAATCGGGCGAGAACCGCCTGCGCGGCATGATCGAAGCTCGGCCCGACTGGGTGATCTCGCGCCAGCGCGCCTGGGGCGTGCCGATCACAGTCTTCGTGCATGAAAAGACTGGCGAGGTGATCCCCAACGCCGAATTCAATTCATCCAAGGAGCTGATCGGTCGCATCACGGCGGCTTTCGCGAAGGAAGGCGCGGATGCCTGGTTCAAGGACGGCGCGAAGCAGCGCTTCCTGGAAGGGGTGGTCTCAGATCCGGATGAGTGGCAAAAGGTCGACGACATTCTTGATGTCTGGTTCGAGTCCGGCTCGACACACGCTTTCGTGCTAGAGAAGCGCAAGGATCTCGGCTCGCCCGCCGCGCTCTATCTGGAAGGCACGGACCAGCATCGCGGCTGGTTCCATTCCTCGCTGCTGGAGAGCTGCGGCACGCGCGGGCGCGCGCCCTATGACGCCGTCCTGACGCACGGCTTCATCCTGAACGAGAAGGGCGAGAAAATGTCGAAGTCGGAGGGCAACGCCGCCTCTCCGCAGAGCGTGACCAAGCAATATGGCGCGGAGATCCTGCGGCTGTGGGTGGCGTCATCCGACTATTCCGCCGATCTGCGTTTCGGCCCGACCATCATGCAGACCTCGGTGGACAGCTACCGCAAGCTGCGTAACACGCTGCGCTTCATGCTCGGCAATCTGGCTCATTACCGGGATGATCTGCGCGTCGCGTATGACGAAATGCCGGAGCTGGAGCGCTTCATCCTGCACCGGCTCTGGGAGCTGGATAGGATCGTGCGCAGGGCCTATGACGATTTCGATTTCAAGCGGGTCTTCTCGGTGCTGTTCAATTTCTGCACGGGCGATCTCTCCTCGCTTTATTTCGATATCCGCAAGGACACGCTCTATTGCGAGCCGGTCTCCAGCGTGAAACGCCGGGCGGCGCTCACCGTGCTGGACGAGTTGTTCAACTGCCTGACCGTCTGGCTCGCGCCGATCCTGTGCTTCACGACGGAGGAGGCGCATCTTTCGCGTTTCCCCGATGCGAAGGATTCGGTGCATCTGAAGGTGTTCCCGGATATTCCCGCCGAGTGGGAAGACAAGGCGCTGGCTGCCAAATGGTTCCTGATACGGGATGCCCGTAAGGTTGTTACTGGCGCTTTAGAGGTGGAGCGCCGTGAGAAGCGCATCGGCTCAAGTTTAGAGGCTGCAGTGACGATTTATGTCGATGAGAAGAAACAGTACGAGGCGCTTAAAGATGAAGATTGGGCTGAGATCGCCATAACCAGCGCAGCAACGGTAAAATTCGGCAAGGGTCCAGAAGGTAGTCATACCTCAATGTTCGATGCGCCAGAGGTCGCCGTTGTGCCGAAGCTCGCCAAGGGCAAAAAATGTGCTCGCTCCTGGAAGATCTCGCCGGATGTCGGCAAGGACAAGGACTTCCCCGATCTCAGCCCGCGCGATGCCGCCGCCGTGCGCGAATTCGATGCGATGAACGGCACGTCGTAAGCGCGAGCCTCGCCGTTCCCCGGACAGGCTACCGAGCCTCTGAATGACCTCTTTCACGGGAGATCTCTGCGAAATGTGGCCCCATTTCCTCGTCGTCCCGGAAGCCTGAAGGGCTGTCCGGGACCCACTCGCGGTTCGGCAAGCACTGGGCCGGATAGAGAAGCGAGTAGGCCCCGGCTCGCGAACCGTTACGGTGAGCGACGCTTGTCTGGTCGCGATCAGCAAGACATCGCGACAAGCGCTTACCTTGGGCCGGGGCGACGCAGAGTCTGTGGTTTCGCAGAGGTCTCCAAGGGGAGAGGGAGCTGCCGGCACAAGCCCGATCGATTCAGCATAAGATGATATCGCTGTAGCCGGCGCGGCGATCAGCCATCCGGGCCTTTCCGTGTCCCGGCGAGGCGTTGGCGGGCGGCGTCCCATATGCGTCGCGCCGCTCGGGCGAGCCGCTCGCCTGCCCCGAGCATGCGCTGATGGAAGTCGCTGCCCTCCGTCAAATGCGGACCGAGCCTCTCCAGCATCAGCCAGGCAAGGCCGCGGGTGACGAAGGCCATGAAGATGCCGGCGAAGACCACGTCGCTCAGGAAATGACCGCCGCCGCCGATCCGGATCAGGCCGGCGAAACTCCCCGCGGCAATCGCCGCGAGGAAAAGCTGACGGCGTCGGCGACCTATCGCCAGAAAGGCGAACGCGAAACCGAGGGCGAAGTAGTTCGAGGCCTCCCCGCTGATGAAGGCGCAGTTCCGTTCGCATTGATCGGTGCGCAGCATGGGCGGCGTAAACTGTTTGCTGCCGCCGAATTCGGTGACATGCACCGGGCGTGCCCGGCCCCAATGGTCCTTGAAGCCGACATTGGCCACCAAGCCGGGCCCGATGGCCGCGCAAAGAGCGATATAGGCGGACGCGGCGAGCCCGAGATTCAAGATCCTGCGGTTGAAAAACGCGATTGCGGCGAAACCGATCACCGCCGCCGTGCAAACCAACGCGAATAGGATGCGCAGGAGCAGCCGGATCGTGGCGCCTGCACTTGGCGAGCCGAAGAGAAACGTGCCGTCATCGAGATAAAAGAGCCGGGAAACAGCCAGATCGATCTGCGGAAATGCGGAGAAGAGGAAAGCGGCGATCAACCCGGCGGCGCAGCCTATGCATAGGAAGGACCAGGCGCCGGAGGCGGACCGCGGGTCCGGATTGGGCACCGGCACGATGCTCATTGCGGGGCATCCTCCAGCGCATGGAAATAGACCACGCGGCTTTTCGAGGGCCCGGCGGCAATTGTCTCCGAGCCGAGCACCCGGCTTCCCGGCGGGCCCTTGTCTCCGAAGCTGACCAGCAGAACCGGACGCGGCGTTTCGGCGGTCAGCGGACGCGTCAGCTCGAAATGATCGCGGGGCCGTCCGTCCCCGGGGATCGCCACGACGGGGATGGCTTCGTCCCTCAAATAATAATGCAGCTCGGCCGCAAGGGCGCGCTTATCGGTCGCGATGGCGCGGAAGCCTCCCGCTTTGGCCTTTTCCGCCGCGCGCTTCGCAAGCGCCTCCCAGCCCAGTACGCGCGCATAAGGATTGGCTCCGCCCGGCAGGGTGACGCGCCCGGCGAGAACACCGCCGCCGGCGATCAGGATCGCGATCCCCAGATGCAGGACGAAGGAGGCATTGAACAACCGGTGCCAGCCTTCGCGGAGCAGCGCGGCCACGATCAGCACCGTCGCAGCGACATAGGCGAAGGCCGCCCAATTGGCGTGGGCGCGGGACAGAAAGGCCTGCGCCGTCATCAGCAGCAGGACCGGCATCGAGAAGGCGAGCAGCAGCCGTTCGGCCTCGCCAGCGCGCGCGCGCCGCTCCGGCTCACGCAGCCAGTTCACACAGAAAATGAGAAGGCAGGCGAACAGGATCGGTCCGAAGACGCCGAATTGCCCGCCTATGAATTCAAGCGTTTCGACCGGGTGCAGAAGCGAGCCGCTCCAATTGGCGTTGTCGGCCGTGTGCGAGAGCGTGGCAAAGCCGTTTTGCGCATTCCAGACGATGTTTGGCGCAAAGATCGCCGCGCCGATCGCCAACGCCGCATAGAAGCGTAAATCCGCAAGGATCGCTCTGGCATCACGGCTCCAGACGAGCCAAACGCCGAGGCACATCAGGAAATAGACCATCGCATATTTCGACAGGAAGCCGAGGCCGATGGCGGCGCCGAAGAGAAATGCCCAGCCCCAGGAGCGGCTCTCCCGCAATTTGAGATAGGCGAACAGGGCGAGCGCGACGAAGAAGAGCAGCGGCGCATCCGTCGAGATCAGACCGGAGGAAAGCGACACGCCGGGCAGGGTCGCGTAGGTCAGGCCCGCCCAGAAACCAACTCGCGCATCGTAAAGATGCCGGCCGATCGCAAAAACCAGAAGAGTCGTGCCCGCATGGATCAGCGCCGAGGGGGACCGGATGCACGCCTCGCCCTGGCCGCAAAGCTCCGTCGCCCCCCGGATGATCCATCCGATCAGCGGCGGCTTTGAGTAATAGCCAAAGGCCAGCTCACGCGACCAGAACCAATATTGCGCCTCGTCGAAGAAAAGATCCGTATTGGCGAATGCATTCGCGGTCAGGCGGAAGATCGTCAGGACCGCGAGGCAGATGAACAGCGCAAATCCATAGTTTTCCGCCGCCTGTTGCACCGCTGCATCAGCGCCCGAACCAGCGCGGCCGAACAGCGCCATTCTCATAACTCTTTCTTGGTTCACAGAGTTTCACCCGGAATGAGGCGCAGGGCAGCCGCCACAATTCTCCCAACAGTCAGCGTTATTTAACCAGTTGTGCTTTCGAGCGAAACCCTGCTATTTCAGCTATGGGGCCAGGCACTTCCGGTGGCAATGCTGCGCCGGACATATCAAAGGACGCTTAATGAGCGTTTCGGTTGTTATTCCGGCGTTAAACGAGGCTGGCAACATCGGCCGGCTTGTCGAGGAGACCTATGCGGCCGTTCCTCGCGACCGTCTCGCGGAAGTCATCGTCGTCGATGACGCCAGCGATGACGCGACCGGCGATGAAGTCAAGGCCCTGATCGCCCGCTATCCGAGCCTGCGCTATTTGCGGCACGGCGAACGCTCCGGCCAGAGCGCGGCCATCCGCACCGGCGTGCTGGCGGCAAGCGGCCCGGTCATCGCGACGATGGACGGCGACGGCCAGAACGATCCACAGGATATTCCGAATTTGCTCGAACGGCTCGGCGCCAGTCCGAATGAAGGACCGATTATGGTCGGCGGTGTGCGCGCCAAACGCAAGGCTGTCGGCTCGCGCAGACTGGCTTCCGTGATCGCCAACGCAATCCGCAACGCGGCCTTCAAAGACAAGTGCCCGGACAGCGGATGCGGAATCAAGGTCTATTGGCGCGAGGCCTATCTGCGCCTGCCGTTCTTTACCTCTATGCACCGGTTCATGCCCGCGCTCTTTCTGATGAACGGTTATGAGGTCGCGTATGAGCCGGTGAATGATCGTGCGCGGCTGGCGGGACAGTCGAAATACACCAATTTCGGCCGCGCGCTGACGGGGCTCTACGATCTTTTCGGCGTGGTCTGGCTGCGCAAACGCACCAAAGCGCTGCGCATTGTCGAAGACTCCGCGGCCGTGCGGTATGTGCAGGCCTCGCCCGCGCCGGGCGAAGCGCCTCGCACACGTCACGCCGCGGGTGAGTGAGCGGGACCTGGATGAAGCTGGTGATTGAGCGAGAGCCTCGATGAATCTTTCGAACTTTGCAGTCTGGTGGGCAAGCGTCTCACTAACGGAGCTGATCTGGCTCACTGTCGGCTTTACCGCTCAAGCCATGTTTTCCATGCGCTTCATTATTCAGTGGATCGCAAGCGAGCGAGCCCGGCGAAGCATCGTCCCGGAGACCTTCTGGTATTTCAGCTTTGCCGGCGGCCTCATGCTTTTCATTTACGCCATTTACCGCATGGATCCGGTCTTCATTCTTGGACAAGGCAGCGGCCTCGTCATTTATGCCCGAAACATCACCTTCATCTGGCGGGCAAAACGCGAAGAAGCGCCGCTGGTCCGGCCCGAATATAAGCCGGCGGCGGAATAGAAGCGGGGATGTGGGGTTGCCTTGCGGCAGCATATGAGCTAAACAACCCACCTCTCCGTTCGATACGGCTCCAGATGTTCGCAATCGAGCACCGCCTGCTGATTGATGCAGGCGCTGGAATGCTTATCTCTTAGGAACGGCAGTTTTGGCGCGGGGTGGAGCAGCCCGGTAGCTCGTCAGGCTCATAACCTGAAGGTCGTAGGTTCGAATCCTACCCCCGCAACCAATAAATCCTTAGAAATCAATCTGTTACACGTTAGGTTTGACGACCCTTCCGTTCCAAAGTAGCCGTACACATTACTTGCACAAAATTGCACACGCAGGTGGGCACGGCGCTGCAAAACTAGGCCAGTGGAGCGGTGGCAATTGTGCTGCTGCGTGGCGGAGTAATAACCGGCCACTGGTTAGGCTGATCCTTTCCGAAGAGGGAGGGATTGGCGGGGGATGTATGCCGTGGAGCTTTATGCCGCGGTCAGACAGTTCGTTTTTGTTGAGGGTAAGAGCCGTCGCGAGGCATCGCGTGTTTTCGGTTTGCACCGGGACACAATTTCAAAGATGTGCCGGTTCTCGGCGCCACCTGGCTATTTGCGGACGAAGCCGCCGGGCAAGCCGAAGCTTGGGCTATTTATTCCAATCATCGATGCGATTTTGGCGGGGGATGTGACGGCGCCGCCGAAGCAGCGTCATACGGCGAAGCGGATCTTCGAGCGCTTACAGACCGAGCATGGGTTTACCGGCGGCTACACGGTGGTGAAGGACTACGTCCGCACTGCAAAGCTGCGTTCGAAGGAGACCTTTGTGCCACTGGCGCATCCGCCGGGGCATGCGCAGGTCGATCCCCGCCTTCGCGGGGACAAGTTTTGGCGAAGCGATTGGTGTGATTGGCGGCGTGCGGCAGAAGATCCATGTGTTCTTCATGGATGTTCCGCACTCGGACGCATCGTTCATGCAGGCGTATCCGGCGGAGACGACGGAATCCTTCCTCGACGGCCATGTCAGCGCTTTTGCCTTCTTCGGCGGCGTGCCGTTGTCGATTTTGTACGACAACACCAAGCTGGCGGTTGCCCGGATCTGCGGCGACGGCAAGCGGGAGCGGACGCGCGCCTTCAGTGAGCTGATCAGCCATTACCTCTTCCGGGATCGGTTCGGCCGGCCTGGCAAGGGGAACGACAAAGGCAAAGTTGAGAATCTGGTCAAGAATGGCCGCCGCCGCTTCCTGACGCCGGTGCCGGTTGCGGACAGCTTCGAGGCTTTGAACGCTAAACTGGAAGAGAGCTGCCTGGCCGAGTTCGATCGCAAGGTGGGCGGCCACAGCGAGACGATCGGAGCACGGCTGGAGGCCGACCTGTCGGCCTTCCGCGCACTGCCGTCGGGCGCCTTCGAGGCTTGCGAGAAGCGGGCGGGGCGGGTCTCGTCGACGGCGCTGGTCCGGTATCGGGGAAGCGACTATTCGGTGCCGACCACCTATGGTCATCGCGATGTCGTTGTGAAGGGCTTCGTCGATCAGGTCATCATCATTTGCGATGGCGCAGAGATCGCCCGGCACAAGCGGTCTTACGAGCGCGGCGCCTTCGTCTGCGATCCACGGCATTATCTGGCGTTGATCGAGCAGAAGCCGAATGCTTTGGATCAGGCGCGTCCACTGCAGGGCTGGAGCTTGCCTGACCAGTTCGACCATCTGCGTCGTCTTCTCGAAGCCAGGATGGGCAATCGCGGCAAGCGCGAGTTCATCCAGGTCCTCCGGCTGATGGAGGTGTTCGATCCCGAACTCGTCGCTCAGGCGGTCAAGGACGCCCTCCGGCTCGGCGCGCCAGGGTTCGATGCCGTCAAGCAGCTGATCCTGTGCCGCATCGAAAGGCGCCCGCCCCGGCTTGATCTCAGCGCCTATCCCTATCTGCCGAAAGCCGATGTCGGCACCACACGGGCGTCGGATTATGCTGCGCTTCTGGAAGGAGTGGCGGCATGAGCAAGACCGTGGAAAAGCCTCAGCTGCTTCTGAAGCATCATTTGAAGCAGCTCAAGCTGCCGACCTTTCTCGCCGAGTATGAACGCCAGGCGCAGGAATGTGCCCAGAGCGGCGTCGACCACGTCCGCTATCTGCTGCGCCTGGCCGAGCTGGAGCTGATCGAACGCGAGCGGAGGATGGTGGAGCGGCGCATCCGGGCGGCGAAGTTCCCAGTCGTGAAGAGCCTGGACAGCTTCGACTTCACCGCCATTCCCTCGCTCAACAAAATGCTCGTCACGGAATTGGCGCGCGGTGAATACATCCTGCGCCGCGAGAATATTATCGCGCTGGGTAATAGCGGCACCGGCAAGAGCCATGTTGCGCTGGCTCTCGGCCTTGCCGCCTGCCAGCGCGGCATGTCCGTTGGTTTTATGACGGCGGCCGGTCTTGTCCATCAGCTCATGGAGGCCCGCGACGAGAAACGGCTCCTGCGGCTGCAGGCCCAGCTCGCGGCCCATAAGCTTCTCATTGTTGACGAGCTCGGCTATGTGCCGCTGTCGCCGACCGGCGCCGAGCTTCTTTTCGAGGTGTTCAGCCAGCGTTACGAGCGCGGCTCGACCATCGTCACCTCCAACCTGCCATTCGAGGAGTGGACGTCGGTGTTTGGCTCCGAACGGCTCACCGGCGCGCTTCTCGACCGCCTCACACACCATGTCCATATCCTGGAGTTGAACGGCGACAGCTATCGGCTCAGACAGTCGAAAAGCCGGCGGAGGAAAAGTCCCGCACCTGCCGGCGAGGATCCACTGCCAACCGAGACCGTCGATCCAGAAACCGGAGAGATCACCTCCTGACCATCTCAGACGAACGCCGAAAAGCAAAAAGCCCCCTTCGCGAAGGGGGCTTTTTGCTTCAAGCGCCAGCAGCACAACTGGCCTGGTTTTACTCCGCCGCGGTGGCCGGAAATTACTCCGCCGTTGACACCCGTACACTGTCAGTATAGCTTTTTTGTGTGTTTTCAGTGGCTTAGGCATCCACAGGTATGAATGGGGCACGCCCGCTGCCCTAATGGGCATCGGTCAGGCTCTAGGGCGCTGCCCCGGAACCGCGACCGTGCGCGGTCGGCGTTTCCGCCCATACGGGTGACATGGGGTGATGGAGGGTGGTCGCGTCAAGGGAGCTCCTCAGTGCTCTACTGCCACCTCCATTGATTCGATTTTTGGAGGGCACCCCATGGCAAAGCAGACGAGCAATCACACTTCTGCAACCTACGCCGGTCTCGACGTTTCACTGAAAGAGACCGCAATCTGTGTGGTTGACGATAATGGCACCATTCTCAAAGAGCGCATGGTTCCAACAGACCCTCAGCTCATTGCAAAGTTTCTTCACAAGAACGCCCCGGATCTTCAGCTGTTCGGCATCGAAAGTGGCGCCACGTCAGCATGGCTTTGGCGCGAGTTTCGCCACATGGGCCTGCCGGTCGTGTGTCTCGACAGCCGCCATGCGCATCGAGTTCTTTCGATGAAGCGCAACAAGAACGATCGCAATGATGCTCGAGGTCTTGCCGATCTCATTCGTACCGGTTGGTATCGCGAGGCGCGAGTCCGTTCGATGGATGCCCAATTTGTGCGTTCGATACTTCTATCGCGTCAGCAGCTATTGCAGTCTCGACGTTCGATTGAGAACCAAATGCGCGGCACGCTTAAGACCCTCGGCGCCATGATCAAGTCGACCAAGGGCCGTGGCTTCATGCAGCGGGTCGTTACACTTCGTGCCGATCAAGAGTGGCTAGGGCCAGTCCTCGATCCGCTGCTGGCAGCCCACAGCTCGAATGTCGAGCAATTGACCGTCATCACCGCGACGATCCTGAAGACAGCGCGCCAGGACCAAGACGTACGCCGCATGATGACCGTGCCTGGCGTGGGGCCAATGACGGCACTTGCTTTCAAGGCTGCCATCGATGATCCCAAGCGATTTTCATCGTCATCCAAAGTCGGCCCGTATCCTGGTTTGACGCCGCGACAGTACCAGTCGGGCGAGAGTGAGTGGATCGGCGGCATCGGTCGGGCAAGCGACCCCTTGCTGCGAAGCTACTTGTATGAGGCTGCCAGTGTTCTCATGAGGCGCGTGCGCAGACCTTGCCCAATGAAAGAGTGGGCTGTGCGACTTGCAGACCGCCTTGGCTGGAAGCGCGCCTGCGTTGCAATAGCCAGAAAGCTTGCTGTCGTTCTTCACGCGATCTGGGTTGATGGAACCGAATTCGAGTGGCCTGCCGCTGAACCGACCAGTTCTTGATTATTTGGTTTCCACGTAAGTGGAAGGCGTCCCAGCCGGGACGACGGGCAGATTGACCTCGTAGGGATCGTCGCGGACCTGAGACGTACCGCGTGGGTGACATCTGAGGCAGTCTTCTCAACGAAGCCCATCCTGAGGCGGCTCTGATCGACCTCGCAAAGAACCCTGTGCCCGGTGATGACGTCAGTTGCAGCGTTTTTTGTATATGTTTGATTTGGGCGGCCCCGACCAGCAACGCCGGATCGGTCACGCTCTATCGCGCGGCGGCGCATGCCGCGCGACCGAGCCCCGTGTGGCCGGAAGCCACGGGTCTCGTCCCATTCGGGCGACGATCGTTGCCGCGGCGCGACGAAGTCAGCTATCAATGTCCTGCGGACAGAATAAGTTTGGTTGTCGTCACGAAGGGCCAAAAACAGACAAACTTCCTATCGTCGATGGTCCATAACAATTGGTCCTGGTAGCGTCAGTGCACGGTCATAACCGGATGATGGGTTGACACCATGAAAAGCCTGCAAATCTCAAATGAAGAGCTGTCTCGTCTGAGTGAACGTGCTCTGTCGTTTGCGTTGGACTACTGGGCGTCAGTCGATGAACGTCCCGCCTATCCGACGACTAACGGCGGACAAACTGTTGAGCTGTTTTCTCGCAACTGGTCGGAAGACGGCATTGGCGCTGGGGTTTTGGATGACTTCCGATCCATTGCCGAGCATGCGCGTCCGTCAGGCGGAAAATTCTTCGGTTACGTATTTGGATCCGGAGAACCGGTCGGCGCGCTTGGCGATCTGCTGGCCTCAGCGCTCAATCAGAACGTGACCGCCTGGCGATCCGCTCCTGCCGCAACCGTTGTTGAGCATTCCGTTGTCGGTTGGCTGGCTGAAGCGGTCGGTTGCTCGGGCTTTAAGGGTAGCTTGTGTGGCGGCGGCTCCGCCGCGAACTTGATGGCGCTAGCAATGGCGCGGGAAGCAAAACTGCCCGCAAATGAAGAAGGTGTGAGACCGTGCACCGTTTACACCTCCGAGCAGGCTCACATGTCGATCCCGAAAGCGGTCGCGATGTTGGGTATCGGCCGCGCCAATCTTCGATTGATCCCTGTGGACGATGATTTGCGCATGCGCACCAATGCGCTCGAAACCGCCATCGCGGCCGATCGTGCTGACGGGCTGACACCGATCGCGATCGTGGCCACGGCCGGAACGGTCAGTGTTGGTGCTATCGACCCCCTCTCCGAGCTTGCCAAACAGGCCCGCCGCGAAAACCTCTGGCTTCACGTCGACGGCGCTTATGGGGGTCTAGCTGCGCTCGCGTTTCCGGAAAAATTTCAGGGGCTCGATCAGGCGGACTTGGTGTCGCTCGATGCCCACAAATGGCTTTATCAGCCGCTCGAGTGTGGTTGCTTGCTCTACCGCGATCCACAAGTTGCGCGCGGAACATTTTCGTTTTCAGGCGACTACGTCAAGACGCTTGTCGAAGATCCGATTGAAGGTTTCGCGTTTTTTGAAAAGTTGATCGAATTGTCGCGGCGGTTTCGTGCTCTGAAACTTTGGATGTCGCTGCAGTACCATGGACGACGTGCATTTCGGGACGCTATTCGGCGCGACCTCGAGCACGCGCAACTGCTGGCGACTGAGATTAGATCAGATCCTGAATTAGAACTTCTGGCACCCGTGCATCTCAGTGCGGTCTGTTTCCGGCATCGGAGCGGGGATAATTTGGCCCTGCTCAAACGCGTTATCGCGCGTGGCCGCGTCTACCTGTCCAACGCCAACATCGGCGACCAGTTTGCTCTTCGGGCCTGCTTCGTGAATCACCGGGCGACGCCGGCCGATGTCCGCGCCATTATTTCCGAGGTCAAGGCCGCGGCCCGCGAATAGAATAGGCGATCAACCGAAGATTTATCGAGCGCAGCATTGCGTGGCACACATAACGCTCTGCGGGTCTCCCGCACCTCGGAGAGCATACAGTTTTTCGGGCGCCGACTGACTTGTCTAGCCCGCATTTCTCACGCGGCGGAGGCGCATCGGGGTCTCTGACGGTGTAAACTTGTTTTGCGAGAACGAGTTATACCGATTCGATGGAGTTCCCCGATGCTGACGGAGTGTAGCGCGAGCGAGATCGATTTTGGAAGAGCGGGCGGACGCCGTGTGGTCGCGGATTTCGACGGCGGCATGGTCTTTTCGGATGCCGGGGCTCACCTGCTCGGGGAGACGGACAAGGCGATCCGGCTCGTCGACCGCTTTGCGGCCTGCTTTCGCGATCGGCGCCATCCCGCTTACGTGGTTCACGAAGTGAAGACGCTGGTTGCACAGCGCGTGTTCGGCCTGGCGCTGGGCTATGAAGACCTCGTCGACCATGACGAGTTGCGGCGCGATCCCGTTCTCGGCGTGCTGCTCGGCAAGCTCGAACGCACGGCCGAAGCCCCGGCGCCGCTGGCCGGCAAGAGCACGCTAAACCGGTTGGAGCACGCCCCAGCGGAAGGAGCCACTGGCCGGTATCACAAGATCGGGCACGACGGCGCCGCGATCGAGGATCTGTTCGTCGACGTGTTTCTCGAGGCGCATAGCAAGCCGCCGCGTGAGATCGTGCTCGACCTCGACGCCACCGACGATCCGCTGCACGGCCATCAGGAAGGCCGGTTCTTCCATGGCTATTACGACTGCTATTGCTACCTGCCGCTCTACATCTTCTGCGGCCGGCATCTCCTGGCCGCAAAGCTTCGGCGCTCGAACATCGACGGCAGCGCCGGCGCGGCGGAGGAGACGGCCCGGATCGTCACGCAGATCCGAGCGCGTTGGCCGAAGGTGAAGATCATTCTGCGCGCCGATTCCGGCTTCGCCCGAGAGGCCCTGATGGTTTGGTGCGAGGCCCACAAGGTTGACTACGTCTTCGGTCTCGCCCGCAACGCGCGTCTGGAAGCCCGCATCACTGAGGCGCTGGCCGAGGCGCGGAGGTTATCGGAGGCCACGGAAGGCAAGCCGGCGCGGGTGTTTCGGGATTTCCTCTGGTCGACCAAGGACTCCTGGTCGCGCCGTCGGCGCGTGATCGGCAAGGCGGAGTGGACCGGCGGCGAAGCCAATCCGCGTTTTCTCGTCACCTCGCTGAAGCCTGACGCCTGGACCGCCAAGCCACTCTACGAAGATCTCTATTGCAAGCGCGGCGAGATGGAAAACCGTATCAAAGAGGCGCAGGGCGATCTGTTCGCCGACCGCACCTCAGCGGCGACGATGCGGGCCAACCAGCTGCGCTTGTGGTTTGCCTCGATGGCTTACGTTCTGCTCTGCGCGCTGCGCCGGATCGGCCTGGCTCATACGCAGTTTGCCGCTGCGACCTGCGGCACGATCCGGCTGAAGCTGCTGAAGATCGGCGCGTTGGTGAAAATCAGCGCGCGTCGGGTCAAGATCGCCTTCGCGTCTGCCTGTCCGTCTGCTGCGGAATGGCGTCTCGCCGCAGCCCGACTCGCGCATGCCCGTGGCTCCCCCGCTTAATGCGTGAGGCTGCGACACGCCACTTTCGCAGCACACCCCGGAGGCCCACTGGAGACCGAAAAATCCGAGCCGATTGCCAAAGCCGGTCGCGCAATCTGCGCCACCCCCAAGCACGTCACAAGACAACATGCCGGCCAATCGGCCAGATCACCATGCCATGGCTTCAGTCGCGTGAGAAATGCGGGCTAGTGGCCTGTGAGGATTTGGGATTTTCAAATTCGACGAACCGTGATTCAGGCCCCCCAATAGAAGTTTTCGATGGATCACGGTGATTGTGGTTAGAAATTCATTGAATTTCTGGAAAAGAACGATGCCTTTTCCTGTCGCAGGTGAATATGTGGAATGTGTTGGCTACGCCGCGAGCGCGCTCGTATTGGCAACGTTTTGCTTCCGCAATCCCGTTCGGCTCCGTGTTTTTGCTTTGCTCAGCAATATCGCTTTCATTGCTTTTGGATATTGCGGATCGATTTATCCGGTTATGCTGCTGCACATGAGAGCTATGCGTGAATCTTGGTGACGGCTTTGGAATTGATGAGGCGGCGGCATAATCTCGGTCAGCTTCCAAGCCGTCGGTGAATTTGACGCCTTCGATCAGTTTGGGCAACTGGTTTTGTCCATCGAGCCTGCGCCAGGAGGCCTGCGCGGCTTGGATCAACTTGAACACCATGATGATCCCCGTATCATGCGACAGGCAACCTTTCGCTCTCGTCGTCCGGTGACGTACAGTTGCGAAGGTGCTCTCGATAGGGTTGCTCGTTCGGATGTGCTTCCAATGCTCGGCAGGAAAGTCGTAGAACGCCAGCAGCGCTTCGCGATCCTTGGCCAGGCAATCGGCGGCCTTATCGTATTTGGCTTTGTACTTGGCAATGAAGCGATCGAAGGCTTTTCCGGCTTCATCCCGGCTCTCGGCCATCCAAATTTCCTTGAGATCCGACTTGGCTTTGGGCTGGACCGATTTCGGCATTTTGTTGAGCACATTCATGGATTTGTGGACCCAGCAACGTTGCTGCCGGGTTGAACCGAATTCTTGCTCCAACGCTTTCCAGAACCCCAACGCGCCGTCACCGATGGCCAACTCTGGCGCAACCGACAGGCCGCGCGCTTTCAGATCTGCGAGCAACTCGCGCCAGGACTGAGCGCTTTCCCGGTAGCCTGACTGGAAGCCGATCAGCTCCTTCTTGCCTTCCGGCGTCGCACCGATGAGCACCAGGATGCACTGTTTGTCAGGGTCCATCCGCGCCTGGAGATAAACGCCATCCGCCCAGACGTAGACATAGCGGCGCGCCGAGAGATCGCGCGTCTTCCAACGCTCATATTCCTCCTGCCAGCCCGTTTTCAGACGAGCGAGCACCGCAGGCGAGAGGTTCGGCGCATCCTTGTCGAGCAAGGCGGCAAGCGCCTCCTGCATGTCGCCCATCGAGATCCCGCGCAGATAGAGCACCGGCAAAAGGGCGTCCAGGCTCTTTGTGCGGCGGGCGTAAGGTGGCAGGATACTGGATGAAAACCGGATGCGTTCGCCATCGGTCCCGCCGCGATCGCGCAGCCGAGGTTGGCGGACCTCCACCGGACCGATGCCGGTCTGGATCGTCCGTTCCGGCATATGACCGTGCCGAACAAGACGCTGACGGTCGTCCGTGGTCGTCAGGTGGGCATGGGTTGCAAGGCATTCGGCGAGCTCGGCTTCCACGGCCTGTGTCAGAAGCTGACGCGCGCCATTGCGCAGCACCTCGGTAAGCGGATCGGCAAACTCTCCCGGCTGGCGCAAGGTGACAATCTTATCGTCCTTCATGGCGTATCAATCCTTGTTTGGATATGTGGCTGGCTTTGTCACCGCCACGATACGCCGCCTCCCTTTCCTCGGCCGTCACCAACATTTCCGCATAGCTCTGCACATGATCCTTGTACCCATAAACGGCATGCACCTTCTCAATCTGCTCTGGCCGAAGCTGGAAGCGCATGCAATGCCGATTATGGGACGTGTCCATCCTCACGAGCCGTGAGCGAACATGAAGTCAATCGAGTAGGGAACCCAGCCTTTTTCACTTTCTTGTTTTAGCCAGAAATAGGCCGTTCGCTTATCGAAATCGACAATCACGCGGGCTATTGTATTCTTGTTGAGAATGCTCTTCGACTTGCCGCGTGATTGATCTCCGACCAGCCTCATCATTGCCGTAAGATCCATGGTTCGTGATGCCATCGCGGCTGCATCTTCAAATCGACGATAGGAACTGTCGCCGCTGTCGGCGACATCGAGCCGGCTGAGAACCGGATCGAGCAAATGATTGGTGTGAACAAATGGGGTTCCGGGGTAGGTGACCCGATGCTGCGTCGCCGTGCACTCAATACTGGTAAGCCTTCCGGTACGATCAACGAGTGTGTGGGCAAATCCGGAGCTGCGGGGAACGGAGAGAAGGCTTTGCAGATCGGCCGCGCCAAACCGGAGACCACTTAACGACCGCGCGATCACGTGCTTTGGAACGCCGTCCTGAGCGTCCGCATGAGCGATACTATTCACGCTCTGTATGTGCCCTTGGGAGGAGATGCTAAACGCAACCCCGCCCAGGGGACAGCCGTAATAGTAAAGCTCCAGGGAGGTTGTACCTCCGGCCCGCTTCTTCAGGATGCAGATTTCCGTTGATGCCTCGGGATCCCAATCCTCATTATGCCCAATCAGAAGCCCTTCATTTGTGACAACGGTCGTACACCTCTCGGATGCGTCCCTTGAAAGCTCATCTTCGATCGCGATTCCCCAAAGGTCTAGCAATTCAACGCCGGCTGCATCCGCGTAAGCCTGCAGCTCGGCCACATATTCGGGGAAGTACATTTCTGTTTGCTGCAAAAGTGTCCGTGCCCGCCGCCATGCGGAATCATCCACCTCTTCCAAGTCCGCAATGTAGTCTCGGATCCTGTGTCCAAACCGTGCGCCCAGCGCCGCACCAACTTTGACCGGATCAGACCCTTCAACCTCATAGTAGTTGGTATGTGCCATTCGCAATGGTCTCAGCTCTTGAGGAACTTCGATGCGACCTGAGGACGAGATCAACCCTCGTTCAAGTGGAATTACTCGAATGAGGTCAAGCTGCTTGATTCATTTCGGTTGCAAGCAACACCAGGCGTTGAATTCCGATAAGATTACGCATCGCTGAAGAAACGGCAGATCATATTGTCAATTACGACTCACCGGTCTGGCGACCGGAAAATGTCATGCAGATATGCGATGCGCGAATACGGAACAGGAAGCGTTCTTCGCTGCTCGGAATTTGTTCTTCGAGCAGACCAACGAGTTGCTCAGTACTCGATACCCCCTTCAAGCAGCGGTTGACAAGCACCTTGGCAAACGGACCCAAATGAACCGAGAGCGCCGCGGTCAGTGACTCGATACACTCGGCTGACGGGCGGTACCCGGCCGGCTCAGTCGACGAACCGGATTGTGGTGCTGCTTCCGACACAGAGGCAGAACTATCCGATGGTGTGGGCGCCTGATTGGGCCGCCGCTCCGGCGGCTCATGACCGGCAAGCTTGCCGGTATCTTCTGGAGGCCGAGCGGCTGGGGGCGCAACCTAAGTCTTGGCAGAGCCGTTGGGCGGGGCGGGTGCGCCGGCAAGGTCTCCAGTTCGCGGGCTCGTTTCTTGAGAAGCTGGCGTGGTATTCCCGATCACCGCCTCCGGTTGCACGCCGTTTTGTTCGTCTCGAGTGACGGCTCCACTAGCGTTCTGAGCGGTGCGATCCGCTGTCTGCCCGGCGCTTTGTTGATCGCGGACCGAGCGGAGGGCATCGACATCAAATTGCGTTGTACGGTCGAGAATTGACATCCCCACCCGCGTTTCATCCGCTTTGGTGCGTTCCGGCGGCGGCGTCACTGCATATGTCACGACCCGGCGCGGTATATTCTTCAGGCGCGGTACGCCGCGCTCCTCGAATGTCGCTGAAATTCGCGCGGAGACGGCGTCCATGACCGCGCCGGAAACCAAGATGCCGCCCGGATCAGCCAAGGCTTCGAGACGTGCAGCAATCGTAAGCGCTTCACCGAAGGGCAAATCATTCTCGAAGAGCACATCGCCGAGATGAATGCCGATGCGTAAAAGCATCTCTTTGGCGCCGGCACGCGAAGCCAACTGCCGTTGCGTCTCGAGCGCGCACCGAACAGCGCTCACCGCGCTCTCGAACAGGGCGAACACCCCGTCTCCCGGCATCCCGAAAAGCCAGCCATCGTGTGCTTGCAGTTGCCGGATAACAATCCCTCGTACTTCGTTGAGTGCATAGACTGTGACGGTTTCGTTCGCCGACATCGCGCCGCTGAAACCGGTAATGTCGGCTGCAAAAACCGCACGCAAGCTACGACGGACAGCCTTGTGTTTTTGTTCCGGGCCCTGACCTTGTTCAAGTGACCCTGAGTTTGAAGGAGCCATTATCTGAGTTCACTCCGCGCATGATGCTTCTGCATTTTGTCGAGAAAGTTTGTTCGCTGAGCCTTGTCGGGAATATATTCGGCCAGGAGTTGATAATAGTCCTCGTGCCCTATGGATTTCTGGGCAATTCTTTTCACAAGCACGGTCGCGATGGGGCCAACGAGCGGCAACAGGGCATTGTATGCCGCATCCACGTCGGCAGGCGATATCATTGCGTCTAATTGTAGACCGGCGATCCCCGTGTCGGCCCGTATCGTACGTTCGGCGAGTTGCCGGAAACGGGTCGCTTCGGACTCAACCGGAATCTGCTTCGAAAGCCTCGAGAGCAGCATCTCCGGATCGGTTGCCTCCTCTGAAGCCTTCTTGAGGACGACTCGCGCGATCGGGCCGATGCAACGTGCGAGGGCGAGTTCCACGGCGCCCAGCGTTTCCGCTGTCAGCTTAGCTGACATTGTCTGCGAATGCTCACTGATACTCCGCGACGAACCAGATTGAGATGGGCTGCTTTTGGTTTTCGGCCTCATCGAGACCGTGGTTAGGTCGAGTGATGGGCTGTTATCCGTTCCCGTCGCTTCGATTGCCGCATTCAATGCGTCGATAAAGTCGCCGCCAGTTTGGTAACGGTGCTCTGGATTGCGGGCCAGCGCGCGCTGAACAACTTGATCGAGGTGCTGCCAATGGCCGGGGCGCAGTGTCGACAAACGCGGCGGTGTATCATTGAGCAATTTGCGCATCAGCTCCGTCAGGTCTCTCGCCACGAACGGCTTGGCTCCTGTCAGCATCTCGAAGAGAATGACGCCTGATGCATAAAGGTCCGAGCGTCCGTCGACCGGTCGGCCAAGGAACTGTTCGGGTGACATGTAGTTCGGGGTTCCGATTGCGCCAATGCCATCCGGATTTGTCAGGCCGATTGCGTCAAAGCGCGCGACGCCAAAATCCGTAACTTTGATCGAACTCGCAGTCGGACAAAGAATATTCGCGGGTTTGACATCGCGGTGTACGATGCCTTTTGAGTGCGCATGCTCGAGTGCGAACACGAGCTGGGTCATGATCTCACCGATCTGACGAAGCGGCACCATTGTCCCGGAATTAATGACGTTTTCGAGCGTCCCCGCGTCGACGAACTCCATGATGATGTAGGGCGTGTCGTCCTGCTCGACGTAATCAAAGACTGTTACAATATTGGGGTGAACGCATCGTCCCGCGGAACGTGCCTCAGTCGAAAAACGCTTCAGAAGATTGTCACGATCTGCAACACCAGCCAAAATATCAAGACGCAGCGACTTGATGGCTACCGGGCGATCAATCTGTTCATCATAACCCTTGAAGACAACGCCGACCGAACCTCGACCTACCAAACCGTCCACGCGATATTTACCGACGCGGGTTATTATGCCGACGTGGGTCAGCACCTTGCCGCTTTGCGGATCAGTCGGCACACCCTGGGAAGCATCGGTGCGCCCGGAATTCACCATAGCTGTTCCCCTGACGTTCTTTTGTGTTCGTTATATGTCCGGTAGGCATTCTACCCCAAACGTCGTTGTCCCGCAAAACTTAGTTCCTAATAAACGGTGTCACACCAATCAATCTCATGTATTCCGACGTCTAGGTCTCAAGCATCTTGAGCGCGTTGTCGAGACTGCGCCGCATACGATTGAAAGAACGTGACAAAGTTCCAATTTCGTCAGAGCTCTCAGAGGTGAACTCGGGCTGGGAGGTGTCTCCCATGCTTACGGCCTGCGCAATTTCGGACATTTGGGTGACGGGGCTGATCACAAGGCGGCCCAGCACGATGTTGAGCAACACCAGGAGCACCAGATATATTCCGCCCACTGAACCAACGAGAACGATCAAATTGTCCCAAATTTGCTGCCGAGCGGTGCTTAACGGCACTGAGAATATCTGGGCGCCGACAATTTCATCTTTCTTCCAACCAAAGCCATTCTTGTTGCCGTAAAGCGCGACCATCGATCGTGGCGCCGCTTCCGGGGTCGAATGACAGCTTAGGCACCCCTCCGAATTAATCTGCAACGGGAAGGCAACGGTGTACGATTCACCATCGGAGGTTGATCGAATCGTAACCAATTCTTTGAGATTGGGCTCGGCGCGTAGCCTCTCGATCATTTCCACTTCCCAGTCGACGGCCTTGTCGGCTAAATTTGTCGGGTTCAGAGCCGCTTCCTTGTATGAGAACTGGGGCAGCCGATCGCGAAAGTTGCTGAAGGCTGTCTGGGCTGAGAATGACGGAACGGTCTGAGGAAGGAATTGGATACTGGACATATCCGCGAGTAATGGCTTGATTTCTTCCGACGTGTAGCGTCGCACTGCGAGTGCCTGTGCGCGGAGAACGGAAATTTGCGAATGGAGCTGTTCGCGCGCGTTATCATCTGCCACCTGCCAAAAGATTGCTGATGAGGCAGCGAGGCCAAGAATTAATGTCAGCATCAAGACGGCATTGAACTTGGCCCGTAAGCCCATCGCGACTATCCCAGAATTGATCCAGATTTGCGATGTTGTAATCGCAAGCCCGGGTTAAAATTGAACGGTTGGATCTAGGTGGTATGCTGTATATTGCGGCAGTTTTCGAGTTTTGCTATTAACCCTGATAAGGTTAATACACCGTTGCTCAGCTGCCATTCTACTCGCTGCGCCAGTCAGAGACAATCGCCGACCCGCCAACCAAAGCGTTGCTTGGTGACCAGGAGGCGTATACCTTAACCGTCGCGGCTGAGTTGGCGACATGCGACCCCGCACCTCTCTTTTTGAAACGCGCTAGTGCACTGACGCATTCACATGGTTCATGCACCCGCGCCCTAGCTCTTTGTTTATGCATCGATCCAAACTCCGGCTGTTGCCTCCGTTTGGATCGATGCACTAGGAAAGTCGTTTCAGGACAATAACATTCACGTTGCGAAGATCATAAGACCAACAAATTTGCCGGACAAGTGCCAAGTCTGTTCAGAAGAACGACAAGGCCGGTAGTGTCACCGAACGGTGCGCACAAGACGCCCTCCGAGCCGGCGGCACGCCGTCATAATTTTTCTGACTCGGCAATGCAACACCGCCTGCCCCGCAGTGATTGTCAGACAATAAAATCGTTGCCCAATATTGTGGATGGCGTCAGATTAAGAGGCGTCATCAATATTCGGGAGCCTGCACGACACGACGCCTGATCAGGCCATCGGACAAGCGAAAGATTACGCCCAATCGCGGAGCGTGAGTATTAGATCAACCCTCGTTCAAGTGGAGCCACTTGAACGAGGGTTGATCTAATTGAAAAAATTAGCGCAACTGTTCCCGCGTCCATTCGGACGCGCGTTGCGCTAGTCGGCTAACCAGGATCGGACCTAAAAATGTACGCGCACGGTAAAGTAGATCGGTATCTTTCGGCCGCGGGCGGACCGCCACGCCCGGTATGCGGTTGGTATCGCAATCGGCGGCTTGCATTCGGATCGTTTATGAATTCCAAGGCAAGCCGGCTGGCGGTCATTCTGACTGCAATATTTATACAGTTTATCGTTTCTATTAGCGCACAAGCCAACGGCCGCGTTGCATTGCTACTCGCTTGCGAGGATTATCAATTTTTTGAACACTCAGCCGTCAGCGTCAAATGGGCTGGCGAGTTGGGCGAGGCGTTGGAAAAGCACAATTTCGATGTCACTGTGGCCACTAACCGCAACGATGCTCAGACCCGGGCGGTGTTGCGCGAGTTTTCGCGCAAGGCCGAAAAGGCAGATTTCGCTTTGATTGTGGTCAGTGGCCATCTCGTGACCTATCAAAGCCAGTCGTTCTTCCTCCCACAGAATGCCAGAATTCGCCGCGCGACCGATCTATTCTCGCGGGCTTTGTCTTTAGCCAGCATTGCGGACATCGGAGGTAAAGCAAAGGCGGGCGCTCTTCTGCTGCTCTCGACGGTTCCGGATATCCCGTCCACCGTGCCAGGTGTGGAAACACGACCGGCGACGAGCGGGCAGCAGGCAGCAAACGTTGTCACAGCCTTTTCAAGTTCGACGAGAGTGCCCGTGTCGCGAGTTGATAGCGTTTCGCAACAGGCGGCCGCAAGATTGCTCGATGCCGCCCGAGAGGAGCCGCTCGAATTGACCGCACTGGTGAATAGCGTTGCGGCGGAGGGGATTGGACTGGTTGTCGGCAAAGTTTCCGATATGAATCTGTCCAAACCCTTGGTGAGCCAGACGCCAGAAGAGGGACCAAAGGCTGAAATTCTCCAAGCTGCGGAAAGGGCCCGAGCCGAGGCCGAGCGTAAGGCGCGTGAAGCGGCAATTGCGCGGAACCAGGCCGAGACCGAACGCATGAACACAGAGAAGAGGCTGCGCGAAGCGAAAGAGCGGACCCGTCTGGCGGAGGAGCGAGCGAAAGATGCTGAACAGCGTGCCAAGCAGGCTCAGGCTGAACAGCGTGCCAAGCCAGCTCAGGAAGTCGCGAGCAAATCAGAGCTCAATGTCACCAATACAGCGGCGCTCGAAGCCGTCGAAGGCCTAATCAGTTGGGAGAAGCGTAAGGAAATACAGCGCCGGCTCAGGAATTTGAGGCTCTACCGAGGCCGAATCGATGCGATTTTCGGGCCGCAAACCAGGGAAGCGATCAGAGCGTTCCAGGAACTATCGGGTGAATCGGAAACAGGGTATCTGACTCCGAACCAGTTTGAACGGCTCATTGAGACTCGCTAGATCAACCCTCGTTCAAGTGGACTCACTTGGACGAGGTTAAGCTGATCTATATCAAAAGGCGAGCGCAACTGTTCCCGCGTCCATCCCCGCCTCCGCGGGGACAAGCTTGGACGGGCATTGCGCTAGCTGGCTGCGATCAAATCGACCGCCCGCTAGCGAAATGCGCGTCGAAGCATGTCCCCGCGGAGGCGGGGAGCGGGCATCCAGTATAGAGCTGTCTCTGCAGAGTGTTGGATCCCCGTTTTCACGGGGATTTCGGCTGAAATTCGGGGAAACCGTTTCCGTTCAAGCCGATGCGAGCCTGATTGCTCTCCGGGATCATACCGGCTTCGCGGCACCACATTTGCTCCGCCGCGGCGCATGGACTTGGGACGCGTTCGTCACAAATCGTCTTCACCGAATTCCGCGATCTCCTGGAGCCTGTGCCGATCTTTCACCGTAATCTTCCCCGGAGATAGAACGAGAAGACCGTCGTCTGACCATCGGTGCATAATTTTGTTGAGGGTCTCGCGTGACATATGTGTCCACCGAGCCAGCTCACCTTGCGTAAGCTGGACGGAAAGCTCCAATCCATTAGGGCCCTCAACGCCGTAGTCGTTGCACAAATGAACCATTATTCTCGAAAGCCGCTCCGGCGCGCTGCGAAGCGCCGAATCCTCCATCCGTGCACTCACCCAACGAAGCCGTTCACACAACAAACCAATGGCATTGCGAGCCAGTTGAGGGTCCCGATCCAAGGCGTCCTCAAAAGTCCCACGTGAGATCGTAAGGAGTTCAACGGCCTCTAGCGCCGAGGCGCCGGCCGTCCGTTCACCGCTATCAAAAAGGCCGATTTCACCGAAGACGGCTCCCGGCTCAAGCACATTGAGTGTGACTTCGTGCCCCGCCGCGGATACAGTCCAGATTCTGACACGACCACTTTGGACGACATACATCGAATCGGAGGCATCGCCTGGGCTGAAAATGGTCGAGCCCTTGCCCATCCGACGAAGGCGCAATTGCTGCTCCAATAGCTGGATGGTCGAAGCTGCCAGCTTGTCGAACAGATCGATTTTTTCCAGCGCCTTTTTCATTGGCGAATTAGCCTAAGTTGCATCGAACGACAATGACACGCGACAGAAGGCCTGCCAAACTCCGAACACTCTATCGGCTACTGCCAAACCTTCACCCTCATCCGGTGGCGGGCCAAATACGCTGGATCAGCTTTGCATTACTTGATTGATCTGCCAACAAGAATCGGGTGAAGTGCGAGCGTTGCCCGCATGCTGGATCGCCCTCTGCCGCTTTGGTTATTCCGCCGAAATCGGCACAAGACTTGTTATCCTTTCGACATATGGGCGTACAAACTTGCGGGGCAGTTGAAACCGTCCGCGAGAGCCAGCATACTCGCTCCTGTCGGACCAAGTCTCGCGGTGTTGCATCATGTTTCAATTTGCCGTCCTGCTCGTCTCCTCGCTGGTTCTCGCCGTCTTTCCCGCTCAAGCCAAAACCATCACATTGGAGTATGGCCGGATCGTCTTCGATGTGCCCGACGACTTCCAACCGCTTACGACGAAGATTTCGGAGAGCGAATCCCTATCCTCCCGGCATCCGCGTTACGCAGCCGGCACCGAGAACGCCGCCACGACGATCGCTTACGACATTAAAGATAGCAGCCTCTCCGCCGACAAGCTGGACGAGGTGCGAAAGGCGTTCGCAAATACGTTCACGCAAACCGTGCCGGGAATCGAGTGGAAGGAAAACAAGCTGATCGAGCTTGGCGGCAAGAAGTGGATCTATTTCGAATTCGAGTCGAACGCGGCCGATGCGGTTATCCATAACATCATGCTGACGACCAACTTCGACGGCAAGATGCTGGTCTTCAATTTCAATTCGACGGTCGAGGATTTCGAAATCCGCGAGCCCGCCTTGCGCGCCAGCATTCAATCCATCCGTGTGCTGGACAATGCTTTGAGCGGGGCGTCATCGCCCAGCTCCAGCCAAGCGGAAGAAGCGGTGGAGGAATTGAAAACAACGCTGCAGAGCGAGCTGAAACGCGCCGGCTGCTATCACGGCCCGATCGATGGCATATGGGGCGATGACTCGATGGAGGCCCTTGCCGATTTCGGCGATGTGCGTGGTGAGACGTTTGCCGAGCTGAAGCCAACCGAGTCCAATCTTGATGCGGTACTGGCGACCAAAGGGCGGGTCTGTCCGCCCGAGAGCAGGCCTAGCCCTATCGTTAAGCGCCGCAAGAAGGTGGAGCCGCGTAGCGCGTCGCGGCCTGCGCGCAGGGCTCCGAAGAAGAAGCCGAAAAAGAAGTACACATTCTGCCTCGATGGCAGGAATTTGATCGTCGACTGTGATGACGCGACGGCGACCATCAAACGCTAGATCAATAAGTCAACGCAACTGTTCCCACGTCCATCCCCGCCTTCACGGGGACATGCTTGGACGCGCGTTGCGCTAGCTGCTGATCTGCAGGATTAAGTCCCAGCAGAGAAATTCGTGGCTTTGGGAATCAGCAGTTAACTGGCGGAGAGAGAGTCCGCCATAGCCTTGTTCGCTCCAGTTCATGACAATTCGCAAATGTCCGATATTTCAACGCCTCTCCAATAGTTTAATTTCGTCGTGGATCGTCAGTGTTCACCCTTGTATAGTAAGCGATGTTCTCAGGCCACGGCGCGTTCAGGGGGCGCTGCGGCATCAGCCCATGGCATTAGGGCCCGTGGACAATCAAGGGATTCACATTTTCCTCGAACAGTGATTCAAACTTCCTTTTGGGAGGTTTGCATGCGCTGGGAACGCTTCGTGCTTTCGGATTCTCAATGGAGTGTTATCGCTCCGCTCTTGCCGGGCAAGGCGAGCGATTGCGGTGTGACGGCTCGGGATAACCGGCTGTTTCTCGAAGCCGTGCTGTGGCGCGTTCGTACCGGCGCACCCTGGCGGGATTTGCCATCTGGCTTTGGGGCTTGGAACAGCATCTTCCGGCGGTTTCGCCGTTGGGCGATGGCCGGTGTTTTCGATCGCATTTTCAATGCCTTGTCCGGAGAGCCCGATTTCGAATATATCCTCATCGACGGAACGATCGTTAGCGTGCATCAGAAGGCAAGCGGCGCAAAAGGGGGACTCTCGATCAGGCCATCGGCCGCTCAAAAGGCGGCCTGACAACGAAGATTTTGGCGCTGGTCGATGCCTTGGGCAATCTCGTGCGCTTTTCCTTGTGGCCAGGGCAGCGCCATGACAGCATCGGTGCCTCGGACCTTATCGGGGGACTGACATTTGAGGCTCTGCTCGGCGACAAAGCCTTCGACAATAACGCTATACGAGACGAGCTGGAGAGGCGCGAAGCGGAGGCCGTCATTCCATCAAAAGCGGATCGAAAACAGCCGATCCCGCACGATCGGGTCAAATATCGGTGGCGTCATCTCATCGAGAATTACTTTAGCAAAATCAAAGACTTTCGATCCGTGAATACGCGATACGACAAAACAGACCTGAGCTACAAAGCCACGATCAACCTTGCCGCTATCGTGATCGCACTGAGATAATTGTCCACGGACTTTAGTTCATCGATCTTGCTCATGGGCCAGCCATTGACGAGGCGGGCGAGAATGTCGGCGAGCCAGGCTTGGGGATCGACGACGTTTAATTTGCACGTCTCGATGAGCGAAGCGATGATGCCCCAGTGAACGCCGCCGCGATCGTGACCGGCGAAGAGCGCATTTTTTCGGTTCAGGGCAATCGGGCGGATTGAGCGCTCGACGGTATTGGAGTCGATCTCGATCCGGCCGTCATCGAGGAAGCGGACCAGTCCCTCCCAATGCCGGATGGCGTAGCGGATCACGTCGGCCAGTTTCGACCGGCCGGAGATGCGGGCGAGCGTGGCATCGAGCCAGCTTTTGAACGCGTCGACAAGAGGGCGTGTACGGATATTGCGGACACTTTGGCGCTGCCCGGCGCTTTGCCCGCGGATGGTCTCCTCGATCTTGTAAAGTGCTGCGATCTGGCGGAGCGCCTCCTCGGCGAGCGGTGCGTTGCCGCGAGCCGCAATCTCGTAAAAGCGTCGTCGCAGATGCGCCCAGCAGAAGGACAGCACGATCGGCGCAGATGGCTCTCGCGATTTCACAAGCTCCTTGTAAGCCGCATAACCATCCGTTTGCAGAATGCCGCTGAAGCCTGCGAGATGGGCGCGGCAATGCTCCGTTCCGCGGCCAGGTGCATAGCAGTAGACAACGGCTGGCGGATCGCTGCCGCCCATCACAGACGCGCTTGCGCGTCTGTACATTTTAACTGTACGTCTTCGCAAGCGAAGACGTATGGCCGATCATCGCGCGCATAGGCCCAAAGCTGGCCGAGCTTGACCTTCTTGCGCCCCGGATCGAGAACCGGCGCACGCGTCTCGTCGGCAAACAGTTTCGGCGAGCTTTTCAGGATCTCGAACAGCCTGGCCTGGACCGGCGCGAGAAGTCCCGCTGCACGACCGACCCAGTCGGCGAGTGTGGAGCGGTCAAGCTCGATGCCCTGGCGGGCGTAAATCTGTGCCTGGCGATAAAGCGGGCAGTGATCGGCATATTTGCTGACCAGCACATGCGCAATGAGGCTTTCAGTCGGGATGCCGCCTTCAATCAGGCGGGCTGGCGCCGGGGCCTGAACAACCGCTTCCTCACAGGCCCGGCAGGCATATTTGGGCCGGCGCGTCACGATCACCTTGAACTGAGCTGGAATGACATCCAGCCGCTCGGATCGATCCTCGCCCATCACATGCATGGCCGAGCCACAGCACGGGCAAGCTTTATCCTCCGGCTCGATGACGATCTCTTCCCGCGGCAGATGGGCCGGCAATGCGCCGCGATTGACCGAGCGCTTCTTCTTTGCCGGCGCTGCCTCGGGGAATGTCAGCATGCCATCTGGCTTTCCCCCAGCGCCTGCTCGGTCTCCTCCATTGCAAAGTTAAACTGATCGGGATCGAGCTTTTCGGATTTGCGTCCAAACTGCGCGCGCTGCAGCTGGCGCAGCGTCTCCCAAAGACGCGCATTGGCATCCTGCGAACGGGCCAGTTCCTGGCGCGCTTCAAGCACCAATTTCTTGAGCAGCTCGATGTCGTCGGGCAGAGGTTCGGCGTCCGCAATCATGGAAAAAGAAGAGCCATGATTTGCTCAAAAATGCACGGCGAAATGGCGGGGGCAGAGCTTATTGCACGGCCTGAGGGCGCTGGTGGCGCACTGCGCGAACCTTGCTCCAGTCCAGGCCTTCAAACAGGGCGGAGAGTTGCGCCGGGGACAGCTTCATCACGCCATCCTCGATCCTCGGCCAGTGGAATTTGCCGTCTTCCAGCCGCTTATAGATCAGGATCAGGCCGGAGCCGTCCCAGATCAGGATCTTCACCCGATCCGCACGCTTGGCTCGGAAAATGAAAGCTGCGCCGCTGAATGGATCGAGCTTCAGTATCTCCTGTGCAACCGCCGCCAGGCCGTCCAGGCCTTTACGAAAATCGACCGGCCGCGTTGCAATGTAAATCCGCGGCGGAACCGCGCCAAAGATCACCGCCGCCTCTTTTGCAAGCCGCCGGCCGCCTCGATCACGGCAAAGATCGTATCCCGCGATGCATTTGGCGGAATGCGAAGCCTGGCTCCGTTGATCTCAATCTCGATCATCGGCGGTGAAGATAGTGGACCGGATGAAGCAGGCTGCACAAACGGATCCTGCATGACGACCGGCGCGAACGACGCCGACTCCGCGGTCAAGGCAGCCGCGCGTTCACGCGCCTTCTTGCGCCATGTAAAGATCTGGCTCGCCGAAACCCGATGCCGACGGGCAATCTCTGTGATAACCGCCCGCTCCTGAAGCGTTTCGGCCACGATGGCTGCCTTGACATCATCCGGCCACTGACGGCGACGGCCGGTTCCCGTGATCACTTCGATCCGTTGAAAGCTGTCGGCGGGGGCGGGTAGCGGCTTGCTCATAGGCGTAAGACCAGGAGTATGACCAGGAGGATCTCGAAAGAGCCAGCACTCTCGCTGCGTCACCGACAAAATGGAAGGTGGGAGCAAAACATCGCTTACCGCTATCTCCGTGAATATGTATTCGTAATATGCGCAATTGGTGCTAGCTTGTCCCAATCTCGTGCAGCTTCAGCCACTTTGTGCCTTATGACTGGTTGTTCTTCATTTTGTTGGGGCCCCGCCCCTAGCGAGACAAAAGGTTTGTATGGTGCAATCGATGCAAACCCCTCGGGATGATAATCGCGACACCGATTACAACGAGATTTTCGACAATGCGAATGTCGCGCTTTGGGTGGAAGATTTCTCTCACGTCGTTGGTTTGCTAAATGGACTGCGCGCGAAGGGTGTTGAAGATCCGCGTTCTTATTTTCAAGAGCACCCAGAACATCTCCGAGAAGCAATTGCGTTAGTTCGTATCCTCGATGCCAACGCTTGCGCCGTCACCATGTTCGGGGCAGCGACCAAAGCAGAACTTCTGAATTCACTTACCGAGATCTTTCTGCCTGAGACGGACCAGGTCTTCATCGAGGAGCTCGTTTGTATCTGGGAAGGCCAAAGTCATTATAAGGGTGAAACCGTCCTGAAAACTTTGAAGGGGCGCACGCTCGACGTCACGTTTACGATCGCGTTTAACGGGGAGCACTTCAACAAGACGATTGTCAGTTTCCTCGACAATTCAAACCGCAGGAAAGCGGAAGCGGCACTTGTCAAGCAATCTCAACGCTTGGAGACGTTCAACCGTATTGCGCGAACCATCGCTGAGGATCTCAATCATCAGTCCGTTGTCCAGCGTGTCGTGGATGCAGGGACTGAATTCAGCGGGGCACAGTTTGGGGCATTCTTCTATAATCGCGTCGATCATCTTGGTGAGCGCTATCTGCTTTACGCGCTCTCAGGCGCACCGCGTTCGGCATTCGAGAAATTCAGCATCCCGCGGAATACACCGCTTTTCGATCCTACCTTTCAAGGCCGTGGGATTATCCGCTCTGATGATATTCGCGCTGACCCCCGATATGGAAAGGTGGCCCCTCATTACGGGATGCCTGCGGGCCATCTGCCTGTCGTTAGCTATCTTGCAGTGCCCGTCGTTTCACGTTCCGGCGCCGTCATTGGGGGCCTCTTTTTTGGTCATGCCGAGCCTGGCGTTTTTACAGATGAAGTCGAACATGTCATCGAAGGTGTTGCCGCCTATGCGGCTGTCGCAGTCGAAAATGCCCGCTTGTTCGAATCGGCTCAAAAGGAGATCGAAACTCGGCGGCGCGCCGAAAAGCATGCCCAACACTTTATAGCGCTTGTGGAATCGTCAGACGACGCGATTGTCTCTAAGAGCCTCGAAGGCATCGTTATGAGCTGGAATTCAGGAGCGGAGAGATTGTTTGGCTATAGTGCTGAGGAGATCATTGGCAAATCGATCACGATACTTATTCCGCATGATCGGCAGGACGAGGAGCCAGAAATCCTTGCCCGTATACGCAGCGGTGAGCGGATCGAGCATTATGAAACAGTGCGTCAGCGCAAAGACGGAAATCTAGTTGACATTTCGCTCACTGTTTCCCCGATCAAGGATCAAAGCGGCCAAATCGTAGGCGCATCTAAAATTGCGCGCGACATTACCGAACGAAAAATCGCTGAGGAACAGCAGCAGCGAATGTTCCAGGAGATGAATCATCGCATTAGGAATCTCTTCAGTCTTGCGAGTAGCATGGTTGCATTTACCGCACGCACGGCAAGCACGACGGAAGAGCTAAGCAAAAGTCTTCGCGAAAGGCTTGATGCGCTGGCGCGAGCGCATGCTCTCACTCTTTCTGGCAATGATGGATGTGAACCCGACCATGCGTCGCAGGCCACGTTGCATACAATTATCCAGGCCATTCTTCGACCCTATCACCCTCGAGACTATGCGGAGAGCGCACGCGTGCAAGTTCGCGGTGCTGATATGCCGGCATCAGGCCGCTTCGTAACAGATCTTGCGCTATTGTTTTATGAATGTGCGACGAATGCGGCCAAATACGGTGCTTTGTCAGTGCCAGACGGGAGCGTTGACATCGAGAGCGTTGAGACAGCAGACGGCATGCTCGTACGGTGGAAAGAAATTGGCGGCCCCACGATCGCCCGTCCGTCCAAAAAGGGTTTTGGCTCTCGTCTCACGCAAGCGACAGTTGCCAGTCTTGGTGCAAAGGTTTCTTACGAATGGGATCCGGAGGGATTGACCATCCACCTCTCCCTTCCACGCTTTGTTTAGGCGGCAATCGTGATGTCGACTTTCACCGCATTCTCACCGTCGGCAGCAAGAACACGGGACGGGGAGAAATGGACCGGAACTCTCCGGCGAGAAACTTTGTCAGGGTCCGGGAAACCGGGTCAAGGGAGCGTCGTTGACGAAGCGGCCTAAACAAGCCGTCCCTACACATTGGCTTTATTTCTGTTGGCGGATAAATCGCTTCGGGATCTGCGGCGTCCCAAAGGCCGATATTGCCACACCCCGGCCAAGCTCCTCAACGGAGGGTTCCGGCCACTGTCTCCCCATCATACGTCCCAGCAGATGACGGAGAGACAGCGGGTGAAAGCTGACATCGCAGATAACCAGCATGTTAACTTTCAGGGGGCGGACATTTCTGCGGATCCAAAACATGGCTTAATTGCCGCTCCCGCACAATAACCTCAAGCGGGTCGGTCAACGACTCTGGAGACATATCCGGGAGTTCGGGATACGGTCGTCCCAGTGCGAGATGCCGACATTTACAGCAGAATCAGAAGCCAGCTTTCTCTGCCATGGTTCGCAGCCAATCGAAGAAACAGGTGACCGTCCCGGACGGCTCAGCACCGGAGCGTGTCGCATAATAGGCGGTTCCGGGATCGTGATCGCCCGCCGGCCAGGGGACAGAGTTCCATCGGCAACGAGCTGTGACGTAATGGAGCGCCAGCCAAGGATCAGGCCGCGGCCATCCAGTGCAGCCTGAACCGCGTGAACGTAGTTGTCGAAGATTTCCCCGGGTTTTCTCGGTGGTTGCCGCCCTGTCGCCGCAAGGTAATCAGCCCAGTTCTCCCAGCGGTCGCTCCCGTCGGGACGCCGGACATGGATCAGCGGCGCCTCGGCGAGATCGATATCATGAGTGAATAGCCGATCTACCAGTGCGGGCCGTCCCACAGGACAGATCCGCTCCTGAAACAGCTTCACTGTCATCCCGTCCATCCACGCTTCACGACCGTAACGCAGGATGACATCGATCCCGGGCATAAGCCGCGGCATTTCCCTAGGCGGTGCTTGCACGTTTACATAGATGTCGGGATTGCCGGCATAAAAGTCGGGCAGCCGTGGCAGTAGCCAATGGGTGGCCATGCCAAGTGTACAGGCCACCGTGATGTGTTTGTGCTTGCGCGTGTTTCGAATCCGCAGATCCTCGATCGTCATGGTGATCAGCGACAGTCCGTCGCGTGTTGCCTCTGCCAATTGCTGCCCTGCGGGGGTCAGGCGGGCGGGTTTCGTGCTGCGGTCGACCAGCGGCACCTGCACGTAATCCTCCAACGTCTTGAGCGCCTGAGTGACGGCAGGCTGGGTCACGTTCAGCCGCAAGGCAGCCTCCCGCATCGAACCGGCACGGGCGAATTCGGCAAAAGCTGTCAGCAGACGCAGGGGCGGCAGGTTCCCCATAACTTAAGCTCCAGATTAATTTTTGGTGAGTGTAATCCACCTTTTCCAATCAGCAAACAGGCGACATTTTTGTCTCAGTCCGGAAGCCAATTTGCTTAAGTTAAGGAGCTGCAATGAACATTGCCACCTTGCCTGCAGTCCCCGTCATGCTCGAGGAAAAAGGCCTGACTGTCGGTCTGCCTGATGGGCGAAACGCATATTTCAATTATTACTGGCTGCGCGACAATTGTCCGAGCTCCTTCAATAGCGAAACGCGCGAACGGACTTTTGACATCTTTCAGCTTCCGGAAGCGCCACGCGCCAGCGCCGCGTGGGTCGAGGGCGAGGTTCTGGTGATCGCCTGGACCGGCGAGAATCACGTTTCACGCATCCCGATGACACAGCTGGTGATGTTTGCAGACGGTGTTTCACGGCCTGATCCGGTCGACATGCCCCGCTGCGCTTGGTTCGCCGATCACTATCCGAATGTGGCAAGGTTCTCGCAGCCGGAGTTGTTGTCGAACCCTGCCGAGATAGCCGAATGGATCGAAGCGATGCTGATCGAGGGCGTAACCATCATCAACGACATGCCCGACACCAACGCCGCTCTTACCGATACAGCTAATCTGATGGGGCAGGTTCGTCCAACATTTTTCGGCACCTATTTCGACGTGAAAACCCATATCAATCCGACCAATACTGCCTACACGGCTGCGGCGCTGGAATTGCACACGGACACTCCCGCCGAAGAACACGCCCCCGGCATCCAGTTCTTGCATTGCCGCGCCAATACCGTGACAGGTGGCGCCAGTCTCTTCGCCGATGGGGTGGCCGTGGCCAACGATTTCCGTAAAGTTGATCCCGAAGGCTTCAAGCTGCTTTCAGAAATCTCAATCCCGTTCTACTGCGAGTACGACACCTATGACATGCGATCCCGCCAGACAGTGATTGAGTTGGACAAGCATGGGGAGGTCGAGGGCCTGACCATCAGCCAGCACATGGCCGACATGTTCGATCTGGATCAGCAACTGCTGGACGACTATTACCCGGCATTCTGCCGCTTTGGAAAAATGCTGCAGGACACCAAATATGTGATGAATTTCCTCCTCAATGCCGGAGAATGTATCGTCTTCGACAACCACCGCATCGTGCATGGCCGCGCCGCCTATACTGCTGAAAGCGGGGACCGTTATCTGCGCGGTTGCTACGTGGACCGGGCCGAGATGCACTCGACCTATCGCGCACTGACCACCGAAGGCCGGTTCAAGAGGTAATCATGCTGGACACACATTCTGACGCCATCGTGCAATTGCGCGAGGATCTTGCCGCCGCATTCCGGCTGTGCCATCGCCTTGGCTGGTCGGAATCCGTAAGTAACCATTTCAGCGCGGCCGTTTCCATGGATGGGCGACAATTCCTGCTCAACCCGCGCTGGCAGCATTTCGCTACGATCCGACCGGGGGATTTGCTACTGCTGGACGCCGACGACGCTTCGGTGATGGAGGGACCGGACGCGCCGGACCCCTCGGCCTGGACGATCCATGGAACCATGCATCGCGAGTTGCCTGAAGCCCGCGTGATCCTGCATGTGCATTCGCCATATGCCAGTGCGCTGGCCTGTCTCAAGGATCCCACGCTACTTCCCATCGACAACAACACAGCTCGCTTCTTCGGGCGCATCGGCTATGATCTGGAATTTGGAGGAATCTCGGACAGTGCCGAAGAAGGCAGGCACCTGGCCGCTGCAATGCACGGAAATACTGTGTTGATTATGGGAAATCATGGCATCTCGGTCACCGGACCGACAGTGGCGGCGGCTTTTGAGGACCTATATTTCTTTGAAAAGGCGGCACAGACGCTGATTTTGGCAAAATCCAGCGGCGAGCCGCTAGCGGTGCTGAGCGACGACGTCGCCCGCGTCACCGCTGAAGGCTGGCACGCATATCGCGGGATGGCCGACCGGCATTTCACCTATCTGAAGACAGTGCTCGACCGCGACGAACCCGACTGGCGTAGCTAAGCCCTGAGACACACAAGTCGACTACCATGTAAGGGGGCGTCGACGTCAGATGGAACAGCGCAAGTCGCAATCATGGCCAAGCTAAAAGTATTTCTTGAGGCTCTGTCCGCGCTGAGTATGGGGATTGACGGCAGCTCAAGTTCCTGATTTGTTCCCATTAAGGGAGACCGATCATGGAGCACCGAAAATTCAAACAGCGGCTAGCGGAACTTATCGCGGAACTCACGCCCGCGCAGGGCCGCAAGCTGATCGATACTCTTCGCGAGCGGAGCGCTGGAAATGAAACGCAAAAGCTCATCGATGGCCAGTTTCAGACCGATCTGAAATGCCCGCATTGCAAGGGGCGTCGCATCCATCGCCATGGTATGGCGCGGGGTCTGTGGCGTTACAAATGCCTGGCCTGCGCCAGGACGTTCAACGCTCTGACCGGCACGCCGCTGGCCCGGCTTCGAAAGCGGGACCGCTGGCTGAAATTCGCCGAAGCGCTCAACGGCTCGGAGACCGTCCGCGCCGCGGCGGTGCGGACCGGGATCGACAAGAGCACGTCCTTCCGCTGGAGGCATCGTTTTTTGAAGGCGCAGAAAGACCTTAAGGACCAGCGGCTGACCGGCATCGTCGAGGTCGACGAATGTTTCGTTCTGCAAAGCCGGAAAGGTGAGCGGCGCTTGCCGCGCAAGGCGAGGAAGCGCGGCGGCAAGGCTGAAAAGCCAGGCTTGTCCAGCGAACAAACGCCGATCCTGATCGCCCGCGACCGCTACGGCCATCATCTGGATGCGGTGTTGCACAATCGCTCGGAGGACGCCGTCAACGCGGTTTTGAAGGGAGCAGTTTCGAACACTGACGTGCTGCTGTGCATGGACGGCGATCCGGCGCTGATCGCTTTCGCCAAGGCAGAAGCGATCGAATACGAGCTGATCCTCGCCAGCCACGGCGAGCACGTGCATGAAAAGGTGCTGCACATCCAGACCGTCAATAGCTATATCAGCCGCTTCAAGAAATGGCTCAACCGCTTCAACGGCGTGGCGACGAAATATCTGCCCAACTATCTCGGCTGGCGGCGAATGCTGGAAAAATCCGCTGCTTCCCTTGCGCCCGAGCACTGCTTGGCCGCCGCCATTGGATGAAACACATACTCAACGCGGACAGAGCCTCCGGAAATGACACGCTTGCGGGCGGCGAGGCTGATCCTCGATCTTGCATACGGTCGTCCCAAGGCTGAGCGCGTGACATGTGAGCTCAGGTGATCAGCTGCGGCTACTATCGACGGTAGCTTTTGGCCTAATATCATCCCACCCACGTCGTTGCAAATGACGGTGAGAGTGCGGTGAAAGCCGACGTTCGCCTCCGCCACCATTTCGCGCTTGGTCCAACGGCGATCTTGTCCGCTCAACGACAGTTGTGCATTACACCCGTCCGCAGGCGAAGTGTTTTATTCACCGCTTTCTAAGCTATCCGTCCAAAGCGGAATGGTGCCCGTCTGCAACGCATGAATCATAATTTACAGATGATTTGGGCAACAAACTGCTGTCCGCGCGAGCCCACAACTCCTATTTTGTGCTTCTCCTGCTGCTGGTTCAACGTCATGAACTTGTGCATAATCGACTAAACTTGGACTGGCTGCCATCAGAGGTGATTTCAGCAACTGTGGCGGCAAGATAGCGAGAACTGATCCGGTGCGAATTATACAACTCTTGATACTTGCAGTTATTTCAATTTCCGTGTGCACGCAGACCAATGCTGCAACTGTTCGTGTGCTTAAGACGAAGGCGGTCCACAAGGCTGACCTCAATGACGTTTTGCCATGTAATATAAGTTTGAGCGGGCCTATCGAAAAAGGCGACGCAAGAAAGCTCCGGTCAGCTTTCAATGACGGCAAGTTCCATAGCGAAGGACCGTACGCAAAGCTTTGCCTTGATAGTAGAGGCGGGCTTTACAGCGAGGCGCTCGTTCTCGCGGAGTTCTTACTGAATAACTTCGTTAGCACTGTCGTTCCTGATGGCGCGGAGTGCTACTCGGCTTGCGCAATCGTGTTTATGGCCGGTCTGGAGCGACAGGAGGAGGGTGGTAGAGGAGTAGCCAGATCGCTCCATGTCGGCGGCAAACTTGGCTTTCACGCACCATTCATCAGCCTGGAACAATTGCCTGACGCAAGATATGGGAAGCAGGATGTTTTCAAAACCTATCAAGCAGCAGTGAGAGGAATACAGAAGCTCGTGAAGTTGGGACGCGGCATCGGACCAGATCTAAAGATCGTGCCAAAAGGTCTGCTTGGTGAGATGCTGGCAATCGATCCGGATAACTTCTACGTCATAGACACGGTCTATCGGGCGTTGCGATTTGAAATCGATCTGTTTGGCTATCGGCCGGTGAGGCAAATTTCTTCTAGGACCCTGTGCAACGCGTGCAGAAATTTCTTCTCCGGCCGCTACGGTGAGGATGAGGACTTGATGCGCTCTGGCTTCTGCAAAGGTACCAATTCGAAGCCGATTAAAATGCGCAAAGGAAGAGAGCTGAGCTTTTATTTTTTTGGTGAGGGTTTGTCTTGCATAGTAAAGGCTGATGCACCCTATGGAGGGCCACTTGAATGGTGGATACTGCCGGAGCTCGACTCTGCAGACGTGTCGCATGATGACATGCGTCGTCAGTTTCGTTTACTCATGAATAGCGATCTCTATCTGGACTCAAAAACTAAGCTGCAAGACCTGCGTAAGCGCTAATTCGAATTTTCTAAGATAGAAGATAGCTCTGAGGCTTCGGCCTCGAAGCCTTCGGCCACCAATTCGGAGATAAACTGTCTTTTCGCCTCCGCTGTAATAGCCGGGTAAACTATTTCGGGAGGAGCTTGGTTGAGCACACACTGATCAGGACGAAAGTGCGGGCCTGGTTGGCATTCGGGAATTGGCTTGCGGGCTTCCCAGCGCGGACCGAAGGTCATAACCGCTTTATACATGATCCAAGCACGAGATTGACTGACACCGCGGGCTCGCATGGCCTTGTAGAAAGTTCGGTGAACACGGCGCCAATCATATGTTCGGCGTTCGCAGAAGTAATCATGGACAATTGCTGCATCGCGGTGTCGGCCTGCGAATGGTCCCCCAATGAAGGACCAGAATATTTTCGGGATTGACGCCCCATCAGAGACGAAGTTTCGCGGAACGAGCCAAGTTATGCCCTCGCTGTCGGTGAACGATAATGGCTCCAAGAGGCGAACATTTCGCCCGTCGATATCAAATGAGACCTTTGGCGATCCGCTGAATATGCCGAATGACTTGTTTTGAGCTGATGCTGCGATAGAGCCGGCCAGTACGAACAACAGGGCTAGCGCGCCTCGATATTGCGCCTGCATTTGAGCTACTCCAGATTCGGGAAGGTAGGTTAGGATCGTTAGAGAGCTATGCGTGAAATCTTGGTGACGGCCTGATGGATCAGGCGGCGGCGGTTTGGGCTTGATGCTGGCCGTCTGCGGCAACCTCAAGTCCATCTGAGAATTTCACACCCCGAATGATTTTTGGCAACTGCGCCGGCCCATTTAGCCGGCGCCAGGTTTTCTGGGCGCCATCGACAAGCTTGAAGACCATGGCCAGTGCCGTCTTGTTTGACAGGCAGCCCTTCGCCCGAACGGTTCGGTGACGGACGGTCGCGAACGTACTTTCTATGGGGTTCGTGGTGCGCAGATGGACCCAATGCTCGGCGGGAAAGTCATAGAAAGCGAGCAGCGGATCGCGATCCTTGGCGAGGCATGTCGCAGCCTTCTCGTACTTCAAAGTGTACGTTTCGATGAAGGCATCGAACGCAGTTTCGGCATCGCTTTTTGTTTCCGCCATCCAGATTTCTTGGCACAGCCGCTTGGCTTTTGGCTGCTGGCTCTTCGGTAGCTTGTTCAGAACGTTGGCGGTCTTATGAACCCAACAGCGCTGTTCGCGGCATTGCGGCCAGATCTCACCAAGTGCCTTCCAGAACCCGAGACCGCCGTCGGCAACCGCGAGCTTCGGCGGGATGACAAGGCCGCGCCGCTTGAGATCGAGCAGAAGTTCGCGCCAGTCATGTGCGCTTTCACGGACGCCGTCGGTGAAGCCGACAAGCTCCTTCCTGCCCTCGGGCGTCGCCCCGATGATCACGAGAATGCATTGCTTCTCGTCCTCAAGCCGCGCTTGCAGATAAATACCATCCGCCCAGACATAGACATAGCGGCGTGCCGAAAGGTCGCGCTTCCGCCAACGCGCGTGCTCGTCCGACCAGGTCTCCTTCAGCCGCCCGATGGTCGAAGCCGAAAGGCCAGGCGCATCCGGCCCAAGCAAGGCGGCTAACGCCTCGGCAAAATCGCCAGTCGAGATGCCCTTGAGGTAGAGGATCGGCAGTAGCACTTCGAGGCTCTTGGTGCGCCGGGCATAAGGTGGCAGGATCGCCGACGTAAACCGGACGCGGCTTACTTCGTCACCGCCAGCCGTACCCCGATCTCGCACGCGCGGCTGGCGCACGGCAACCGGCCCGATGCCGGTCATGATCTCGCGCTCCGGCAGATGGCCATGGCGAACGACGCGCTGATGGCCGTCTTCGGTCTTGAGATCCTCATGCTTGCCCAGGAAGGCCGCAACTTCGGCTTCGACTGCCTGGGCGAGCAATGTTCGCGCGCCTTGGCGCAGCACATCGGTGAGAGGATCTGAAAAGCTTCCTGGCTGAACCAGCTTGGTGACGTTATCCTGGGACACGGCGTATCGCTCCTTCGGTGGAGAAGTGGAGGCATTGAACACCCCCATGATACGCCGCCTTCACACAATCATCCCGTCACCAACTTGTGCGAATAGCTCTAAAGTCATCAGCGAATGCGTTAACGCGATCCGGGACTGGCAATCCAGCCTGAGTAAAGGCCGAGACCTCCAGTCTTGTAACCACCTTGTAACCACGCCTTTTTCAGCCCGCTCCTTCCCCTCTCGCCTTCCCTTCTCCCATTACCCCCGATTGCACCGGAACGCCTCCCGGTGCACTTCTCGCAATTCCCAATTGTTCGGAGAAATGGTGCCGCAAGAGGGCACCGTACTAGCTTCTCACCGCATCGCTTCAAATCTCCGGAAATATCATAATTCGTAGGTTTTATAAGCAAGTTAACGTCTCTCCTTGTCTCTGCCCGTCGCTTCGCATAGCATCCAAGCAACCGCTTTTGATATGGGCTGAAGTATGGGCAAGTTGACCGATGTGAGGGTGCGCAAGACCGCGCAGACAGGACTGCACAATGATGGATATGGCCTCTATCTGAAGGTGACGGATGGTGGCGCGCGGTCCTGGATTTTCCGGTTCAAGATCGGCGGCCGAACACGCGATATGGGGCTCGGACCTTATCCTGAAATTTCGCTCGCCGATGCCCGTGAGAAGGCTGCTGATGCCAGGAAGCTGACACGACAGGGCGTCGACCCAATCGAAGCTCGCAGAGCTGACGGCAGGGCCTCGAAGGGGATGACCTTCGACAAAGCGGCTGCGGCCTACATCCAGGCTCACAAAGCGGGCTGGCGCGGCGCACGGACTGCGCATCGCTGGGAATCGGAGCTGGAGCGCTACGCCTATCCTGCCTTCGGTAAGCGCGATGTGGCCACCATCACCGTTGATGATGTACTGCATGTCCTCGCGCCGATCTGGACGACCAAGAATGAGACAGCATCAAAGGTCCGTGAGCGGATTGAAGCCGTGCTGGATTGGGCAGCGGCTAAGGGCTACCGCTCTGGCGTGAATCCGGCAATGTGGCGCGGGAATCTGAAACATCTCTTGCCAGCCCGCGCCAAGGTTCACACCGTCCGACATCATCCCGCCCTGCCATGGCAGGAGCTGCCTGCCTTCATGGCCGATCTGCGCGGCCGTGACGCGCTTGCGGCCAGGGCATTGGAGACCACTATCCTGACGGCATGCCGCACGAGCGAAGTTCTGAACGCGGATCGTTCTGAATTGAGTGGCGATCTGTGGGTGATACCGGCCGAGCGAATGAAGGCGCGAAAGGAGCATCGCGTGCCGCTCTCCACTCACGCTTTAAAGATCATTTCATCACTGCCGTGCCTTGCGGGCAATAGCTATGTCTTTCCCGGTCATCGTGACGGTCGTCCGCTGTCGGGCATGGCTATGGAGATGCTGCTGCGACGCATGGGCCGCAGCGGCATCACTGTGCACGGCTTTCGTTCCACCTTCCGCGACTGGGCAGCCGAGGCCACAGATTTTCCCAGAGAAATTAGTGAATTGTGCTTGGCACATGAAGTTGGAAGCGAGGTCGAGCGCGCCTACCGGCGAAGTGACCTGCTGCTTAAACGTAGGGGGCTGATGCAGAAATGGGCTGACTATTGCTGCCAGACTTAGGCGCAGGAAGGCAGCGACGTTTGTATTGGCGAGATGCAGGTTGGCCAGCACATTTTTGCCCTTCGAAGCCGAAGGTCACAGTTCAATCCTGATGGCGTTCCATTTCCCCATTCGATTTGTTGAGTTCCAATTTGCGAGACATTGACTTCCAATTAGCCGAGATAGATAGTTCCAAACTGTCGGTGATTCGGGGATGGGATGTTCAAACGGTTTGTAGAGCGTCGGGCCGATGAAGCCCTTTCGGATACGCCCGTGGTTCTGATCGTGGGACCACGCCGGGCTGGCAAGACCACGCTCGTCAAGAAGATGGGGGAAGTCGGTCGAGACTATATTACACTCGATGATCGAACCGTCCTCGAGGCTGCTCAGTCTGATCCGGCCGGTTTCATCCGGGGCCTGGACCGAGCCATCATCGATGAGGTCCAGCGCGCACCCGACCTGCTGCTGGCGATCAAGAAAACGGTCGACGAAGATTATCGTCCAGGCCGTTTTCTCCTCACGGGGTCGGCGAATGTGCTAACCCTGCCGCGGATCGCTGACAGTCTCGCCGGCCGGATGGAGACCCTCCAGATTCTGCCGCTGGCGAGGGCAGAGGTTGAAGGCCGGACGCCGAGCTTTCTTGAGCGTCTCTTCGAGGGAAAGCTGCAAAATCAGCGCAAGGCGATTGTCGGCGATGATCTCGTCCACCTCGTTCTGCTTGGGGGATTTCCCGAAGCAATTGCCCGCGAAAGCGAGCGGCGGCGTCAGGACTGGGCGCGGTCCTATCTCACGTCGATCCTGACGCGCGATCTCAAGGACATCGCGGACGTGGAGAAGCTGACTGAGCTTCCGAAATTCGTGCGGCTCCTCGCCGAGCACTCCAGTCAGTTGGTCAACTACTCGCAGTTCGGAGCTGGCATCAATGTCAGCCACAAGACTGGGCAGCGCTATGTTGGCTTGCTCGAACAGGTGTTTCTGATCGCGACACTGCAGCCCTGGTTCACCAATGCGCTAAAGCGCATCGTCAAGACACCGAAGTTGCATTTCCTCGATTCCTGCCTCCTGGCCAGTGCGCGAGGGCTGACCTTCGACAGGGTGAAGGCTGATCGCGGGACCTTCGGGGCGCTGCTTGAGAGTTTCGTGTTCTCGGAAGTGCTCAAGCTCATGACGGCCTCAGACCTGCGGTTGACACCTTATCATTTCCGGGACCGGGACATGCGCGAGGTGGACATCGTGCTTGAGCGTGATGACGGAATGATCGCAGGTATCGAGGTCAAGGCGAGCGCCACAGTCAAGGCCGGTGACTTCACCGGCCTTCGCGCCCTGGCCGAAGCCTGCGGGGACCGCTTCGCCTCTGGCATCGTTCTCTATGACAGCACGGATGTCGTGCCTTTCGGCGACAATCTGGCAGCAGCGCCATTGGCCTCCCTGTGGGGTTGAGGACCATGCGCCGATCTATAAACCAGGCGGCCGGGGAATTCTTTATGGGGCGAAATGCCTACAGCCTTTATATGATTGCCGGCAACGGACGATCTGGGCTGGATCAATTGGAGAAAGCAATAACTGCGTAGCATGTGACACTAAATACTGTGTTTTCTAGACTTTTTTGCACAAAGGGTTGCCGCACAAGAGGAGAATCAAGGATGGTGTATTTTGTTGATCCCATGTCAACAATCATCTCCTCTTTAAACGGAATAACGAAATGGCTGAAAACGAAAAAACCTCAAAACGCATTGCGTCGATTGCTGCCAGAGGGATTAAAGACCCAGGCTCGCTCACAAAAGCGGAAATTAAGGCTGTGAGCGCGACAGCACTTACACAGACAGAAGACCGACCAAAGTCAAAATCCAAAGCTGCTGCAAAACCGGCTCCGAAAGCACCGGCAAAAACAGCACCTAAAGCTTCAACCAAGAAAGCTCCGGTTAAAGCTACCGCGAAGCCTCCAGCCAAAACGTCAAAATCAACAACAAAATCACCTCCCCGGAAACGGTAATATCACTAGAGAGGGTGACGTATGTTCCCCTGCCTACTCTGAATAAAGCATGGGCCAGGTTATGTGCTAATGTTCTGAGTGCGGACAAAACCGTTCAGAACGCAAGATATTCGAGCGGATCGCGCATTCGATAAGTCCCCATGCGCAGTAAAGATCTGTAACCTAGCTGCACATCGACTCACCGTTTGGTGTCGTCGGTGGATTGCTCCCGTTGCTGTGTCGCACTAGCAGCCGGCTTTTCTTTTACCTTGCCTGCCTTGCGGCTTAGCTCATCCCACGTCATGATGATGGCGATCCATCCTTATTTGCCAGACAAGCCATTGCCGAGCAACGAGCGACCAAACCGCAAAAGTTGATGACGGAGTGCATGAGCTGCACACCCTATCTTCTGCCGTGGTTACTCATTTCAGTTTCCTGCCAAGCCAGTTGCGCTACGTGCTCTTTCCAACGCCTGCGCCTGTGACGCCAGGCGTGTCTGGCGTCATGTGTTCGTCGAGGGTATCTCCTTGCGATCTACATAAAATCAAGCGGGCCATGCTGCAATATTGCGTTTTTTGCGAGCCCAAGGTCAGCCAGAAGCTGCCCCGAACACTATTGTCTGGTTCGCGATTACAATGCGGCAATCCTCGGCGGACTAATTAGGCTGCGTTGACAAAAGGGATTCCCAAATCAGTTGAGTTTTGATTCAAGGATGTCTTTTAGGGGAGGCATCTTTGGGATATCCGAGTGACGTCAGCGATGCAGCGTGGGAAATCATTGCCCCGCTCCTTCCATCAGAACGTGGCCGGTGGGCGCGACCAGCACAGGATAATCGCAGATATTTCAATGGCATGATGTGGATCATGCGCACGGGCGCACCGTGGCGATACCTGCCGCCAGACTATGGCAAATGGAATTCCGTCTACGTCCGTTTCAGGCGCTGGGCGGAGATGGGTGTGTGGGATGCGATCCTCGAAACGCTTGTCGAACTGGGGCTCACCGACGACTGGGCTCACATGATGGACAGCACCACCGTTCGCGCTCATGCTCAGGCAGCGGGCGGAAAAGGGGAACTCATTCAAATGCTCTTGGTCGAAGCCGCGGCGGCTTTTCGACAAAGATCCACGCCCGGTCAGACGGTAAAGGACGCCCTCTTGGCTTTGTCCTCACAGGCGGCGAAACCTCGGACTATCGCGGCGTAGACGACCTGTTGAAATTGCCGGTCAACAAACCGAAAATCATGTTGGCGGACAAAGGGTTTGACAGCGACGACGTTCGATCTGCCCTGCTCATGAAAGGCATTGGACCAGTCATTCCGCCGAAAACAAATCGCAAAGATCCGCCTGCCTGCGACTTCAAAGCCTACAAGGATCGCAATCGGATCGAGCGCATGTTTGGTAAACTGAAACAGTTCCGGCGCATCGCCACGCGCTATGACAAAACGAAACTGTCTTACGCTGGATTCCTCGCGCTCGCTGCCGCCCATATCTGGCTACCCGCTTTTGTCAACGCAGCCTAAACCAGTTCAATACATACACCAATCATTGCCCGCTTATTCAGTTCACGATACGTTCGATCTGATTGCAACTTTAATTCGCTATCAGGTTGGGCGACCGTACGATGGATCTTCAGACGCTCGAGACCCTGCGTTCAAGCCATCCGGCGTGGCGGCTTCTAAAAGCTGATCATGGTCCGCTAATAGCGAGCTTTCTGAACCGCGTGTTCCTGAAGCCCAATGTACGCCAAATGCAGGAATCGGATCTGGTGCGCCATCTTGAGGATGAGCTCTTCAGCTTGCGCCGGGAACAGGGCGACGACAGATTTCCACGCGAGGCGAAGGCTTATCTGGACGATTGGGCATCGGACAAGAATGGCTGGCTGCGCAAACGCTACGTTGCCGGTAGCGACGAGGCGCAGTTCGACATCACGCCAGCCACAGAAGCCGCGCTCACATGGCTGTCAGGTCTTGGCCGCCGCACCTTCATTGGCACCGAGTCACGGCTCAGGACGATTTTCGACCTGCTGCGCGATCTGATCAACGATACCGAGCCCGATATTGCCGCGCGCATCGAGGAATTGATGCGCCGCCGCGCCGCGATCGATGCGGAAATCGCACGTCTCAGGGCCGGTGAGGTGCCTGTGCTCGATGACGCCGTGATCCGCGACCGGTTCCATTTGATCGTCGAGACTGCCCAGAGCCTCTTGTCGGATTTCCGCGCCGTCGAGCAGAATTTCCGTCAGCTTGACCGCGACGCCCGGGTCAAGATTTCCGCCTGGGAAGGGAGCAAGGGCGAGCTCCTCGAAGCCATTCTCGGCGATCGCGATGCCATCGCCGAAAGCGACCAAGGTCGAAGCTTCCGCGCCTTCTATGATCTTCTGATGTCGACCGACCGTCAGGACGAGCTGACGCATCTCCTGGAGCGCATGCTGACGCTCGATCCTGTCAGAAACCTGCAGCCGAACCGTCGAATCAAACGTGTCCACTATGACTGGCTGACCGCAGCCGAGGCAACCCAGCGTACGGTCGCGAAGCTTTCCGGTGAGTTGCGCCGCTATCTGGATGACAAGGCCTGGCTGGAGAACCGTCGTATCATGCGTATTCTACGGGACATTGAGGTCCGCGCCGTAGAGATCAGTGATGCACCGCCGGCGGGCGACTTCATGGAGCTCGATGCTTTGGCGCCGGAGATCGCGTTGCCGATGGACAGGCCGCTCTTCTTACCACCATTAAGACCTGCGCTGGACGATGCTGCGCCCGGTGCTGCTGATATCGACATCCCGGCAGATGCGCTGTTCGATCTGGTGCATGTCGACAAGCGCCGTCTCGAAGCTCAGATCTGGCGAGCGTTGCAAAGCGAGGATCAGGTCGCTCTCACCGACATTGTCGAGGCGTATCCGCTGGAACTCGGGCTTGCCGAACTCGTCGCTTATCTGTCGATCGCATCGGAAAACGCAGACAGCGTGATCGACGACGGAGATCGGGCCTGCATCGAGTGGCGCGACGCCAAAGGTGTAACGCGACGCGCCACCATGCCACGGATCGTCTTCGTGCGGCAGAGTGCTTCGCAAGACAAAACCTCCGAGACAGGGAGTTAGCGCCATGAACGACATCCGTGCCGGCAGCGTTCAAGACGACCTTCCGCCGACCTTGATCGCACTGATGAAGGGGGTGGTCGAGCGAGAGCGCTCTGCGGATTTATGGCAGGATCTGATGCAGCATAAGTCGCAGATCCGCGACTATGTCGGGATCATCGGTCTCGATCTGATACTCGATGAGGCCGAGGGGTTCGCTTATCTGAGACAGCGCCGGGAGATCGAGGGCGAAACGCCGCTGCCGCGTCTTGTGCCTCGCCGTCAGCTCAGCTATTCGGTAAGCCTGACGCTCGCCTTGCTGCGCCGCCGTCTTGCCGAAGCTGATGCCTCCGGCGGCGACACTCAGCTCGTTTTGACGCGCGAAGAGATCCACGATCTCAGCCGTCACCTGATCCGCGAATCGAGCAACGAAGCTAAACAGGCCGACCGGCTGGGCCGCGATCTGCAGAAGATCGTCGAACTCGGTTTTCTCCGGCCGATCAAGCGCGGCGGCGATGCCTTCGAGGTCCGCCGTATCCTGGCGGCTTTCGTTGATGCGCAATGGCTGAACGAGTTGGACCAGAGTCTTGCCGACTATGCGGCCTATGCCTCCTCGAAACGCGAAATGGCAGATGGAACATGAACACTCTCCTGGACGATCTGACAACGGTTGCGCCATCCCCGGGCGGACAGACTTCGGAACGGGAAGAGCAGGAGGGCGAACGTCCTGGCGTCCGGCTGATGTCGGTTGAAGTGCTGAACTGGGGCACATTTGACCGGCATATCTGGAGCCTGGACCTGTCAGGCGGCAACGGATTGCTGACTGGCCAGAACGGGGCTGGAAAATCGACACTGGTCGATGCGATCACGACATTGCTCGTACCGGCCCACCGCATCAACTACAACAAGGCGGGACAGGCGGAGCGCGCCGAGCGCGATCTTCGCTCCTACGTGCTCGGAACCTACAAGAGTGAGCGCACATCGACTGGCAGCGGCGCTAGGCCTGTCTCATTGCGCACCCCTGGCAAGACCTACTCCGTCATACTAGGCCGCTTTTACAATGCCGGCTTCAACGAGACGTTGACACTCGCGCAAGTGTTCTGGTTCAAGGAGCCGCACGGTCAACCAGCCCGCTTCTTCGTTGTCGCTGAAAGCGCCCTGTCGATCAAAGAGCATTTCGCAGGCTTCGGCCGCGATATCAATGGCTTGAAAAAGCGTCTGCGCAAGACGCCAGGCATTACGCTCCACGACAACTATCCGCCCTATGGAGCCGATTTCCGCCGCCGCTTCGGTATCGCTGGAGAGCAGGCTATCGACCTCTTCCTGCAGACGGTCTCGATGAAGACGGTTGGCGATCTTACCGGGTTCGTGCGCCGTCACATGCTGGAGCCGTTCCCCGTCGAGGAGCGGATCGAACAGATGATCCGTCACTTCGACGATCTCACCCGCGCTCATGGCGAGGTGGTGAAAGCGCGCAACCAGATCGAGCGGCTGACGCCGATCGTGTCGGACTGTGACAGACACGCCGATCTGACTGCAGAAGTTGAAGGACTCACAGTCGCCAGGGATGCCCTGAAAGCCTATATGGCAACCCATCTGTGCGCCTTGATCAATGAACGGATGAAGTCGCTTGATGAGGATCTCCACCGTCTCGGGCAGCGGATCGCCAATCTGCGCGTCAGGGAGGCCGAGAACGAGCAGACGCGGCGGGCGTTGGAGAAGGACATCAATGCGAATGGCGGGGCGCGGCTCAGTCAGATCGAGCTTGAATTGCGGCAGAGATCGGCCTTGCGCGACGACCGCAAGCGGCGTGCGGACGGTTATGCTGCAGTCGCCACAGCGCTCGGCTTCGACATGCCCAAATCGCCGGATAGCTTCGCCGACAATCAGGTGGCAGTCCGGCAGCAGCGTATGACGGCCGTTGACGAGGAAAGTGCGCTCCAGAACAAACGCGTCGAGCTGGAAATCGACTTCCATGCGAAGCGCGATGAGCATGATACGCATCTGAAGGAAATCGCATCCCTGAAGCGGCGGCGTTCGAATCTGCCGGCCCCGATGATCGCGTTGCGCGAGCGGCTATGCGAGGAGACAGGCATTGCGCCGGATGCCGTGCCCTTTGCTGGAGAGCTGATCGAGGTGCGCAAGGATGCGGCCGAGTGGGAGGGGGCGGCCGAGCGGCTGCTGCGCGGCTTTGCCCAGACGCTGCTTGTGCCCGTGCGCCATTACGATGTGGTGTCGGCCTGGGCGGAAGGCGATATCGGCGCGCGTCTCGTCTATTTCCGTGTGCCCGCGGATGTTCCTGTCCAGCGGCAACGGCGACATCCGCAGGCGCTTTCGGAGAAGCTGCGCCTGCGCGACGACACGCCGCTCTATCACTGGCTGCAGCGTGAGGTCGACAAGCGTTTCGACCATGTCTGCTGCACCAGCATCGAGCAGTTCCGGCGCGAGACGAGAGCGATCACGAAGAGCGGGCAGATCAGAACCGGCGGCGATCGTCATGAGAAGGATGACCGTCACCGCATCGACGACCGGACGCGCTATGTGCTCGGCTGGTCGAATGCCGCCAAGATCGCCGCACTGGAGACGCAGGCGCGGGCGATGGAGAAGGTCGTCCAGACGCTTGGCCGGGACATTGCAGATGTGCAGACGAAATTGCGCTCGCTTTCTGATCGCAGGGGACGGCTTGAGAAGCTCAGCGCGTTCGAAAGTTTTGCCGATATCGACTGGAGCTCGGTCGTCCTTGAGATCGAGACGCTGGAAGCGGAACGGCAAGAGCTGGCCGAAGGCTCGGACATTCTACAGGCGCTTCGCGCCCGCCAGAAGGAGGCGGAGGCCGGATATCGCGATCTGCGCGTAAAACTTGATAACGCCAACCGAGAGGAAGCGAAGACCACGGATCGGCGCGAGGAGCTTTGCCGCCGCCGTGGGACTGCGGAGGCAGACATCGATGCAATCCCGGAGGACAAACGCCTGGCGGCGGCCCAGATGCTCGATGCGCTGCGCGAAGAGGCACTCGGCGCGCAGAAGCTGACCATCGAAGGCTGCCACATCCGCGAAAGCGAGATTCGCAAAGCCCTCCAGGACCGTATCGATTCCCGGCAAGGGAGCTTGCGCACGCTCGGCGGTCGTATAGCGGCCGCCATGAGCGACTACCGCAATCTCTATCCGGAAGAAACACGCGATGTCGACAGCTCCGTGGAGGCGGCTGATGAATACCGCAAGATGCTTACATCGTTACGCGAGGAAGGTTTGCCGCGCTTCGAGGTGCGCTTCAAATCCTTGCTCAACGAGAATGCCATCCGCGAGGTCGCCGGCTTCCAATCCAAGCTGCGGGAGGAAGAGCGTACGATCCGCGACCGGATCGAGACGATCAATGGCTCGCTCCGCGACATCGATTATCACGACGGCACTTATATTTCGGTCGAGGCGACATCGACGGCAAATTCCGAGATCCGAGAATTCCAGCAGGATATGCGGAAATGCACCGAGAACACGCTGACGGGCAGCGAGGACAACACCTATGCGGAAGCGAAATTCCTGGAGGTGAAACGCGTGATCGAGCGTTTTCGCGGGCGCGAAGGCTACACCGGGACCGACCAGCGATGGACGCAAAAAGTCACCGACGTCCGCAACTGGTTCGAATTTTCCGCATCGGAGCGCTGGCGTGCCGATGAGACCGAGCGCGAGCACTATTCCGATTCCGGGGGCAAGTCAGGCGGACAGAAGGAGAAGCTCGCCTATACGATCCTGGCAGCGAGTCTTGCCTACCAGTTTGGACTGGACAAGAGCTCGGAACGCTCGCGCGCGTTCCATTTCGTCATGATCGACGAGGCGTTCGGGCGCGGCTCCGACGAGGCCGCGGAGTTCGGCCTGAAATTGTTCAGGAAAATGGGACTGCAACTGCTCATCGCGACGCCGCTGCAGAAAATCCATGTCATCGAGCCGCATGTTTCCGCGGTCGGCTTCGTCCACAATGAGGATGGCAAGCGCTCTTTTCTCCGCAATTTGACGATCGAGGAATATCGCGAGGAGAAGCGGAGCAGGTCGTTGGACGAGCGATCGAACTCACAGATACGGGCGGCATGAGCAATTGGACGACGCCTGAGGATATCCGCGCCGAGACGGAACGTTTGTGGTCTCGCGGTCACCTTCTGGCTTGCGTGCTCGACAAGATTGCTGACGGGATCGTCGAGCCGTCGATCCAGTTTCCCTATCGGCGACGTTTGCGCGGACCACGCGCGGACGAGCTTGGGTCCGCTTTCGAAACCGTTCGCAACTGGGTTCAATCGCTGAACGCAGCATCGCGGACCCAAATGGGCATAGGCTTCGAAATCGAATGGCGGGATGTCAATACGCGCCAGCTTGGCCGGAATCCTCTTCCAACAGCGTGGATATTGCCGTCTCTTGACGACGCCCTTGCCCAGATCGGACGCAGCGCCGAGGCTGAACAATTTGCGGAGCTTGCGGCGGTCACATCAGCGCGCTTGCCGGGGCTTGTGGCCTGGATAGCAAAGAAACCCTTCGCGCTGCTGGATCATAGCGACGATTGGGAACGAATTCTCGACGTAATCGACTGGTTTCTCGCGCATCCGAAGTCCGGTGTGTATGTTCGACAGATCGATGCCCCGGGCGTCGACACCAAATTCATCGAGGCGCGAAAGGTATTGATTAGTGAACTGATGGAATTCCTTTTGCCTGCCAATGCAATTGAAAACGGGCACGTGGCTGGGCAGTCCTTCGAGGCGCGATACGGTCTCAAATCGAAGCCAGCCCTCATACGTTTCCGGCTGCTCAATTCTTGTCTGGCAATCGCCTCTCTCACGGATCTCACAGTGCCGGCATCGGAGTTTGCCCGGCTCGAAATCGGCGCAAAGCGCATTTTTATCGTCGAAAATGAGGTCACATTCCTGGCCTTTCCCGACGTGCCTGACAGCCTGATAATCTTTGGAGCCGGCTATGGCGTCGAACGCCTTGCAGCAACCCGTTGGCTCGCATGTTGTGCAGTGATCTATTGGGGCGATATCGACACACACGGCTTCGCCATTCTCGACCGTCTGCGCGCCATGTTCCCGCAGACAAAATCCCTCCTGATGGATCGGGCAACGCTGCTTACCCATCGTTTCCATTGGGGCTTCGAGGCGGCACCTCAGTCGGCGGAGCTTAGCCACCTCGACAGCGAAGAGCACGCCCTCTATGACGATCTGCGCTATAATCGATTGGGTTCGGGCGTCCGCCTCGAACAGGAACGCGTGCCTTTCGGTTTTGTTCGCTCAGCCATTCTTGCTTGCCGGTAGTTTTCGCTTCTCATACCGATAGGTCAGGCTAGAACTGCCGCGCAGCATGAAGACACTTTATATCGAGCTGGGCACGCACCGGAACCATGGCAGAGCTCAAAGGCAGGCTTCAAGAGAATCATTCCGGTACGGTGACTTTGGGAAGCTCCAACATTGCCCCGCCCACTGCGACGACAAGCTGGCGGCTGGACGCATTCTCACTCAATGCCGGCCAACTGTCGAAGTCAGGCTCGGACATATTGTAATCCCAATCATAGGGAGTATATGTGGCCAGGGCTCGCACCATGGGAAGCGTATTGCCGCCGCCCGTGAACAGAAACTCTATCGGGATTCTCATTGCAGGCCGTGAAGAACGCTGCGCCCATTCCACCGCTTTTTCCAAGGAGCATGCGAATTTCTCGCTCAACTGCTCACTGAACGCTTGAACGCCTTCCGAATTGACAAACTCATCGACGGTCATCTGCAACACATCATCGCCAACGCGGACAAGCAGCGTTCCGCTATTGAAGAGTTCTTCCTTATGGCTCTGTCCGCGTTGAGTATGTGTTTCATCCAATGGCGGCGGCCAAGCAGTGCTCGGGCGCAAGGGAAGCAGCGGATTTTTCCAGCATTCGCCGCCAGCCGAGATAGTTGGGCAGATATTTCGTCGCCACGCCGTTGAAGCGGTTGAGCCATTTCTTGAAGCGGCTGATATAGCTATTGACGGTCTGGATGTGCAGCACCTTTTCATGCACGTGCTCGCCGTGGCTGGCGAGGATCAGCTCGTATTCGATCGCTTCTGCCTTGGCGAAAGCGATCAGCGCCGGATCGCCGTCCATGCACAGCAGCACGTCAGTGTTCGAAACTGCTCCCTTCAAAACCGCGTTGACGGCGTCCTCCGAGCGATTGTGCAACACCGCATCCAGATGATGGCCGTAGCGGTCGCGGGCGATCAGGATCGGCGTTTGTTCGCTGGACAAGCCTGGCTTTTCAGCCTTGCCGCCGCGCTTCCTCGCCTTGCGCGGCAAGCGCCGCTCACCTTTCCGGCTTTGCAGAACGAAACATTCGTCGACCTCGACGATGCCGGTCAGCCGCTGGTCCTTAAGGTCTTTCTGCGCCTTCAAAAAACGATGCCTCCAGCGGAAGGACGTGCTCTTGTCGATCCCGGTCCGCACCGCCGCGGCGCGGACGGTCTCCGAGCCGTTGAGCGCTTCGGCGAATTTCAGCCAGCGGTCCCGCTTTCGAAGCCGGGCCAGCGGCGTGCCGGTCAGAGCGTTGAACGTCCTGGCGCAGGCCAGGCATTTGTAACGCCACAGACCCCGCGCCATACCATGGCGATGGATGCGACGCCCCTTGCAATGCGGGCATTTCAGATCGGTCTGAAACTGGCCATCGATGAGCTTTTGCGTTTCATTTCCAGCGCTCCGCTCGCGAAGAGTATCGATCAGCTTGCGGCCCTGCGCGGGCGTGAGTTCCGCGATAAGTTCCGCTAGCCGCTGTTTGAATTTTCGGTGCTCCATGATCGGTCTCCCTTAATGGGAACAAATCAGGAACTTGAACTGCCGTCAATCCCCATACTCAGCGCGGACAGAGCCTTGGCAGAAGGCCCGAGAGTATCGACAGTTATTTGTTGAGCCGGAAGATCAGAAAGCAGCCGAGTTCTATCGAATCGTCGAAGAAGCATACGAGTTGGCCGCAAAGGAGGCGAGCACGTGATACGCTGAGGCGGAGGTCTGTTGAGCGCTTTCGCTCGATTGCCTCTCGTCCCGCCCGATACTCACGCGACGTTTTCACGCAAGCACCGGACGGCTACTCTACGCTTTGCCGTGGCTTCAAGGCGATTTGTGGCTTTTCGTCCTGCTTGCCTCTCCGCTTTGGATCTTCACCAGCCACATATTCCTTAACCGGCTGGATGGTGACCTCGAAGCGGATGCCGGTCTCCTGGACCTCCCGGAGGGTCAACACGACCGCAATCACCAGCGTCAGCAAAGTAATCACGAGACCGTAGAAATTACCGTTAAACATCGGCTTCTCCTACCCCACTGCAATAGAATGGCCGAACACTCGGAAATCGGTAATTGGTCTTGGTCTTTGTAGCAATTCCTCCTTTCAGTTCGATTTCCTGCGTTTTGACCTCGTAGCTTAATTTGACCACAACCAGATTGTACATTTGCGAAACAAATAGTATTCAAATTCATTGAACATAGCTGGCAATTTGCCGAAAATTTTAAAAGTTCAGAATTTTACGAAAAGTTTCGGAATTTGCTACATACTCATACAGAGCAAAACCGAGGCGGCAGGCCATAGCGATAGTCGGTTGCGTGAATGGAAATACGTCAGAGTGTTCGATTGCTGAAGATTAAAAAGAGCTCACCCCAGCCCACCTTCGCTGCTCTTATGGCAGTTGCCCTGCGGTTTATTCCCTCAGCGACGGCGATCTTTAATTCGTTGGAAAAACACTCTCACCTGAAGTCCTAGCGAAATCGCGCCGAAAATTGGGAACGACGAGTTTGCTTCAGCTTAGTCCTGATCTAATGGAGGGGCTAATGGATTAATTGCGCTTAAGGACGCAACGCGTGTTAATCAAACGCATAGAGATTATTTGGCATATGCGCTAGATATACTGAAACGCCTATTTTCGATTAGAGTGCTGAATAAGATGCTTTGGGTCGCAGAACTTAAAGGCAGTATTTTGGTAAAGTTTGATCTGTTAATATTAGGTCGTTTAGACGAGGGGTTCAAAGTTACTAAAAACAATATTGTTGACGATCGGTGCACAGAAATGTTAATCTAGGCTGTCATCAATAGCACCGGCTGTTGTCAAGACTGGAATTATATTTACTGGCTAAGTGGGATCGGCAACGCGGGGAGAGCCGAATGCCCAAAGGAGGAAGACAGTTACTCAAAGAAGAGATTAACGCCGCCACATCTGCGTTGCGTGCCATCAAATGTCCAGCGGTGTACACGTTGAGTGATGGCAATCTTCTCATAATCGGAAAGAAGTTGTCAAAAGATATATATAAGCAGGTTGAAGGAAAAGTTGCCGATGACGAGTTGGCTGTTGTCTTGAGCCCGAGTTCTTCAAAAACCTATAAAGCGGCCATTCGGATGAATATGCGCTATCTGCCAGATCGAATATAGCCTGCGATGCGCATTTGTAGCGTTAGGCGATTCCCAACTTGTGACTAATATACATAGACGATATAATTGCCTGATTGGATCTGGCTCCAATCTAAAGCAAGTCATAGCGTGTACAACCGTTAGCACAACTCGAAGAAATAAATACCAAGTGTCGGATACAACTAACGAAAACTTTATCTACCCATCACAACGTCGGATAGTTGCCGGGTCGAGGTGAAGAGACGGAGAGCGGTTGCCGGGGAATAGCAATTTTTTTTGCATTTGATCCTGGGAGAACTGTTTGAGATGTCCGCCGGGTTCGGCGCGTTTTTTTGATGCAGCTGAGAAGAGTGGTTTACTTACGGCTGAAGACGCAACGCATCTGTCCGAACCCTTATACGACATGGCGCGCAGATGGCGAGAGTATACAATGGTGTGTTCAGCTCCGTTTTTCTCCGCCCCCGCGTAAGGACTATTCTCGATCACGTGGATGAATTGGATCATCTCTCCGAGTCGGCGCTGGCTATCGGCGGTTCCTGGGCTGATCGATTGTATCGAAACCTGCCCATTCCCTCTGCTTCTCAAAAAGACACTTGAAGTCCAATCATTTAGGCAAATCACCATCGAAGGCGAGATTGAATTCTATCTCAGTCTCCGTGGCTTGCCTGGGCCGCTGCACTGGACACTCATCTGTATCGGACCCTGGGCAGGCCTTAGAGCTAGAGGGATCATGGCGATGGTTCAAGCACTTGAGCAAAAGGTCGTAAGGCTGCCCGCAACCCGTAGACCTTGTCAATGGTGTTCTCGGCCAGCGGGTGTCGCTTCCGATGTTCTCGCGCGGGCTTCAGGGCGTAGTCCTTGGATTGTTTACCGATATACCCAAGGATCAGATGCAACCGATCCTAACACTCCTTCTCCAATTCGGAGAATCACTCTCCGACATTTACTCCGACTTGCGGTTGAAAGCATTACCGAAGCTCTTGAGGGCGAACTCGACGAAGAGGAGCTGGCGCGCGAAATCATCAATGTCGTTTCTCCCATAGCAAAGATTATAGTCAGCCGCGAAGGACGTCGGGCTGGCTATAAGATTGGTACGGAAAGTATCTATTGGGCAGGCTATGAGCAGATGTCGCCTCAGCAACTCGGCGAAAAACGCTCTGATCACGGATTTTCCGTCGCCGGTCCTGATAACGCGGAGATTTATATCGAAACATTGACCGATGTTCCGCACCTGAACCCCGAATTCACACGCATTCGGCTCGAAAACTCACTCACAAAGATTTTCGGCTCGATCTCGATCGTGACGGACGGTCCAGTGCTTCCTTTCGCCGAGATACGCCAATTGCGCGAGGAGTTGGAGGCCAATGCGGAAGAGGACAATGTTTCGCTGGCCAAACTCCGCCAATACTATGTGGTTCAGAAGATCGAAAAATATTGGCACAGGGGCGCGGTCAGAGTCACGAACAGCGAAATGAAGAAGCTATCTCGAAGGACGGGGCCGTGATGCGAAGAACGGCTATCAGGTCACCTCCTTTGTCTCGGAGTTCGAGAAGATCTTCACCGACAAGGTCACCATAGCCAAGACGCGGAACGCGCTCTCATTGTCATGGAGCAAATCCGCTTCGGCGCCAGCGAATAAATCACCGAATACGTAAATTCACGAATTCACAGCGCAACGCTTTTCCTGTATGGTCCCGGCATGATCGGAAAAGTGGGTGAGCCGCTGAGCGGCGCATGAGACGGGCAGTCAGTCCGCACCCGTCCGATCCAGTCCGGTTTCACAAGTCCCCCGAATTGTCTAACGCGCGGCGGCCTGCTCGAGTGGCGTTCTCTCCTCTCGCCGGCTCGCAGGCGCCGCCGCCCTCTTTCCAAGAGCCAACCCATCGAAGACAAGACTTTACCGCCCTCGCCCCCGCCGCTCGCCGCAGGGGCCGAGCTCGACTGGGCCGCCGTCGAGCTGGACTATGCGGTGAGCCCATTGGCTGCCGACAGGATCCCTGCTGTACCGCCGGCGCCACCCCGGTTCGATGACACCCCCGACTGGGACGCCATCGAGCGGGAATATGCGGCGAATGAGGTGACCGTCGACGGGATCTGCGCCGTGCATGGCATCACGCGGTGGCAGCTCTATCACCGGGCGAGGAATTACGGCTGGCCATTGCGGCGCAGCAGCAGCCTCGCGGCCCGGCACCGCATCCAGACCGAATTTGCCCATCGCCTGATGACCGCATTGGACCTTAAAATGACCCAATTCGAAAACCGCATTGCCGAGGCCGGCAGCGCCGCCGACAGCGAACGCGACGCACGCACTTTGAACACGCTCGTGCGGCTGTTCGAAAAGCTGAAAGGCCTGAGCGCCCCTGCGGCCAAAACCGGCGTTCGCGTGGCGACACTGGTGCGCCGCGCACCCACCGCCGCGGCGTCCACCGAAAGGCGAGACTATGAGGCGGACAAACTCCGCAACGAGCTTGCGCAGCGGCTTGAGCGCTTGCGCGGACAGATCGGCGGTTGAGCGGTTCGCGCGCGCCTTGAGCGCCGAGGAGGCCGAATTCCTCCTGCATGACTGGCAGCTCTGGGCGCGCGACGACCAGCTCCCGCCGCCCCTCGATGAGACCGGCAGCGCCTGGATCACCTGGCTCATTCTCGGCGGACGCGGTGCGGGCAAGACGCGCGCCGGCGCCGAATGGGTGCGCGGCCTCGCACTCGGCCGGCCGCCTTTCGCCGACGCGCCCGTGGAGCGCATCGCGCTGATCGGCGAGACGCTGACAGACGCCCGCGCGGTGATGGTGGACGGCCCGTCCGGCCTTCTCGCAATTCACCCCTCAGGTGAACGCCCGTCCTATAACGCCACCCGCCGCGAGCTGACCTGGCCGAACGGCGCGGTGGCCCAGCTCTTCTCGGCCGACGACCCCGAATCCCTGCGCGGCCCGCAATTCGGCGCGGCCTGGGCGGACGAGTTGGCGAAATGGCGCTATGCGCAGGAGGCGTGGGACATGCTGCAATTCTGCCTGCGTCTCGGAGACCATCCGCGCCAGGCGGTGACCACGACGCCGCGCCCGGTCCCGCTGATCAAGCGCCTCATCGCCGACCCGGCGACCGCGATCAGCCGGGCGCGCACCGAAGCGAACGCCGCCAATCTCGCGCCGTCCTTCCTGAGCGGCATTGTCGGCTCCTATCGGGGCACGCGGCTCGGCCGGCAGGAACTCGACGGCGAACTGATCGAGGACCGGCCGGATGCCCTCTGGCAGCGGGAAATCATCGAGCGCTCCCGCGTCCGGGAAGCGCCGCCGCTGGAAACGATCGTCGTCGCGGTCGACCCGCCCGTCACCAGCGGTCCGCGCGCCGACGCCTGCGGCATTGTCGCGGCGGGCCGCACCGCAGATGGCCACGCCTATGTTCTCGCCGACGCCACGGTGCAGGGCGTGCAGCCGCTCGACTGGGCGCTCGCCGCCGTCAGCCTTTATGAATCGCTCGAAGCGGACTGCATCGTCGCCGAGGTCAACCAGGGCGGCGAGCTGGTCGCCGAAATGCTCCGTCAGGTTGCGCCGACCATACCCATTCGCCAGGTGCGCGCAACGCGGGGCAAATACCTGCGCGCGGGCCCGGTCGCGGCGCTCTACCGGCGCGGCCTCGTCTTCCATGCCGGCGCGCTGCCCGAGCTGGAGGACCAGATGTGCGACTTCGGACGCGGCGGCCTCTCCGGCGGCTCCAGCCCCGACCGGCTCGACGCACTGGTCTGGGCGCTCACCGAGCTGGTGCTGAACCGGCATCTGGGGCCGAGGATCAGGGCGCTGTTCTGATGCACAGTGCAGGGAGGGTCGAGTGAAGCGATACCCGCCATCATGCTACGCGGCGATGGGTTTCGCGCGGCTCAACCCATCCTACGTGCCGTGGGCGGTCATGAAACAGAGGGACGCCGCCGCGGGCGCTTCGATTGCGGCGCGCGGAGCCGCGTTCGCGCCAAGATTGCGCCCTAATGTGCTGCCTGCAAGCCAAAAGGCTGGGGACGGGAATGGCGCTTATCGCCTGTTATGTCATTGCGTATGTTCAGATTTTGAGCGCCGGGTTCAATCTGTGGGGCGTCGATCCAGCGACTCTCGTCAACGTGCCGTTCGGCCGAAACACGATCTTCATCGGCCTGTTCCTGGTGGCGCACCTCCTCGGCCTCGCCGGGGCGATCCTGGTTCTCCAGAAGATGCGCCTCGGCCTGGTCCTATCGATCGCTCATCACATTCTGCTCGTGCCGGCACTGGTGGTCACGAGCTGGGAACTCGTGATGCTGATGGACGACCGCGTCAACGCCACGCTGCTCTTCATGAGCAAGCCGAACGGCTCGGATGTCGCCTTCTACTGGTCGCTCGGCTGGGGCACGGTTTTCGATCAGGCGACGCGCAACGTCCCGACCGGCTCGACCTATATCGGCATCAACCTGTTCGCTCTCGGCTGCGCCGCCGTGATGTGGACGGTGATGAAGCAGGCGGACGCTGCGACGGCCGAGCACGAGCGGGAGATGCGCCGCCGCCGAAAGCAGCAGGCACGACCCCGTCTCCCGCCGCCGGAGCGCGCGCCGCAACAGAGTCCGCCGCCACAGCGCGCGCCGCAGCCAAATCCGCAACAGCATCCACATCCGCAGCAGCGCATGTATCCGCCGCAGCAGGACGCGAGGCAGCGGCCGCGCCCCCGCGTGCCGCCCCGGGGGTATTGATGGGGGATGTCAGCGATCGATGGCGTTCGGCGAATGCAGGCGATCGTCGACAATATGGGAATTTTGAGGGACGTCCGAGCTGGAGGATGAGATGTGCGACTTTGGCCGCGACTGCCTCGTCGCGCTCGTTCTCAAGCGCTCATGAAATTGGTGCTGAACCGGCGGCGGGGTCGCGGACCAGCATACCATTCTGATGGACCGATAGGGCGGGTTAAGCGAAGCGACCCGCCGCGCGGCGATGAGTCTCACGTGGCTCAACCTATCCTACGTGCGATGTGCTTCCAGATTCGCCAAAAAGACCAAACTTCTCTAAACATTAATACAATAAATTTAATATCTAACGTATTTATTGTTGCAAGTTTTCAACTGCGGCAAGAGAAAGTCAAAAAACAGTCATTTTGGTTTTTCTTAGGCATTTTAATGGCCTATCTTTCAGCAATTAAATTCGCGTTCTTGTTGGGGGAAGTCATGTTTAACCTGTTGTACCAAAAGGATATTCTTGGCAATTGGTGGTGTTATATCATTTCACTAGCGACATTATCATTAGCACTGACAGCTTGCACTGGGTTCGAAATCGAAGATCATTCTTACACATTTAACGAAGCAACCGAGTCAACGGGCAATCGTTTGCTACTGCTCAACGCGGTTAGAGCAAGCAAAAATTATCCCATGCAGTTTTCAAGAATTTCCAGCTACACGGGACAGGGGCGTGTCACGGCGGATTTTTCTCCTTCCTTTCCATTCGGTGTTGACGCAAATCATGCTTATGACTTGAAGCCAACCGTGAAAGTTAACAGCGGCGTACAGAAGCTAGACCTTGTTGACCTCAATACAGAAGAGGCACAGGAACGCTTGAGAAAAAAGCTTGATTACAACGCTATTAAATAGGCTCTGTCCGCGTTGAGTATGTGTTTCATCCAATGGCGGCGGCCAAGCAGTGCTCGGGCGCAAGGGAAGCAGCGGATTTTTCCAGCATTCGCCGCCAGCCGAAGATAGTTGGGTAGATATTTCGTCGCCACGCCGTTGAAGCGGTTGAGCCATTTCTTGAAGCGGCTGATATAGCTATTAACGGTCTGGATGTGCAGCACCTTTTCATGCACGTGCTCGCCGTGCTGGCGAGGATCAGCTCGTATTCGATCGCTTCTGCCTTGGCGAAAGCGATCAGCGCCGGATCGCCGTCCATGCACAGCAGCACGTCAGTGTTCGAAACTGCTCCCTTCAAAACCGCGTTGACGGCGTCCTCCGAGCGATTGTGCAACACCGCATCCAGATGATGGCCGTAGCGGTCGCGGGCGATCAGGATCGGCGTTTGTTCGCTCTGGACAAGCCTGGCTTTTCAGCCTTGCCGCCGCGCTTCCTCGCCTTGCGCGGCAAGCGCCGCTCACCTTTCCGGCTTTGCAGAACGAAACATTCGTCGACCTCGACGATGCCGGTCAGCCGCTGGTCCTTAAGGTCTTTCTGCGCCTTCAAAAAACGATGCCTCCAACGGAAGGACGTGCTCTTGTCGATCCCGGTCCGCACCGCCGCGGCGCGGACGGTCTCCGAGCCGTTGAGCGCTTCGGCGAATTTCAGCAGCGGTCCCGCTTTCGAAGCCGGGCCAGCGGCGTGCTGGTCAGAGCGTTGGGAACGTCCTGGCGCAGGCCAGGCATTTGTAACACCACAGACCCCGCGCCATACCATGGCGATGAATGCGAACAGGGCCGCGAACTTCCTTGCAATGCGCGCATTTAGATCGGTCTGAAACTGGCCATCGATGAGCTTTTGCGTTTCATTTCCAGCGATAGCTGCTCGCGAAGAGTATGCGATCACTTGCGGCCCTGCTGCGGCGCGAACTGACCGTTCCTTACAGCGTACACGGCGCTTTTTGGGATTTGGCTTTGGACTTGTGAGCGTTGCGCTCCTTGTCGTCAGTCATAGATCTCGTGAGTTCTCAACGACTTCGTTTCGCCGCCTTCGGGCCGGATATGATTCGGCAGCTGCCGTCGATGCGCATTCGCGGAGGCGATGGAACAGGAACCAGGCGGTTTCGTAATTCATACTCAATAATTTTTTGAGACCTTCTCGGCTGAACCCCTTCTGAGAAACGGCGATAAGTTAGCCGCTAGCACGCTGTTTGACGAGGGGATTTTCGCGCGCTGCATGACCGTGTCCGACTGTACGTAGACGTCTTGCGGCAATCCTTGCAATTGTAGACGCCGGGGCGGGTGCTCTTGCCTTTGAGCTTGGTGATGCGCTTTTCGCCTACGCAGCAACAATGGGAACAGACCGGACCATTACTGCCAGAGCAATCCCCAGTACTCAGCGCGGGCTTCTCGTAAAGCCATTGAAATGTCCTCAGAACGTTGGCAACGTGGCCTGACCGGGATTTAACTCTGGATATTGGTCGATGATCTGTTAAATCACCGTCAAACCGCGTACAACCAGGTCATATTTCTTGCGCGGACATAATGGAATCTGTGCAAGGGTTCGTTAGACGCTCTTGGGTCCGCAATAGCACAGGTATAGAACTCGGGTGAAACAGTTTCCCTATTTCGCCATTCTGCCATCTTCACACCTTTGGAACCAAAATCGCATTTTAAGGCATTAGATCAAGCAGTAAATAAATACAAACAATGTCATGAGAAACTTAAGCGCGAAGCAAAAATTTCTGGCTTTTACAATATTAGAAATTCCCCAACAAATCACTGCGAATATCTCTATTTCAAAGCATTTTCTACCGCATTATTTCTATCCGATTTCTATATATATGAACAAAATATTATGAAAGAAGAACAAAAAAAGCTCCGGAGTACACTAACCTAACTGGAAAAGAGCATATTGTAATTCAAAACTACACGCAGGAAAAAAAGAAGAAATTCAGGCCCAAAATCCGCCGCAACATTTTTATTCAATTCTGATTTAGACAAAGAAAAAGATTTCTGCTTAGCTATTTTTGAGCGCAAAGGTGACGAAAGAATTCTTGAATGCAGAGAGGGTATTAATCATTATTTAAATTTAGCTAAATACGCAGATCCATCGCCAAATACTAAAAAATTTAGTTTGCAAGAATTTGCTTATGGTGTTGTAAAAAATTATAATGCAAATAGCAAATATCGATCATTGCTTGAGTACGCCAAAGGAAGAATACGTGAGAGATAGGAAACCAAACAGAAGAACATAATTTTATAAATGAACCGGATCAATTAAGTATTGGCGGAATTCGAAAAATCAGAATACGGCGACAGTACGGTACAATTGTTTCAATTACCTTCAGAATTTATGAGTAAACCTAGTGCGGGGGACAGGGTATATACCAGAAACAGTGGCGTCCCTAAGCTTAAGTATTGTTGCTCCCGCTATGGAGAAGTGGAAGAGAAGAATCGGGATGGGAGTGTCAAGAAAGAAAATGGAAAAACCGTATACAAACATAAATGTGGTAAAAAGCTATCTGATTTAACACAGACGTTTCCCACAAGGAAGCAAATCAAAGATTGCAGGTGCATAAAACAGCCCATTAAGAAAACATATACGTTGAAAGCACCATTTGAACTTGTCTTCCGTTCACCAGAACGGTTGGTAAGATATCTTGGGGAACTTATTGCGGTTCAAGTCTACAATTCTGAGCCGTCTCCTCAATTCATCGTCGATCCTATATCAGGACAAACAGCTGAAATATTTACAGTTGAGCGCGGCACGCTGTCATCCGGCGAGGCGGCAGTAAGCGTCAACGATCCCGATGGTGAACAATTCTATATTCCCAAGCCGGACTATGGCTCGCCAAATGCTCATCGGTCTCTGGCAACACTCGCACTTGTGCAGGATGTGCTCAACAACGCTTTTAGCACCAAGGATCTTCCGCCAGTTACCAATGTGACAGTCACATCACCTCAATAGGCTGGTTGAGATCGCGTCAACTTTCCCTCAGCTCCGCGTATAGGGGCTAAGGAACACGCTAAGCAGAATTCAAGCGTCAATCACAAGGCATCCGTCTTTGTGCGTGGCGGATGCTTTTTTGCAAGCGGTTCAATTTGTCAAACCAACAAAATTACATTTTAGAGGTTCCGGGTCAGCCGGGCGCCTTCGAGCTGCAAGTCTCCGGCGAAGAGGCCGTGCTCCTCTCCGTATTTCCACTGTGACCTAAGGTGAAAGCCTGTTTTTGTCATTGCGCGCGCCCCCAACCCCGTCAAACGGCAGGAGCATGGTCTGCTTCGTCCGGCTCCGCTGACACTTCGCCGTCCTCGCCAAGACGCTTATCGAGAGCCCCTCTCATGCCCCTCCGCACCCTGGCGGCCGCGTTCCTGCGCGGCGCGTCCCGTTCCGCTGCACCAGCCGCCGCGCCTTCCGCCCCGGCCCCCGCAACAAAAGCGTCCGCGACCGCCTCGCTCATCGCGCTCAACCACACCGGCCAGCCGGTCTGGTCGCCGCGGGACTATGCGGCGTTCGCCCGCGAGGGCTATGCGCGCAATCCGATCGTCTACCGGGCGGTGCGGATGATCGGGGAGGCCGCCGCCTCCGTCCCCATCCGCCTGTTCGAGGCCGGCACAGAGCTGCACGAGCATCCGCTGCTCGGCCTGCTCGCCCGGCCCAATGCGGCGACCTGCGGTCCGGACATGCTGGAGGACTGGTACGGCTATCTGCTGATCGCGGGGAATGCCTATATGGAGGCGGTGAGCGTCGGCGGCGTGCCGCGCGAGCTGCATGTGCTGCGGCCCGACCGGATGAAGATCGTGCCGGGCGGCGACGGCTGGCCGGAGGCTTACGAGTATACGGCGAACGGCCTCTCGACGCGCTTCCGCCAGTCGCCGGAGGACGGCATCCGGCCGATCCTTCATATGGCGCTGTTCAATCCGTCTAATGATTATTACGGGCAATCGCCCATCGAGGCGGCCAGCTCCGCCATCGATCTGCACAATGCGGCGAGCGCGTGGAACAAGGCACTCTTGGACAATGCGGCGCGTCCGTCCGGCGCGCTGGTCTATGCGGCCAATAGCGGGCACCTCTCCGAGGAGCAGTTCGCGCGGCTCAAGGCCGAGCTGGAGTCGAACTATCAGGGCGCGGCGAATGCCGGGCGGCCGATGCTGCTGGAAGGCGGGCTCGACTGGAAGATGATGTCGCTGTCGCCGCAGGAAATGGATTTCATCGAGGCGAAGCACGCGGCGGCGCGGGAGATCGCGCTGGCGCTGGGCGTGCCGCCGATGCTGCTCGGCATACCGGGCGACAATACTTACGCGAATTACGCCGAGGCGAACCGGGTGTTGTGGCGGCAGACGGTCCTGCCGCTGGCGACGCGGACGCTGAAGGCGCTCGGCGGATGGCTCGGGCCGCAATTCGGCGAAGGGCTGGAACTGCGCCCGGCGCTCGACAAGGTCGACGCGCTTGCCGGCGAACGCGCCGCGCTGTGGGACCGGGTCAGCCACGCCGATTTTCTCACGGTGGACGAGAAACGCGCCGCGGTCGGTTATGGGCCGCTGGGCGCAGAGAGCTGACCGGCCCGATTTGCGGCCGGTATTTTCCTTGCGGCGCGGTCCCCCTCGCCCACCCACCTTGGGGAGAGGGCGGTGGAACTCTGATTAAGCGTCCGATCCCCAAAACATTCCGGAGACTGATTTTTGCGATCGCTGTCCAATTTCGCTCGCCCGCGCCTGGCCGCTGACGGCGGCTTCGAGGGCTATGCCAGCCTGTTCGGCGCCGAGGATGCGGGGCGCGACGTGGTCATGCCCGGCGCGTTCCGGGCCTCGCTCGCCCGGCGCGGGGCGGACGCCATCCGTATGCTGTTCCAGCACGACCCCGCCCAGCCGATCGGCGCCTGGGAAACGGTCCGCGAGGACGCGCGCGGGCTCTATGTGCGCGGACGGCTGATCGAGGGCGTGGCGCGGGCGCGCGAAATTCTGGCGCTGATGCGGGAAGGCGCGCTTGACGGCCTCTCCATCGGCTTCCGCACCCGCAAGGCGGTGCGCGACCCGCGGACCGGCCAGCGCCGCCTTTACGAAATCGACCTTTGGGAGATCTCCATCGTCACCTTTCCCATGCTGCCGGATGCGCGTGTGAGCACTGTAAAGCACGCCGCCCGGGCAGCCTCTCCCCCGCCCGGCCGAAGAGCGCTCGCCCTATCCCTCTAGCGCAACGCGCGTTCAAGTGAACGCGTACAGTTGCGCTAACCTTAAGGAATAGATCAACTTTTCAACGTTCAACTGAAATCAGTTGAACGTCGGTTGATCTAGGCTGAGCCACCCGCTTCGCGGCTCCCCCGGCCTCCGGCCCACCGCGCACGCCCCAGCGCGGCGCGAAGCCCCGCCGGGCGGGGGCATCTGATGCGGCTGGACCGATCCCGCGCTAATCGACGTTGTCGGCGTCGCGATACATGACTTTGTGGCGCGTCGTCGCCACCCACTCCTCGATCTGTGCGTCGGTCATCAGATGCGCCGGGTCGAACCGGTTCCAATGGGTGATGTCGGCGAGGTTCTTCTTCCAGCGCTTATAGGGCGGCTTGGCGGGCGGGCCGAAGCACATGATGTCCAGAACCGACAGCTCATTCGGGATGCCGAGCAGGGGCTTCATCGCCTCCTGCGCCTTCTCCTGGCCGATGGCGGTCACCCACCAGGCATTGTAGCCGAGGGCGGCGGCGGCCAGATGTGCCGACATGGTGGCAGCGGCGACGCTCTGCAGCAGGATGCGCTCGGCGTTCTTCTGGTACATCCGGTCGAGCTCGGAGCCGTCATTGAGAACCGGAAAGGCCTTCGTCCAGCGGAAATCGCTGGCGATAACGATCATGCCCGGCGCGGTCGCGAGGCCGCGATAGTCCGGCGTCGGGAATTTCATTTTGAGTTTGGCGCGCGCGACCTGCTCCTCGCGGAAATAGTCCATGATCTTGGTTTTGAGGGCCTGGTCGGTGACGACGATGAAGTGCCAGGGCTGGGTGTTCGCTCCCGAAGGGGCATGACGCGCGGCCTCCAGGATCATTTCATAATGCTCGCGCGGCACGACATAGGAGGCGTCGAAGGCGCGGGTCGTGATGCGGCGCGTTATGACCTCCATGAGCGAATCATATTTCGTCCGGTCACTGAAATCATGCTGAGGCGCCGTCGCGGCTGAGGTCATGGTGTCCTCCGAAATGCACTGATCCCCCGTGATCATAGCACCGCCGGGACCGAGGAAGAATTGCGGCAAGTAGTGTGGCCTATCCGCGTTCCGGGCGACGCTCCCGCATCAGCCGGCATCCGATCGCGCCGGCTACAATGTCGCGATGGCGGTGATTCCGACCGCAATCAGGCTGACCGCCCATACCACTTCGAGATTGAGCCAGCTTCTGGTGATGAAACGCGGCCCGAGCCATTCGTGAACGGCATATGCGACCATGCCGCCGGCCGCGATCATGGCGAATGTATGGGCGAGGGAAACGGCAAGCGCCGTCGCCAGATTTTGTTTCATGAGCGCCGCCGCCGCAAGGTGGCCCGCATCGACCTCTTCCGGACTGCACAGTCCGAGATAGATCGGAACGAGCATCAGCCCGGCGCCATGCGCCAGCGCGATGGCGAACGACCAGAACGCCAATCTGGAGGGCGGAATCCTGGCGATGAAACGCGGATGGCGGCGATTGACGAGAAGGTACAGCCCGGCCGCGACCACCAGCAGCCCCGCTCCGAGCCGTATCTGCCGCTCCCACGCGACAAGCGCCGACATGATGACGAAAGGCAGGAGAATGCCCGCCATGGCCACGAAATGGCCGATGGCGAGCGGGCCGAGAGATTTGAGCAGGTCACGGCGCCCGTTTCCCATCAGGCCTGCGGACACGGCCAAAGGCCATCCCATTCCGGGGCTGACACCGTGATAGGCGCCGCTGCCGATCACCGCCGCCCACAGGCCCAATGTCGTCCAGTCGAGATCCAACGTCACACGGACGGATAGCAGAAAGAATCCGTCGAGCAGTCGCCGCCCTCAAGCCGAATCTGGTGAGACCGATAGCCGTCCGGGAACGCGACAAAGAAATTCTTGTCGAGCGAAAACGAACCGTCCTCTCCGACATCCGCCTTGACCATCGCCGCCGGGACGCCGTCCGGGTAGAACTGGTCGTCCCAGGTGGAATAAAGCGAATTGGTCCAGTAGACGCGTTTGCCGTCGCGGCTGATCTCGACCATCTGCGGACCGCCGCGATAATCACCGCCGCCCGGATGTTTCGTCCTTGCGCGTGATGCCGCCGATATGGATCGAGCCGGCGAGTTTCGGGTTCATCGGATCGGACACGTCATACTGGCGCATCTCCCCGGTGCCCCAGCAGGAGACGTACAGGTGGCGGTCGTCAAGTGACAGATCGATATCGGTGACCAACGGCGGCACGGCCTCGAAGCCCTGCAGCAGCGGCGGCAGCTCGTCTTTCGATGCAGGCTCCGGCGGTATCGTCGCCGTCTTCTTGCAATGGAATTTGCCGTCCTCGCGCCACCACGTCCAGATCGAGCCTTCCAGATTGGTCGTGTCGACGACGACGCCGACGAAAGCCATATTCCTTGATGGGGTCATGCGCCGGACGGACTTCCAGCGCCATCTGGTGGTTCGCGCCGAGATCGATCGTCTGGACGTTCTTGTGCTTTCGCGAAGGTTCCAGAAATGCAGCCGGTGGCCATATTTGTTGGACAGCAGATCCTCGGGGACCATGCCGTTCTCGAATTGCGGCGGCAAGCGCCCATTCGCTGGAGACCATGTAATCGCGCGGCAGGTTCCACCAGAAATCGTAATGCTTGTCCTGGGGGCCGCGGTCCATTTCATAACGGCCGATCACGTCGAAGGTCTCGCAATCCATGATGAAGATTCCCGGCGGGCCGTCAGTCCCGTCTTTGCCGCCTCCGCCCAGCGTCGACACATAGATGCCTTCGGGGCCGCAATGAATGGTGTGGGGCCGCGAATAGCCGGTCTTGGCGAAGACTTCCTCCGGCTCGATGATCTTGTGGATCGACGCCTGGGTCGGATCGGGTTTGGTATCGATCACATAGATGCGCGACGACCGTATTCCCGGGACAATGAGATAGCGCCGTTCGAGAAAGGCATGGCCGGTCAATGGCGACAGGGCGGAGGAACAGGCATTCCAGCCGAAATGATGAAATTCGTCGCCCTTATTCGGCATGATCACCGTATGCACGACCTTGCCGAAATTGCTGGAGCCGGGATCGACATCGACCACGGCGAGGCCGTCCGGTTTCGAGAAATCTCCGCTCAGCATGAGCGTGTAGGCGAACTTCTCCACCGGCGCTTGCATGGCAAGTTTCGGCGTCGCATGAAACGTCGGATCGGGTCTGATCGTCATGATTGTCCTCCCTTGCGCCCTTCTTTTCACGGCCAGATGAGGGAAGCTCTCATAACGGCTCTCTCGTGACCGCGCCTTAACGGATAATATCATCGCGCCGTCTCCCTTCCTATTGGAAACGGCGTCGGTGGTGCCCGATGGCCGGTGATCGCCGAACATCGCGGGGACGCGGCTTTCCGAAAAGCGCTCCAATACAGATCCATCAACCAATGAGGATGATATGACCGAATACACCGCTCCCGCTGAGTTGGGAGAACAAGGCCGCGCGGCCTGCCGCGTCGGGGATCGATGACAGCCATGACAGTTTCCTGCACGCTTTCGAGGCGTTCAAGGAGACGAACGACGAGCGGCTTGAGCAGATCGAGCGCCGCATGGCCGCCGACGTCGTGACGACCGACAAGCTCGACCGCATCAATCGCGTGCTGGACGAGTACAAGGCGACCGTCGACAGTCTCGTGCTGAAGGCGTCACGTCCGCAGCGGGGCGGCGGCTCTCCGCAGCCCGGCGCGGCGGGCGAGCATAAGAGCGCCTTCGACGGCTATATGCGGCGCGGCGAGACGGGTAATTTGCGCCGTCTGGAGGAAAAGGCCCTCTCGGTCGGCTCCGACGCCGATGGCGGCTATCTGGTGCCCGAGGAGGTCGAGGCCGGCGTGATGCGCGCGCTGCGCGAGGCGTCCCCGATCCGCGCGATTTCCGGCGTGCGCCAAGTCTCCGGCAACACCTACAAGAAACCCTTCGCCATCACCGGCGCGGCAACCGGCTGGGTGGCCGAGACCGGCACGCGGGCGCAGACCAATTCGCCGACCCTCGCCGAGCTGGCCTTCCCGACCATGGAGCTTTACGCCATGCCGGCGGCCACGCAGACGCTGCTCGAAGACGCCGCCGTCAATATCGATGAGTGGGTCGCCGAGGAAGTGCGCATCGCCTTCGCCGAGCAGGAGAACACCGCTTTCGTCTCCGGCGACGGCACGAACCAGCCGAAGGGCTTCCTCAGCTACACGACCGTCGCCGAGGATAGCTGGGCCTGGGCAAAGATCGGTTATCTGACGACCGGCGTCGCCGGCGGCCTGCCCGTCAGCGATCCGGCCGACACGCTGATCGACCTGGTTTACACGCTGAGATCCCCCTATCGCGCCAATGCCCATTGGGTGATGAACCGCTCCACGCAGGCCGAGATCCGCAAGATCAAGGACGGCGACGGCAATTACATCTGGCGTCCGGGCGAGCAGGCCGGCCAGGGCGCGACGCTGATGACCTTCCCGATCGCGGAAACCGAGGACATGCCGGAGATCGACACGGACAGCTTCTCGATCGCTTTCGGCGATTTCGGGCGCGGCTATCTCGTGGTCGACCGGCTCGGCATCCGCATCCTGCGCGATCCGTTCTCGGCCAAGCCTTATGTGCTGTTTTACACGACCAAGCGCGTCGGCGGCGGCGTCCAGGATTTCAACGCGATCAAGCTGCTGAAATTCGGCACTGCGTAAGGACATCCGCTGTGGGTGCCGCCGGCATGATGGGTTTCGTAAAACTCAACCCATCCTACGTGGGTGCGGCCGCGGACTTGGCAAGCGCAGGGTGGGTTAACGCCTGCGCAGGCGGGCGGTAACCCTTCGTGGGCGCACCGGCATGATGGGTTTCGTAAACTCAACCCATCCTACGATGTGCGGCCGCGGACTCGGCAAGTGTAGGGTGGGTTGAGCAACGCGAAACCCACCATGGCTGCGGCGGCCAATCCCGCCTTAGGCATTCGCCCTTATGTATTTCGGCAACATCCGCCACAATTTGGCTTAATTCGCTCAGTGCGAATCGCCACTGTGGAAGTGACTGATCTGCAAACGGAAATTCGACTCGAAACGCGTATCCAGCGTCTATGTCATTGTTTGTCCCGCCATAACCTCGAAGTTATGAGCGCATGATCACCACCGCGGCGGTTGCGGCGGGTTCGGCCGAACAACCGCAATACGCAAATTCCCGGTTCTATGCCTCGCGGCGCATTTCTGTCTTCCTGTGAATGTCCGCAGGCAATGTTCCTCTGCATGCGACCCCTGTAGCGCTGTCCCCCCAGCGCCACGGCCCCCCCTGGGCCCCAAGGCCGCGATGTCCTCCCCCATCGCGGCCTTTTCCATGCCCGCTGGCGGACCGCATCGCGCGGCCGCCGGACTTTCAGACTGAACCCCTTACCGAACGCGTCCCATGCCCCTGATCCTGACAGCCGGCCCGTCGATCGAGCCGATCTCGCTCGACGAGGCGAAACTCCATTGCCGCGTCGATGGCGACGCCGAGGATCATGCTGATCTCCAGCCTCATCCTCGCCGCCCGCCTGCATATCGAGCGCTGCCTCGATCTGGCGCTGATCAGCCAGAGCTGGTCGCTCTATCTGGACCGCTGGCCCGATGCGGCGTTCGTCGAGCTGCCGCTCGCGCCGCTGATCACCGTCGATGCGGTGCGGCTTTACAGCCCGACAGGCACGCTATGTCACGCTCGATCCGAACCTGTTCATCGTGGATACCGCCTCCCGGCGCCCGCGGCTCGCGCGCCAGGACGGGCAGAGCTGGCCTTTGCCCGGACGCTCGGTCAACGGCATCGAAATCGCCTTCACGGCCGGCTATGGCGAAGCCGCGGACGACGTGCCCATGCCGGTGCGGCAGGCGCTGAAGATGCTGGTTGCGCATTGGTACGAAGCGCGCGAGCCGGTGCTGCTCGGCGAGACCGCCGATCCGGTGCCGAGCTCCGTCGCCAGCCTGATCGCGCCCTATCGGAGCGTGAAGCTGTGAGCGCGCGGATCGGCAAGCTGCGGCATCGCCTGACGATCGAGCGGGCCGTGCGCACGGCGGATGGCGGCGGCGGCGGGGCCGTCGCGTGGGACGAGGTCGCCGAGATCTGGGCAGCCGTCGAGGCGGTGTCGGGCAAGGAGACCGTCGCGGCGGACCGGGTCAGCGGTGAGGTTTCCCACCTCATCACCATCCGTCAGCGGAGCGATCTGGGGCCGGCCATGCGGTTCCGGCGCGGTTCGGAAATTTTCGAGATCCTGGCGGTTCTCGACAAGGACGGCCGCGGGCGGTTTCTCGAATGCCATTGCGAGCGACGCGATCTATGAAGATGACCGGACGTCTCGACGGGCTGGATGCGCTTCGCGGCGCGCTCGGCCGTATCGCCGGCGACGCTGAGCTTGAGGCGCAGGTCAATGCGGCCGCGGAGGAAATCCGCGAGGCTGCGCGGGCAGGTCTTGCCGATGGCCAGCCGCCCGACAGCCGCAGCGGCGCGCTCGCCCGATCGCTGACGGTCGAACCGGCCGGCGACGGCAAGAGCGCCAGCATCGGCACGGATCTCGATTATGGCTGGCATCTCGAATTCGGCAGCCTCGCCCGTCCGGCGGCGCCTTGGCTCGAACCCGCGCTCGGCGAGGCCCGGCCCGGCGTTCTAAGCCGCTTCCGGAGCTGGCTGGCAAGCTCCTCCAAACACGCGCGGCGGTAATGTATTAGTAAAAGCGAGATGAGCTTTGACGAAAATCAGCGTCGCCCCGGCCGAAGCGAAGCGGAGATCCGGCGCGACGAATGAGAGCCTGGCAAATGGCTCCAGCTAACGTGACCCCGCTCCCGCTGAAAATCGACTTCAGCCGTGCTGTCATCGGATCGGCTCGGCTTCCGACCCCGCAATGACGCCTCGCATTTCCCGAAAGGCAAAAAGGCATGACCAACCCCGGCTGGGCTTTGCAGAAGGCCGCCTATGAGGCGCTGATCGCCGACAGCGCGCTGACGACGCTTCTCGGCGGCGACCGGCTCTACGATCATGTGCCGCAGTCGTCCGCCTTCCCCTATGTCGCCATCGACCAGATGCGCATCAACGATTGGAGCACGGGCACCGAGCGCGGCTCCGAGCATGTGCTGATGCTGCATATCTGGTCGCGCTACGACGGCAAGCGCGAGGCTTACGAGATCGCCGATGCGGTCCGCGAGGCGCTCGACGACGCCGAGCTGACGCTGGACGACAACCGGCTGGTCAATCTGTCGCATCAATATTCCGACCTGAAGCGCGACCCGGACGGCGAGACCTACCACGGCGTCATGCGCTTTCGCGCGGTGACAGAGCCGCTGGGATAGTTTGTGTACGTCATTGCGAGGCCGATAGGCCGAAGCAATCCAGCCGCATGCACCTCTCGTCACCCCGGACGAAGCGAAGCGGAGATCCGGGGTCCAGTCGCCTAACCGGCAAGCACTTTACCATGTTGAAATGCGAGTGGGTTCCGGCTCGGTGGCCGGGACGACGGTGAGAATGCGCGACACCGTGTTGCCCGCCTACCCCCGCTACGCCTCCGGACACCCCGCCTCGCGCAGCCAGCCTTCGACCTGTTCGAGCTCCGGCTTCATGCCGATCTCTGCGTAAAGATCCCGCGCCTAATGCCAATGCGCGCAGGCCGCGGCCATGTCGCCCTTCTGCTCGTATAGGATGCCCAGATTGCCGTATTGGTTGGCTATGTACTCCTTGCGGCCTAGCGCCTCATCGATTTCGAGGCTTTTCTTGTACATCGCCTCGGCCTGGTCGAGATCGCCGCGGGTTGAATAGAGGACGCCCAGATTGCCGGTGGCGGCTGCGACAAGGGTTTGATCTGCCGCCTGATTGCCGAGCGCCAGCACGCGCTCGAAGCTCCTGACGGCGGCGTCGAGGTCGCCGATGCGCAATTGCAGCTGCCCGAGCCGGTTCCAGCCCGCCGGATCGTCCGGCGGCTCCCAGCCGCGATACTGCCCGATCAGCCCGACATAGATGTCGGCATCGCGCACCCGCTCCCGGCAGAACGGGACCGCGGAGGCGTCGCGCGCGCCAAAATTCTCCTGCGCGTCGCAGAGGAAATGATCCAGCTTGGCGAGATGGGCAATCACCGCCTCGCGGTAGTCGTGAAGATCCTTGCCGGTGGAGCTGAGAAAAACAACGCGCCGCATCAATCCGTCACCGCAAATGGAACAATTAATCGGAGGAGCTTAGCGGCATGGGTTGCCGGGTCAAGCCCGGCAAAGAAATGATGATGTCGTACCTGATTTGCGCACTCACAGCGGCGTGGGTCCTCGGACTTGATCCGAGGACCCATGCCGCTGACGTTGCCACGCTGAGAAAAAGCTGAGAGGCCACCGGTAAGCGCGGCAAAGATATATCTACATTACTAACCGGAGAATAGCTGAATGGCAGCCCAACGCGGCAAAGATCTTCTTCTGAAAGTCGATACAACCGGCACCGGCGGCTTCACGACCGTCGCGGGCCTGCGCACGCGCAGCCTTGCCTTCAACGCGGCCACCGTCGACATCACCCACGCCGAGTCCGCCGATGAATGGCGCGAGCTGCTCGCAGGCAGCGGCGTGAAGACGGCGCGGCTCAGCGGTAGCGGCATCTTCAAAGATGCGTCGTCGGACGAAACGGTGCGCGGCGATTTCTTCGCCGGCACGATCCGCGACTGGCAGGTCGTGATCCCCGATTTCGGCACGGTCGAGGGCGCGTTCCAGATCACGGCGCTGGAATATGCCGGCGGTCATGACAATGAGCTGACCTTCGAAATCGCGCTGGAATCCGCCGGCGCACTGACCTTCACGGCGGCGTAGGGTGGGTTGACACCCGCGAAGGCGGGTGGACAACCCTGCTGTTCACCGGCCGCGTCTATTGCCTTGACGGGTATCGCTGCGTTCAACCCATCCTACCTCGAGGAAACCCCCATGCCCAACCGCCATCGCGGCGAAATCGAAGCGGTGCTCGACGGCGTCCCCTACCGGCTGTGCCTGACGCTTGGCGCACTCGCCGAACTCGAAGACGCATTCGGCGCCGACGACATGCTCGCCCTTGCCCAGCGTTTCGAGACCGGGCGGCTCAGCGCGCGCGACGCGATCCGCATCATCGCGGCGGGTCTGCGCGGCGGCGGCAACGAGCTGGACGAGGCCCGTGTCGCGCAGATGCGCAGCGAGGACGGCGCGGCGGGCTTCGTCGAGATCGTCTCGCGGCTGCTCACGGCGACCTTCGGGCGGAGCGAGGCCGGCGAGCCGGGCGAGGACCCCATGCCGGGAAAGCCCTGAAGCGGGGCCAGGAAAAGCATGTTTCCGCGAAGGCGGGGATGACGCCGGTTTTCCGTCCGGCCCCGCGACAAAGCAAAGCCGCAGGCGCCCCGCGATCCGGGCTGACGCCCTTTCCCTGGGACGACGCGATCGCCGCCGGCCTCGGCGTGCTGCGCCTTGCCCCGCGCGATTTCTGGTCGATGACGCCGCGTGAATTATCGCTTGCTCTACGCGGTGCTGCAGGATTGCCCGGGTCGGCTCCGCCTTTTTCGCGCAATGACCTCACTGACTTGATGCAGCGTTTCCCGGACGCGCCTGCTTCGTTTTGATGGCAGCGATAATCATTGCGACCGCGTCGTTCGGCTCCGTCTGCGCCGTGTCAATCGAAAGGTCCGCCTCGGGCCAGGGCCTGTAGTCGCGGGCAAGAACCTTGTCCCAATCCGGCAGAACGAGACCGGGAATATCGGCGAGCCGGTCTTCCACGCGGCGGCGATGTTCGTCCTTGTCGGAGCAGATGATCTCGACTTCGAGCACGGGACATCCGGCAGTCAGGGCCACGGAACGCCAGCCATCACGCGTGATCGGCCAGGGGTTCACCGAATCCGCAACCACCCTATGGCCAAGCCGCAAGTTGGACACCGCAACGGCGTGACCGACGATATAGCCGGCCGGGCCTATATCCTCGCCGAACGCAACCGAGGAGCGCATCGCCTGCTCGATAACATCGATCCGCAGGAAAACCGCAGGAGCGCTCCGGGCGACTGCACGCGCGATGGTCGATTTGCCGGTGGCCGGCAATCCGCCGAATATGATCAGCATGAAGTACCCCATTTGGCGCAGAAGCGCGCCACCCTAAAGGAAATTCAGCATGACCGATACCGTCGCGAGCCTCTCCGTCCGCATCGGCGCGGATACGGATGACGCCCGGCAGAAACTGAAAGAGCTGGAACGGCTCGGCGATGCGTTCGGCAGACGGATCACCGGCGCGTTCGAGGACGCGGTCCTCGCGGGCGACAGCCTCGGCGATACGCTGCGCGCGCTTGCGCTCGACCTGTCGCGGCTGACGTTGCGCTCGGCGCTGCAGCCGATCGGTTCCGCTCTCGGCGGTGGCCTCGCAAGCCTTCTCGGCGGTCTGACGCCATTCGCAAAGGGCGGCGTGGTCGGCGCGCCTATGCCGAAGCCTTTCGCGCAAGGCGGGGTCATCGCCTCGCCCGTGACCTTCCCGCTCGGCGGTGCCGGACGGGCCTCGCAGGGGAGTCCGGACCCGAGGCGATCCTGCCGCTGACGCGCGGCTCCGATGGCCGGCTCGGCGTACGCGTCGGAGGGCGGCGGGAACGTCGACGATCACGATGAACATCACGACGCCCGACGCCGAAAGCTTCCGCCGCTCCGAGACCCAGATCGGCGCCATGCTCTCCCGCGCCGTCAGCCGTGGGCAGCGGAATTTGTGAGAATGAATGATGCTTCGAGCGCCGCTCTGTTTCTATGCTACCCCCTTCATTGGTTGAGGCAATCCGCCGAAAGGCGGGTGGGTGAGAGGCGAGGGATCGGTGAGTTTGCCCCCCTCACCCGGCGCTGACGCGCCGCCCTCTCTCGGGAGGGGAGAGGGCAATGCCGCGAGCCTAAGCCGTGCTCGGGGCACCCGGGGCCCACGGCCAAGTGGGCCCACAAGCCGGGCGGATGCCCGGCGCGCAAACGAAGTGAGCTTACATAATGCCATTCCACGAAATCCGCTTTCCCACCGCGATCAGCTTCGGCGCGACCGGCGGTCCCGAACGGCGCACCGACATCGTCGTGCTCGGCTCCGGCCATGAGGAGCGCAATCAGCGCTGGGCCGACAGCCGCCGCCGTTACGATGCGGGCTACGGGCTGAAATCGCTCGATGATCTGGAGGCAGCCATTGCCTTCTTCGAGGAGCGGCGCGGGCAGTTACATGGCTTCCGCTGGAAGGATCATGCGGACTACAAGAGCTGCGCGGCAAGCGCCACACCCGGCACGACCGACCAGATCCTCGGCACCGGCGACGGGGCGACGGCCGTGTTTCAGCTCGTAAAGACTTACGGTAGCGCCTTTTCGCCCTGGACACGCGACATCAAGAAACCCGTGAGCGGAGCGGTGCTCGTGGCCGTGGACGGCGCGGCGCAGGTCGAAGGTACCGATTTCACCTGCGACAGCGCGGCCGGCCTGATTACCTTCGCGCCCGGCTCGACCCCCGGTACAGGCGCAATGATCACCGCCGGCTTCGAATTCGACGTGCCCGTCCGCTTCGACACCGATCGGTTGGAGGTCAGCCTCGAAGGCTTCCGCCACGGCTCGATCCCGAGTATCCCGATTGTGGAGATCAGGGTTTGATCGCTGGTAAATCGTGATTTCGATCAAAGACAGGCGGGCCGTCGCATTAGTATTGCGGCCAAGCCAACTTATACGGAGCCGGACCATGGGCTCGGCGCTCAAAAGTGGATGCGTCTACTTCGTTCTCGTTTTTGTGGTGGGCTTCGCTCTGGGAACCGTCCGCGTGCGATTGCTGGCGCCGCTGCTCGGCGAAATGCTTGCCGTATCGATCGAGTTGCCGATCATTCTTCTTGTTTCATGGCTCATATGCCGGGCACTGATTGAAAGATTCGCCGTCCCGGCCACATTGACCGCCCGCGCTTCGATGGGCGCGACCGCGCTGGCACTGCTACTGGGTGCTGAAGTTCTGTTGTCGGTCCTTCTCCTCGGGCGATCGGTTACCGAGCATTTGGAACTCTATCAATCTGCGGAAGGTCTGACCGGTCTCGCAGGACAGATCGTCTTCGCGCTGTTTCCGGGCATCCAGCTCGCCATGGCCTCGGATTGATATAATCCAACCCGCCGTCTCCGCATCACAAAACAAACAGTCCTTTATGAAAACCCTCCCCCCGGCCTGCAGGCCCATCTCGATAGCGGCGCGACGACGCTGGCCTGGTGCTGGCGGGTGATCCGCAGGGACGGCACGGTCTACGGCTTCACCGATCATGACCGCGATGTCAGCTTCGACGGGACCATCTTCGAGGCGGCGAGCGGCTTCACCGGCACCGATATCCGGCAATCGATCGGCCTGTCCGTCGACAATCTCGACGTGACCGGCGCGCTGCAATCGGAGCGGCTGAACGAGGCCGATCTGGCGGCCGGGCAGTTCGACGATGCCCGCATCGAGATCTGGCGGGTGAACTGGGCGGAGACGGATCAGCGGCTTTTGATGATGAGCGGCTCGATCGGCGAGGTCCGGCGCGGCGAGTCCGCCTTCACCGCCGAGTTGCGCAGTCTGTCGCACTATCTCGGCCAGAAACAGGGCCGGACCTATCAATATGCCTGCGACGCCGCGCTAGGCGACGCGCGTTGCACGGTCGATCTGGACGACCCGGCCTATAAGGGCTCAGGGACCGTCACCGCGGCCGACGCCGCCTATCTGTTCAGCGCCTCCGGCCTCGACGGCTTTGCGGACGCCTGGTTCGATGGCGGGCTCGTCACCTGGACGAGCGGCGTCAATGAGGGCCGGGCGATGGAGGTCAAGCGCTTCACGCTCTCGGGCGGCGCCGCACAAGTCGAGCTCTGGCGCTCCATGGCCGGAGCCATCGCTCCCGGCGACGGTTTCACCATCATAGCGGGCTGCGACAAGACCTTCCCGACCTGCAACAGCAAATTCGCCAATGGCGTCAATTTCCGCGGCTTCCCGCACATCCCCGGCAACAAATATGTCATGGCCTATCCCGTTTCCGGCGACCCGGACAATGACGGCAGCTCGATGCAATGACGACAGCCCCAATGAACACCCCCTCGTCTGCCCCCCGGGGCCCGCGGCTAAGCGGGCTCACAAGCGAGGCGGATGCCGAGCGCGCGAGCGGAGCGAGCATTGTAAAAATCACCCGCTCCTGGCTGGGCACGCCCTATCGCCATCAAGCCTCGCTGAAAGGCGTCGGCTGCGACTGCCTGGGACTGGTGCGCGGCGTCTTCGCCGAAGCCTGTGGCCGTCCCGCCGAGGAGCCGCCGCCTTATAGCCGCGACTGGGCCGAGGCGAGCGGCCGCGAAACCATGATCGAAGGTGCCGCCCGCCATCTGACGCGCATCGCGCCCGACGATGCCCAGGCCGGCGACCTGCTCATCTTCCGCCTGCGCCCCGGCGCGATGGCGAAGCATTGCGGGATCTTGACTGAGACGCCGTTCGTGGCGCCCGGCGCTCACCGGGCGGGCTCGGCAAAAATGATCCACGCCGTCGAAGGCGCGCCCGTCTGCGAGGTCCATATCACACAATGGTGGCGACGCCGTATTGCCGCCGCCTTCCGCTTTCCCCAGCAGGAGACATGCAATGTCGAACCCCTTCAGCAGCCATAATGGCGGCCTGAGCGCTCCGTCCTCGCGCATCGAGCCGGTCACGTCCGATGACGATAATGACCTTTCCGGCGGCGTCTGCCGTGCGCTCCTCGTCGGATCGGCCGGCACGGCCAATCTCATCGACGCAAGCGGCGTGGAACGGACCGGCGTGCCGCTGCAACAAGGCTTCAATCCCATCGGCGCGCAGCGGATCAAGACGGGCGGCACAGCGGCCGACATTTGGGCGCTGTACTGAGACGGTCCGGAAACGAATATCGCATCGGCGAGTCTTATCTCCTCCGCATAGCCCGACGCGGCCCCGCTCGCGGCATTCATCACCTCTCCCGATGGAGATCTCTGTGCAACGACACACTCTGCGTCGCCCCGGCCTTGAGCCGGGGCCTATTCGCCTAACAACTTGCCGAAGCGCTTGCTGGTAGGTGATTGGATCCCGGATAGCCCTTCGGGCTTCCGGGATGACGAATTGAGAGGCTTGTTTCGCAGAGGTCATCGCGGCAGCGGGCCGTCCGTTTAAATTCCTCCGTGTTCAGATTATAGCTGCGTGCGCCGGTGCCCGTGCAGCTTCACGAAAGGCTAACCCCATGGCAAGTTTCAACAAATTCAATTCCTTCGTCGAATATCTCGCCGAGGGCGTCATCAATCTGGAGAGCGACACGCTCAAAATCGTCCTGACCGACAGCGCGCCGGTCGCCGGCAACACCGTCCTGGCGGACCTGACCGAGATCAGCGCCGGAAATGGCTACACGGCCGGCGGCGTTCCGGCGACCGTTTCGGCGTCCGGCCAGACCGGAGGCACTTATAAGCTGGTGCTTGATGATGTGACCATCACCGCATCCGGCGGCGCGATCGGCCCGTTCCGCTATTTCGTGCTCATCGACGATACGCCGACCAGCCCCGCCGATCCGCTGATCGGCTGGTGGGATTACGGCTCCTCGATCACGCTCGCCGATGGCGAAAGCATCACGGTCGATTTCGACGCCACGAACGGCGTCCTGGAGCTCGCCTGAGCCAGTCACCATCGACCAGCCGGATAACGTCAATCCGTTCACTCCAAACGAGACGAGGGCTTGAATGGGCCTGATCCAACCTTCCGGCCCGTCATGGGCCTATTGCACGCATAATCTGCCGTCGGATGTCGATGCGACGGATCTCGGCGCCACCTGCACGCCGGGCACGAGCAACTCGGACGGCACGGCGGTCGCGCTCTTTTCCAGCGCGCTCGCTCATGATGTCGAATATCTGCGCCTCGGCCTCAATGTGACCGCCGGGCTAAGCGCCAATAACGACATTCTGCTCACCGTGCTGATCGATCCCGCGGGCGGCACGAACTGGTCAACCCTGATCCCGGACCTGGTTTCCGGCCCGCTCGGCGGCGTTCTGCTCTCCGGCAGCTCACCTGCCGGATGGGCCGGCGCCTACGATTTCCCGCTCTGGATTCCTGCGGGCGCTTCGCTCGGCGTCCGGGCCCGGACCGCTCACACAACCGCGCAGACGATCAAGGTGGCTGCCTTCGCCTTGGGCGGCAACCGAAATCCGGCGTCCTGGTGGTGCGGCCAGCGCGTGACGGCCGTTGGGTCCAACCCGTCCATTTCCGCGGGCACATCTCACACGCCGGGCGCGAGCGGCGCTTTTTCAAGCTGGGCTGATCTCGGCTCGCCGCTCACATTCGGCTGCGGCGCGCTTCAATGGGGCGTCGCCGGAGAAGGCGACAGCTCCTATCTGCAGGCAAGCTACCAATTCGAATTCGGAGTCGGCGCCGAGCGTATCGGGCCGCCCTTATTCCGCCATCTGACAAGTCTGGAAGCCGGTTTCTGGCTGCCGACCGGCCCGGTCTTCCGGACGCTGCCGGCCGGCGCGCAGCTTCAGGTCCGCGGCACATGCGACGGCGGATCGCCGCAAAGCTTGAGCGTTGCCGCTTACGCCGTTCACTGATGCCGGGTTCGAAGCTGTCGAACCGCATCGCTCATTGAGGACATAAATGACGATCACCATCGAAGCCTTCGCCGGAACCGAGACGGTCGGGACGACGGAGCATTCCCTGACGACCGACACCGCCGGGCCGGACGCCGATAGCACGGCGGGCGTCTTCCAGCCCTTTCTCGATCTCGGCGCGGTCGCGGCGGGCGACGTGTTCCGCTTCCGGGTCTATGAAACATGCCGGACCGGCGATACGCAGCGCCTCGTCTATACGGCCGAGTTTTCCGGCGCGCAGGCCGCGCCGCTTTGGGCCGGGCCATCTCTCCTGCTCGGCGTCGGCTGGGATATGACGCTGACGAAGATCGCGGGCACGGATCGGACGATTAACTGGCGCGTCTCACAAGTCGCCTAATGCAGGTCATATTTGCCGGAACCGTCCGAAATGCTTCTGCGTCGCGCCGGACCTGATCCGGCGCCCAATTTTCTATCGATCACGCATTGACTTCGTGGAAATGCCAATGGCCCCCGGATCTCCGCTTCGCTCCGTCCGGGGCGACGTTCGTTTCCACCGAACATGATCCCGCTTCAAGGGCCACTGCGCGATGACGCGGGGGCGCTCAAGACCGTTCCGCAAACGTCATTCCGCATACAGCAACAGGATTTCGAGAATGAGCTGGGCCTTTCAGCCGCTTCTGCCCGCCAGCGCCGAACAGCAGGCCGGCGCGAGCGGTCCGACATACAGCCTCGCGGCGGACGATGGCGCTTTTGCCATGCAGGGGCAGACGGCGGACGGCCTCGCGGTGCGCCATATCGCTGCGTCGTCCGGTGCAGAAACAATCAGTGGCCAGGCTGCCGGGCTCAAGGCGTCGCGGCGCATCGCGGTGGAAGCCGGCAGTGTCGCGGTGACTGGCCAGGCGGCCGGTTTCGCATCGACGCCGGTCCTGAGCGCTGTGCCGGGATCGCTCTCCCTGACCGGGCAAAGTGCTCTCTTCACGCTTGCGCGCCGGCTCGCGGCCGCATCCGGCAGCATTTCTCTGACCGGCCAGGATGCGCAGCTTAAGCCGCCGCCAATCGTCTTTGCCGCCGAGGGCGGGAATATCGCTCTCACAGGCGGCCTCGCCTCGCCAAACGCCGCCCGGCGGGTTTTCGCAAATACCGGGATTTTCGCGCTCAGCGGCGTGCCCGCCGGTCTTGCCGTCGAAGGCGCGACCAAGGCCGGAAACACCCTCCATCTGGGTTTCTCCATCGGTCTTTAGGCCAAAATCTGCTTTGCGGACATTCCGTCCGAATTCGCCCCGATCGATCTGATCCTCCGACAGGTGCCGTTCACCCATGGCTACACTTGCTCTTTCCGCCGTCGGCGCCGCGGCCGGCTCGGCTTTGCTGCCGGGCGGGTTCTCCTTTCTCGGCGCGAGTTTGACCGGCGCGGCGATCGGCCGGGCGGTCGGCTCCATCGCGGGCGCGTATATCGACCAGGCGCTGTTCGGCGCAACCGGACAGGAAACGTTGCGGGATGGACCGCGCCTTGCCGATCTCACCGTCACGGCGTCCACGGAAGGCGCGGATATGCCCCGCCTTTACGGACGCGCGCGGCTCGGCGGACAGATCATCTGGGCGACCAATTTCGAGGAAGAGACGGTCACGACGTCGGCCGGCGGGTCCGGCAAGGGCCTGAATGTCGGCGCCGGGGCCAGCTCCACGCAATATCGCTATTACGCCAATTTCGCCGTCGCGCTCTGCGAGGGCGAGGTGACGCGGCTCGGCCGGGTCTGGGCGGATGGCGACGAGATCACCCTCTCCGATTACACCTACCGCTTCCATACCGGCTCGGAGACACAGACGCCCGACAGTCTGATCGAAGCCAAGGAAGGGGCGGGAAACGCCCCCGCCTATCGCGGCACGGCTTACATCGTTTTCGAGCGCCTGCCGCTGGAGGATTTCGGCAACCGCATCCCGCAGCTCAATTTCGAGGTGTTCCGGGCGGTTGACGACTTCGAAGCCCAGGTGCAGGGCGTGACGCTCATCCCGGCGGCGGGCGAGTTCGCCTATCATCCGGAAGAAGTGCGGGTCGATGGCGGCGACGGCGTCACCTATTCGGAGAACCGCCATACGACGCTCGGCGCGAGTGATTTCGCCGTCTCGGTCGATCAGCTCGGGGAGACGCTGCCCAATTGCGGCGCGGTTTCGCTGTTCGTCGCCTGGTTCGGCGACGATCTGCGCTGTGCCGACTGCGAGATCAAGCCGAAGGTCGATACGCATGACAAAGGGACCGGAACGACGCCGATCTCCTGGAGCGTGGCGGGGCTGGTCCGCGCGTTCGCCGACGTGGTTTCGACCCACGGGTCGCGCCCTGCCTATGGCGGAACACCGTCCGACAATACGGTCGTCGCGGCCATTCAGGATCTGAAGGCGCGCGGTCTGGAGGTCGTGTTCACGCCGTTCCTGCTCATGGATGTGCCTGAAGGCAACGGCAAAGCCGATCCTTACACCGGCGCGGCCGATCAACCCGCCTATCCCTGGCGCGGCCGTATCACCTGCGACCCCGCGCCGGGCGAAGCCGGTTCGCCGGACAAGACCGGCGCGGCGGCGGCTCAGATCGATGCGTTTTATGGAACGGCCACGGCGTCCGATTTCTCCGCGACGGGCGGGACAGTCATCTATACCGGGCCTGCCGAGTGGAGCTATTCGCGTTTCATCCTGCATTGCGCGGCGCTCGCCAAAGCCGCCGGCGGGGTTGACGCTTTCATCCTCGGCTCGGAGATGCGCGGGCTGAGCTGGGTGCGCGAGAGCGCCTCGAGCTATCCATTCGTGACGAAGCTGAAGGCGCTCGCGGCCGAGGTCAAGGCGCTGCTGCCTGGCGCGGACGTCACCTATGCGGCGGACTGGTCGGAATATTTCGGCCATCAGCCGGCGGACGGATCGGGCGATGTCTATTTCCATCTCGATTCCCTTTGGTCCGACGCCAATATCGACGCCGTCGCGATCGACAATTACTGGCCACTCGCTGACTGGCGCGACGTGACGGGGCATCTCGACTATCAGGCCGGGACGCGCTTCATCCACGATCTCGCCTATCTGAAGGGCAATATCGAGGGCGGCGAGGGCTATGACTGGTATTACGCCTCCGCCGGCGACCGGGACAGCCAGGCGCGCATGAGCATCACGGACGGCGCCTATTCGAAGCCGTGGATCTATCGCTACAAGGACATCCGCTCCTGGTGGTCGAACGCGCATTATGACCGGCCGGGCGGCGTCGAAGCGGCCTCGCCGACGGGTTGGGTGCCGGAATCGAAGCCGGTCTGGTTCACCGAGCTGGGCTGCTCCGCCGTCGATAAGGGCGCCAACCAGCCGAACGTCTTCTACGATCCGAAAAGCGCCGAAAGCGCCTTGCCCTATTACAGCCGGGGCCTGCGCGACGATCTGATCCAGCGCCGCTATTTGCGCGCCTTCCTCGAATGGTACGACCATACGCGCGAGGATTTCGACGAGACGCAGAACCCGGAAAGCAGTGTCTATTCCGGGCGCATGGTCGATCGCTCGCGCATCATGCTCTACACATGGGATGCGCGGCCCTATCCCGCGTTCCCGGCGCTGCGCACGGTCTGGTCGGACGGCGACAATTGGCAGCTCGGCCATTGGCTCACCGGCCGCGTTTCCGATGCCCCGCTCCCCGAAGCGACCGCCAGCCTGCTGGCCGATTACGGCTTTTCCGATTTCGATGCCGAACAGCTTTCCGGGGCGATGGCGGGCTACGTCATCGACCGGGTGATGTCGGCGCGCGATGCGCTGCAGCCGCTGGAAGCTGCGTTCTTCTTCGACAGTTTCGAAAGCCAGGGCAAGGTGCGCTTCGCCCATCGCGGGCGCGGCGGCAGCCTGCTCGCGCTGACGGCCGACGAGTTGGTCGAAACACAGGCGGACGCGCCACGCTACGAGCTGACGCGCGCGCAGGAAAGCGATCTGCCGCATGCAGCCAAGGTCACCTTCATCGACGGCGACCGCGACTATAGCCAAGGCATGGCGGAGGGCCGGCGGATCTCCGGCAATGCCGCAAGGATCGCCTCGGCCCGTTTGCCGATCGTCACGCGCTATGCGCAGGTGCGTAACGTCGCCGAGACGATGGTCCAGGAAGCCTGGGCGAACCGGGAGCGGGGCCGCTTCGCGCTGCCGCCCTCGCGGCTGGCGCTCGATCCGTCCGATCTCGTCACGCTCACCATGGCCAGCCGCAGCCTTCCCCTTCGGTTGACGGGGCTTTCGGTCGGCAGCGCCGTCGAGGCGGAAGCGATCTCGATCGAGCCGCAGCTTTACGACGCCTATGCGGCGCCGGCGCGTGAGGCGGTGGCGAACGCGCCGGATATTTACGGCGCGCAATTGGGTGTCTTTCTCGATCTGCCGATGTTCCGCGGCGATGAGGTGCCCTATGCGGGGTCCGTCGCGGCATTCGGCGATCCCTGGCCCGGCAGCGTTGCCTTCTACCGCTCGCCGACGACCTCCGGATACACGCTCAAGGCCCTGCCGACGACGCGCGGGGTGCTCGGCGTGACAGACAGCGACTTTTATTCCGGACCGACCTCGCGCTGGGACAATGGCAACACGCTGCGCGTCGTGCTGTCTTCCGGCGAGCTTGCCTCGGCGGAGGAGTTGCTGGTGCTCGACGGCGCGAATTATTGCGCGGTCCAGAATGGCGATGGCGAGTGGGAGGTGCTGCAATTCCGCAGCGCCGCGCTGGTCGATACGCGGACCTATGAACTGACCGGCCTGTTGCGCGGTCAGGCGGGAACGGAAGGCGCAATGCGCGACCCCGTGGCCGTCGGCGCGCGCTTCGTGTTGCTCGACGCCGCCGTCACCCAGGTGGACATGACTCAGGCCGATATCGGCCTTGCCTTCAATTGGAAATACGGCCCCGGCGTCTACGACATTGGCGATCCGTCATTCCAGAGCACGACCAAGGCGTTTCGAGGTCTCGGGCTGCGGCCTCTCTCGCCCGTTCACATTGCCGGTGAGCAGGTGGCGGCAGGCCTGCAAATCAGCTGGATCAGGCGCACGCGCATCAGCGGCGACAGTTGGGAACAGCCGGACGTCCCGCTAGGCGAAGAGTCCGAGGCCTATGAGGTCGATATTCTCGACGGCGGGACCGTCATCCGTACGCTGACCGCATCCATACCGGCCGTCACCTACACCATCGCTCAGCAGACCGCCGATTTCGGCGCCCCGCAGCCGACCTACACCATTCGTGTCTATCAGATCAGCGCCAGTTTCGGGCGCGGAGCAGGAAGGGAGATTGTCGTACCATGAAGCATTCGACATGGAACCGCGTTTTCGACCTCTGGAATGCCGGCAAGAGCATTCGGGAAATTTCCAAGCAAACCGGCATTCCCGAAAGCGATCTGGGCAAGGGACTTCTGGGCGCCGTCGAACGGACGGTCCGCGTCCGGACGAATGTCACCGCCCGCCGGTGATGGCTCTGCAGCGAGATATGTCCGGGCCTGTCTCCGACACGGCACGTTCTTGCGTGAGGCTTCTGCGGATAAGGCCCCTCAATTCGTCATCCCGGAAGCCCGAAGGGCTGTCCGGGATCCACTCGCCTGTCAGCAAGCACTTTGCCGAGTTGATAGGCGAGTAGGCCCCGGCTCAAGGCCGGGGCGACGCAGAACATTTCGCTGCGCAGCATGCCAATTTGGATAACGCGCGGTGCGAGCCGCGTCCGCACAACGCAAAGTAAATCAGGGCTGAAATGGCAAACAGCACACATCTCGACATGCCGTTCATCGAAGCGGCGCAGGCCCAGAAGCATGTGACACACAATGGCGCGCTCCAGGTGCTCGACGCCGTGGTCATGCTGTCCGTGCTCGACCGGGATCTTACAACGCCGCCGGGCTCGCCGTCCGATGGCGACCGCTATCTCGTTGCTGCCTCCGCGGCTGGTGCCTGGTCGGGGCAGGACGGCAAGGTCGCCGTCTGGCAGGATGGCGTCTGGACCTTCCACACACCGCGGGAAGGATGGCTCGCCTGGATCGCCGACGAGGACATCTTCCTGATCTTCAACGGTGCGGGCTGGACGGGCGGGGCGACGCAGAATGCGCTGCTTCTGGGCGTCAACACCACGGCGGACGCGACCAACCGGCTCGCGGTCGCCTCCAGTGCCGTCCTCTTCAATCACGCGGGCGACAGCGTCCAGGTCAAGCTGAACCGGAGCGGGAGCGGCGACAATGCCAGCTTCCTGTTCCAGACGGGCTTCTCCGGACGGGCGGAGATCGGCTGCGTTGGCAATGATGATTTCGCTTTCAAGACGTCGCCGGACGGATCGACGTTCCATACCGGGCTGACCCTGGTCAATGGCGCAAATGGTGTGCCGCGCGTGCCCAGCTTCACGGTCGCGGGTCTGCCAAACGCGGCGACGGCCGGTGCCGGCGCGCTGGCCTATGTGACCGATGCGAGCGGCGGCGCGGTGCTGGCGTTCTCGGACGGAGCGGTCTGGAGGCGATGCGACGACAGCGCCGCCGTCAGTTGATCTCGGCCCGCAGGGCCGCCGCTCACTTAAAGTCAATTCGCAATCAGGGAGGCCAATGACTTACCATCACTCATCACATGAAATTGCCGACGCCATTCTGGCCGGCGGTCTCATTCTCGCACCGACCTGGAGCCCGCCCTTGGCTGCGATCAACGAATTGCTTCTGACCCTGTCGCTTCTGCTCGGTGTGGTGCTTGCGCTCGTCCGCCTTTGGTTTCTCTTCCGGGACCGCCGCTAGTGGAGCGACTTTAACATTTGCTTCCCACGCCTGACGCTTTCGATGATCCGATCTGGATCGGCTGTCCAGGCGAAGGGTTTCGGCTCGGCATTGTTTTCCTGGATAAAGCGGTTGATAGCCGTTTGCAGCTCAACGAGGGATCGGAACACGCCCCGTTTCAACCGTTGCCGCGTGAGTTTTGCGAAGAAGCCCTCGACAGCATTGAGCCAGGACGCTGAAGTTGGCGTAAAATGGAATGTCCAACGCGGATGGCGCGCCAGCCAGGCCCTGACTTTGGAGTGTTTATGCGTCGCGTAGTTGTCGACAATGGCGTGGACGAGCTTGCCTGCCGGAACCTGCGCCTCGATGGTATTCAGGAAGCGGATGAATTCCTGATGACGATGGCGCTGCATGTTGCGGCCAATGACCGTTCCTTCCAGCACATTGAGCGCGGCGAATAAGGTCGTCGTCCCGTTCCGCTTGTAATCATGGGTCATGGTTCCGGCTCGCCCCTTCTTCATTGGCAGTCCCGGTTGGGTACGGTCCAGCGCCTGGATTTGGCTCTTCTCATCAACCGAGAAAACGACGGCATGAGCGGGCGGATCAACGTAGAGACCGACAATGTCTCTGAGCTTGTCGGCAAAGTGGGGATCTTTGGAAAGCTTGAACGTCCGGATCCGGTGCGGAGAAAGCTGATGGGCTTCAAGAATGCGCTGAACCGAACGCAGGCTGACATTGGCAGCCCTGGCCAACATCCGGCCGGTCCAATGCGTGGTCTCTCCCGGCGGCCTGCTCAGCGCCAGATCAACGACACGTTGCACGGTCGTTGCGGGCAAAGGCTTCTTCCCTGGCCGCCGCGTCTTGTCGCGAAGCAGCCCATCCACGCCCTCATGCATGAAGCGCTCCTGCCAACGCCAGACGACGGGTTTGGATTTGCCGGACCGGCGCATGATCTCGGTGGTGCCGCAACCATCGGCGGTGGCCAGAATAATCTGCGCGCGCCAGACGTGTTTCTGAGGCGCACAACGATCCGCAACGATGGTTTCAAGACGAAGCCGCTCATCGCGCGTAACAGTCACGGTGATCCCTGATCTCATTGCGCAAGAATGAGCTGCTTCGGAGAATTTGGGAATCGCCTGAATGGATCAGACCACTAGTGGAGCGAATTTGACATTTGAGTCCCGGCCCGCGGCCAGGCTCATTCTCAAATGTCAAATTCAAAAGCTCCACTAGACGCTGGATTCTCCGCGCAATGACGGGAAATTGACGGCCCCCATCCGAAAAACCCGCCGCCCATCGCGGCGGCTGATAAGTCTGGAGCTGCGATCTTGCAGGACAATTTCTCCTCCGCCCTCACCCATGTCCTCAAATTCGAAGGCGGCTATTCCGATCACCCCAGCGATCCCGGCGGGGCGACCAAATTTGGGATCACCCATGCCGTCCTGACTCGCCATCGCGGACACCAGGTCGGCAAAGCCGAGGTCAAGGCGCTGACGAAAGAGGAGGCGGCGGCCATCTATCGCGCCGATTATTGGGAGGCTGCGTGTTGCGACGACCTCCCTTCCGGCCTCGATCTCGCGGTCTTCGACTGCGCGGTCAACCAAGGCGCCGGGCGGGCCAAGCGCTTTTTGCAGCAAGCCGCCAGGGTAACCGTGGACGGACGGATCGGCCCGGTCACGCTTGCCGCCGTCAGGGCCGCGCCAAGCGATGCGCTGCTGATCGAATTCATGGCGCGGCGTATGCGCAGCTATGGTCTGCTCCGCCGCCTTTTCAGAACCTTTGGCCTCGGCTGGTCGCGCCGGCTGATGGCCGTCCATGCGGAAGCGCTCGCACTTCTTCGCGCGCCTGCGCCCCACACCATCTGAACACTCAAATTCGAGGTCCTAAAATGGAGTTCATTCTTCAGCGCCTGCGTGAGCCGTCAACCTATGCCGGCATCGCCGCCTTTCTTGCCGGCTTCGGCCTGTTGGGGCTCACCGAGCAGGATTGGAATCAGATCTTCGGCGCAGTCGCGGCGGTCGCGGCCGCTGTCGCCATTTTTGCCAAGGAAACGCCCGGCGACAGCGGCGAGCAATGAGCATCGCTCTTACCATCCTGAAGACCATCCACGCAGCAGCCAATTTTCTCACCGGCCTGATCGCATTCCTCAACAATCGCAGACAGATTGAGGCCGGTGAGGAGAAGGCCGCCGCCCGATCGCTCAAGGAACAAAATATCCGTGTTCAGAAAGCTCGCGCTGCTCGGCGTTCCGTTGACACTCGCAGCCTGCCAGACGACGACCCCTACCGCCGTGATTGACACGAGCTGCCTCGCAATGGAGCCGATAACCTATTCGCGGCACGATACGTCTGCGACAGTGACCCAGATCAGACAACACAACGCGGCCTATTCGTCGCTTTGCGGCGCGAAGTAATACGCAAAATTCCTGATGCAGCAGGCCGACATATATTAAAATCGCTATTAATGTTTTTCGAATATTTTAGAGAAAGTTTCAGTTTCGAGTACAGAGTAGACCATGTTGAACAATGCCGATCTTGAGATATGCGCCCGCACCGTCGCCGAGCTGGGATGCGATCAGCCCGAGGAGGTGCGATCCTCTCTGGCCTGGGTGCTCAAGAACAGGTTCGAACAGGTGAAATCGGCTTTCGGAACGCTCCCGGACATCCCCCAGGCTTGCGAAAGCGTGTTGCGCGAAGCGCTCCCGCTGCGGAGACGGCGAGGCGGCGCGCTTCCCCTGTCGGATGCCGAGCTGTGCCGGATTCGCGCGACCAACTATCTCGTCTGGGCGGGAGATCTCGCTGACCGGACCGGGGGCGCCATCGCATGTCACCGGCATGACACCAGTCCGGCCTGGTCGCGCCATCGGACGCCCACGGCCCTTCTCGGTTCATTTTTATTCTTTCGTTGAGCCCGATCCGCCATATTAATAGGGGCTGACTGCATATTCATGACGCATTCACGCGCACCGTGCATTCTTAACCAAGGAAAGAGAATGCAAAACGATGATGAGATGGGCGCATAAAACTCTGCTGGCTGTTCTTGCCGTGTTGGCTGTGGGGACCACGGAACCCGCTGCGCAAGGGAACTGTGCGCCCAACTGGACGCCGAACCAGTATAAGTCCTTCAGCGACATTCAGAACGAGATCAAGAAGCAGTATGGCGAGGTGCGAATATTGCGCGTTGCCTTGTGTGACCAGGGCGGGAACGCCTATTTTCAAGTTGTCATAATTTCCGGCCGGGGCGAGGTTCGCCGCATTCAGCTCGCCGCATCTTCCAAATGAGCGGCGCGGATGACGGGGCTCGGGAAGATCATTGCGGGCAACACGGAATTGTTGCAAAAACGCAAGATGCCGAACAGTTTAACGAAGGCACGGTAATGAGGCTTCTTGTAGTCGAAGACGATCGCGACCTGAACCGCCAGCTCGTATCCGTTCTCAGTCAGGCCGGCTATGCGGTCGACGCCGCTTTCGACGGCGAGGAGGGCCATTTCCTCGGCGACACCGAGCCTTACGACGCGGTCATCCTCGATCTCGGCCTGCCCAAGCTTGACGGATTGAGCGTTCTGGAAAACTGGCGGCGCGACGATCGCCGCATGCCGGTGCTGATCCTGACGGCGCGGGATCGCTGGAGTGACAAGGTCGCCGGCATCGACGCCGGGGCCGACGATTATGTCGCCAAGCCGTTCCACGTCGAGGAGGTCCTCGCGCGCGTCCGTGCGCTCCTGCGGCGGAGCGTGGGCCAGGCCAAGAGCGAGCTCGAATGCGGTCCGCTGCGGCTCGACACGAAAATGGCGCGCGTCACCTATAATGGCGTTCCAGTCAAGCTGACCTCGCTGGAATACCGGCTCCTCGCCTATCTGATGCATCACCAAGGCCGCGTCGTGCCGCGTCTGGAACTCGTCGAGCATCTTTACGAACAGGATTTCGACCGCGATTCCAATACGGTCGAGGTGTTTATCGGCCGTCTGAGAAAGAAGCTCTCGCCAGACGCGATCGTGACCGTGCGCGGCCTGGGCTATCGCCTGAACTCGTTAGAAAATGAAGCGTAACTCGCTCTCTCGGCGTCTCTTCCTGTCATCGGCCGTCTGGACCCTCCTCGTTCTCCCGATCGCTGCCGTGGTGCTCATTTCGCTCTACCGTGACGCGGTGGAGCGCAGTTTCGACGCGCGGCTCAATCAGTATCTGGAATATCTGATCGCGATCACCTCGCCGGACCAGGGGATCGACATTCTCGAGCCGACCAGTCTGGGCGAGCCGCTGTTCAGCCTGCCGTCCTCCGGTTGGTATTGGGAGATTAAGGCTCTAGCCGGCGCGCATCTCGGGTTCAAGTCCAGCTCGCTTGCCTCCGAAACTCTGACGCTGCCGAGCGAAGCCGGCATCGCCCCGGACGCGACCGATATCCGGAAGGCTTATCTCCCCGGCCCGGAGAAGCAGTCATTGCGCGTGCTCGAGCGCGAGATCACGATCACCCAAAAAGATCAGCAGCGCCGCTATATCTACGCCGTCGCCGGCGACGCCGACGAGATCGCTGCCGAGGTCGGCGCATTCGGCACCATGCTGGCTATTGCCTTCTGCCTTCTCGGCGCTGGTCTGCTCATCGCCACCTTCTTCCAGGTCCGCTTCGGGCTCCGGCCCTTGCGCGGCATTGGCGAAAAGCTGGCGGCGATCCGTTCGGGCAAGGCCTCGCGGCTTGAGGGCAGCCTGCCGGAGGAGATCCAGCCTCTGCAGGAAGAGCTTAACGCGCTCATTCTGTCCAACCAGGCGATTATCGAGCGTGCACGCACCCATGTCGGCAATCTGGCTCATGCGCTGAAGACCCCGCTCAGCGTCATTACGAACGAAGCGCGGGAATTGGACGACGAGTTCGCCGACAAAGTTGCCGAGCAGGCCGAGCTCATGCGGGAGCATATCACCCATCACCTGTCCCGGGCACAGGTCGCGGCGCGCATGAGCATCGTCGGCGGCGTGACCGATGTCAGCGACACTTTGAACTCCCTGACGAACACGCTTTCGCGCATCTACTCGGAACGAAACATAAACTTCCGCGTCGAATGTCCCCCCGATGCGAAGTTCCGCGGCGAGAAGCAGGATCTGCAGGAAATGGTCGGCAATCTCCTCGACAATGCGTGCAAATGGGCCGAATCAAAAGTGAGCGTTCAGGTCGAGACGGGAGCGGCGCCGAAGTCCTCGAACGTCAAGTTCCTGACGGTTTTTGTGGATGATGACGGGCCCGGCCTTTCGCCTTCCGAGCTTGAAACCGTTACGACGCGCGGAAAGCGGCTTGACGAGACAAAGCCGGGCTCCGGCCTTGGTCTTTCAATAGTTGCGGATCTCTCGGAGATGTATTACGGCAGCTTCGTGCTTCAGCATGCGCCCTCCGGCGGTGTGCGGGCGAAGCTGACTTTGCCGGCGGCCTAGCGCAACGCGCCTCCAGATCGAGGCGGACAGTTGCGCGAACTTGTCGATCTAGGCTGTCGCAAAAAAGCCAGATTGCATGGTATAGCTCACAACCGGGTTGGGCGGAACCAAATCGAAATGCAGCGCTTGGAAGCAGCATTTTTTCATTCAACGGGGACAATATGAGACTTAGCGCAATTTTGGCCGCGGCGGTCATCGTTTTACCGCTTTGGAGTTGTGGCCCCCCCGGCAGCCGCCAGGAAGGCGGCACGGTGGTCGGCGCCGTTGCGGGCGGTATCATCGGCAATCAGTTCGGAAGCGGCGCCGGGCGCGCCCTTGCCACCGCCGCGGGCGTCGTGGTCGGCGGCATCATCGGCAGCGAAATCGGGCGTGATCTCGACGAGCAGGACCGGCGCTATGCGCTGGAAGCCGAGTACCGCGCGCTCGAAGAGGATGAGGAAAGCCGCTGGCAGAACGAAGAGTCCGGCCATCATGGCTATATCAGGCCGCGCCGATCGTACAGGGAAGCCGGACGGACCTGCCGTGAATATGAGCACACGGTCTATATCGACGATGAGCCGAAGACGCTCACCGGCACGGCCTGCCGCCAGCCGGACGGCACCTGGAGAAATGTAAGCTAAGCGTGAGCCCAAGAACAGGCTGAGACCTTAAGACTTTTGGATTTAAGACGCGCCCGCCGGAAAGGCGGGCGCTTTTTTTGTTTTTGATGTGAGGCGCCGTGTGTCGGCTTGCCTACAGCCGCCGTACGGACGTTTCGATGTCTACCGCGCGGGACGGATGCAGCGGCCGCGGATCGGCACCTTGCCACGAGGACATCTCCGCTTAACCGACGCCTTGCGGATGCAGCGAAATGCCGATTTGCCTATGCGCTTAAGCTGCGTCCTGCGAGGGCAGACACATCTCCGCCCGCGAGGCTTCCCGTTTATGCAGCGAACCTTGGCGACCCGCTTCTTGCAGCGCCAGGCATGTTTCCCGATCTTGACCTTCTTCATTCGCGCGCCGCAAAGGCAAGCCTGGCCGCGGACCTGCCCGCCTTTGCAAACGGTCCTGACCGGCTTTTCGACACAGCGCCAGGCTCGCTTGGCGATTCTGACGCGGCGCTTTGTCTTTCCGCAGACGCAGCGATTGCCGCGGACATCGCCGCCACGGCAACGAATCGGCGTGGGATCGGCGACCACCTTGCCAGGATTATGGCTGCTGCTATGCGTCGGCTTTACGGGAACGCCCAGATCTGTTGCGCCCGTCTCGGCCGAGGGCTTCACGCAGCCATAATCATGTCCGCGCAAATCGACGATCTTAAGTTTGCCTCTGAAACGCGTTTTCAAGGCGCAACTGACATGCTCGTTCTTGCTTATGTGGATCGGCAGAATATCGGTCGCGATGAATGTGCTTGCATCCGTCTGCATTGCCTTTGCCTTGCGCTTGAACCTGCGGCCGGCGGTGCAATCGAGCTGGTAGGGAATTCGGCCGGTCCGGTCGGCGCGGAAGCTGACGGCAATGCTTTCCTTGCGGGGGCAGCTTCTGCCCTTCTCCCGGAAGCTTATTTTGCCGCCGACGACATCGAGGCAATCCACCTTCAGCGGCGTCCAGCCCGAATTAACGCCCGGATCCTTCTTCAGCTCGGCGATCATCTGGGCATCGAATTCCCCGATCTTGAAAGTCCGCTTGGCTTGTGCGGTGTAGCGGTCGCCGTCACGCTTGGCTTTGACCGTGCCTTCGCGGACGACAAGTCCGCCCTGATGCTTTATCCGATAAGCGATATTGCCGGGACGATTGGCGGCAAAATCCAACGTCTCCACGACCTTTTTCGGGCAAGCCGGCCCCTTCTGAACCTTATAGGACAGCCACATGCTCGTGACCTGGAATGGCGGGCAATCGATCTTGATCGTCTCGACCTTGCTCTTCGGTCCGTCGACGACCGCGACACGGAAATGGTGCCGTCCGGGATCGAGCTGGTAGCGTTTCATCCGCTCGACGCGCCACCAGCTCTTGTTTCCGAGCGTGACCCTGCGCGGCTCAATGACGATTTCCTCAGACCGCTTTCCATTATGCAGGAATCGAAAATGCGCCTCGGTCTTTTTCTCGTAATCGATGAACGCCGACACTTCGACTTGCTTGGGGCAGGTCTCGCCAACCTGTTTGACGCGAATATCGACGCTTTTCGCATGCAGCACGAAGTCCGCGACGCGCGGATCGGTCTTGTTCAGACACACGACATCGGCGGGAAAGGTCGTGTGCGCGATGGCCGGGCGGCTCCTTGCGCCATCCGGATACCAACCGGTCCACGAAACGAAATTCGTGCCGACCCAGGGACCGGCGCTGAAACCGGCATGAACGGTCAGTTGGATCTGACCAGCTACCCGGTCGACAGGCGGCGGTTGGTCGAAGGCCGCATTGCACATGTCGATGACGGCCTGATCGCGATTGAAGCCGATCCCCGGCTGTCCCGTGCTCACGGCTTTCACGGCATCCATTCGAAATGTGGCGTGCGTTTCGACGTGCTTTTCATAGGTACCGTCGTGGGCGCCTTTCACATCGCTCGATAATTGGCTGGTCCAGGCCGGGTCTCCGGTCGTGATCACCCAACCGTAAATTCTATGGCCGGACTTGACCTTCGCATCGAGTTTGAACCGCGTTTCCACCTCGCCCACGAGACGAGTGTAATGCTCTCCATCATGGCCGACGAAGATTTTCGCGGCGGCCGGTCTCCCGCTACCGCCGGGGCTCCATTCGATCGATGCGCTCTTGAATGGGTGGGGCGTACTCGAATGATCCGCCGACGCCGGCTGAAACATCAGCGACAGCAGGCTAAAAGTGACTGCCGCAAAGCCAAATTTTGATGATACGGAACAGGTCACGACATCCTCCATTGAAAAGTCTCCCAATGGTTGGTCGCGGCCAAAGAGGAAAATGTTCAAAAGGCGAGACGACAAATATCTGCAACGCTGCGCCGTCTAGGAAAAACGCAATTCCCGATTCGGGCCAAAGATACGAGGGGGGCGTTTATTGCCATCCCTCAACAAAAACATCCAATTTTTCTAAAATCTATTCGATGAGATGAATATCGAATCTGCGTGGAGTTCGCTTATACAGCGCTGGAGACGTCAAGGCCTTACGTGCAGAAAGTTAACCTCGAGGCCCAAAACAGAACTCAAAACCAACACGCCATCGGATGTGACCGTGCGCCGCGGAGCGTGTTTTTCCTTGATTACCGGCGCGCCAGTCTTGATATCAGTGCTGGAAGGTCCCACTGAGCATCGATGATCCTCTGGATATTATTCGCCGTCTTAACCGCGCTTGCCGCAATTGCTGTCGTAAGCCCTTACTGGCGGCGAAACTGCTCTGCGCCCGTGCAGGCGCAGGATGTGGCGCTTTACAAGCAGCAGCTTGCCGAAATCGACGACGAGGCCGCGCGCGGATTGCTCGGCGAGGCGGAGGCCGAAGCGGCGCGGATCGAGATCTCCCGGCGCATTCTCGCCGCGGCGAAGCAGGCGGACAACGCCGGCGCGGCAAGCAAATCGCCTTACGCGCCCTATGTCATCGTCGGCTTTCTGGCGATGATCAGCACCGGCGCCTATCTGCTTTTCGGCTCGCCGCAACTTCCCGATCAGCCGCTTTCCGCGCGTATCACGCCGGAGCAGCAGCCATCGCTGCAAAATCTGGTCACCCAGGTCGAAGAACGGCTGAGGTCTCATCCCGATGACGGGAGGGGATGGAGCGTGATCGCCCCTGTTTATATGCGGATGGGACGGTATGACGATGCCGTCAAAGCCCGCAGGCGGGCGATGGAGCTCCTGGGCCCCACCCCGGAACGATGGGCCGATCTGGGAGAAGCGTTGACCCTGTCGAATGATGGCGCCGTGACGGAAGAGGCGAGCAAGGCCTTCAAGAAGGCGCTGGCGGGCAAGCCGGACGACAGCCGGGCCGAATTCTGGCTGGCGGTCGAGAATGAACAGAGCAACGAGCTTGCCGAGGCGGCCCGGCGCTATCGCAAGCTGCTCGCGCGCGGCCTGCCGGCGAATGTCCAACAGGTCGTCACGCAGCGGCTTGCCAATGTTGCGGCACAATTGTCCGGCAAACCGTCATTCAATGCCGAGCAACAGGCGATGATCGACAAGATGGTGTCCGGCCTCGCCGAGCGGCTGGAGGCAGACGGCTCCGACCTCGAAGGCTGGCTCAAGCTGATGAGAGCCTATACAGTGCTCGGCAGACGCGAAGAGGCCCTGAACGCCATGAAGCGGGCGCAAAGCCAGTTCTCGGCTGACAAGGAGGCCCTGGGACAGATCGACCAGATGGCGAAATCGCTGGGTTTGCAATCCTGATCTTCATCTGATCACCTTACATGAGACCGGAATGACACGAAAACAGCGCAGATCCCTTTTTATTGGTGGAGGTTTGGCCGTCCTGGGCTTATCGGCGTTTCTAATCCTGTCGGCGCTGAACGATTCGATCGTGTTCTTTTACAGTCCGACGGACGTAGCCCAGAAGCACGTGCAGACAGGCCAGCGTTTCCGCCTGGGCGGTCTGGTTTCCGACGGCAGCTTCAAGCGCCTGAATGACACCGATGTCGAATTCGAGATCGGCGACGGCAACCGGGCGCTGAAGGTGACCTATAGCGGATTGCTTCCCGATCTGTTCCGCGAAGGGCAGGGGGTGGTGGCCGAGGGCGCCCTCGATCCGTCCGGGCGTTTCATTGCCGATACGGTTCTCGCAAAGCATGATGAGAATTATATGCCGCGCGAGGTCGCCGAAAGCCTGAAGAAACAAGGCGTGTGGCAGGGCGCGAACGCTCAGCCGAAACAAGCCGCCCGGTAGCGCTCCAAAACAGGCCGTTGCTGTGATCGTAGAAGTTGGACATTTCGCCCTGATCCTGGCCTTTGCGGTCGCTTGCCTGCAGAGCGGGGCGGTGATCTGGAGCCTCTGGTCCGGCAATGACGACCCGCGCAGTCTGACCACGCCGGCGGCGCTCGCCCAGTTCTTCCTGCTGCTGTTGTCGTTTCTGGTGCTGGTGCACGCCTATGTCGTCTCGGATTTTTCGGTCGAAAACGTCTGGGCCAATTCGCATTCGGCAAAGCCGCTCATTTACAAGATCTCCGGAAGCTGGGGCAATCACGAAGGCTCCATGCTGCTCTGGGTCTTGATCCTCGGCCTGTTCGGCGCGGCGGTCGCCCTGTTCGGCAATAATCTCCCGGCGCGTCTGAAATCGAGCGTTCTCGGCGTTCAGGGTTTGATCGGCGTCGCATTTCTGGCCTTTATCATGACGACGTCCAATCCCTTCGTCCGATTGAGCCCGGCGCCGTTCGAAGGCCAGGGCCTTAACCCGATCCTGCAGGACCCCGCGCTCGCCTTCCATCCGCCCCTCCTTTACACCGGCTATGTCGGCTTCTCGATGGCCTTCTCCTTCGCGATCGCGGCGCTCATCGAGGGGCACATCGGAGCCGCCTGGGCGCGCTGGGTGCGGCCGTGGACGCTTGCGGCATGGATGTTTCTGACCATCGGCATCGCGATCGGCTCGTGGTGGGCCTATTACGAGCTGGGCTGGGGCGGCTGGTGGTTCTGGGACCCGGTGGAGAACGCTTCATTCATGCCGTGGCTCGCCGGAACGGCGCTTCTGCATTCCGCCGTCGTGATGGAGAAGCGGGATGCGCTGAAGGTCTGGACCATATTGCTGGCCATCATTACTTTCGCGCTGAGCCTGATGGGCACTTTTCTCGTCCGCTCGGGCGTTCTCACCTCGGTCCATTCTTTTGCGACCGATCCGGCGCGCGGCGTGTTCATCCTGGCGATCATCGCCCTCTTCACCGGCGGCGCCTTCACCCTGTTCGCCTGGAGAGCCCCCCTCCTCCGGCAAGGCGCGCGTTTCGCACCCATCTCCCGCGAGGGCAGCCTGGTGTTCAACAATTTCGTGCTGATGATCGTCTGCGCGGCGGTCCTGATCGGCACGCTTTACCCGCTCGCCCTGGACGCTTTGACGGGCGACAAGATCTCCGTCGGCCCGCCTTATTTCAATGCGGTCTTCGTTCCGCTCGCACTGGCGCTACTGGCGGTCATGCCGTTCGGTCCGTTTCTGCCGTGGAAACGAGGCTCTCTCGCCGACACTGCGAAACGGTTGCGCGTGCCCGCGCTGCTCGCAGCCGCAGCCTTTGTGATCACCCTTGTGCTGGAGCCGAACGGCTCTCTGCTCGCCGCCCTTGGAATGGCGATCGGTGTCTGGCTGATGAGCGGTGCGCTCGCGGAGACGGCCTTTCGCCTGAAGGCCTTCGCTGCGCCATGGGCTGAAGTGCGCCGCCGCGCATCGAACCTGCCGCGCGCGAGCTATGGCGCGATGATTGCGCATTTTGGCCTGGGCGTGGTGGTCCTCGGCATTGTCGCCACGAGTTCCTGGCGGGCCGAGCGGATTCTCTCGATGCAGCCCGGGCAAACGATTCCGTTCGCGGGCTACGAACTGACGTTCGGAAAGCTCGCCTCCCGTGAAGGGCCGAACTATCGCGAGACCTTCGGCAATTTCGAGCTGAGGAAAAACGGCAAGCTCGTCACCCTGCTTAGCCCCTCCAAACGCCAATATGTTGCGCCGCCGACCGCGACCACCGAGGCGGCGATCCATGCGAGCTGGGCCGGCGATTTCTATCTCGTCATCGGCGAGACCGGCCAGAGCAAGACGTCCTCCCTTGCCGTTCGGCTCTATTTTCACCCCCTCGTGCGGCTGATCTGGATTGGCGCTTTCATCATGTTTCTCGGCGGCGCCTTGTCACTCTCCGACAGGCGTCTGCGCGTCGGCGCTCCCAGACGGCGGGCCGTTTCTCCCGCTCCGCCGGCAACGGCAGGGCGGGCGTCATGAGATTGCCCGTAACGGTAAAGGCCTTGATCGCGGCATTGGCCTTGATCGCGATGGCATCGCCCATTGCGTTCGCCGTTCAGCCCGACGAGATCCTCGACGATCCCGTGCTGGAGGCTCAGGCGCGCGAGATTTCCGCAGAACTCCGGTGCCTCGTCTGCCAGAACCAATCCATCGATGATTCCGATGCGCCGCTCGCCCACGACCTGAGACTTCTCGTGCGGGAGCGGCTGAAGGCCGGCGACGATGAACAGGCGGTCATCGACTTCATCGTGGCGCGCTATGGCGAGTTCGTCCTGCTGCGGCCGCGCTTTTCCGCCAAGACGTATCTGCTCTGGCTCGCTCCACTCCTGTTGCTTGGAGGCGGTGGCTATCTCGCTTTTCGGCTCTTCGCCCGGCCGGAGGGCGAAAGCGTGGCCCACCCCGCTCCGCTCAGCCGCGAAGAAGAAGAGCAGCTGCAGCGTATATTCGATGAGAGCAAGGGCTGAATGCCGATCCGTTTCTGAGGCGGCATTCTGAAGCGAGATCGCTTCAAACCATGTCGATCAGGCTCACAGCAGCGGTAGCCCGATTTGGAAGCCACTCGCCTGTCAGCGAACACCTTACCTTGCCGATTTGTCAGGCGAGGGGGCCCGACCAGGCCGCGCGGGCTGTTCCCGCCTCACACAATCTGATTCAGTTCGCGAAGCGGAAATGCATGATGTCGCCGTCATGCACAGTGTAGTCCTTGCCCTCCAGACGCATCTTGCCGGCCTCCTTCGCGCCGGCCTCGCCGCGCAGCCGCACGAAATCGTCATAGGAGATCGTCTCAGCCCGAATGAAGCCTTTTTCGAAGTCGGTATGGATGGCGCCGGCGGCCTGCGGGGCGAGCGTGCCCTTGCGCACGGTCCAGGCGCGCGCCTCCTTCGGACCGGCAGTGAAAAAGGTGATGAGATCGAGCAGCTGATACCCAGCGCGGATCAGGCGATCGAGTCCCGGCTCGGTGAGGCCGAGGCTGTCGAGATAGTCCTGACGCTCCTCGGGCGGGAGTTGTGCCAGCTCGGCTTCGATCTTGGCGGAAATCACAACCGCGACCGCGCCTTCCTGCTCCGCCCTTTCCTCCACCCGGCGTGAATAGTCATTGCCGGTTGCGGCAGAGGCCTCATCGACATTGGCGACATAGAGAACGGGCTTGGCGGTCAGCAGCTGAAGCTGTTTGAAGCGCGCCCGGTCCTCCGGATCGATCTTCGCCAGGCGCGCGGGCTTGCCCTCATTCAGCACTGCCAGGGCAGCATTGACGACACGAAGCGTGTCGGCGGCTTCCTTGTCCTGGCCGCGCGCCCTTTTCTCCAGCGCGACCTGCCGCTTCTCCAGGCTTTCCAGATCGGCGAGCATCAGCTCGGTTTCCACCGTCTCGGCATCTGCGGTGGCATCGACGCGGCCCTCCACATGCGTCACATCCGAGTCGTCGAAGCAGCGTAGCACATAGGCGATCGCGTCCATCTCGCGGATATTGGCCAGGAACTGATTGCCGAGCCCTTCACCTTTCGAGGCGCCGCGAACGAGCCCGGCAATATCGACGAAGGTGAGCCGCGTCGGCAGGACCTGGGCGGATTTGGCAATTGCGGCGATGCGCTCCAGCCGCTCATCCGGCACCGGCACGTCGCCGACATTCGGCTCGATCGTGCAGAACGGGTAATTGGCGGCCTCGGCGGCGGCCGTCTGCGTGAGGGCGTTGAACAGCGTCGACTTGCCGACATTCGGCAATCCCACAATGCCGCATCTGAAGCCCATCGGTAGCTCATCCTCTTAAACAGACGGCATGTTATCGACCGGGCGTCCCGGCTGGACGAAGCTCATCCGGCCCACTGATCTCTCGGGTCTAAACCGCCGTAATCGTGTGAACGCTGGACAAGAAGGAAAGGTCAGCCGCGCTTGAACCAGGCTTTGAGCTTGGCGCCGAGCGAGGTTTCATGCCGGTCGCCACCGAGCGCGGCTTCGGCCATTGCGGGCTCCAATGGCTTTTCTGCGGTTTTTTCCGGCTTCTCGCTCGCAGGCTGCGGCGCGGCGGGTTTGGGCGGCGGCTTAGCGGCAGCTTGCGGTGCGGGGGCCGGCCGCATAACGCGCGCGACCGCGTTCATGAATTTGGCGTCCTCCCCCGTCACCAGATGGCCGACGGATTTCGCAGCCGCATCCAGCAGCGGCGCGAGCCAGTCGCGATCGGCGCGGGAGAAATCATGCAGCACATAATGGGCAACCGCGTCGCGGTGACCGGGGTGACCGACGCCGAGCCGCACGCGCTGATAGTCATTGCCGATATGCGCCGAGATCGACTTCAGCCCATTATGCCCGGCATGGCCGCCGCCGAATTTCACCCGAAGCTTGCCGGGTTCGAGATCGATTTCATCGTGAAAGACGATCACGTCGGCGGGCGAAATCTTGTAGAAGCGGATCGCTTCGCCGACCGCGCGGCCGGACTCGTTCATATAGGTCATCGGCTTCAGCAAGAGATAGCGCGCGCGGTCGATGTCGACCTCGGCGGCAAGGCCCTGGAAGCGCTTGCGCCATTGCGGCGCACCATACCGGTCGGCGATCGCGTCGACCGCCATGAAGCCGATATTGTGCCGATTGCCTTCATATTTTTGGCCGGGATTGCCCAGGCCCACCAGGACTTTCATCGCACGCCCGTTCAAAACGCAGACTCCCGATGCCGCAGGAAAGCCGTCTTAATCCTCGGAGCCTTCCTCGCGCTCGCCTTCGCCCTCGCGTTCTTCCGCTTCGTCCGCCTCGGCGCGCTCGGCTTCCTCGGCCTCCTCTCTTTCCGCCTGCATGCCGGCGGAGGAGGTGATGGTGACGATGGTGAAGTCGCGATCCGCAATGGTCGGCGTGACATTTGCCGGCAGGGTCACGGCGGAAATATGCACGCCGTCACCGATGTCGAGACCGGCGACGCTGACCTCGATGGCTTCCGGGATACCATCGGCCGGGCAGTTCAACTCGATCTCATGCCGGACGACGTTCAGCGCACCGCCGCGCTTCAGACCGGGCGATTTGTCTTCGTCGATGAAATGCACCGGCACCTCGACATCGATCCGCGAGCTTTTGCTGACCCGCAGAAAATCGACATGGAGAAGAAAATCGCGAACCGGATCGAGCTGAACCTCGCGCGGAATGACGCGCTCCTTCCTGCCGCCGATATCGAGCATATAAACTGTGGAAAGGAAATATCCGCTTTCCACCTGCTTCCACAGCAACTTGCGGTTCAGCGTCACCATTTCCGGCGCTTTGTTGCCACCATAGATAATTGCCGGGATGTGGTCGTCCTTGCGCAGGCGCCTGGCGGCCGACGACCCGGTCGCCGACTTGGGTTCGGCCTTGAACTCGACCATTTCTGCCATTGGTTGTCTCCGGAATAGAAAAAGGCCCGTCAAAGGCCAAATCGTCAAAAGCGGCTAGTGTCCCGATTCCGAAGTTCGCCTCATTCCTGCAGCACGCACCGTAGCGAACTTCGGAATCTTAAGGGACACTAGCAACTGTAAGCTTCTAGTGTGGTTTGAGATCGGGAAGTCCCCTTGGAAAGCGCGTGCCGAAACAATGAAGGGGACTTCCCGATCACCACACTGGAGCGGGGCTCACCGCAATAAACTCGCGCCGGTTTATAGACGGAAAAACCGTAGAACTCAATTCCCCCGGCGAAATCTTGTCAATCAAAAAGGCTCGAAACCAACTCTTCGTTTGCCGTCCGGGCGATTGCTTCCCCGATCAGCGGAGCGACGGAGAGGAATTCGATATTCGGCGTCTGCCTGATTTCCTCGTTCGCATCGATGGAGTTGGTGACCACAAGCGCCTTCAAGGCCGATTTGCCGACCCGTGCGGCCGCGCCCGGCGAGAGGACGCCATGCGTAATATAGGCATAGACCGCGCGCGCGCCACGTTCCATCAGCGCATCGGCCGCATTGACCAGCGTCCCGCCGGAATTGACGATGTCGTCGATGAAGATGCAGGTGCGGTCGGCGACATTGCCGATGACGTTCACCACTTCCGACTCGCCAGGCCTTTCGCGGCGTTTGTCGACGATGGCAAGCGGTGCGCCGATGCGCTGCGCGACATTTCGCGCCCGCACCACGCCACCGACGTCCGGCGAGACGACCGTGACGCTATCGTCGTCGAAACGCTCTTTGATGGCGCGGACGAAAACCGGCGCGGCAAAGAGATTATCCGTGGGAATATCGAAAAAGCCCTGAATCTGGCCGGCATGCAGATCGAGAGTCATGACGCGGTCTGCGCCGGAGCGGACGACGAGATTTGCGACGAGCTTGGCCGAGATCGGTGTGCGCGGTCCAACCTTGCGGTCCTGGCGCGCATAGCCGTAATAGGGAATGACGGCCGTCACCCGGCGTGCGGAAGCCCGCCTGAGCGCGTCGATGATGATCAGCAGCTCCATCAGATTGTCATTCGCCGGATATGAGCTGGACTGAATGACAAAGACGTCCTCGCCTCGGACGTTTTCCTGGATTTCGACGAATATTTCCATATCCGCGAAGCGACGGCAGACAGTCTTCGTCAGCGGGACGTCGAGATAGTCGGCAATGGCGGCGGACAGAGGAAGGTTGCTATTTCCGGAGACAATTTTCATGCGAGGAGCCTTTGACCGGAACAGGAAGGCGTGATCATTGAAGTATTTCCACCTCTCATTCTACGTGCTCGGGAGGGAAACCAAGGGCGCAAAAAGAAACGGCTCGCTTTTACCAGCGAGCCGTTGAACTGTAAACCAAGACGGAATAGGGCGGACGCCAACGGTCAGCCCGTCGGCTTGATCAATTTGGCAACGCTTTTCGCGGCTTCGCTGGCTGCAAGGTCCGCGACCTGCCCCCATGGTCCGTCGAGAGAGCCTGCCGGCACTTTGTTCCGCTGAACTACAGCCTTCTCCATCGTCTTGCCGGCCGGATCGACGACCATCCAGCGGATTGTGATCGGCTGCTGCCCGCCATTGGCCGAGCCGAGCTGCACGCTCCCCTTCACGGTATAGGCATTCGATACGCTGCCGTCGGCGAGCTTGACTCCGGCGCTTTCCAGATGGCGCCGCATCGCCTGGGTCAGTGAGGTCTTGCCATCGCCCGGAGCGCCGGACACAGGCTGGACGACAGCGACGATCTTACTCGGTGCGGCGGGCTCGGAAGCCGGCTGTTTGGTCTGAGCAGCCAGAACATTCGCGGAAGGACTCTGCGCGCTCGCCTGTTGCTGCTTCGGTTGCGCTTGCGCCTGCGACGCATTGGCGGTTTGCGATGTGCTGGCGGTCTGGGACGTCGAATCCGCGCCCGCCGCTGCGACTCCGGATCCCGACATCCAGGCCGCGATCTTGCTCGTCGTCGAGGATGCGATGCGGTCGATCGCGGCATCGTCGATCAAGGCCCAGGGATCGCCGCCCTTCTTGCCTTCGATCAGCTCGTCGCCCTGAAAGCGTTTGGCGCGTTTGCCGCTCTTATCGGTCACATCCCAGATATAGGAGAGCTTCGCACCCTTCGGATCGGCGGCCGCCACGAGATAGCCGCGAATGGTGTATTCGGCGTCATTGGACGAGGCGACGGGCAGATTGTTCTGACCGGCCGCAGCAACCAGCCGCTCGTTCATCTTCGAGGAAATCTTCGCCGGCGCGCCGATGACGGGCGCAAAGGCGACCGGCCGCGTCTGGCCCGGCGACTCCTTCTGCTGGGGCTCCGTCAAGGAGCCGACGACCGTGTCGCTCGAGCCGCTGGAGCTTGTTTCACAAGCGGCCAAAGACAGTGCGAGCAGGCCTCCGACAAGAGGCAACGCGAAACGCCTCGCTTCGCAACGCGCCAGCCGTTTCTTAAGGCACGCCGCCAATGTTGCACCGTTCAATTTCATTGCCTCGCGCTCCGATGTCGACGGGAAACCGCGCGTGACGCGCCATCTCCATGCGAATTGCGTAACCCCAATCGTCAAAGACGTCCATAGGGGGTCAACTGCCCCAGCAAGGCATCAACAGCATACAAACGGGAAAAAGCCCTATTTAGCCCCTTTTCCACATCACATAAGAACAATGGCGGAAATTTGGCGTCCATAATCCTGCTCGCTGCGATGCACCGAACGCCGATAACTATAGAAGAGTGATTCGTTCTCATAGGTGCAGAGGCCGAGATCCTCCACCTTTTCCACCCCCGCCGATACCAATCTTTGGCGGCAATAGCCGGGCAGATCGAAATGCGGCTTTCCGCTGCCGCCTAACCTTGAGAAGAACGCGTCATTGCCGACTCCGTCGGCCAGAAAGGCGTCGCGAAACTCCTCGCCGACTTCATAGGCGAGCTGTGAGATCGTCGGACCAATTGCGGCGAGGATGCGGTCCCGGCGCGCGCCGAGTTCCTCCATGGTTCCCAGCACGGCGTCGATGACGCCGCCCTTTGCGCCGCGCCATCCTGCGTGAGCGGCGCCGACCACGCCCGCCTCGGCATCACAGAACAGAATCGGCGTGCAGTCCGCGGTGAGCGCGCCGATGGCGAGGCCGCGCGCGGTGGTGACAAGCGCATCGCCCTCCGGCTGCTCTCCGGGGAGCCAGACGGCGTCCGCCACGATCGCGCGGCTGCTGTGAACCTGCCGGACGGTGAGCAGCTTTCCGCGTTCCGTCCCCAGCTTGGCGGCGACGCGTTCCCGGTTTTCCTGCACCTTCTCCGCCGCATCGCTCGATCCGAAGCCGCAATTCAGAGACCGATAAACGCCTTCCGAAGCGCCGCCGCGCCGTGTGAAAAATCCGTGGCGGATGCCGTCCTGGTCCTTGAGCAGGTCGCTTACGATCATCGGTCCTTTCCCTTTCCGGCTTGCCGCTTCGATGTGCGCTAACCGGCAGCGGTGACGGTTTCGGCAAAGGGCGGCGGAGCGGCAAGCCCGTGGCTGGTAATGGCCATGACCTTGAACAGGCTCCCCATTTGGAAGGGATCGACCAAACGCCGCGCGCCGAGGAAGAGCGCGGATCGTTGCTCCTCGCTAGCGGATGCCATGAGCCGGCGCAATCGCTCCTCCAGCCCGAGCGAAAGCAGAAAGTCGCTCTGGGAGACCGGCCCCCATATGTCGAGCCCGGCAGCTTTCGCCGCATGCGCCATTTCGGCGAAATTGACGTGCGCGCTCAGATCCGCCTCTCCCGGCGTATCGAGCGGCTGGGTATAGCCATGCTCGCGGACAGCCTGTAGCGTATCGCCATAGTCGCGCCGCTCATATCCATAGTCGGCGACCAGCATCGCGACGGGCACGCTCCCGGCCCGGCGGCCGATTTCCGTCATCATCGCCGCGGTGGCGGGCCGGTGTTCGAGAATATCCCCCTCGCGCGGCTCCCTGGACGGTAGAAGCTCCGGAGGCGGCACCGAGAGACGCCCTGTCGTGAAAGATGGGCGATCCGACCCGTTCAATGACACGACCCGCTTGTACCAGCTGCCGTTCTCATAGATGTGCTGCTCGACCGGCAGGGCGTCAAAAAACTCGTTCGCCACGACGATGAGCGGTGTCTCCGGTATCGCCGTCAGGCTCAGGTGCCATTGCGGCTTGCAGAGTGATGCCAGCGCCCGGCCCTGCATTTCGCGCAAGGTCGATGAGCTCTCCACAAGATGGACCTGCGCCGCTTCGCGAAATGTCGGGACCGCGCTCGCCGCACGGAGTGCGTCATGCATCAGCGTGCCGCGACCCGGGCCGAGCTCGGCCAGAACGAACGGCCGCGGGCCGCCCATGCTTTGCCACACTGTAATCGCCCAGACGGCAATCAGCTCACCAAAGATCTGGCTGACCTCGGGAGCAGTAATAAAATCGCCGGATGCGCCGATGGGGTTGCCGCGCCGATAATAGGTCGTGTTGTTTGCAGTCAAGCACCACGCCATGAACTCGGCCACGCTCATCGGACCGTGCTCGCAAAGACGGCGCTTCAGTTTTTCGACGGGCGAGGGCTGCATCCCATCCATCAACTATCCGTCATCACAATAGTTTTCTCAGATTATCGGCAGCCAAGCGTCGTTACAATATGAGTGTTGCAGGAAAATTGCGGCGCGCGCCCCCGAGTTGCCGACCGGTTTCACTTCTTGGGCCGGCGCATTTCGGGCGTGACCACGATTTAATCAAAATGAGGTCTTCTACCCCGAGCGCCGCGGCGCTTATGAGACGGCAACCTCTTGCTTATGCCGGCTGGCGCGAAGGATCAGATAGATGCCGGCGGCGAGCATCGGCAGGGAATAGACCTGGCCTGTCGAGAAATACTCGGTTGTGAAGAACCGCCCATAGTCCCACTCCCGGAAGCATTCCGCGATGATGCGGGCGGCCGCATAGCCGCACAGAAAGATGCCGGCGGTAAGCCCCGGCTGTTTGAGCGAGCTGCGCGAATGGGTGAAATAACGGATCACCGCAAAGAGAACGATCCCTTCCAGGAACGCTTCGTAGAACTGGCTCGGATGGCGGGGACCGAAGGCATCGCCGGGATTGAGGAGCGCAGGGGGAAATTCCACCGCCCAGGGCACCGTGGTCAGCTTGCCATAGAGCTCGCCATTGATGAAATTCGCGATGCGGCCGAAGAACAGGCCGAAGGGCACGGCCGCGGCGCTTAAGTCGCCAAGTGAAAGGAACTGCACATTATTCCGGCGAGAGAAGAGATACATGGCCAGAATGACGCCCAGAAGCCCGCCGTGAAACGACATGCCGCCCTGCCACACGGCAAAGATGCGTAGCGGATCGCCAAGGAACGTCAACGGCTCGTAGAACAGCACATAGCCGAGCCGCCCGCCGACCACCACGCCGAGCGTCGCCCAAAGCAGGAAATCATCGGCTTTTTCCGGCTTCATGACGGACGCATCGCGCCAGAGCCAGGGCTCGTTCAGAAGCCGGCGCATATAGAGCCAGCCGAGCAAGAGGCCGGCCAAATAGGCGAGGCCATACCAGCGCACCTGCAACGGGCCGAGCGAAATCGCGACCGGGTCGAGCGCGGGGAACGGAATTGCCATGAGGTCCATTGCGGTCTGCCTTCCATCGGAGGTCGAAGCTCCGAGACGCTACCTAGCGCAACGCGCGTCCAATTGAACGAGGTCAAGTTGATCTAGCAAGCCAGGCATTGCGAGCCAAGCCTTGATCGAGCACGCACGCGCCGCCAATATCGAATTCAGCTGTGCATTGCGCATGTCATAGAGCCCCGGAGAGCACAATTTCATGACACAGACAACAAGCCGGTTTTTTGACGAACTCGCCAAGCTGATGACCGATGCGGCTGGCGCGGCCCAGGGTTTTCGCCAGGATGCGGAAGTTTTCTTTCGCTCGCAGGCCGAGCGCGTCCTGCGCGATCTCGATGTCGTCCAGCGCGAAGAATTCGAGGCCGTAAAGGCGATGGCCACCAAGGCGCTGGAGGAAAATGAGCGGCTCGCCAAGCGCGTGGAAGCCCTGGAAGCGGCCGCCGGCACATCGGCGCCGCCATCGCAGACTCCGTGAGCTTACGGATTTCCCCGTGGAGAAGATCGTATCTGTCTTGCGAAAGCGTAGCGACGCAGTTTACGCGGGTTGATCTAGGGTGCTGAGGGGGGGCCGCGCATTTGCGCGCCGAGCTTCCATAATTTGCGCAGAGTTAGCCCGCCAACGCCAAGCAAAGCGAAGGTCATCGAATGGCATCTGCTTTACAAGACTTTACGCGACTGACCAATCCGATCGATCTGACGGAGCATATTGCCTCGATCAATGACTGGCCGTTTGAGCGCGCAACCGATGACGAGCTGACGGTGGCGATCGCGGGAACCTGGTGCGATTATCACCTTTCGCTGAACTGGCGGGACGATCTGGAGTCGCTCCACATCGCCTGCGCTTTCGATCTGAAAGTGCCCTATCCGCGCACTGCCGAAGTCTACCGCCTGCTGGCGCAGATCAACGAGCAGCTCTGGATCGGCCATTTCGATCTCTGGGCGCATGAGGGCCTTCTGCTTTACCGGCACAGTCTCATGCTGCACGGCGCCGAGCCGACGCCCAGCCAGTGCGAGGCGCTGATTCAGGCTGCGCTGGAATCCAGCGAGCGCTATTATCAGGCGTTCCAGTTCGTAGTCTGGGCGGGCAAACGGGCCGAGGATGCGATCGCCACGGCGATGTTCGAAACCGAAGGACAGGCATGACCGAAGCCGATGCCGGGCCAATTCTTCTTGTCGGAGCCGGGCGCATGGGCGGCGCGCTCCTCAAGGGCTGGCTCGCGCAAGGCATAGCGGCAAGCCGCGTGAGCGTTCAGGAGCCGTCTCCAAGCGCCGAGGTGGCGGAGCTGCTGCGGACCGCAGGGGTCGCCAGCGTGTCGGCGGAAATCGCTGCGCCGCCGGCCGTGATGGTCCTTGCCGTCAAACCCCAGCTTATGGATGAGGTTGCCGCCTCGGTTGCCTCGCTCGCTGGGCCAGGCACGGTGATTTTGTCAATCGCCGCTGGGCGCACGGTAGCAGGCATTGCCAAACATTTCCCGCCGAATGCCGCGATCGTGCGGGCAATGCCGAACACGCCGGCCGCCATCGGCCGCGGCATTTCCGCGCTTTACGCCAACAAGGCTGTGACGCCTGCGCAGGCGGAGCTTTGCGAAACGCTCATGAAGGCGGCCGGCGAAACGGTCTGGCTTGATGACGAAGCGCTGATGGACGCGGTCACGGCGGTTTCGGGCTCGGGGCCCGCTTATGTGTTTCTGCTCGCGGAATGTCTGGCCGAAGCAGGCGAAGCTGCGGGCCTTCCGGCTGAGCTTGCCGCCAAGCTGGCGCGTGAAACGGTTGCCGGAGCGGGCGAGTTGCTGCACCGCGCGGACCTTCCGCCGTCGCAGCTGCGGGCGAATGTGACCTCGCCGGGCGGGACGACAGAGGCCGCGCTGAAGGTGCTCATGGGTCAGGCCAGCACGGACGATCATCCCATGCGCGACCTCCTTCGCGCCGCAGTTGCCGCCGCGGCCCGGCGGTCGCGCGAGCTGGCCGGTTAGGCCCAAGCCGAGCGGCGCAAGACGGAAAGGTCGAAGGGGCTCGCAATGACGGAGTCAGCCGCTCGAATCTTGATCCCGCTGCAGGCTCTGGAGCAGCTCATCGCGGCTGAGCGCAAAATCCGACCGGATCCACTCATCTTCCAGCGCGCGAAGCGTGTGGCCGAGCCGTTCTCCGGGCGCGAAGCCGCGCGATAACAGATCCCTGCCCTTCACCGGAAAGGTCGGTGGTTGCCACCGGCCGGGCAAATCATAGAGCCGGCGCCAGCGCCGATCCGATGCGCCGGCATCGCTCCGGGCCCAGCCGACCAGAACGCGATCGCAAAACGCCTTCTCTCCAAGCCGATAGAGCGCAATCCGCGCCGCCTTGTCGTCGAGGCCCGCCGATAGCACCGGCGCATATGCGGCCATCGCGGCGAGTCTTGCCGTTTCCGCATTCGACAGCCGCAGCCTTTCGGACAGCCGCAAGGCATCTTCCTCTTTCATCACGGCAAGCGCGGCAAGGCGGCGCATCGGAGAGGCCTCCGAGCCGAGCTGCGCTTCCAATGCGGCCATGCGTTCGAAATGGCCAAGATGCACGACGCCCGCCAGAACCGAAATGAGGAGCCCGGTCTCCGCCATCGGCTGCAATGCATGGAGCGGGTTCCGCGTCACCAGGATACGCAGCAGCTCGACGCGAATCCGTTCGGCGGACAGCTTCGCCAGGCCGCGCCGTTCCTGGATGCAGGCGGATAGCCCATCCACATCCGGCGGTCCGGACGTATATTCGGCCGTGAAGCGGAAAAACCGCAATATCCGCAGGTAATCCTCGCGGATACGGTCGCGGGCCGAGCCGATGAAGCGCACGCGCCGCGCTTGAAGATCGGGCAGGCCGCCGAGCGGGTCGAGAACGCGCCCTTCCGCGTCGGCGTAAAGGGCGTTGATCGTGAAATCCCGCCGCGCGGCGTCCGCCGCCCAGTCGCGCGTGAAGGTGACGGTCGCATGGCGGCCGTGGGTCTCGACATCTTCCCGGAGCGTCGTCACCTCGAAGGGCACGCCATCCGAGACGATGGTGATCGTTCCGTGATCAATGCCCGTGGGCACAGGCTTCAATCCCGCTTGCTCGGCGAGTTGCATGATTTCGTCCGGCTGCGCCGTCACGGCGAAATCGATATCGCCGACCGGCAGCCCCAGCAGCGTATTGCGCAAGGCGCCGCCGACGATGCGCGCTTCGTGATCATCGCGGTTCAAAGCGGTGAAGACGGCGCGGAGCGGCGGCCGCTGGAACCATTCGGCATCGGCCACGCTGAGCGGCATGGGGGCGGAAGAAGCGGCTTTCACGGAGCCTCGGCTCTCAAAGGTCGTCGGTCATTTCTTACGTTCGTAATGTCCGGGAACGATAACCCCGTCCTCGAAGCGGGGCGGCACGTATTTCGCCTTCGGGTCACCGGTTTCCCATCGGACAAGAAATATCAGCGCAATCAGGACGAGCGCGGCGCCGCCGGCAAGAAGCCAGAAAATCGGCGCGTCCGCGACAATGTCCTCGCTCGGCACGCTTCGCCTGCGCAAATAGACATAGGCAAAATAGATGATCAGCGGCAGAAGCAGAAGCAGCAGATTGACGAGGACGATCCTGATCATTCCGCAAAGAGCCTTTCATACATGATGCGCAAAATTCCTGCGGTCGCGCCCCAGATATATCTTTCGCCATAGGGCATTGCATAAAATTGACGTCTGCGCCCCTCCCATTCGAGCGAGTGGCGCTGATGATTGGCTTCCGTCATCAGGAAGGCGAGCGGCACCTCGAAGACTTCCGCCACTTCCTCCTCGTCGGCATGGAGAGCGATGTTTTCCGATACGATAGAGAGCACCGGTACAATTCGATAGCCGGTGCGTGTCTTATATGGCTCAAGCAGGCCGATCGGGGTCACGCGTTCCGGCTCGAGCCCGATCTCCTCATACGCTTCCCGGAGAGCGGTGTCGATGAGCGTAACGTCGCCATCTTCGCACCGGCCGCCCGGAAAGGCGATCTGCCCGGCGTGAGCTGACAGATGAGGCGCCCTCAGCGTAAGGATGACGGTTGCGCCGGGCTCGCGGTCGACGACACCGATCAGAACGCTTGCAGGCCGAAGGCCGCCATACGGCGGAGGAGATTGAGCCAGGTCCGGATTGAGATCATGATCTCCGCGTAAAGCATCTCCGTCTTCCGCCAGCTTTTTCGCCGCCGTGAGAGGCAATGAGAAGCGCTCGGCCCGCCGTCTGAAATCCTCCGCCGTGAAGGTGCCGCTTTTGATGTCCATGCTCGACGCCATTGCCCAATCTACATAGGCAAGAAATTGATCGGGTGCCACCGAAACGGCGCCTTAGGCGGGCAAAATCGCCGCCAGTGCCTGACCTGCGGCATGTGGCCAGTCCGCAAGAACAGGCTTGCGCTATCCCCCGGTTTCACCAGATAGTTGAGATGATGACCATAGCCGAGTGCGGGGCCGGCGGCGTCTTACAGTTGAACCAGATGGTAGCCCATGACCCTTACGCAGTCTGAAACGGACATTGTCGAGCGGCTTGAGGCCACAAGTGCAAAATTCGCCCGAGTTCGAGAAGCAGCATCTTCCATCATCTTCGGCCAGGAACATGTGATCGACCTTACATTGGTCACGCTTCTGTCCGGCGGTCACGCACTTTTGATCGGCGTGCCCGGGCTTGCAAAAACGAGCCTCGTGGAGACGCTTGGCCGTGTGCTTGGGCTCGATAATAAGCGCATTCAGTTCACTCCCGATCTGATGCCGTCGGACATCGTCGGCTCGGAGGTGCTGGAAGAAACGCCAAGCGGCTCGCGCTCCTTCCGCTTCGTCAAAGGCCCGATCTTCACCCAGCTCCTCATGGCGGACGAGATCAACCGCGCCAGCCCGAAAACGCAATCCGCGCTCCTGCAGGCGATGCAGGAGCATCATGTGACCGTGGCGGGGCACCGCTACGACGTGCCGACGCCTTTCCATGTGCTGGCGACACAGAACCCGCTCGAACAGGAAGGCACCTATCCGCTTCCCGAGGCGCAGCTCGACCGCTTCCTTCTGCAGATCGACGTGAATTATCCCGATGTCGGGGCCGAACGCCGGATGCTGTTTGCAACGACCGGAACCGAGGAACGCAGGCCCCAGCTGATCCTCTCCGCCCAGGAGCTGATCGCCGCGCAGCGTCTGATCCGTCAAATTCCGGTTGGCGATCAGGTCGTCGAGGCGGTCCTGCGGCTGGTCCGCAGCGCGCGTCCTGGCACGGAAGATGCGGGCGAACAGGTGAACGACTATGTCGCCTGGGGCCCTGGACCGCGCGCGAGCCAGGCCTTGATGCTCGCGGTGCGTGCCCGCGCCCTGCTGGATGGCCGGCTGGCGCCGTCGATCGATGATGTGATCGCGCTCGCCGAGCCGATTTTGAAACACCGCATGGCGCTGTCCTTTGCGGCGCGTGCCGATGATGTCGAACTTTCGGATCTGGTTGTGAACTTGACCAAGCTGCTTGGCTAGCTGACACTTAATAGGATGCAAGAGTTGAAGGGACAGGCTGAAAGCAGGTCCACTCACGAGCTGGAACTCTCGGCCCATGCGCTTGCGACGAGGCTGCCCGCCCTCTTGGTCGAAGCGAGCCGCGTTGCGCAGACCGTCGCTCACGGTATTCACGGACGGCGGCGTTCAGGGCCCGGCGAGACATTCTGGCAGTTCCGGCATTTTGAAACCGGTGACAGCGCGCCGGCCATTGATTGGCGTCGTTCGGCGAGCTCGGATCACCTATATATCCGCGAGCGCGAATGGGAAGCGGCGCATACGCTTCGGCTTTGGCCGGATCTGTCGCCCTCGATGCTGTTCCGCTCCCATCTCGCGCCGGAGCCGAAACGGGACCGTGCTCTGGTGCTGGCCTTCGCCATCGGTGAATTGAGCGTCGCGGCCGGAGAACGTGTCGGGCTGCTCGGCGGCAATGCCCCATCGTCAGGACGCAAGGCCATTCAGAAGATGGCCTTGTCGCTGGCCAAGCAGGAGAAGGACAGCGTGGAGTTCAAGAGCCTTCCGCCGCGGCTGCCGATGAGCCGGTTTTCCGAATGCCTGCTGTTCAGCGATTTCCTCGATCCGCCCGAGGATCTGGCGGCCATCTGTGAGCATATTGCGGGTCAGGGTGTGCGCGGGCATTTGATCCAGATCCTCGATCCGGCGGAAGAGACGCTGCCCTATCAGGGGCGGGTCGAGTTTTCCGGGATCGAAAGCGATGACCGGCTGCTCGCCGGACGCGCCGAGGATCTGCGCAAGCAATATATGCTGCGTCTGGAGCGCCATAAGGAGGCGATTGCCGATCTTGCGCGCCGGCTGGAATGGTCCTACCTGCTTCATCACACGGACCGGCCGGCGGGAGAGGCGCTTCTGACCCTCCATACGCTTCTGTCGGGACAGGCGTCGAGCTATCGGGCGACGACGCGCCCCAAATCCCGGCCGACTGCTGAAACCGGTATGGCGGAGGGCGCTGGATGACGATCGGTGCGCTCGGATTTCTGCAGCCCTGGATATTGACCGCGCTGATCGCATTACCCGTCATCTGGTGGTTGCTCCGCTTCACGCCTCCGCGGCCCGTTCAGGTCGCTTTTCCGCCCATTCGGCTTCTGCTGGGCCTGCGTACGGAGGATGAGACTCCTTCGAAAAGCCCCTGGTGGCTGACGGCGCTCAGAATGCTGATTGCGGCACTGATCATTCTTGCTCTCGCCGGTCCGATCCTCAATCCCGAGCGGGAGAGCCCGGCGGCGCAAGACAAGCTGATGATCGTGGTCGACAATGGCTGGACCGCCGCGAGCCGCTGGGAACGGCGTCAGGATCTCATGGCGACCCTGATTCAGAGCGCGGAGAGGAGCGGCCAAAGCGTCAGCATTCTGGCGACGGCGAGTGGCGCGCATTCTCAGATCGCGACGGAACCGCTCTCACCCGCGAAAGCGCAGGAAAAGGCGTCAAGCCTTGAGCCCATGCCCTATCCAGGCGACCGCCAGGGTGTCGCGACGGCGCTGACGAAGGCTCTCCCCGATGCGAGCGGCTATGATGTCGTGTGGCTGAGCGACGGCGTCGCGGATGACGGCAGCGCAGCTCTCGGCGAGGCGCTGAGCCGGATCTCGGCGGGCGGCTCATTCTCGATCGTCACCGATGAGAGCGGGAACGAGCCGCTGGGGCTCGTCGGAAAAAGCGGCGCGCAGGCCGGCCTTGCGGTCCAGCTGCTCTCGCCGGGCGGCGCGCCTCGCGTCGGAACGGTCACGGCGCTCAGCGGGCGCGGGGCTCGGTTGGCGGAGACCGATTTCACACTGTCGAGCGATCAGCGCATGGTGGAGGTCGGGATCGACCTGCCGCTTGAGCTGCGCAACCAGGTCGCGCGGCTGCAAATCGAACGCGAGGCCGCCGCCGGGGCCGTCTATCTGCTCGACGCCCGCTCGCGCTGGCAGCGCTACGCCATCATTTCGGGCGAGGCGGAGGAAAGCGCGCAGCCGCTGCTTTCGCCGACCCATTATCTTGAGCGCGCCCTGGCGCCGCATGGTGAGGTCATGGTGACCTCGACTGGTAATGTCGAACGCGCGAGCAAGGCGCTCCTTGAACGCAACCCGTCCGTTCTGATCCTGGCCAATATCGGCCAGCTCATTGGGGAGACCGAGACGCGCCTGACCGGTTGGGTCGAAAAGGGCGGCATGCTGTTGCGCTTTGCCGGACCGCGCCTCGAAAATGGCGGCGACGCGCTCCTTCCCACTCAGCTTCGGACGGGCGGGCGCACGATCGGCGGCGCGCTTTCCTGGCGCGAGCCCCAGTCGCTTGCCCCCTTCGAGGAGACCAGCCCCTATCACGGCCTTACGATCCCGGATGACGTTCTGGTCCATCGGCAGGTGCTGGCGGACCCCTCGGCCGAGCACAACCCCACGACACAGATCTGGGCGCGGCTCCAGGACGGCACCCCGCTCGTGACCGCCTCGAAGCTCGGCGAAGGCTGGCTCGTCCTGTTTCATGTGACCGCGAATTCCGATTGGTCGAATCTGCCGATGTCGGGCTTGTTCGTCGAAATGCTCAAGCGCACCGCCGAACTCTCCAATGCCGCCGGTTCGCCAACGGCCGCTGAAGGCGGCGGCGGTGCGTCGGACGACAATATCGTCAACAGATCGACGCGCTCCGCATTTCTCACCCCCTGGCAGACGCTCGACGGCTATGGCCGCCTCGGGCCCCCGCCTGTCACTGCCAACGCATTGCCTGCCTCGGATCCTGACGGGATCCGGCCCGGACCCAACCATCCGCCCGGATTTTATGGCCAGCCCGGCCGCACCAGAGCGCTCAACGTGATGCGGCCGGACGACGAGCTGAGACCGCTCAACCCGGCAGAGCTGGGCGCCGATCGCATGAGTTATCAAGTGCGTAAACCCGTGCCGCTAATGCCCTGGCTTCTGCTTGCAGCCTTTGGATTTTTTGCCGTGGATGCCATTGTGACTCTTGCGATGATGTCTGGAGGATTGTTTCAGCGCCGTGCGCGCCGCGCTGCACGAGCTGCCGCATCCTTCGCACTGATCGTCTTCTCCGCCGCCATCCTGCTGGGCAGCGCCGGCCCCGCCGCCGCGCAGGGCACGACGGCGGCCGATGACGACTTTGCCCTCAAGGCCTCGCTCAAGACGCGGCTCGCCTATGTGATTACCGGGGATGCGGCGACCGACGAGGTCAGCGAGAAGGGCCTTTCGGGACTTTCGCGTGTCCTGACCCTGCGCACCGCCGTCGAACCCGGCGAGCCGATGGGCGTGAATGTCGAGACGGACGAACTCGTCTTCTTTCCGCTGCTCTATTGGCCGGTCCGTCCCGATGCGCAGCCTATGCCGGACGACACGCTCGCGAAGATCGACGCCTATATGAAGCAGGGCGGCATGATCATCTTCGATACGAAGGACTATCAGATGCCCCTGACATACGGCGTTGCGGGCCAGTCGCCGGCTCTGACCAATCTGATCGGAAAGCTGGACACGCCGCGTCTGGAACCCGTACCCGATGGGCATGTGCTTACCAAGTCCTTCTATCTGTTGAACGGATTTCCAGGACGCTGGGATGGCGGCACGCTCTGGGTCGAAGCGCGCAGTTCCGATGCCGCCGCGGACGGCATGCGCCGCGCCTTGAAGGCGGACGGGGTCAGCTCGATCCTGATTACGTCGAACGACTTCGCCGGCGCCTGGGCGCTCGACGCGGACGGGCGGCCGCTTTTTGCCGCCGTGCCGGGCGGCGAAGTGCAGCGCGAGATGGCCTTCCGCGCCGGCATCAACATCGTGATGTATGCCCTCACAGGCAATTATAAGGCCGATCAGGTGCATGTGCCGGCGCTTCTGGAACGGCTCGGGCAATAAAGGCGCTATTCGTGAACTGGACAGTTGAGTTTCTGCCGTTTCTGCCGATCCCTTATCTGCTGGGCGCGACCTTCGTCGCCCTCCTGGTCGCCCTGACGCTGATCTGGCGCGGGCGTCGGGGCACGCTCTTGCGGATCGCGGTCCTCGCGCTTTTGATCGGGGCGCTCGCCAATCCGAATCTGAAAGAGGAAGAGCGCGAGCCGCTTTCGAATATCGCCGTGGTGGTCGTCGATCAAACGGCCAGCCAGCGGATTGCCGGACGCGACGAGCGCACCGCGGCGATCCGGGCCCAGCTCGCCGAGAAATTCGGCTCGATCGAGAATCTCGAGGTGCGCTGGGTTGAAAGCTCCGGCGGCACCAATTCGGCTGCGGAGGAAACCACGCTCTTTGCGGATCTGAACCAGGCGCTTTCCGATCTTCCGGCGGAACGGCTCGCCGGTGTGGTCATGGTCACCGATGGCCAGATCCACGACGTGCCCGACAACGTCGAGAAGCTCGGCTTCGAAGCCCCCGTGCATTCGCTTGTTGTCGGGACGCGGGACGAATTCGACAATCGCCTGGAGGTGATCACGGCGCCCCGCTTCGGCCTTGTCGGCAGCGAGCAAATCGTGGAGCTACGGGCCGTCACCAGCCGGAAGGACAAATCGGCGAAGCCGGCGGTGCTGAAAGTGCGGCGCGCCGACCAATCCGAAGAGACGCTGACCGTCGCTTTCGGCGAGACGGTGCGGCTTCCATTTCCGTTTCCCCATGCCGGGACGACGCTGATGGAAGTCGAGCTCGCCGGAGAAGAGGGCGAGCTGACCCTGGCGAATAACCGCGTGGCGCTGCAGGCGGAAGGCGTCCGCGAAAATCTGCGCGTGCTGCTCGTCTCGGGCGAGCCTCATGCCGGCGAACGGACCTGGCGCAATCTGCTGCGCTCCGACGCCTCGGTCGATCTGGTGCATTTCACGATCCTGCGCCCGCCGGAGAAGCAGGACGGCACGCCGATCAACCAGCTGTCTCTCATTGCGTTTCCGACGCGGGAGCTTTTCTCGGAAAAGCTGTCGGAGTTCGATCTCATCATCTTCGACCGTTATCAGAGGCGCGGCGTCTTGCCTTTGATCTACCTCGACAATGTCGCGCGTTATGTGGAGGAAGGCGGCGCCGTGCTGGTGGCCGCGGGGGCCGATTACGCCTCCGATGTCAGTCTCTTCCGCACGCCCCTCGGCGACGTTCTGCCGGCCCGGCCGAGCGGCAACGTGATCGAAACGCCATTCCGGCCGCTCGTAACCAAAATCGGCGCCCGTCATCCGGTAACATCGAGCCTCATGGGCGGCAATGCAAAGCCGGGAGATACGCCGCACTGGGGACGCTGGTTCCGTTTGGTGGACGCCGTAACGAACGGCGGGTCGGTCCTGATGAACGGGCCGGATGAGAAGCCGCTGCTGGTCCTGTCCCGTCGGGGCAAAGGCCGCGTGGCGACGTTCCTGTCCGACCACGTCTGGCTCTGGGCGCGTGGCTACGAAGGCGGCGGCCCCTATTCCGACCTGCTCCGCCGGCTCTCGCACTGGCTGATGAAGGAGCCGGATCTGGAGGAAGAGTATCTGCGTGCGACAGCGGATCGGCAGGGCATTGTCGTCGAACGGCGCAGCATGAAGGACGAGGTCGGCGAGGCGACCGTGACGACGCCGACCGATAAAACGGTGACGGTGCCGATGGAGCCCGCGGGGCCCGGCCTGTGGCGAGGGCGGTTCTCGGCGACCGAACCGGGCCTCCATAAGATCAATATGGATGAGCTCTCCGCCGTTGCGCTGGTGGGCGCTGCGAACAGCCGCGAGTTTTCCGAAGTCGCGGCGACCATGAAACCCTTGGAGCCGATTGCGAAACCGACGGGCGGCGGCCAGTTCTGGATGGGCGGAACGAACGGCGCCGCGGAACGGGATCTGCCGCGGCTGACCATGCTGCCTTCGACAACGCGCTATTACGGCCGGAACTGGCTGGCGCTGAAGGACCGCGAGGCCTATGTTGTGCGCGGCGTTCAGTATACGCCGCTATTGGCCGGTTTTCTGGCGCTGGCTCTGTTCCTCGGCCTGATCATGCTGACCTGGTTCCGCGAGAGTCGCTGATCCGGCGGCGGCTGGCGGATCGTTGTCTGCGGCGACCATGCCGGAAAAACGGTGCAGCGCATCCTTGGCCAACTCGACGGCGAGCAGCCGGGCGGGATCGACCGGTCCCGGCAGCAGAATCCGGCCCGGCGGAACGATCCCGAAGCCGACACGCTGATAATAGGGCAGATCCCCCACAAGCACGACGAGGCGAAAGCCGAGCGATTTCGCCCGCTCCAGACCATCTTTCATCAACTGCAGGCCGCAGCCCTTGTTCTTATATGCGGGAGCGATGGCGAGCGGTCCGAGCAGCATTGCGCGCCCCTCGCCGCCGATCGTGATCGCCGTGAACTGGATCGCACCGGCGAGCGTTTCCTCATTCCACTCCGTCAGAGCGATCACGGGCGGCTGCGTCGCGGCCTCGCGGATGCGATAGGCGGTGCGCGCGAAACGTCCCGGCCCGAAGGCTTCCTCGTGCAGAGCTTCGACGGCGGGGATATCGGCCGCCGATTGCGGCCGGATCAGGAAAGAGCCAGTCATGAATATGCGCCTGTCTGTCGTTCGTCGCGATACATTAAGAGCGACCGGCAGGCGATCATGCAAAGGCAGTGGAGCAATCCAATGTCAAGCCATGACGGGCTGCCGGCGCCGGGTCTTCTCGAACGAAGCCGGGCGTCGTCGGCGCGATATTCGCGCAGCGCAGATCGGAGACGCGGGTTTTTTTGTCATGGCGCACGCGCCATATCATGCGGAGGCTCTGCCGTCCAGCGGCAAGTGAGGACGGCCGGTTCAGGATCTTAAACCGAAGGACAGACGATGAGTCTTCTGATCGAAGGCGTTTGGCAAAACCAGTGGTACGACACGAAGTCGACTGGCGGCCGTTTCAAGCGCCAGCAATCCGTATTTCGCAATTGGGTCACGGCGGACGGCAGCGCCGGGCCGACCGGCGCCGGCGGCTTCAAAGCCGAGCCGGGCCGTTATCATCTTTACGTCTCTCTGGCCTGCCCCTGGGCGCATCGCACGCTCATCTTCCGCGCGCTCAAGGGGCTGGAGGAGATGGTCAGCGTCGATGTCGTCCACCCGCATATGGCCGAGCATGGCTGGACGTTCGGCACCGACTTTCCGGGCGCGAGCGGCGACCGCGTCAACGGCAGGGACTACCTCTATGAGGTCTATCTGAAAGCCAAGCCGGACTATACGGGCCGGGTCACGGTTCCCACGCTTTGGGACAAGGAACGCGAGACGATCGTCTCCAACGAGTTCCTCCGAAATCATTCGCATGTTCAACAGCGCATTCGACGGCGTTGGCGCGCGTTCAGGCGATTATTATCCCCTTGCGCTCAGAGCGGAGATCGAAGCCGTCAATGAGCGCGTCTATGAAAGCGTGAACAACGGCGTCTACAAAGCCGGCTTCGCCACGACGCAGGAGGCTTATGAGGAAGCGTTCACGGCTCTCTTCGACAGCCTGGACTGGCTCGATCAACGACTCAGCCGCCAGCGCTATCTTGCGGGGAATGTTCTAACCGAGGCGGATTGGCGGCTCTTCACGACACTTCTGCGGTTCGACGCGGTCTATTACAGCCACTTCAAATGCAATAAGCGCCGCATCGCCGATTATGCGTCGCTATCAAATTACCTGCGCGAGCTTTATCAGCACCCGGGCGTGCGCACGACCGTCAATATGGAGCATATCAAGCATCACTATTACCGCTCGCATCGCAACATCAATCCGACCGGAATCGTGCCGCTGGGCCCCGAGCTGGATTTCGACGCGCCCCATGATCGCGGGCGCTTCGCATCCTGAGGCCTACCAATGTTCGTTGATCGGCGCTCCCCGGAAAATCTCTCCGAGCCGCCGCCGGACGGCGTGCACAGTGTCCTCGGGCAGCTCCGACGTTGGGACGAAGCGCTGCTCCCGTATCTCGAAGCCGGGTTCGGGGATTCTGGGTTGCTCCCAGTTTTCGACGATATAGAGCGCGATATGATCGCATGGCGCGGTCCGGAAATTTGCGAAAAGCCCATGAAGCCGCGGCTCTTTGATGATGACGCCGGTCTCTTCCTCGACCTCGCGCGCCAGCGCCTCCGGAAACGTTTCTCGCCATTCCACGCCACCGCCGGGAAAGTGCCAGCCCGGACGATAGCCGTGCCGGATCAGCAGGACTTCGCTCCCGCCCCGGATGATTACGGCCTGGACGCCGACGGTCATGCCGCGCGTCAGCCGCCAATAGGGAAACATCACTGTCTTCATCAATCTGCGTGGCATGGTCGCCCCCAATATAGCCCAAGACCCTTTTATGACTGTTATGAGCCCAAGCCAATTTGCTAAGGATGGGCGGCCCGCCGAAAAACCTTCGAGACCCTATGTTCACCCTCGGACATCTCTCAGACATCCATCTTGCGCCGCTGCCACGGCCTGCAATCCATGAGCTGGTGAGCAAGCGGGCCCTCGGCTACATGAATTGGCGCCGCCGCCGCATGCACCATCGGCGCGAAGTGCTGGACCGGCTGGTCGAAGACCTTCTCGCGCGGAGCCCCGACCATATCGCAATGACCGGCGATCTGGTGAACATCGCCCTGCCCGAGGAATTCCGCGTTGTCAGACGATGGCTGGACGAAACCGGCGGACCCGAGACGATCACCGTCATTCCCGGTAATCATGACGCTTATGTGCCGTTTTTGCGCGAGCCGGGGATCTCGAAGTGGGCGCCCTATATGGCGGCGAATGATGAGGGGCTGCAATTCGCCGATCAGCACGGGCACGCCTTTCCCTTTCGTGCGGATTTTCGGCGAAATCGCACTGATCTGCCTGTCCTCGGCGCGGGCGACCATGCCCGGCATGGCATCGGGCCGGCTGGGGCGGCGCCAGATGCTGCGCGCCGCGGCTCTGCTGGAGCGGCTCGGTGAGGAAGGCTATTGCCGCGTCGTGCTAATTCATCACCCGCCGCTGTCCGGCATGACGGCGTGGCAAAGGGCGCTGCATGATGCGCGCGCATTCCAGAAGGTGCTTTCCGACTGCGGAGCGGAGCTGGTTCTGCACGGCCATAATCACCGCGTCACGATGGTTCGGTTTCATGGAAAGGATGGACCGATCCCGATCATCGGCGCGCCTTCGGCATCGCTCGCCAGCGAGGATCCCCTGCGAAGCGCCGGCTATAATCTGTTTACGATCGGCAAAGGCGGGAACCGGCCGTGGCGCATTTCGATGCGGTCCCGTTCCTTTGATCTGGAAGGGCAACCGTCGGAAATCCATCATGATCTGTTGCCTTAGCTTTGTCGTCGATCACATTTCGTTATGGTCATGATGCGGAAATTTAATTGGATCGGCGGGCGGTTTTCGGGGATTTTCTGGCATTGCATACAAGCCAGTAATTTTGCCCCGAAGGTCCAATGCAAAAACGAATTCATCCGATCTGGTGGATCGTGCTCGCCGCGGGAACGATCCTCGCGATCAATATGGGGATCCGGCAGACCTTCGGTCTGTTTCTCAAGCCGGTCACCCAGGATCTGCAGCTCAGTCGCGAAGTGTTTTCGCTCGCCATTGCGCTCCTCAACCTGTGCTGGGGCGCGGGCTCGCCCTTTGTAGGCGCTCTGAGCGACAAGTTCGGCGCGAAATGGGTGGTGCTTTGCGGTGCTGTCCTCTATGCGGGCGGCCTGATGATCATGGCGAATGCCGGGGGCGAATTGGCCTTTCTTGTCGGCGGCGTTCTGATCGGGCTCGGCGTTGCCGGTAGCGGCTTTACCGCCGTGCTCGGTGTCGTCGGGCGGATGGCGCCGCCGGAGAAGCAGGCAATCGCGCTCAGCCTCACCAGCATGGGCAGCGCGATCGGCCAGTTCGCGGCGCTGCCCTACACCCATGTGCTGCTCAGCGAGACCGGCTGGATCATCACGCTGTTCGTGCTCGCAGCAACGGCGGCGGTCATGGCGCCGCTCGGCTTCGCGCTCTCCGAAGGCACGCGCGGCGGAAGCGCCGCCGGGCCAAGCGCGGTCTTGCCGCTCTCCGACCAGCGCATGGGCGCAGCGCTCAAGGAGGCTTTCCGTCATCCGAGCTTTGTGCTTCTGACGCTCGGCTTTTATGTCTGCGGTTTTCAGCTGGCCGCCGTGGTGACTCATCTGCCGGCATTTCTGGTGGATCAGAGATTTGATCCAAGCCTCGGCGTGATCGCGCTGACGGTCGTCGGCCTCACCAACATCGCCGGCACCTATCTCTGCGGCCGCGCGGGCGAAACCTTCTCGAAAAAGGGAACGCTCACCACGATTTATCTCGGGCGCGGCCTTGTCTTCCTCGGCCTGCTCTATCTCCCCTTGACAGAGCCAACCGTCATCATGGCTACAGCGATCCTCGGCTTTCTTTGGCTCGGCACCGTGCCGCTGACGAGCGGGCTGGTCGTGACCTTTTTCGGCCCGCGCTGGCTCTCCATGCTTTACGGCATCGTCTTCTTCTCGCATCAGGTTGGCGGCTTCATGGGCGCCTGGCTCGGCGGCTGGCTTTATGACAGGTACCAGTCTTATGATATGCTCTGGTGGGCGACCATCGCGGTGAGCCTGATGGCGGCGCTATGCCACCTGCCGATACGGGAGATGCCCGCGCCGCGTCCGGCTCCGGCCGGGGCGCCAGCGGAATGACGACGCCATGCCGCTCGCTTTGCGCATAACGATCATCGCCTGCCTGACGGCGCTTTGCGCCGGGGCGGCCTGGCTGCTCTGCTTGCGCGCGGGCCGGCATTGCTGATCGATATGTCGGCGGCCGCGACGCAGCTCCTTTGCCTGTGACGATGCGAAAATCATGCTGATGCCGGTCTTGCCGACAGGATCTATACTTGCTGCTCGGTCAGTTCCGAAATGACCTCGAAGCCGGTCAGCCGGTGCCGTCTTCCGGAAGCAGAGTCCGTTTTAACGAATTGAATATCGCGTGGATAATGCCACTCGCGAACGACCCGCAGCAGCAGCCAGCGCGGCACGCCTGCCCTCGGGGGAAAGCCGGTTTCCGGGTCGAACTTGTCGAAGCCGACGAGCTGATAAATTCCCGGCGCGATATAAGGCGGCGTCCCGTCATTATTGCGTGTATCGGCAAAAATCTTGTTCTGCGCGGCGTCGATATTGCCTTCATAGAGCTCGCGAAGGAGAAATGCGGTTGTTGACGCCTTGCCCATCGCCGCGTTCTTACCCTTCAGCTCCTGCTCGTTCGAGGCGATCAGGTCGTGCGTTGCGTTGCGATAGCCTTCATTGAAGATCTGGAAGCGCGGCGGGCCGACCATCTCGTTCCACTCACGGCGTTCCGCCGCGCGGCCCTTGCGCCCGCCATGCTCGAGCCCGCTGCTGAGGAGGTTGTTCAGGTCGCGCTCGGCGAGGGTGAAGCGGGTCGCCACCCACTCCTCCTGCCGGTAGAGGATGTATTTGACGATCAGGAGCGCGATAAGCAGCACCGCGAGAATCGGCACCAGCATATCCACAATCTGATTTTCAAACTCGAACAAGACCGTATCCCGTCGACAATGAACTTGCTGAGCCGGCCGGCCCGCCTGCGAGGCCGGACGGCAGTCATTATAAGATGTCAACGGCGGCGCGGAAGGTGAATTTCTTTCTTAATGGTTGGTAAATAGCTGCATCAGTTCGTGTCGATTGTGAGGCTGAGGCGGGGGTGGAAGAGCGCGGCGCGGGGAGACGGCAGAAGAGACATTGCAACGGCTCGCCGTCTTCGGCAAAGGAGCGAAACGAGGGGTTGCTCGGCTGAACGATGCTCGCGGAGCCGTGCGCCATAGAAGTGCCTGCATGTGAGCAGGCGCACTCTATCTGAGCATGTCGAGGCAGCCGCCACCACGTACGGAACTACGGCCGGAAGCAAAGCGGAGCTACAAAATCTTAGCGCATCGGGCGATGAAAACCCTGGCTAAGCAGCGACGCCGACTGGCTCCATGCAAAGATCGACGAGACGCGTGGCGATTTCGTCGATGTCATCGATTGTCTTGGGCAGCGCGAGGTCCGTCGGCTTGCCGACGCGCATCGAATCCAATGTCTCGATCCGGCCTGCCGCATCGACCCTGACGAGCTTTGCGGGCGATTTCGGTGTCAGCACGTCGATGCCCGCAGATCTGAGCCGCTCCTCCCATGGCCCGAGCATGGCGAATTCATCCGACACGCCCAGTTTCACGCCGGCATCCGCTGCGCGCCTCATCAGCGCCGGGAGCGCGTCCCAGGCATCCCGCATGATGCGCGGGTGGACTTGAAGCGGCGCTGTGCGGGACGAGGTCAGAAGCGGGGAAACGAGGAGCTGCGGAATTTTGTGGGCGGCCGTGAAGTCGATAATTTCGTCAATTGTTTCGAGATTGCCGGGCATCAGGATGGTCGCGATGGAGATGCGCTCCCGTAGCTCCGGATCGCCGGCCGCACGTTCAATGCCTTTGGTGATGCGGGCGAAGGCGCCGGGCTTGCGGCGGATCTCGTCGTGCTTTTCGCTGGCGGCATCGAGACTGATCAGAATTTTGGTGTTGTCGAGCTGTCGGAGCTCGTCGGCGAAATCGACTAAATTATATCCGTTCGAGATGAGCGCGGTCGGCGCGTTGCTTTCCTTGGCCCGGCCGAGGAAAGCTTTGGCCATCGGCCAGCAATGCGTCTGAAGCGGTTCGTCCCCGACGATCGCCGCCCCGCCTAACAGGCCACGCCGATCGACGGACGAGAGGAGTTCGGTCAGATGATCCGTCGTCAGATGAGATTGCTCACGACGCTCATCCCGCTGGTTAACGATACAAAAGGGGCAATTGAGGGGACATCCTCCGGGTAAGACTGCTGTGACGACAATTCCTTGTGGTGGAATCCGGTCTTTTTCAACGAATGCCGTCAGGGCAGCGTAACCCATATTTCGTGACCCGCTTGACGTTGGAACGAGCTTCTATGGAATTTACCCGTTCACCTGTTTGGAATGGAGATGCACACAATTCAATTGATGAGTAACGAACTGCGTGATGTTTTACAACCAAAACAGGAGCCGCCTCTGGAAATCTTCTTACGCTGTTGTATTTTCTCAATTAATGGCTGTTTTTAGGGCGCGGAATTTGATGTTGCGAAATGTAGCGCACGTGGGAAAAGCGACACCATAATCGATATTGGTAAGACTTCGAACCCAACTTCGCGAAGCGCTGCAGCAGCGTTAAGGTTCTTGGCCTGCGGCGCTCCACTATCAAGCTTTAGTCTGCCGCGCGCAGCCATGTAAATTGCGCGCTGCGCATGGTCGTAGTGGCGACCCGGGGAGGGGCGTCTAGTCACATAAAATAGGTCTTCTTCAATGGAGACTGTCTTATTTGCCGGTCGTCCGCGCCTAGATCTTCCGATAGAAGGAGCCGATAGCCTCTCGCTTTCTCCTGCGGTGGTCCCGGCCGATGCAACAATCTGATCGACCGGCGGGATAAAATACTGGACTCCGAGTCCTTCAGGCTCCGTCGGCGAGGGGCGCACAAGAACGTCCCAATATAAATCTCTCCCACTCAGCATTTCTTTGTACCCTGGTTCTGCTGGATATGTTCGCGGTAAAACGTCACCACTTTCAAAACCCATAAAGCCTTTCAGGTCGTCAAGCCGTGCAAACTCCTGCTCTGGGCGCCAATCGGCAATAAAGTCATCAAATCTATTGTGCCGAAGCAATGCGCCGGATTGAGGATCAATCAATGGGGGCTTACGTATAACGACACAGCAACGCCTGCTTAACGTCCGCCATCGCGACCAATCGACCTTATGTTGCTGGATAGGGTATATATAGTCGTAGCTCTTCGAAAAAAGTGCGAAAGCGGTCACTGCTGTAGACAGAAGACCTATATTATATAGAAGATTAAACCCCTCCCGCCCCGCTTCAAAAATTGCCGTATCAAATACAAATATAAGAATGCCTTTGCGACCCGCGCCAATGAATTCGCTTGTTACGCTATGGAACTGCCTAATAATGTCAACCGGATGCGCCCCCAACAAAATGTTACGAGCCCCGGCGACGATGAGCGCGCCCTCCTTCTCTCCAGCGTCCTTAATGAAATGGCTTACCCCAACTCGTTCCTCGTCAACCAGCCGGAAAACATGAACCTCCAGATCATCATCATCCCAGTCATATGACCGCCCGGAAGAAAGCTCGCTCAGCAATTCTCGGACGAACCGTTCCGCTATGCCAACTGCCTTGTCGACCTTCGTACCAATCGTCTCCGGCCAGGACGCGAAGAGCGCCGCGACGATCCGGATCGCGTCTTTGACGGTCGTGTCCGCCCGTCCCGCAAGCTTGGCATAAAGGCTCGGCACCGGGGTCGGCTTTTCGCCGAACAACTCGTCGAGCGTCAGCTCCAGCCGTTCTCTCGCCGTCTTTCCCGATCCGTCGCTCCGCACGCCCTTCGGCTTGCGCCCTCTCGCGGAGGCCGAATAGCCCCACGCCTGCAGCATGTCCCGCAAGGTGCCGCCCGGATTGATCTTATGCGCCGTCTCGAAGACGGCCGCGCGCTGTTTGGCGCTTCTCGCGCTGGCGAACCGGTTGAGCCGGGCGGTCCATACGCGGCGCGACTCCGACTCCCCCCGGCGCCCCTTGGATTGCCCGTTCATGCGAACCTCTTATCGCACCTGCAAAAGGAAGGAGGAGGACCGTGGCTCCAGCGCTCCGAGTCGAAAAAAGGAAGTCACTAAATGGACTTAACAGAATTTTACGAATGACGGAAGTTTCAGTGCGTTAAAAAAGTTTCAAAACTTTTAAATTATTTTCGTATACAAAAATTTAATTGGTGCTTCAATTAATGCACTAAATAAGATATCGTTTGATTTATATCAATGCCGAACCTCGGAAAAGGTGAAGCGCAATGGGTAAAGTTCAATCGCTACAAGAAAAAGCATTACGGATCAATGACTAACGCAAGCGTCATTTTTGCGACGATACTGCTGGCGGGGCCAGCGAAGGAGTATTGGAAAGAGGCCGGATAGGTCGAAGACCAAAGCTATCCGGCCGGGGAGGGCATCATGAAAGAGATCTCCCACTTACTGGCCGTGATAGCTTTCCTGGCAACGGTCGGTTCGTTCCTGATCGAGTTGCGCCAGGAGGTGGACAGAGACCGGGAGCAGGGGCCTCAGACGACGCCGCAGCTTGTGTCGCCCTCCTCGGGGAACGGCGGCGCCAGGAAGGCAAAGCCTCCGCGGCCCGCATGCAATCGGGATGTCTACGAAGCAACGGCGCGCCGGCTGCGTGCAGAGCGCGGGTCGAAGGTCAGCCGGGCCCAGCGGTTTCAATGGCTCGGGACCGACCCATACTACGATTACTATTTCGACCATGCCGCAGGCGCGATCCTTTGCCTGTCGCACTCCAAGGTGCCGCCATTCGTTCACCCCTCGCGGATGGATCGGAAGAAGCGCAAAAGGAGCGTGGTGGTCTGGTGGTCGATCGTGGTGATCATCTTGAGCGGTGTCGGCCTCGCGACAATCGAGGTCGCCCGGTCCTCGCGAACCAAAAGGTGACACGAAACTCAGACAAGGCGGGCGCGCCAATCGTCGATGACCGGTTGGCGCGCTTCGCTTTCATTCCGCCCGGCTCATTTCGGCAGCACGACCCAATAATCGAGATCCAGAATCACGCCTTCCTCGGGCGTGTTCTCGTCCGCCATAAGCGGGAAGTCCGCGGCGTTCCGGTCCTTCAGCCCGATCGTGCGCACGCGCAGCGCGCCGACATCGTCGCGGCCGGGCAGTTCCGCCTTTTCGAGAATCTCGCTCCACGCATAGATCGTGTCGCCGGCAAAGGCCGGCGCGACATGCCGGCCGCCATTGATCGCCGCGATATGGAAGGCATTGGCCAGGCCGTTGAAGCTGAGCGCGCGAGCAAGCGAAATGATATGGCCGCCATAGACGAGACGCCGTCCGAATCGGCCCGCGCCCTCCGTATGCTGGTTGAAATGCACCCGCGCGGTATTCTGATAAAGCCGCGTCGCCATCTGGTGCTCGGCTTCCTCGATGGTCATGCCGTCCACATGGTCGATGCGCTCTCCGACCTCATAATCGTCCCAACGCGCAGAACTCCCGGCAAGCTCATCGTCATAGGCGGCGGGATTGAGAGCGGGAACCGCACCGCCAAGCGCGGAGGGCTCGACCTTGTCCGGGAGCTGCGGGACCTCGCTTTCCGGGGCCGGCGCAGCTTCGTCGCGCTTCCTCACCATGACCCAGCGGACATATTCGAGGACCGTTCCGCCATGCTGATTGCGTCCGGTGGAGCGGACATAGACGACGCCGGTCTTGCGGTTGGAATTCTCGCGCAGACCGATGACCCTCGAGGTCGCCGTCAGCGTATCGCCCGGAAAGGCCGGTTTCAGGAAGCGGCAATCGGCATAGCCGAGATTGGCCACGGCATTAAGGGAGATGTCCGGGACGGTCTTGCCGAAAACGACGTGAAATACGAGCAGATCATCGAGCGGAGCCGCCTCATATCCGAGCGCCTTGGCAAAGGTCTCGCTCGATTGGACCGCGAAACGGCAGCCATAGAGCGCGCCGTAAAGCGCGGCATCGCCGGTCGTCAGCGTGCGCGGTGTCGCATGGTTGATCACCTGTCCGAGACTGAAATCTTCGAAGAAATTTCCGGCCGTGGTTTTTGCGCCCATGTTCCCTCACGTCGCTTTAGAATGGCGGTGGCACGCTTGCGCCGCCTTGGCCGCGATCTTATCAGAAATTGCGGAGTGGGTATGGTGTCCGAAGGACCTCAATGGTGCTGCGAGTGCGGGTAGCGCAAATTTCCGGGTTCAATCATTGGATCGCCGTGTCGTCCAAATGTGGATCCGCGACCGGAGACTGGCGAAACGGTTATCAATGTCACTACGAACAGCCAGAAGACTCATCACCACACTTGTCATCGTCGTCGGAGGCGCGATCCTGGCCGTGCAGGTCATCTACCCCTTGCTGGAGCCCGCGGCGTTTCAATATGAGGTGCGCGGCGTCGACATTTCCCATCACCAGGGCCCTATCGACTGGGACGCGCTGCGCGCGGATGGCATTGATTTCGCTTACATCAAGGCGAGCGAAGGCGGAAATTTCAACGATCCGCGCTTCTCACGCAACTGGTACGCCGCCGAACAAGCGGGGATGCTGCGCGGGGCCTATCATTTTTTCACCCCATGCCGCTCAGGCGAGGTCCAGGCGCAGAACTTCATCCGCGTGGTCCCTGAAGATCCGAATGCGCTGCCGCCTGTCCTCGACGCGGAACATATGGGGCCGTGCCGCGACAGCCCTATGGTGAAGGATGTGGCGGCCGAAATCGGCGTCTTTCTGAAGACCGTACAGGCCCATTTCGGCAAGCGGCCGATCATCTACACGACACGCGAGTTCCATGACGCTTATCTTGTGGGAAAATTCGCCAATGAGCGCTTCTGGGTCCGCAGTCTGCTCCTGTCTCCGCGTTTCCGCAAAGACCAATGGGTTTTCTGGCAATATCACAATCGCGGCCGCCGTCGCGGGATCGAGGGGCCGGTCGATCTGAACGCATTCCGCGGCACGCGCGCCGAGCTGGCGGCGCTGTAAATGCGTTACGCTAGCTTATTGATCTAGGGGAGGGCGATCCGTTCGCGCAGCGCGAAGCGGGCGCACAAGGTGACGGCAACCGTAGCGAGACCGGCTGCAAGTCCAATCCAGATACCGAGACCGCGCCATTCGAAAATGAACCCGAGCGAATAGGCGAGCGTCATGCCGACGCCCCAATAGCCGAGAATGCCGCCGACCATGGGCACCGTGGTGTCGCCGAGGCCACGCAGAACGGCGGCGGATACGACCTGCGCTCCATCCGCAAGTTGGAACATGGCCGCAACGCCGAGATAGGAAACCGCCAGGGCAAAGGGGATTTTGTTCTGCGGCAAGGCGGGGTCGAGGAACAGCGCGATGAGGCTTTCGGGCAGAAACAGAAATGCGGCGGCGGTCAAAGCCATAAAGCCGGTCCCCAAGCCGATGGACATCCAGCCTGCTTTGCGGACGCCATCCGGATTTCGGGCGCCGGCGGCAAGACCGACGCGAACGGTCGCCGCATGGCTGAGGCCCATCGGAACCATGAAGGAAATCGCCGCCAGTTGCAGCGCAATGGCATGAGCGGCGAGTTCGTCGGTTCCCAGCCAGCCCATGAACAGGCCGGCGACCGAAAACATGCCGACCTCGGCCAGCATCAGAAATCCGATCGGCGTGCCGAGTTCGCAGGATTCGCCAGAAGCGCGGCCAGTCGGCTCTCCAGAAGCGGACGAAGAGCGCATAGGGACGATAGTCGTGGCGCAGAACGGTATAGGCCAGCAACGCTAGGAACATCAGCGCATTGACGATGGACGTGCTGATCCCGGCGCCGGCGAGTTCGAGGCGCGGGAAGCCCCATTGGCCGAACATCAGCGCATAGTTGCACAGTGCGTTCACGGCAATGCCGCTAAGCGTGACGAGGAGAATGATCTTCGTATCGCCATGGGTGGACAGCAATGATCGCAGAACGATGAAGCCGAGGCCCGGCAGGAAGACCCACACGGCGGGCCGTGCATAGCTCTGGGCGAGCTGGCTGACCTCGCCGGTCTGGCCGAGCAGCCGGAAGATCCCGCCGATATTCCAGATCAGCGGAATCAAGACGCACGCGACCAGAATCGCGATCCAGAAACCCTGGCGAACGGATCGCCTGACACTGGTGAGGTCTTCGCGGCCCTTCGCCTGCGCAACGAGCGGCGTGACGGCCGACAGGATTCCGGTGCCGAACAGCAGGAACGGATGAAGGAAGGTGATCGTCAGCGTTCCGGCGCCGAGGAAGACCGGGCCGAGCCATCCCATCATCACGACGTCCGTCGTAAAGAGCGCCATTTGCGCCAGCTGCGCGACGATGAGCGGCCAGGCAAGCGTGAGCGTGCCGCGTGCCTCCTGGGCCCAGCTCGCCGCTCCCGGACGGACCTCCAGCGGAAGCTCCGGCGATCGGTGGACATTCAAGGTCATGGCGGCCCCTAGCGCAACGCGCGTCCTGTTGGACGCGGGAACAGTTGCGCTCGTCTTTTGAAATAGATCAACTTGATCTCGTTCAAGTTGATCTAGGCGACGCCGATCCTCAGCGCAGCAGCTCCGGCAGGAACAGCACGAGCGACGGAAAGGCCAGAAGCAGGGCGACGCGAAGAAGCTCGACAAGGAAGAAGGGAAACACGCCTTTGAACGTCTCGCTCATGGGCACCTCGCGCGCGATGCTGTTGATGACGAAGACATTCATGCCGACCGGCGGCGTAATCAGCCCCAATTCGACGACGATCAGCGCCAATATGCCGAACCAGACCTTGGTTTCCTCCGGCCCCATGCCGAAATCGAGCTCGGCGATCACAGGCCAGAAAAACGGGATGGCCAGGAGAATCATCGAAAGGCTGTCCATCAGACAGCCGAGCAGAATGAGCGCGATCAGCAGAAGCACCAGCACCGTATAGGGATTGAGGCCGCTCGTGGCGATCATCTCGGCGGCGGCTTGAGGAACGCCCCCTCGCGACATGAAGATTTTCAGCAGTTCCGCGCCGAACAGAATGAGATAGATCATGCCGCTCGTCTGCGCGGTCTTCAGCAGCGATGTGCGCATTTGAGGCCAGCGAACGTCGCCGCGCGCCATCCCGTAGATCGCGACGAGAAAGACGCCGATCGCCGCAGCTGGCGTCGGATTGAAATAGCCGAAATAGATGCCGCCGATGACGAGCCCGAAGATCGTCGCAACCGGCAACACCGCAATCGTCGCGGCAACCAACTCCTGGCGTTTCACGCGATCGCCGGGGGGGCCGGAATTCGGGAAGACGCGGACATAAACGGCGATGGTGATACAGAAGAGGAGGACCGCGATAATGCCGGGAATGAAGGCCGCGGTGAACATCGTGACGATATTTGCCTCGACGATGACGGCGTAAACGACCAGCACGATCGATGGCGGGATGAGAATGCCGAGCACGCCGCCCGCCGCGAGCGTTCCCGTCGCCAGCGCATTGGAATATTCGTAGCGTTTGAGTTCCGGCAGCGCGACCTGGCCCATAGTGGATGCGGTCGCGAGGGAGGAGCCGCAGACCGAGCCGAATCCGGCGCAGGCGGCAATCGCGGACATCGCCACACCGCCCCTCATCCAGCCAAGCCACGCATTGGCCGCGCGGAACAGATCCTGGGACAGCTTGGCCTGTGTCGCGATGTTGCCCATCAGCACGAACATCGGCACGACCGACAGGTCGTAGATCGAGAACTGGCCATAGGCGAGCGTCTTGAGCTGCGACAGGAGAATGGCCGGCCCTGAAAGGATCGCCGTTCCGACCGCGCCGACCAGCATCATGGCATGGGCGACGGGCACACGGATCGCAATGAGCGCGACGAGCGCGACGAGACCGTAAAGGCCGATGAGCAGGTTGCTTTCCATCAGATTGACTAACCGTAATGCGCGGCTCGCCTGCTCAGCTCGCGGGCTTGCCCCGGAAAGCGTCGATGAGGGTCAAGAGGCAGGCAAGGGTCAAAAGAAAGAGCGAAACCAGGATCGGCACGAAGGCGACCCAGATCGGGAATTGATAGATGGTCGTGACCTCGCGGTAAATACGATAGTCGATGAGGCCAAGCCACATGCGCCAGAGCAGCAAGGCGGCAAAGCCGAGTGCGACGGTCGATGCCAGAACGCGAAGCAGGTTGATGATGCGCGGACGCGCCCAGGCCGTGAAGATGTCCGCCGTGACATTTGCGTCGGTGATCTGGCAGTAGGGCAGGAATGAGAAGACCGCGACGGCGACGCCGACTTCGACGATCTCGAAGTCGCCGGGAACGGGCTGATTGAGAAAGATGTTCCCTGCGAGGCTGGTGGCGTTCACAAGGACGACGGCGATCAGCAACAGGCCTCCGGCCAGAGCCCAGAGCTCAATGATTTTGCGGATCATCGCCGCGGCTGCCCCCATCGTGCCTCCCTTGTTGCATGCGGCCGGCGGTTTTGCCTCGCGTCCGTCCAGAATTGCCGGTTCGCTTTGTCACTCTTGTTATAGCGAAGAAAAGGCGCGGGACCAGCTATGCCGATCCCGCGCCTTGATGATCACTTGCTTCCGCTGTATTTCGCGATGGCGGCGCGAGCCTCCTTGACGAGCGTTGCGCCGTCGATGCCCTGGGCCTCGACTTCCTTCACCCAGCGCTGCACCACCGGTTCGAGCTTCTCGCGGAAGGCCGCCGTCTCTTCCTCCGTAAGCTGAATATAGGTGTTGCCGGCTTTCTGAGCCATCTCGATGCCCTCGTCATCGTCCTCACGCCAGATCTCGCCCACTTCCTTCAGCCATTTCGGACCGGAATTGTCGGTGAAAACCTTCTTCAGATCATCCGGCAGGCTGTTCCACTTATCGAGATTCATGGAGACCTGGAAGGTCGTCGTGCCGAAACGCGTCTTGTTATATCCCTCGATATCGTAATCGGTCAGGTCCTGCAGCTTGAGCGGCTGAATGATCTCCCAGGGGATGAGTGCGCCGTCGACGACTTTTTTGGACAGAGCCTGCGGCAAATCGGGCACCGGCATTCCGACCGGATTGGCGCCGAGAGCCTCGATCGCCCATGCGCCGGTCCGCGTTGGAATGCGGATTTTCTTGTTCGCCAGATCCTCCGGCTTATGGACGGGCGTATCGACCATCTGGATGGCCTGGCCGGCATGGACATGCAGGAAGAGCGGCTTCACCGCGCGATAATCCTCGGCCAGATATTTGTCATAAAGCTCGCCCATGGCGAGGTTGGTCGCGGCCGGATCATTGGTGTGAATGAAGGGAAGCTCGAAGACCTCGGTGCGTGGGAAGAGGCCCGGCGTATAGCCGTTGACCGTCCAGATCAGATCGACGACGCCGTCGCGCACCTGCCGGATGAGCTCCGGCGGCTTGCCGCCCAGCGACATGGCCGGGTAAATCTCGATCTTGATGCGGCCATTGGAGGCTTCTTCGATGCGCTTCGACCATGGCACGAGCATCTTTGTGTGCGCCGGCGCCTTCGGGCCGAGCAAATGATGCAGGCGCAATGTGAATTCCGGTTCCGCTTGAGCGGAAAGCGTACTGAAAAGGAGCGCCGCGGCCGCGCCCGCCAGGTATTTCAACAAAACTGATATTTTGTTTTCGGACATTCGTTTTCCTCCCGAGTGACGGCTGACCATCGGTGATCAGTCCACAGCTACTCCATAGAACTATATCACTGAATTCAACCCTATATGACTTCTGTTCCCTATCGCCCGCCGTTCGCTTTGCGAACAATATATCCGATAGTCGCACGGCTATTTTTCCGAGGAGCACCCCAGCCGATGCCGATCGCCGCCGGTTGCATTTGGCATTATAGTCACATCATGAACAAGCCCGTTCGAACCGAGACCGAGCCTCGGACGATCACCGCCGGCGGCGCGCTGCTCGCGCGGCTGAAAACCGTGGGCGTCGATTATATCTTCGCCAATTCAGGCACGGACTTCCCGCCCATTATCGAAGGTCTGGCCGAGGCCGCATCCAGCAATATCGATCTGCCGACGCCGCTCATCATGCCGCATGAGACGGCGGCGATGGGCATGGCGCACGGCTATTTTCTCGCGACCGGCAAGGCGCAGGCCGTGATGGCGCATACCAATGTCGGCCTCGCGAACTGTGCCATCGGAGCCATCAACGCCGCGACCGAACAAATCCCGATGCTGCTGTTCTCCGGCCGCACACCTGCCACCGAGCAAGGCCGTTTCGGCTGCCGCACGGTTCCCATCGGCTGGGGCCAGGAAATGCGCGATCAGACCGCGCTCATTCGCGAGGCGTGCAAATGGGATTATGAGCTGCGCTTTCCCGAGCAGGTGGTCGAACTGGTCGATCGGGCCTATGCGATCGCGAATTCGACGCCTTGCGGGCCGGTCTATATAAGTCTGCCGCGCGAGGTGCTGTGCGAGCCATGCCCGCGCGAAGTGCTGGGGGCGGCCGTGCAGATGGCGCCGGCCCAAGCCGCTCCGAATGCGGCGGCGCTTGCCGAGGCCGCGCGCAGCCTCGCCCAGGCGAAACGGCCGGCGATCTTCGCCCAGCGCGGCGCCGGCGACGCGGAAGGCTTTGCGGCGCTCGCCCGGCTCGCCGGCGAATGGGCGATTCCCGTCGTGCAATATTGGGCGATCCAGCTCGCGCTTGCGACCGATCACGAAATGGCCGTGGGGATCGATCCCGAACCCTGGATCAGCGAGGCCGACGCCATCCTGGTGATCGACGCCCTCGCCCCGTGGTCGCCGCAGATCCACAAGCCGAGACCGGACTGCAAGATCATCCATATTGGCGGCGATCCGCTTTACGCGCGCTTCCCGGTGCGCAATTTCCGCGAGGACATCGCACTCGTCGGACCGACAAGCGAGGTCATCCAGGCGCTGGAACAGGCGATGGGCGGCCACAGGACGGCCGCCATGGCCAATATCGAGGAGCGAGCGCCCGAGATCCGCGCGCGGACCGCTGCGATCCGCGATGGAGCCATCGAGAAAGCGAAATCCGGCGGCTCATCGCCGATGACGAAAGAGTGGGTGAGCCTCTGCCTGTCGGATACGATTGCGGGACGCAAAGCGACCGTGCTGTCGGAACTCGGCTGCCCCCTGCCGCCGCTTACCTTGCATGATCATCAATCCTGGTATCAGGAGCCGCATTCCGGCGGACTCGGCTGGTCGTTTCCGGCGGCGATGGGCATGCAACTCGCCGATCCGGACCGGCTGGTCGTGGCGACGATGGGCGATGGTTCGTACATCTTCGCCAACCCCGCCGCGTGCCACCAGATTGCGGAAGCCCTCCGTCTGCCCGTGCTGCTGATCATCCTGAATAACCGCGAATGGGGCGCCGTCAGGCAGTCCGTCCTCGGCCTCTATCCCGATGGCTACGCAGCCCGCAGCAATGCGATGCCGCTGACCTCTCTCAGCCCGACGCCCGACTTCGTTCAGATCGCCAGGGCCAGCCGCGCATGGGCGCGCCGCGTCGAGCACGGTGAGGATTTGCCGGGCGTCCTCCGCAGCGCCGTCCGGCACGTTACCGGGAAGAAGACCCCTGCCCTGGTCGAGGTGATCGTCCGGCCCTGACGCAGCGAGCGCCGTTTGCAGCCGCCTGCTGTGCGGATTCAGACCGAAATACCGCTATGCTCGCGCCGATCTACTTCCTCGGATCGCGCCTAATCTGAATTTCGAACTTTCCAACGCGTTACCGGAAGGATCCCATTCAATTGTTCCTGTGCTTGCGCCAGATCGGCAGCAAGAGTAAACTGCGCTGTTCGAAGAGCGAATATTTGATTGGTGCTTCCTTATCACCTTCGCTCGGGCACTGTACTGCCTTGCTTTGAAAGACTTGGGCAGAAAAGAACGCAATCTTATGGGCTTATGGGATTGCTTTCAGGGAGGACATCATGACGAAGCTCACTGTGAATGGTGAGGAGCGGTCCTATGACGGCGATCTGTCAATGCCGCTGCTTTGGTATCTGCGCGACGAACTCGCCCTGACCGGCACCAAGTTCGGCTGCGGCGTCGGCCTGTGCGGCGCTTGCACGGTGCATCTCGACGGAGAAGCGGTCCGCGCCTGCACCCTGTCGATGTCGGATACGGACGGAAAAACCATCACCACGATCGAAGGTCTGGACCCGAACAATCAGCACCGGGTGCAACTCGCCTGGCAGGAAATCAGCGTCCCACAATGCGGCTACTGCCAGAGCGGGCAGATCATGCAGGCCGTCGCGCTGCTGAATGAGAAGCCTTCACCGACGGACGCTGAAATTTCCGACGCCATGTCCGGAAATCTCTGCCGCTGCGGCTGTTATCAGCGCATCCACGCGGCCGTCCGCGCCGCCAGCACGGGAGCGTGACATGACCGAGCTCGATACACATCGCAAGATCCAGATCACCAATGTCAGCCGCCGCAGCGTTCTGAAAGGGCTTGCCGCAGGCGGTGGTTTTGTCCTCGCCGTACAATTCCCCGGTGTGCGGAACGCACTTGCCGCGGGCTATCCGACGGGCGCCTCCGCCATGCCCAACGGCGTCGTTAGCGACCCGAAAGTCTTCATCTCCATCGACAAGGACGGGACGGTCAGTATCATCGCCGCGCGTGCGGAAATGGGAACGGGCGCGGCCCGAACGGGCCTGCCGATGATCGTCGCCGACGAACTCGACGCGGATTGGGCACGGGTCAAAGTCGTGCAGGGGCCAGGCGATGAGAAAACCTATGGCAATCAGGATACGGACGGCTCGCGGAGCGTCCGGCATTTCATCCAGCCGATGCGCCAATGCGGCGCCTCGATGCGGATGATGCTGGAAAGCGCCGCCGCGGCGAAATGGGGCGTGGATGTCGGCGAAGTCGAGGCCCAGCTCCACGAGGTCGTGCATAAGCCGAGCGGGCGCAAATTCGGCTATGGCGAGCTCGCCGAGGACGCTTCCGCCCTGCCGGTCCCCGAAGCTGAAAATGTCAAGCTGAAGGAGCAAAGCGCATTCCGCTATATGGGCAAGGAGAAGATCCGCTTCACCGATCTCGTCGATATCACCACGGGCAAGGCGGTTTACGGACAGGACCTCATGCTGCCCGGCATGAAATTCGCCGTTGTCGCAAGACCGCCGGTGGTGGGCGGCAAGGTCGCCAGCGTCGATACGAGCGAGGCGGAGAAGGTGCCCGGCGTGGAGAAGATCGTCATGCTGGACCCGACGCCGGCGCCGGCGAAATTCGCGCCTCTCGGCGGCGTTGCCGTTGTCGGCAAGAGCACCTGGGCGGCGCTGAAAGGGCGTGAAGCGCTCAAGATCACCTGGGATGACGGGCCGAATAAGGGGCATAATTCGGCAGATTTCCGAAAGACCTTGGAAGCAGCGGTCGAGAAGCCCGGTAAGCTGGAGCGCAATCAGGGCGATGCCGACGCCGCACTGAAATCGGCGGCAAAGGTCATCACCAGGCGGTATTACGCACCGCATCTCGCCCATGCCGCGATGGAGCCGCCTGCTGCAACGGCTCGCAGCCAAAACGGCAAGTGGGAGGTCTGGGCGCCCTTGCAGAGCCCGGGCGGGGCACGCGAAGACATCGCCAAGGCGCTCGGCGTGGAATCCGCGGATCTAACCGTGCACAACACGCTGCTCGGCGGCGCTTTCGGCCGCAAGTCCAAATGCGATTTCGCTATCGAGGCGGCGCTCATCTCCAAGGCGATGGACGGCGCGCCGGTCAAAGTCGTCTGGACGCGTGAGGACGACATTCGCCACGACTATTACCACACCGTGACGGCTGAACGGTTCGATGCGGGTCTTGACGAGAATAATAAGGTGATCGCATGGCGTCACCGCAGCGCCGCGCCGACCTTCATGTCCAACTTCATACCCGATCCGAAGCATCCAAGCGGCATCGAACTGGGCATGGGCTGGGTCGATGCGCCGTTCAACGTGCCGAATATCCGTATGGAGAGCGGCGAGGCGCAGAGCCATGTGCGGATCGGCTGGTTCCGCTCGGTGAACAATGTGGTGCACGCCTGGTCGATCCAGTCCTTCATTGCGGAGCTGGCCAATGAACTTGGCCAGGACCAGAAGGAGTTCCTCCTGGAAATGATCGGGCCGGATCGCGTCGTGGACCCGCGCGAACAGACGACGACGGGGTTCTGGGACTATGGCGAGCCGTTCGAAACCTATCCGATCGAGACGGGCCGCCTGCGCCGCGTTGCGGAGCTGGCCGCCGAGAAGGCCGGATGGGGCAAGACGCTGCCCAAGGGCGAAGGGCTTGGCATTGCCGCACATCGCTCATTCGTCAGCTATATCGCCACGGTCGTGCATGTGAAAGTGGACGACAAGGGAGAGATCACCGTGCCGCGCGTCGATACGGCGATTGATTGCGGCTTCTGCGTCAATCCCGAGCGGGTGCGCTCGCAGATCGAGGGGGCGGCGATCATGGGGCTGACGCTCGCCAAATATGGTGAGATCACGCTGAAGAATGGTGCGGTGGAGCAGAGCAATTTCCATGATTTCCCGCTCTTGCGCATCACCGAGTCGCCGGCGCAGACCAACACGCATATCGTCGAGAACCCGATCGATGTGCCGGCTGCCGGCGTCGGCGAACCGGGCATGCCGCCCTTCGCGCCCGCATTGTGCAACGCCATCTTCGCAGCGACAGGGAAACGCATCCGGCAATTGCCGATCGGCGATCAGCTTGCGTGACGGGAAGACGAATTCGAGGAGGCGGGATTCGGTCCCGCCTCCTTCGTATCGAAGCGCAGTCTATCGGGGATGCGCGGCTTGCCTGATGCCTCCCTCTCCCTGTGGAGACCTCTGCGAAATGTAGGCCCCTTTTCTTCGTCGTCCCGGAAGCCCAAAGGGCTATCCGGACCTATTCGCAGTTCGGCAAGCACCAGGCCGGACAGAGCAGCGAGTAGGCCCCGGCTCGCGAACCTTTACGGTGAGCGACGCTTGTCTGGTCGCGATCAGCAAGACATCGCGACAAGCGCTCACCTTGGCCGGGGCGACGCGGAGTATGTTGTTTCGCAGAAGTCTCCTCAAGAGAGAGGTCATTTAGAGCGGGTTAATGTGAAATAAACGTTTCTCTCTTGAAGTCACCGTAACCTGGTGGTGACCTTTTTTTGCTACCATTCTTTCCCAATCATGGTAATATTAATTATATGGCGTGCATATTGGCCTGACTATTGGCTCGAAGATAATCTAATCTGAAAAAATAAAACGCATGAGTTTACGAAATGGGAGAACAAGCACGCAGTCGTCTACTCTATAGTTTCGGACGCGCTGGTCTGTCCGTTCCTTTTCTTCTGGTTTTTTGCGTCATGTTCAGCACTGACGTGACGGCGCAGAGCTGTCCGCAAGGAAGCTGGCTTGAGAGCGGTATCTGTCAGTGTCAGCCAAGCGATTACCGTCCCCAGTGTGGCTGTCCGCCAGGAATGTATAACAGCGGTGATGGCAGTTGCCGCTGTTCTCAGGCGGGCTGGACCTATCGAAGCGAACTGGGACGCTGCGCACCTCCTGCCTCCAACTGCCCGCCCGCTATGTACGACGCTGGCAATGGAACGTGCCGATGCTCTAATTCAGACTGGTACTATCGTGCCGATCTCGGAACGTGCACACCACGATGCCCGCCGGGCATGACATTGGGCGCAGAGGGATCGTGTCATTGTCCGCCGGGGCGGGTCTATGACCGTGGTCTCAACCGCTGTCGATAACCGCTTCGAGCCGGCTGGAGGGTATCCAAAGAATATTCGGTATGTGCCCCCATCTCTGGCGAGCCTTACTCGCGATTAAATTGGAGGATGTGATGATTTCTGGTGGAAGTTCACGAGTTGCAAGGACATTGAAGGGGAGTTTGGTACTGTGCGCCAGCGTTGTCGGTCTTGCCTCGCTGGTCTCGGTGGGCACGACACATTTCTCGGCGCCAGCCGAAGCTAGAGGATTTTGCACAGAGTACGTTTTCGGCGTTGGTAAGGCTTACACTCGTTTTCCTTGGAGGGCGCGTCGGATTGCGACCCGCCGGGCGTATGCGGCTTGGGAACGCAACGTCAACAGGATATGCCGTGGCTTGAATTATTCCGGCCGGTGGGATTGCGCCCAAAACAGACGGCTGCGTTGCTATCGGGAGCCACGCAGAGGGCGGCTTCATGGAGTCCGTTGCCAGTTCGAGGGCCGTCCATCGCCTCTATGCTGATGCCGCTCAAAGTCTGAGTGCATGAATTGACGCGCTGTCTTGATTGCCCGGCGTCCAAAGGCGCCAGCGAGGCAGTGTGAAATGCATTGCCAAGTTTGAAGCCGACGCTCGCTTGCGGGCGTCTGGGGTGGTAAGTTTGCGCGTCGTCCAGCCCCAAATTCTTGTGGCAAGCCCCTCCGAAAGCTCGCATCGCGGCGTAACATAAAGAGAAGCTTAGCCCAGCCGCAACCCCAAATGCCGCTGGACTCAACGCAATCTGGTATCACTGAATAGGTGAAAATACCTTAGACCTTTTGACATAGAACTAATTAACGCGGGAGATAACTATACCCCCTCCCGGCGGGAGAGGGGGTAGAGCGAATGCTCCCGCTTCGGGTAAACACATTCTAGCGCATCCGTGGGCTGAGTTGTTTCCATCGTCCCGCCTTAAACGACGCCGCGCTATTCCTCCGGCTCGGTGGAGAATTGCAGCGGGTATCCCTTGCGGCGGCCCGCCTCGGTCGCTCGCGTCGCCTTCGTCTCGGCGACGTCCTTCGTGTAGACGGCGACCACACATGAGCCGCGACGGTGCGCGGTGATCATCACCCGATAGGCCTGATCCTCGTTCATGTGAAATTCCCCTTTGAGGACCGTAACGACGAACTCTCGCGGGGTGTAGTCGTCATTCACGAGGATGACCTTGTGAAGACGCGGGCGCTGGGTTTGCGGTCGAACCTTGGTGCGCGGTTTTGTCGTGATGTCACTCATGACGCGCTGCTCCAAACAACGGCACGGCCATTATCCTATACCTTCCCGGCCTGCGGCGCGTCCAGCCGAACGCCAATGCGGGCCAGTTCCGGCAAATCTGTATATAGGAAGCGTTTGGACCGCGCGCCCGGCTCTTCCTTAGGAAAGCCCGAGGGCGCCCTCAAATTCTCCGGCCGCGAGACCCGCGTCGCACTCAGCGCTGGCAGGCCTCGGCGTGGTGACGGATATGGTCGGCCATGAAGGTCGCGATGAAGAAGTAGCTATGGTCGTAGCCCGGCTGCATCCGCAAGGTCAGCGGATGACCATGCGCCTTGCAGGTCTCCTCCAACAGCTCCGGCCGCAGCTCCTTGGCGAGGAACGGGTCATCGCTCCCTTGATCGACCAGTAGCGGCAGGCGCTCCGAAGCGTTCGGAATGAGCGCGCACGTGTCGTGGGCGGCCCAGGCGGACCGGTCCTCGCCCAAATAGCCTGCCAAGGCTTTTTGGCCCCATGGCACTTGTGAGGGCGCCACGATCGGCGCGAAGGCCGAGGCCGATTTGAACCGGCCGGGATTTTTGAGCGCGATCGTCAGCGCGCCATGTCCGCCCATGGAGTGACCGAAGATGCCCTGGCGCGTCATATCGACGGGGAAGGTCTCCGCCACGAGCTGCGGCAGCTCGGCCGTCACATAGTCGTACATATGATAATGGGTGGACCAGGGCGCCTCAGTCGCATTGACGTAGAACCCGGCGCCCAAGCCGAAATCGTAAGCGCCTTGCGGATCGTCCGGCACGCCTTCGCCGCGCGGGCTCGTATCGGGAGCGAGCACGGCGACGCCGTGGGATGCCGCAAATTGCTGCGCGCCCGCCTTGGTGACGAAATTCTCGTCCGTGCAGGTGAGGCCGGACAGCCAGGTCAGGAGCGGCACGGAGCCGTTTTCCGCTTGGGGCGGCAGGAAAATGGCAAAGGTCATCGTACAGTTGCAGGACTTGGACTCGTGCTGGTAGCGCAGCTGCCGCCCGCCGAAGCATTTGTTCTCCGCAACTTTTTCCAATGACATGAAGCCTCTTTCCTTTGTCCTTTACTGCTTATTGATCGTCATCCCCGCAGAGGCAGGGATGACGAAAAAGTCGATGCGGCGCGATCAGTAGATCACGACGCTGCGGATCGACTTGCCTTCATGCATAAGGTCGAACGCTTCGTTGATCCGCTCGAGCGGCATGGTGTGCGTGATCAGATCGTCGATATTGATCTTCTTGTCCATATACCACTCGACGATCTTTGGGACGTCGGTCCGCCCGCGCGCGCCGCCGAAGGCCGTGCCGCGCCAGACGCGCCCGGTGACGAGCTGGAACGGACGCGTCGAGATTTCCTGTCCGGCACCGGCAACGCCGATGATGACGCTTTCGCCCCAGCCCTTATGGGCGCATTCGAGCGCCTGGCGCATGGTCGTGACATTGCCGATGCACTCGAAGCTGTAATCCGCGCCGCCGCCGGTCAGATTGACCAGATAGGGCGCGACTTCGTTCGGCTGCATGTCCTTCGGGTTGACGAAATGCGTCATGCCGAATTTCTCGGCGAGCGCCTTTTTGCTTTCATTGAGGTCGACGCCGACGATCATATCCGCGCCAGCAAGCCTGGCGCCCTGGATCACATTCAGGCCGATGCCGCCAAGACCGAAGACAACGACTTTGGAGCCGATCTCGACCTTGGCCTCGAAGATCACTGCGCCGATGCCTGTCGTGACGCCGCAACCGATATAGCAGACCTTATCGAAAGGCGCGTCCTCACGGATTTTCGCCACGGCGATTTCCGGCATGACGGAGAAATTGGAGAAGGTCGAGCAGCCCATATAATGGTAAAGCCTTTCGCCGCCGAGCGAGAAACGGCTCGTCCCGTCGGGCATCAGCCCCTGCCCCTGCGTGGCGCGAATGGCCTGACAAAGGTTGGTCTTCGGATGCAGGCAATATTCGCATTCGCGGCATTCCGGCGTGTAGAGCGGAATGACGTGGTCCCCGGGCTTGATGCTTTTCACGCCCGGCCCGACATCGCGGACGATGCCCGCGCCTTCATGTCCGAGGATCGCCGGAAACAGCCCCTCCGGATCGGCGCCGGACAGGGTGAACTCGTCCGTGTGGCAGATGCCCGTCGCCTTGATTTCAACAAGTACCTCGCCTTCCCGGGGGCCATCGAGCTGAACCGTTTCGATTTTTAAAGGCTCGCCCGCCTTGAACGCGACTGCGGCACGTGTTTCCATTGGTTCTTCCTCCCTGTCAGCTCCGCGCTTCCGATAAGCAGCAATTCCGGCGTAGTGCCGCGCCGCATCTGCGCATAGCTCCGCAACCGGTCACGCCCGGATCTTTCCAGATAAATTTGTCGAAGGTTTTCGGCAGGCCGTCAAGCTGGCGTCCAGGCGCCGACCTCTGATTTCACACCAATTAACGAGCCTCGCGAACCGCCCGCGGCGATGCACTACTGCGACGGCTGAACACCCAGTCCCGCCTCGGCAAAGAGCGCGGCATAGTCCCCGATCAGCTTTGTGCGAAGCGTCTCGATCTGGGCCGGACCGCGGGTCGAAGGCGGCAGCGCGATCGGCAGGTCCGCAAGTACCCGCGCCGGGCGGGGCGTCAGGAGCACCAGCCGGTCGGCCAATTCGATCGCCTCTCGCAGATTATGGGTTACGAGCAATGTGCTGACCCGCCATCGCGCCCGGACATCCCGCAAGAGCGCGCGCAGCCGGCCGGCGGTGCCCTCATCCAGCGAGGCGAAGGGCTCATCCAGCAGGAGCACGCTCGGCGCCGATGCAAAGGCTCTCGCCAGCGAAACCCGTCGCGCCAGGCCCAGGGACAATTCGCGCGGAAAGCGGTTCATGAGTTCGGAGAGGCCGAGCCGGTCGGCAAGTTCGTCGACATCGGCGGCGCCGAATTCTTCCGCCTTCGTCAGCTCGATATTCTGCCGGACGGTACGCCAGGGCAGGAGGTTCGGCTCCTGAAAGACGAAGCCGATGCGCGGCGGGGCGTGCCAGTGCAGATGGCCCTGATAGGAAGGGTCCAATCCCGCGATGGTCCGCAGGATCGTCGTCTTGCCGCAGCCGGAGGGGCCGAGCAGCGCGGTGAAGCTTTGCTCTTCGAGGCGCAGCCGGAAGCCGCGCACCGCTTCCACCGGCTCGCCATTGGCACCTGCGTAGATCTTGCTGTCGATGCGGATATCAAGCAGGCTTGCCCCGCCACCGTGTTGCGCGTTTCTCAAGAGGCTGCACCAGGAAGAGTTCGATGCACAGCATCACCAGGACGAATGCCAGCGTATAGGCCAGAATTCCGGTGACATCGAAGAGTTGGAAATAAAGGTTGAGTTGGAAGCCGACGCCGTTCGGCCGGCCGAGAAGCTCCACGACCAGGACGATCTTCCAGATCAGCGCTATCCCCGAACGGGCAGCGGCGGCGAAATAGGGCTGGAGCTGCGGCAGCACGACGTGAAGCAGCCGGTCGGATGCGGGCATACGGAAGGCGGCAGCCATGTCGTCCAGGCCGGGATTGAGGGCGCGAGCGCCTTCGCGCAGCGTCACCGCAACATTCGGGATCTTGTTCAATGCGACGGCCGTGATGGCGGCGGCTTCCGTCAGACCCATCCAGACATAGGCGAGAATGATGACGACCAGCGCCGGGATGTTGAGCAGCAGGATGAGCCAGGGATCGAGAACATGGTCCGCGAGCCTGACCCGGCCCATGACGAGGCCGATCGCACTGCCGATCACGAAGGCGATAAAGAAGGATGCGGCAACGCGCGCCAGCGTAATCCCAAGCTGCCCAAGCATCTCGCCAGAGGCGATGTCCCGCGCGGCGAATGTCAGGACCTCTTGCGGACCCGGAAAGAGGCGGCTGTCCGCCCATGCCGAGGCAACGGCCCAGAGCAGGAGAACCGCGATCAGCGAGAGCAGGCGGACGAGCAGCGGACGAATGGCCGAGGCCCTTCGCGCCCGCGGCGGGCTTGCGTCCTGAAGGATTGCGCGCTCAAAGCTCACTGGCTGTCATCCGTCCAGAACGTCCCGGGCGCCAAAGCTTGCTGGCCGCCAGTCAGCTTTGCGCCGCCAATTTCGGCTAATATGCCGAAGATGAGCCGTGCGTCGCGCGCGATCGCTCCCGTATCCTCGGGAATGCCTTCCCGGTAGCGTTCGCGAAGCAGCCGCAAGGTCGCGGCGTCTTTCGCCCTGGTCAACGGAGCAATCCGTTCCCATTCCGCATCCGAGCTGCCCAGGATCTCGCGCGCCGCGCGAACCGCGCGCTCAAAGCCTTTCACGGTCTCACGGTTCTTCGCGGCCCAGGTCTCGCTGAACGTATAGCCGATCATGGCGAGCGAACCACTGCCGCCAAGCGCCTTCACGACTTCGTGCATGCCGATCAACCGGCGGAATCCTCTCGCCTCGAGCCGGGCGGCGTAATGCCAAAAATTCAGCACCGCATCGAGCTCGCCCTGCACGAGTTTTTCCGCAAGCAATGGCGGCGCGCCAAAGGCCGGCTCGATCGCTTCTTCGAGATCGGAGCCGAGCGTCTTCCGGCTATAGGCGCGCATCATCAGCCAGCTCTTGTCGAGCGGGCCGCCGGCAATGCCGACGCGCTTGCCTTTGAGGTCGGCAATCGATTGGATGCCAGAGTCGGGAGCCACCATGATCGCTCCGAGGGCGGAGGAATAGGGCAACATCGTGAAATCCGCGCCGGTGCCGCGCTGGCGCGACACCCAGAGCCAATCGGTGACGATCATATCCACCGAACCGGCCTGCAACGCGACTTTGATGGCCTGTGTACTCGCGAGCTCCGTAATGTCGAGCCGAACGTCATTCTTCTCGTCCAGCTTATGGTGTTTTACGACATCGATTTCCCAGTTCACCGTGCCGAATTTGAGCAGGCCGATGCGAATAGGGTCGGCGGCGCGGGCCGGAGAATAGATGGACAGGCAGAACAGCGCGAGCGCGGCCCAGCGGGTCACACGCATCATCTTTCTCTCCCTTAACGCCCCCATCGTTCTCGGCTTGGGAGCTTTTGGCGGCGATGCCGCTGATTGAATATTGGTCTCACGCCGCAAGGCGCGATGGCCAGAGGTCAAAAAGTACCGATTCAGCCCCATTTGGGGTGCGCCGCCTGCCTAATCCACCAGCAGCCGGTTGCGAACGAGCCAACGAACGCCGTGCGCCCAGGACTCTGTCGGTGTTGCCGCGGATATCGGCGTTGACCGCCCTGAGCAGCGTCCCCGTCTCAGCGTCACGGACGAAGATTTTGATATTGAGTATGAGCGTGCTGACCTTATCGACATAGCCGGTAATGGCCAGATCCGCGCCGAGTTTCTTGGCAATGCGTGCATCGCACCCATTGCAGCTACGCAGATATCCGGCATCCTCGATCTCCTGCGCGGCCGGGGTCGTCGATACGATCTTATATTTTCCGGATTCCGCAAGCTTGTCGCGCAGCAGATCGCTGATTTTCCTGAGGCGGGCTGTTTCGGCCGGATCAACCCCGCGCTTTTCGCCTTCCAGGCTGGTGTCGAGCAGTTCGAAGTTGAAGACAGCCGCATTCTGGGGCTCGTCCGCCTCGATCGGGACGATGCCGGCGACAAGCAGACAGAGCAGCACAAGGGCCGGCTGCGCCGTCATCGCCATCAAGATCGCCGGTTTTGCCCGCACGCTCGTCTCCCCGCGCCAGTTGATTTTTCCGCAGAAAGTCTGACTCATCCGGGTCGCCGGACATGCAAATCTGACCGTACAGCTAAGGAATAATCCGAGAGAATATGCTATGCGTGCCTGCCGCAAGGGCAATCATGAATTGGGAGGAAAACGCATGACGTGGCGGAATGCGAGATCGACACATTTTCGGCGGCTTGCGCTTATGCTGGTGCCGATGGCCAGCATGGCCTTCTCGGATGCCGGCCACGCCTATACTGTCTATGTGTCCAACGAGAAGGATAATACGGTCAGCGTCATCGACAGCGAAAGTCTGAAGGTGACGGACACGATCGATGTCGGCCAGCGGCCGCGCGGCATCACGATGACCAAAGACGGGAAACATCTCCTCGTCTGCGCCAGCGACAGCGACACGGTGCAGGTGGTCGACGTCGCAACGAAACGGATCATCACAACCTTGCCATCCGGCCCCGATCCGGAGCTTTTCGTTCTCCATCCGAGCGGCAATCCTCTCTATGTCGCCAATGAGGATGACAATCTGGTTACGGTCATCGATCTCGAACAGAACAAGGTTCTTGCCGAGGTCCCGGTGGGCGTGGAGCCCGAGGGCATGGCCGTGAGCCCCGACGGCAAGACGCTGATCAACACCTCGGAAACCACCAATATGGCGCATTTCATCGACACTTCGTCCTATGAGGTGGTCGGGAATGTCCTGGTTGACAGCCGCCCGCGTTTCGCCATCTTCACCAGCGATGGCGCCGAGCTGTGGGTGTCGTCGGAGATCGGCGGGACCGTGAGCGTCATCGACCCCAAGGCACACCAGATCAAGAAAAAGATCTCCTTCGAGATTCCCGGCGTGCAGCCCGAGGCCATCCAGCCGGTCGGCATATCGATCTTGAAGGACAGGTCGAAGGTGTTCGTGGCCCTTGGCCCCGCGAACCGCGTCGCGGTCATCAATGGCCAGACCTACGAGGTAGAGAAATATCTTCTGGTGGGCCAGAGAGTCTGGCAGCTCGGATTGACACCGGATGAGAAGCTTCTTTTCTCGACGAATGGCGCAAGCGGCGACGTCTCGGTGATCGACACGGAAGGCAACAAGGTCATCAAATCAATTCAGGTCGGCCGGTTCCCGTGGGGAGTCGTCGTGTCTCCCGAATAAGCCGGACCGATCCGGCTTCTGTTCAATAGGCTGTGGTCAGCCAATCCGGTTCGCAGGAACGACAGATGATACGTATTTTGCGATGGACTTTTGCAGGACTCTCATTGGCGGCATTGTCCGCGGCGCAGCCTTCGAGCGTCCGCGCTGCGACGGGCACGGATCCCGATTGGCCATGCGTCCAGAGGAAGGTTCCCCATCTTTCGGCAGGCATGGTCTGGGCCGGGCCGCCCGTGGATGAGGAGGATCGATCCTGGAAGAAGGATGAGGCGCTGTCGTCCCTGGTCGAGAAACTGGCCCTCAGGCGGACGTCGATGGAGGAGGCGAAATCGCTCATCAACGCCTACGCCGAGCGCCATTCGGACGATAAGAAACGGCACCTCACCCTATTGTTCACCGGCCTGCTGCAGACGATCAACAAGGAGCGCGATGCGATCATGCGCGGTATTTCGCGCTATGCGCACCAGCAGGCGGCACGCGCGGAGGGGATTAAAGAGACGCGCGACAAGCTCGTCGCCCTGGCGGCAAAAGAGACTTTGTCGGACGAGGAAAAGGCCAAGCGCGATCAGCTCGAGGAACGGCTCAACTGGGATACGCGGATCTATGATGAACGGTCGCAATCGCTGACCTATGTCTGCGAGTTCCCGCGCATTCTCGAGCAGCGCCTGTTCGAGCTGGCGCGCGCCATCCAGCAGCATCTGGATTGACGCGAGCGCCGTCGAAGCGCCGTCAGGGCCGCGTAATCAGCTCGTCCTTGTTCTCATCCAGGAGCGGCACATCATATTCGAGGAGAATGGCGTTGATCTCTTTCTGATGCTCTTTGATGAAATCGTTGAGCTGATGCTTCCAGTCGGTCTCGCCGGGACGAATACCCATCGTAATCCGATAGGTCATGCGCGGGCCGCGCTTCTCCTTGAGCAGCGGCACGACACGGATGTCCTCCTTGTGCTGCTTGGCGTAATAGCCGGCAATGGGTCCCCATAACAGCCCGGCATCGATCTTCTTCTCGGCAAGCTCGGTCACCATCTGGTCCGCCGGATTTTCGAAGCGCCGATCCACCATCAGACGATAGGGCTTTGCGTCCCGGATCATGCCGTTGCGCGCCAGAATGCTGGCCGGCGGCGTTCCGGCGGTCACGCCGATATGCTTCCCCTTCAAACGCGGATCGCTGAGATTGTCCACGCCTTCGAGATCGGAGCCCGCCAGATAGAGCAGCGTATAGGCGGAACGATAGTAAGCGTTGGTGTTCTGAACGAGCTCATGGCCCTGCGCGTAGCCCATGATGATATCGCATCTGCGCTCGCGCAGCGTCCTGCGGACAAACCCGATGGCCTGCGGAAACCATGTATAGGCCACTGGCACGCCGAGCGTCTTGGCCAGAAGATCCGCCAGCTTGTTCTCGAAGCCTTCGCGTTCCTTGTTCGAAAACGGCATGTTCGCCGGATCGGCGCAAACGCGCAGGGCGGAACGCTGAACGAGATCCGACGTCGATTGAGCGTGCGCCAGATCTCCATACGACAGCAACGCGGCGACGAGCAGGGCGAAGCCTCTACTGGTTGCCGAAACAGGATTTCTCATATTCCCTTGCGTCCTGTGGCTTGTCGGCGCGTTTCCGGGGGCGTCCCCTCGGTATGGCGCCATCCGCGCGCGCCTTCAGATAAATATAGATATCATCGATAAAGCACATGACGTTCTTATTGTCGGCGAAGGACGGCATGACGCTTTCCTTATCGGTTCGATCGATCTTGCGCCCATTGACCACGACATTCAGAAAACCTGCGTAGTCCATGGTCTTGAGCGAGTCGGCAAGGGCCGGCGCATAGGTGCTGCCCAGCCCGTCGGGACCATGGCAGACGTGACACTCCGAGTGATAGCGGCGAAAACCGCTATAGGTGTACCAGTCGACGGTGCCGTCGTCCTGGATATTATATGTCGGATCGCCGTTCTTGTCGTAATACTTCCCGTCTTCCTCTTGAACCGCGGGCCCCTTGGCCGAAACCACGGATGTACCGAGCAGGACGGTTCCGAGAGCGAGAACCACGGCTGCGGGCGCCGCGAGGGCGGTCGCCCTGAAAGATGTCTGCTTCATAGCGAGTGAATTGCCTATCTCGTACTGTGACGAGCCATGCCGAGTTCCGCACGGCCTGTTCTTCATGGCGCCGGCCCGGCGATGATCCGAGAGGATCACCGCAGGACCGGAACCTGTTACCTAGGCAAAGAGAGCCTGGTCAGCGGTGGTCTTAGTTGCTCGGCAATGCGAATACCGTCAACTGACCGCCGAGATTGGTGTACTGACGCAGTCCGGCATATCCGCCGACGGCGCCCAGACCTGCCTGAGGATCGGTCAGGCCTGCAGCGAGGCCGATGCCGGCCCAGCCGCCGATGCCGGAGTAAACGGCAACGTACTGCTTGCCATTGTGCTCGTAGGTCATCACGTTGCCGATGATGCCGGACGGGGTCTTGAACTTGTACAGCTCATCGCCAGTCTCAGGATCGACGGCCTTCAGATAACCTTCCAGCGTGCCGTAGAAGACCACGTCGCCCGCTGTGGCCAAAGCGCCTGACCACACGGAGAACTGCTCCGGCTTCGACCAGACAATTTCACCCTTCGTGGCATCCCACGCGATGAAGTTGCCCATGTTCTCCTCACCCTTTGGCGGGTACATGGAGAGCGTTGCGCCCACATAAGGTTGACCGGCCGTGTAGGAAACCCGGAACGGTTCGTAGTCCATGCAGACGTGGTTGGTCGGGACGTAGAAGATACCCGTCTTCGGCGAATAGGCCGCCGGCTGCTGGTCCTTGGAGCCAAGAGCTGCCGGGCAGATGTCCGTCGTATTGGTGTCTTCGCCGCCAGCTTCGGTGGACTTCGCCGTTACGACAGCGGGACGCCCGTAAGTCTTGCTCTTCGGGTCCATATCGACACCGGTCGTCCAGTTGACTGCCGGGTCATACTTGTTGGCGACCAGCAATGCGCCCGTATCGCGGTTCAGGGTGTAACCCAGACCGTTACGGTCGAAATGCACCAGGGTGGGAACGTCCTTACCGTCGATCTTCAGATCGGCAAGGATCATTTCATTGATGCCGTCATAGTCCCATTCGTCATGGGGCGTCATCTGATAGACCCACTTCGCCACGCCGGTATCCGGGTTACGGGCCCAGATGGTCATCGACCATTTATTGTCGCCTGGGCGCTGTTTCGGATTCCAGGTCGAGGGATTGCCCGAGCCGTAATACATCAGGTCGAGATCGGGATCATAAGCCAGCCAGCCCCATGTGCACCCGCCGCCGATCTTCCACTGATCGCCTTCCCAGGTCTTCAGGCTGGAAGTCTTTGCCGATCGGCTTTCCGAGACTCGTCGTCTTCTCCGGGTCGACCAGGAGCTGATCGTCCGGACCAACCGAATAACCGCGCCAGACGCGCTTGCCGGTGTTTATGTCGTATGCCGTGACGTGGCACTGCACGCCAAACTCGCCGCCGGAAATGCCGACGAAGACCTTGTCCTTGACGACCATCGGCGCCGATGTGCCGGTCTCGCCTTTCTTCGGTTCGCCGTTGACGGCTTTCCAGACCACTTCGCCAGTCTTGGCATCGAGAGCAACCAGCGTCGTGTCGGCCTGATGCAGAAAGATCTTGCCGTCGCCGTAAGCGACGCCGCGATTGACCGTGTCACAGCACATCACCGGAATGACGTCCGGATCCTGCTTCGGCTCATACTGCCAGACGATCTTGCCGTCCTGGTCCAGATCGAGCGCAATCACCTTGTTCGGGAACGGCGTATGCAGATAGAGCATATTGCCGATCTTGAGGGGATTACCCTCGTGGCCGCGAAGCACGCCGGTCGAGAACGTCCACGCAACTTGCAGGTCGCCGACGTTGTCCTTGTTGATCTGATCGAGTTCGCTATAGCGCCAGTTGGCGTAATTGCCCGTCGGCGACACCCAATCGGCCGAGTTCTTCTCCATTTTCAGGAGTTCGTCACTGGCCTGCGCCGACATTGCTAGGGCGGCCGTAAGAGCCAAGCCGCCAGCAAACAGCATCAACCTCCTCATATGTCTCCTCCACATCCTTATTAGATTTCAGGTTCCGCCCGCCACCAACTGCACAGTTGAAGCGCCTTATGGCAGCCCCTGTTCTCAATCGTAGCCGTGACCGGATTCCGAGCAAGGTGCCGAAAGTAGGAGAAAAGTAGGAGAAATCAGCCCATAGGCAAAGTTGCGTACGAAAGTAGGAAAAATATGAGTGCTGTAAGGCCCGCGGTTGCTCAAAACTTGAGCGTTCAGCGAATAACGGCGAAAGTCTTTTTGGGGTCGGCATCGATGTGCCTTGCCGGCGCGATCGGTGAGGCCGCGAAGTTTACCGATTATGCGGACCGTCGGGCCACTCGTTTATTGAACAGAGCGCGCAGGAGATGCAATGAAAACGGCACCGACCGACAGGCATGTCGTCACACGCCGGAGATGGGCCAAGAACGGTGGCAGGCTGTCTGCGGGAACATTGATCGGGGTTGCACTGACGTTGGCCGTCTCCCCCGCCCCTGCGCCCGCGCAGAACATGATGCAGCATCTCGACTTCTCCTCACCGGAGATGACCGAGGCCGAGCTCACCCGCGACCAGGTCGCCGACATCCTCGCCGCCGCCACGCCATCCGTGCCCGCCGACTTCACCGGGAAGCGTCTGAACGGCCTTGATTTGTCCAAGCTGGATTTCTCCGGGGCGATCCTCCGCAGCGCGCGTCTCAACAAGACCGATCTTTCCGGGGCGAAGCTGAGAGGCGCTTCGCTCGATCAAGCCTGGCTGAGGGAGGCGCGGCTCGCGGACGCCGACCTGCGGGAGGCCAGCCTGTTCCAGGCGCAGCTCATCGGCGCCATTCTCGACAATGCGGATCTGTCGGGCGCGCGGCTGCCGGCCAATCTGACCGACGCGTCGTTGAAGGGCGCGCGCCTGCGCGGCGCGGATCTGTCGGCGGATATGCGCAACCAGTCAATGGGGCTGATCGGCGGTGTGCTGCGCTCGGCCGATCTTGAAGGCGCCGATCTGTCGGGCGCCAATCTGTCCCGCGCCGATCTGGAGTTCGCCTCGCTCAGGGACGCCGATCTGTCGGACGCGAATCTGAGCCGCGCAAAGCTTGGCGGCGCCGACCTGACGGGCGCGAAAGTCGATGGCGCCGATTTCTCCGGCGCCGATGTTGATTCCGCCAGACTGATCAATCTCAGGGGCGCCGGGAACGCCAATATCGAGGAGGCGGAAAATCTGAAGAAGGCTCTGCGTTGATGCGCCGTGCGGGGTTTCGCGCAAATGGCGGGGCGATCCATCCGCCAGTGCATCGATCCAAACGGAGGCAACAGCCGGAGTTTGGCAAAATTGACGCATAAGCAAAGAGCTAGGGCGCGGACGCATGAACTATGTGAATGCGTCAGTGCACTAGATCAACCCTCGTTCAAGTGGAATCACCTGAACGAGGTTAAGTTGATTTATATCAATAAGTTAGTGCAACTGTCCGCGTCCATTTGGACGCGCGTTGCGCCAGCGATCGGATTTGCGCTTCTGGCGGCCGCCATTGCGGCGACGGTCCACTCAAAGCAGCTTTCCGCAGGACCGAGCGCCGCCCCCCTATGCGCCCGGGTTAAGTCTACACCTGCCGAGGTCGAGGAAGTCGCACCCGGCATCTTCGTGCGCCAGGGCGTCCACGCCTTGATGACGGCGGAAAATCTGGGCGCGATCGCCAATATCAGCTTTGTCGTCGGCGAGAAATCGGTCGCGGTGATCGACACCGGCGGCAGCTTCTGCGACGGCGAGCGGCTGCGCCTTGCGATCCGCGCACGCACCGAGCTGCCGATCGCCTATGTCATCAATACCCACGTTCACCCCGACCACATCTTCGGCAACGCCGCCTTCGCGGACGAAGGCGCGACATTCGTCGGTCACGCCGGTCTCAAACACGACATGGCCACGCGCGGCGACTATTACCTTCGCGCCTTCACCGAAATCATGGGCGCGTCCGCGATCAAAGGAACAAAAATCATTCCGCCGGACAAGACTGTGAAAGGCGAGGCAACCCTCGATCTCGGCGGGCGCAGGCTGGTTCTGAAGGCCTATCCGCCGGCCCATACGGGCGCCGACCTCGCCGTCTATGACGAGCAAACACGGACGCTCCTGGCGGGCGACCTGGTCTTTCTCGACCACATTCCCGTCATTGATGGTAAACTGAAAGGGTGGCTTGCGGTCATGGATGCGCTGGCCAAAGATTCCGGCGGCGCGCGTTGTGCCCGGTCACGGGCCGGTCACGGCGGCTTGGCCCGATGCGCTCGAACCTCAGCGCCGCTATTTCCTGAAGCTGGCGGCGGACCTGCGCCGATATATTGCGTCAGGCGGGAGCATGATCGAAGCGTCGAAGCATGTGGCCACCGAAGAGGCCCGGCACTGGAAACTGCATAGCGATTACCACCAGCGCAATGTCAACAAGGGCTTTGCCGAGCTGGAATGGGAGTGAGCAGACCCGCTGCCCATCTGAAAGGGATGAAACGCCGATGAGGATATCCATCCGTCCAAGAGGCTGGTTTGGCCTTTGCGGGCTAATCCTGCTGATCGCACCGATGACGGCGGGGGCGGAAACCAATACCGCCTGGCAAGACCTTAAGCGAGACCTGTTCGAGGGCCGGGCGATCGAAGCTGGCGACGCCGTGTTGCAGCTGGAGGTTCCCGCCCGCCCTCAGGACGCCGGACTGGTCCCGGTCGGAATTCAAGATGCTGCGCCCGCAATCCGCCGGCTGGCACGTCAAGATGCTTTCCCTCATCGTCGATCGCAACCCCGTTCCGGTTGCCGCCACGTTCAAACTCGCCGGTGATGCCGGGATCAGCCAGATCGCGACCCGTATCCGCATCGACCAGTACAGTGATTTGCGCGTCGTCGCCGAGGCCAGCGGCGGCAAGCTCTACATGGTCAGCCGCTACGTCAAGGCGACCGGTGGCTGCTCGGCGCCCGCCGTCAGCGGCGGCGAAGAGACTGTCGCCAAGCTCGGCGAAATGCGTCTGAGACAGCACGCGCTCCAGGCCGGCTCCGCCGACCCGGCGCGCCAATCAACCAGCAGGGCATTGGTGCTTCAGCTGCGGCACCCGAACCATTCCGGCTTTCAGAAGGACCCATTGCAGGGCTTTTTCATCCCCGCCCATTTCGTGCAAAGCATCAGCATCCGGCAGGGCGCCAAGCCGATCCTCTCGGTCGAAGGCGGGATCTCGCTGAGCGAAAATCCGTCGGTTCGCTTCGACTATGTGCCTCAGGGAGATGCGGAAATCAGCGTGCGGGCGGAGGACACCGAAGGCAATGTGTTCGCCCAATCCTGGCCATTTGCGCCGCACTTGCAGCGCGAGAGCGCATTGAGGCATAATTAATGAGAAAATAACAGGGTGGAAATGCTGTGTTGGGCCGAAAGGACAGGACGACATGGCAATGCAAGGCGCCGCGCCGGCCCTGAAGGGCACGGCTAACGCGCGGACGAAGCGGAACCCGCCGCTAGATCAACCCTCGTTCAATTGGCTCCAATTGAACGAGGTTAAGTTGATCTGTCCCAATAGGTTAGCGCAACTGTCCACGTCCATTTGGACGCGCGTTGCGCTAGGTGCGGGACTTTTCCGGCTTCGGACGGCTTTTCTCGGATCCTTGGCGCTTTTGATCCTGATCTGCGGCAATCCGACGAACGGTGCCGCCGGAGAGGTTTACGATCCGGGAACTCTCGTTACCAAGCTTCGCCGCCCCGTCACGAACGCTTACTGCGCCGTGCCAACCTTCGCCGTCTTGCGGCTGAGCGGTCAGGCGCGCGCGCTGCTCGAATTTGGAGAAGATCCGCTTATTCTCATCGACAACAGCGCCGCGCAACGGCCGGCCTATGCGCGCTTTCTCCTGGCGCATGAATGCTGTCATCACACAAGAGGGCATCTCGCCTGGCTCCAGAAGCAGCAGAAAAAGCGCGAGTTGGCGGTGCGGTCGAGGCCAGGGCGCGCGCGCGCCGTCCCGCAAACGGCGCTCACCTTTTGGGCGGACTCGATCTCGCATCGCAAGATCGAGCTGGATGCCGACTGCTGCGCGGCGAAGCAACTGGCGTCGCATCAGGATCGGGCGGGGCTCGAAGCAGCCATCGAGGCAATGGCCGAGTACGGCGCCAGAGCCACCGGCGCCGCCTATCCGGCGGGATTGCAGCGCGCTTCGGTCATCAGGCGGTGCGGCGGCCTCGAATGACCGCAAGCCGGCACAGTTCACGCCATGACCCCGCACATTCGCTGATATGTCCGCCAATCAGAAACAGCGGATTTCCGATTCCGCCTGGGCCCGCTTGAGATCGGCGACAGCTGCCCGTAAATGGGGCTCGGTCTTGAAGATGGCACTCTTCTCACCGCTGATCTGCCGCATTCTCAGGACCGTTTCGGCCTCGACATAGCGGTCATAGGGCAGGATCGACGCGATGAGATCGATGCTGCAGGAACACTTCTCCATCATCTGATGCGTCTGCCCGTTGGCCGCCATGCAGCCGAAAACATAATCGGCGATTGCCTCTGTCGGATAGTCGTTCTGGCGCGCACCGTGCGCGGTGGAAACAGCCGTCAGGGACAGCGCTGCCACAAATGCCAAAGACCGGAACGCCGTGCGCATACTTCACGCTCCCTTCATTCTGACTTGGCCCCGCAAAAGCAGTCGAAACAAAAGAGCTTGAGCCGGACCGAAAAGTAGTCTGCTATAATGCATATATCACAGGCGATGGGGCGGCAACGACGCGATGCGTCCATGCCGGCCCGACAAAATCGCAAGAACAAAAAGCAGAACAGACAGAGGAAACCCAAGTGGGGACTTGTCATGCTGAACATCGTAGAACCGGGATTGCTCGACGACGGCATCGCCGTCGCGATGTCTCGTAAAAGCAGCGCTGCAGAAGCGGTCGCCGAAATTCGCGGAGCCATGCCGACGGACGAACTGGCCTTGCTGATCGTCTATTTCGGCGGATGCTATGATGCGGGTGCGCTCGCCAAGGCCATGGCCGCCGCATTTCCTGGAGTGGAAATCGTCGGATGCAGCACTGCCGGCGAGCTGACGCCGGAAGGCATCTGCGACGATACGGTCGTCGTGGCGGGATTTGGCCGCGACGAGTTCACCGCCGTAACACGAAGTATAACCGGCTTGTCGAAACTCAGTATGCGCGATACACACCAGTTCGCCGCCGATGCCGTGCGCGAACACAGGGAACGGGCCGGCCCTCACCTGCGCCGGAGCGATATCTGCGATGAGTCGTCCACGAACCACACATTCGCTCTCCTGCTGACCGATGGCATGTGCCACCCGGAGGAGAAACTCGTCTGCGCCCTTTCAGGGAGCCTGCACAACATCCCTTTGATCGGCGGGTCGGCAGGCGACGGTCTGCGCTTCAGGAACACCCATGTCATCCACGGCGGCAGGGCTCATTCCGATGCCGCGGTCTTCGCCCTGATCAGCTGCCGCTTCCCGATGATGACGTTCTCGTCGAGTCATTTTTCGCCGACGCCGGTCAAGCTGGTCGTCACCAGCGCCGATGTCGACCGGAGAATTGTCAAGGAGCTGAACGGTGCGCCCGCGGCGCAGGAATATGCGGCCGCCATAGGACTCGACCAGGAATCGCTCTCGCCCCGATGTTTCGCGGCCCATCCGGTGGCCGTGCGCGTCGGCGGCGGTTATTACGTCCGCTCGATCAAGGAGGTGAACGACGACGGTAGTCTGAGCTTCCTGTGCGCCGTCGATGAAGGCATCGTCCTGTCCCTTGCGGAAGCGAACGATATCGTCGGGACCACGCAGAAGACCTTTGACAAGGTCCGGAGCGCGATCGGCGTGCCGCGCCTCGTGCTTGCCTTCGAATGCGTGCTGCGCCGTGTCGAAGCGGAACTGCAGCAAGCCGAGCGGAAACTTTCTGATATTTACAAGAGCAACAATGTTGTGGGATTTCATACCTATGGCGAGCAGTTCAAGACGCTCCACCTCAATCAGACGCTTTCCGGCATAGCCATAGGTCGATGAAGAACGAAATCCGACATTATCAGCTCTGGGATGTTGACGAGCAGGGAGGGTCTCCGGAGATATTTCTGAGCCTTTCTGCCGGAGATAAGGCTTCCCTCTCGCGCGAACGCCGCCTGGAAGAACGTATTGCCCGACAGGAAAAGATCATCGCTGCCCTCATCCAGCGCGTCGAACACAGCATGGATCATCACGCCAATGCCTATTCGCTCTTCCAGGCGGCGATCGTGCTGGACGAGGAGGTCCGCGCCCGCACGGCGGAGCTGCATGCCGCCCTTCAGGATCTCGGGCAAATCAATGCGGAATTGCAGGACGCCAAGGAGACGGCGGAGACCCTCAATTTGACGAAGACGCGGCTGCTTGCGGCCGCCGGCCATGATCTTCTCCAGCCGCTCAATGCCGCGAGATTGAGCCTTTCGGCACTGAAGGAAGAGCGGCTCCCGGACGAAGCGGCGGCGCTGGCTGCGCAGATCGAGCGATCGCTGACGTCCGTCGAGCAACTGATGCGCGCGCTGATGGACATCTCGAAGTTGGACGCCGGGGTGACGCAGCCGGAGCGTTGCAGCTTTCCGATCGAGCCCATTTTGCAGGGCCTCTTCTGGGATTTCGCCCACGCCGCCAAGCAGCACGATTTGCGGCTGCGCATATTGGGATCGTCGGCCGTCGTGTTTAGCGATCCGGTCTTTTTGCGGCGGATCGTCCAGAACCTCATGTCGAACGCCATCCGCTATACGCGCTCGGGCGGGGTCGTGGTGATGTGCCGCCGGTTGGATGAGGAGCTTGCGATATCCATCCACGATACCGGCATCGGCATCGCGGCCGAGGAGCAGAGCAAGATTTTTCACGAATTCCACCGCGGCACCGGACCGGACGCCTATGCTCCGGAAGGCCTGGGTCTGGGCCTGGCGATCGCCAAGCGCATGGCCGAGGCGCTCGGCCATAAGCTGTGCTTCCGGTCCGAGCTCGGCCGGGGCACCGTCTTTTCCGTCACCCTTCCCCTCAGCGACGCCCCGCCCGTGCCCGGCTCACCTGTTCTTGACCGTCAGCAATTCATGCTGGCGCAGGAAGGCGCCTTCGTCGTCATCGTCGAGAATGACGAGCGAAGCCGGCTTGCCATGGAAAATCTGCTCCGCCGCTGGTCCTGCCAGGTCGTATCGGCAGAGGGCACCCAGGAGGTGCTTACCGCGCTCGGCGAAATTGAGCGGACGCCCGACCTCATGATCGCCGATTTTCATTTGGCGCCGGCCAGCAACGGGGTGGACGCGATCAATGCGGTGGCCCGCAATTTCTCGCAAGACATTCCAGGTCTGATCGTAACTGCCGACCACAGTCCGGACGTCGCCCGCCGCGTGTCAGAAGCCGGTTTCGCATTTCTGACCAAGCCCGTCGAACCCGCCGAGCTGAGAGCGCTGATGACGCACCTGCTCACTCCCCCGGCGGCTGATCGGCAGAATCGGTGACGTCGAGCTTCTCGGTAATCGAATCGAAATCGATCTTTGTGAGCTTCAGCACCGCCTGCGTGCGGCTGATCACGTTGAGCTTGCGCAGGATCTCCGAGACATGCGATTTGATCGTCGTCTCGCTGAGGCCGATCTCATAGGCGATCTGCTTGTTGAGCTTGCCTTCCCGCATCATCTTCAGGACGACGAGCTGCTGCCGCGTCAGGCTCATGAGCTGCCGGGCCAGCGCCATTTTCTCCTGCTCTTCCGGCGAGAGCATGACGCGGTCCATATTGGCGGGTGCGAACACATTGCCGTCGAGAATGTCCGACAGCGCCGCCGCGATCTGCTCCTTGCTATAGGATTTCGGGATGAAGCCGGCCGCGCCGTAATTCAGCGCCTCGCGGACGAAGCGGGGGTCTTCCTGTCCCGAAATCACCGCGACCGGCAGGGTCGGGTAAAGCGTCCTCAGGGTCAGCAACCCCTCGAAGCCGCGCATATCGGGCATGTAGAGATCGAGCAGAACGAGATGAATCCGGCCGATCGCCCGTATGGCCTTCAGCGCCTCGGGAAAGTTCGGCGCCTCGTAGATTTCCGTCTTTGGCAGAATCCGCATGATCGCGCTCTGAAGCGCTTCGCGAAACAGCGGATGATCGTCGATGATGAGGATGCGCCTCATGTCTTAGCCCGTCTCTTAATCCATTTTTTCCAGCGTGACCGTTCGCGACAGCATCTCGCCTGTGCGGATAGCGCCTCGCCGGGGAGACGGACGAACCGTAGCTCCAGACCACAAAATTCGATTGATGAAATCATAGAGGACCGTTTGGCTATTTCTGATGCTCCAAAAGTATCAATTTCGGAAACAGGTGGTTGAATATGGGCATCTCCTGCAAGTGCCGCACGGCATGTCATTTTCCCACCAAGGAAGGAACCCGCGGCTCTATTTTGTTCCGCGGCGGACTGATATTATTACAGCTGGAATTGATACCTAAGTGGCTCAAAGGGAGGAGCATGATGAAAAAGAAATGGCAACGGCCTGTTATCGACGAGCGTGAGACGGGCCTTGAGGTGACAAGTTACATGCCAGCCGAGCTGGATCGCAAGTAGCATATTTTCACTTCCTCCCCATGCGGCAGCAGCTGTTCTATGAATGGCTGCTGCCCATTTTTGAAAGCCCCGCCTAGATCAACTTAACCGCGTCCATCTGGACGTGCGTTGCGCTAGCGCAGGCGAACGACCGGTCTTCTTGCCTTTGATTGGCGAAAATGGGAGATTTGTCGGCAAACAGCGTTGCGCTTGGCCTTCGAGCCGGCCAAACTGAGCCGTTCAATAAAAGGCACTGGAGACGAAGCGGACGGGAAGCCCCCTGTGCCGAGTGGGAGGCGTATAGATGACCGATCTTCTCAGTCCGGAGGAACTCGAAGCCGAATTACGGGCCATCGGCGCGGAACGCTATCACGATAAGCATCCGTTCCATGGCCTGCTTCACTCCGGGAAGTTGAACAAAGGCCAGGTTCAGGCCTGGGCGCTCAACCGCTACTGTTATCAGACCGCCGTGCCGCGCAAGGATGCGGCGCTTATGAGCCGAACCTACGACCGCGAACTGCGCCGCGCATGGATCAGCCGCATTCACGATCACGATGGCAGCGGCGAGGACGAGGGCGGCATCGAACGCTGGCTCAGACTGACCGACGGGCTCGGGCTCGACCACGATTATGTTATGTCGATGCAAGGCGCGCTGCCGGCAACCCGCTTCGCCACTGAGGCCTATGTCCGGTTCGTGACCGAGAAGAGCCTTCTGGAGGCCGTCGCGTCTTCGCTGACGGAGCTGTTCGCGCCGTCAATTCATCGCAATCGTATTACGGGGATGCTTGAGAATTACGATTTCATCAGCGATGGCGTCATGGCCTATTTCCGCCGGCGTCTGGATCAGGCGCCCAGGGATGTTGCCTTCGCGCTGACCTATGTGAAAGATCATGCGCGCACGCCCGACGCGCAAATGGCGGTGATGGACGCGCTGCGCTTCAAATGCAATGTCCTGTGGACGCAGCTCGATGCGCTCTATTTCGCCTATGTCTCCCCGGCGATGGTCCCTCCGGGCGCTTTCGTCCCGGCGTCAACGGAATAGCGTGATGGACAGAGATAGTGCGTCCTTGGTACTCAGCCGTGTACAAGGGCGCAGAGGTAAGCGATGCAGGTGCGAGAGACGGTTAACTTCTATGCGGGCCTCGTTCTCATTGCGCTGACCTGCGCATTTCCCCAACTTGCCCACGCCGCGATCGACATCGAGATCTTCTATGTCGAGCGGCAGGTGCCCCAGCCGCCGACGCTTTCGAACCTCGTTGCACCGCCGAAAGATGAAGGCGCGGCCGGCGCACGCCTTGCGATCGAGGACAACGCCACCACGGGCAAGTTCCTGCGACACAAATACAGCTTGCGCGAACTTATCGTTCCGCCCAAGGCCGATTTCATCTCCGCCGTCAAAAAGGCGCTTGTGGAACGGCCGGCATCCTATGTCGTTGCGAATGCCCCCGCTGACGATCTTCTCGCCCTCGCCGACCTGCCGGAGTTGAAAACCGCGCTCATCTTCAATGCCAGCGCGACCGATACCCGTCTGCGCGAGGCGGACTGCCGGGCTAATGTCCTCCATACGGTGCCGAGTCGGGCGATGCTCGCCGATGCACTGATGCAATTCCTCGTCAAGAAGCGCTGGACGGATCTGTTCCTGGTCGTGGGGCCGAATCCGCCCGACAAGCTCTTCGCGGAAGCCATTCGGAATGCGATCAAGAAATTCCGCCTGAAGCTCGTTGCGGAAAAGCCCTGGCCGTTTGCCGCCGATATGCGCCGTACTGCGCAGTCCGAGGTTCCTGTCTTCACGCAGGACGTCGATTATGACGTCCTCATCGTCGCCGATGAAACCCATGATTTCGGGCAGTATCTGCTCTATCAGACCTGGCTGCCGCGTCCGGTGGCAGGCACGCAAGGACTGAAACCCACCGCGTGGGATCCCGTCATCGAGCAATGGGGCGCCGCCCAGTTGCAGAGCCGCTTCGAAAAGGTTGCCGGGCGTCCGATGCGCTCGAAGGATTTCACAGTCTGGAGCGCGGTGCGCATCGTTGGCGAGACGGTGACACGGGTCAACAGCGGCGACTTCGGCAAGATCACCACGTTCATACGCAGCCCGGAGGCGCGTTTCGCCCAGTATAAGAAGGTCGGGCTGAATTTCCGCCCCTGGAATGGCCAGCTCCGCCAGCCGATCCCTCTGGTTCATCCCGGAGCGGTGGTCGCGCTGCCTCCGTTGCCGGGCTTCCTGCATCAGGGCTCGGAACTCGATACGCTGGGCATCGATGCGCCGGAAAGCAAATGCGAGCTGAAATGAGCCTGCGCAGGGAAACCGCCAAAGGGGAGCGCCTGTGATGCTCCAATCGACGAACGGCGAGCGAAATGGCGGCCCCATACTGGCGGTGCACGACGTCTCCTACCGCTATGGCGCGCGCCGGGCGCTCGATCATGTCAGCTTCGAGCTCATGCCGGGGCGGTTCACCGCTCTGCTCGGCCCGAATGGTGCGGGCAAGACGACGCTTTTCTCCCTGATCACTCGGCTGTTCGACACGCGGGAGGGGCGCATCGAGATCGCGGGCCTCGACCTCAAGGCCAATGGCAGCCGCGCCTTATCGCCGCTCGGCGTCGTATTCCAGCAGCCGACGCTCGATCTCGATCTGACGGTGAGGCAGAATCTCGCCTATTTCGCCGCCCTGCGCGGCCTGTCGCCCACGGAAGGACGTGAGCGGATGATGCGTGCGCTGGACGCTTTGGCGATGAGCGAGCGCATCGATGAGCGGGTGCGCGCTCTGAATGGCGGGCACCGGCGCCGCGTGGAAATTGCGCGTGCCCTGCTGCACGAGCCGCGCGTTCTTCTGCTGGACGAGCCGACCGTCGGGCTGGACGTGTCCGCGCGGGCGTCGATCGTGGCGCACGCCCACCGTCTTGCAGCGGAGGAGGACGTCGCCCTGTTCTGGGCGACCCATCTGATCGACGAGATCGCGCCGGAGGACGATCTCATTGTGCTCGATCGAGGCTGCATCCGCGCCCAGGGACGCGCGGCCGAGGTGATGCGTTCTCATGGCGCGGCCAATATTGGCGAGGTCTTTGCGCTGCTGACTGAGGGCAGCGCCGAATGCGAGTTAAATCTGTGAGTCTGACCACAGACCTTCATCGCCCGGGAAGCCGGGGCCATTACGCCAGAGCCTTTCGCGGCATTGTCTGGCGCGAGCTTTTGCGCTTCTTTCAGCAGCGCGAGCGATTTTTCGCGGCGCTGGTCCGCCCGCTCGTCTGGCTGTTCATCTTTGCCGCCGGTTTCCGCGCGGCGCTCGGCCTGTCGATCATCCCGCCTTACGAGACCTACATCACCTATGACGTCTACATCGTGCCGGGGCTGGCCGCGATGATCCAGCTCTTCAACGGCATGCAGAGCTCCCTGTCGATGGTCTATGACCGGGAAATGGGGTCGATGCGCGTGTTGCTGACGACGCCGCTGCCGCGCGCCTTCCTGCTCGTTTCGCGGCTCTTCGCGGGCGTGGCGGTCTCGCTGGTTCAGGTCTACGCTTTTCTTGTGATCGCTTATGCGTTCGGCATCGAACTGCCGCCAATGGGCTATCTGACCGTGCTGCCGGCGCTGATCGTGACCGGCATGATGCTCGGCGCACTGGGCATGCTGCTGGCTTCGACGATCCGCCAGCTCGAGAATTTCGCCGGCGTCATGAATTTCGTCATCTTCCCGATGTTCTTCGCGTCCTCCGCGCTCTATCCGCTCTGGAAGATCCGGGAGAATAGCCCCACGCTTTATCACGTCTGCCAGTGGAATCCGTTCACTTATGCGGTCGAACTGATCCGTTTCGCGCTGTATGGGGAGGTCAACCTGTTCGCGCTCGCAGCCGTCGCCGGCCTGCTCACCGTATTCCTCGGCGCGGCAGTCTGGGCGTTCGATCCGGCCTGGGGCATCCGTTGGCGCAAGCCGCAAGCCTGAACCCCTCGAAGAAAGGTCCACTCAGAAAATCGTTGCCGGATGGGCGGGCGACGAGCGCCTCACCGCCCCGCATCCCATAGGTCAGCCAGCGCAACGCGCGTCCACATAGACGCGGACGGTTGCGCTAACTTATTGATATAGATCAACTTGACCTCGTCCAAGTGATTCCACTTGAACGGGGGTTGATCTAGGCAGGCAGAGCGCCCGAAGCTTTCGCACAGTGGGTTGCAATCGCATCCATCAACGGCGGCGACAGGCAGTCATAAGGCTCAAGCCCGAGGCTCTTCAGCTGGGATCTGACCTCGCCCATCTTGGCGGGATCGAAGCCGGCTTCGATGATGGAAGAGACGAAAGCGGCGAACTCAGGCGCCGACCAGCCGTCCTCGCCCGACAGCTCGGTATGCACGAAATCCAGTCCATAGAACGGGTGAGCCTGATTTTCGATGCGCCCGTACATATGGACGCCGCATTCACGGCACCGATGACGCTGGATCGCCGCACTCGGATCGACGATCTCGAGCTTGTCGGCATTCGCCGTCACCATGAGGTTCTCGCGCGGCACGACGGCAACCATCGAAAAGGTGGCGCCCTGAGGCTTCCAGCACTTGGTGCACCCACAGACGTGATTATGCGCGGTGTTCCCTCTGATGCTGACGGTTACCGGATTGGTAGCGCATTTGCACTTGAGAGTTCCGCCTGGGAAGTCCGCCCGCCCTGGTTTGACGCCATTATCGACGGATGGATGGATCGAGAAGTCGCTCATCTTGGTTGTCCTCCCTATCTGCGCGTTCATCTTGTCTCCGCAAACTCTGAAATCCTGCGCGATCGGAGGAAGCCTGACAATCACACGAAGGTACTCAAAATCTCCCAAAACGGACATTCGGACGCCCATTTCGGCTCGCCGTCCGCAGCGCCGGGTTGTCCCCCCGTCCTATTCGCACTCGAGCAGAAGTTTTGCGGCGGCAAGGTCCTCGATCGCCGTGCCGACCGATTTGAACAGGGTGATTTCCGCGGAGTCCCGGCGACCGGGCTTGAGCCCCGCTGCAAGCTCATGCAGATCGGCCCGGGTTTTATCGGTCGACCATTTGCCGCTTTGCGCCGCCTGGAGAAGGTCGCCGGCCTCGGCGAATGCGCCGGCATAGGTGTCGACGAAGACCGAGGCGCGAGCCACGGCCTCGTCATCGGTTTCGCGCATCGAAGGCGTGAACGCCCCGACGAGATCGACATGCGTGCCGGGCCGCAGGTCGCACCCGCGGATCAGCGGCTCGGTCGAGGTCGTTGCGCAGCTTATGATGTCGGCCTCGGCTGTCGCGGCGGAGAACTCGCCAGCCATTTCGGCCGTCATTCCGTTCTGCTGCAACGCTTCGCAGGCCGCGCGCGCCCGATCGCGATTGCGCCCCCAGACCAACATGCGGGAAATCGGACGCACGGTCGCATGGGCCTCGGCCAGGTGGCGAACGAGATTGCCCGTGCCAACCAGAAGCAGTGTCGCGCTGTCGGGACGCGACAGATAGCTGGATGCGAGCGCCGACGCGGCCGCCGTTCGCCGGTTGGTGAGCGCCTCGCCATCGAATATGGCGAGCGGCGCGCCCGTCGTCCCGTCGAAGACAACATAGACCGAGGAGACCGCGCCCAGCCCTTTTTCGGAATTTTGCGGAAAGACAGTCACGAGCTTGACGCCGACCGACTTGCCCTCCTGCCAGGCCGGCATCGTCAGGAGACGGGCAGATGCAGCCCCCGAACCCATTTCGTAGGATTGGCGCAAGGGCTGCGTGACGTCAGCCGTGCGGAATGCCTCTCGCAAGGCTTCGATCAGCCGGCCATAATCCAGCCCGCTAGAAACTTCTTCGGCAGAATAGACCCGCAACATGCGCCCTCAACTGTTCCTTAAGCCACCTATCGCCTGTGACCGGACGAGAATTCGCCCTAGCGGACCGTTCATCGCTCAGAGTATCAGATTTAGCGGGTAAGACACGGTTCAATGTCCGAGAACGCAGAACAGAACCTTTGGCGGAAAACCGCCCGGTCGGAATTGCAGACCCGTCCGTTGGAAGAGGACGTCTTCGCCGATCTGGCGGTGATCGGCGGCGGCTTCACCGGCTGTTCGGCGGCGCTGCATGCGGCGCAGCGCGGCGCGACGGTCCGGCTCCTGGAAGCGGAGACGATCGGATATGGCGGCTCGGGGCGGAATGTCGGGCTCGTCAATGCGGGCTTATGGATGCCGCCGGATGAAGTCGAGCGGGCGCTGGGCCGGGAGGCTGGGGCGAAACTGAATGCAGCGCTCGCCGCCGCGCCCGATCTGGTGTTTTCGCTGATCGGAAGGTACGGCATCGACTGCGAAGCACTGCGCTCGGGCACGCTCCACTGCGCGCATTCCCAGGCCGGCTTCGCCGATCTGCAGAACCGCCTCCGCCAACAATCGGCGCGCGGCGCGCCCGTCACGCTTCTCGATGCGCGCGAGACGGAACGCCGGACAGGCGCCGCCGGCTTCCACGGCGCGCTTTTCGACCCCCGCGCCGGAACCATTCAGCCCCTGGCCTATGTCCGGGGCCTGGCGATCGCGGCGGAGAAGAACGGCGCGGTTCTTCACGAACGCAGCCCAGCCCGTGAAATCGGCCGGGCGAGCGCGCACTGGGTCGTCCGAACCGGGAAGGGCTCCGTCCATGCGCATTGCCTGCTTCTGGCGACGAACGCCTATCATCACGCCGCAGCCGGCATTGCCGGTCCGGCCTATGTCCCATTCCATTATTTTCAGGCCGCCACGAAGCCGCTCGGCCCGAACCGGCGCGGCGCAATCCTCCCGCGCCGGGAAGGCTGCTGGGACACGGCGCGGATCATGTCGTCCTTCCGGCTGGACGGCGAAGGGCGTCTCATCGTCGGCGGCGTCGGCGCGCTGGGTCACCTCGGATCGGGGCTCCACCGAGGATGGGCGGAGCGCAAGCTACGATCGCTCTATCCGCAATTGGCGGGCGAACCGTTTGACGATTTCTGGTCCGGGCGCATCGCCATGACCGGCGACCATCTGCCGAAGATCGTCCTGCTCGGGGATAATGCCTTCAGCATATTCGGCTATTCCGGCCGCGGCATCGGTCCGGGCACGGTGTTCGGTGCGGCGGCTGCGAGCGTCCTGCTCGGGGAGAGCGAGACGCAATGGCCCATCGCGCCGATCGACGGCTATTCGGAGCGGATGACGCGATTGAAATCGGCGTTCTTCGAGACGGGCGCGGCGCTCGTCCATATGGGCGCGCTGCGCTGAGCCTCGGCGCCGCCCCGCAACGCTGGGGGGACTTAACCGCCAATCGATGCGCCCGCAACGCGCTTTCGTGTCGAGAGCAAAAGGTTGGTCTCCGTCGCCGATATGCCTTCGATGAGCCGGATGCGGTTCAAGACGTCGTCAAAGCTCGGCAGATCCGTCGTGCCGATTTCCGCGACCAGGTCCCAGCGCCCATTGGTCGCGTGAATCGCCCGAATCTCCGGCATGCCGCTCAGCCGCTGCACGACGCGGTCGGTCGACTTGCCTTCGACCGCGATCAGCGTAATCGCTCGAACCTCAGGCGCCTGAACGTCGCTTTTGAGCTGGACCGTGAAGCCGGTTATCTGCCCCGAACTCGACCAAGCGGTCCATATGCGCCCGGATGGTCGCGCGCGATACACCGAGCGCGTTTGCAAGCTCGGATACGGACCGCCGCGCGTTAAGGCGCAGGGCCGATATCAGCCTCACATCGAGATCGTCCAACACTTTCTCCAGTTTGCAAAGCCTGTGATGCCAATTCGAACATATTCTACTTCAAATTGCGCAATCTTGCCACTCGAACCCGCCAATTCAAAACATTATCCTTTCATTATGCAAATCATGGCCTGATGAGCCAGATGGAGAAATGGTCATGACAGCTTACAGGAACCAGCGGATTGCCCTCTTGGGCATCCCCTTTGACGGAGGCGCGAGCCAGCGCGGACCAGCGGCCGGTCCCGCCGCGCTGAGACGGGCAGGCATCGCCGAGCCGCTCCTCCGATTGGGCTACCGCGTCGAGGACCATGGCAACCTCGCCGCCACGCCTGTCTCCGGGCTCAGCGCCGAAAATCCACGCGTCAGGAATTTGAGCGAGATCGCCGGGTGGACGCGCCGCCTGATGCCGGCCGCCGAGGATCTGCTTCGAAATGGCGTTTTGCCGATCTGGCTCGGCGGCGATCACAGCCTTTCTCTCGGGACGGTCGCCGGAGCCGCCGCCTATGCCGAATCCGCCAGACGCCCGCTTTTCGTCCTGTGGCTCGACGCCCATCCGGACTTCAATACGCTTGAGACGACGGCAAGCGGCAATCTGCACGGCGTGCCGGTGGCCTACTTCTGCGGATTGCCCGGTTTCGACGCTCTCCTCGGCCGGCCGCTCGACGCCCATGTCCGGCCAAGGAATGTCTGTATGCTGGGCATCCGCTCGGTGGACCCGTTGGAGGATGAGCTGCTCCGGGCGCATCATGTCCGGCTGCATGACATGGGCGCGATAGCGGAGCACGGCGTCTCGTCCCTGCTGCAACCGTTCCTGGACGAGATCGCCGCCGAGAACGGCCTCCTGCATGTGAGCCTCGATGTGGACTTCCTCGATCCCGAAATCGCGCCCGGTGTGGGCACGCGGGTTCCAGGCGGCGCCACGGCTCAGGATGCGCAGCGGGTCATGGAAATGCTGCACGTGAGCGGCCTCGTGACATCGCTCGACATCGTCGAATTCAACCCCTTTCTGGACGATGGCGGACGCACCGTGCGGCTCATCGTCGATCTCGTCGCAATGCTGTTCGGCGATAAGCTTGCGGACCGCTCCGCACACACCCAATGGTCACCAGAAACACACGAGGCAGGCAGGGAGCTGATCCGATGGTTGTGAGACATGACAAAATCAACATCGTCCCCTTTGTCAGCGTCGACAGCATGATGAAGCTGGTGCTGACGGTCGGCGTCGAAAAATTCCTGCGCGAGCTCGCCGGCTACATCGAAGCGGACTTCAAGCGCTGGGAGTTGTTCGACAAGAAGGCGCGCGTCGCCTCGCATTCCAAGGAAGGCGTCATCGAGCTGATGCCGACCAGCGACGGGAGCGTCTACGCGTTCAAATATGTCAATGGCCATCCGAAGAATACGCGGAGCGGCCTCCAGACAGTCACGGCTTTCGGCGTGCTTTCCGACGTCGATAGCGGATATCCGATGCTCCTGTCCGAGATGACGATCCTGACGGCCCTCCGCACCGCCGCCACCTCGGCGCTCGCCGCGAAATATCTCGCGCCGAAAGATGCGGCATGCATGGCGATCATCGGCAATGGCGCGCAATCGGAGTTCCAGGCGCTGGCCTTCAAGGCCCTGCTCGGCGTGAAGAAGCTGCGGCTTTACGATATCGACAAGCCGGCGACGCGCCGCTGCATGCGCAATCTGGCGAACCGGGGCTTCGACATTGTGGCCTGCGGCTCCGCGGAGGAGGCCGTGGAAGGCACGCAGATCGTCACCACGGCGACGGCCGACAAGCAGTACGCCACCATCTTGACCGATAATATGGTGGGATCGGGTGTTCACATTAATGCCGTCGGCGGCGACAGTCCGGGCAAGACCGAACTGCATAAGGACATTCTGCTGCGCTCCGACATCTTCGTGGAATACCCGCCCCAGACGCGGATCGAAGGCGAGATCCAGCAATTGCCGGCCGATCACGCGGTTACCGAGCTTTGGCAGGTGATGACGGGCGCTGCGCCGGGCCGCCGGAACGCCGATCAGATCACCCTGTTCGATTCGGTGGGCTTTGCGACGGAGGATTTCTCCGCCCTGCGTTTTGTGCGCGACCAGCTCGAACGCACCGGCCTGTTCGAGGAGCTCGACCTGTTGGCCGACCCGGACGATCCGAGGGACCTGTTCGGGATGATCATTCGGGCGGGCAAGGCGAAGCCCGCCGTCGTCGAGAGCGCGGCATAGCGGAAATTTCCTGTTCAGCACTTCCTCTCCGCGCTCATCGGGACTGGCGATGTGCTCGCGACGCCGTATAGTCGACGCGGCAAATCCGGCCGCGGGCGATCGCCTAACCGATTCTCGAATTCATAAGACGGCCCCGTTCTGTCGGTTTCGTTGCCACCGAACGACAAGATCAACCCTCGTTCATGTGGAGTCACTTGAACGAGGTCAAGTTGATCTACATCAATAAGTTAGCGCAACTGTCCGCGCCCAATTGGACGCGCGTCGCGCTAGTGCATCGATCCAACGGAGGCTACGCCGGAGTTTGGTGAAATCGATGCATAAACAAAGAGCAAGTGGGCTGGCGCATGAACCAAGTGAATGCGTCAGTGCACTAGGTGGCCTTGGGGGGCACGCATGCTTGACCTGAAAAGCGCGGAAACGCAGCTTCTGGAAACCTTCGGCTTCAAAGCCTTCCGGCCAGGTCAGGATGAGATTATCACCGCCGTGCTTGCCGGACGCGATGTCCTTGCCGTGATGCCGACGGGCGGCGGCAAGTCGCTCTGCTATCAGCTTCCCGCGCTCCTCCGCGATGGGCTGACGGTCGTCGTCTCGCCGCTCATCGCACTCATGCGCAATCAGGTGGCGCAGCTTCAGGGCTACGGCATCGCCGCGGCGAGCCTCAACTCCGCCAATGAGCGCGGCGAAACGCGCGCCGCCTTCGAGGAGCTGGAAAACGGTACGCTGCGCATCCTCTATCTCGCGCCGGAACGCCTCGCCCTGGCCGAGACCCGCGACAGGCTCGCCCGCGCCGGTGTCGGCCTTCTCGCCATCGACGAAGCGCATTGCGTCTCGCAATGGGGACATGATTTCCGCCCGGAATATATGGCCATCGGCGAAGCGGCGGCCGCGCTCGGCGACGTCCAGCGCATCGCCCTAACCGCGACGGCCGATCTCGCCACACGCAACGAGATCCTGAAGAAGCTTTTCAGCCGCGATCCCGCGATCTTCGTCCATGGCTTCGATCGCCCGAATCTGCGGCTCGCCATGCGGCCAAAGGCCAATGCCCGCCGGCAGATCGTCGAGTTCATCAAGGGACGCTCCGGCGAGAGCGGCATCATCTATTGCGCCTCGCGCAAGCAGACCGAGGATCTGGCCGAATTCCTGAACGGCAAGGGCTTCCGCGCCCTCGCCTATCACGCCGGGATGGGCGCCGGCGACCGTTCGCGCAATCAGGACGCCTTCCTCCAGGAGGACGGGCTGGTCATGGCGGCCACCATCGCCTTCGGCATGGGCATCGATAAGCCGGATGTCCGCTTCGTCATGCACGCCAACCTGCCGAAGAGCCTGGAGGGCTATTATCAGGAGATCGGGCGCGCCGGACGTGACGGGCTGCCCGCCGATACGCTCACCCTTTACGGGCTCGACGACATGCGCCTGCGCCGGATGCAGATCGAGGACAGCGACGCCTCGGATGACCAGAAGCGCATCGAAAAGCAGCGCCTCAACGCGCTGATCGCCCTCTGCGAAGCGCCGCGCTGCCGCCGCCAGACGCTGCTCGCCTATTTCGGCGAGGCGGTCGGGCCTTGCGGCAATTGCGATCTGTGCATCGACGGCGTGGAGGTCATGGACGCCACGATCCCGGCGCAGAAGGCGCTTTCGGCCATCGTGCGCACGGGCGAGCGCTTCGGTGCGGAGCATCTGATCGCCATCCTGCGCGGCGAGGAAACCGACAAGGTCCGCCAGTTCAACCATGACCGGCTGCCGACCTTCGGCGTCGGCAAGGAGCATGGCCGGCAGGAGTGGCATTCGATTTTCCGCCAGCTCTATGCCGCCGGCATCATCAATTTCGATATCGCCTCTTACGGCCGCTGGACCGTCACCGAGCGCGGGCGCGGCGTGCTCAAAGGCGCGATGAAGGTCGAGCTGCGCCGGGAAGCCATGAGCCCGGCGGCGAAGCGCCCCTCGACGAAAACGGCCTCGGCGCCGGCTCAGACCCTTTCCGCCGACGACCGGCGGCTGTTCGATGCGCTGAAAAGCACACGGCTCCGGCTCGCCAAGGAGGAAAGCGTCCCCGCCTTCGTCATCCTCGCCGACCGGAGCCTCCTGGACATGGTGCTCCTGAAGCCGGAAAACCGCGACCAGATGATGATGGTGCACGGCGTCGGCCAGGCGAAGCTGGAGAAATATGGCGAGATATTCCTGAGCGCCATAAGGCAGTACCGCGCCGAGGCAAATCTATGCGGTGAGGCCTGAGTGAGGGCTGGAACGCGGGCGCCAGCAGCGGGCCGCAATCTCGCGTCGTTCGTAGGTGCGATCTCGCTTCGACCGGGCGCCGGGCGATCCGGTCCCGTCCGCGGTTGACGACGGCGCGCAACTCTTGTCTATTCGCCAGCGGCGTGGCACAGTCTGCCGCATCCTGGCGGTAAGCCGGCCGCGACGCCGCAGTAGCTCAGTGGTAGAGCGCACCCTTGGTAAGGGTGAGGCCGGGAGTTCAATCCTCCCCTGCGGCACCAGTCAATCGTATTTCCATTGCCCTTATCCGCAAGACCAGCTTGGCCAATGAAACCACCGTCCGCCGGTTGGTGCAAACCGCGGCGCGACGGCAGAATGCGCGCGCTGTCAAGATCGGAAGGGCGTTTACCTCTTCAGGGCTTGCTTCGCTCACTTCATCAACGCCTCTTCAAAAGGAAAGAGGCTCAGGAACTCGACGCCTGTCTCGGTGATCAGCACCTGCTGCTCCAGCTTGACGCCCTCGCGCCCGCGCTCCTTGCCGATATAGCTCTCCACACAGAGTGTCATGCCGGGGACGACTTCACCGTCATACCCTGCGTCGGGGAAATCCGCCCGATGATAGAGATAAGGATATTCGCCCGTCATGCCGCAGCCATGCGCTGACAGATAATAGCGATTGGCGAAGAAACGCTCCGGGATTTCCCAGGCCTCATTGGCATAATCACGAAAACTCATGCCCGGGCACAGGATGCTCATATTGTGATGGACTTGGTCATAGGCATGGCGGTAGAGGTCGCGCTGCGTCGGCGTCGGGCGCTTCGGGCCTGAATGGAATGTCCGGGAAAAATCGGAGTAATAGCCGTAGCAGCCGACGACATCCGTATCCAGCGCGATCAGTTCATTCTCGCCGATCGGGCGCGGACCGGCCTCCTGAAACCAGGGATTCGTCCGCGGACCGGAATTCAGAAGCCGCGTCTCGATATAATCACCATTCTGAGCAATGATGGCCTGATGCAGAACCGACCAGAGCTGGGCCTCGGTCAGGCCCGGCCGGATGGCGTCGCGCAGACTGCGGACGCCCGCTTCCGTCGCGCGCAAAGAGGCGCGAATGCATTTCAACTCCTCTGCCGATTTGATTGACCGGGCCATCTCGACCGCCCCCTGAGCGTCAACAATCCGGAAACCAAGACCGGCAAGCGCGATGGCAGAGCCGGCATTGAATCGCTCCATCCCTATCGTTGCGTCCGCGCCGACGAACTGACGGATCGTATCCGCCATCTCCCGCGCCCAGCGCTGTTCGCGTTCGGAAATCTGATCGCCGGCTGCGACGAAGCTTGCGGTCAAGGCGGGCCTGACCTCGGTAATCGTCTCGATCCCCGCGGCCAAATGCATGCAGCCCGTGAACTCGTAGAGGATGCATTCCGTCTGCGTCAGAAGCACATAGCGTGAGGGCGTATTACGAGCCGTGAAGACCTGCATGTTTCGCGCACCCGTCGCATAGCGGATATTGACCGGGTCGCTCAGAATGCAGGCCGCGATCCCGCGCACAGCCATTTCCGCCCGCACACGCCCGAGCCTGTAAAGCCGCACGGCCCGTTCGTTCACTGCGTCTGGCGGCGGCGCGTCGAGTTGCGCCAGATCACCTAAGCCGGAGCGCTCGGCGTGCCAGTCAAACTTGGCCATTCAGAAGCCCCATCAGCGTCAATCACCGAACGTCCTGTTCATGCGCGTATTCCAGTCCAGCGGCCTCCTCCCCCGATCATGGTCCAGCCATCGCCGATAATCACGTGGAAGCTGCTTATCCGGAGCGAAAATTGCGACCCCGGAATTCACGCGTTGATCATGCTGTTGCAAAAAGACCAGAGGATTGTGAGGCTCGCAATGGCCGTGTTTGCAAAATCGGTCGTATCTATCTATCGTGATAATGAAAACGCGGAGGCACGGTCGCTCCGAATGATTGGTGCGGCGGAGCAATTTGAGGATCCTTGTTCTATTCTTGTTCTATCGACGATCCGGGAGTCCTCGAATCTATGTATCGGATCGTCTGTCAGGCGTTATGCGCGACAATGCGGAATGCTGCGGTGCTCATGATGAATGACAGATATAAGTCAGGCCAATAGGGGAGACACATGACCGACGAGAAAGCACCCTCCGTGATCGATCAGATCGCCAACGCAGCGCGCAGCGGCCGAATCTCGCGCCGTGATTTTATGCATTACGCAATTGCGGCGGGTTTGACCGCCACAACCGCGAGCGGACTTTGGACGCGGTCGGCGATTGCCGCACCCAAGCGCGGCGGAACATTCCGCTGGGGCATCCATGACGGCAACACGTCCGACACCCATGATCCGGGCACCTATGTGACGCGGATGGGGATCTTCCTCGCCCATACCCACCGTTCCTATCTGACGATGATCAACGGTGACGGCTCGCTCGGGCCGGACCTGGCGGACAGCTGGGAAGCCAGTTCGGATGCCTCGCAATGGACCTTCAAGCTCAACCAGAACGCCAGCTTCCACAGCGGCAAGAAGGTGACGGCCGATGACGTTATCGCCTCGCTGAACCACCACCGCGGCGAAAAGACGACCTCGGCGGCCAAGGCGCTTCTGACGGACGTGACCGATATCACCAAGGACGGTGACTATACCGTGATCGTTCAGCTCGCAGGCGGCAACGCGGACTTCCCGTGGCTGATGACCGACTATCATATGGCGATCTGCCCGGCCAATGACGACGGCACGATCGAGTGGAAATCGGGCGACGGCTCCGGCCCGTACAAGATCGACTCGGGCGAATTCGGCGTTCAGTTCAGCCTCAGCCGTCACGACGGCTGGCACGGCAAGGGCGCTTGGTTCGACAAGGTCAACATGATCACGCTGAACGACCCGAACGCGCGCCAGACCGCGCTGGTCACCGGCGACGTGGACTCAGTGTCGCTGATTGAGCTGAAGACGATGGCGCTGCTGAAGCGCGATCCGAACATCACGGTCTTCAACGTTCCGTCGGCCGCGGCCATCACCATGCCGATGTTCTGCGATACGCCGCCGTTCGACGATGTCAACGTGCGCAACGCGATGAAGCTGGCGATGAACCGCGACGAGATCATCGACAAGATCACCTTCGGCGCGGCGACCAAGGCCAACGACTTCCACCACTCGCCGGCCCAGCCCTACTGGCCCGACGACATCCCGCAGCGGGAATACGACCCGGATCAGGCGAAATCGCTGCTCAAGAAAGCGGGGCACGACAGCCTTTCGGTCAGCCTTTCGACGGCCGACAGCGTCTATGCCGGGGCCGTCGACATGGCGGTGCTCTATGCCGAGCACGCCAAGCCGGCGGGCATCAACGTCAAGGTCGTGCGCGAGCCGAGTGACGGCTACTATTCCGACGTCTGGCTGGTGAAGCCGTTCACGCTGGTCTCCTGGGGCGCCCGCCCGACGCCGGACGTGATGTACACGCTGGCCTACAAAAAAGACGCCGCGTGGAATGAAAGCCACTGGAAGAATCCGCACTTCAACGAGCTGCTGCTGAAGGCGAAGGCGGAGCTCGACCAGGAGGTTCGGGCCAAGATGTATCGCGAGATGGACTTGCTGATGCGCGATGACGGCGGCACGATCATCCCGTTCTTCAACAACTTCGTGTACGCCAGTCGCTCGAATGTCGGCACGCCCGAGAAGCTCGCGCCGAGCTGGGAAAGCGACGGCGCACGCGCGGCGAGCCGGTGGTGGTTCGCAAGCTAAGTGGCGATTGGCGGTGGTCCGGCGTCGGATAATTCGGCCCGGCTACCGCCCGACTTCCTGCCGCAGGGTACGGTTTGCGCGCCGTTCCTTGCGGCAGATCCCGCCTCTGCCCTCGATGTCCCACAAGAAGGGCGGTATCTCAAAAATGGCTCAGAAAGGCCCTCGCTGACCGGACGACGTCGGCGCCACAATGATGGAGAGACATAATGGGGGGTATTTTCGGCCTTTTGTTCAAACGGCTTGGCTTAGGCGTTGTCACGCTGTTTGTCGTCTCTGTGCTGATTTTCTTTGCGGTGGAACTGCTGCCGGGCGACATAGCCGAGGCCGTTCTCGGCCAAAGTGCGACGCAGGAAACCGTTCAGGCCATGAGAGAGCAGCTCGGCCTCGACCGGCCGGCGCCTGTCCGGTATGTGGAATGGCTGACGGGCGCTTTGCAGGGTGATTTCGGGGTGTCGCTCGTTTCCGGCGAGCGCGTCAGCGAAGCGATCACCACCCGTTTCGAGAATACGCTCTTTCTCGCGGCATACGCCGCCGTCATTGCGGTGCCGATATCCATAGTTCTGGGTATAATCGTCGCGCTTCTGCGTAACACCATCTTCGACAGAGTCGCCAACGTCGTGACACTAACCTCGATTTCCTCACCGGAATTTTTTCTTGGTTATATCCTCATCCTCTATCTGGCCGTGAAGACGAGCTATTTCCCGGCCATCGCCAGCCTCAGTTCGAATATGGGCTTTTTCGAGCTGCTCCACCGAACCTTTCTGCCGGCATTGACGCTCGTCCTCGTGGTCACGGCGCATATGATGCGCATGACGCGGGCCGCGATCATCAATCTTCTGGCCTCGCCCTATATCGAGATGGCCCGACTGAAGGGCGTCCCGCCCTGGAAGGTGATCGTACGTCACGCCTTGCCGAATGCGTGGGCGCCGATCATTAATGTGGTCGCGCTCAACTTGGCCTATCTGGTCACGGGCGTCGTGCTGGTCGAAGTTGTTTTCGTCTATCCCGGGATCGGTCAGCTCCTGGTGGATGCGGTCGCCAAGCGAGACTTCCCGATTGTGCAGGCCTGCTGTCTGATTTTCGCGGCCACTTTTATCCTGTTGAACCTTGCAGCGGATGTAGGCGCAATCCTCACAAATCCGCGTCTGCGGCATCCGAAGTAAGGGGGCTGTCATGAGCCAATTCGTTGTCGGTTACTACGCGCTGCTCATCGGCGCCTCCTGCGTCGCGGCCTATTACCATAAGCGCCAGGCGTTCCTGCTTATATTCTCGCTGACACTTATCTCCTTCATCGTGGGGATTGTTGGCGGCGTTGCGCCGCTCCGCTTCATAACCACCGCGGCGGGGGCGCTGGCGCTCGCTGCAGGCACGTCCTACGCATTCCGCGAATTTCTCATCATCATTTCGCCTCCGAACATAGCGAGGGAATTGCGCACGGCTCCGCTGACGGCGTCCTTCGGTATGTTCGTCATTCTGACCTATGCAATTGCGGGAATCTTTGCCCCGATAATGGCGCCTCATGGCGAAGCGGAGGTCATTGCATCCGCCTTTGCCCCGGCGGACGCAAATATGCTGCTCGGAGCCGACCAGCTCGGCAGGGATGTTTTCAGCCGTCTGGTCTACGGCGCCAGAAACACGGTTGGCCTTGCGCTGACGGCGACGCTCCTTGCATTTCTCATGGGCGCGATCGGAGGCCTTCTGGCGGCAACGAAGGGTGGCTTTCTCGATCAACTTCTGGGCCGTACCGCCGATGTCATCATGTCTGTCCCTTCGCTGATCTTCGCACTCCTTATGCTGAGTATCTTCGGCACAGAACTGTGGGTGATCGTGATCGTTGTTGCGGTCATCTACGCGCCGCGCGTCTTCCGCCTCACCCGCGCCGTCGCCGGCAATGTCGTAGTGATGGACTATATCGAAGCGGCGAAGCTCAGGGGCGAAGGCACCGGCTATCTGATCCGTAAAGAGATTCTGCCGAACTCCACGGCTCCGCTGATCGCTGAATTCGGTCTGGAGTTCTGTTTCGTCTTCCTGCTGATCGCCGGTCTTTCATTCCTCGGTCTCGGCATTCAGCCGCCAACCGCGGACTGGGGATCGATGGTGCGCGAAAATGCGACGCTGATCTCCTTCGGCGACATCACACCTCTCATACCGGCAGCAGCGATCGCGCTTTTGACCGTCGCGGTTAATTTCGTGGTAGACTGGATGCTGTATCGCTCCTCCGGATTGAAGGACTAGTGCGAGATGGATAAACGCAAAGACGTTCTCCTGGAGATAAAGGATCTTCGAATCGAGGCCTATTCCGAAGAGCAATGGTTCGAGATTGTGCACGGTGTCAATTTGACGCTCCATCGCGGCGAAGTGCTGGGACTGATCGGTGAGTCAGGAGCCGGGAAATCGACGATCGGCCTTGCGGCGATGGGCTTTGCGAGAGATGGCTGCCGCATTTCGGGCGGATCGATCGAGTTCGACGGTATGGAGCTCACGACGACGTCGCAGGCGGATCGCCGCGCCTTGCGCGGTTCACGGATCGCTTATGTCGCCCAGTCTGCCGCGGCCTCCTTCAATCCGTCGCACAGGATTATCGATCAGCACACGGAAGCGCCAGTCCATTACCGCATGAAGAAACGGCTTGAGGCGCAGGAAGATGCGATGGAGCTGTATGAGCGACTGCGCCTTCCCAATCCGACGGAGATCGGCTTCCGCTATCCGCATCAGGTGTCTGGCGGCCAGCTTCAGCGCGCTATGACCGCCATGGCCATGGCGTGCCGGCCCGATTTGATCATCTTCGACGAGCCGACGACCGCGCTCGACGTGACCACGCAGATCGAGGTTCTCGCCGCGATCCGTGACATCGTCGATCAGTTCAACACGGCAGCGATCTACATCACCCATGACCTTGCGGTGGTCGCGCAGATGGCCGACAGGATCAAGGTGCTCCTGAAGGGCGACGAGGTCGAGGAAGCAGAAACCGACAAGATGCTTGAAGATCCGCAGGAGGATTACACCAAGAGCCTCTGGGCGGTTCGCAGCTTTCGGCGCGACCAGAAATCGCGTCCCGGCGATAACAAACCCCTCATCTCGGTCCAGAATGTCGAAGCCTCATATGGGCCTGTGAAGGTTCTGGAAGATGTGTCCTTTGACATTTACCCCGGCATGACCGTGGCTGTCGTGGGGGAATCCGGCTCAGGCAAATCGACCGCTGCGAGATGCATTACCGGCCTGCTGCCGCCGACAAAGGGACAAATCCTTTTTGAAGGCGAAGCCCTGCCGCCAAGCTACAAGTCGCGCAGCAAGGAACAGCTCCGCCAGATCCAGATGATCTACCAGATGGCGGACACTGCCCTGAACCCGAAAGTTCAGATCGGCGAGATCATCGGGCGGCCGGCGAAGTTCTATTCCGGCTTGAGCGGCAGCGCGTTGAAGAGCCGCGTCGATGAGCTCCTCGACCTGATCGAGCTGGAGCCGTCGCAATATTACAATCGCTATCCGCCGGAGCTTTCGGGCGGTCAGAAACAGCGCATCGGAATTGCGCGGGCGCTCTCAGCGGATCCGAAATTCATCATCTGCGACGAGGTGACAAGCGCACTCGACCAGCTCGTGGCCGAAGGCATCCTTCGCCTGCTCGACCGGCTTCAGAAGGAGTTCAACCTCGCTTATATGTTCATCACGCATGATCTCGCGACCGTGCGGTCAATCGCCGATGAGGTCGTGGTCATGCAAAGGGGACGGGTGGTCGAGCAGGGGCCGAAAGACGAAATGTTTAAACCGCCGCATCATGCTTATACGGATCTTCTTCTGTCCTCCGTGCCTGAGATGGACCCGAACTGGCTCACGACGCTCCTGGAAGAGCGCGGCGTGGACAATGTGGGCGATGCCGCGAGCCTGTCTTTGGATAAGGCGGCGGAGCAGTCAAAAGAGGGTAAGCCTGCATCCGGTTGACGGGCAAGGCGCGTTTTCTCGGACTTCAATTGCGGCCTGACCGTTCGGCTTGGTGCCGCTCCCGCGGCGCCAGAGACGCTCCTTCAGAATCAATAGATCAATGGCAGCCCGCCGGGTGGGTGATTGCGCTACCGGCGTATCGCGACGCGCTTCGGAAATACCGCAAGGAGCTTCTTCTCGATGCTCGGCCTCGCTGCCGCTATGATCTGGCTGCACCGAAGGCCAAGGCGGCGATACGATTAAAGGCTTGATCATATCCGAGTGAAGGACAGATGGACCGCGCGATGTCACAGAATCTCGAAGCGGACAGGGATCGCCTCCGCTCATCCTATCTCGATCTGATGGGCCGCAGCCTTATCGGATGTTTGAATCGAGACCCCCCTTTGCCGGGATCCGATATCCAAAACTACGACGACGAATATCGTGAGAACGGCTGGGATTGGCCATCCGGCGCGCCCTCCATGATTGGGGGCAAGCGCATGAGGAACCTGCGCAAGGAGTGTGAGCGCGTCATCGCTGAGGGCGTCCCCGGCGACTTCATGGAAACCGGCGTTTGGCGTGGCGGCGCCTGTATCATGATGCGCGCCGTTCTATGGGCGTATGGCATTTCCGATCGCCGCGTCATTGCGGCCGATTCATTCGCCGGCCTGCCGCCGCCTTCGGAGGGTGTCGAGGCGGACGCCGATGCCTATCTGCATAATTGCGCGGAATTTTCCGTAGGCCTCGAAGAGGTCAAGGCGAGGTTTGCGCGTTACGGACTGCTGGATGATCAGGTGATCTTTCTCAAAGGCCTCTTCAAAGACACGTTGCCGTCAGCGCCGGTCCAACAGCTTGCCGTCCTGCGGCTCGACGGAGACATGTATGAGAGCACGATGGATGGATTTGTGAACTTGTATCACAAACTCTCGCCGCGTGGCTCGCTGATCGTCGATGACTATTTCCTGTTCGACGCGCATCGTAAGGCGGTCGACGAATTTCGCCAGACTCATCAAATCCACGATCCGATTGTCCGGATCGATGACTTCGGTGGCTATTGGATCAAGCAGACAATCGTCCGCTGAATCGGCCTGAGCGGATCGGCGTGGCCCGCTTAGATCTTGACCGCGTCCTCACGGACGGTGCGGGAAATCTTCTTACGCTCCGCCTTCGAAGCCGAAATGATGTGAGAGCCTGCCATCCCGACGACGCATGAAGTCAAGACCCTGCCGTGGCGCATTAATGCGATCGCGCCGCAAACGGATGGATGCGTAAGGATTCGTTAAGCAACCGGCAATTTGCCTAATAAGAAGGCAATGGCGGCATCGAAGGTCAGATTACGTGGCGCCAGGCTTTATCAATGTGTTAAGTTCCAGTAATCAAAGGGTGGCATGGCCTCTACCCGTTTCGTTCAGGTGTGGAAGGGGAGGCTGTGTGAGGCTGTATTGTAGCCAATGTTGAGAGTAGCTCCAGGGAGGATATCTGGCATGGATCGTCGGACATTTATCAAAAAGGCAGGACTTGGTGCAGGCGCGGCGGCGGCCGCGACAACGCTCGCCGCACCGGCAATTGCGCAAGCCAGAACGGAGATGGTGATCGTCTCGACCTGGCCGCGCGATTTCCCAGGGTTGGGCGTCAGCGCTCAACGGCTCGCGGCGCGCATTTCTGAGCTGACCGAGGGACGGATCAACGTCACCTATTTCGCGTCGGGCGAAAAGGTTGGCGCTTTCGACGCCTTCGATGAAGTCGCATCCGGCAACTCCCAGGCTTATAACGGCGCGGATTACTACTGGAAGGGCAAGCATCCCGGCTTGGCATATTTCACCTCCGTTCCGTTCGGCTTCGTTTACACTGAAATGGATGCCTGGATGAAATATGGCGACGGTCAGAAGCTCTATGATGAGCTGCAAGACACGTTCGGTCTTAAAGGATTCCCCTTGCGGCAATACCGGCGTGCAGATGGGCGGCTGGTTCAATAAGGAAATCGAGACCGCTGACGATCTTAAAGGCCTCAAGATGCGTATTCCGGGTCTCGGCGGCGACGTCTTGGCTAAGCTCGGTGCATCCCCCGTCGCGCTGCCCGGCAGCCAGATCTACGAAAACCTCGTTTCTGGAGCGGTCGATGCGACGGAATGGGTCGGTCCGTATAATGATTACTTCATGAAGTTCTACGAAGCCGCCAAATATTACTACTATCCGGGTATGCATGAGCCGGGCTCGCAGCTCTCCATGGCCATGAACAAGAGCTGGTGGAGCGGTCTTTCGAAAACGGACCAGGCCATCATCGAAGCGGCGTGTAACGAGGAAAACGCCCGGCAGATGGCCGAGACGAACTTCAATAACGGCGCCTATCTGAAGCGTCTCATCGATGAGCACGGCGTCCAATTGCGTAAGTTCAGCGACGAGATCTATGACAGCTTTGGTAAGGCCGCGGAGGAAGTGTTCGCGGAAACGCGTCAGCACAGCGATCTCGCCGCAAAGATCCACGACAGCTTTGCCAAGACGCGCGCCGAGGTCGGTAAGTGGACGGGTCTTTCCGATACGGCCTATACCTTGCAGCGCAACCGCGTGCTCGGCATCGAAAGCTAATCCTGGCGGCTTGGAGCTAAAAGGGAGATGGGGCGTCAGCGCCCCCTTTCCATGTCCAGCGTTGATCTAAACTCAGTCAATCACAGATACGGGCCACCTACGGTGACTGCGTCGTCTAAGCTTGAGCGCACGGACCTTGTCCTGATCTCATCCCGGCTCTTCGCATGGGGTGTTATCGCGGCCGTCTTTGCTTTTCTGCTCAATAATTACCTGGATTACTGGCGTGGGTGGCCAGGCGCAGGCGACATATTCAGGGGCTCATCGGCTCTCGCCTGGCTTCAGACCGCCCTCTATGTCATCGCTCTGATGATCGCATTCGCCTATGTCATCAAGACGAAGACCAAAACCCTAAGGCCGGAATCCAATCGGATTTATTCAATTACGGCCTATATCGTGCGGGCGGCCTTTTGGGCTGTGCTCATGATCGGTCTGGCGGACGCGATCGTCTCCTTCCTGCGCGTCGAAGACCTGCTTTCCAGCGTGTTTGGCGATCAGATTGCGACCGATCTCAGCCGGTCGAGCTTCCGCGGCATGTATGTCCACATTCCGCTTCTCGTCCTGGGGATCATCATAGCCGTATTCCGGCGCGGCCTAGGCTTTCACTGGCTGGCGCTGCTCGTCGTCGTGGCGGAATTGCTGATTGTCTTCACACGCTTCATCTTTTCCTATGAGCAGGCCTTCATGGCCGACCTCGTGCGGTTCTGGTACGCCGCGCTCTTCCTGTTCGCGAGCGCCTACACGCTCATCGAAGACGGCCATGTCCGCGTTGACGTGCTCTATTCCTCCTTTGCCGAGCGAACAAAAGGTTACGTGAACGCGATCGGGTCCGTTCTGCTTGGCATCTCGGTCAGCAGCGTGATCATTGCGATCGGTACGGAAAGCCGCTCCGCGATCATTAACGGACCTTTGCTGCTCTTCGAGACGACGCAAACCGGCTTCGGCATGTATGTCAAATATTGGATGGCCGGCTTTCTCGGCGTCTTCGCCGTAACCATGCTTATTCAATTCGTTGGCTTTTTTCTCGAAGCCATAGCCGATATTCGCGGCGAACCAAACAAGCGCACCGTCACAGCGATGGGCGCATAGGGGAAACCTACGGGGGCTATCGGAGATAAATGGAGCTTTTCTTTCTTCTTCTCCTCATTCTTCTGATGGCATTCGCATTGGCCTCCGGTTATCCGGTTGCCTTCGCGCTTCCCGGCTCCGCGGTTCTTACAATCGGCCTGGCGGCGCTATCCGGCTATCTCTTCACCGGACGGCCGGATGCTTTTTTTGCTCAGGGCGGGCCGGTGACCTGGCTCACCGCGGGCGTGACCAATTTCCGGGGCGTCTACTGGGAGGCGGAGCGCGATACGCTGATTGCCATCCCGCTCTTCGTCTTCATGGGCATCATGCTGCAACGCTCGCGCATTGCGGAAGACCTGCTCATCACGATGGCCCAGCTCTTCGGCCCGGTGCGCGGCGGTCTCGGCATGTCGGTGGTCTTCGTCGGCGCGCTCCTGGCGGCAACGACGGGCATTGTCGGTGCGACGGTCGTCGCGATGGGTCTGATCTCGCTGCCGGCCATGCTGCGCAACAATTATTCCCATCCGCTGGCGACAGGCACGATCGCCGCCTCGGGCACGCTCGGCCAGATCATTCCGCCCTCGATCGTGCTGATCATTCTGGCCGACCAGCTTGCCAGCGCCACGGATCAGGCCAGCACGGCGCGCAAACTTCTCTTTAAGGAGAATACGGGCGATCTGATCATGCCGTCGGCCTTCGACGTCGGGTCCACGAGCGCCGGCGAAATGTTCCTGGGCGCGTTTCTTCCCGGCGTGGTGCTCGTTGCACTCTATATGATCTTCATCGCCGTGATTGCATTTCTCCGGCCGCGCGTCGCTCCGACTGTCCCCTACGAAGGCAAATACGACGCCGCATTCGCCGGCCGTGTCGTGATGGCGCTGGTGCCGCCCCTGGCCCTGATCTTTGCCGTGTTGGGCTCGATCATCATGGGCATCGCAACGGTCAATCAGGCGGGCGCAATCGGCGCGGCGGGCGCATTGATCATGGCGGGCTACCGGCTGAAGCATGGCGAGCCGCGCGCTTACTGGCCGGCCATTCTGGCCGCGATTTCGATCACGGCGATCATCACCGTCACCCACGTCCATCCGGTCAACGTCAAGAATCTGGCGACCGCTGCCGACGTCCGGATGATGATCATCGCCAGTATTGCAGTAGCCGGTCTGCTGTTTGCCCTTAGCTGGAGCGGCTGGCGTGCGCTGAGGATCGAGGAGACGCTTCAGTCGGTCATGATCGAGACGGCGAAGACGACCTCGCTGGTCTTCATCATTCTCATCGGTGCCGCCATGCTGACGGCCGCATTCCGCGGCTTCGGCGGCGAAGATCTGGTTAAAGAGTTCTTAACCGGAATGCCGGGCGGCTTCTGGGGCCAGTTCGTCATCGTCATGGCGGTGATTTTCGTTCTCGGCTTTTTCCTCGACTTCATCGAGATCTCGGTCGTCGTCGTCCCGATCGTTGCGCCGATCCTGCTTATGAACCCCGGTGCGAACATCACCGCTGTCTGGCTCGGCGTCATGATCGGCCTGAACATTCAGACGTCCTTCCTGACGCCGCCATTCGGTTTTGCGCTGTTCTATCTGCGCGGCGTTGCGCCGGCGATCGTCAAGACCATCTCAATGTATAAGGGCGTTATCCCTTTCATTTTGCTGCAGCTATTGGCGCTGGTGATTGTGGCCAATAGCCCGCCGCTCGTGAATTATCTGCCGCAACGCATTACGCTGAGCGCGGACACGGCGCCGCCTCCGATCAATCCGAAGCTGCAAGTGTGCATCGAGAACGAATTGTTCAAATTCTACAACAGCCACGAGCAGGAGCTTCGATCAGCCATTGCGTCGGTGCGCAACATCGATCTGGGCGCGCTGCCTGACAAGCTTGAGAAAAATCTCGCTGCAAGCTTCGACAAAGCGGAAAAGACATTCGAACTCATCGCAGCCGTAAAAAAGGCCGACGAGGCGATCGCAGAAAATGAAGACGCCTACCGGCCGCTTCACGTTCAAGTCCGAAACATTCAAGCGGAGATCAGGTCCCTCGAATTGCGCGACAGAGAGCTTCAAACGAGCATTCGGCTTGCCAGAGACGAAGCGCTCAAGAACCCTCTGGAGGCGGAACTGGCCGCAAATGAAGGGGAGATCAAGGCGCTGCAAGCGACGATCCCGGAACGATGGGAACGCGAGTATAAGGCGTTCCGCAAACTTCTGAAGGCCGGCCAGAACACTCGCAACGCCTATCGGCGTAATGCCGACCAGGCTTACGAACCCGTGCAGGAAGCCTTGGCCATATTGCGCGCAACGAAGGATCTGGCGGCTTTGGAGCCTGAGCTTCGCGCATTGCCGGCGTTTGTTGAGAACAATCCGCCGGAGGCAGGTCTGGAAAAAGTCCAGTCGGTCTATAACCAGGTCCGCTCGGTGGAAGGCGCAAAGCCCGTGCAGTCGGAAATGTCTCAGGCGCGCCGGTCGCTTAGGGGCTCCTCGATCAGCAAGCCGGACGCTCTTGCGGCGATCGATCGGGCCATCCAGAAGTTCGATGAAGAGCTGGCGTGGCGAAAACAGGCCTTTACAACGATTCTGCCGGCTCTGGAGCGCTATGAGGAGACGATCCATAACAACATCGGCTTGAGGCAACAGCGCCGCCTGCCCGACGATCTCATACCCGATATGGCGGCCTGTCTGTCTCACCATCGCGACATATCGCTCTACTTCTGATGCGGGGTCGGCTCAGGCGGAAACGACTGGGTCGGTTGCGCTATGATTGCCTCTCCCATGAGAGAGTTCTGCGAAACAGGCATTATTGTCATACCCGCGAAAGCGGGTATCCAGCCAAGTTCTTGAAATATCTGGATTCCCGCCTGCGCGGGAATGACACGCGCGGGATGTGCCGCGTGTATCGCAGAGGTCTCCCCTGGGAGCGAGCCCGGTCACAACAGGCTGTCATCGCCGACGAATAGCGCCTCCAATAGCCGCTGTTCCCGCGTAACGATCGTCTGAAGAAATTCGTTCGTGCCGCGCATCTTGCGGAACGCGCTGTGGCCGCGTTCGAGAAAATCCTGCAAATCCTGAAGTCCGGCGAGGCGCGCCGGTTTCCGCATCGTCGAAAGCGCCATTCCGAGGAGACGGCTATGCGTCAGCCGGTCGAGCGAGCGGCCGATATGTCCGATCAGCTCGATCTGGCGTTCCCGTTCCGCCCGCCGCCCGACCTGGCGATAGGCATCGGCGTAAACGGCGGGCGTGATCTCGTCCGCCCGCGATCCGAGCGCCCGGACCATGGCCATATCGAGCTGCTCCGAGAGGGCGTTCAGCTCGATCGCATCCGCGACCGTCTCAAGACCGGCAGCCGGAAGCGTCCGCGTCATGACCGGCAGAATGCGGCGCACCTCTTCGATCTGGCGGCTGAGATCGTTCGGACCGTAAATCTCGGTCAGGAAGAATTCGGTGGTGGCGGCATAGCGGCGGTTTTCGAGCAGATCCGCATGGGTTCTCGCCAGCCGGCCCGCCTGCCATTCGCGCAGGCGCTCCCGGCGCCGTGCCGCCACCTTGTCGGTCGCGATCGACGCACGCGCTTCCTCAGCTAAATCAAGCTGCTTTACCAAGCGTTCAACGATTTCTGCCTTGTTTGACATAGGTCATCGTTTAGCATCATGGTTTCGGTCCAAGAAGTAAGGCATCGCAATCATTTCGAATGCTTTATCAAAAGACGCTCGGCCGTCGGCCGAATTCGGCCATTGTTGTCGGTAGCGTAGATGCTGCGAATGCGCAGCGGAGGTGTAGAGCGGCGCGGGCATGGTAAAGAGCGAGCAGATGTCGCCGGTCGACACGACCTGGCTGCGGATGGACCGGCCGGCCAACCCGATGGTGATCGTCGGTGTGCTGATGTTGGAGGGGCCTGTCGATGTGGACCGGCTCGAGCGCACCATCGCCGATCGCCTGCTCGCAATGCCGCGTTTCCGCCAGAGGGTCGAACAGCGCGCAACCGGCTATTGGTGGTCGCCGGCCCCCCATTTCAGCCTCAACCGGCATATCAAGCGTCTCCGGCTGCCGGGCCGCGCGGGCAAGCCGGAGCTTCAGCGCTTCGTCGCCGATCTCGCTTCTCAGCAACTCGACATGGCGCACCCTCTTTGGGATTTCCATCTGGTCGAGAAATTCCAGGGCGGCGTCGCGGTCGTCGCGCGATTCCATCATGCGATCGCCGACGGTATCGCACTGATCGGCGTGATGCTGTCGCTGACGGACAGCGATCCCGACGCAGCGGCCCCGACCGGCCTGACGAGACGCCACCTGCCGGGGGCCGCTTCCCGATCGCTCTGGCAGGACTATCTGGCGAGCATTATGGGGCTCTTCGAGAACGGCATGAGCGTCTCGCGCCAAGCCCTGCAGCAAGCGCGCGACCGGGCCGCACGTCCGGCCGAGACGCTGCGCGAGGGCGTCAGCGTGGCCGCTGAACTCGCCTATCTGCTGTTCATGCCGCAGGACAGCCAGACGCGGTTCAAGGGAACGCCGAACGGCCAGAAGCGGGTGGCCTGGACCGATCCGATCGCGCTGCCCGAGGTCAAGGTGGTCAGCAAGGTTCTCGGTTGTTCGATCAACGACATGCTGCTGGCCGCCGTTGCCGGCTCGCTGCGGGCCTATCTCGCCGGGAAGGGCGATGCAACGCGCGGCGTCGAGGTGCGGGCCCTGGTTCCGGTCAACCTTCGGAGCCCGGAGCAATCCACTCAGCTCGGCAATTATTTCGGCATCGTGGCGCTGGAGCTGCCGGTCGGCATGGAGAACCCGCTGGCGCGCCTTTACGAGGTTCATCGCCGGATGGAAGCGCTGAAGGACTCGTATGAAGCGCCGGTGACGCTGGGCCTGATCACCGCCCTCGGCTACGCGCCCCGCGTGATTCAGGACCGGCTGTTCGACCTGCTGCTCAGTCGGGCAAGCGCGGTGATGACGAATGTGCCCGGCCCGCAAAATCCGCTTTATCTCGGCGGGTCGCGCCTCCGCCAGGTGATGTGCTGGGTGCCGCAGGCCGGCGATGTTTCGATGGGGGTGTCGATCCTCTCTTTCGATGGCCAGGTCCAGTTCGGCCTCGTAACGGATGCCGCCGTCATCCCGGACCCGGAGGCGGTCATTGCGAATTTCGCGTCCGAATTCGAGCAGCTCCTCTATTATGTTCTGATGGAACTGCGGGGCGACGTTCCGACCGGAGCCGTGATCGCGGAAGCGAAACGTCCCGAGCCGAAGAAAGCCGCGAAAAAGCCGCGCAGCCGTCAAGCCGCGCTGGAGAAGGCTCCCGTCAAGCGCACATCCAGAAAGCGAGGTAGCCCTGCCAAATAAGACATAATCAGGCTACAGCGATCGGTTTAATCGGAGACGACACCTTCGAAATGCCCGCGAAGCTTGTCCCCGCGGAGGCGGGGAGCGGGCATCCAGTAAAGAACTGCCTCGGCAGGGTACTGGATCCCCGTTTTCACGGGGATTTCGGCTGAATTCGGGGAAGCCATTTCCGTTCAAATTGATCCTGCGCTAAAGAGAATCGCGACCTGTCGTCACCGGACTTGATCCCGTGACCCATTCCATTGATGCCGGAACCTTCGCGGAGTGCCGATAGGCCACGGGCATGGGTTGCCGGGTCAAGCCCGGCAACGACGTCATTGAGCGGGGTCAGAAAAACCGGAAACGGATGCTCTAAGCGGCAACGGATGGGTGCGTCAGTCCTCCAGCTCCGCCTTGGCCAGCTCGACGTCCAGTCTTTCCATCGCATCCGCCGGTTCGCAGGCCGCCGCCTCTTCGTAAAGGCGGGTCGCATCCGCCATTTTCGATTTGCCATACATCATGACGAGGCCGTTCGCATATTCAATGCGGGCGATGGCGGACTCCGGATTGAGCTGTAGCGCCTTCTGATAATGATCGAGACCGGCCTGCTTGCTGGCGCCATAGGTGAGGGCGCCCAGCGTGCCGCCGATCTTATGGATGACCAGCGCGTTATAAAGACCGAGCGCGATATTGGCGTCGGCATGGTCGGGCTCCAGCTCCAGAGTGCGATCCAGACTATCCTTGATCTTGGTCGCCGTCCCCTCCGCGAGCGCCTTCGCGATAGAGAGCGCCTGGCTGTACCGGCCGAGCGCCTGCGCGTGGAGATACCAGCCGTTCGAAAGGTCCGGCGCGCAGGACTGCAGCTCCTCGGCGCGGCGCACCACCTCCAGTAGCTCGCCGCTCCGGCGGTCGTGATCCTTTTCCAGATAGGTGGCGTAGATATTGACGGCCTTGTTCGCCACATTGTAGCCGAGGCGCCCGACGCCAAGGCCCTGTTCGACCGCAGCTCCGAAATCGCCATAATGATAGGCGCGCCAGGCATGCTGGAGCTGAGCCGCCGCCGCTTTCAGCGAGATCGCCGGCTTAAGGTCAGGGTAATGATCGACAAGATCGTTCAGCGTCGGCTCGTCCGGATAGGGCTCGCAGTCGCCGCAATGCAATCTTGCCCAATGCGTCTTCAGCTTCGCCCCGCCGTAAGAGTAAGGCTTGTTGTCGTGAGGAAAGCCGATCCACTGCGCGCGCGCCTGTGCCATTACGACGTCTCCCTGCGGCCTATGCCTTCGAAACGATTCCCGCCGGTCTATCGGGCGGCCTTCCCGTCTGGCCTCGATCTGCCCTCAAGCTAACCCTCAGCCATTTCTGCCTCGGCCTTGCGAGGCTGCACAAGACCCTCAAGCCGGCACAACGTATTGTTGAGCTGCGCGGTCGTGCTCATCAGCTTGCCGCCGGTCGTCCTGCGCATACCGGCGCCGCCGGCGGACAGCGTGCGTCGCCCATCCATGAGGACACCGCGGTCGATCGATATGCCATACCGTTCGAACACGGGGGCAAGCTCATCATAGCGCTGCAAAAGCTGGCAGCGCATGGTCTGATAGGCATGCTCGGACAGCCGCTCGCGTTCGGCGTAGCTGAAGACGTTGGTGAAGAAGAGCTCGGCATCGCCCGGGCTCGGTTCGAACAGCAGGACATCGGCGTCGGGGAACTCGCTTCCATAACGGCTCATCCCGGCTCGCATGCGCGAATGCACGATGGAACGGAAGGTCTGACCGATCACCGTGGGGAATCCGCCTGCAATGAGCGAGACCGGTTTGCCGCCGCTGTGGCTCTCAGCAATCTCGGCGTCGAACGGAACGATCGGGTTGACGCACAGCAGCAGCTTGGCGCCCTCATTGAGAGCGATCGAGGCATGCAGCGTCTTGACCAGCACGCCGTCGACATAATGCCGGCCGCCGATCTCGACGGGAGGAAACAGGCCAGGGAGTGCCGCGCTCGCCTGCACGGCCCGGGAAATCGGCACATGGTCCCAGCCCGGCGAGCCAAACGCCACGGCTGTGGCCGTATTCAGGTCGGTTGCAACGAGGAAGAGCTTGCGGCGGAGCTGGCGGAAATCGTCGGTCCGGCCCGGCGCCTCGGCCAAGCCGCGCAGATATTTGCCGATCCGCTCATTGTCGAAGATGCCCGTCGGCACGGCGCGGGCAAGACGCTGGAACGACTCGAAAAAACCGCGCGAAAACGGCGCTTCGAGATAGTTGCGCATGGCCGACAAAAAGAGCTGCGGCAACGCCGCGATTCGCCGGCCAAACTCGCCAAGAGCGGGGCGGATCAGGATCTCCGGTTCGAACGGATCGTCGGCGGCCTCCGTCTCGATGAACATTTCGTACATCATGCGCGGCGTTAGCCCATTGGCGAGCCCCGCCGCAAGAAAAGCGCCCGAGCTGACCCCCACATAGGCGTCGAACTCGGTGAAGTCGAGATCGCCAAGCGCCTCATCAAGCGCGATCAACGCACCGATTTCATAGATCGCGCCCAACGGTCCGCCGCCCGCCAGTGCGATCGCTTTCGGTTTCCCGTTCAAATCAGCCGTCCCTCACGCCGCCGCGATGAGCGACACGGCCGCCATTGGGGGCAACCACGGCACACCGCAATTGTGGCACTGCTCTCTTCAGCAAGCTCACTTCTTCGCCGGCCGCCGCCGGGCAGCCGTTCCGCCGGCCTTACCTTCGACGGCCGCCGACAATTTCTCCACGACCGCCGTCAGCTTCTTGACCCGGTCCGAGAGCGCCTGTACGTCTTTGTCGGTGGGAACGCCGAGGCTGCGCAGGGCGCGCGCAACACGATCCTCGAAAACCTGCTCGAGCCGGTCCCAGGTGCCGCTGGCGGTCGTGCCGACCTCGGCGATCTTGTCGTCGGCGGCCTTTCTGGCGCGCTGCTGCACGATTTCACCTTCCTTAACCAATTGTTCGAAGAATTTGCCCCCTTCTTCCTGGGCCTTCGCAAATGCGCCCAGCCCTGCCAGCCAGATATTGTGAGCGGAATCCCGAACGGTATTTGCCAGGCTGCTCTCCGGCCCTTCGCCCGCGAGGGCTGCCAACTTCTTTGCCATCAATGTCACTCCCTTGGAGATTTCGTATTTCGGACCTGATTATGATCGGTGCCTGAGAAGCATACTCTAATCGAAGCAGTGTGCGCTCAAATTGATCACGGTCAACACCACAGCCGTTAAGGCCATCTATTCTGAGCGGGACAACAGGAGGAGCGACCATGAACTATCTGGTGACCGGTGCCAGCGGCTTCATCGGCAAGCGGCTTGTGCGCAGGTTGCTGGCCCACCCCCACGCGAAGGTCTATGTGCTCATGCGCAACCCCTCGCCGGAACGCATGGCGGCGCTGCGCCCCTACTGGAACGCCGGCAATACGCGCGTGGTGCCTGTCGCTGGCGATGTGACCCGTCCCGGTCTCGGCGTCTCGGAGAGTGACCGCGCCCGGTTGAACGGCAAAGTCGATCACGTCTTCCATCTGGCCGCGGTCTATAATCTCCAAGCCGATCGCGAGCTGGAGATGAGGACCAATATCGAGGGAACGCGGAACGTCGTCGCATTTGCCGGGGCGATCGGCGCGGCGCGCTTTCATCATATCAGCTCGATCGCCGCAGCCGGCCTTTATGAAGGCGTCTTCCGCGAGGATATGTTCGAGGAAGCGCACGGCCTTTCGCATCCCTATTTCGCCAGCAAGTATGAATCGGAGAAAGTCGTCCGCGAGGAATGCCGGGTCCCGTGGCGGATCTATCGGCCCGCCATCGTCGTCGGCGATTCCCAGACCGGCGAAATCGACAAGATCGACGGCCCCTATTACTTCTTCAAGCTCATCCAGAAGACGCGGCGCCTGCTGCCGTCCTGGTTGCCCATCGTCGGCATTGAAGGTGGGCGGATCAATCTCGTGCCGGTCGATTTCGTGGTTGCGGCGCTCGAACACCTTGCGCATCTGCCGGAGGGCGACGGCAAGTGCTATCACCTCACGGACCCCGAGCCGCGCCGGGTCGGAGACATCTTCAGCATCTTCCTGAACGCCGCTCACGCGCCGCGGCCAGGGCTGCGCATCAATGCCGCGCTGTTCAACATCGTCCCGCGCGGCATCGCTCAGGGCCTGTGGGCGCTTACGCCCGTACGCCGGATCTATAAGAGGCTGATGAAGGATCTGGGACTGCCGGATTCGATCTTCACCTTCATCAACTATCCCACTCGCTTCGACTCCCGCGAAGCCGAACGCCTGCTCGAGCCGGCCGGCATCAAGGTGCCGCCGCTCGAAGACTATGCCTGGCGGCTTTGGGACTACTGGGAGCGGCATCTGGACCCGGAGCTTCATATCGACCGGTCCCTGCGCGCGAAAGTGGCCGGCCGGGTGGTCCTGATCACGGGCGGCTCGTCCGGCATCGGCAAGGCGGCCGCGATGAAGCTGGCCGAGGCCGGCGCCACGGCGATCATCGCGGCGCGCGACGCGGAAAGGCTCGAGGCCACAAAACAGGCGGCGGCGGAGCGCGGCTTGAACATCGTCACCTATCAGGCCGACATCATCGATGAGACGCAATGCGGCGAGCTGATCGCGAAAATCCTCGCCGATCATGGCGGCGTCGATATCCTGATCAACAATGCCGGCCATTCGATCAGACGGGCGATCGAGAATTCCTATGATCGCTTCCATGATCTCGAACGCACGATGGCGGTGAATTATTTCGGCGCCCTGCGCCTCACCCTCGGACTTCTGCCCCATATGGCTCAGAAAGACCGCCGCGGCCATGTCATCAACATCTCCTCCATCGGCGTGCTTGCCAGCGCCCCGCATTTTTCCGCCTATGTCGCATCCAAGGCGGCGCTCGAAGCCTGGACGCGCTGCGCGGCGGCGGAATATCTCGATCGCGGCGTGGAATTCACGACGATCAACATGCCGCTGACCCGGACCCCGATGATTGCCCCAACGAAGTTCTACGACAATGTTCCGGCGCAATCACCGGAGGAAGCCGCCAAGCTCATTGCGCAGGCGATCACACAGAAGCCTGTCAGGCTCGCGACAAATCTCGGGATCTTCGGTCAGGTCGCGCATACGATCGCACCGCATATCGCGCTGATCGTGAACAATACGATGTTCCGGATGTTCCCCGACTTCGCAGCCGCGAAGGGCGAGAAGGCGCAGCATGAGCCGACCGCGGACCAGGTCGCGTTCACTCAGCTCCTGCGCGGCATTCATTTCTGATACGGAAACAACTGCGACTGAACCGTGCGAAATGCTTGTTCGTCGCGCCGGACCTGATCCGGCGCCTAATTCTCTATCCGTCACGCATTGACGTTGCGGATATGCCAATAGACCCCGGATCTCTGCTTCGCTCCGTCCGGGGTGACGTTCATTTCTAACAAAAATGATCCTGCACAACGGCCCGCTCTGCCAATTGGGCGGGGTCAGCCTGGCCGACCGCCGCTCAGCGCATCTAGGGCCAGTCGCAGCACGCGCGGCGAGAAGACCATCGAAAGGTGGCCGAGATCGCGCAGCCTGTGTTCGGGGGCGCCGGGGAGCCGGCCGTGGTCCTGCGGCAGGACAAAATTGTCGGAAGCGCTCCAGATAGCGACCGTCGGGACCGCGGGGATGCTGGTTTCGTTGAGCTGGCGAATCCATGCGCAGCCGGGCCGCATCTGGCGCGCATTGCTGCCAAGGCCCAGGCGCGCCAGCTCCGTGCCGCTATGCGGTGTGCCGAGCGTGATCAGTTTCTCCACCCGGCCGGCGCCGTAGCGGCGGAGACAGGCGCGCGCGACAAGCCCGCCCATGCTATGCGCGACGAGGACGATCTTCGCAGGCCCGCTTTCGGCCGCGAGCGCGTCGATGCGTTTCGCCAGCCCGGCCGCGAGCACGTCGATGCCGGCGAGCGGCGGCTCCAGATCGACGCCGGCTATCGAAACGCCGCCCTTGCGAAGCTCCCGCGCAAACCACCACCATAGGCCGCGATTACAGCAATAGCCGTGAACGAGGACCACAAGCCGCTTACCTTGGCCCGCGGCATGGCGACGGTCTGAGCGCATCCACCAGCCGACGAAGGGCTGGATGACGATGAACAAAGCGAAAAACGCCAGCCAATCCCTTAGCCCCGCACGCATGAGGTCGCCGAAGCGCGGCCGGACCCGCTCATCCAGCCGTCTTGCGTAAACCGCGGCAAGGATGGCCGTCGTGACCGGGATGATCGAATTGACGGCGAAAAAGAGCGCGATGCAAATGCCCAGCCCGGCAAGACCGCTCATGCCTGGACTGGAACCGAGACCCCACCATACACCGAGAAGGATCAGCAACTCGGCCAACAGCACGCGCCGGAGCGATTTCGCAAGCATTCATCTCTCCTTCTAGCGCAACGCGCGTCCAAGCATGTCCGCGCGACGGCGGGGATGGATGCGGACACCAGGCGCAATGCCAGATCTTCCGTTCGGCAGATTTGACGCAGCTCAATGGCAAGCTAGATCTTCCGGCCTGATAGGCTTAACTTAGTTGGTTAAGCCGATCACGGAAGAGCGGGACACGCACTGAAGTGCCCCAAGAAAAACAACAGAACTAGGGATGGGAAAATGGAAAAGACCTGGCTGCAGAGCTATCCGCCGGGCATACCCGCTACGATCGACCCGAACGTCTATCGCTCGATCGGTCAACTCTTCGAGGAGTCCGCCGCGAAATTCGCGCACAAACCCGCCTACATCAATATGGGCGCGTCGATCAGCTATGCGCAGCTCGATGCGCTGTCCCGCGCCTTCGCCGCCTATCTTCAAAAGGAGCTTCGCCTGCCCAAGGGCGCGCGCGTCGCGCTTATGATGCCCAATGTGCTCCAGTATCCGATCGCATTGTTCGGTGCGCTGCGGGCGGGCTACACGGTGGTCAACTGCAATCCGCTCTATACGGCGCGCGAGCTCGAACATCAGGTCAAGGATTCCGGCGCCGACGTTATCGTCATCGTCGAGAACTTTGCCGCGACACTCGCTCAAATCCGTGACAAGACGCCGGTCAAGCATGTGATCACGACACAGATCGGCGATCTTCTCGGCTTTCCGAAAAGCCTCCTCGTCAATTTTGTCGTGAAGCACATCCGGAAAATGGTGCCGGCCTGGCATATCCCCCATGCGGTCAGCTTCAAATCCGTGCTCGCAAGAGGCATCGAGCTCGCTTTCGAGCCCGTCGAGGTGGGTCACGACGATCTGGCGTTTTTGCAATATACCGGCGGCACCACCGGCGTGCCGAAGGGCGCCATGCTCACCCATCGGAACATTCTAGCCAACCTGGAGCAGGCCCGTGTCTGGCTGCAGGATTTTCTGCGGGAGGGCGAGGAGACGGTTATTACGGCGCTGCCGCTCTATCATATTTTCGCACTGACGGCGAACTGCCTCGTCTTCCTGAAGATCGGCGCGGCGAACGTCCTGATCACTAATCCGCGTGACATACCAGGCTTCGTGAAAGAGCTGAAGAAATATCCGTTCACCGTCATCACCGGCGTGAACACGCTCTTCAACGCGCTTCTGAACAATCCCGATTTCGCCAGTATCGATTTCTCGCATCTGCACATTACGCTGGGCGGCGGCATGGCTGTGCAGGAGGTGGTCGCGAAGCGCTGGCAGGAGGTGACCGGCAGGGCGCTCATCGAGGCTTACGGCCTGACCGAAACCTCGCCGGCGGCAACCGTCAATCCGCTGAACCTGACCGTGTATAACGGTTCGATCGGCTTACCGCTGCCCTCCACGGAGATCTCGATCCGGGATGATGAGGGGAACGAGGTTCCCGAGGGGGAGACGGGCGAGCTCTGCATCCGCGGGCCTCAGGTGATGGCCGGCTATTGGAACCTGCCGGAAGAGACGAGCAAGGTCATGATGCCCGACGGCTTTCTGCGGACCGGCGACATCGCGAAGATCGACCCGGAGGGCTTCGTTTACGTCGTCGATCGGAAGAAGGATATGATCCTCGTCTCCGGCTTCAACGTTTACCCGAACGAGGTCGAGAGCGTTGTCCAGACACATCCGGGCGTGCTCGAAGTTGGCGTGGTCGGCGTGCCCGATCCCAAATCGGGCGAGGCGGTCAAGGTGGTAGTGGTCAAGAAGGACCCGGAGCTGACGACGGAAAGCCTGCTCTCATTCTGCCATCAGTATCTGACCGGCTACAAAGTGCCGAGACATGTCGAGTTCCGCAGCGCTCTGCCGAAGTCGAATATCGGCAAGATCCTCCGGCGGCAACTGCGTGAGCAGGTCTGAGGCGCGAGACATGCGATCCGTTTGGATGGAGCGACTCGGTCGAGTGCGGTCATTACCTCTCCCACGGGGAGAGGGGGTGAAGCGAGTGCTTCCGCTTCAGGTGAACACGCGCTAAGAGCGGCCGTGCGGCTTCATGAAGGCGAAGTCGCAGCCTTCGTCGGCCTGAAGCACCTGCTCGGCGTAGAGGCGGTCATAGCCACGCAGACGCGCCGGATCGGGGGTGTGCCGGCCGGTCTCGCCGCGCCGCCGGTCCAGCTCAGCCTCATCGACCAGAAGATCGATGCGCCGCTCCTTCACCGAAAGCCGGATGCGGTCGCCATTGCGCACCAGCGCCAGCGGACCGCCCGCCGCCGCCTCCGGCGCAATGTGCAGAACGATCGTGCCGAACGCCGTCCCGGACATGCGCGCATCCGAAATGCGGACCATGTCCTTGACGCCCTTCGACGACAGCTTTTTCGGGATCGGCAGATAGCCCGCTTCCGGCATCGCCGCCGGGCTGGTCGGGCCGGCATTCTGCAGGACCAGAAAATCCTCCGCCGTCACGTCGAGCGCCGGATCGTCGATCCGCGCCGCGAGATCCTCCAGCGATGAGAAGACGACCGCCCGGCCCTCCTTTTCGAACAGGCTCTTATCGGCGGCGGAGCGCTTGAGGATGGCGCCGCGCGGGGCGAGAGAGCCGAACAGCGCAACGAGACCGCCCTGCGGCTCGAGCGGCGCCTCCGCGCTGGCGATAACACTGCGGTCCGGCGGCGCATCCTCCGCGGCAAGCCGCGCGCCCAGCGTCTCGCCCGTGACGGTCAGGCAGGTGAGGTCGAGCAGCGGCTTCAACTCCCGCAGCACCGCGCCCAGCCCCCCGGCATAGTAAAAGTCCTCCATATAATGCGCGCCGACCGGCTTCAGGTTCACCAGCACCGGCGTCGTCTCGGACAGTGCGTTCAGCCGTTCCAGCGAAACCTTGATCCCGAGGCGTCCGGCAATCGCGGTCAGATGAATGATGGCGTTGGTCGAGCCGCCGATCGCCAGAAGCACGCGCAGGGCGTTCTCGACCGCTCCGGGCGTCATGATCTCGCTCGGCTTGAGCGGCTCCGCGATCAGACGGACGGCGGCCATGCCGGTCGCTTCGGCGGAGCGCAGGCGGTCGGCATGAGGCGCGGGGATAGCGGCCGTGCCGGGAAGCGACATGCCAAGCGCCTCGGCGATGCAGGCCATGGTCGAGGCCGTGCCCATGACGGCGCAGGTGCCGGCCGTCGTCGCCAGCCGCGCCTCGATATTGCCGATCGCCTCTTCGTCGATCTCGCCGGCGCGATATTTTGCCCAGAAGCGCCGGCAGTCGGTGCATGCGCCAAGCCGCTCACCGCGATAGCGCGACGTCATCATCGGCCCGGCGACAAGCTGGATCGCGGGCAGATCGGCGGAGGCGGCGCCCATGAGCTGCGCGGGCACGGTCTTGTCGCAGCCGCCCATCAGCACGACGGCGTCCATCGGCTGGGCGCGGATCATCTCTTCGGTGTCCATCGCCATCAGATTGCGATATTTCAGGCTGGTCGGGTTGAGGAAGACCTCGCCGAGCGACACGGTCGGAAACGCGACCGGCAGCGCCCCCGCCGCAAGCACGCCGCGCTTTACCGCCTCCAGCATCTCCGGAAAATGGCGATGGCAATTGTTGAAGCCGGACGGCGTATAGGCGATGCCGACGATCTTTTTCGACAGCATCTCGCGGGAATAACCCATCGAGGCGGCGAAAGACCGGCGCAGATAGAGCGAGAAATCCTGGTCGCCATAGTTGGTCAGGCACTTGGCCAGCCCGTGATTGCCGTCATCCGCCATCTGTCGCACCGTCTCGTCCGTTCGCCTTGTCGGACCTGCATATCACGGCGGAGACGCATCCGCTCGCGTGTCTTCCGATTCTCCGCCGCAAATGTTGCGATCGCATTCACCGAGGGACGGCGAACCGAGCCGGTCCGCGCGGGCCATCAATCTATTTGCCCTTTCAACGACATCGCCGCCCTCATGGACAAGGTTTGCGACAGATTTTCTGGTGGCCGGCTGCCGAACGCTATGCTTTAAGCAAGCGAACAGGTCTACCGATCGACTGAGGGTTGGACGATGAATCAGAAGCGCGGACAGCGCAGATCTTGGACGTATCTTCTCGTGCTGCTTATTGCCGTCGCGGGCGCGCTGGCGCTGTGGCAGTTCGTCTGGCGCGAGGACGCCGCGACCTACGAGATCCAGACGGTGGAGCTCAGCCGCGGCTCCATCGAACGCAGCATCTCGGCGACGGGCTCGGTCGAGGCGCTGGTGACGGCCGATGTCAGCTCGCAGCTCTCGGGACAGGTTTCGGCCGTCAAGGTCGATTTCAATTCCCAGGTCGCGAAGGGTGACATCCTTGCCGTCATCGACCCGCGCACCTTCGAGTTCCGCGTCGCTTCCGCCGAGGCGGATCTTGCGATTGCCAAGACCAACGTCGCGGTGCAGGACGCGAATGTTGCGAAGGCCAAGGCGCTGGTCGGGCAGGCGCAAAGCGCGCTCGATCGCCAGAAAAGACTGGCTGAGACCAATGCGACGCCCGCCGCCACTCTGGAGAGCGCCGAAACCCAGCTGACGACCGCCAAGGCCGATCTCCAGGTTGCCGAGGCTCAGCTTGCCAATGCGCGCGCAACCGTCACGCAGCGCGAGGCCGACCTGTCGCAGGCGAAGCTCGATCTGGACCGCACACGGCTCCGCTCGCCGATCGACGGCGTGGTCATTGCGCGCGACATCGATCCGGGCAGCACCGTCGCGGCCAGCCTGCAGGCCCCGGTCCTCGTCCAGATTGCACAGGACCTCACACGGATTCAGATCCTCGTGCTGGTCGATGAGGCCGACATCGGGGCGATCGAAACCGGCCAGGATGTGACCTTTACCGTCGATGCGTTCCCCAACCGGGTGTTCAGCGGCAAGGTTGCGCAGGTGAGGATCGCCGGGACGACGACCAACAATGTCGTGACCTACACGGTGGTGGTGCGCGCGGAAAATCCACAGCGGAAGCTGCTTCCCGGCATGACGGCGACGGTCCGCATCGTGACCGGCACACGGCATGACGTGCTGCGCGTTCCCAATGGAGCCGTCCGCTTCTCCCCGCCGTCCGGCCTGAAAACGACCGAGCCAGCCGAACGGCCGAACCGCGATGAGGCCATCGTCACGGCGCTTTCGGAGAAGCTGGGTCTGACAACGGAGCAGACCGAGAAGTTCCGCGCAGGAATGGCGGCGGCCCGCAGCGCTTTGCAGCAGCGGAACCCTACCCCGCGCAATGAGAACTCGGATCCGGACGACACGTCAACGCGGGTCCCCGCGCGCCGAAGCGCCGCAAGACGCGTTGCATCCGGCAACGCTCCCCAGCGCCGGGGCCGCATTACACGCGTTCTGGAAGGCATCCTCACGCCGGAACAGATGACGACGTTCAAGCAGTTGCGCGACGAGTGGCGGGACTCGACCCGCCCCGCCATTGTCTGGACAGAGACGCCCGCTGGCCTGCAACCGCACCGTCTGCTGCTCGGTCTTGCGGATGAAAGCTTCAGCGAGGTGCTGCGCGGCCAACTCAAGGCAGGCGACAGCGTGGTGACAAGGGCGCAGCGGGACGGCGGCAGCGACAGCGGGCGCGGGGAGCGCGGCGCGCGATGAGCGGGGAGGCGGCAGACAAGCCGCGGTCCGCTGGACAGCCGGTCCTTTCCTGCCGCGATCTCACGAAAACCTACATCATGGGCGAACAGTCGCTGCAGGTGTTGCGCGGCGTGAGCTTCGACGTCTGGCCCGGCGAGTTCGTCGCGATCATGGGGCCGTCCGGCTCCGGAAAATCGACGCTTCTCAACCTGATCGGCGCGCTCGATACGCCGACCTCCGGCGGCCTCACCATTGGCGGGACGGATGTGGGCGGGCTCAGCAGCGACGAGCTTGCCCATCTGCGAAACAGCGTCGTCGGTTTCGTCTTTCAGCAGTTTAACCTGCTGAGGCGGACATCGGCACTCGACAACGTCAAGCTGCCGCTTCTGTATTCCACCCGGCCTATCGACGATCCCGACGAGGTCGCCCGGAAACGGCTGATCGAGGTCGGCCTCAGCGACCGGCAGGACCATACGCCCTCGCAGCTATCGGGCGGCCAGCAGCAGCGCGTCGCCATCGCCCGCGCGCTCGTCACCGATCCCAAGCTGATCCTGGCCGATGAGCCGACCGGCGCGCTCGACACACACACCTCTGCGGATATCATGGAGCTGTTCACCAAGCTGCATCACGCCGGAATGACGATCATCATGGTCACGCATGAGCCCGACATCGCCGATTATGCCGAGCGTCTGCTTCGTTTCCGCGACGGGCTGCTGGTCGATGATGTGCGCCAGACGCCGAAGGTGATGGCATGAATTTCGCGAACTATCTCACCTCGGCCCTGGCGGCGATCCGGCTCAATGCCATGCGCAGCCTCTTGACCGCGCTCGGCGTGATCATCGGCGTCGCCTCGGTGATCGTCATGTCCGCGATCGGAAGCGGCGCGCGGCAGGAAGTGGAGCGCCATATCAGCCGTCTCGGCACCAACATGCTGACCGTCTCGCCGGGCTCCTCGCGCGCCGGCCGGTCCCGAGCGGGAGCGGGGACAGCAACGCCCCTCTCGGAAGGGGACATGGAGGCGATCCAGGAGCGCGTCCCCGGCGTCACCGCGGTCACCGGAAGCCTCTCCGTCGGCGCGCCGGTCATCTATGGAAATCGCAACTGGACGACCTCAGTAACCGGGACAAACGCGGAATTTCCCTTCGTGCGCGACTGGGATATTGCTGAAGGCCGCTATTTCACAGCGGAAGAGGTCGCCCACGGCGCCAAGGTCGCGGTTCTGGGCTCATCGGTGGTGCGCGAGCTTTTCGGGGCCGGAATTGCGGTCGGCGAGAGCCTGCGGATCGCCGGCGCGCCGTTCCTCGTGATCGGCATTATGGCGACACGCGGCCAGGCCGGCGGTTTCCGCGACCCCGACGACATCGTGCTCGTGCCGCTCTCGACGGCGCGGGCCAGGCTCGCGGGCCAGAGCGTGACCGTTCCCAATCAGGCCGGGTCCATTCTTGTCAAGATTGCCGATGCAGCGGATCTCGCACGCGCCGAGGAGGACATCGTCGAACTGCTCAGGCAGCGGCGGCGGATACGCCCCGGTCAGCAGGACGATTTCCGCGTTCGAAATGTCGCCGAGATCGTGCAGGCGCGGACCGCGGCGCAGCAGACGCTGACATGGCTCCTTGCCGCAACGGCGGCGATCTCGCTGATCGTCGGCGGGATCGGCATCATGAACATCATGCTGGTTTCGGTCACGGAGCGAACGCGCGAGATCGGGCTGCGAATGGCGGTGGGCGCGCGGCGGCGCGACATTCTTGCGCAATTCCTGACGGAGGCGATCGTCCTGTGCCTTGCCGGAGGTCTGATCGGCCTCGCACTGGGGATCGGCGCAAGCTATGCAATGGCGGCGCTGGCCGGCTGGCCGGTCCTCGTCAGCGGCACCATCATTGCCGTCGGCATCGGCGCCTCGGCCGCCGTGGGGATCATATTCGGCTATGTTCCGGCTCAGCAGGCGGCGCACCTTAATCCCATCGACGCCCTGCGGTACGAATAGCGGACGGAGGGATTGAAGCAGGCGCTGGCAAGCATCAGCTTCTAAGCTTAATTTTTTTTTATTAGAAGGTGACCCCATGCCGGATCAGCGGTCGGAAAAACAGGCTGCGCGCAAGGACCGCGAAGAGCGCCTCGCTGCGCAGCTGCGCGAAAACCTCAAGCGCCGAAAGGCCCAGGCGAGGGCGCGCAAGAGCGCCGCGGCCGACACGAACCCCGAGCCAAAATGAACCTTTTCCGTGAGGGCGCGCTGGCACTTGCGCTGCCGGATAGGGTCGTCTAATCCTTAAGCAATTCGCTCAATTGAGCACAACTCCGACCGGCGCTTCTCATATGGACCAAATTCGCATCCAGGGCGGCCGTCCGCTCAACGGCACCATTCCAATCAGCGGTGCAAAAAACGCGGCCCTGCCGCTGATGATTGCCAGCCTCTTGACATCGGACACGCTGACCCTGAAAAATGTGCCGAATCTTGCGGACACAAATCTTCTCGCGCGGATCTTGCGCAATCACGGCGTGGACTGCGCGGTTGACGGCAAGCGGGCCAATAATGGCGGCCATATCGGCGAAACCTTCCATCTCACCGCACGAGACATCGTCGATGCGCGCGCGCCTTACGATATGGTGCGCCGGATGCGGGCGAGCTTCTGGGTGCTCGGACCGCTGCTGGCGCGGCAGGGCGAGGCGACGGTGTCGCTGCCCGGCGGGTGCGCGATCGGCACGCGCCCCGTCGATCTGCATCTGATGGGTCTTGAAAAACTCGGCGCAGAGATGGAGCTTTCGGGCGGCTATGTCGTGGCCAAGGCGCCCAAAGGCGGGCTGCGCGGGGCGAAGATCGAGTTTCCAATGGTCTCCGTCGGCGCAACGCACAACGTGCTGATGGCGGCCGCGCTGGCGAAAGGGGAAACGGTCATTGAGAACGCCGCCAGGGAGCCGGAAGTCGGCGATCTTGCGAGCTGCCTCGTCAAAATGGGCGCGCAGATCGAAGGGATCGGGACATCGACCCTGCACATACAGGGCGCCGACTATCTCGAAGGCGCGGTGCACACCGTTCTGCCGGACCGCATCGAAACCGGCACCTATGCCATGGCGGTCGCCGCAGCCGGAGGCGACGTCCTGCTCGAGGGCGCGCGCGCGGACCTCCTGGAGACTCCGATCAGCGTGTTGCGTGAGGCGGGCATTCAGATCATCGAAACGAATCGCGGCCTTCAGATTTCGCGAAATGGCGCGGGCATCAGCCCGGTCAGCGTCGAAACGGAACCGTTCCCTGGCTTTCCGACCGATCTGCAGGCGCAATTGATGGCGTTCATGGCCGTCAGTTCGGGCGAATCGAAGATCCGGGAGACGATCTTCGAGAACCGCTTCATGCATGTGCAGGAGCTTGCCCGGCTCGGCGCCGACATCAAGATTTACGGCGATACCGCCTATATACACGGCGTGGACGAGCTGCGCGGCGCGGAGGTAATGGCCACCGATCTTCGCGCATCCGTCTCGCTCGTTATCGCAGGGCTTATTGCGCAAGGCGAAACGACGATCAACCGCGTCTATCATCTCGACCGCGGCTTCGAACGCCTCGAAGAGAAGCTCAGCGAATGCGGCGCGGAGATCGAAAGGATTCAGGCCTGATCCGCTCGAAGGGCCAAGGCTTCGTCCCGGATCGGTGCGCCCTCACACCGGGCCACGGGCACGAAATCCTGCCGGGACCTGATGGAGAGCAATAGGCGCTTGCGTTTCACCGAAGCCGAAGCATATTCCTATTCCACGCCAGCGGTTCTTTTGCACCATGGATCTCCTGAAACTCATTGCGCTCGACGAAGAAGATCTGAAGATCGTGTCCGCTCACTTGCAGGATGCCGTGCTGCGGGTCGGCGACATGGCGTTCTTGCCGCGCGAGCACCGTTTCGCCGTTCTGCTGAACCGGTTCGATTGGCTGAGCGCCGAGACGAAGCCGGCCGGGGAAGGCTTTCGAAGGCAACGCTGCGGGCTGAGGTTTGAGAAGGTTCTCAATGCCCAGATTAAAAATGTCTCACTGCAGCGCCGATCGGACGCCTTAGAGTTGCTTGCAATCGATTTCGAGGAACACAATCCGCCAGGGGGCTATATCACATTAACCTTCGCAGGCGGGGCCGCAGTCAGGCTGGAGGTCGATTGCATCGAGGCCGAGCTCCGCGATCTGGGTCTCGTCTGGAAGACCGGCAAGAAACCTAACCATCCCGACGATCAGAGCGAAACGAAGACCGCGAGCTGAGGCCGATGGCACGCCGATTAAACACGACCGACCGAGATTTCGAAGCCCAATTCGCTGCATTGCTGGCTGCAAAACGCGAGCAGTCCGTGGACGTCGAAGAGGTGGTCCGCGACATCATCCACCAGGTGCGGGAGCGCGGCGATGAAGCGCTGATCGAATACACGAAGCGCTTCGACAAGCTGGATCTGCAGGCGGGCAAGATCCGCCTTGGCGAGGAAGACGTCGAGGCGGCGATCGCGGCCGCGGAGGATGACAGCTTGCATGCTCTGCATTTCGCGGCCGAGCGCATCGAAGCCTGCCACCGGCGCCAGATTCCGTCCGACGACAGATATACGGACCATGCGGGCGCCGAGCTGGGACATCGCTGGACCGCGATCGAGTTGGTCGGCCTTTACGTGCCCGGCGGCCAGGCCAGCTATCCCAGCTCAATGCTGATGAACGCGATCCCGGCAAAGGTCGCCGGCGTGCCGCGCATAGCCATGTGCGTGCCCATGCCGGACGGCAAGATCAATCCGCTGGTTCTGGCAGCGGCAAAAATCAGCGGCGTTCATGAGATCTACCCCATCGGCGGCGCGCAGGCCATAGCGGCCCTCGCCTTCGGGACGGAAAGCGTCCAGCCGGTCGCCAAGATCATGGGACCCGGAAACGCCTATGTCGCCGCCGCGAAACGTCAGGTCTTCGGCACGGTGGGCATCGATATGATTGCGGGCCCCTCCGAAGTCCTGATCGTGGCGGATAAAGAGAGCGACCCGCAATGGGTCGCCGCCGATCTGCTCGCACAGGCCGAGCATGACGAGGCGGCGCAGTCGATCCTGATGACGGATGATGCGGATCTGGCCGATGCGGTCGAAGCGGCGGTCGAGGAGCAGCTGTCGAAGCTTTCGCGCGCCGACGTCGCGGGGGCGAGTTGGCGGGATTATGGAGCCATCATCCTCTTGCGGTCTCTCGATGAGGCGCCGGCGCTCGTGGACCGGATCGCCCCGGAACATCTGGAGCTGGAAACGCAGGATGCGGAAGCGCTGATGGGCAAGATCCGCAATGCCGGAGCCATCTTCCTCGGCCGTCACACGCCGGAAGCCATCGGTGATTACATCGCCGGCTCCAACCACGTCCTGCCGACGGCGCGTTCGGCCCGCTTTTCTTCCGGTCTCTCCTTGCTGGACTTCATGAAGCGCACGTCCATTCTGAAGCTCGGCGAACGCAGCCTTGCCGCGCTCGGACCGGCGGCGATGACATTGGCCTCGTCGGAGGGCCTGGGGGCGCACCGCCGTTCGGTCGCCATCCGGCTCGGCATAAACGACACGGAATAATCCATGCACAAAGATCGCCCTCTCCATGCCGCGTCCGCCCCGTAAGCGCGAAGCGCGTTCAACGATCGCCAAGCCACCGCCCGCATTTCCATCCATGCGCATCGGGCTCCTCGGAGGGTCGTTCAACCCTGCGCATGAAGGCCATCGCCAGATCAGCCTCGCGGCGATCAAGCGGCTTCAGCTGCACAAGCTCTGGTGGCTGATCACACCGGGCAATCCTTTGAAGAAGACGGATCAGTTGCCAGGCCTGGATGATCGCCTGGCTTATGCAAGGCATGTGGCCTCCCACCCGAAAATCGAGGTGACGGGGTTCGAGGCCGATCTTCCGACGCCCTATTCGCTCGAGACAATCACCTATTTGCAGAGACGTTACCCCTCGGTCGATTTCGTCTGGATCGTGGGTGGCGACGTTCTCGTCCAATTCCATCATTGGCGAAACTGGCAGCGGATCTTCCTGTCGATCCCGATTCTCGTCGCGGATCGTCCCGGCTTCCGTCACGCGGCGCTGGCCTCGCCGGCGGCACGGCGTTTCGCTGCGGCGCAAATCCCGGAGGACGCCCTCGGCCAGCTGACAAATCTGCCTCCTCCCGCCTGGAGCTACCTTTCCCTGCCGCTGTGCGAGGTGTCCGCCACAGCAATCAGGCGCGCCAGAATGAGAGGGAATTTCCATAAACCCGCATAGCGAATTGATTTGGCGTCAAATATTTCCAGGTCGTTCCGAGACCGCAGCCTTGAAAAATTAAGTGAAGTAATGCACATTTCATATTGTTGGGAGACTATTGCGGGCGTTGTTCCCGCGGCAGGCCGAAATCCTTCTCTCATGGAAGGTGAATCCTGCCGGGCAGTTCAAAACGGAAGGAAACCGAACTGATAATGCACACTTCGACAGGGGCGGCCCTTCGCGGCAAGCCTGAGGTTGAGCTGAATGCGAAGCATGAAAGCTCGACTCCGATCCTAACGACTGTGCTGAACTCCCTCTCCGATGCAAAAGCCGAAAATGTCGTCTCCATTGACCTGCGAGGCAAAACCTCGATCGGGGACCACATGGTTGTCGCATCCGGACGATCGCAGCGGCACGTCGGCGCCATCGCAGATCAGCTGCTCAAGAAGCTGAAGGATACCGGCCATCGCGATTTCCGGGTCGAGGGGCTGCCGCATTGCGATTGGGTGCTGATCAACTCCGGCGACGTCATCGTCCATGTCTTTCGGCCCGATGTCCGCGAATTCTATAATCTCGAAAAAATGTGGTCCGGCGACCGGCCGACCGAGCCCGTTGTGGCATAGAGCAGCAGAATTCTCAATCGGAAGTACGTGCGCTGCTCTATCTCTTTGTTTACGCATCGGATTTGTCCGAAAACCGGTACCCAGCCCCGCCTTCGCGAGGCCGTGCTTTTCGGTCCGATGCGTTAGCGCAACGCGCGTCCAAACATGTCCCCGCAAAGGCGGGGATGGACGCGGGAACAGTTGCGCTCGTCTTTTGAAATAGATCAACTTGACCTCGCTCAAGTGATCCCACTTGAACGAGGGTTGATCTAGGAGGCCGCAGCCGAACAGGCCCGTCGCCTCGGTATATGAGCCGCCTGGGGCGATGGGATGAAGCTGCTTATCCTCTGCATCGGCCGCCTCAAGGAGGAGGCGAATCGCGAGATCGTGCAGCGCTATTTGGAGCGCTTCGAAAAGATCGGTGCCCCGCTCGGCTTCGGTGCGGCAAGGATCGTGGAACTTGCGGAGAGCAAGTGCCGGACGGCCAGCGAACGCAAAGCGGACGAAGCGGGCGCCATAAGGAAAAAGATCCCCGCCGAGGCGGAGCTCATCGCGCTCGGCGAACACGGCGCGAAGCTGACGAGCGCCGACTTTGCGCGGCGGCTCGGGCATGAACGGGATCGCGGCGTCCGCACGCTGTGCCTGGTCATCGGCGGACCGGACGGGCTGGATGCAAGCCTGGCGGAACAGGCGTCCCTACAGCTCTCATTCGGCCGGATGACAATGCCGCACGGGCTCATCCGGGCGGTTCTCGCCGAGCAGCTCTATCGCGCCGCCACCATCCTGGCCGGTCACCCTTATCATCGGGACTGAGGCGTGATAGTCGCGGCCTGCCTTTCCCTTGCCGCGATTTAAAGCGAAGTTTAAAACTTAATCTGTCAAAGTCTTAATTCGACAATGCCTCACCGGTTGTGTACCGATTTCACGGCTGTTGGCGTTTTGAGCGATTTTTCTTAAGTTCCGGCCATGGACGGGGAAAGTTTGAGCGAATCGATTGGATGCGCGCGCGCCTGGATCGCATTCGCGTCGTCCGAAAGGCGGCGGATGGTTTCCCATGCCGTGGTCGGTATCGCGCTCGCTGCCTTGCTCACAACCTCCGGTCCATCGAGCGCTGAGCAGGCGTCGCCCGGCAGCGCCGAGCAGGCGCCGGTTCAGCTTGCGCAGAACGGCAAGGCCGGCCACACGGTGAAGTCGCTCAATGGCGAAGATATCGACATCGAGGAAGCACGGCAGCTATTCGAGAAGCATCAGAAGGAGCTTGAGCGCGTCCAGCGCGAAGAGGAGGGCCTCAAGAGCGAGACCCAGACGCTGACGGATGAAGCCGCGGAGCTGCAGAGCAAGCTGATCAAGGCCGCGAAAGACGTTCAGGGCGCAGAAAAGAAACTGACGCGTTCGGAAGGCGCAATCGCCGACCTGTCCAAAGAGGAAGCGAAAATCCGGATCTCGCTGAACGAGAAACGCGCCAGTCTTGCTCAGCTGCTCGGAGTCATGCAGCGGATGGGGCGGGAGCCGCCGCCTGTGATGATCACGGAGCGCAATGATGCGCTGCGGATGGTGCGCAGCGCGATGATCCTGGCCTCGTTCTTCCCGGGGTTCAAAGCGAAGGCGGATGAACTCGCCAAAACGCTCAAAGACCTGAACACGATCATCACCAAGGCTCGGGAGGAGCATGCCCGCTTCGCCGAGGCCGAGGCGGACTTCACCCGCCTCAAATCCGAGATCAACGGCTTGCTCGCTGAAAAGCGGCAGCGGATGAAGAAGAATCAGGCGCGGATCGAAAAGCTCAGACTTGCGGCATCCCGTCACAGCCGGGCGATCAGCAATTTCGGCGAACTGCTCAAGCGTCTCGATCAGGAAGTGGCGAAACGGTCGAATCTCGCCGCCTATGAAGCTGAGTTGAAGCAGCTTGGACCGGCGATCGAGCTCAAACCGTCCGTCAAGAAGGCAGCCTTCGTGTCGCCTGGCCGTCTGAAGCCGGCCGTGCCCTTCGCAAAGGCAAAGGGATTGCTGCCTTTTCCCGCGCAAGGCAAGCGGCTGCTATCCTTCGGCGTCAAAGACGAGGTGGGCGGGAAATCCAAAGGAATTCATGTCGAAACCCGGCAAGACGCGCAGATTACGTCCCCATCCGATGGATGGGTGATCTATGCCGGGCGATTCCGTAGTTACGGGCAGCTCTTGATAATCAATGCCGGTGGAGGGTATCATATATTATTAGCTGGTTTGGACCAGATCTACACAAGTGTTGGCCAGTTCGTTCTTGCAGGAGAACCTGTCGCGTCAATGGGCAAGGGGCCACAGCTTGGCATAGAGTCAGTGGAAACACGAAATCCCGTTCTCTACATTGAGTTCCGTAAGAACGCCCGTCCGATCAATCCAGATCCCTGGTGGTCCGACGGCGTGAAAGAAGGTTGAGACTATGCGGAAATCGGACTTTGCGATTTGGGTGTTTGTGATGCTCGCCTTTGTTGCGGCGGGTACATCGGTGATCAACGCTACGCGCTCGCAATCAGCAACTGCAGAAAATTCAGAAATTTATCGCCATCTCGATCTGTTTGGCGATGTCCTCGAACGCGTGCGTTCCGATTATGTCGAGACCCCGGACGACAGTCAGCTCATCGAGTCGGCTATCAATGGGATGTTGAGCGGTCTCGATCCGCACTCGTCATACCTGAATCCCAAGCATTTCCGCGACATGCAGGTGCAGACCCGCGGCGAATTCGGCGGGCTCGGCATCGAAGTGACGATGGAGGACGGCATCGTAAAGGTGGTCGCACCGATCGAGAACACGCCTGCGGAAAAAGCCGGCTTGCTGACGGGCGACCTCATCACCCATCTCGACGGCGTTTCCATCCAGGGGCTGACCCTCGAACAGGCCGTGGAAAAGATGCGCGGTCCGGTCGACTCAGCGATTACGCTGACCGTGTTGCGGTCGAATACGGAGCCCTTCGACGTCAAGATCGTCCGCGACGTTATCCGGATTAACCCCGTGCGGGCCAATCTTGAGGGTGACGACGTCGGTTATATTCGCGTCAAGACCTTCAGCGAGCAGACCTATGATGAGCTGAAATCCGCCATACAGCGGCTGAAGAAGGAGGCCGGCTCGAAGCTGAAAGGCTACATCATCGATCTGCGGAACAATCCGGGCGGGCTCCTGGATCAGGCCATTTCCGTCTCGGACGCTTTCCTGGAGCGCGGCGCAATTGTCCTCACGCGCGGACGGAACGCCAATGAGACCCAACGGTCGAATGCCCGCCCCGGCGACCTTGTGAACAATAAGAAGATGATCGTGCTTATCAATGGCGGGTCAGCTTCGGCGTCCGAGATCGTGGCCGGCGCATTGCAGGATCACAAACGCGCAACGGTGATTGGAACACGGTCCTTCGGCAAGGGGTCCGTTCAGACAATCATCCCGCTCGGCTCGAACGGTGCGATCCGTCTGACGACCGCCCGGTATTACACGCCATCGGGACGGTCCATTCAGGCGAAGGGCATCGAGCCGGATTTCGTGGTCGAGCAGAAGCTGCCGGAAGATCTCCAGAAAGCTGCCAAAAGCACCAAGCCTCGCGGCGAGGCGAGTTTGCGCGGCCATCTGAAGAATGGGGACGGCGAAAAATCGGGCAGCCTTGCCTATGTGCCGAAAGAGAAGGAAAAAGATACACAGCTTCAATACGCATTGAATGTCCTTCGCGGCACTCTGCCCACGGAACAAAAGAAGGTGGAAGTTCACGATAAGCCAGGCGTTTCCGCCCATTAAAAGCCGACTTTTCGAAATATCAGAGGGCGTGTTGGGAACAGGATATGCCCAGCACGCCTTTTCTGTTGGCGGCGGGGCGCTTTTTGGCGCTCAGGTCTCGAATCGGTCGCTATAGTTGCGTATATGATCCTAGCCTACGCATTTTGGTCGAATGAGCCATGAGACTGCTTTTTTACACTGCGACGATCGTTTTCCTCGCGATTGCGGGGATTTTCGCCTTCTACGCTTTGCAGGCACCGGATGACAGCGGCGCGGCAAAAGTCGTTCTGAGCATCGATGCAGGTGAACCGCCTGCCGCCGCGGCGGACCGGCTTGAGATTCAGCAATCCGATGCCGTTCCGGCAGAGGCCTCCCAACAGGCGGCTTATGACGATCGTGGCGCCGGGACCGAGCCTCTTTCGGACGAGCCGAGCACCGAAAATACCAGCGACCTGCGCGACAGTGCCGGTCCGGACCTGTTCCCGGATAATGGCGGTGCCGAGCGATCTGAATCTGTTGCGAATTTGGATGCGGGGAGTTCGCCGGATGCTTCACAGCTCGATACGGTCCCGGCAGTAGCTGAAGGCTCGTCTGAGGCAGCCTCCACAGAGGAAAGTTCACCTCCGGCGCGGCTTCCGGGCACGGCGCTTAGCAGCGTCGATCCTGAAGGATCGACGCAGCCCGATTTGAGACAAGGTTTTGCGCAGACCGACGCTCGGGATAACGGTATCGAATCTTCGAGCGCCCCGGCCTCCGTCCCAAGCACGGCCGAAACGCCGGAAACGAAGGACCGGGAACGCCTCGCGGCTTTGCCGGAGACGGAACAGCCGGGTCAAGCCGATACGCCGGCCAGCGTCACCGCCGATCCCGCCGACGCCGCGACTTCCCGCTGAGCAGGTGGAACCTGCCCAAGCGGAGCCGGCTGCTACGGACGCAGCCGGGGCCGGTGCGGATGCCGTTGCAAGCGAGGCGGCAGAGCAGCCGGGCGCCGTTTCACAAAAAGAACGCGACCTGAAGAAAGAGTTCGACGCATTTCTTGCGACGCTGAACGAAAAGCAAGGTGGTCAAGGCGAGAGGCTGGCCCTTGTGACGCCGCCGCCATTTCCGAAGCGGCGTCCGGAAAACATTCCGCCGCCGGTGAGAACGGCTACGGGCAAAGGCTGGGCCGGTACGCATCTCGCAGCGACGGAGGCCACGACAAGAGCCAACGTCGGATCGGGGGCAAAATCCGCCAGAATTGCCATATTGCTTCGCGGCGTTGGCCGTGATGACCGCAACAGCGGCGAAGCCGTCACCAATCTCCCATCCGCTGTTTCCCTGGCCGTCATGCCGCTCAGCGGCAGGGCGCCGCAATGGGCGATCAAAGCACGCGAGGCCGGCCACGAGGTCATCATCCAGCTCCCGTTTGAGCCGTCGGATTATCCGACCAACAATCCCGGGCCGGAAACCTTGCTGGCGGGCTCCGGTCCTGATGAAAACCTGCAACGGTTGAGAACGCTTCTCAGCAAGTTCGACGGCTATACGGGCGTGACGAACTATCTTGGCGGCAGACTTTTGCAGTCGAAAGCGGCGCTCCGCCCAATTCTCGAGGATCTTAAGTCGAAAGGCCTGATATATATCGGGGAGGGCAATAACAGCCATGCGCTCTTGCGCGGCATCGCCGGAGAACTCGGCCTGCGATATGGCGGCGCCGATGTCATTATCGACGCACGCCCGACACCGGCCGCGATCCAGCAAGCGCTCGACCGGCTGGTTTCCGTGGCCCGCAAGGACGGCAATGCGATCGGCATGGCCTACGCCTCCCGGACCACGATCGAGCAGCTTAAGACCTGGTCGAAGTCCCTCTCCGCAAAGGGCGTGACATTGGTTCCGGTTGGAGCGCTTGCCGAAGCACCCAGCGCCTCATGAGCGCGACGGCAAATGTCGCCGACCCCTCCTCGCTGCCCTATCGGGCATGTGTAGGAGTCATGCTGATCAATCGGCACGGTTTGGTTTGGGTCGGGCGCAGGCGTGAACGCGTCGCCGATGACGATGATGCGAACTGGCAGATGCCGCAAGGCGGTATCGATCGGGGTGAAACGCCGGCTGCCGCGGCAATTCGGGAGCTTCGCGAGGAAACGGGAACCGGCCAAGCCAAAATCCTGGCGGAGGCCAAAGGCTGGCTCCATTACGACCTTCCGCCACAGCTGATCGGCACGGCGCTCAAGGGAAAATATCGCGGCCAGAAACAGAAATGGTTTGCGATGGAGTTCCTCGGCAGCGATGCCGATTTCAACATCCACGTCCCGCACGGTGGCCTGGAGCCGGAATTCGATGACTGGCGCTGGGAGAACGCCGCCCGCCTCCCAAGCCTCATCGTCTCGTTCAAGCGGAGGGTCTACGAGGCGGTTGTTCAGGAATTCCGCTCGTTTCTGCAAACATAACGTTGTTTTTGGCGACGATCTCGTGCCGCGCCCGGAGCGGGGTCACTTCCGTTGGAACGGGCGCATTGATCTCGCCAAACACCCCGACATCATTCCCGCGCAACCAGGAATACAGTCAAGGCAGACGTCTGCGGCCAAATCGAAACGCCCGCGGCGATTGCGTAGCGCGAGCCTGTTGATCTCGGTCGTCTTTGGACGTGCGGGGCTCGCCCGATGAGTGATCATCCGGAATCCGGTTCTATACCGCCGTCCCGAAGATCGCGCCGATGGCGGCGGTCACGGCCATGGCGAGCGCGCCCCAGAAGGTCACGCGCGTTGTCGCGCGGAGGATATTGGCGCCGCCGGCCCGCGCGCCGAGAGCGCCGAGCAATGCAAGCGGGAGCAGCGTGGCGACGGCGACCGACGGAATGAGATAATTTGCGCCGACAATCAGCGCGACCAGCAGAGGTAGCGCTGCGCCGACCGCGAAGGTGGCGGCCGAGGTCAGGGCCGCCTGGATCGGCCGTGCAGCCGTCGCTTCGGAAATCCCGAGTTCGTCCCTCATATGCGCGTCGAGGACATTGTGGCTCGTGAGCTGCTTTGCGACCTGCATTGCCAGTTCGCTGTCCAGACCGCGTGCTTCGTAAATCCCGGCAAGCTCTGCCAGTTCGCTCGCCGGATATTCGCGCAGTTCCCGGCGCTCGCGGGCAATATCGGCGGCCTCGGTGTCGGCCTGCGAACTGACGGAGACATATTCCCCCGCCGCCATCGACATCGCGCCGGCGACAAGGCCAGCCATCCCGGCGATCAGGATCTCCGTCTTGGTCGTCGCCGCCGCGGCGACGCCCACGATGAGACTTGCAGTGGACACGATCCCGTCATTTGCGCCCAGCACGGCCGCACGCAGCCAGCCAATACGCTCAACGAGGTGGACTTCTTTGTGACGCGGTGGGTTCATCTCATATCCCTCGTTTCCCGTGCCCCAGTAACGACTCGGGCAGATACAGAACGGCTTCGAAGCCATCGGCCCGCCCGGTCGCCGGCGAAAGCAGCTTAAGTCTGCCACCGGCACCCGCGGCAATGGCGTCGGCGATCGCCAGGCCCAGCCCCGACCCCGTCGCACCCGTTGCCCCGCGTTCGAAGCGGCCCTTCAAGCGCGTCATCATCTCAGATGGAACAGTCGCGCCGCCATTGACCACTCGGATGGCCTTATCCTCGGTCATATCGATCGTGATCTCTTCATCCGGCGGACCGTGCCTGAGAGCATTCTCGATCAGATTGCGCATCAATATGGCGAAAGCATCGGCATCGATATGCGAGCTGAGCACGCCGCTGGCGGGCATGGTGAACTTCAAGCGACGGTCCGCCTCGGGAGCGCGGCGAAACTCATCGACCACATGGACCAGCACCGCTCCCAAATCCTGTGCCGTCTCGGCCGTAAGACCGCCGCCCTCCGCCCGTGCGAGCTGCATGAGCTTTTCCGATACGGCCGCAAGCCGGTGCAGCGAGGCTTCGATCTGCCGTGCGCGCTCGCGCGACGGCCCGTCCTGCGTTTCGGCAATCAGGCGTTGTGTCTGGGCGAGCATCGCCGCGATCGGAGTGCGCAGCTCATGGGCGCTGTTCGCGGTGAAAGCACGCTCGGCTTCGAGGACGCGGCGCAGCCGTTCCAGCAGCCGGTTCACCGCCTCGGCGATCGGGCCGACTTCCGCGGGCAGATGACCGGTGGCGACGGGCGCGAGATTACCGCCGCCGCGGGTCTCGATCTCTCCTCGGAAGGCGAGCACGGGCTTCATGCTTCGCCGGACGAACCGCCAGACGCCGATCAGGCTCAAAGGGATGAGGAGCGGCAGAGGAAGGAACAGGCCCGCCGCAGCTTCGAGCGCCGCACGCCGGCGATGCTCGAGCGGTTCGGCAATCTCGATGAAGATCGTATCGCTGACCGCGGCCTCGCCATAGAGGCGATGCGTTGCCGTGTCCTGAAAGCCGCGGGCGGGCTTGGTCGGAAACAGGGCCGGATCCGCATCATGGGATCGCAGAAGAACGGCGCCTGATGGATCGCGAACGAGGTATGTCAGATATTCCTCGTGCGGACCGACCGCTGCGACACGTTGCGCCGTCGGGCGGCCTGCATCGCGATCGATAATCTCCATGACCGCAAGTGGCAGGAGCCGTTGCGCGGTTTCCTGGAGCGCGCTGTCAAAGGTTTCGTCCAGTTCGTGCCGCACGATCAGTCCGGCCGCGAGCGTTCCGACGAGCCACGTCGCCGTAATGGCAAACGCAAGGCCGATGCCGAGACGGCGCTGGAGACTGGGCGTTCGTCTCATCGGCGCCCCAGCCGGTAACCGACGCCGTGGACCGTCCCGATGACGTCCGGGCCGAGCTTCTTGCGCAGGCGGCTGACATGCACTTCGATCGTGTTGCTCTCGATCTCGGCGTCGAAATCATAAAGGCGATCTTCGAGCTGGCGCTTGGACAGGATGGCGCCGGGACGGTGGAGGAATGCCTCAAAGAGCGCCCATTCCCGCGCCGTCAGGTCCACCGGCCGGCCGGAACGGTGAACGCTGCGGGCCGCAATGTCGATATGCAGATCGCCGAGTTCGACCAGCGGGTTCGGATTTCCCGAATAGCGCCGGGAAACGGCCGCCGCCCGCGCCGACAGCTCCGACAGATCGAACGGCTTGACCAGATAATCGTCGGCACCGGCATTGAGGCCGGCAATGCGATCGGAAATCTGATCGCGCGCCGTCAGGATGATGACAGGCGTGGCATCGCCCGCGGCGCGCCGGCGCTTCAGGAAATCGAGGCCGCGCCCGTCAGGCAGCATCAGATCGAGCAGAATGAGGTCGTAGGGCACCATGCGCGCGCTTTCCTCAGCCTCGTCCAAACGCCGCGCCCAATCGATGGCATGTCCGTCGGCAGCCATCTGATCACGCACCGCGCCGCCTAGAGCGTCGTCATCTTCAACCAGAAGAATGCGCATTTGCTTGTATTCGCCCAGCTTTTTCGATCGTATAGCTATCCCACAAAGCTGACGGGTTTCTGAAGCAAATTTCTCCTCGGCTTCAGGTCTCTGTCAGCTTGAGGGATCAGCTTCAGGGCATCGCAAACGTTAAGGAAACTGACAATGAAATATGCTCTGATGACCACAATTCTGTTTGCAACCCTCGGCGGCAGCGCAGCCGTCGCCAGTGAGGACTGCAATGTGCCGATGGCCGAGTGGCAGCCGCGCGAAGCCTTGCAGAAGAAGCTGGAGGACGATGGGTGGAAGGTGAACCGGATTAAGACCGATGGCGGTTGCTACGAGGTTGGTGCAAATGACGATAAGGGCCGCCGTGTCCACGCCACTTACGATCCCAAGACGTTCGAGGTCGTGAAGCGTGAGCGCGAGGAAGGGGACGAGGACTGAAATGAACCGAGGGACCATCAAAGTCTGGGATCCGCTCATCCGGGTCTTTCACTGGAGCCTGGTTACGAGCTACGCGATTGTCTGGCTCACGGCGGAAGATCTGGCCAAAGTTCATGAGTGGGCCGGATATGTGGTCGCGGGACTGCTCGTCTTCCGCATTCTGTGGGGGCTGGTCGGACCGAAATATGCGCGGTTCGGCCAGTTCATCCGTTCACCGGCGACGGTCGCCGAATATTTGCGGGCGATGATTCAGGGCAAAGAGCAGCGTTATGTCGGCCATAATCCTGCGGGCGGGCTCATGATTATCGGGTTGATGCTCGCATTGGCCGGCGCGGTGCTCACGGGCTGGATGTCGACGCTCGATGCCTATCGCGGTGTCGAGTGGGTCGAGGGAGCCCACGGATTGCTGGCCAATCTGACATTGCTGATGGTTATCGCCCATGTCGGAGGCGTCATCCTTTCAAGCTTCCGGCACAAGGAAAATCTTGCCCGGGCAATGGTCGTCGGACACAAACGCGCGCCCGAACCGGCCGACATCGTCTGACATGTGCTGCGGCGCTCCGTCCCTTGATCGGGGCACCGCATTCAGCGTGCCTAGCGCAACTGTTCCCGCGTCCAATCGGACGCGGGAACAGTTGCGCTAACTTATTGATGTAGATCAACTTGACCTCGTTCAAGTGAGTCCATTTGAACGAGGGTTGATCTAGCCGATATCACCTTACGGCCGGCGGGAGAGGAAATCGATCACGCCCTTCTTGTGGGCCAGGTCGCCAACGCTCTTCATATGGTCCCGCCCTGGAATTTCAAAATATTCTGCGCCGGGGATCAGGGCGGCGAGCTCGGCCGCCGATCCCGCAATGACATCGTCGCTGCCGACAGCGACAAGCACGGGATAGCTCAGGGTTTTCAGCTGTTCGGGGGTGATTCGGATCCGCGAGGAGCGGATACACGCCGCCAGGGCGCGGCGGTCGCTCTTGGTCTGTTCGGCGAACACGCGGAAGCTTCGCGCCGCGTCGCTCACGACGTCCTCCGCATTCGGCGCGAGCAGCGCCGCTGCGATCGGCTCCGAGCCGCCAAGACCTCGCACCATGTTGATGCCGAGACCGCTGAAAATCGCGCTGCGCACCCGCTGCGGATGATTGAGCGCCAGGAATGCCGTAATGCGCGCGCCCATCGAGAATCCCATAATATCAGCGCGGTCGATCCCGAGATGGTCCAGCAAGCGGCGCGCGTCTTCCGCCATGGTCGGAGCGCTGTACTGATCGGGGTCGTAAAGCTTCTCGCTATGGCCGTGGCCACGATTGTCGAACGCGATGACGCGAAATCCGGCGCTGCCCAGCGTCTTGATCCAGTTCGTGTTGCGCCAATTGACCGTACTGTTGGAGGCAAAGCCGTGAATGAGCATGATCGGCTCGCCGGCCCCTTCATCGATGTAAGCAATGGTCACGCCGTCGGAATCAAAACGCTGCATATAGGACACCTATGAATGAAACTCGCTGCGAGACTATTTAGGAACGCACCGCCTTCTGGCTGGTTGCCAAGACGTTGAGACTCTTGCCAATTCTCGGAATCCGCCTCGGGAGCCATGCGTTCGGAGAGCTCTGCCTCGACGACGCGGACCTCGATGCGCTGACGATCGCGCCGTTCGACAGAAGAAGCCTTCAGAAACGATTGCGTATCAGCTTTCGTCGACAAATGTCAGCCGCCTCGCGGCGCCTTTCGGGGCGGGCATTTCGACGCGGCGGTAAAAGCATGATCTGCGTCCCGTGTGACATGCCGCTTGGCTTCCGCCGATCTCAACCCGCAAGAGCGCGCAATCCTGATCGCAATCGGTCCGCATCTCCACGACCCGCAGAACATTGCCGCTGGTCTCGCCCTTGCGCCAAAGCTTTCCGCGCGAGCGGCTCCAGAAATGCGCTTCGCCGGTCTCCAGCGTCCGAGCCAGCGCGTCCTCATTCATGAATGCCAGCATCAGGATCTCGCCGGTCGCCGCGTCCGCGACGACGGCGGCCATCAGCCCGTTCTCATCAAAGCGCGGCGCGAAGTCCAAGCCCTCTTCCCGCTCCTTCTTGGAAATGGGCGCGGCCCCGCCGTCCATCGGCATGTTCATGAGGCTCTGCTCTCGAATTCTAGCGCAACGCGCGTCCAAATGGACGCGGACAGTTGCGCAAACTTATTGATCTAAGCCGGTGTTATCGGACGTCCCTGGATCATCCGCAAGAAGCGGTCCCGATAATCCGCATTCTCTGAGAAGACCCCGGTGAAGCGCGTCGTGATGGTTGACGCGCCCGGCTTGTGGACGCCCCGGATCGTCATGCATTGATGAAGCGCATCGATCAGGATTGCCACGCCGCGAGGCTTGAGCGCGTTCTCGATAGCCTCGGCAATCTGCGCGGTCATGGTTTCCTGCGTCTGCAGACGCTTGGCGAAGATGTCGACGACGCGCGCCAGCTTCGAGATTCCAACGACCCGGTCGCGCGGGAGATAAGCGACATGCGCAACGCCCAGAATCGGCAGCATGTGATGTTCGCAGTGCAATTCGAGCCGGATATCGCGCACCATCACCAGATCGTCATAGCCGTGAACGTCCTCGAAGGTCCGTGACAGGATCTCTATCGGGTCCTGATCGTAGCCTGAGAAGAATTCTTTATAGGAATCCAAGACCCGGCGCGGCGTATCCAACAGCCCTTCGCGGCCAGGATCGTCGCCTGCATACCGGATCAGGGTCCGCACGGCGGCCTCGGCTTCGGCGCGGCTCGGACGGTCTGCTTCGCTATTCGTCACGATGGCCTCGACCAGCTGGCCATTGCCCCGCCTGCTTTTGTTCGGAAAGACGCTCATGATGTTGCCTTTTGTTCGCATTCCGGCACGCAGCCGGGGCCCTATTGCGCCGTTCACTTTTCACCACAATATTACTGGCAAGATATCTGAAAAGCCTTCGCTTGAGGATGTGCCGCCAGACAGACTGGCGAGATGTCCACGCCTCATAGCGGCGGTTACACGCTAACAGGCGGGTTTGCGATCCCAACTCCCATGTAAACTAAAGAGTTAGGCGACCTTTCCGCGCCTGAGATATAGTCTCTGGGACAGGCCTATTCAACAAGGGCGCCAGATCACGGTACGCAGCATGATCAATCTCGACGATCTCTATAATGGACGCATTCTTGAATTGGCTGCGAATATTCCCCGCACCGAGCGCCTGGCCGCGCCCGATGCCTCCGCCCAGGCTCACTCCAAATTATGCGGCTCGCGCGTGACCGTCGATCTGAAGATGGATGGCGATGTGGTGACGGACTACGGGCAGGAGGTCAAAGCCTGTCTGCTCGGGCAAAGCTCCGCCTCGATGATGGGCCAGAAGATTGTCGGCTCGACGGCGGCCGAGCTTCGGGACGTCGGCCGGCAGATGCGCAAGATGCTCAAGGAAGGGGGCGAGCCGCCCAGCGGCAAATGGGCCGACCTTGCCGTTCTTGAGCCGGTTCGCGACTATAAAGCGCGCCATGCCTCCACGCTGCTCGTCTTCGATGCCGTCGAGGACGCAATCGGCCAGATCGAGGCGAAACGCCAGACTGTTGGCGAGGCCGTCGAGTAAGGGATCGCTGTCCGGCTCCTGCGCGTTTATTGAGCTCGGCTCCGCTTGTGAGCGGCGAGTTTTGTCTTTTGAGGCGCTGCATTTCGGGTTAGCGTCTCCCACGATCCACTCACGCTCACTTACCCGGAATGAAACTCAAACTCGCAACCTGGAACATCAATTCGGTCCGGCTTCGCATCGGCCTTGTCGAACAGTTCGTCGCGGCGTTCCGCCCGGACGTCCTCTGCCTGCAGGAAATCAAATGCAAGGACGAGCTGTTTCCTTATGACGCCGTCCGGGCGATGGGTTTCCCGCATATTTGCGTGAAGGGGCAGGCCGGCTATCACGGCGTCGCGACCCTGTCCCGATTCCCCGTCGAGCCGAGGGGCACGGAGAATTTCTGCGGCAGCGGCGAGGCGCGCCACGTCGCGGTGGCGCTCGATGGGCAGCCGGTCATCATTCACAATGTCTACGTCCCGGCCGGGGGCGATATCCCCGATCCGGAGCTCAACCCGAAATTCGGTCAAAAGCTGACCTATCTCCGCGCGCTGACGGAGTGGTTCGGCGAGGGCGGCATGGCCTGTCCAGAGAGCCATCATATTCTGACCGGCGATTTCAACGTCGCCCCGCTCGAGCACGATGTCTGGTCGCACAAGCAGCTCTTGAAGGTCGTTAGCCACACGCCCGTCGAGGTCGAGCATCTGGCAGAGCTCAAATCCTCTGCGGACTGGGTCGACGTCATGCGCAAATACGTCCCGGAGAACGAAAAGCTCTATACCTGGTGGAGCTACCGGGCGCGGGACTGGCGCGCGTCCAACCGCGGCCGCAGGCTGGATCATATCTGGACCACGCCCTGCCTCGAAAGCGCCGTCCGTTCGATGCAGGTGGTCGAAGATGCACGCGGCTGGAATCAGCCCTCGGACCATGTTCCCGTGATCGCCGATTTCGATCTTGATGGGATCGGCCTTAAGGATAAAGCCACGCGCGCTCCCAAGGCTCGTCGGCCGATCCGCGCCGGAACACGACACGGTCATGCAGGCGGAAAGGCCGGTCGTGCCAGAATTCAATCTCCACCGGCGTGAGCCGGAAGCCGGACCAATGGGGCGGGCGCGGTATCGCGCCGATCGCATATTGCGCCGTATAGCGCACAACTGCTTCCTCCAGGGCGAGGCGGCTTTCCAAAGGCCGCGATTGTTTCGATGCCCAGGCGCCGATCCGGCTGCCCCGCGGGCGTGAGGCGAAATAGGCGTCAGCCTCCTCCTCGCTCACCCGGCTCACGGGGCCGCGGAGGCGCACCTGACGGCGAAGGCTCTTCCAGTGAAAGCACAGGGCCGCCTTTGCATTTGCGCTCAGCTCGCGGCTCTTGGCGCTTTCGAGATTGGTGTAGAAGACGAAGCCGTCCGCGGCAAATCCCTTGAGAAGCACCGTCCGGACGTTAGGCAGGCCCGTTTCATCGACAGTTGCGAGCGCCATCGCGTTGGGATCGTTGATTTCCTTGGCTTCGGCGTCCTTGAACCACGATGCGAACAGGGCCAGTGGTTCATCCGCTCCCGTGAAATCCGACGCCTGTGGCGTGTCTGAATAGTTGGTCTTCGAAGGATCGCTCATGGCAGTGGGCAGGTCAGCTCCTTGAGGTCAAGATAGTGCCTTGCTATCTTAATGTCTCCTCAATCCTCCCGTTAATCTGCTAAATATGCCTAGATAAACGATAAAGCATTCTTCGCTCGTGCCGGAAGCGCGCTCCAGGAGGTTCTCCTGCAGCATATGGCTGGACGCAAAACGTCTTTTGTGTAGGATGCCCGCGATCCTATGGTTTGGAGGGAACGGGTGACCGAAAATGGACCGCTGATGAAGGGCAAGCGCGGCCTCATTATGGGGATCGCGAATAATCGGTCCCTTGCATGGGGTATCGCCAAAAGCGTTGCCGACCATGGGGCGTCGCTTGCGTTCACCTATCAGGGCGATGCGCTGAAGAAGCGCGTCGAGCCTCTGGCCGCCGATGTCGGCTCGGACATTGTGCTGCCCTGCGATGTGACCGACACCGCCTCGATCGACGCCGTTTTCGACGGTCTCCGCGAAAGATGGGGCGGGCTCGACTTCGTCGTCCATGCCATAGCCTATGCCGACAAAGCCGAGCTGGATGGACGTTATGTCGATACAAGCCCGGAAAATTTCGCCAAGAGCCTGATGATCTCCTGCTATTCATTCACGGCGGTCGCGCAGCGGGCCGAGAAGATGATGCCGAACGGCGGCTCGCTTCTCACTTTGACCTATTACGGCGCTGAGAAGGTCATGCCGCACTATAATGTGATGGGCGTCGCCAAAGCTGCGCTCGAGGCGAGCGTTCGCTATCTGGCGGTCGATCTCGGCAAGCAGGGCATTCGCGTGAATGCGGTATCGGCAGGTCCGATCAAAACCCTCGCCGCATCCGGCATTAGCGATTTCCGCTATATTCTCAAATGGAACGAGTTCAATTCGCCTATGCGCCGGACGGTTTCCATCGAAGATGTCGGCGGTGCCGGCCTCTATCTGCTATCCGACCTGAGCCGCAGCGTCACGGGCGAAATACACCATGTTGACGCCGGCTATCACGTCGTTGGTATGAAAGCCGAGGACGCGCCAGACATTTCCGTAGCGCTGAAGACCGGAGAGTAACGACAAATGCATCCCATGAGGCTGATTACCTATGCCCTCCTCACCAGCGTGGTCAGTTTGGTGGCCATGGGCGGCATCGGTTTTTATGTGGGCTATTCAGCCGGGCGCGGTGATATGGAAGAGCTCAAGACCCTTATTGCGGCCGGCGGCTCTCCGGAGAATGCGAAGGTGCTCGCGGAACTGCTCGAAAAACAGAGCGCCGCCAAAACCGCCGCCGCGCCCGCCGAAGTCGACCTTGGCCCCGTGCTCGACGAGATCCGGACGATGAGCGCTCAGATTGGCAAGCTTGAGGAGCAGGCGGGAGAGCAACCGGAGCCCCGAGAGCGCATCATCGAGAAGGTCAAGGCAGACCCCGCGACCGCACGCGAGCTGGCCAACGTCAAGCAGCTGCTGACCGAGGCCAATGATCAGTACAAGGTGTGCAAGCAGAACCTGACGACGATGCAAACGAAATTCGAAGAGTTGAAGAGCTCGACGGCGCAGGTCGCTCTGAATTCAACCGACGCTCAGTCGGTGCGAGAGGCGGGTTCGACGGTTCTGTTCGACAATGTGCTTTTGAAGCGCAATAAGAGCAAGCTTTACCGGGATGTCGACGTTGCCCTTAGTCTGAAATCCATCGCCTCGCGCTCGGCCCGCGTCGCCGTCAATCAGCAGAGCCTCGGGATCGCATTCGGGGAGCGCAAGATCTTCCAGCACCGTGACGTGACCTGCGAGCTGGTGCTGATGGAGACCGACCTGGAAGGCGGCAGCGCCCGGTTCAGCATCGCCTGCAAGCGGTAGCGCCCCTTGGCATGCCTTTCATCTATTTTCGTCGGCACCGACAGACCGACTGGAACGTGCTGCGCCGCATACAGGGCCGCATCGATACGCCACTGAATGAGCATGGCCATGCTCAAGCCGCGCGCTAAGCTGGGTCTAGATCAACCCTCGTTCAAGTGGAATCACTTGAGCGAGGTTAAGTTGATCGATTTCAAAAGGCGCGCGCAACTGTTCCCGCGTCCATCCCCGCCTTCGCGGGGACATGCTTGGACGCGCGTTGCGCTCGCCGCGCTCGCCCCAAGTCGAACCGCTGAGCCGATGTCACGCCTTCTCAGGAAGCGGACGGGCGCAACTCCGCCGAAGCGCGCTCGCCATCCGGCATTTGCGCGAGCAAACCGTGATCCACTGCGGTCGTCTGGTGAACGCCCGGTCGCGAACAGATGAAGATCTTTTCACCGCGTGCAAGACCGTAGCGCGATACGTGGGGTTCGATGGCGGTATATTCCTCGACATCGAAGCCAGCCGCTGAAAGCCGCTCCCGCGCATCGCGGCCAAAAAACCGGACATGATCGTGCTGGCCGAAATAGAGGAGGCGCTCCTCTGGTGTGGTCCGCGCGGAGTTCTTCAAATGTTGAATCCCATCCTTCCACGATCGGAAACATCGCAAGCAAGATGCCGCCCGGCTTAAGCACCCGGAAGAGTTCGCTTGCCGCCTTCCTGTCGTTCACGTGTTCAAGGACGTGGAGGCAGATGACGAGATCGAAGCGTTTGTCATCAAGCGTAAGCGCTTCAATATTTTCCTTCAGATCGACGCCTGGAGCGAAAAGATCGGCAGTCGTGTAGGAGCGGGGTCGATGATCGAGGACAAGCTTTTGGATAGCCTGTTCGGGCGCGAAGTGGAGAACGTCGCGATTACGGAAGAAATCATGCTCGCGGTTCGCAAGGCAAAGCAAACGATGCCGTTCCAGCGTACCGCATTTCGGGCAGAGAATGTCGCACATATAGGGATAACCGTAGCCGAGGAATTTTCCGCGGTAGCCGCACAGGGTGCATTCGCGAGGATATTTCCCGGTGCTGCGCCGGACGGTCCGCGCAAGGAACTTCAACGATCGCCAGTAATTTCTCAATCTCATGCCAAAAATTTCCTCGTCAGATCCGCGCCTCGACACGCCTGTGCGTGACACCCATCTGAAATTGCGCAAAGATGAGGATGCAACTTAAGCGCAAGAGGGTTGGAGGTCATCTGATTGCGACGCCCCATCAACAAGGAACTGAGCCCTGTTAATTGTTGGTCCAATCAGTACCGCCCGCTTTGCTCGCCGCGAATTTCCACGCTGGCGACCTTCGCGATGCGCTTTGACCTTTACCTGCGGCTCGTCTAAATAGCTTTCACGAACGAGCGCCGCCCATGTCCCACAACAGCTTCGGCCATCTATTCCGCATTACCACCTGGGGCGAGAGCCATGGGACGGCCATTGGCTGCGTCGTCGACGGATGCCCGCCCGGCATTCCGCTGACCGAAAGCGACATCCAGCCCTATCTGGACAAACGCCGCCCCGGGCAGTCGCGCTACACGACCCAGCGCCAGGAGGCGGACCAGGTCAAAATCCTGTCGGGCGTGTTCGAGAATGCGGACGGCGTCCAGGTTACGACCGGCGCGCCGATTTCGCTCATGATCGAAAACACCGATCAGCGCTCTAAGGACTATGGCGAGATCAAAGACAAATACCGGCCCGGCCACGCGGACTACACCTACACCGCCAAATACGGCATCCGCGATTACCGCGGCGGCGGGCGCTCCTCCGCGCGGGAGACCGCCATGCGGGTCGCGGCGGGCGCCATTGCGCGCAAGATCGTGCCGGGCGTGACGGTGCGCGGAGCCCTTATTCAGCTTGGGACGGAAAGGATCGACCGGGCGAACTGGGATTGGGACGAGGTCGGGCGCAATCCGTTCTTCTCGCCCGACCACGAAAGCGTCCAGGGCTGGGCGGCCTATCTCGACGGCATCCGCAAACGCGGCTCATCCTGCGGCGCTGTGGTCGAGGTCGTCGCGGAAGGCGCGCCCACCGGACTTGGCGCTCCGCTCTACGCCAAGCTCGACCAGGATATTGCGTCCGCCATGATGAGCATCAATGCGGTCAAAGGCGTCGAGATCGGCGCCGGATTTGGTGCCGCCGCTCTTTCAGGCGAGGAGAATGCCGATGAAATGCATCTCGGCGAAGATGGGCAACCTGCCTTTATTTCGAATAACGCCGGCGGAATTTTAGGTGGAATCTCCACCGGACAGCCGATAATTGCCCGTTTCGCGGTCAAGCCGACCTCGTCGATCCTCACACCCCGCCGGACGATCGACGCGAATGGTCAGGAAACAGACATTGTGACCAAAGGTCGGCACGATCCTTGCGTCGGGATCCGCGCCGTGCCCGTAGGCGAGGCCATGCTGGCCATCGTGCTTGCCGATCACTATCTACGCCACAGGGGGCAATGCGGCATTGGATAAGCCAGCGCCATGCCGATGGCATTATGTGCGACGCGCGTGCCGATATCCATTTTCCAAATTGATCTATAGACCCACAACCGGATGTCGTTTACCCAATGACGCAGCTTATTGCGGAGTCGAACGGCGGTCGGTCGCCTCATAAAAGTTCTCTCTCAAACTTAAGCCTGACACCCTCTTAGGTTGCATCCAATTGCCACGAAGCGCTCCTCAGTGCGAGACACAACTTTCTGAATCGCTGGTTATCCTCAAATTATCCTCACCTCTTTTTCGACCGGTCTCACCGGTCCGGGCGCAGGATGAGATAGACGCCGGCAAGGAGGAACAATACGCCGATGATCCTGTCCCAGCTTGCGGGCTGAGGCTCCTGAAGCACGCCGAAATGATCATAGACGATGGCGCCGAACATCTGCCCGGCAACGACGACGGCGAGCATTGCGACGGCCCCGAGTTTGGGCACCGTGAACGCCGCCTGTGCGACGAACATCACACCGAAAAGCCCGGAGATCCAGCCATAGGATGGAACGCGGCCGAACTGCTCCCAGCTCGGCACCGGTGCGCGAGTGATCGCCAGCAAAGCCATCAGCATCAGCGTGCCTCCGGTGAAATTCACCAGCGTCGCCCAGAACGGGCCGCCGAGGATGTGGCTGGTGCGGGCATTGATAAGCGCCTGCAGCGGCAGGAAAAAGCCGGCGAGCGCCGCCAGCACTACATAGTTCAGCATTGACTCTCCGGATCAGGTCGAAACTTAGCGCAACTGTTCCCGCGTCCATCCCCGCGTAGGCGGGGATGGACGCGGGAACAGTTGCGCTCGCCTTTTGATATAGATCCACCCTCGTTCAATTGATTCCAATTGAACGAGGGTGGATCTAGACGGGCTTTCGTCCTACTACGACCTTGGATAGAAAGGCCAGAGAAGTTTCGACGGGCTCGAAGCCGCAGGTGGAGAAAAGGGCGGTGAGGTCGTCGCCGAGATAATGCTCGTAATAGGGTTCGTGGAAACGGACCGGAAAGGCTTCCAGGAGCCCGTCATAGTCCGGCACGTCGCCCCATTGCAGAGAGTCGACCAGCACATAGATCCCGCCGGGCTTGAGGGCGCGGAGCACCTCTTTCGTCACGGCGCGCCGGACCTCGCCAGGCAACTCGTGATAGAGATAGATCGAGGTCACAATGTCCTGGCTGGCGTCCGGAACCGGGAGCGATTCGGCATTGCCCTGGACAACCTTGATGTTGCGCCGGTCCGCCAGATAGTCGCGCGCCGTCTCAACATAGGCGGCGGACAAATCGATGCCCGTCATCGGCATCGCCGGAAAGGCTTGCGCCGCCTGGGCGAGAAAGCGGCCCGTGCCGCAGGCGACATCGAGCATGGACAGCTTGCGCTGATCCTTGCCGCGGACATAGGCGGCGATCGCAGGCAGCGTCTGGCGCCGCATGGCGCCCGATGCGCCGATGAACAGCGTATCGACCTGAATGTCGTAGAGCCGTGCGGAGTCCGCGCTCAGATAGCCGTCGGTCTGGTAATGGAAATTGCGTGCGTAATAGCCGGGCAGCCCTTCCGCCTCCGGCAGGGCTGCCGCCTCCTCGGCCCTGCCCGCGAGCCGGCGTTCCGTCGACGCTGGAAGGTCCGCAAACATCTGGCGCAACGCCTCGATATGCTTGAGAAGCGATTCCTCGTCATCCATTGCCGGATAGATGCCGCGCCGGACATTTTCCGCATCGCCGCGCTGCAAGGTGAGTGCCGCGCGGAAAAGGTCCATATCGCGCGGCGTCGGGCGCGACGGGCGATAGGCGCGCGCGCCCTCACTCAATTGGGCGACGCGGCGGCGCGTCATCCGGGCGATGACCGCGTACCAGCCGGTGCGGGCGGCCTGGCTGGCGAGATGGGCGTAGGCTTCAAAACTGTTCGGCATCACCGATCTCCGATATGGTCATTGGTCTCGGTAAGGGACGCAAGCCGCCGACCGGAGCGCGGCGTGCCCGTTCCGGGAAATGCGTGAGCGAGAATCGCAACAGGACATCATGGTTCAGTTTCAAAAGATCGTCGTGCTGACCGGGGCGGGACTGTCCGCCGAGTCCGGCCTCTCCACATTTCGCGACGCAGACGGCGTCTGGGCAAAATACGACTATCGCGAAGTGGCGACGCCGGAGGGCTTCATCCACAACCCGGCAAAGGTCCTCGAATTCTATAATATGCGCCGCCGCGAGAATCGGGGCGTGCAGCCGAATGCCGCACATCGCGCTCTCGCGCGGCTCGATGGCGAATATCCAGGCGACGTCCTCATCGTCACGCAGAATGTCGACCGGCTTCACGAGGCGGCGGGCACCCGCAATCTCATTCACATGCACGGAGAAATGGGGCAGATGCTCTGCAACAATTGCGGACAGCGCGCGCCCTGGGGCGAAGAAGAGCTGACCGTCGAAATGGTCTGCCGGGCTTGCGCGGTCCCTGGCGGATTACGACCGGATGTCGTCTGGTTCGGCGAAATGCCTTACCACATGGAGCGCATCGACAATGCGCTGGCGGAAGCCGACCTCTTCATCTCGGCCGGCACCAGCGGAACGGTCTATCCGGCGGCCGGCTTTGTTGCCGAGGCGCGCAACCGCGGCGCTCATACGGTCGAGCTCAATCTCGAGCCGTCCGATGGCGTGTCCTACTTCCATGAAAAGATTCACGGCAAGGCGACCGAGGTGGTGCCAGCCTATGTCGAGAAGCTGCTCGCAAGTGCCGCAGACGCCCGGCCCTGATGCAGGATCGCCTTACACGGAATCGTCCGAAATACATGTTCGTCGCGCCGGACCTGATCCGGCGCCCATTTCTCTATCCGTTGCGCATTGACTTTGCGGATATGCCAATAGTCCCGGATCTCCGCTTCGCTCCGTCCGGGGCGACGTTCGTTCCAGTCAAACATAATCATGTATCAGCGTCCGCCGATCGCCGAGCTTACCACGCCGAATTTCTTCGACACGGTGTCCGCGAGCTGCTCGAACCGCGCCTTGTCGTCGCCGATCGACAGCACAGGCTGGCAATCCGGCGCGCAGTGGTAAGACTGACGCGCCGTGCCTTTGTATAGCGTGACCTGACGCATTTCGCCTTCACGTACACCAAGGCGTGCGCTAAAAATCTCGCGCCCCTCGCTATCGAGTGCGATCAGATTGGTCGTTCCATAGGACTTACCGGTGACCACGAGCAAACGAGCATTTTGCGCCGAGACATCAGCGATCGCCGGATTTCCAACGATGATCTGCGCGGCATCCGTTTCCAGTCGGATAAGCCGCGCTTGATCGATCGTCACATCGACGACAGACGATGCCCCGGCCCAAGACGCAACAGGCACGCCGAGCCATACGACCAAAAAAGCACTTAGGAGAACGCGAAGAAAATCCATGGCATCCGCCCCGAATTGAGACCAATGGGGACATTGGATGCGCTCCCGGTAAAGAGGAGCTTAACGGTTAGGTCCGTGAGATTACGGAGCCTATTTCTTCGCGCTCTTCGCCGCTGGCTTTTTCGCCGCCGGCTTCTTTGCCGCAGCGCTCTTCGCCGCCGGCTTCTTCGCCGCCGTCGTCTTCGCTGCGGTTTTGGTCGCGGCCTTCGCCGTGGTTTTCGTCGCGGCCTTCGCCGGCGCCTTCGCCGTCTTCGTCGCGGTCTTCGCCGGAGCTTTCGCCGCCGGTTTCGATGCGCTCTTTGTCGCTTTTTTCACTGCAGCCATTTTACAAATAATCTCCCATTCGTTTTCCGTGACGGGTTGCACCGAGAGACGCGACTGCTTCACAAGCGCCATCTCGGCAAGACGCGGCTCCTCCCTGATCTCAGCTAATGACACCGGACGGGGGAGCGGCGTTTCTGCGGCAATGTCTACGCAGAACCATGTGCCAGTCTCGTCGGTCGAGTCGGGATGCGGATCGGAGATCACTTTCGCGATTCCCACGATCCGTTTCTCGTCGACCGAATGATAGAAGAAACCGAGGTCGCCGGGCTTCATGGCGAGCATGTTGAGCTTCGCTGTATGATTGCGCACTCCGTCCCATTCTTCGCCCTTGGCGCCCTTCTTCACCTGATCGTCCCAAGACCAGGCACCAGGTTCGCTTTTGAAAAGCCAGTAAGCCATCACCTATGCGCCTGCGAATCACAAACCTATAAAAGATTAGGCATTTCGCAAGCGCATAGCACGCAGTGACCTTAAAATTTATACAATTTTCGGGCCGAACGCACTGCTTATAATCAAGATGTGGCAGAGATGACTCTCAATCCTACTCGGATCGGAACGGGATTGAGGCGGCTCCGAGCATCGCGCGAGAATCATCAGCCTGCAGAAGAACTGCGATCCCGTCGAAGGATGCGCCGCGTGGGATAGGCGCGTCGAAGCGCGTTGAATTTCCTTGCCATTTTCCCGCAGGCCACCACTCACGCACGACATTTGTGTAGGTGATCTCCCGCCCGGTATTTTCGCCTCGCGCAATTGCGACGTCTACGGACTTGTTATAGCACGCGACCCAAAGACGTCCTGAGCGATAGGCACTGCCCTCGGGAGCCGATCCGACGTCCACATGAATCTGACCCTTGTCATATCCGACGGAAACCGGAACCGTGGCCGGCGCGAGCTGCCGTGCGGTGTCACTTAGCGCCGTCTCGATGGCGGTGTGCCGGCTGCCGACGACATGGGTGATGCCGTTCACGATGAGCTGGGGCGTGTAGACCTCGCGATCGCCGCGCGCCGCCGCATAGCTGTATTGGCGGTTATTGAAGGCTTCCTTCGCAAGCGTGTCCCTCCAGCCGAGATGGTCCCAATAGCTGACAGGGAAGCTCAGGGCGACAATGTCGTCGCGCTCCGCGAGTTTTCTGAGAAGCGCATCAGCCGGCGGACAGGACGAGCAGCCCTGGCTCGTGAAAAGCTCCAGCACGTCGACGCGCTTTTGCTGCTGCGCCATTGCCAGATTGGAGAATCCGGCCGCGACAGCCAGACCGGTCAAGGCGCCAATCAGTATTCCCCTGCAGCGCCTTGAAAGATGGAAGGCACGAAGCCGCGCCTCCCAGCGATATGTATCTGTCATTCGGGTCTTCAGTCCTTACTCACCCATTCGTTCAACTGGCAGTATCACGCCGTCAATATTCAATTGCCAGTCACGACTGGGTGAGTCGTCTCCTTCCGGCGCCGTCATGCCGCCGAGGCGAGCCCTCTGAGCACATAGTGCAAAATGCCGCCATTGCGGAAATAGCTCAGCTCGTCGACCGTATCGATCCGGCAGAGCAGATCGACATCCTTGCTCGTCCCGTCGGCATATTCGATATGAGCGGTCAGATGCGCCCGCGGCGCGAGATTTTCGAGGCCCCGGATGGTGACCTTCTCGTCGCCCTTAAGGCCGAGGCTCTGCCAGGATGTACCCTCTTCGAATACGAGCGGCAGCACGCCCATGCCGACCAGATTGGAGCGATGGATGCGCTCGAAGCTCTGCGCGATGACCGCACGCACGCCGAGCAGCAGCGTGCCCTTCGCCGCCCAGTCGCGGCTCGAGCCGGTGCCGTATTCCCTGCCGGCGAAGACCACCAGCGGCACGCCTTCATCATGGTAGCGCATCGCCGCGTCATAGATCGGCATCCGCTCGCCATCCGGATAATGCACCGTTTCGCCGCCTTCGACGCCGGGCACCATCTGGTTCTTGATGCGGATATTGGCGAAGGTTCCGCGCATCATCACTTCGTGGTTGCCCCGGCGCGACCCGTAGGAGTTGAACTCGCGTGGCGGCACCTGATGCTCGATCAGATATTGGCCCGCCGGTCCGTCCTTCTTGATCGCGCCGGCGGGGGAGATGTGATCGGTGGTGATCGAGTCCAGGAACAGACCGAGGATGCGAGCCCCCTCGATGTTCTCCACCTTGGCGGTCTCCATCGACAGATGCTCGAAATAGGGCGGGTTCTGAACATAGGTCGAGGTTGGGTTCCAGCCATAGGTGAGGCCCGCCCCCGTGGATGAGCCCATGGCCTGCCAGCGCTCGTCGCCCTTGAACACGTCGCCATAGCGGTTCTTGAACATTTCCGGCGTGATCGTCTCGCGAATGATCTCGGCGATCTCTTTCGACGATGGCCAGATGTCCTTGAGATAGACGGGATTGCCGTCCGCGTCGGTGCCGAGCGGATCGGCGGTCAGGTTGACCTTCATCGATCCCGCGAGCGCATAGGCGACGACGAGCGGCGGCGAGGCCAGATAGTTGGCGCGCACATCCGGATTGACGCGGCCCTCGAAATTGCGGTTGCCGGAAAGGACAGCCGCGGCAACGATGTCATTCTCGTGGATCGCTTTCGAGATCGGTTCCGGCAGCGGACCGGAATTGCCGATACAGGTCGTGCATCCATAGCCGACCAGATCGAAGCCAAGCGCGTCGAGCTCCTTCTGAAGGCCGGATTTCGTCAGATAGTCGGTCACGACCTGACTGCCCGGGGCGAGCGAGGTCTTGACCCAAGGCTTGACCTTCAGTCCCTTGGCGTGTGCGTTGCGCGCGAGAATACCGGCGGCGACGAGAACCGACGGGTTCGACGTGTTGGTGCAGGATGTGATCGCCGCAATGACGACATGGCCATCGGCGATATCGTAGTCAGCACCTTCGACCTTGCCGCTTTTTCCCAGGCTCGGCGAGGGAGCGCCGCCTTCCGCCGTCATTTTGGCCGCTTCGCTGCCCGGCTTGATGCCGCGAATTTCTGCAAGAGCTGTCTCGAAACCTTCCGAGGCAGTGGCAAGCTCAACGCGATCCTGCGGCCGGCGCGGGCCTGCAAGGCTCGGCACGACCGTTGAGAGATCGAGCTCCAGCGTATCGGTGAAAACCGGATCGGACGTTGAGTCGTCGCGCCACATGCCTTGGGCCTTGGCGTAGGCCTCGACCAGCGCGATGCGGTGCGGGTCGCGGCCCGTCGCCCGCAAATAAGCCAGCGTGTCGTTGTCGATCGGGAAGAAGCCGCAGGTTGCGCCATATTCGGGCGCCATGTTGCTGATCGTCGCCTGATCTTCGAGAGACAGTTTGCCGAGCCCTTCGCCGAAAAATTCGACGAATTTGCCGACGACGCCCTTTTTGCGCAGCATTTGCGTCACGGTCAGGACAAGGTCGGTCGCCGTCACGCCTTCACTGAGCTTGCCGCTCATGCGGAAGCCGACAACTTCCGGAATGACCATCGAGATCGGCTGGCCGAGCATCGCCGCTTCCGCCTCGATCCCGCCGACGCCCCAGCCGAGCACGGCGAGGCCGTTGACCATGGTCGTATGGCTGTCGGTGCCGACGAGCGTATCGGGGAAAGCCTGAGTGACGCCGTTCCGCTCCTTGGTCCAGACCGTCTCGGCAAGATATTCGAGATTCACCTGATGGCAGATGCCGGTGCCGGGCGGCACGACGCGGAAATTGTCGAACGCGCCCGCGCCCCAGCGCAGGAACTCATAACGCTCCTTATTGCGCTTGTATTCCATCTCGACATTGGTCTTGAACGCCATGCCGTTGCCGAAGGCATCCACCATGACCGAATGGTCGATCACGAGATCGACGGGAACGAGCGGATTGATCTTCTCCGGATCGCCGCCGATCTTCGCCATGGCATCGCGCATCGCGGCGAGGTCGACGACAGCCGGAACGCCGGTGAAATCCTGCATGAGCACCCGCGCGGGGCGGTAGGCGATTTCGCGGGCCGATGTGCGATCCGTCAGCCAGGCGGCCATCGCCTTAATATCGTCGGCGGTCACGGTCTGGCCGTCTTCGAAACGCAACAGGTTTTCCAAAAGCACCTTCAGCGAGAACGGAAGGCGCGAAATCCCTGCAAGACCGTTTTTCTCCGCTTCCGGCAGGCTGAAATATTCGTATGGTTTGCCGTCCACATCGAGCGTGCGGCGGCAGTTGAAGCTGTCAAGTGAGTTGGACGCAACGTTCGTCATTGCTAAGGGCCTCCAATTCTATGCGCGAACAACCGGGGAGCGCCCCGCTGGTCTTCCAAAGCTTCCTATCATATAGAGTTGGCCGCGCGCCTTTGCGAACAAACAAAAGTCGTTCTGTCACATGATAACGGATCCCGCTATACAACTCATCGTCAATAACCTCGCGGCGATGCGCGGGACACGGATCATTTTCGAGGGCCTCAACTTGGACGCGGAAGGAGGCCACGCACTGACCGTGATCGGCCCCAATGGCGCTGGCAAAACGACATTTCTGCGCTGTATCGCCGGTTTTCTTCCCGCGACTGAAGGAACGGTCCGGCTCGAGGGAGGCGACGAAGAGCGCAGCGTTGGTGAACAATGCCACTATATTGGTCACTTGAACGGGATCAAGCCCGCCCTCACCGTATTAGAAAATCTTGAATTTTTCGCCAACTTCCTCCAGGGCAGCCGCGAGACGACCGCGCAGGCTGCGGAGCGTCTCGCGCTTGCCGAGCTTGCGGATATCCAGGCGGGCTATCTCTCGGCGGGACAGAAGCGCCGTCTGAGCATCGCGCGGCTCATTTGCGCCCGGCGTCCGCTCTGGCTGCTCGATGAGCCCGCCGTCTCGCTCGATAAAGCATCGCAGACGATCCTGGCGGGGATGGTTGCGGAGCATCTGGCCTCCGGCGGCATTGTGGTTGCGGCAACCCACACGCAGCTCGGCTGGTCGGAATCGAAGACGATCGATTTTAGCGATCTTGCGGGACGCGAAGGGGCGGAGCTTCAATGACGGCATTTCTTGCCCTGATAGGCCGCGATTTGCGTCTCTTCCGCCGGCAAGGCGGAGCCATCTCGACCGCGCTCGGCTTCTATCTGATCATTATTGCGACGCTGCCGCTCGGCCTCGGCCCCGACCTCAATCTGCTGAGCCGTATTGCGCCCGGCGTTTTGTGGGTTGCGCTTCTCTTATCCTCGCTCCTCTCGGCCGACCGCATGTTTCACGATGATTATGAGGACGGCTCCCTTGAAGTGATCGCGCTCGGGCCGTTGCCCCTGGAGCTGGTGGCGTTCGGAAAGGCGATCGCGCATTGGCTGAGCGTTGGCATTCCGCTCGTGCTGCTCGCGCCGCTCCTGGCGCTCATGCTCAATATGGACGGGCGGGCCTATGGGCCGCTCATGCTCACCTTGCTCGCGGGCACGCCGGCGCTGAGCTTCCTGGCCGGCATCGGGGCGGCGCTGACGCTCGGCCTGCGCAAGGGTGGTCTTCTCCTGCCGCTACTGATCCTGCCGCTCTATGTGCCGATCCTCATTTTCGGCGTCTCGGCGGTTGATGCCGTGGTAACGGGACCGGGGAACTTCTCAGGGGCGTTCTCGATATTGTGTGCGCTGAGCCTGGCGTCTCTTGTGCTGGCGCCGCTTGGGACGGCTGCCGCTCTCCGCCTCAATCTGCCTTAGATGGCCTCGAAATCGCCGTTTAGGCTTGAAAGAGTGCCGCTCTCCTGCGGCTCCGGGTCGCAGCATCGCGTTTCAATAGTGGCCGGCTTTGCGGCTTAACTTGCAAACTGGTTCTCCTGGCGACAAATATGTCTGGCAATGCCAAGATTCTCTACGCTCGCAAATCCGAGTTTCTTCATGCGCCTCACCGACCGTGTGCTGCCCTGGCTTGCGGGGGTGACGGTCGTGCTGATGGGTGTGGGCCTTTATCTTTCGTTTTTCGTCGCGCCGGCCGATTACCAGCAGGGCGAGACCGTGCGGATCATGTACATTCATGTGCCTTCGGCTTGGCTCGCAATGTTCTGCTACACGCTGATCGCGGTCTCCTCCATCGGATCGCTGATCTGGCGGCATCCGCTGGCCGATGTCTCGGCCAAGGCCGCCGCCCCGATCGGCGCGGCCTTCACGTTGCTGGCGCTGGTGACCGGCAGCCTCTGGGGCAAGCCCATGTGGGGCACCTATTGGGTCTGGGATGCACGGCTGACGTCGGTGCTCATTCTGTTTTTTCTCTATCTCGGGCTGATCGCCGTCTGGCAGTCCTTCGAGGAGCCGTCGCGCGCCGGACGGGCCGCCGCCATTCTCGCCATCGTCGGCTTCGTCAACATTCCGATCATCAAATTCTCGGTCGATTGGTGGAATACGCTGCATCAGCCGGCCAGCGTGATGCGCTTGGGGCGACCGACCATTGCGCTAAGCCTGCTATGGCCGCTTCTCGTCATGGCGCTCGGCTTCACCTGTCTGTTCATATGGCTGCATTTCAAAGCCATGCGCACGGAGATCCTAAAGCGGCGGGTGGAGACGATGATCGTAACGCGCGTCGGCCAGGCGGCGACGCTCAAGGCAGCCGAATAGGAGTGTTCATGGATCTCGGCCCCCATGCCGCATTTATCTGGTCCGCTTACGCCGTGACGGCGGTGGTCGTTGCTGGTCTCGTGATCCGCGCGATTTACGAGGAACGCAGGCAGCGCGAGGCGCTTCTCCGGCTCGAGGCGCAAGGTATCCGGCGGCGCTCGGATGTGCCTGGCGATAGCGGGAAAAGCGCATGACGGCGGACATTCGGGAAAGAAAGGTCCTTCGCGGCGGTTTCCTCTTGCCGCTCATTGTCGTCGCGGCGCTGACGGGGCTCTTTCTTGTCGCTCTTTACTCGGGAGATCCCTCGCGTCTGCCTTCCGCGCTGATCGGAAAGCCCGTTCCCGAATTCAAGCTCGCGCCCGTGGAAGGTCTGAACGAGACCGGCAATGCGACGCCGGGCCTCGATAGTGTCGACCTCACCACGGGTGAGGTAAGTATCGTCAATGTCTGGGCATCCTGGTGCGGGCCCTGCATTCAGGAGCAGCCGCTGCTCGTCCAGCTCAAGAATCAGCACGGCCTGCGGCTGATGGGCATCAACTACAAAGACGAGCCGGCCGCCGCGCGCCGCTTCCTTCAGCGGCTGGGAAATCCGTTCGATGCGATCGGCGCCGACCGCAACGGCCGTGTGTCCATTGACTGGGGCGTCTACGGGGTGCCGGAAACCTATGTTGTCGATGGCGCGGGGCAGATCGTTTATAAAATTGTCGGGCCTCTCAGCCCGGAGAATATCGAGAACGAGTTGCTGCCGGCGGTTTCGAAGGCAAAGGAGACGGGACGCGATCAGGCGAGCGCCAAATCCTCATAAGAAATCATCACGATCGTCCCGGTCCCGGAACGGATCCTGGCCGCGTTCATATTGGCCGTGACCCTTCGGCAGGATCAGCAACAAGAGCACGGCTGGCGGAAACAGAAACGAAAAGATCATCCAATAGCCGGGGTGACGGCTCCGGCCATGGGCGGCAATGCTGGCGACGATTGCCGCCACCAAAGCGGACGCAAGGTAGACCGTAATAACCATCCCCGTTTCCATCGTTCTCGCTCCCTAGTGCAACGCGCGTCCAAATAGACGCGGACAGTTGCGCTAACTTATTGAAAATAAATCAACTTGACCTCGTTCATGTGATTCCACTTGAACAAGAGTTAGTTTAGACTCTGCGTCTGTCATTTAAGCGTCATTCACTCGTAAAGGAATAGGCTTGCTCCGTTCGGCACGTCCCGGAAATCGTTTGTGTCGATGGGAATTATCGCCATATAAAGCCGCATGGTCAGCAATACGCATAGCTTCCGGAAGATGAACGGTCTCGGTAATGACTTCGCCGTGTTCGACGTCCGCACCTCGGGCCTGAGAATTGATGCGGCGGCAGCGCGGCGAATTGCCGACCGGACGCAGGGCGTAGGCTGTGACCAGATTATTCTCATCGAGCCGTCTGACAAGGCCGATGCGTATATGCGCATTCTCAATGCCGATGGCGGCGAGGTGGCCGCTTGCGGAAATGCGACGCGCTGTGTTGCGGCGCTTCTCGCCGAGGAAACCGGGCATGCCGACACTGCCGTCGAGACCGATGCCGGTGTGCTCGCCTGCACATTGCGGCCAGGCGGCGATGTAACCGTCGATATGGGCCCGCCTCGTTTCGGATGGGATGAGATACCCCTCTCGCGGCCCGCCGGGGATATGACGGCTCTGGACGTTTCGTTCGATGGCGGCGATGCGCCCCGGCTCAGCAGCCCGGGCGTCGTCAATATTGGGAACCCGCATTGCGTCTTCATTGTCGATGACCTCGATGCGTATGATTTGAGCGAAGTGGGACCGCGGATCGAGCATGACGCGCTATTTCCGGAGCGCGCCAATGTTTCGCTCGCCCAGATCCTGGCGCCCGACGCCGTGAGATTGCGCGTCTGGGAACGCGGCGCAGGGCTGACGAGAGCGTGCGGAACGGCCGCCTGCGCCGCCGCCGTGGTGACGGCACGAAAGGGTTTGACCGGGCGCCATGTCACGATCGCTTTACCCGGCGGTAACCTCGAAATCGAATGGCGCGAGCCTGACGGGCGCATTCTGATGACCGGTCCCTGGTCAATGGATTATGAGGATGTGTTCGATTTTGGCGAGCACGCCCTGGCAAGCTGAAGAAACCGAACCACGACAATGAGTGAGCCACGGATCATCAATTTCGGCTGCCGTCTGAACGCCTATGAAAGCGAGGCGATGGCCGAGCATGCCCGGACGGCGGGGCTCGAAGATACCATTATTGTCAATAGCTGCGCCGTGACCGCCGAGGCTGTCAGGCAGACGCGGCAGGCGATCCGCAGGGCACGCCGCGAAAATCCCGATGCACGCATTGTCGTGACCGGCTGCGCCGCTCAGACCGATCCGCAGAGCTTCGCCTCCATGGGTGAGATCGACCATGTGATCGGCAATGACGAAAAGATGCGTCCGGCGACCTTCGCTGCGCTTGCCGCCGGAGCCGGCGAGCGCGTCGCCGTCAACGACATCATGTCCGTGCGCGAGACGGCGCATCATCTGGTGACCGGTTTCGGCAGCCGCGCCCGCGCCTATGTCCAGATTCAGAATGGCTGCGATCACCGCTGCACCTTCTGCATCATTCCCTATGGGCGCGGCAATTCGCGGTCCGTGCCCGCCGGCGCGGTGGTCGATCAGGTCCGCACGCTGGCGGAGCGCGGCTATCGCGAAGTGGTGCTGACGGGCGTCGATATCACGGCCTATGGCGCGGACCTGCCGGGCGAGATGAGTTTGGGCCGGCTCGTGCGCAAAATCTTGACACTCGTTCCTGAATTGCCCCGTCTGCGGCTGTCCTCGATCGACACGATCGAAGCGGACGAGGCTCTGATGCGGGCACTGGCGGAGGAGGAGCGGCTCATGCCGCATCTGCATCTTTCTCTGCAGGCCGGCGACGATTTGATCCTGAAGCGCATGAAGAGGCGGCATTCCCGCGCCCACGCCGTCGCCTTTTGCGAAAGGGCGCGCCGCTTGCGGCCGGATATCGTGTTCGGCGCGGACATCATTGCCGGCTTTCCGACCGAATTGGAGGCGATGTTCGCGAACTCTGCGAGGCTGGTGGAGGATTGTGGGCTGACCTATCTGCATGTCTTCCCCTTTTCACCCCGGCCGGGGACGCCGGCTGCGCGCATGCCCCAGCTCGACCGCGCCGAGGTGAAGGAGCGCGCCGATCGGCTTCGCCATATTGGGATGGCGGCTTTGGATGCTTATCTTAAGTCCTGCCACGGACGCCGAATTGAGATCCTCACGGAAAACGGCCATATCGGGCGCACGCCGCACTTCGCCGAGATGGAACTCGACGCGCCGGTGGCGTCAGGCCGCCTCGTCAGCGCATCCGTGACGGGACATGAAGCAGGACGACTAACGGGGGTTATGGTGGCGTGACGCAAACGGAGCCGAAAGCGAAGGGCGTGTTCGGCCGCCTGTTCAACAGGGACAATCCCTCAGAGACGAAAGAACCGGCGGCCCACCCTGAGCAGATGGAGACGGAGAAATCTCCGGACGGGCAGGAGGCCGCGAATGAGCCGGCCGCTTCCGCCAAATTGGGATGGTTCCAGCGGCTCCGTCACGGCCTTGCCAAGACTTCGACGGAGCTCTCCGACGGCATCACCGGCGTCTTCACCAAGCGTAAGCTCGATGCGGCGACGCTGGAGGAGCTGGAGGATCTGCTCATCCAGGCCGATCTCGGGCTGGAGACGGCAATGCGCATTACCGACCGGCTCTCGGAAGGACGGTATGAGAAGGAAATCTCGCCGGAAGCCGTTAAGACGATCCTGGCCGAAGAAGTCGAATCCGCTCTGCGGCCGGTCGCGGTGCCGCTGAAGATCGACAGCGCGAACCGGCCGCATATCATCCTCGTCGTTGGCGTCAACGGCACCGGCAAGACGACCACCATCGGCAAGCTCGCAAGGCAATTCGCGGGCGAGGGGAAGCGCCTTCTGCTCGCCGCGGGCGACACGTTTCGTGCCGCCGCCATCGAACAGCTCAGGATCTGGGGCGAGCGGACCGGCTCGCCGGTGGTGGCGCGGGGAACCGGCGCCGATGCCGCCGGCCTGGTCTTCGACGCTCTCAGACAGGCGCGCGAGGAGAATCGGGACCTTCTGATCATCGACACCGCCGGCCGGCTTCAGAACAAGGCCGATCTGATGGCGGAACTGGAAAAAATCGTTCGCGTCATCAAAAAGATCGATCCGACAGGGCCTCACACTGTCCTCTTGACGCTTGACGCCACGACCGGGCAAAACGCACTTAATCAAGTGGACATTTTCAAGAAGACCGCCGGCGTCACCGGTCTCATTATGACAAAGCTTGATGGCACGGCCCGCGGCGGCATTCTTGTTGCCATCGCCGACAAGCACAAACTCCCTGTCCACGCCATCGGCGTTGGGGAGGGGGCAGATGATCTCCAGCCGTTCGACGCAGGTGATTTCGCCCGCGCGATCGCCGGGCTGTAATGTTGAACAGAAGTGGGTGCGTTACGTTGGATAGACTTTCCCCGTCGACGAAGCTAGTCACCAAGCTCTTTATCGAATTCATGCCGCTGGGTCTGTTCTTCCTGGTCACGACGGAGTACGACTTTCGGACCGGCACTGAAGTGATGATGGCCGCAACGGTCGTGTCTTTGGCGGCGACTTGGTATCTGTTTCGACAGCTTGCGCTTATGGCGATCATTACGGCAGTCACGAGCATCGCTGCAGGCGGGCTTACGCTTGCTCTGGGCGACAATGACTATGTGAAAATGAAGCCGACGATTGTCGGAAGCATTTTCTCGGTCATTTTGGTCGTCGCCTTATTGACGCGCTTGCCTTTATTCAAGGCCCTATTGGGACAGAATATTTCGCTAACGGAGGAGGGCTGGCGTGTCCTCACCTGGCTTTGGCTTGCCTACTTCATTTTTATTTCCGGATTGAACGAGTACATTTGGCGGACTCAATCGGAGCATTTTTGGGTGACATTTAAGGCATTCGGTCTCATGCCGATGACAGTCATCTACGCGCTGCCGCAAATTTATCTTTTGAAGCGTTACCGGACGACCGTAGCAAAGGCCGTCAAATATCATGGCCAGAAACCCGACAAGCGGCCGGTATCGGTAACACCGGCGAATATCACGGCCAAATCAACCACCTCTTAGGATCGATCGCGTGCAGCAGGGGAAGGCCATGCCACTATTGAAGCTGATATTGGAGCTTGGCCCGCTTGTTATCTTTTTCCTGACGAATAATCGGTTCGACATTTTTACCGCGACCGCAGCGTTCATGGGCGCAACCGTCATTTCGCTGATCGTCAGCCGGCTGCTCCTGCGGAAAATCCCGGTCATGCCGCTCGTCACGGGCGTCTTCGTGCTCGTCTTCGGCGGTTTGACGCTCTATCTCCACAATGATGTCTTCATCAAAATGAAGCCGACCATCGTCAACCTCCTTTTCGCCATAGCCTTGGGAGGCGGCCTCTATTTCGGACGTTCACTGATGAAAATCCTGCTTGGGGACGTCATCCAATTGCAGGATGAAGGCTGGCGGAAGCTCACCGTGCGCTGGGCCGGTTTCTTTCTCTTTCTCGCGGTCTTGAATGAATTCGTTTGGCGCAGCTTCTCAACCGATAGCTGGGTCGCGTTCAAAACTTTCGGAATTATGCCGCTTACGATCCTTTTTATGATGGCGCAGATCGGGCTGCTGCAGAAATATCAGATCGCGGAAGACGCTCCTTCGTCTTAATTTGCAAGAATTCCTCCATATTTTCAGCGCATTAATGAGGCACACGGACCAAAGCTGAGGGCGGCTGGCTTGCTATTCGCCCTTTCGGGATGCTAATAGCAGCGGCGAGACGCGATGTTGTCGGCCACGATGGAACAAGAGCAGTCGTACTTCGCATGAGCACACGCAAGAAGAAACCTGCCGGCAAGGGTCTCACGAAGCGACCCAACGCCAAGACTTCGCCGAGCGCGAAGAAGAAGACCGCGTCTCTGACGCCGTTCAAGGGATCGGTCACGCATCTCATTCACCGGGCCGAGCAATGTGCGGGCGACCTGTTCGCACGCCGCATGCCGGCCGGGGGCGTGACGCCGCGGCAATTTGCCATACTGGAGGCGATCGCGCAGGATCCGGGCATCAGTCAGACCGGTCTGGTCGACAAGACCGGCATCGACCGCTCCACACTGGCCGACATCGTCCGGCGAATGCTGGACAAGGGGCTCGTTCAGCGCGAGCGAACCGCCGCGGATGCAAGGGCCTATGCCGTCAAGCTGACCCGCAAGGGCACCAATACGCTCAAGAGAATGCAGCCTCTCGCGGCGACGGTCGACAAGCAGATGCTGGACGCGATCCCAAGGGAGCAGAGGGACCTGTTTCTGTCGGTCATGGCGCATATGGTCGCGACCTTGTCGGAGGAAGAGGACGACTCGGCGAAATGAGCGCCGGGCGCCCCTCCTGAACTCTCGTACCGAATTGGGACTAGAAATCTCTCCGCCCCTGACCTATCTTATGGTCAGGTTGAGTATATATCGGTGGCTGCTTTTGGCCCCGATATGCTCAACTTGAGCATATTACATCGCATCGTCAGGGGCATCGGAGGACGAGATGGCTACCGTCAGCTTGAATTTGGATCGGCGCGATCGGACGCCGACGCATCACCTGCCCACGCCTGATCTTCCTTTCACGAAGGAAGTGGCGAAGGAGACTGCGCATCTTTACGAGCGTGTTTCGTCCGTTATTCCCTCCGTGGAGTGGCCGGCCTTCGCGCCCTATGTCAAAGCCATCAACGAGCTGAAGCGTGAGCGCAACGCGGTCATTCTGGCGCATAACTATATGACGCCGGAGATTTTCCATTGCGTCTCCGACTTCATCGGCGACTCGCTCCAGCTGGCCAAGGAGGCCGCGAGAGCGGATGCCGATGTCATCGTGCAGTGCGGCGTGCACTTCATGGCCGAGACCTCGAAAATCCTCAACCCCGACAAGACGGTGCTGATCCCTGACAGCCGCGCCGGATGTTCCCTGGCGGCATCCATTACGGGGGCTGACGTTCGGGCGCTCCGCGAAGCCTATCCCGGCGTGCCGATCGTCACTTACGTCAATACGTCGGCCGATGTGAAAGCCGAAAGCGACATTTGCTGCACCTCGTCCAACGCCGTGAAGGTCGTCGAGAGCCTCGGGGCTCCGCGCGTCATCATGATCCCGGACGAATATCTTGCCAAATATGTCGCGACGCAGACCAATGTCGAGATCATCACCTGGCATGGCCATTGTGAAGTCCACGAACGCTTCACCGGGCCGGAGCTGCATACGTTCCGCGAAGCCCATCCGGGCCTCAAGATCATCGCCCATCCCGAATGCGCCCCGGATGTCATCGACGAGGCCGACTTCACCGGCTCGACCAGCGGCATGATTCATTGGGTGAAGGATCATCGCCCGTCAAAGGTGCTGCTCGTGACCGAATGCTCGATGAGCCACAATGTTCAGGCGGAGACACCGGGCGTGCAATTCATCCGGCCCTGCAATTTCTGCCCGCATATGAAGCGGATCACTCTGCCGAAGATCCTCAACTCGCTGATCAATATGGAGGAGGAGGTCACGGTCGATCCGCTGGTTGCCGAGCGGGCCCGCCAGGCCGTGGAGCGGATGATCAATCTGACGAACTGACCGAAAGCATGCGGGGAGCCGGCGACCGAAAATGACGAAAGCGAGGACGGCGGCCCTCGCTTTCGCAACGTCTGTGATTGGGATGAGATAAACGCTAGCGACAGCATTCGAACGTGCGTCGCTGTCATAATTCTAACACATTCTTTTCAAAACGCAATCGCTGTTGCGGGAAATACACATCACCGGCTTAGCGATAGGCTTCCGGCAAGGCGCCCAGTTCCCGGTACATGTTGAACTCGTCTCCGCTCGCATCGAGACGGCCGATCTGGTCAAAATCCGGATGGAGAAGCAGATCTTCAAAGAAATGTTTGACGTCATCCTTCAGGGATGAACGGGCCGGATTGACCGAGTCGATAGGTCTCTTGAGGATGTCGAAGAAGTCCGCTGCGTACGCCATGATGCATCTCCGTTGAACGCATTTTTTCTCTGATCGAACCGCCGGACGATCGTCGAAGCGGTCGCGTTTGTTCGTTGACGCACACTGAACAGTTGTGCGTCGGCCGTTATTCGCCGGCCAAGCGTTTTTTTTGAGCTGGAGATTGCGCCGGCTATAGCGAGGAATGTGGGCGCAGACGGCGTGTCACGCGCAACGCGGCAAGCCGCCCGTCAGCGGAGCCGAATATTGACCCGGTCGACACTGCCCCGAGCATCGATGACGGAGAGGTTCACGAACCCCCCGCCCGTGGGCGTCCAGAATGCCTCGCGGCGATGCGGCGCGGCCTCGATCGGCGCGCCATTGACGAGCCAGGTCAGCGGCAGGACGCCGCCCTCGGCCTTGAATGCCAAAGGCAGTTGCGATCCGCCTGCCTGTCGTGCGACCTCGAGTTCGGCCCGGTCCGGCGGAAAGGCGATGTGGACCGGCGGATCGGCCGTCGCCTCCAGCCCCGCTGCGGCGTTCGGCTCGCGGAAATGGGCAAGCGGGGGCGGCAGGGCGGTGTTCTCCGCCGAGATCACACCGGCGGGGGGTGGGGGAAGCGGGATTCGCTCCTCCCCGATCTGCGCGAAGATGTCGAACAGCATCGGCGCGGCTTTGGTTAGACCGGTCAGGCCCGGTGTCGGCGTGCCGTCCGGTCTGCCGAGCCAGACGGCGACGACATACCGCCCGTCGAAGCCCGCCGCCCAGGCGTCGCGGTAGCCATAGGACGTGCCGGTCTTGAACGCGATTCCACCGCCCTTCGCATGCGGCGGTGGCGGAGCGCCGCGCAGAATATCGGCGACATACCAGGCCGCAGCGGGACGCAGAAGCGGCTCGGCGGCCGTCTCGCCCGGTCGGGCCTCGTCCTTGAGATAGCGCAGAGCGACCGGCTCACCGCCGTGCGCAAGCGCTGCGTAAAGACCGGCAAGCTGCTCCAGTCGCAGGCCCACGCCTCCCAGCGCCACGGCGAGATTGCGGGGCAGGTCGATATCGAAACCCGCCTGCCTGAGCCGCGATGCCAGCCGGGAGGGACCGACCGCGGCCAGCATCTTCACGGCGGGAACATTCAGCGATAGCTGAAGCGCTTGGCGGACCGTGACCGCGCCGTGATAGGTGTCGTCGAAATTCTGAGGCGCATAGCGCCCGAAGCGTACCGGCCGGTCCTGGATCAACGTTTCCGGATGCGCCTGTCCCGTTTCGAAAGCGAGCCCGTAGATAAACGGTTTCAACGCCGAACCGGGCGACCGGACGGCCAAGGTCATATCGATCGAACCATGACGGTCGTGGTCGAAATAGCCCGCCGAGCCGACATGGGCGAGGACTTCGCCGGATTGATGGTCGATCACCATGGCGGCAGCGGAGAGTTTAGGCCCCGCATTCTGCACATGGCGCGCGACGATCGCCTCGGCTCCCTTCTGCAGCCGGGCATCGATCGTCAGCCTGATCACGTCGCCCTTGTCAGCCGCCGCCATCCGTTCGGAGAGGTGTGCCGCAAGCGCCGGGAAGTCGTAACGCTTCGCATGAAAGGTCTGCTGTTTCGCGAATGCGGCCTCGGCTTTGCTGATCGCCCCGGCGGCGGCGGCCCGATCGATCACCCGGTCCCGGGCGATGCGCGCCGCGAGCGGATGACGGTCCGGACGGCGGCTTTCGGGCGATTGCGGAAGCGCCACGAGCAATGCGGCCTCTGCGGTCGTCAGGTGGCGCGGCTCCTTACCGAAATAGGCGAGGGAAGCCGCGCGAACGCCCTCGATATTTCCGCCGAACGGCGCAAGGCGCATATAGAGCTCAAGCACCGCGCGCTTGGACATCATGCCTTCGAGCTGCCACGCGCGGAACATCTGGCCGAATTTGGCGAGATAGGAGCGGGTCGGGCGGTTATCGAGGAGGCGTGCCGCCTGCATGGTCAGGGTGGAAGCGCCGGACACCGGGCGGCGATGACGGATGAATTGCCAGATGGCGCGCCCGAAGGCGATGGCGTCGACGCCGCCATGCTCGTAAAAGCGTTTATCCTCATAGGCGAGCAGCAGCTTCAGATAGCGCGGATCGACCTTATCGGCCGAAACGGGTAGACGCCAGAGCCCGTCCGGTGTCGTAAAGGGGCGCAGAAGCCGGCCGTTGCGGTCGAGAATGAGCTTCGAGCTGACCCGGGCCGATGCAAGCGGCGGCGGTCCCAGCCAGTAGAGAGCCGCGTGGTAGGTGCCCGCCGCGAGGGCGGCCAGCGCGATGAGCGAGAGCGCGACGACCGCGGCGCGGCGGCGGCCGAACCGTGTCGCCAACCAGCCTCTCGATCTGGCCCGGATTTCGCCAAGGCTCGGCATTCGGCTCAGCCTTTCCCCGTCCGCTCAGCGGGTGATCTCAACCGTGCCGGGCGCCGTCCGCGCAAAGCGTTCGGGCCGGTACATATCCTCCACATAAGCGCCCGGATGCGTATAAGTGCCCGGCACGACGGCACGCATGACATAGGCCAGCGTGTAAGAGGCCGGCCGCCGGTTGTTCGAATTGGTTTCCGAGAAGGCGGCGGTGAAGCGGTCGTCGCGGAACGCGGTGTGCGCCGGGTTGGTCTTGGTGTCGAGCCAGGAAAAGGCCTGAATGTCCGATCCCTTGACCAGCCGCGGATTTTCGATCTCGAAGCCGGCGGGCAGGCGATCCTCGACGACGGTGTGCCCGAGCTTCGCCTCGACTTCATTGACCGTCAGCACGACGACGAAACGCTCGTTCTGCTTCACGCGGCGGAACTGCACCTCCTTGCCGTCGGTCGTGTAGACCCGGCGCTCGATGGTGAAGCCCGACGAGGCCGCGGGCTCCGGCGTCGCGGACGCGCCGTTCACGATCACCGAGGCGCTGACCGGCTGGTCGGTCGGATTTGTGATCACCGTCGGGCCGGCATTCAGGTCCGAGGCGCCGAGCACGCGCTGCACAGGGCCGGTTTCGGGCTTTCCGTTGACTTCGAGCGTCAGCGCCCGACTCTGATCGATGAGCGATTTCGCGGCCAGCAGGAGCCAGGCGTTCTCCTGAGTGCTCGTCATGCTCGTTGCGGCGCGCCGGCGGGCGACGATGTCCAATATGCCAGGGACGGCCCGCGGCAACATTTTCGTCTCCGAAACTAGCGTCAGCATGGCCGCGCCGTCCCGCAGGCTGGTGCCGAAATCGGTCCGATGCGCGGCAAAGTCGGGCGCCGGCTCTGGCTTTATCCCATCCAATGCGACGCTGAAGGCCCGTTCGGCGCGCTCCCTGTCGCCATACATTGCAAGCGCCGCTCCGAGTTGCGCCTGGGCGAGCGGCGTTGCGAAATTTTCGAGCTTCTCGTCCACATAATAGCGCAGATCGCCGACGACAGCCCGGCCCGAGCGCGCCAGGACGTAGAGAGCATAGGCCAGCTCTTCTCCGCCCTTCTGGAACTCCGTCGCATAGTTGACCGAGTTTTTGAGCCGATCGAGCGCGCTTTCGAGCACGGTCGAACGAATGCGGTATCCTTTTTCCTGAGCCCTGGTGAGGAAATCCGTCACATAAGCCGTCAGCCAGAGATCGTAATTGCCCGGCGACCAGAGGCCGAAGGATCCGCTCGACCCTTGCAGGAGCGCCAGCCGGTCGATGGACGACTGGATGCGGGCCTTCGCTCCGTCCTCGCCGGAAAGCCCGACTGCGTCGGCGACTTCATCCAGATAGAGCAGCGGCAGGGCGCGGCTCACCGTCTGCTCGGCACAACCGAGCGGATAGCGGTCGAGCGCCAGCAGCAGCCCCGGCACATCGAGCGCCGCTTGCTGCCCGACATTCACCGTGACACGCGCCGTGTCGGGGATGAGGTCGAAGATCAGATCGGGCGTCAGTCTCAGCGACCCGCTTTTCGCCGCGAGCGTCTCGACAGTTCGTCTCGTAATATTCGGCGCGGCGGGCTCGACCTGGAAAGCGTAGGAACGCTCGATGGTCAGGTCCTCGGGCCCCGTCAGCGTCACCGAAACGGATGCCTTGCCCAAACTGTCGCCAGTGACGGCCAAGGCGATGTCCCTGCGCTCGCCCGTCTTGAGATCGAAACGCTGTTCCGTCGGGGCGTCGGGCAGCGAGGTCGCGCCATCCGCCTGAGCGGTGAGCGTATATTCGCCTTCCGCATTTTCGACATTGCGGATGCTGAGATGCAGCTCCGATTTGTCGCCGACGATGAGGAACTTCGGCGGCGTGCCCTGCACGACCAGCGGATCCCGGATGATCACATCCTTTGTCGCATGTCCGAGTTTGCCGCCGGACCAGGCCGTGGCCATGACGCGCAGCGTACCGTCGAACGCCGGAATATCGAATACGACCTTCGCCTTGCCGTCGTCGCCGACTTGGACGATCCCCGAATAGAAGGCGACCGGCTCGGCGTTGAGCGGACGGCCCTGCATGGCCAGGCCGGAAGGCGCGCCGTCGCCTCCGGAGCGGATCGTTCCGCGGACGCCCTGCATCCCGTCGATCAGCTTGCCGTAGAGATCTCGGATTTCGGTCCCCAGGCGGCGCTGGCCGAAATAGTAGCTGTCGGGCTCCGGAGCCGCATAATTGGTGAGGTTCAGAATGCCGAGATCAGCGGCCGCGACAGTGATACGCGCCGCTTCGCCACTTTGCAGTCCGGTCAGCGTGAGCGGAATGGCGAGTGGCTGGTTGGGGCGCGTCTTCTCCGGCAGGTCGAGCGAGACGCCGATCGTATGATCGCTGGCGTCGAAGCCGAGCCATGCAACGCCGATCGCGCGTCCCGGCATACGCTTGGCTTTCGTATCCATAGGCCGGTAGAGCTCGGCCATCACATAAGCGCCGGGTCCCCAATCCGGCCCGACGTCAAAGGAAACCGTCGTGCCGCTTTCCGGGACGGAAACGGTCTGCATCGCCAGCAGCTTGTCGCTGACGACCGCAACGACCGCCTCGCCGGCCATGCGCGGCGAAATCTTCACCTGCACCCGATCGCCCGGCTTGTAAGAGGTCTTGTCGAGCGCAAGGTCCAGAATATCCGGCGTCTCGCCGCCCTCGGAGACGTACCACCCCGAATGGAAGCTCACACTCGCGGGCAGGGCCTGAGACCCCGGCGCCGTCACTTCGAGACGGAACTGGCCGTAGCCGGTGGAGGCTTCGATCCGGGCGGGCTGAGCGGCGCTGACGTCCACCGTGCCGTTCGACACTTTGCGCACATAGGTGATCGTCTCATAGTCCCAGCGGCCATCGCGATTGAACCATTGGAAATGCGTCTCCAGGCGCGAAAGCTGCCAGGTCAGGCCTTTCATTTCAGTCGGCTTGCCGTCGCGGTCGAGAACGACGATTTCGAAGGCCGAAGACCCCGCATCACCTGCGTGGCTGCCGGCGAATTCCGGTTTGATGCCGATGAACGGCTTTGGCGGACGAACATCGAGAGTCGTCGTATCGGTCAGGACGCGGCCGCTGGGCTCGCGCATCCGCACGATCACGTCCGCCTTCAAGGGCTTCGTGGTCTGGGTGAGCGCCGGCAATTTGGCGGCCACGGTCGCCTTGCCCTCGGCATCGGTATTCGGCAGATTTTCGAGTGTGTTGCGCAGCGGCGAGAAAGCCTCGTCATCCAGGCCGAAATGATAATCGCGATAGCCCTCCGGCCCGCTGCCGCGCGCGGAGACGTTGACCTCGGCTTCGAGCGCCAGATGCGATGCCGGCGCGCCATAGAGGTAGCGGCCCTCGACCGTCACATTCACGCCGCTCTCGGGGGAAATCACTCTCCCGTCAGGCGTCAGCGACATTTCCAGCCGCTCCGGCGTGTAGTCCTCGACAAGAAACTCCACGTTCCCGATGGCGGGCCCCTTCGGGTCGGCATGGGCGCTGACGCGCCATGTGCCGGTCATCGCCGCATTCGGGATCTCAAGCGTATAGCTCCGGCCGCCATCGCCCTGGTCCCGCAGCAGTTCGCGGCTGAATTCCACATTGTCCGGCCGGTAAATCTTCAGGGTCAGCGGGACGCCGTGGGACGCTTTGCCCGTGTCATCGCGCAGCAGCGCCGTCAGATAGACCTTTTCACCCGGCCGGTAGACGCCGCGCTCGGTGAAGATCATCGCATCGAGCGGCCCAGGCGCCTGGCGCCCGCCCACACCGCGGTCGGACAGATCGAAGGCCGCTTTGGTCAGATCCAGAAAGCCGTAATCGCCGCTCTCTTCGCGGGCGACCAGGATGGCCGGCACGAGACCGCCGGTGCCGCGCGTCAATCCCGCGTCGAACCGGACGTAACCTTTCTCGTCCGTTCTGGCCGTGCCCAGCACTTCATTGTTGCGGGCGAGAAGCCGGACCTCGACGCCTTTCTTTCCCTTCGCATCGGCGAGCGAGCGGACGAAGGCGTGAATGCCGTCAGCGCCGGTGAAAGCCGTCAGCCCGAGATCGGATACGACGAGCCACTGCGTGGCGCGATAGCCGTAATCGTTGCTATCCCCGCCGCCATCGTTCGGCTGGCCGGTCATGACATAAAGCCCAGGCTTCAGATCGGGCAGCAACTCGTCGATGGGGAAGGCGATCGTCGTCTCTTCATTCAAAGTTGTGGTGACGGGCATCTCGCCAGTCCAAAGCAGCCGGCCTTTGGTGTTCTTGATCTCGTCCGCCTGATAGCTGTCGATCTGCTGGCCGAACGACCCGTTCAGGACTTCATCGGCAAGCTGCCGGTCGCCGACATGGTAGATGTTGATCTTGATCGACTTCGTATTGACCGCAATGACCGGGATGCCCTGCTGGCCCGAACGCGGCAGCACGTAATTCCGATTGGAGAAGCGGACCGCCGGCTTGCGGTCGCGGACGTAAACGGTCAGGTCGATGGACTTGGCCAGATCTTCATTGACGGCGGAAGGCAGTCCTTCACGGATCCGGACCTGATAGCGCCGCCCATGCAGCAGCTCCTCGACGCAAAGCTGGGAATTCTGGACGCGCACGCCGGCGGGATCTTCGCCATTCACGGAAATGAATTTGGAGAAATCGATCCGGCCCGGCGCGAGCGTTTCGGAAAACTGAATGCATAGCCGCGGCGAGGCGGCATCGGAATCGACCGTATAGTCGAGCATGCGGAAACCGTGCTCGGCAACGGTCCGATCAAAGGCTGTGCGGACGTCGGCATTGTCGACCAACCGCAGACTTTCCTTATACGCTTCAATGGCCGGCCGCCAATAGGAGCGGGCGGCATAGCTTTCCGCAAGAGCGGCGAGCGCCGCGGCTTTCAGGCTGTCGGAGGTGGCGCGCTGATAGGCGATATAGGCCGTGGAGCTGGCATTGCGCCCGAAATTGCTCTTCTCATTGTAGTTGTTGGTCTGGATGGCCAGATAGGCGCGCGAAAGCGCCAGCCAGGTGCCGCCGGCGCTTGGATCGAGGACGACGGAGGAGGCAAAATAGCCCGTCGCGCGCCGTGGATCGTTGCCCTTCATCGCCGCCTCGCCGCGATTCTTCCACCCCGATGCGCTGTTGCCCTCGGTCGGCCATTGCGCCTTCAGATAGGCCTCATATTCGCGGGCCGCGCTTTCGGTATCCGGCAGAACGAAGCGCTGATCCTGGGCAAGGGAGGGGACGGAAAGTGAGGAGAAGGCGGTGATGAGGAGGGCCGCAAGGAAAAGCGGTAAACGCAACGGAAACGACATCGAAATTCCCCTGGCTTTTAAGTCTTGGGGCGAACGAACAGCGCGATCGGAAGGAGCGCGAAGGAAGTGCGACGCCCGTCCGGCAGCATACGCCATCGCGCAGCTAAGTCCATAAGAAGGGAAAATTTATCGGCCCCTTGATGAACGGCCACCGAACAAGACGGGGAAATTTTCGATAATCTCCCGATTCGATTCTCTGCGACTGTTTCGGCACAAAGTTTGCTCCGTTAATGTGAAGACGGAGACGGGCGCACGTCCGCCATCCGGAAATGATTCTCGCTGTCTTCGACGGCTGCTGTCAGCGATGACGGCGATACGGCCAGCGGCGCCAGAAGGCCATGCCGAGAATTGAGGCAGACGCATCTCGGTCAATTTTGCTGCAGTGCCAAAGAATAATTGCTCAGACCAGTCTCCACGCTTGCGCAGACACGGAAGCAGCCGCATTATGAAAAAATACATGAAAATGCTTACTAAATTTTACTCACATTCGCCCCGTCGAACAACACGAATGACAATGAGAACAAAAGTGAGAGTCCGCGGGACGGCCGACGGCATTACCCAAACGCGCCGTAAATTCTTGATGGCGACGGCTGCCACGACAGGGACAATCGTTGCGGGTCGAGCGTCGGGGATGCCCCGTGCGTCACTGAATGGTGAGAATAGCGACGGAGAAAACTGGTTGGATGCCATTCTTCATGAAACAACAATCCAGGAGCTCCGCAATGCGATTGCTGCCGGTGAGCTCACCAGTCTGCAGGCAACCCGATGGTACCTTGAGCGGATCGACGCCCATGATCAACGCGGCGTGACACTGAACGCCATTACGACCATCAATCCGGCAGCGGAAGACGAGGCCCGCTCGCGTGACCGGGAGATGAAGACCGGTAAACCACTGGGCGTGCTGCACGGTATCCCGATCGTCATCAAAGACAATATCGATGTGGCAGGGATGCCGACGACGGGCGGTTGCAAGGCGCTTGGTGCGTTGGTGCCTCGCGAGAGCGCGGCCGTTGTGCGGCACCTCCGGCAGGCCGGCGCAGTGATCCTCGGCAAGACAAATATGAGCGAACTCGCCTGGGGGTCCGAGGATACGCTTGGGTCATTTTTGCCGGGTTTCACACGCAATCCCTATAATACGGTCTATGCTTGTGGCGGATCGAGCGGCGGGACGGCCGTCGCGGTCTCGGCCAATTTGGCGACCGCGGGAATCGGGACTGACACGACGTGCAGCGTACGCGCGCCGGCCTCGATCAATGCGTTGGTTGGTCTCCGGCCCACATTCGGACTGGTTAGCTGCCACGGCGTTATGCCATTGAGCAAAGAATGGGATACGGTGGGACCGCTGACCCGCTCCGTGGCGGACGCGGCCATTCTGCTGGAGGCAATGAGGGGAAGTGATGAGCGCAGTTCGGCGACCGGTGCAGTGCCTCCCCGGCTTGGCGTCCCACGTGCGCTGATTTGTAAAGATAGCGCAGATGGGGAGGTGCTGATGGCGTTCGATGCGGCTATGGAGGCCTTCCGGGTGGCTGGCACCGTCACAAGCGATCCTGTGGCAGTCCCGGAATTTGCTGACTTAGACGCTGCGATGTGGTTCCGCCGCTTTCGCCATGATTTTGACAGCTATCTCGCCAGCCATGGAGCCCATTCGCCGCATGCAAGCCTTACGTCGATTCTGGCTTCCGGAGAGGTCCATCCCTGGTACAGAGCCACTCTGGAAGAACAGAATGAGATTGATGAGGTGCCCAGCGAAAATCCATACCGAGATGAAATGGATCACATGAAGGTCAAGATGCGGAAGCATTTTCTTAAGGCGATGGATGATGGGGGGTTGGACGCGCTGACATTTCCAACGTTCTGCCATCCGCCCCGACGCAACGGCGATTTACTTGCGCCGTCGGGGGATTGCAATGCGTTTGCCGCTTGCACCGGCTTTCCTGCTCTGACTGTCCCAATGGGATTCACGAAGGGTGGATTGCCGCTTGGGCTGCAATTGCTTGGCCGGCCATGGAGCGAGCAGCACTTGCTTCAGATCGCCCGCATTTTCGAAGCGTCGACGCACCATCGACGGCCGCCGCCGGTCTGAACCGTCTTCCGAAGGTATTCCTCGTATTGGCTCAGGGGCGTCCGCCGAAGCCTTTTTGAGACCAATCCGAAAATTCGAAGACCGCCTGTGGGATTCGGGGAAAGAATCGGCTCTCATTTGACAACCATGAGTTGCTGATGTGAAGTTTACATGTCAGCGGATGGTTTATGACCGACGGCAACGGATTGCCCCGTCCCTGTCCCATTGACGGCATTTCACCGCTACGGGCAATCACGTTTGCTTCACCGCCCCCCGCGAGACGGTTCGGATCGACCCGACCTCGCACCGAGCTTCCTGAGCTCGCATAAACCATCCGCGACGGCGCATTGAGCACGCTCACTGCGTAAGAAAGCCTGCGAGGCATGCGCCAGTGCCTCGCAGGCTTGTCTTTTTTTCAAGCTATTGCCGCGCCGTTCGCCTAATTCGGAACGCGGTCGATCTCGACGCCCGTCTTACGACGCGCGATTCATCCGGTGCTCGATGAGATCGTTGACGACCGTAGGCTCCGCCAGCGTTGACGTATCCCCGAGGTTGGAGAAATCGTCCTCGGCGATCTTGCGCAGAATACGCCTCATGATCTTGCCGGACCGCGTCTTCGGCAGACTCGGCGCGAACTGGATCAGATCCGGGGAGGCGATCGGCCCGATCTCGTTACGCACCCAATCGCGCAACTCTCTGCGCAGCTCTTCGGTCGGCTCCTCGCCCGCCATCAGCGTGACATAGACATAAATGCCCTGGCCCTTGATGTTGTGCGGATAGCCGACACAGGCGGCCTCGGCGACCTTCGGATGAGCGACGAGGGCCGATTCCACCTCGGCCGTGCCCATGCGATGGCCGGACACGTTGATCACGTCGTCGACGCGGCCCGTAATCCAGTAATAGCCGTCCTCGTCCCGGCGACAGCCATCGCCCGTGAAGTACATATTCTTGTAGGTCGAGAAATAAGTCTGCACGAAGCGCTCGTGATCGCGGAACACGGTACGCATCTGCCCCGGCCAGCTGTCCGCAATGACCAGATTACCCGAGGCTGCGCCTTCGAGAACATTGCCGTCCGCATCGACAATGGCGGGCTTGACGCCGAAGAAGGGCTTCGTCGCCGAGCCGGCCTTCAGCGGGATCGCGCCGGGCAGCGGCGTAATCAGGATGCCGCCCGTTTCCGTCTGCCACCAGGTATCGACAATCGGGCAGCGGCCCTCGCCGACAACATTGTAATACCATTCCCAGGCTTCCGGGTTGATCGGCTCGCCGACCGTGCCGAGCAGCTTGAGCGATTTGCGGCTGGTCCTGGTGACGGGCTCGTCGCCTGCGCCCATCAATGCGCGGATCGCCGTGGGGGCGGTGTAGAAGATGTTGACCTTGTGCTTGTCCACGACGTCCCAGAAGCGGGAGGCGGCAGGATAGTTCGGGACGCCCTCGAAGACGAGGGATGTCGCGCCATTCGCTAACGGGCCGTAAACGATATAGCTATGGCCCGTGACCCAGCCGACATCGGCCGTGCACCAATAGATGTCTCCGTCCTTGTAGTCGAAGACATATTGATGCGTCATCGAAGCATAGACGAGATAGCCGCCGGAGGTGTGCAGAACGCCCTTCGGCTGGCCGGTCGAGCCGGAGGTGTAAAGAATGAAGAGCGGGTCCTCGGCGTTCATCTCTTCCGGCGGGCATTCGTCGGAAACCTTCGCCGCTTCCTCGTCATACCAATGGTCACGGCCCGCCTTCCAGCCGACCGGCGCGTTGGTGCGCCTGACGACGAGTACTTTCTCCACCGTCGGGCACTGCTCAAGCGCTGTGTCGGTGTTGCCCTTCAGCGGAATCTTGCGGCCACCGCGGACACCCTCATCGGCCGTAATGACGATGTTGGAATCGCAGTCGATGATGCGATTGGCCAGGCTGTCGGGGGAGAAGCCGCCGAACACGACCGAATGGATCGCGCCGATCCGCGCGCAGGCAAGCATCGCGTAGACGGCTTCGGGGATCATCGGCATGTAGATGGTGATCCGGTCGCCTTTCTTTGCCCCGAGAGCCTTCAGGACATTGGCGAACCGGCAGACACGACCGTGAAGCTGCCGATAGGTGACCTTCAGGTCCATGTCGGGTTCGTCGCCCTCCCAGATCAGGGCAACATGATCGCCGCGCGTCTCCAGATGGCGATCGACACAATTGGCGCAGACATTGAGCGTTCCGTCCTCGAACCATTTGATCGAGACGTTGTCCGGCGCATAGCTTGTGTTCTTGACCTTCGTAAAGGGCTTTATCCAATCGATGCGCTTGCCATGCTCGCTCCAAAACGCATCCGGATTGGCGACGCTCGCCTCATACATCTCATAATATTTCGTGGCGTCGACGTAAGCGGACTTCTGCCATTCGTCCGGAACGGCATAAACCTTGGCTTCGCTCATAGGCTCCTCCCAACCGTTGATTGCGGCCATTATGTCTGCCGATCTTTTTTCCCGCAAGCTGACGTTGGTCGAAGATGCGGGAAAGACAGCACAATTCCGAAGAAGAGCGTTGGCGAGGCCGAAGGCGATTGCACCGCGACGCCGTTGCAGCGGACGGAAATTCGCCAGGCGACGTACTCATTTGCGGCAGGATTTGTATGGACAGCCGCGTATTGTTGAATGCAAATCCGAGCGTCGAAGCGGCCCCTCCAACTTTTAAATGAGTGAAACACGAATTTCGTAGAAAGGGGGCGAAAAAGGGCGTTGAATGAGGGCGGCGGTCATAGAATGGGCCATATTGGACCCAAGCTGTGGCAGGATAGGTGAGTTAATCAGTGTGGGGTATGAACGTGTCCGATGGTGAGGAGGATCTCTGTCGGAGATCCGTTCCGGAGTTGATTAAGCATCTCTGGGATCTGTATTTTGCCATGTCGCTCGATCCGGCCTTGGCGGCGAGCTCGGAAGATATCAGACAAGCCGCTTTGAAACTCGAGCACACCCGCAGACTGGCTTTCGAAATCACTCAAGAGGGGCGGCGGAAAAAGACGCGAAAGCCGAAGGTCAAACAGACGGACGAAGAAGCCGCCCGGCTGAACTGGCTTCGCGCCGCGAAAGCCGGCTCACATTTGAAGCATTAGCGCGAAGCTGAGGGACGCTTGGCTTCCCTGACGGGAGGGACAGCGCGGCCGGTGAGGATCGCTGCGCGGCGAAACGCGCACCGCGAAATCGGGATCGCAGCCGAACGTCAGCTGCATTTCGAGTAGCCGCAATCGCGGCATTGCAGACAGCCCTCGACCGCGATGAGTCCGAATGAGCCGCAGCGCGGGCAAGCCTTCGCGGTGCTCATGCCGGCGACGGCGGATTTGCGCAGGCCTTCCGTCCTTCCGCTTTCATCCTCCAGATGAAGAAAGCCGATCCTCGACATATGCTGCTCCACGATGTCGCCAATGGCGGCGAGCAGGCTTGGCACATAACGGCCGTTCATCCATTGCCCGCCACGAGGATCGAACACCGCCTTCAGTTCATCGACCACGAAGGACACATCCCCGCCGCGCCGGAACACGGCGCTGATCATCCGCGTCAGCGCAACCGTCCAGGCGTAATGCTCCAGATTTTTGGAATTGATGAAAATCTCGAACGGCCGCCTGCGTCCATCCTGGACGATATCGTTGATCGTCACATAGATCGCATGATCGGAGTCCGCCCATTTGAGCTTGTAGGTATAGCCCGAGAGCACCGGATCGCGTTCGAGCGGCTTCGACATGTAGACGACGTCGGCCTTGCCCGTGCCGGCCTCCGGCGCTGCAACGGGCTCAGCCGGTAACAAGATGGCGCCGGCCTTCTCCGGCTGGGTGGCCGGAACATTGGAAGGCGAGACGCTGAGAACGCTGCCGGTGACGGCATTCGGCCGGTAGGCGGTGCATCCCTTCAAGCCCATCCTGTAGGCATCGAGGTAAAGCCCCTTGAAGGCCTCGAAGCTCAGATCTTCGGGACAATTGACGGTCTTGGAGATCGACGCATCGACATGGCGCTGAAGGGCGGCCTGCATCCGCAAATGCTGTGCGGGCACGAGGTTCTGAGCGGAGATGAAATAGTCGGGAAGAGCGGCCTCCTCCCCGAACATCTCACGGAATTGGGCATGGGCATAATCCTCGACCTTCTCCTTGCGCACGGAACCGTCCGCTTCGAGAACACGCCGCTCATAGACGAAATCGAACACCGGCTCGACCCCGCTCGAAACATTGCCCGCCAGCAGCGAAATCGTGCCGGTCGGCGCGATCGAGGTCAGCAGGCCGTTTCGCAGGCCGTGATGCTCGATCAGCTCCCGTGTCTCGGTGTCGAGGCGCTGGAAGACGATGCTTTCGGCAAAGCGCGCCGCGTCATAGAGCGGGAAGGCGCCTTTTTCCGCGGCAAGCCGGGCGCTCGCCCAATAGGCCGCCTTCTCGATCAAGGCCATCCAGCGCTCGGCGAGCTTTGCGGCCTCCTCCGATCCGTAGCGCATGCGGCAGAAAATGAGCGCATCCGCAAGGCCGGTTACGCCGAGACCGATCCGCCGCTTTGCCTGCGCCTCCCGCCTCTGCGCATCGAGCGGAAATCTGGAGACGTCGATCACATCGTCCAGGAAACGGACCGCGACGGTTACAAGCTCCGCGAGCCGCCCCTCGTCAAGCGTTGCGGCTTCGGTGAAGGGATGACGAACGAGCCGCGCGAGATTGATCGAGCCGAGAAGGCAGGCGCCATAAGGCGGCAAGGGCTGCTCCCCGCACGGATTGGTGGCGTGGATTGTTTCGCAATAGGCCAGATTGTTCTGTTCGTTGACGCGGTCGATGAAAACGACGCCCGGCTCGGCATAATCATAGGCCGACCGCATGATCTTGTCCCAGAGGACGCGCGCAGGCACCGTCTTGTGAATCCTGCCCTCGAACGTCAGGTTCCAGGTGGCGTTCTTACGAACCGCCTCCATGAAGGCATCGCTCACCAGCACCGACAGATTGAAATTCCGCAGGCGCGCAGGATCGGCTTTCGCCCCGATAAAGGCTTCAATGTCGGGGTGATCACAGGCAAGCGTCGCCATCATCGCGCCGCGCCGCGATCCCGCCGACATGATCGTCCGGCACATTGCGTCCCAGACATCCATGAAGCTCACTGGTCCGGAGGCGTCCGCGCCGACCCCTTTGACCTGCGCGCCTTTCGGCCGGAGCGTGGAGAAATCATGACCGATGCCGCCGCCCTGCTGCATGGTCAGAGCGGCCTCCTTCACGTTCTCGAAGATCGACGCCATATTGTCTTCGATCCGGCCCATCACGAAGCAATTGAAAAGCGTCACCTCCCGGCCGGTTCCGGCCCCGGCCAATATGCGCCCGGCAGGCAGAAACTCGAACCCGGAGAGGGCGTTGTAGAACGCCGTCTCCCATTCGGCGCGCGCCGGTTCCGCTTCCGCTTCGGCAACCGCGCGGGCCACACGGCGCCAGCTCTCCTTGATCGAGCGCTCGGCCTCGCCGTCGGCTCGCCGGAAACGATATTTCTGATCCCAAACCTGCCGGGATATGGATGGAAGCTTTTCAAACGACATTGTCGCTCCAATGGGCGAACTTGACACGGGAACATGCCCGCCGTCGCCGGGCGGGGGATTAAATGTTCCCGTTTTGTTTTTAATTGTCAAGCCGCAATCAATGCAGCTGTTTCAGCCTTATATGGTGGTGATCAAGACCAAAAGCCAATCGAGCTAAGTCTCTGCATTGGCGGGCGTTTTTTCGCCCCCCGATACCGCATAGCCGGCTGGGATGAGGCGGGCTGTCGCCGTCTCGATACGCTCCTGAAGCAAGGAAATGAACTGCTTGCGGGGCATGCCCGGCTCGATCGCCGGAAGGAACTCGACCACGATCGTGCCGGGCCGGCGTATGAGGCTGCGGCGCGGCCAGAACACCCCTGAATTCAGCGCAACCGGCACACATGGAATCCCCAGCGTGTCGTAGAGCAATGTCACGCCCGGCTTGTACGCAGGCGGTGCTCCGGGGGAACGGCGCGTCCCTTCAGGGAAGATCACGATGTCGCGGCCCTGAGCGGCGCGCGTCGCGGCATCTGCGGCCATGCGGCGGAGCGCCCGCGCGCCCAGCTCGCGCTGGACGAAGATCATCTCGAATTTCCGCGAGAACCAGCCATAGACCGGTACGGAAAGCAGCTCCTTTTTCATGACCATCGCCGGATCGCGCGCCCACGGAATAAGCCCGAACGTATCCCAGGCCGACTGGTGTTTCGCGGCGATAATCGCAGGCCCTTCAGGCAGATTTTGAAGGCCGCGCACCTCCAGCTTCGTCCCGCAGATGACCCGCATCCACCAGATCGATGCGAGCGCATGAGCCTTCAGAACCGCCATCGCCCAGCTGCGCGGTCCGAGCAGCAGAGGGCTGCCGAAGATGAGAAAGACGGCTGTGTTGAGATAGAAGACCGCGACGAAGACGAGGGAGCGGAGCATGGCTCAACTCGAAGCGGAAGCATTCAGGCATTGCCGCGCACCGCCGACCAATCCCCGCCTCAGACCGATCTGGGTCATGACGCAGCGGGCGAGGGCCGGCACGAATTTCGCATATTCCCAAGCCAGGAACCGAAGCGTCGCCCGATGGGTCCACCAGGCATCCACCCGCAACGTGCCCGGCGTCACCGGATAGGCGATCAGCTCCGTATCCGGCATTGCGCGGCGAAGCTCCGCCAGACTTCTCGGCATATGATAGCTTGCCGTCACGACGATCAGCGAATTGAAGCCGCGCCTTGCGACCCAGGCCCGTGTCTCATTCGCGTTGCCGATCGTATCGCGCGCCACCTGATCGACATCGATACAGCAGTTGAACCAGCCCTTGCTGTTGGGCGCGAGCCGGGCGAGTTCCCGTTTCGTCGTAATCGGATTGACGCCTGAAATCAGCAGGCGCTTTCCCTTGCCGTGGGTCAGCAGCTTCACGGCTTCCGGAATCCGGGCCTCGCCGCCGGTCAGAACAACGATTGCATCCGCCTCCTGGATGTCCGCGACCGGCGCGTCTTGGATCATACGGGAGAAGAACAGGAAACCGGCCGCTGCGATCCCGAACAGCACGAGCACAAGAGCGAGCATCGATTTCAATAAGGCTGCTCGCCGTTTGACTCTTTTCACCTGAACTGGAATGTCCATTGCGCTATTCATGCTTTTGGCACTGCAAATCTTTCAGATCCGGGAAATGCCATAGGCGGCATCGGCGATGAATGCAACCGCGACTAGTGTGATTCAGATCCAGAAGTTCGTTCGGCGCCTGCTGTGAAGCATGACGAATGTCTGGATCATCATACTAGCGCAACGCGCGTCCAAATGGACGCGGACAGTTACGCTAACTTATTGATATAGATCAACTTAACATCGTTCCAGTGATTCCACTTGAACGAGGGTTGATCTAGCCGAAAGCTTCTATTGGTTCTGCGCGTTCAAAATGCCACGCACACCGAACCGGGACGTTATCAGGCAAATTCCTGCGATCGCAGCGACAACGACCAGCAGGCTGAAATAGCCGAGCAGATCGAGCCGGCCGCTTCCAATCAATCTCCGGATTTCCGCATGGGTGGCGGCGCCGCTGAGATATTCGGTCATGACAGGCAGCAACAGGAAGACCGCCGCCGCACCGATCGCCCCGACAATGCCGGCTTTGATGCCGAGCTTCAGGAAATGGAGCTCGAACTGGCGCGCGATGAACCGTTCGTCAGCGCCGACGAAGTTCAGCACTTCCACAATGTCACGGTTGGATGCGATCGCGCTGCGGGCCGCCGACACGATAATGCCGATCGTCGCAGCCGCCATGAGAACGATGACGACGATACCGCCGAGCGCCAGCGAGCCGGTCACACGGCGGATCTGCTGCTGCCATGTGCGGTGATCGTCAAGCATTGCGGAGGGAAATTTGTTTGTCAGCACAGCACGCAGCGTCTTGATGTCGGGCGGATTATCCCGGTCGATTTCGACAGCGATCAAGCGCGGGAAGGGCAGGTCCTGGACCGCGGTGACCTGGCCCAGCCACGGCTCTACCAATTCCGCGGACTGTTGGAGCGTGAGCAATTCGACATTGCGCACGCCGATCTGGCCGGTCAGAAAATTGACGATGTCCTGTGAGCGCTGCTCGACCTGTTGCGGGGTGCCCTCCGGATTGACCTGCACCGTAACTTCGGTCGCCACGTTGCGCAGCCAGGCGGCCGCCGAATCATTGATCATATAGACGGCGCCGGCCGTCAGGCAGGACAGGAAGCCCATAATGGCGATCACCCAGACCAGCGAGCGGCCCGTCACCGAACCGGGCGGCACGATGGGCGCCTTGCCGGGCGAGAAACGGCGCTTTTTCGGGACCTCCGGCTGCATGATTGCCGGAAGGTGCCGGTCGGGGGCCTGATTATTCATTCGTCCTATCCATGGATATGCAGCCGTCCGTGCTCAAGGATCAGCCGCGGCGCGGGAAACTGCGTCAACAGCTGATAGTCGTGGGTGGCGATGATCACGGATGTCCCCAGCCGGTTTAATTCGATGAACAGGCGCAGGAGCCGCCGTGCCATCTGCGGGTCGACGTTACCGGTCGGCTCGTCGGCGAGCAAGAGCTCCGGCTTGCCGATCACCGCACGGGCGATCGCCGCACGCTGTTTCTCACCGCCGGACAGCACCGGCGGATAGGCGTGCATTCTTTCGCCGAGCCCGACCCATTTGAGAAGCTCCGTCACATCCTCGGCATATTCGGATTGCCTCTTGCCGTGAACACGCAGCGGAAGGGCGACATTTTCCCAAGTGGTCATATGATCGAGGAGGCGAAAGTCCTGAAACACGATGCCGACGCGGCGCCGCAATCCCGCGCGCTGTTCCGCACTTGCCCGTGTGACATTTTTGCCGAATATATATGCTAGACCTCGCGTCGGCTTCAGAGACATGAACAGGATCTTGAGCAGGGACGTCTTGCCCGCGCCCGATGAGCCGGTCAGGAAGTGAAACGATCCGGGGAGCAAATGAAAACTGACGTCGCGCAGGACTTCCTGGCCAAGTCCGTAGCGAAGTCCCAAATTTTCAAGTCTGATCACGGCAGCTCCCGAACTCTCAAGCCAGACACGATCAACAGCTTAAGACGCCGGCCTTTATGCGGAACCGACTCTCTTGTATCAATGGAATTCGTCAAATCAGGGACTGATATGTCTGCGCTGCTTATAGCCATCTCTCATGGTTAAAGGGAAACAAGGTGTCTCATATCATTGAATGCCCGGCCTGCGCGACCCGGTATAGACTGAACAGGCCGATACCGGAAGGGGGCCGGACCGTGAAATGCGCCCGCTGTGCGCATCAATGGCGGCTCGAAGCGGGCGCCGAAGAGCCGGAGGCGCTAGAGCTGGAAGAGGCGGGCTTCGGCGAGGATTTGGAAGCGGAACGGCACGAGCCGCCGGACCGGACCGTAAATATCGGCAGCCAGGCGCAAGGCGCGGATTGGCAGCTCGGTTCGGACGGCGATACGGGTGAGACGGCCGAGGATGAGCCGGCGGAGCAGCTTTCGCAGGAATGGCAAACAGCCTTCGGCGCACAGCGGCTCAATACCGGCCGGGACGTCGATTCAGGCGCTGAAGCGGATTTCCGGACTGCAGCCGATTCTGATGACGAGTTGGCCGATGCCGACGATGAATCGCAAGCCGCGGCATGGCAGGCCCGCCGCGACCAGTTCGCCGAGGCGATTTCGACGCTCGGTGAGCCGCAATCTTCGGATTACGGACCGTCGTCGATTGAAGACGAAGAGGCCGGCTCTACGGCCTATGCCGGCGCCGGCTGGCAGGAGCCGCGCGATGACGATGCCGTAGCTCCGCAGTCGCGCGGGTTTGGTCCGCAGAGCGAACCGGACCCCGACGTCGAGAACCGTTTTTGGCGTTCGAGCGGTGCGCAAGAACAGCCCTCCTCGGATGAGGAGGAAGCGGTTGCGCCGGATGAGGATGAAGGACAGTCCGGATGGGCAAGCCGCCTCATGCGTCCCTGGCGGGCGAAATTCGGTTCCGCGGCGAGGGCGGCGGCGTCTGAACCGGAGGACACCGAAATCGCTATTCGCGAGGCGCTGAAGGCCGCTTTGGAACAGCCCGGCGAAGCTGCCGGAAGAACCGATCCGTTCGAAGAGCCGATGCCGGAGCGAAGCCATCAGCGTTTCGGTCCGGAGGAGCGATTTGGGGTCGGCACGAAGGACGATGAGGCACCGGCTGTGCAGCGATTCGATCCCGCAGACCGCTGGGCTGCGTCCGAGTTCGCCGGGCCCGAGCGTCCATCCCTCCCATTCGCTCGTCTTGAAGCGCAGCGCACGGAGGACGAGCCGGAGGATGAAGAGGAGCATGATCCTCCGTTCCGCCTGACGGGCGGGAATGCCAATGCGCCGATTTATGGCGCCGCGGATGCCCGCGAATATGAGGCGTATGAGGAGGAATTGGAGCCGAATGACGGTCCCGATGAGGACGCCTTAGAGGCCGATAGGACGGGGGCGTTCGGCTTCCGCGCAGGGCAGTACGGGCAGAATGAGGAGGAGGCTGCGGCGGCCGGTATGGCCGCCTATGACGAGACGCAGGAGGATTTCCGCGGCCTGTATGACGAGCAATTCCACGCGGACCACGGCGACCGCATGATCAACGATCGTCTGGAGGAAGACCTTTCGGATCTGCGATCGGAGCTCGAGGGCACGCACCTCACGACTTATGAGCGCAGATACCGTTTCAGTGGTCTGGCGATTGCCGCCGCCTGGGCGGTATTCCTGTTGCTCATCAGCGGCGTCGTGCTCGCGCTGGTCAGCTTCCGGCAGGAGATCATGGTGGCGCTTCCCGGCACCACCGACCTTTACCGGAGTTTGGGCTTCGAAGTCGCCGATAGCGGGGTTGACTTCGCCGATGTCAGCTACCGGTGGACCAGCGCCGACGGCAAGCCGATGATCCAAGTGACCGGGCAGGTGGTGAACATTACCGACCGGCCGGTCAAAGTTCCCCGTGTCCTCGTGAATGTGCGGGATGCGATCGGCGCCGATGCCGTGCAAGCCACGGCGAGCGTGCCGCGGGATGAGTTGGCGCCCCGGGAAAGCGCAAGCTTCACGCTGGAATTCGTGTCGCCGCCGGAAGACGTAGCGCAGATCGAGCTGGAGTTCGACCACACCAGATGAGGCGCATTCGGCGCGCGAGACAGGTTCCTGTCGTCCCGGACGCGGTGCCGCGCATGGGAGGAGGATTTGACCGTCTTGTTGCCGACGCGGATCAGAAGCGTTCGATCAGACGCTCAATGTAGTCCAGCTCCGGCAGCGGACGGCTGCGTTCGCCCAAGCGGCGGCGAAGCTCCTTCAGAATTTCCCGGGCGCGCTGGATCTCGCTCTCTTCCGGCACTTTGACGGAATCGCCGTCATCGAGGCCCTGTGTCGGCAGCGGACGGCCGAGAGGATCGCGGTCGCCATTGCCGGTCAGGGCCCGGCCCGTGCGGCCCGGCTGCCCCATGCTTTGCATCATCTGCTCCGCAAGAGACCTGGCGCCGTGACGGAGGCGGTCGAGCGCCAAGGTCTGCTGCTCGGTGGCCTGCCCGGCATCTTCCTGTCCAAGCGCTTCGCCGGCATTGCCCATCGCCTGATCCGCGCCTTCGAGCTGATTTGGCGACTGGGCGCCCAGGCCCCTTAGCTGCCCCATGAGCTGCTGAAGCTGTTTTTGGAGATCGCCCTGCCGCTGGCCCAATCCCGGGAAGGGATTCTGCTCCATGCCGCCCTGGCCCTGCCCCTGCTGGCGCTGCTGACCATTCTGACCCTGCTCGCCGGGCGATCCGTTCTGGCCCTGTTGCTGAGCACGATAGGTCTCATCGAGCAATTGCTGCTGTTTACCGATCAGGTTGCTGAGCGCATCCAAGGTCTGCATCATCTGCTGGGCTTGGCCATTTTGCGGCTGACCGCCCGGCTGCAAATTCTCCAGAAGGTCGCGAAGCTGGCTGAGCATCTGGCGCGCGGCATCGCGTGACCCCGTTCTTGCCAGATCCTCGATCTGCTTGAGCATTCGCTCCAGATCCTGCGAGCTGAGCATGCGATCGGGTGAGAACTGGCCGCTCGGGTCGAAATGCGGGTGCTGCATTGCCTGTTGCGCAAGACTCTGCAGGAACTCGTTCAAAGCGGTGCGCAGCTCATCCATGAGCTGCCTGAGCTCCTCGTCGGATGCGCCGTCCTCAAGCGCGCGCATCAGCTTTTCCTGAGCCATGCGCAGACGGCGTTCGGCATCGGACAGATCGCCGTCTTCGATGTGCACCGCGATCTCCCAAAGCAGATTGGCGGCGCTTTCCATGCTCGGCCGATCATCATTTTGGGTCAGACGCCAATAGGCGGAGCGCATGCCGAGATAGATCTTGAGATCCTTGATGAACAGCTCCGGCGCGATCGTGAGGCCTTCGAGTGCGCGGGCGACCTTGTCTTTGCGATCCGGCCGGTCGACCAGCTTCTTGCGCTGTTCGATCAGCGCCCGCGCAAGAGGCTTGCGGAACGTCCGCTCAGGCAATGTCAGCTTGTGAGGCTTGCTGTAGCCAAGCTGACCGGCCTGGTCGCGGGCCTCCAGCGTGATCGTTACGGGCAGCCCAGCCCAAAAATGCGAGGTCAGATCGCGATAGGTCTGCCCTTCGCCTTCCTTGGTATTGGCGCGAGGCAAAGTCAGCGGAAAATCGGGCGCCTCGCCGAGACGCTTCACATTGGCCGGGCGTTCCTTGCCCGTGTCCCACGCGGCGCCGCTGGCCCGCGCAACCCTGGCCTGCGCCGAGAGCACGCCGTAATCATCCTCGACCTTATATTTGAAGCGAAGCGAGCCGCGCCGCGCCTCGGCGGGAGGCTCGGTCATGGTGATTTTCGGAGGCGCGTCGTCGATGATCTCGACCGTCCAGCTCGCGACAGGCGTGCTGTCTTCCAGCAGCTCGATTTGTGCGCCTTCGGTCAGCGTTTCCTTGAACTGCGCGGTTCTGCCATTCCCATCCGTTGCGCTTGCCTTGATCAGATTTCCCGCTGGCTCGGCCTCTGCTGCCGAACTCGCCTTTTGCTGCTCCGCTTCGGAAATGATCCGCAGGGCATAGCGCGCCGCATCGGCTTCATTGATGCGGACCGTGAGCTCACTTTTCTCGGGCACCTTGAAAGAGGTCTGCTGCTCTTCGCCGCCGATCGTGTGCCTTGCGCCGTCCGCGATCATAAGGGGCGGCTGGCCGGTATAGACGGGCGGTGTGATCCAGGCATCCAGGCGGGCAAGGCTTGCGCTGGTGGGCGGTTTGAACGTAAAGGCGGCTCCTATACGGCTGCCCGCATCGTCCCAATGAGCGGCATAACCGACGGCAAGCAGCAGCACCAGAAGCGTTCGCAGGGCGAAGGGGTCCCACCGGTCGATGCGCGGATGCGGCCAGCCGGCCTTCAGCCGCGCAAAAAGCCGGGCCAGCCGCTCCCGGTGAGCCGACCAGATCCGGCTGGTCACTTGCGACGGGCTGAACCCAGCCAGACTGTCGTGATAAGAGGTCGCGGGCCGGTGCGGCAATCCGGCGGTTGTTTCCAGACGCCGCAAAGCCTCCTCGCCGCTCGGCCACCGAATGCGAATGAGGGGAAACAGCGAGACGACCAGCGCGGCGCCGAAGCCCCAAACCACGCCGCGATGGATCTCGTAATCCAAATGCTGCCAGAAACCGAAGATCGACAGGAGCAGGAAGACGCCAATAACGCCGATAGGCACCCAGAGCGCCGGCCAGAGGCGTTCGAGGATGATGACGAGGCGTGCGCGCCTGACCTTGCGGTTCAACTCTTGCGCCAGCGCGCGAGGCGGACGGGGGCACCTGTTGTCTGGCCGCTCAGACTGTCTCTTCATGCTTTTAAGAATACCACAGTATTGCGGCGCAACAACAGATTGCGTCACGTCACCGGAGCGTCGGCGTTTTGCGGCAATTAACGCTCTGGATCTATTGCGAAAACCGGATTTTTGCCAGCCAGCCGGGCATGCGCTCGATCTTCAACATCTCGTCATAATCAGGACGGCGGCGAACCTCGGCCCAATCATCGCCGTTCACCAGCACCTCCGGCACAAGCAGCCGGCTGTTATATTGCGAGGACTGGACCGCGCCATAGGCGCCGGCGGTCATGATCGCAACGAGATCGCCCGGCGCGAATGGCGGAAGCGGACGCTCCTTGGCGAGATAATCGCTGCTTTCGCAGATCGGGCCGACGACATCGGCCGGTTCATAGGGCTCCGCTCGCTTCTCTTCGCGCACCGGCCAGATCTCGTGATGCGCGTCGTAGAGCGTCGGCCGGATGAGATCGTTCATCGCCGCATCGATAATGACGAAGCGCTTGCCGCTCGTCCTTTTCTCATAGATGACGCGCGCGACAAGAATGCCGGCATTGGCGGCAATCATCCGACCCGGCTCGAAGAGCAGCCTGCAATCCAGATTGGCCAGTTTGTCCCGAACCGTCGCCGCATAGACTTCCGGCCGCGGCGGCGGCTCCACATCATCGTGATAGGGCACGCCGAGCCCGCCGCCCACATTGGCGAAGGTGATCCGGTGTCCCGCCTTTCGCAACGTGCCCACCAGTTCGGCCATCAGCGTAAAGGCGTTTCCGAGTGGGGCCAGATCGGTGATCTGGCTGCCGATATGCATGTGGACGCCGCAGGGCTCGATCCCGGGCAGGTCGCGGGCGAGCGCATAGAGACGGGGTGCGTCATCCCATGGCACGCCGAACTTGTCTCCGGCGCGGCCGGTTGCGATCTTGTGATGGGTCTTGGCGTCCACATCGGGATTGACGCGAAAGGCGATCCGGACGGTCAGCGCTTTCGCGCTCGCAACCTCGGACATTGCGCGCAGCTCGGCCTCCAACTCCACATTGAAGGCGAAAATGCCCTCATCGAGCGCGTGAGCGATTTCCGCTTCCGTCTTGCCGACGCCGGAGAAAACGATGCGCTCGGCGGGAATCCCCGCTGCGAGGGCGCGCCTCAGCTCGCCTTCCGAGACGACATCCATCCCGGCGCCCAATACACCCAATGTGCGCAGCACGGCGAGATTGGAGTTCGCCTTGATGGAGTAGCAGACCAGGATGTCGCGGCCTTCGAAGGCCTCCGAGAAAACGCGGTAGTGCCGCTGCAGCGTCGCCGTCGAATAGCAATAAAAGGGCGTGCCGACGGCATCCGCAATGGCCGGAACGCTGACATTTTCGGCGTGAAGCACGCCATCTCGATAGGCGAAGTGGTGCATGAGGGCTGCGCAACCGCTTGAAATCTCATACCAGATAGCGGCAGGGCGCTCAGCAGGTCAAGCGCCCATTAAGGCTGACATCAAACATTGAGGCCCCGGCACCGTCGGCGTGGCCGGGCGTTGCACTGTGCGACTTGGTGAAGGTGGACTACCGCAACAGCCCGTCGAGGACGAAATCCTTGTGCGGCTTTTCTTTCGGCTTCGGCTTGACCGAGGGACCGTTATCCGCCGCGACCGGCGGCTGGAGCGCGCCACGCTTGCCGCAAGCCGATACGGCCAGCGCGGCACAAGCAAGGATGGCGACCAGTTTAAGCGTGCGGCTCATAAAATCCCCCGTCTCGCCTTTGCGCCGGTATTAAAAAGGCGAAATTTGACCTTTCTTAGCGCGATTGGCTTTCTTCATCCAGCCGTTTCAACCAATTCCGGGCGCCGGATGCGACATTTTCAGGCGATGTGCCCCCGAAGCTGCGGCGGCTGGCAACAGAATTTTCCACACTGAGAACGGAAAACACGGCCTCGGTGATGCGCGGCTCGATGCTTTGCATGTCGCCGAGCGCAAGGCCGTCCAGCCCAAGGCCTTTTTCCTCGGCGATTTTCACGATCTTCCCGGTGACGTGATGTGCCTCGCGGAATGGCAGCCCCAATTCGCGCACCAGCCAATCGGCGAGATCGGTCGCGGTCGAATAACCGCGGGCCGCCGCTTCCCGCATCCGGTCCGCATCGACCTCAAGGTCTTCGATCATGCCGGTCATGGCGGCGATCATCAATGAGAGCGTGTTCAGCGCGTCGAAGGTCTGTTCCTTGTCTTCCTGCATGTCCTTGGAATAGGCGAGCGGCAGCCCCTTCATGACGATCATCAAGACGTTGAACGCTCCGGCGATGCGTCCGGCCTTGGCGCGCACGAGCTCGGCCGCATCCGGATTGCGCTTCTGCGGCATGATAGAGGAGCCGGTGGTGAATTTGTCGCTCAGCCGGATGAACCCGAAATCCGCCGAGCACCAGATCACGATCTCTTCGGCCAGCCGGGAGAGATGGGTCGCGCAGATCGCGCTGGCCGCGAGAACCTCCAAGACGAAATCGCGCGCCGACACCGCATCGAGGGAATTCGCCATCGGCCGGTCGAAGCCGAGTTCCTTCGCGGTCGTCTCCCGGTCGATCGGGAAGGAGGTTCCGGCAAGCGCCGCCGCGCCGAGGGGCAACTCATTCAGCCGCGCCCGCGCATCGGCGAGACGCCCGCGGTCGCGCGAAAGCATCTCGACATAGGCGAGACAGTGATGGCCGAAGACCACCGGCTGCGCGGTCTGCAAATGGGTGAAGCCGGGCATGACGGTCGCCGTATGCCGCTCGGCTTTCTGCGCGAGCGCCCGTTGCAGACCGAGAAGCTGGCCGTCGAGATGGTCGATTGCGTCACGGACATAAAGCCGCATGTCAGTCGCCACCTGGTCGTTCCGCGACCGGGCCGTGTGCAAGCGGCCGGCCGCATCGCCGATCAGCGCTTTCAGCCGGGACTCGATATTGAGATGGATATCCTCCATCGCGCGCGAGAAGGCGAATTTGCCGGCCTCGATCTCCTCTTTGATCGTGGTGAGCCCGGACGCGATCGCCTCCGCGTCGGCTTTGGAAATGATTCCCTGCCGCGCCAGCATATTGGCATGGGCGATCGAACCCCTTATGTCTTGCGCGTAGAGGCGGCGGTCAAAGTCGATGGAGGCGTTGATTTCCTCCATGATTTCGGCGGGACCGGAGGCGAAACGCCCGCCCCACATTTTGTTTGTCATAATTGCGACTCTAGCGGTTTGGGAAATGACTGGGAACCAGAAGACCAGCGGCTCTGACAATTCTCCGCGGCGCGCCAGCAATCTGCCTCTCTATAGCCTTGCTGCGGTGTTTGCGGCAATTGCTGGATTTCTGGCGGTCATCGTGGCGGACCGGATAGGCGGGCCGCCCCAGGCGGGCATTGCGAATAACGCCGATGCCGGGAGCGCCGCCGCCGCGAATGTCGCCGAACCGGAGGCGTCGTCCGGGCTGGAGAAGCTTGTCCGATCCGAGACGCCGAAGCCGCTCCCAGCGTTCACCTTCACTGACGGAAACGGCCGCGAGCGGCGCCTGAGCGATTGGAAAGGCCGGGTGGTCCTGCTCAATCTCTGGGCGACCTGGTGCGCGCCGTGCAAGGTCGAAATGCCGAGCCTTGATCGCCTGCAGGCAAGGCTTGGAGGGCCGGATTTCCAGGTCGTGCCGATAAGCCTCGACTGGTCGGGGCCGGATAAGCCGCGGCAATTCCTGAAGGCGAACAAGCTCGACAATCTCGCTCTCTATCTCGACAGCTCGAAGACGGTCCTGCGGGCTGTCGGCGCGCTGGGACTGCCCACGACGGTGCTCATCGACAGAGAAGGGCGCGAGATCGCCCGGCTCGCGGGCGCCGCGGAGTGGGATTCGCCCGAGGTGGTGGCGATGATCCGCGAGCTCATGGCTGAACCCGACAAAATTTAGGCTCATCCCATGATCAAATTCCTGCGGGATAGTCTCAAGCGGAGGAGATTGCGCCTTGTCGTTAAAGGGCTTCCGCAGGTTCTACGGCAATGCTATGGCCGACAGGAATTCTATACCGCAGGGCAAGTCGCAACCGCTGCGAAGCTGTTGAAGCTAAGACGCGGATTGATGCCATCCGCCTTCGCGACAGCATGCGCTACCCCTGAATTTCTGGCTGCGCAACCAGATCTGAACGAAGAAGACTATATGAATCTGCGAACCGACATCGCCGAGCTCTTCTGGCTTGACGAAGAGAAATTGAATTGCCGGACATTGACTTCCGAATTCCGAAATCCGATAGGTCCCGCAATCGGTGTGGACCCGGTTTCAGGGCTGGATGTCGGCGGCAATGGTGGTGGAGGCAACTGGTGACAAGCGGGACGGCGGCATTTATTTTATAGAAAGCGCGCATGGCGGTCTTCTTCACCTCGGATACGCATTTCGGCCATGACGCCATCATTCGGCTTTGCGAGAGGCCGTTTGCTTCCGCGGACGAGATGGACGAAGCGATTGTCGCAGGCTGGAACGAAGCCGTCGCGCCCGAAGACACCGTCTATCATCTGGGCGATTTCAGCTTTCGCAACGGGCGCCCGCGCGCCGACTATCGCTGCGCGCTGAACGGCACCATCCATCTCATTATCGGCAATCACGACAAGCCGCTCGCCGAGGAAGACGTGCGCCAATTCGCGTCGGTTTCTTCGATCTCCGAGATCAGGCTGAATGGAAAGCGGCTCGTGCTATGCCATTTTCCGTTTCGGGAATGGCATCAATGCAAGCGGGGATCATGGCACCTGTTCGGTCATATGCATGGCCGGCTCGATCATGCACCGCTCGGCTATAGCCTCGATGTCGGCGTCGACTCGCACGATTTCCGGCCATGGGCCTTCGATGAGATCGCGGCCCTCTTCGAGACGCGCGAAAACCCGTTTGCGGAGAAGCCGGGACGATGAATCCCGGCGCGATCAGAACGACCACTCGCGGGCTTTCCTCACCAGGAAGTCCCTGAAGACCTCGATGCGTTTTGAGGCTTTCATTTCCTCAGGATAGACGAAATAGGTCTCGAATTCCGGAAGGCTTTCCTCGCTGCCCAGAACGGCGACGATGCGGGGGTCGTCCCGTGCGACATAGTCAGGCAGAACCGCAATCCCCAGACCACGCCGCACGGCCTCCTTGAGGCCGAGCACACTATTGATCTGCAAGGCAGGCACCCGCGCCGTCCCGCCATTTTCGCGCCCTGCCGTCACCAGCCAGTTGATGCGCCGGAGATGCGGCGGCACCGTCCCGCCATAGACGAGGATCCTGTGGCGCTCCAGATCGTTGATACTTCTCGGAGCGCCGAATTTGCGCACATATTCGGGGGAGGCATAGACGTGGTTATGCACGACGAAGAGCTTGCGGCGGATGAGGTCGTTTTGCGAGGGCGGCTGAAAGCGGATCGCGACGTCGGCCTCGCGCATGCCGAGATCGAGCTCGCCGTCATCCAGGATCAACTGCAGGTGAATGTCCGGATACAGATCCATGAATTCCTGAAGACGCGGTGTCAGCCAGTGCACGCCAAGCGCCACCGTCGTCGTCAAGCGCAGATCTCCGCTCGGTTTTTGGCGTGAATCAGAGAGAAGAAGCTCAGCCGAGGCAAGCTTCATGAACACTTCCTGAGCCGTGCGATAGAGCATTTCGCCCTGCTCGGTGAGAACCAGGCCGCGCGCATGACGATGAAAGAGCGGCGCGTTGAGCTCTTTTTCCAGTGCGCTGACCTGCCGGCTGACCGCCGATTGGCTCATATTCAGCGCTTCGCCCGCATGGGTGAAGCTGCCAGCCTCGGCGGCCGCATGGAATATTCTGAGCTTATCCCAATCCATATGAAGGCTATTATGCTGTTTTTCTTGTGAAAAGACTACTCAGCCGCCTGACTATGCGTTTCGAGCGTCGCAAGGTATTTTTCGGCCTCGAGTGCGGCCATGCAGCCGAGTCCGGCGGCGGTTACGGCCTGGCGGTAAATCTCGTCGGCGACGTCGCCCGCGGCAAAGACGCCCGGAACGTTGGTCGCCGTCGAATGCGGGGCGACGATGATATAGCCGTTGGGCTTCATCGTGACCTGGCCTTTGAAGATATCGGTCGCCGGGCTATGGCCGATAGCGATGAAGACGCCGTCGGTCCGTTTCTCGAGAATCTCGCCGGTCTTCACGTTTTTCAGCCTGACCCCCGTGACGCTTAGCGGCTGCTGCGTTCCGAGGACTTCTTCGAGCACCGTGTCCCAAAGCACATCGACCTTCTCATGCTTGAACAGGCGATCCTGAAGAATGCGTTCGGCTCGAAGCTCGTCCCGGCGGTGAATGAGGGTCACCTTGCTTGCATGGTTGGTGAGAAAGAGCGCCTCCTCGACGGCCGCATTGCCGCCGCCGATCACGACCACCTCCTTGCCGCGATAGAAGAAGCCGTCGCAAGTGGCGCAGGCCGACACGCCGAAGCCCTGATATTTCGCCTCGCTCGGCAGACCGAGCCAGCGCGCCTGCGCGCCCGTGGAGATCACGACGCTGTCGGCCGTGTATTCGGCGCCGCTATCGCCTTTGAGCGAAAACAGCCGGCGGGAGAAATCGACGGACATGATGTGGTCGGAAACGATTTCCGTGCCGACATGGACCGCCTGCGCACGCATCTGCTCCATCAGCCAGGGGCCCTGGATGACGTCGGCAAAGCCGGGATAGTTTTCGACATCGGTCGTAATGGTGAGCTGGCCGCCCGGCTGAATGCCTTCGATGAGAAGCGGTTTCAGCATGGCACGCGCTGCATAGATCGCTGCCGTATATCCGGCTGGCCCGGATCCGATGATGATGAGCTTTTCGTGGCGCGCTGTCATGATTTTCCGAAATCCCCTGTTCCGCAAAGCACAGGTAAGAAATGTCAGCAATGCTGACAAGGTTTAAGCGTCAGCGACCCGGAGCTGTGGATTGATGGCGACGCCACCGCGTTTCGATCTCCGATGCGACGATTGCGGCCGCGTGAAGGGGCTCATAGCGCCAATTCCCATCGATTTCTCCGGTCCTGGGAAGCGGCCGCGTCGCCCCGTATTCCTCTAAAGCGCAATGAAACCGCTGGAACTTGGCGCGGCCACCGGGCGGGGTGAAAACGTAGACCGGCCTGCCGGTTGCGCAGGCCTCGCCGGTCATGTTGACCGAATCGGCTGTCACAATGAAGAGGTCGGCGGATGCCAGGAACTGGGGATAGGGGTTCTCTCCCATGCCGTTCCAGAAGATGCGCGGCCGGCCGGACGTCGCCTCGTCGGCGGCTTTGAGCAAAGACGGCGGCGTTCGCCGGGACGGCGTGACCAGAAAGCTGCCGACCCGATCCGCCAGCGCGCCGAGCGAGGCGGCGAAGGTCTCGACCGCCGCTGCGTCATAAGAGTAACCGGCGCCGGGGCCGCCGAGAAGAAGCGCGGCCCTTGGACCCGCCAAGGCGGTGATCGCCTCGGGCGCATTGCGACGCAATTCGTCCAGCTTCACTGCGCTGAAGCGGTTTGGCGGTGTCAGTGTCGCAATGACATTGGGGCCGCGCAGCCGGTCATGGGCGGGGACCCAAATCAGATCGGCGCTTTTGCGGCTCGCGCGCGGCGACTGGAAAATGACGGTGAAGAGGCCCATCGACCTCAATGCGCGTATGAAGGGCACGGTCTGGCGGCCGGCGCCAAGCACGATGTCCGGCGGGGCCTTGCCGCGCAGCGGACGAAGGATGCGCGGGTCTGCCGGGCCGTTCGGCGCCAGATGCCGCCAGGGCCAGCGCGGCGCGATTTCGATGATTTCAACGTCGAGGCCGAGCGTTTCGGCGATGCCGCTGGTGATGGCGAGATGCCCGGCAATGCCGTCCGATATGATCCAGGCGCGGCGTCCGGCCAGAGTCGGCTCATCCGCGCGGCCCGTCTCGCCTCGCACGGTTTGCGCAACATTGTCAAAGCTAACCGGGATTTCGTTTTTCATTTCTTGCGCAATCGCCCGCGCCGCTTATGCTCTGACGCTCTTCCTACCGCCGCAACGCCGAGAGGCCAAGCAGAACGATGAAACGCGAGCCGCCCCCCTGGATCAAGCTTGATCGTATCGACTGGCTCATTCTTCAGGAATTACAGGCCGATGGCCGCATGACGAATGTCGAGCTGGCGCGCCGCGTCGGGATCTCTGCGCCCCCATGTCTGCGCCGCGTGCGTGCGCTGGAGAAGGCAGGTTTCATCCTCGGCTATCACGCAAGGCTCAATTCCAAGCTGCTCGGATTTGATGTCCTGGCTTATGCGATGGTCCGTCTGACCAGTCAGGCCGAGAGGGATCTCTCAACCTTTGAATCGCACGCGCGGGGCTGGCCCTATGTCCGCGAATGCGCGATGCTGTCCGGCGATATCGACTTCATTCTGAAATGCGTCGCACCCGATTTTCAGAGTTTCCAGAACTTCGTCATCCGGGAGCTGACCGCTGCGCCCAATGTCGACAATGTGCGGACAGCGCTCACCATCCGCATGTCGAAATCGGAATTCGGCCTGCCGCTTGAGTGAGAGGCAGCGTGAGAAGGTGAAAGCGCGACGTTTCTAATGCGGCGTTCCGAGAAGTCCGGCGCCTTTTTGCGGGCCCTCCGCAGTCGGCGTGTCGATCTTTTGCAGTGCGTTGAAAAGACCGGCTGCGATCAACTCGTTCGCGAACGCATTCGGATGCGGATCCGGCGGCGTCACCCACAGGTCTTCCGACGCCTGAAACTGCAGGTTGGGCAAGAGGTCCACGAAGGCCACGCCGTTCTCATTGGCGGCCTGCCGCACGAGTTCCGTGACCTGGCCGAAATGGTAATTCTGTACGTCGTGCAGTTCGGGGAGATGGGCGATGAGCAGTTTGATATCGTTCTTCTTACAATAGTCCGCCAGCCGCTTGATGGCCGCCTTTGCCGCCAGCCAACCCGGCGATTTTCCCCCATCATAAAGACCGAGATAATAGTCCGCCCAGTTCTGGCGCGTTGTAATCTCCCGCAGCAGCGTATCGAGACGTCCCTTGAAGAAGACGCATGAATAGCAGTGCCGCAGCAGCCAGGAAGGCGCTTTGCGTTTCGCCGGTGTCGGCTCTGCGTCATTGACGAAATAATTCAGGACAATGATATCGGGGTTATACCGATAATCTTTCGTCAGGAAGTGCTCGACTTCCTGGACCGTATTCCAGTTGCCGACGCCGAGATTGACCACCTCGGCTTTGACGCCGGCCCGCTCATACAAGCGCTCGATCCGCTTCGAAAACAGGCTTTCGAAGGGCACGCCCCAGCCCATGGTCAGAGAATCGCCGATCATGGCGATGCGCAGAACGCCGGGGGTTCGCTCATAGGGGATCTCGCGGTCGCGCTGGCCTTTGGAATTGGTCTCGACCCGCACGCCCATGAGCTGCGCGTCGCGATTCGGTCCGTGCTCATGCCCGATTTTCGGATCGGACGAGACAACCTTCACGTCCCGCGCATATTTCCACATCTCCAGATCGAACTGCATGCCGTCGTCCACGACGAAGCGGACGGCGAGTTCGGTGAAACCGGCGGTGACGACAAGGGCCACCACCGTCAGGAGTACGGGAAAGACAACGCGTTTCATCGGGAACGGCGAACCAGGGCTAGAACAGGGTGTAGATGAAGGGCGCTACGGCCGAACCCTGCGAAAGAATCAGCAAGCCGCCAAGCACGATCATGACGGTGAACACCGGCAGCAGCCAGAACTTTTTGCGGACCTTCATATAGTCCCAGAACTCAGCGAAAAAGCTCATCTACGGTCATCCTCGTTGCCTGTTGACACCTACTACCACGTTGATTTGTCTTTGGTCTATATCGACACATGCGTCAGACGCAATTTAATACAAATGCGTTCATCCGGCGGGTTCGTTTGGCTCTTGCGATGCTGCTCGCCCCGTTATAAGCCTCCTTTACGAATTTCGGCTTACCAGGGCAATGATGAACCGCGACGAACTGATCGACATGACCGGGCACGCCGCACCGCGTACCGTTGCGCCCATCGTTCGCACGGCCTTTACAACCCAGCTCGCTCTGTTCCTGTTTATCAATCTCTTCCTGATTAATGGGGTGATCTGTTGGCCGTCAGCCTGACGATCGCTTCCCCCATCGCCTGGGAGCATGACTATGGCCTGCTCTTGCCGGTCTTTGCATTCTGGGCGGGCTCGCTTGCAGGCCGGCCGCGAACGCTACTGGCGTCAGCGGCGTGCTACATATTTGTAAGCAATTCTATCCCGGCCTTTAATCTATTGGCCGAAACTCCATTTAACGTTCTTCAGTCTTATACGCTTGCTGGGGGGATGGCTTTCTTGTTACTCATGCCTTCTCACCTCGATCCGCTTCGATCTTCTCGCATCTGATCTTTAAATCCTAAGTTGAACATGGAGGAAGACATGAAGAAAATCTTCGCTGTTGCCGGTATCTGCGCGTTGCTCGCGACCCCCGTTTTTGCCCAGGACAAGGAGGAAGAAGCGCCGGCCACACCTCCGACAGCCGCAGAGGTCGATGCGGCGGTGAAGGCGATCAACGATCTGTCTTCGGACAAGGCTAAGGTCGCCAGTTACTGCGAACTCATTAAAGAGATGGACTCTCTCAAGGAAGGCGACGACAAGGCGGCTGAAGCCTTTGGGCAGAAATTCGATACCTATATGTCGGGACTGAGCGAGGACGCCCAGAAGGCCTTTGCGATCTCGGACGCCGTCGATCCCGCCTCCGCGGAGGGAAAGAAGCTTGAGACGGCATTCAACAATTTTGAGGAAGGCTGCGAGTCCTAAGGGTTATTCTCGCCCCCTTTCCGCGTGGTGTGGCCGGTTCCGCAAGGAGCCGGTCGCACCACCGTATGAGTGCGACGGCAGCCGGATGGCGCGACCCAGAAATTTCTCAATCATCGAAACAGCTTAGCGTGACAGAAATTTACAAATCTGTTTTCCCGCATCGCTCATTTGCAATGTAATCGAATACCAGAATCGTTGGTCGAGGCGGCAGTAAACGAGCCAATTCGGTTCGCCGGTGAAGCCATCCTGTCAAACTTCACGACGCGCAAATGTTTGGATTGGTGCCTTGAAGCTGCTAAGCGATGGATGCCGGTTTATGGAAAGCACAATTTGTTGCCGGCGATGGCGGCCCGGATCGAACCCGGCGAGGGATTTTTGTATTCGGACCGTTGATGGGAGAGCGAAGGTTGAGTTTGGCGGAAGAACCCGCACGGTTCGGCGCATTCGTCCGTGCGATGCGCCCGCATCACTGGGCAAAGAACTTTCTGGTATTCGTCCCTCTGCTGACAGCGCATGAATATGAGAGCGCCGCAGCAGTCTCGAGCGCGATTCTGGCGTTTCTATGCTTCAGCCTTTGCGCCTCGGGCGGCTATCTGATCAATGACCTTCGGGATTTGGAGGCCGACCGCAATCACACGGTGAAGCGCCATCGGCCCCTCGCGTCCGGCGCGCTTTCGATCTTCTGGGGATTGGCCGGGGCGATCGCGCTCCCCCTGATCTCGGTCGGGCTTGCCGCTATCTTCCTGCCGCCGACATTCATTGGCGTGCTGGCGCTCTATTTCGCGCTAAGCCTGTCCTACTCATTCTATCTGAAGCAGGTCTTCACCGCCGACGTCGTGGCGCTCTCGGTGCTCTACATGCTGCGCGTGCTGGCCGGGGCCGTGGCGATCGAGGTGGTCCTGTCCTCCTGGCTCCTGGCATTCTGCATCTTTTTGTTCATCAGCCTCGCCTATCTCAAGCGCTACATCGAATTGCGCAAAATGAACGGCGGCAACGACCAGGCGCACGGGCGCGGATATTTCGGCACGGATAACGAGGCGATGTTCAGCCTCGGCGTCGCCAATGCGACCGCATCGATCGTCGTGCTTGCCCTCTTCATCAACAGTCCGGAGGTCAGTCAGGAATATGCGAGCCCGAACGTCCTGTGGGTCCTCTGTCTGGTCATGATTTTCTGGACTAACCGGGTCTGGATCGCGGCGAGGCGCGGCCTGGTGGATGAAGATCCGGTGGATTTTGCGCTTCATGACCGCGCCAGCCACCTTGCGGGCGTGGCCTGCGTCGCTGTTGTTCTCATCGCACGTTATGTTGAACTTCCGTTCTAGGACTCTGCAATGTCGATTCTGACTCTGGCTCTCATCCTTGCGACCGTCACCGCCTCAGCCTGTGCGCAGCTCGCATTGAAACTCGGTATGAAGAGTCAGCCCGTCGCCGTAGCGGTCTCGGCAGGCGGACGAGATCTGTTTCTGGCGGTTGCATCCTCGCCGCTCGTCTGGACTGGGCTGACGATCTACGGCGTCAGTATCGCGGTGTGGCTCTGGATTTTATCCAAAGTGGACCTTTCGCTCGCCTACCCTTTTGTCGGCGTGAGCTTCATCGTCGTCATGCTCTTCGGCGTGTTTCTGCTGCACGAAACCGTTACGCCCTTGCGGATGGTCGGAACGGTTCTGATCGCGGTCGGCTGCATGCTGGTCGCGCGCTCCTGATCGACCGCCGCCCACCGCTGGCGGTCATTGCTCGCTTGGGCCGCAGCATCCTCATGCTGCCGCGACTGGCTCGACTTCAGGATTTTGCGCGCCTATCTTCTGCCACTGCCGGTTTCAGCTCGGGATCAGGAAAGGACTTATGGTGGGAAGCGCGCCCAAATCGTCAGGGCTCCGCGATTTCGCAGAGCTGATCCAGTCGCCTTTCGCACGGCTGCGCGGCTTACTGGGCGATCAGCCGCCCGGCCTTTCTCCTATCGACATGACCATCGGCGAGCCGCGCCATGCGATGCCGGGCATTCTGGTCGGCGCTTTGGAGGAGGCGTTCGCCGGCTATGGGAAATATCCGCCGATTTCGGGCACACCCGAACTCGTCAACGCAATCGGCGCCTGGCTGGAGCATCGCTACCCCGCACTAGATGGCGCCATCGAGCCCGCGCGCCACATTCTGCCGCTGAGCGGTTCGCGCGAAGGGCTGTTCTCGGTGATCTTTCCCGCCATGGCGCGCCGGCCCGATCTGGCGCAGCCGGCCGTGCTGATGCCAAATCCGTTTTATCAGGCGTATCTGGCGGCCGCGATTGCCGCAAAGGCGGACCCTGTCTTGCTTGCGGCTGAGGAAGGCGGCGGCTTCCTGCCGGATCTCGATGCAATTTCGCCGGAGATCGTGTCGCGGACGGCTGCGTTCTATCTGGCTTCGCCGGCCAATCCGCAGGGCGCCGTCGCGAGCCCGGCCTATCTTGCCAAGGCGATCGCTCTCGCACGCCGCCACGATTTCCTTCTTCTTCTCGACGAGTGCTACTCGGAGATTTATGCCGATGTCGCGCCGCATGGCGGGCTGGAAACGGCGCACCGGCTGAGCGGCGATTTCGCCAATGTGCTGGTTCTCAACTCGCTGTCGAAACGTTCGAATGTCCCCGGCCTGCGCTCCGGCTTCATCGCGGGCGACGAGCGGTTTCTCGCGGGCTTCGCGCGGTTTCGGAATGTTGCCGCGCCGCAAATGCCGCTGCCCGTCCAGCACGCATCGGCGGTTTTGTGGTCCGAGGAGAGCCATGTCGAGGAAAGCCGCGCTCTCTACAGGGCCAAATTCGCGGCGGCCGGCGAGATCCTGAAGCCGCATCTCGATTTCACCGAACCGGCGGGCGCGTTCTTTTTGTGGCTCAAATTGGATCATTTAGGCGGGGGAGAACAGGCGGCGAAAACCTTTTGGAAAGAATGCGGTGTCAAAGTGTTACCAGGTGCCTACCTCGCGCAGACGGATTCGACCGGCCGCAATCCGGGGGCGGATTTCGTCCGTGTCGCCCTGGTCGACGATCTCGCGCTGACAAGGGAGGCGTTCGAACGACTGGCGGGTTATCTGAGTTAAACGCATGTCTGATTACCGCATCAGCGACTCCGGCCGGATTCTCCCCGGCGGCATGGAGAACGAGATCCATCGCCTGCCGATGCGGGTCGCCGGCGTGGCACTCATTGCCATGGCGGCGATTGGCTGGCTCAGCCTTCTGACCTGGTCGAATGTCGATCCGAGCCTCAATCGCGCCACGGGCGGCGCCCCGAGCAATCTGCTGGGAGCGACCGGCGCATCGCTTGCCGATATGCTTTTCCAGGTGATTGGGCTTGCGGCGATCACCCTGTTTCTTCCGGCCGCGGCATGGGGTGTAAGCCTTGTCTCGGGTGAGCGCATCCATAATCCGCGCCATCGTCTGGCGATGTGGACGCTTTCGGTCGTATTGCTTGCCAGCACCTTGAGCATCTTTCCCACTCCCTCCGGCTGGCCCCTTGCTCATGGTCTTGGCGGTGTGATCGGCGATTTCGGAGAGTCGTTCTTTCTTACAATTCCGGGCTTTCTCAATGAGCGTTTCGCTGCGATCCTCGGAGGGGCGCTCGCCGGATCTCTGGGCGTTCTGACGCTCATGCGCGCCTGCGGCATCGGACGCCGCGAATTGCAGATGGTCGTCAAGTCTGAAACGACGCCGGGCCACGGCGTGATCGGCCTGATCGGCGCCGGTCTCGCGGGCGTGTTTTACGGGTTCAGCCTGTTGCGCGGGCGAATCGCTGTGGCGCTCGAGCGGGAGACACGGCCCAGGCGCAGGCATGTGCCGGCCTATTGGGAGCCCGAGGACGATGAGCGCTTCAATCCGATGCCCGAGGCGCCAGGCTCGTTCAATCCGCGTCTGGCTGGCTATGACGCCTTGACGCCCGTCCCGCATTTTCCGCAGCAGTATCCGCGTCAGCCGGCCCATGCGCCTCAGCTTTCTCCTCCGGCCCATCCGGATGATGCGCGGGTCGAGCCCTATTTCGACAATCTCCGCTTCATTCCGCGGCAACAGCCTCGCCGCCCCGCGACGCCGGTCACGTTCGCTCCGCCCACCCATACGGAGGTCGCACCGCAGCACTGGCCGGCGCAGCCGGCCGCTCATCAGCCGCCTCCGCCGGCTCACATGCGTCAGCCCGTGCAGCCTCAATTTTATCCGCAGCAGCAACAGCCGGCTCCCGCATACCCGCCGCAGCCGATGGCCTACGCCAACGAGAATTCCGGCGGCGCGCCCCATGGCGGGCAGCCCTATGAGGAGCATGGCTATTATGAGGATGACGCCGGCTATGAAAGGGGAGGCCCGCAGCAACAGCCGGCCGTCCTCCGCGGCCCACGAGCTGCACCGCCTCAACAAGCGATGCCGGACCGCAGGCCGTGCTCCGAGGCGAATGGCGCTGCGCGAGGCAACCATTGGGAAAGCGGCGATTTCTTCCTCCCGCCCATGAAGCTTCTTGCCCCTCCGCCCCCGCGCCAGAACGATCCGGAGCTGTCCAACTCCGCCCTCGGCCGGCGCGCGGAGATGCTTCAAAGTGTTTTGGAGGACTTCCGCATCAAGGGCCAGATCACCGGCGTCCATCCCGGCCCGGTCATCACGCTCTATGAATTCGAGCCGGCGCGCGGCACGAAGTCGTCACGTGTGATCGGCCTTGCCGATGACATTGCCCGCTCGATGAGCGCGGTTTCGGCGCGTGTCGCCGTGATCCCGGGACGCGACGCGATCGGCATCGAGCTGCCCAACCAGAACAGGGAAGTCGTCTATCTCCGTGAGCTGCTGGAATCCAAGGAGTTCGCCGATGGAAAGGGGCGTCTCCAGCTCGCGCTCGGCAAGACCATCGGCGGCGATCCCGTCATCGTCGATCTCGCCCGCATGCCGCATCTTCTCATCGCGGGCACGACCGGCTCCGGCAAATCCGTGGCGATCAACACCATGATCCTGTCGCTCCTCTACCGGCTGCCGCCGACGGAGTGCCGCTTCATCATGATTGACCCGAAAATGCTGGAGCTGTCGGTCTATGACGGAATCCCGCATCTGCTGACGCCGGTCGTGACCGATCCGCACCAGGCCATCAAGGCGCTCAAATGGACGGTCAACGAGATGAATGTGCGCTATGAGCGCATGTGCAAGCTGGGCGTCCGCAACATTATGGGCTTCAACCAGAAGGTCGCCCGCGCCAAGCGCACCGGCGAGCCGCTGGCCCGGACGGTGCAGACCGGCTTCGATGAGGAAACCGGCAGCGCGATCTATGAGCGCGAGCATATCGATCCGACACCGATGCCTTACATCGTCGTCGTCATCGACGAGATGGCCGACCTGATGATGGTCGCGGGCAAGGACATCGAATTTGCCGTCCAGCGGCTTTCGCAAATGGCGCGCGCGGCGGGCATTCATCTGATCATGGCCACGCAGCGCCCCAGCGTCGATGTCATCACCGGCACGATCAAGGCGAATTTCCCGAGCCGGATCAGCTTTCAGGTAACGTCGAAAATCGACAGCCGCACGATTCTGGGCGAGCAGGGCGCGGAGCAGCTGCTCGGCGCCGGCGATATGCTCACAATGGCGGCCGGCGGCCGGATCATGCGGGCGCATGGCCCGTTCGTCTCGGATGACGAGGTCGAATGCATCGTCGACTATTTGCGCGCGCAGGGCGAACCGGATTATATGCATGACCTGCTGGACGACGAGGGGGGCGAAGACAGCAATGGTTCGGATTTCGCCTCGCGCTCGGGCTCCGGCGACGATATCTACGATCAGGCGATCGAGATCGTGCTGCGCGACCGCCGGCCGACGACCAGCTATTTGCAACGGCGGCTCGGCATTGGTTATAACAGGGCGGCGTCCCTGATCGAGCGTATGGAATCCGACGGCATCATCAGCGCGCCGAACCGGACCGGCAAACGGGAAGTGCTCGCAGGTGAGCAGACATAATCGCGTAAAAAATCGCTCTGCCGTCTAGATTTTGCACAATTTCGAAGCGAGAGTGTCCGGGATTCCGGCATCGGCTTCGACCACCAAGTGAAATAAATGGAGACTTGCACCGATGAAACATGCAATTCGGCCCGCAGTCTTATCGGCGACCGCTCTAGCATTCGCAGCGTTGGCTGCGCCTTACGTCCATGCGCAAAGCGGCACGCAGGGCTATTCCGTCCACAGTAAGACGTCCCCTTCCAACCCACCCGCCGTTCAGCCGCAGCCTACCGAGCCGGCGACGCAAGCACCTGCCGAGGCGGCCGCGCCGGAGGCATCGCCGGCATCCGGCGATCAACCCGCACAGGCCGAGAATACGGCTCCCGCGGGCGCTGCGCCGGACGGCCAAACGGTGCCAGGTGCGCAGGCCAATGCACCCAAGGACGCCAACGCCCTGGGCGTGTCGGACGGCTGGGACACGCAGTTCGGCACCGCTCCCCCCGAGACCAGCCAGTATTACGGAACGCCGGAGCAGGTCGCGATCGTCGAAAAGATCAATGCCTATTTCAACACTATGACAAATCTGGAAGGGCAATTCCTTCAGACGGACGCCGACGACACGCACAAGAAGGGCAAGTTCTTCATCGAGCGGCCGGGCAAGGTTCTTTTCGATTATGCGCTTCCGAGCAAGGAGAAGATCATCTCCAACGGCGAATATCTCGCGATCGAAAATCACGACCTCAATACGACGGACCGCTACCCGCTGGAATCGACGCCCTTCCGGCTGTTGCTGAAGGAGCGCGTGAACCTCGCCGAAGACGCCCGGATCATTGCGCTGGACGTGGGCGAAAATATCGTTGTGCTCACGGTCGAGGACAAGGAGAGTCCGGGAGGCGGGCAGATCCGGCTGTTCTTCGATTGGCCGGAGATCCAGCTCAAGGAATGGATCATTACGGACGCGCAGGGATTGAATACGCGCATTCAGCTGGCCGAGCTTGAGGCCAACAAGCAAACCGATCCGGACCTGTTCAAATTTTCGCCAAACATCGGGATGCCGAGCATTCGAGGCGGCCGAAATTGAGCGCGCATCTATGAACATAATACAGCAAATGCGTGTAATCCCAGCGAAAAGCGCGATCGGTTGCGGCAGATTCGCAACTGTCAAGCTTTCGTTTAGATTTGCTGGCATTTGATGCCGGGCCTGTGTTATATTAACCATGTACTGTGACAGTAGCGGGGCCAGTCACCATCGGTAGTGCCCCCCGTCTAACCGAAGGTCCCGCTACAGCGCCGGCATCCCTCCCGGCGCGCCGCGTAGTACGCATATGAGCGCCCAACCATCGCCGGGGTTGGGCGCTTTTTTTTGCTCTTGCGGCGCTGCCCAGTCTTGATCCTGCAATTCGGACCCCCTAATCGCCTTTGGAACCTCACCAAACATCGACGGGAATCCCAGTGTCGAAGATCGCGGTCTCTGTCAGTAAGCTTGCGGCGATCGGGCTGAAGCTGCCCATCTACCTTTATCGCTACACGCTTTCCGCACTCGTCGGGTGGCGCTGCCGGCACGAGCCGAGCTGCTCTGCCTACGCGATCGACGCGATCAATCTGAATGGGGCGTGGCGAGGCTTCTGGCTGGCTTTGGCGCGCTTTTCGCGTTGTCACCCCTGGGGAACATGCGGCTTCGATCCGGCGCCGGATATCCGGGACGAGCGTTATCCAATCTGGGCTGCATGGCGCTACGGCCGTTGGCGGCAACGCGATTTGCAACAGGACTGTGCGCACCGATGATGCTGAAGGGCGGTCGCATCAGCGGGGAGGATTCGGCCGTGTCCGGCGCGGCGCCGAAAGAGCGCATCCAAATCGGCGCTCTTCGGCGGATGTGGCTGACATTGGAGATGCTGCTGTTCTTCGTGGCGACGCCGATCGCCGTCTACGGCCTGCTCTACCAATATCGTGTTCCGCTTTTCGTGCTGCTGCCGCCGGTCTTCCTGGTCTTTATTGTCTTCCTGACGATCGATCGCGGTTTCTCCTGGCGGCGCACGCTGGGCAGGGGCGTGCGCCTGAAGGAGCTGGCGAGCATTGTCACGCTGTTTGCCATCGCCGGGCCGGTCATCGCTCTGTTTGCCTATAGTGATGCGCCGCAGCGGTTTCTCGCCTTTCCGCGCTATGCCTATGACCTCTGGCTGACGGTGATGATCCTCTACCCGCTGATCTCGGTGACAACTCAGGAGATCATGTACCGCGTCTTCTTCTTCCATCGCTACGGGCCGCTTTTCGCAGGCGACCCGCAAGCCGGGATCATGCTCAACGCCGTGCTGTTCTCGTTCAGCCATATCGTCTTTCAGAGCATAACGACGCTTATCATCAGTTTCCTTGGCGGGCTGCTTTTCGCCTGGCGCTATGAGAGCTCACGATCTTATTGGGCGCTGATTCTCGAGCATTCGCTTTACGGCAATCTGATCTTCACGGTCGGGCTGGGCCGCTATTTCTATACGGGCGTTTCCAATTTCCACGCCTTAGGCGCCGTCGAACGCCTGCAACATTTGCTGCTCTTCTGAGGTCTCCAGGCTTCCGGCTACAGGGCCGTCAATCCAATTGGCGATATCCGACCTAAGCCACTGGAAAGCGTGCCCTTTCACGTGCATAAGTGCCACCATGCGCCGAGTCGGCACCGGCGAGCCAGACGCCGCTCGGCACGCTTTCCGCAATGCTCTCCGGGATCCGCCGTCTTGCTCGATCCAACCTCGATCATCCTCTTCTCGCTCGCCCTACTTTGCGCGGGCGCGATTGCCGGCTTCATCGCCGGGTTGCTCGGGATCGGCGGCGGTATTGTCGTGGTGCCGGCGCTTTTCTTCATCCTCACAGCGATCGATGTGAACGAGGCCGTGAGGATGCACATTGCGGTTGGAACCTCATTATCGACAATTGTCGTCACGGCGTTCTTTTCGGCGTGGGCGCATCACAGGCACCGCTCGGTGGATTTTGCGCTGCTGAAGAACTGGGCGCCCGGAATCGTCATCGGCGTCTTCGCCGGGGCAGGCGTGGCGATGCTCGTCGATGGCGAGACGCTGACCGGAATTTTCGCGGTGGTCGCCTTCGTCATGTCGATCTACATGGCGTTCGGCCGGGTCGATTGGCGTGTCGCGAGCGAGCCGCCGAGGGGACTTCGAGCCCAGATCGTCCCGGCCATGATCGGCGGCCTTTCGGGATTGATGGGCATTGGCGGCGGAACGCTCAGTGTGCCGGTGCTGTCGCTCTATGGCTTTCCGATTTACAAGGCCGTTGGGACCGCAGCGGCGATCGGTTGCCTGATCGGGATTCCGGGCACGGTCGGATTTATCATCGGGGGCTGGGGGGAGCCCGATTTGCCCGCATTCTCGCTCGGCTATGTCAATGTGCTCGCGCTGGTGTTGATCATCCCGACCTCGATCCTTCTCGCCCCGGTCGGCGTCCGCGCCGCTCACGCGCTGCCTGTCCGCGGCTTGAGGCTTGCTTTCGCGCTGTTCCTGGCCGTGACGGCCGTCAGAATGTTTCTGAGCGCCTGGGGCTGAACGGGCCGGATGCGAAACTGCAAGTCCGAGACGATCGATCGACAGGGCGCTGTATTGAACCCGCTATCAAATGTAGACACGCATTTGATAGCGGAACCACCCATCCATCGCCGTATTCTTTTAACAGCCGAACCATACCGAGGGGAGTTGAGCCAGGGGCTATACATGCCCTATACTTCCTACTTGAACCTATGGAGGCCCAATATGCGTATGTCCGACATTCATGAGAATGCAAGACGCTGCATCGAGCTTCATGGTGACCGTGCAGAACTTGTTGCCCGCGAAAAGGTCGAGGAATGCGAGCGGAACGGCAATGAGGCCGATGCGGAAAATTGGCGCCGGATTCGCTCGGTCATCGTCGAGACGCGGCCGCCTCACAATAGCTGACGGCACGCGGAGATTTCGCGAGCGTACCGGAATGCGACGCTTGCGGCTTTGGCGACGGCGGAAGACGCCTTCATCGCACTCAGCCCGACCAGGTTAAGAAAAGAAACCTAAGCCTTTCGTCGTATTTCGAGCTTGGTTCGGTCATGCCATCATCCCTAAATGAAGCACAGTGCACCAGTTCCGAGGAATAGCATACTGTTTGTATGCTTGGGGAATATCTGCCGCTCCCCGATTGCGGAGGGTGTCTTCCGCCATATTTTCGAGAATCGAGGCTATAGGGGTGTCTTTCACGTGGACTCCGCCGGTCTCGGCAGCTGGCATATTGGCAGCCCGCCGGATGAGCGCGCGCAAGCGGCGATGCGCCTCCACGGTATCGATATAAGCAACCTGCGCGCACGCCGTGTCACGCCCGCGGATTTCGAAACGTTCGATCTCATCCTGGCGATGGACCGTTCGAACCGGAACGCGCTCTTCAAGCTCGCGCCAAAGGAACACCATCACAAGATTGCGCTGTTCATGGATTACGCGCCGAATCTGTGCGTGCAGGAGATACCGGACCCGTTTTTCGGCGAGAAGGATGGTTTCGACTACGCCTATCAGCTCATCGAGTCGGCGTCCCGCGGACTATTCGTGAGCCTCACGACGAAGTCTCAGGCCACGCCTGCTGAAAGCCCGGCCGCATCGGTGAACGGGTAGGTCGCTTCGACCAGATAAGGACCGCCGCCATAATTGGCGCGCGAGGAAAACAGCACGAAGCGTTCGACTTCGAACGGCTCGGCGAGAAAACCCCCATAATAGGACAGATAATCCGCAAGGACTTGCGGCTTGGTATTGTTGAGCCGCGCGAGCGTAATATGCGGCGTAAAATTTCGCGGTTCCGCCAGTAATCCCGCGCGGCGGGCGGCGCGTTCATGGGCCTTTTGCAGCCTTGTCAGAGCTTCACACGGCTCGATGCCGACCCATAAGGCCCGCGGCTTGTTGCCTCCGAAGGCGCCGAGGCCGGAGAGACGCAGGCTGAAAGGATAGAAATCGATCTCCGAGAGGGCGCTCGCAAAATTGCGCGCTGCGACATCGTCGATGTCACCGGCGAAGCGCAGGGTGATGTGATAGCGTTCGGGATCGATCCAACGCGCTCCTGAGAGCTTCCCGCGTAGCAGGGCAAGACGGTTGACGAGGTGATCGGGGAGTTCGAGACCGGTAAACAGTCTTGGCATGGCACGCCTCCATCTTTGAGCGGCGTTAGGGGAAGAAATTGGTGTGAAGTCTATGCGTCGCGTGTGTTGGCCGGGTCACCTCCTCACTCGGTTCAGTCTCGCCAAAAGCTGATCGCTCGATCCCTCCAGTCAGACACCATTCTCATATTTTCCCGTTAAATTTCCTAGCGCAAGAGGCGAATTCGGCCGGAGCGGCGGATCTCCACTTAAGCGATTTGTCATGTCTTTCGCCCCGCAGGACGGCCTCAGGCGCGCTTGCCAGGGCGCCGACCATCAGCTTCCCTTCCTCGGCTTTGCCCTTACGCGGTCGATCAACCTCTCAACATCAAGCAAGATTCGTTCCACGATAATCAAAACGCCCTTGGCATTCGGATGCAGGCCGTCGCCCAGATTGAGAGAGGAATCGAGCGCGACGCCTTGGAGAAAAAACGGGTAAAGCAGTGCGCCGTTCTCCTGGGCCAGCGACTTGTACATAGCCCGGAATTGCTCAACATAGTCCTCGCCCCAATTGCGCGGCGCCTCCATGCCGGCAAGCAGGACTTCGATATTGCGCGCCTTGAGCCGCTTCAGAATTTTGCCGAGCGCCTTTCTCGTCTCGGCAATCGGGATTCCGCGCAATGCATCGTTTGCGCCGAGTTCCAGGATGACCGCATCGGCGTCCTTCGGCATCGTCCAATCGAAACGCGCCAAGCCATTCGCGGCCGTGTCGCCGGACGCGCCCGCATTGACGACCCGCACATGATAGCCCTTCGCCTTTAGCGCTTTTTCGAGCTGGACCGGATAGGCCGCATCGGGCGGAAGCTGATACCCGGCCGTCAGACTATCGCCGAAGGCAACGATCACGATTTCCTCGTCGGCCGGCGCGGCGGAAACGCTCTTCGGAAAGAGAACGACGGCCATGACGGCGATCAGGCTCGCAAAAGCCAAAAGCGATTTCCATATGCTTTCTGAAATCATGCGCCTACCTTTCGTGCAATCGGCCGTATCAGAGGATAAAAGACAAGAACCGGGAGCCTGTTGACCGTGGCGGAAAACATTGTCGAACTGAAAGATGTCCATCTTAGACTCCAAAGCCGGGCAGGAAGCGTCCATATTCTGCGCGGCGTGGATCTCAGCATTCCTCAAGGTGAAACGGTCGGTATTGTCGGGCCGAGCGGCTCCGGCAAGTCAACCCTCCTCATGATCATGACCGGCCTGGAAAAGGCGACCGGCGGGTCCGTGCGCGTCGCCGGTCATGACTTTACGGCGCTCGACGAGGACGGCCTCGCGCGAGTCCGCGGTCAGCATATCGGTATTGTGTTCCAGTCTTTCCACCTCGTGCCGACGATGACGGCGCTGGAGAACGTCGCTCTTCCGCTTGAATTCTCGGGTCATGCCGACGCGCGCGAGCGTGCGGCGAACATTCTCGCAACGGTCGGCCTGTCCCACCGGCTCGATCATTTTCCGGCGCAGCTCTCCGGCGGCGAGCAGCAGCGTGTGGCGATCGCCCGCGCGCTTGCGCCCAGTCCGAAACTTCTCTTCGCGGACGAGCCGACCGGCAATCTCGACGCGCGGAACGGCGAGCAGATCATGGATCTGCTGTTCGACTTGCACCAATGCTACGGCACGACGCTTGTGCTCGTGACCCACGACCAAGATCTTGCGGTACGCTGCGAGCGCATCGTTCGCATCGATGATGGCCGTATAGACCGCGCCCAGTTCGAGCTTGAGGGCGCGGCATGAGCACAGCGGCGACGGCGGCGGAGCGGTATGGGCCCAAGCCGCGATTGACCGTGCCGCTCAGCTTGCGGCTTGCCTTGCGCGAGCTGCGGGGGGGCTTTGCCGGCTTCTACATCTTCATCACCTGCATCGCGCTCGGCGCGACGGCGATCGCTGCCGTCGGCACGCTGTCGGCGGCGATTCAGCATGCGATTTCGCGCGAGGGCCGGGTGCTGCTCGGCGGCGATGTCGAGGCCTCCCTCGTCCATCGCCAGGCGACGCCGGAAGAACGCGCGATCCTTGGCCGTGAGGGCGCGGTCAGCGAGATTGCAACACTCCGGTCGATGGCGCGCCTTTCCGATGCTTCGGGCCAGGCGCTGGTGCGCATCAAGGCGGTCGATGACGCCTATCCGCTTTATGGGGCGTTGCAATTCGAGGGCGGAAAGACCCGTGCGGACATTCAACAGCCCGGCGCCGTCGCGGTCGAGCGCGGCCTGCTTGAACAGCTCGGCTTGGGGCTCGGCGATCGCTTTCAGCTCGGCAATGAAACCGTCAGCATCGCGGCGATCATCGCCAAGGAACCGGATCGCCTCGCAGCCGGAATTTCCCTTGGCCCGCGTATCCTGATGTCGCTCGAAACGCTGGAACGGACAGGGCTCGCGCAGCCGGGGAGCCTGATCGACTGGCGCTACCGGGTGAAGGACACCGGAGACGGCAAGCTTGATAAAGCCACCCTCGAGGCGGCGCTGCCCGATACCGGTTTTCAGATCCGCGACAGGCACGATCCTTCGCCCGGCATCAGCCGCTCGCTGCGGCGTCTGAGCGATTTTCTGACGCTGGTCGGTTTGACGGCGCTGCTCACCGGCGGGATCGGCGTCGCCAATTCGGTCAGCGCATTCATCGAGCGCAAGCGCAAGGTCATCGCCGCCTATAAGGCGCTCGGCGCGTCGGGTAGTCTGATCACGCGCAGCTTTCTCGCCCAGGTTCTCATCGTCGCGTTGCTGGGCATTCTTATCGGCCTCACTCTTGGCGCCACGCTCCCCTTTCTCGCCATCAGCTTTTACGGCGCTGGACTGCCCCTCCAGCTCGATGCCGGTATCTATCCCGCTCCGCTGCTTCTGGCGACCGCCTATGGTCTGCTGATCGCGCTTATCTTCATTCTCTGGCCGCTTGGACGCGCCCGGCAGATCCGGGCTGGCGAGCTTCTGCGGGAGGAGGTGGATAAGGGGATGCGCTGGCCGCCGCTTGCCTTCGCCGCCGGGTCGGTCGTGAGCGCGATCGTGCTGGCGCTGATGGCGATCTTCCTGTCCCAGCAACAGCAGATCGCGGCCATTGCGCTTGCCGCCATCGGCGCGACTTTCGCGGTCTTCGCTGCCCTGGGCTATGGCTTTCGAGCGCTGGCAGGGGCGATCCCACGTCCGCGGCGGCCGGAGCTCGCCCTCGCCCTCGGCAATATTGCGGGACCGGCAGGTTTGACGCGGACGGTGACGCTCTCCCTCGGCGCGGGGCTGACGCTGCTGACGGCCATCGGGCTGACCAACGCCTCGATGACCAACGAGCTGAAGACGCAAATGCCCGAGCACGCACCGAGCCACTTCTTCGTCGGTATCAACAAGGCGGACTTTGCGCGTTTTGCCAAACTTATCGCCAAGAAAGCGCCGGGGTCGGAATTGAACAGCGCGCCGATGCTGCGCGGCAAGATCGTGGCCCTGGCCGGCAGGCCGGTTTCCGAGATCAAGCCGTCCGAGGAAGCCGCCTGGGTTCTGAACGGCGATCGCGGGCTCACCTTCGCGGAGCGCTTGCCCGCCGATTCAAAGATCGTGGAAGGCAAATGGTGGCCGCCGCACTATTCGGGTGAGCCGCTCGTCTCCTTCGAAGCGGAGCTGGCGCGCGGTCTGGGGCTGAAGATCGGCGATAAGGTTACGTTCAACGTGCTCGGACGGAATGTCACGGCGCGGATCGCGAATTTCCGCACGGTGGACTGGACGTCGCTCAACATCAATTTCGTGATGATTTTCTCGCCCAACACGCTCGAAGCCGCCCCTTACAATATGCTGGCCACTTTGACATGGCCGGAATCCGACCCGGCGGGCGAGGCGGAAGTCGTCCGGGCGGTCGCGGCCGAGTTTCCCACGGTAACCGCCGTTCGCGTGCGGGATGCGCTCGAAACGGTGACGGCCATGCTCGGCAAGATCTTCACCGCAATCCGGGTCGCGGGCGGACTGACGCTACTGTCCGGCGTCCTCGTGCTGGCCGGCGCGCTCAGCACCGTCAGAGCGCGTCGCATTTATGAAGCCGTTATCCTGAAGACGCTGGGAGCAACGCGCCGCCGCATCCTCTTTGCGCATATCGCCGAATATCTGATCCTCGGCCTTGCGACGGCCGTCTTCGCCGCAATCGCCGGCACCGCCGTAGCTTACATATTATTAACGCAAATTATCGATATATCGTTCACCGCTTCGCCCGGTGCTCTATTGCAGCCGGCGGTTCTTGCGACCATATTCATGGTTGCATTTGGCCTGTTCGGAACTGCGAGGGTTCTCAGCGCAAAAGCTGCACCTTATTTGCGCGCCGAATAGTGTGTAGAGTGCGGCGGAGGTGTCGATTAGACCATGTAAATCTCCATCCTGACGTTTTGGGGTGGATGCTAAGTCTGATCCACGCTAAAGATTCTACGGGTTTCACTTGCCTATTGGAAGGATTCCAAAGGGGTTAAGAATGTCGGATTGGAATAGAGACACGCTGGCCGGCCCACGTACCGGCACCGTGGCAATTGATGAGGGCCTGCGCGCTTATATGCTGCAGGTCTATAACTACATGGCGGGCGGACTCGCGATAACCGGTGTTGTTGCTTACGCGCTCTATGCGATGGCTGTGACGACCGACCCGGGCTCCGGCGTCGCGCAGCTGCCGAATGGCGTGTTTCTGACCGAATTCGGCCGCCTCATCTTCGTATCGCCGCTCAAATGGGTGCTCTTATTGGCGCCGTTGGGCATGGTGTTTTTCCTCAGCGCGCGGCTTCATAAGATGAGCGTCCAGTCGGGGCAGATCTCGTTCTGGATTTTTGCCGCCTTGATGGGCGCGGCGATCTCGTCGATCTTCCTGGTCTACGCGCATGGCTCGATCGCCCGCGTGTTCTTCATTACGGCGGCTGCATTCGGCGGGCTGAGCCTGTGGGGCTACACCACGAAAAAGGATCTGTCGGGCTGGGGCTCGTTCCTCTTCATGGGCCTGATCGGCATCATCATCGCTTCGCTCGTCAATCTCTTCGTCGGTTCAACTGCGCTGCAGTTCGCGGTGTCGGTGATCGGCGTGCTGGTCTTTGCGGGGCTGACCGCCTATGACACGCAGCAGATCAAAGAGATGTATTATGAAGGCGACGGTCACGTCGTCGCCAGCCAGAAGGCGATCATGGGCGCGCTGCGTCTCTATCTCGACTTCATCAATATGTTCCTCATGCTCCTGTCGCTATTCGGCAATCGCGAATAGTCGGCGAGCAGAGTGGAAGACGTTTAAAGGCCCCGGAAACGGGGCCTTTTTTCGTGGCGCTCGGCGGTGACGGGCGGACCCGCGTTGATGACTTTGGTGATACCGAATGACGGTAAGCGTCCGGTCAGCGAGCCTTTGAGATTTCGCCCAATCGGCTGAAGTTACGTCGCCATCGACCTTGGCTGCAAGCTCGGCATGATCCTTGCGAAGGCGTTGCAAGTACCATTCACGCGTTCCTAATTTCGCAGGCTTTGCAATCGCATCGGCCTTCAGCTTTGCAACGGTTTGCACCGATTTTGCAACCGGCTGCCCTATAGTTTCCGGCTTGCGCATCGCCATCTGCCCGGTCACACGCCTGGAGAAGCAACCGAGGCTAATCTGACCGGCTTCGACGGAGCGGGCATGCTTCTTCTAGCCCGCATTTCTCACGCGGCGGAGGCGCATCGGGGTCTCTGACGGTGTAAACTTGTTTTGCGAGAACGAGTTATACCGATTTGATGGAGTTCCCCGATGCTGACGGAGTGTAGCGCGAGCGAGATCGATTTTGCAAGAGCGGGCGGACGCCGTGTGGTCGCGGATTTCGACGGCGGCATGGTCTCTTCGGATGCCGGGGCTCACCTGCTCGGGGAGACGGACAAGGCGATCCGGCTCGTCGACCGCTTTGCGGCCTGCTTTCGCGATCGGCGCCATCCCGCTTACGTGGTTCACGAAGTGAAGACGCTGGTTGCACAGCGCGTGTTCGGCCTGGCGCTGGGCTATGAAGACCTCGTCGACCATGACGAGTTGCGGCGCGATCCCGTTCTCGGCGTGCTGCTCGGCAAGCTCGAACGCACGGCCGAAGCCCCGGCGCCGCTGGCCGGCAAGAGCACGCTAAACCGGTTGGAGCACGCCCCAGCGGAAGGAGCCACTGGCCGGTATCACAAGATCGGGCACGACGGCGCCGCGATCGAGGATCTGTTCGTCGACGTGTTTCTCGAGGCGCATAGCAAGCCGCCGCGTGAGATCGTGCTCGACCTCGACGCCACCGACGATCCGCTGCACGGCCATCAGGAAGGCCGGTTCTTCCATGGCTATTACGACTGCTATTGCTACCCGCCGCTCTACATCTTCTGCGGCCGGCATCTCCTGGCCGCAAAGCTTCGGCGCTCGAACATCGACGGCAGCGCCGGCGCGGCGGAGGAGACGGCCCGGATCGTCACGCAGATCCGAGCGCGTTGGCCGAAGGTGAAGATCATTCTGCGCGCCGATTCCGGCTTCGCCCGAGAGGCCCTGATGGTTTGGTGCGAGGCCCACAAGGTTGACTACGTCTTCGGTCTCGCCCGCAACGCGCGTCTGGAAGCCCGCATCACTGAGGCGCTGGCCGAGGCGCGGAGGTTATCGGAGGCCACGGAAGGCAAGCCGGCGCGGGTGTTTCGGGATTTCCTCTGGTCGACCAAGGACTCCTGGTCGCGCCGTCGGCGCGTGATCGGCAAGGCGGAGTGGACCGGCGGCGAAGCCAATCCGCGTTTTCTCGTCACCTCGCTGAAGCCTGACGCCTGGACCGCCAAGCCACTCTACGAAGATCTCTATTGCAAGCGCGGCGAGATGGAAAACCGTATCAAAGAGGCGCAGGGCGATCTGTTCGCCGACCGCACCTCAGCGGCGACGATGCGGGCCAACCAGCTGCGCTTGTGGTTTGCCTCGATGGCTTACGTTCTGCTCTGCGCGCTGCGCCGGATCGGCCTGGCTCATACGCAGTTTGCCGCTGCGACCTGCGGCACGATCCGGCTGAAGCTGCTGAAGATCGGCGCGTTGGTGAAAATCAGCGCGCGTCGGGTCAAGATCGCCTTCGCGTCTGCCTGTCCGTCTGCTGCGGAATGGCGTCTCGCCGCAGCCCGACTCGCGCATGCCCGTGGCTCCCCCGCTTAATGCGTGAGGCTGCGACACGCCACTTTCGCAGCACACCCCGGAGGCCCACTGGAGACCGAAAAATCCGAGCCGATTGCCAAAGCCGGTCGCGCAATCTGCGCCACCCCCAAGCACGTCACAAGACAACATGCCGGCCAATCGGCCAGATCACCATGCCATGGCTTCAGTCGCGTGAGAAATGCGGGCTAGGCTTGGCACTTGCGGCCTATGCGCTTGCCATGACGGTCGGCGGTGGTCGTTTCGATCAACAAAACATGGCCTTGCTGCTGGTCGCCGGTCTTGGAACTGCATTGTTCGTGTTTGCGGAATTAAAAGTGGTGTCGCCACTGATCCGGCTCGCGCTGTTCCGCAGCGCGGCGCTGAATGCCAGCCTGATCATGTCGGTCGGCCCATCATCTCGATATTCAGCGGAGTCCCGGCAGGTCGTTTCGTCGATTACCTCGGGATCCCGCATGTTATCCTCATCGGTCTTGTCGCCATGGCCGGTGGTTCCTTCGCCCTGTCCATCCTGCCGGACATGTTTGGAATCATCGGGTATATTGCGGCGATTGCCATCCTGACTCCCGGCTATCAGCTGTTTCAGGCGGCCAACAATGCTGCCGTCATGATGAATGTCAGCGCGGACCAACGAGGCGTCGTTTCGGGCATGCTCAGTCTATCGCGCAACTTAGGCCTCGTAACTGGAACATCCGCCATGGGCGCCATCTTCTCCTTTGCCTCCGGAACAAACGACCTTCCGACCGCCGGGCCGGACGCCATTGCATCCGGCATGCAAATTACATTTGCTGTGGCGGGGGGATTGATGATTACCGCAATTGGGATCGGACTTGGTAGCCGTGCGTTTGCCGCCCGGGTCGATTAACAAGTGAACCGGTCAAACCAGAAGTACGCTGGCATGAAAGGAGACCTTCGACGCGCAGTTCTGGACGGTCGCTACGGGCTCAGACCGGCCGTAATCCTCACTCCCGCGAATGGCAGCTTCGATGCGGCGATACGCTGTCTCATGGTCAACAGCCGCTTTCTATCCAAAAGCCGAAATTCAAACCGAGGCGCTAATGAAAATTCTCTAGGGCTGCGTTCCAATCGGCTAAATTCTCAAACAGGTGGTTCGAAAACGCTCCTTCTGGCTCCGCCATTTATTTTTCCACGTAGAAGAAGGCGCGCGCGCCCGGAAATGAGACGGTGGCAACGTCTCGCCTGGCCAGGTGGTGAGCTATGCGGAAATGTTGGTGACGGCCGAGGAAAGGGAGGCGGCGTATCGTGGCGGTGACAAAGCCAGCCACATATCCAAACAAGGATTGATACGCCATGAAGGACGATAAGATTGTCACCTTGCGCCAGCCGGGAGAGTTTGCCGATCCGCTTACCGAGGTGCTGCGCAATGGCGCGCGTCAGCTTCTGACACAGGCCGTGGAAGCCGAGCTCGCCGAATGCCTTGCAACCCATGCCCACCTGACGACCACGGACGACCGTCAGCGTCTTGTTCGGCACGGTCATATGCCGGAACGGACGATCCAGACCGGCATCGGTCCGGTGGAGGTCCGCCAACCTCGGCTGCGCGATCGCGGCGGGACCGATGGCGAACGCATCCGGTTTTCATCCAGTATCCTGCCACCTTACGCCCGCCGCACAAAGAGCCTGGACGCCCTTTTGCCGGTGCTCTATCTGCGCGGGATCTCGATGGGCGACATGCAGGAGGCGCTTGCCGCCTTGCTCGACAAGGATGCGCCGAACCTCTCGCCTGCGGTGCTCGCTCGTCTGAAAACGGGCTGGCAGGAGGAATATGAGCGTTGGAAGACGCGCGATCTCTCGGCGCGCCGCTATGTCTACGTCTGGGCGGATGGCGTTTATCTCCAGGCGCGGATGGACCCTGACAAACAGTGCATCCTGGTGCTCATCGGTGCGACGCCGGAAGGCAAGAAGGAGCTGATCGGCTTCCAGTCAGGCTACCGGGAAAGCGCTCAGTCCTGGCGCGAGTTGCTCGCAGATCTGAAAGCGCGCGGCCTGTCGGTTGCGCCAGAGTTGGCCATCGGTGACGGCGCGTTGGGGTTCTGGAAAGCGTTGGAGCAAGAATTCGGTTCAACCCGGCAGCAACGTTGCTGGGTCCACAAATCCATGAATGTGCTCAACAAAATGCCGAAATCGGTCCAGCCCAAAGCCAAGTCGGATCTCAAGGAAATTTGGATGGCCGAGAGCCGGGATGAAGCCGGAAAAGCCTTCGATCGCTTCATTGCCAAGTACAAAGCCAAATACGATAAGGCCGCCGATTGCCTGGCCAAGGATCGCGAAGCGCTGCTGGCGTTCTACGACTTTCCTGCCGAGCATTGGAAGCACATCCGAACGAGCAACCCTATCGAGAGCACCTTCGCAACTGTACGTCACCGGACGACGAGAGCGAAAGGTTGCCTGTCGCATGATACGGGGATCATCATGGTGTTCAAGTTGATCCAAGCCGCGCAGGCCTCCTGGCGCAGGCTCGATGGACAAAACCAGTTGCCCAAACTGATCGAAGGCGTCAAATTCACCGACGGCTTGGAAGCTGACCGAGATTATGCCGCCGCCTCATCAATTCCAAAGCCGTCACCAAGATTCACGCATAGCTCCCAGGTGGTTCCTGTCGGCCCATGCGCCGCCAAAGTGTCACTGTAACGTGACGAACACGTCTGTGCGTAGCTCGTTTTCGGGCGTCTGCTTGGGATCATTCACGTAGACTTCCCAGGTCGGCGCCCCAAGCTTCCGGCCATTGTCCTCAATATACTTCATCATCTCTCCGTAGCTTTGGCGTAGGGCCGAGTACGGTCCGATGTGAGTGAACGTAAGCACACGGCCAGCAGGCGTAACGTCCGCATTGATCGCGCCCCGTGCTTTCGTGGCGTCTTCCTGACTGACGGAGAAGCCTGCGCGAAACGTGATCGTCATTGGATCATAGGTGTAGTAAACGGACAGCGCTTTGCCAGTGGTCTCGATGCCGTTTGCCTGCATGAACGACATCACGTTCTGGAAAGCGGACCCCATGGTTTTGCTAATGTCGCTTGGGTCCATCGAACAGTTTCGCTCTTCGTAAAGATATGGTGTCTCGTCGACCTCAGTCTCTTTGAATTCGAGCATAGGGCCCTCCAATGAGCTTGAGATTGGCTGCGTCGGGCAAGATAGAAGCGAGAGCCCACATCAGCTTGCGGATCGCGGTCAATTACGGCGGACAGCAGTACATCCGGTGAGCCGGCGATCGCCATTTGCCGCTGTTTGTCGTGCTTGAAGTCAATCGTCGCCGAAACGACCGCCCAGCCGGCGGACACCCGTTCGCGCGCCAGGGAAGGACGATACCGGCATGTCCTTGAAAGCGCCCGGTCCGGCTCCGCGCCTCAGCGCTCGACAAACGCCTTCTCGGTCACATAGGTCGCCGGCTTGCTGTTGGCGCCTTCGGTGAAGCCACGCTCTTCGAGGATGGTCTTCATTTCCTCCAGCATTGGCGGGCCGCCGCAGAGCATCACCCGGTCGTGCTCGGGATCCATGGGAGGAAGACCGATGTCATGGAAGATCTGGCCCGCGGTGATAAGGTCCGTCACACGCCCGCGGTGCCGGAAGGGTTCTCGGGTCACGGTGGGATAATAGATCAGCTTCTCGCGGATCAGCTCGCCAATGTAGTCATCCTGCGGCAGGGCCTGGGTGATCTTCTCGCCATAGGCAAGCTCGGCGACCTGCCGGCAGCCGTGGACGAGGACGACATTCTCGTTTTTTTCATAGGCCTCCGGGTCGCGAATGATGCTCATGAAGGGGGCGAGACCGGTGCCGGTTGCAAGCAGATAAAGCGTGCGGCCGGGCAGCAGGTTATCGAGCACGAGCGTGCCGGTCGGTTTCTTGCCCACCAGAATGCGGTCGCCTTCCCTGATATGCTGAAGCCGCGAGGTGAGCGGGCCGTCCGGCACCTTGATGCTGAAAAATTCCAGCTCGTCGTCATAATTGGAGCTGACCATGGAATAGGCGCGCAAGAGCGGCTTTCCCTCGACTTCGAGGCCCATCATGGTGAACTGGCCATTGGCAAACCGGAAGGATGGACTCCTGGTGGCCGTGAAGCTGAAGAGATCGTCGGTCCAGTGGCGAACCGAAAGGACGGTTTCCTCAGTGAAGTTGCTCATCGTGTGATCCGTCTGCGTTAGGCAAGTTGCACGACATATAGAACAATTCGGACGATTTATCAAACGTGCGCCATTGTATCGGTTCTATGGGAAGCCCCTGGCTCGTTCTTCCGGCCCGGCAGAGCGTTAGGCACTCCATGAACCTATCGGCTGCATCCAAGCAAATTGTCGGGCGCATGCAGTCTCGTCGCATTGGTCGAACGCAAAATATCAGCGTCCAATAGTCGCGCTGAGTCATCGTCGGTGTTGCGGAATTTCAAGCCGGACGGATGTGCCGGGAACGCTTACAGTAAGTGCAGACCTAGATCAACCCTCGCTCAAGTTGAATCACTTGAGCGAGGTCAAGTTGATCTATTTCAAAAGGCGAGCGCAACGGTTCTCGCCTTCGCGGGGACACGCTTGGACGCGCGTTGCGCTAGCCAGAAGCGGCGTGGCGCTCCGCTTCCGCCAGCCAGGGATCTTCCCGCGCCAGATAGCCGGCTCCCTTGAGGCAGCCTCCGCGTGTCGTCCGAATGCCGGTGCGCAACACTCTGGCTGGATTGCCGGCCACGATCGAGCCGGGCGGCACGTCCCGGGTCACCACGCTTCCGGTCCCGACGATCGAACCGTCCCCCACATGGACGCCCGGCAAGATGATCGCGCGAGCGCCGATGAAACAGCGTTCCCCGATATAGGTGTGCGTCCGAAGACCCCGCGTCATGTCATGGGCGAGAATGACCGCATCGAACGCAACATAGCTATAGGCCCCCACGTGGACCCCGCGCGGGTTATTGAGGTCCAGCACTGCTTTAAGTGAAATGGAGCAAGTCGGGTGCAGGTCCATTCCATAGAGGATCGTCAAATAGCGGCGTCGCAGGGACAGGAGAAAGAGCCGCGGACGACGCAGCAAACGTGAATGAAACATGATTTCAACTCACCAGAAGATAAAAACGAAATTGGTCAAAGCGTATCAGCTATCAGATGAATCGAATGATCAAACTGTGTGTCTCGGCCGGGAGAAAGCACCGCAACAATTCGGTGGCAAGCCGGAAGCCCGCCGATCGAGCGACCACAAGTTTATTTTTTAGTGGGATGAGCCGTGATCGGTAAGACAAAAAGATCCGTATCCACAAACAGTTCACGCTAATTTGCCAAAAATTTTAATTAATTAGGGGCGCGGACACTGATGGCCCTGCATGCCGCCGCGCATGCGGAGCGAATGCAGGCGCCCAAACCCTATCCGCAACAGCAGCGGCGAATTGCGCACCCACGTCCGCTTTACTTTCAGCCCTAATCCAGCATTATGACGCGGCAATCGAAGACATGGAGGATCCCTATGCTATTCGCCGGTTTGCCGCGCAGGATGACCGTCTTATTTGCTCTGGCCGGCCTGGTCATGGTGAGTGCTCAGACCGCGAGGGCCGACGAAAGTCTGACGATCAGCGATGCCTGGGTTCGCATGGCTCCAGCGGCGATCAAGACGCATGGCGGTTATTTCACGATCACCAACCATGGATCTGAGGCGCGTGAGCTTGTTGGCGCCGCGAGCGACAATTACGAGGCGGTCGAACTTCACGTGTCCCGTATCCAAAATGGCGTGGCCACGATGGAACGCATCGAATCCCTGGAAATCCCGGCCGGCGGCAAAGTCGAGTTCAAGCCGGGCGGCCTGCACCTGATGTTGATGAGGGCCAGGAAGCCGTTGGAGAAAGGCGGCATGGTGCCTATCCGGCTGATTTTCCGGTCAGGCGCGACGCTGGATTTCCATGCGATGGTGATGGATAAAGGGCACGACGCAGGCGGAATGAAGCCGATGGATCATGGCGAGCCCAAGACGCATTGATGCGAGCTGCGGCTAGATCAACCGCTTCAGATTCGGCGCGTCGAGCAGGAACTGGTTCGTCTTCGGCTCGGAAATAAACCCTTGCCGCTTCGGTTCCGCCATCGTCCGGCTTGCCGTTTCCGTTGTGAGACCGAGGATTGCGCCGAGATCCTCACGGCTGAAGAGTTCGCATCTCTCGCCACAGTCGCGCTCGGCCAACCAGAGCAGAAAGCGGGCGACGCGAGCGCGGGCGCTGCCGGTGCTCAGCTCGGTGATCCAGCGATCGGCATCGCTCGGGGCGCGATGCCATCGGGCCATAAGTTCGTGGAAAAGCTGCGGTCGGCCTTCGGACAAGCGCTTAATCATATCGACCGGCAGACGGCACACCTTCGTCTGTTGCAGTGCGGTTGCCGTATGCTGGTATGTGTCAACCAGCGTTGCCTCCACCCGATAATGTCGGTCTTCCTCAGGAGCCGGACGATGCGTTGCGTGCCGTCGGGCAGGAGCTGGGTGAGCTTGACGAGCCCGCTGCGGATCGTGAACAGAGCCGTCGCGGCTTCGGAAGCATCATAGATCGTAGCGCCGGGCGGGTAGATGAGCTGATCGATCGGGCGATGGAGGGTTTCGAAATCCGCCTCCTCCAGGCCGGCAAACAGAACGGACGCCCGGATGCTACAATTCCGGCAGTCGGCAACGCCCGTCCATGCCTGGGAAGCAGTGACCCTCTTCATCAGGCTCAGCCGTCAGAAAATACGCGTATTGCATGTTCTACTGCCGATCGATCATGGCGTCCATAATTGGCGGCAGATGCGGATCGGAGCGCGGGTGGTCCGCGATGGCCGGCCGCGTTCTTCGTTCCAGGATCCTGCCGGCGTCCAAAGCCAAGATCTCATCCATTTTCTCAAGCGCGGCAGGACGATGGGTGATGAGCAGCACAGCGCAATCGCGCCGCGCCTCAAGAACGGCGTTGAGCAAGGTGTGCTCCGTCTCGCTGTCCACGCCTTCGGTGGGTTCGTCCAGCAACAGGATGGGCGCCTTCTTCAGGAGGGCGCGGGCGACCGCCAGTCTGCGCGCCTCGCCGCCAGAGAGCTTCAGCCCATTCGTCCCGACATAGGTGCCATAGCCGTCGGGCTGGGCGACGATGAAATCGTGGATCTGGGCGAGACGGCAGGCCGCCTCGATCTCGGCGGAGGTCGCCCGGGGATTGGCCACGAGCAGATTTTCGGCGACGGTCGCGGCAAAGAGATGGGCATGCTGCGAGACGACTGAAATTCGTCTGCGTAGATCCTCCGCCTTGAGCTGATGGATCGGTACGCCGCCGATGGTGATGCAGCCTTCACTCGGCTCCCAGAAGCGGAGAGCAAGATTGACGAGGCTTGACTTTCCCGAGCCGCTCGGCCCGATGACGGCAACCCGCCGACCCGGCGCGATCCGCAGGTTGATGCCGGTGAGCGCGGCATGCCGTGCCCCGGAATAGGTCAAGCTCACATTCTCGAAACGCAGCTCAGCGTCATCGGGCATCGATTTCGGCTGCGAGGGATCGAGAACAGGCGGCGCTGCATCGGCGATGGCAAAAAGCCTTCTGGCCGAAGCGAGCGTGCCGGATAGCGACTGCATTGCGAGCGGGACCGGTGCGACGGCCTCGAAGCTGGCCAGGGCGAGGAAAGCCAGCATGGCCAGTTCCGGCGCCGCGAGCCGGCCGGATGTCACGTCGGGTATGGCGATCAACAGTGCGAAAGCCATGGCGAGATTTGCCGCCAGCCCGATCCCGGCCTGCGAAATGGCCGAGAGTCCCGCAAGCCGGGTCTCATCGGCAATCATCTCGTCGGACAAGGCCTCGATGCGCGCGGCGCGGCTGTCGGCATGACCGTAAAGGTGGAGCTCCGCTTGGCCCTCGATCGTGTCGACCGTCAGCATGTTGAGGCGCGCCGAAGCCACGGTGATCCGCTCACTGGGCTCTGCACCCGCCTCCGCGACCGCGAGTGGCAAGAGCATCCCCGCCAGGGCGAAAAGGCCAAGTTGAACCAACCCGATCAGCGGATCATAAGCAGAGAGGACGGCGACGACGATCAGCGAGGCGATCAGCGCCACCGCAGCGGGTGCGAGCAGCCGTAGGAAGAAAAGCTCCAGCCTGTCGATGTCGTTTCGGATGCGGGTGAGGAGGTCGCCGGAGCGGAAAGACTGCAATCCGGCCGGGGCCAGCGGTTCGATACGCTCGTAGAACCATGTCCTAAGCACGGCGAGCAGGCGGAAGGTCGCCTCATGACCGACGAAGCGTTCGGCATAGCGCCCGCCCGTGCGGATGATCGCGAAGGCGCGGATCATGGCGGCGGGCGTGAAATAATTCATGGTCACGCCGGCCAGCCCCGCGAGCCCCATGGCCGTGATGAACCAGCCCGCCGTCGCCATGAGCGCAATATTGGCGAGAACGGAGGCGAGCGACAGCCCGATCGCGAGGGCGATCCAGTGCCAATATGGGCGGAAGAGCGCAAGGAGGCGGCGGATCACCTTCATGGCTCACTCCGCTTGGGCCGGCCGCTCCGCGTGCGACCAGAGCTGCGCATAAAGATCGCCATGAGCGAGCAGGGATTCGTGATCGCCGGTTTCCGCGACCTTGCCGTTTTCAAGCACGATGATCCGGTCGGCGGCATGGAGCGTCTCCAGGCGATGCGCGATGCCAAGCATCGTCCGTCCCCGGCTCAGCCTGTCCACGGCCGCGCCGATCAGGCGCTCATTCGCCACATCGAGATGCGCAGTCGCCTCGTCCATCAGCACAAGTGACGCATCGCGATAGAAGGCGCGGGCCAGTGCAATTCTCTGTGCCTCGCCGCCGGAGAGCCCTGCGCCATGCTCGCCGATCGGCGTGTCATACCCTTGCGGAAGCGCTGAAATGAATGGGTCGGCCTGGGCTTGGCGCGCGGCGAAGCGGACCGCCTCAAGGTCGAAATCCGTCCCGTCGAGTTCCATGGCGATGTTCTGCGCGGCGGTTGCCTCGAACATATGCGGGCGTTGCGGCAGATGGGCGATCCTGCGGCGCCAGTCTTCCAGATCGAGTTCGGCGAGCGGCATGTCGTTGATCAGGATACGGCCCGATGTCGGCGCGATGAAGCCGAGCAGCAAATTGAGAATGGTCGACTTGCCGGCCCCGCTCGGCCCTACCAGGGCGACGCGCTCGCCCGCCGCGATGTCAAAGCTAACGCCGTCAGGCCCGCGCCGGCCGTCGGGATAGGTGACGCACACATCCTCGAAACGGATCGTGACGCCATGACCATTCACAAGGCGCCGCGTGCCGGTCTCGGGAACGGGTGCCGGCGTCTCCAGGATTTCGACAACGCGTTCGGACGCGCCGATCGCCTCCATGCGCGAATGATAGGCGGTGCCCAGCTTGCGCAAAGGCAGATAGAATTCCGGCGCGAGCATCAGCACGAATAGGCCGTTGAAGAACGCGATCTCGCCCCACATCAGCCGGAAGCCGATCAAGCACGGCGATCATTGCGATCGAGACGGTCGCGAAGAATTCGAGCGCGAGCGAGGACAGAAAGGCGAGGCGCAGCACGGCCATGGTGTCGCGGCGATAATCCTCCGCCATCTGTGCAACGCGCGTGGCCTCGCGCCGGCTGGCATTGAAGATCTTCAGCGTCGTCAGCCCCTCGACGACGTCGAGCAGATGACCGGACATGCGGGCGAGCTTGCGCCATTGCCGCTGGTTCGTCCTTTCCGCGCCCGACGCCGATCAGGATCATGAACAGTGGAATGAGCGGCGCGGTGACGAACAGAACGAGCGCGGACAGCCAGTCATGCGGGAGGACGATGGCGAGCATGGCAAGCGGAAGGATCGCGACCAGGGAGACGGCCGGCAGATAGCGCGCGAAATAGGGATCGATGGCCTGCAGGCCGTCGGTCAGGGCGGAGACAATGCGCCCGGCCGGCTCGTCGGACAGGCCGATCGGCCCCAGCTCGATAATATGGGAAACGAGCCGTCGACGCAGAGTCGTGCTTGACGCTCGCGGCGGCCTGGAACGCATAGCGCTCGCCGGCCCAGCTCAAACCCGCCCGCAGAAGAAAGAGCGGCAGCAGCGCGGCCAGCCAGCCAGCAACGCCGCTCAGAACGCGCCCTTCGAAGGCCACCGCCGTGACGATCGCCGCAACGAGCCAAGCCTGCGCGATGATCAGCAGGCCATTCGTCGCGGACAGAGCGACGCTGATGCGAAGACTGCGCGCGGCGGCCGGTTTCTGCGCTTTCAGAAAGGCGCCGAGCGCTTCGGATCTGGGCTACGGCCATCCACTGCCTTTCATCCGCGCAAACCGACTCGCCGCACTGGCTTGCGCGCTCTTCTTAATCAGCGCAGTTCGCTCCGCCTTCTGATGACCATTCTCCGGTCGGTCTCGAAATCGTTCTGGAATTCGTACCACATGACGTTGATCACAGCCGAGGCCGAGAGCGGCGGTGACGCCGAGGATCCAGGCAAAATACCACATGAGTTTTGGCTCCTTTCAGGCCCGTCTCAATAGACTTCGTTGGCGCGTGGCTTCGATGTCGGCGACCGACATCTTGGTCCACATCCGCCAATAGGCCCAGACCGTGTAGGCCAGAACGATGGGCAGGAATATGACCACCGCCCAGAACATCACCGTCAGCGTCAGATGGCTCGAGGTCGCATCCCACACCGTCAGGCTCGACATTCGGATCCGAATTGGAGGGCAGGATGAACGGGAACATGCGCCAGACCGGCCGTCGAGATGATGCCGGCCATGCCGAGGCCGCTGGCGACGAAGCCCCAGCCCGGACGGTTGTGCTCGCCGAGCCACCAGGCGAGCAGCGGCATGAGCAAGCCCGATGACCGGCGCCAGGATGGTGATCGGATAGGTGCCGTAGATTGGCCATCAGGGCGCCCGGCTGCGCGCACGACTTCCTTGGCCAGCGGATTGGACGCGGCGTCGAGCGCCGGCTGGCTGAGATGATGCGATAGCCCTCGATGCCGAAGAGACACCCAGATGCCGGCAAGCGCGAAGGCGACCGATGACGAAGATGGCCAGCCATTTGGACGTCGCCCTTGGCCCGCTCGGCGATGGTGTCCTCGGCCCGCAGCTGCAGCCAGATGCCGCCATGAAGCGCGAGCATGGCCACGCTGATCAGCCCGGCCAGCAAGCGCGAACGGATTGAGCAGGATGATCAGCGCCCACAGGAACTGGGCGTCGAAATGCGGCTTGAGGAACTCGTCGAGATGGAACGGCACGCCCTGGATGATGATTGCCGAAGGCGACGCCGAAGATCAGGGCCGGGATGAAGCCGCCGGCGAACAGCCCCCAGTCCCAGGCATTGCGCCACGCGGCTGCCTTCGAGCTTGCGACCGGTAGTCGAAACCGACCGGCCGGAAGAACAGCCCGATCAGCACCAGCAGCATGGCGAGATAGAAGCCCGAGAAGGCAGCGGCATAGACCGCCGGCCAGGCGGCGAAGATGGCGCCGCCGGCCGTGATCAGCCAGACCTGGTTGCCGTCCCAGTGCGGGGCGACGGCGTTGATGATGACGCGGCGTTCCGGATCGGTCTTGCCGAGGAAGGGCAGCAAGCGTGCCCACCCCCATATCCATGCCGTCGGTGATGGCGAAGCCGATCAGCAGAATGCCGACGAGGAGCCCACCAGATGAATTTCAGGATTTCATAATCCAGCATTGGAGGTTCTCCTCCCTTATTCGGCCGGCTGACGCGGATGGCGTGGCGCGCCGCGCTGTTCGAAATGATACCGCCCCAGATGCAGCGAGCTCGGCCCGAGACGGGCGAATTTGAACATCAGGAACATCTCGATCACCAGCAGCAGGGTGTAGAAGATCAGATATCCTGCCATGGAGAAGATCAGGTCGGTGACCGTCAGCGCCGAGGTGGCCATGAAGGTCGGCAGCACCTCACCGATTGCCCAGGGCTGACGTCCGTATTCGGCGGTGAACCAGCCCAGTTCCACGGCGATCCACGGCAGCGGGATGCGACAGACCAGCGATCCGCAGCAGCCAGCGCTGCTTCAGATCGAGTGCCGCGGGCCAGATGCCAGGCCGACAGCAGGAACAGGCAGCAGGAAGAAGAAGCCGATCGCCGACCATGATGCGGAAGCTCCAGAACAGATAGCGGCACCGACGGAATGCTAGTCCTCGGCCGCCTGAGCGATCTGGGCGTCGGTCGCGCGTCGGCCGGGTTCTCGACATAGCGCTTCAAGCAGCAGCCCGTAGCCGAGATCGGCCTTGTGCTGCGTCGAATGCCGCCACGACCGGCTCGGCGACTTGTCGCCGGCGCGCAGCTTGACGAGGTTCTGCATAGGCGATCGATGCCGGAGCGGACCCGCATTTCATGCTGCTTGATCAGCTCGTTGATGCCGATGACCTGCCTTGTCGATCGAGCGCGTGATCGATCAGACCCGCCGACCCACGGCATCGCAGACCGCGAAGTCGCGTCGTCTATGGTCTTGTCGTCGGGAAGACCGACAATGGTGAAACGGGCCGGAGCGCGGTTCCGTCTCCCACACCGCCTCGATGGCGGCGAGCTTGACCTTCTGCACATCGCCCAGCTCGTAGCCGCTCTCGTCGCCCAGCACGATGACGGAGAGCGACGGCGGCAACGCCGAACGCCGCCGCCACCGCGAAGGAACGCTTGGCGAAAGCGAGGTCACGCCCCTTGAGGAGGTACCAGGCGGAAATGCCGATGACGAAGACCGAGGCGGTGACATAGCCGGCGGCAACCGTATGGACGAACTTGACCTGCGCGACCGGGTTGAAGACGACCTCGGCAGAAATTGGTCATTTCCATGCGCATGGTCTCGGCGGAGAACTCGGAGCCGACCGGATTCTGCATCCAGGCATTGGCGACCAGAATCCACAGCGCCGAAAGGTTGGTGCCGAGCGCGGTCAGGAAGGTCACGGCCAGATGCTGGACCTTGGTCAGCTTGTCCCAGCCGAGGATCATCAGGCCGACGAAGGTCGAATTCGAGGAAGAACGCCATCAGCCCTTCGATGGCGAGCGGCGCCCCGAAGACATCGCCGACATAATGGGAATAATAGGACCAGTTGGTTCCGAACTGGAACTCCATGGTCAGACCGGTTGTCACGCCAAGCGCGAAATTGATCGCGAACAGCTTCCCCCAGAACTTGGTCATGTCCCGGTAGATCTCTTTGCCGGTCATGACATAGACCAACTCCATGATCACCAGGATCCACGATCAGGCCGAGCGTCAGCGGCACGAAGATGAAGTGATACATGGCGACGGAGGCAAATTGCCACCGGGAGAGTTCGACAAAGGTGTCATCGATCATCTCAAAAGGTCCTTGCGTCAAAAATCACCGCGCATGAGAAGCGGCATCGAACGGGCGGCGACCTGCCGTCGAACTCTGATATTCTGGGTACCATCACGGCTTGTATAGATGGGATCAATGAGAATTCGCAATTGGACGGGTTGAACCGACCCGGGTTCTCGCAATAGTCAATCACGATGAAAAATCGGGTGTTCTCGATTTGCTGGAGACGCTCACGGGCAAGCTCTACTGCGAAGGCGGCAAGAGCCTTCCAACAATGATGCATATTGCGCGCGACAGGCTTAAGGGCATCCAATATCGCATCGACCTGTACGTGATGATCAATGAGCATAAGCCGCGCGTATTGAGCAACGTGTTCACCCAAGACGATGAAAGCCACTGCCACGCGCTGTGCGGCTTGCTGGGCGCGGACCCTGCCGCAATCGAACAGCTCAAATGAGCGTCTAAGGAAAGCTGGACGATGACGCTTATCGAATGGTTGCCGGTAATGTCGTACAGTCAGTGGCTCATAGTAACCGGTCTGACAGCGGACATTCTCGGTTTCGGTCTGATTGTCTTGGAGTGGCAACGCGGAGTTACTCAAGCGGAGAAAGAAGCGATTGAGGCTGCTGTTAATGCTGGCGCATGGGGCGTTCCGGAAGAAAGGAAAGCAGCCGTGCGCGAAGCTGCGTTAAAGAAGATCAGGCTCGCATTAGGTCCACGCAAGCGGCTCTTTGGCATAGGTGCGTTATTAATCCTTCTAGGCTTCTTCTGCCAGATCGTGGGCACGGTTCTAGCGAGCCAGAGCGGCAGCGGCCATGTCACAGAGCCGGTTAATCAAAGCCAGCCTTATCCAACTTTTGGAGTTCAAATAGCTGGCGAGCGCCGTTACCCAATGACGCCGATTTACCGTCTCGACATGCCGAGCATAGACCGCAGCGAATTCAGCCGGTAGCCGTCCGGTCACATCGCGCTCATGCACGATCAGTTCTGCAAATCGCTGCCTAAACAGGTCACTGTCCATGGATGCCCTCAATTTCCACAGGCTGAACCATAGCCAATTCTGCCCGGCGAAACCGCGATTGGCGACTGCCTAAATCAAGCGGCTGTTTTGAAAGTTAAAGTGTGGGCTGAAATATGGGCCAGAACCGAATTCACCCGAAAAAACGTTGTAAATCAACGTGTTCTGGCGGAGAGAGAGGGATTCGAACCCTCGAGACGGTTGCCCGCCTACACGCGTTCCAGGCGTGCGCCTTCAGCCACTCGGCCATCTCTCCGGACGGCGGTACTATAGCGTTGCATTCTCGCAGTGCAAGCCGTCGGCCCTCGCCGTCCAGGCGAAATTCTTGCGGGTCGGCGGCCCGTTTGTTAGCAATAGGCCAGCATCGGAAAACGGCTTAGATTGCCATGATTTTGCGCCTGCTTGGCTATTTCTTTCTTTGTCTTGCGATGGCGGCGATCGCTTATGACGGGATGCGGATGATCGCCGATAATGGCCAGCTTGCCTTTACGTCGCTTGAGCAGCATTGGATGACGATCAGTCCCGGCAGCATCGAAGCGGCGCGGGCAGCCGTCGAGCAGATCAGCCCCTATCTCTGGAGCCCGTTGATTATGGCGCTGCTCGTGCTGCCGGCCTGGATGGTGCTGTGCGCGGTCGGAGCGCTCATCTATCTGGCCGGATACCGGCCGCCGCGGCCCTCGATCCCGGACGGAATTTAAAAGGCGGCCTGATACCGAGACCGCCATCCTTTCCCGTTACGGCAATCTCAGCCGACGAACCGCGACACCTGGAATCCGACTGCCGTGACGGCGACGATCACGAGCAGCGCGATCAGCACGGTCCAGCCGATGCGTTCCATCTTGCGGATTTTTTGCAGGCGGTCCGGCGCGATTTCAGGCGCGTCCCATCCCGGCTCGTCCTGGATAAGCGCCCGCAGACCCGGGGTGCATTCGACGACGCCTTTGTTGATGACCGGCACGCCCGCACGCTCCGCGATCTGCTCGGCGATCGTGTGGAACGGAATCCACGGATCCTGCGGCGTCTCCTGCACATAGCCGAGCGTCAGCCGTTCCCCGTCCTTGCGCACGAGACAGGACGACTTCACGATCACCGGGATGACAAAATAGCGATAGACCTCCAAGCGGGTCTCCACCGCGGCCAGATCCTTATAAGGCACTCTGGCTTCCATATAGGGAAAGAACGGCGTTGGCCCGCGCCAGTTCGGCAGAACGAGCGTTGCCCTCTGCGGGCCGAGATGCACCTCCGAATGAGAGGCCGCGAAGAGAAAGAGCCCTGCATAAAGAAGGAGGATGCTGCCGATGACGAACATCATGAAGAAGATGACGGCATCGAATGGCAGATGGCGCGTCGCCAGCCAGATCGAGCCGGCGATCCCATTGACCATGAAGAGCAGGAGGAAGAAGAAGGTTACGCTCAGGATGGTTTGAAGACCGCGAGGCGGCTTATAGTTCAACACCTCTCCGGCGCCAGCTTCGACATTTGCCATTCGAGAACCTCCCTCACACTTCGTCTCGCGGGTGCAGCCATTCTTCCGCCGCGTCCCCGCGGCCGCGGAAGGTATAGCGCTGCAAAGGGCCGTCAAGGGTCAAAAGCGAGTGATCACGGCGTAAATAGACTGACGGCGGCCTAAAGGCATCCTACATTATGGGTAAAGCCCCGCAATGACGAACGGAATATGCCATGGGACTGTTTACCAGCAGAAAGACAAGAATGCCGGAGCCGGAGGAGGCGCTGCCGGGCCGCGCGCAGCCGATCCACACCGCCGAGCGCCATCACGTCAACAACGCGCCGCTGAAAGGGCCATACCCTGAGGGCCATGAAAAGGCGCTGTTCGGCCTGGGCTGCTTCTGGGGCGCGGAGAAGGCGTTCTGGCAGTTGCCGGGTGTCTTTGTGACGGCGGTCGGATATGCGGGCGGCTATACGCCGAATCCGACCTATGAGGAGGTTTGCTCGGGCCGCACCGGCCACAATGAGGTGGTGCTGGTCGTCTATGACCCCAAGGTCATCTCATATGATGCGCTTCTGAAGGCCTTCTGGGAGGGCCACGACCCTACCCAGGGCATGCGCCAGGGCAACGATATCGGCACGCAGTACCGCTCCAGCATCTACGCCTATTCCGAGGAGCAGAAGCAAATGGCCGAAGCCTCGAAGACGGCGTATCAGGCGGCGCTGAAGGACCGCGGATATGGCGAGATCACGACGGAAATCGCCATGGCGCCGGCGTTTTATTTCGCCGAGGATTACCACCAGCAATATCTGTCCAAGAACCCGTCCGGCTATTGCGGTCTCGGCGGCACCGGCGTGAGTTGTCCGGCCGGAATTGCCCGTGCGGAAGAGGAGACCGCATAGAGCAGGATCCGGTCGGACGGAAACGACGCGGCCGGCGAGATGCGCTGACCGACTCTCCTAAGGAGGAAAGCGCGACCAGCGCGAGCCCAATCGATTCGGCTCAAGTTGATCTAGTACCCACTATCGGCGAAGCGTGAGTCGTGCTTCAAGGTTGGATGAATCGTATTGCTGAAGCGACGCGGATCACATTGACGGCGTCGGAGCGGACCAAACTTGAGGGCTTGGTGCGCTCGACGAAGACCGAACACCGTTTGCGCCAGCGGGCGCGGATTGTTCTGCTGGCGGCCGATGATACAGCGACGCGGGCGATCGCGCGCAGTGTCGGTTGCACGACAGGCACGGCTTCGAAATGGCGGGTCCGGTACGCCGAATTGCGGCTGGCCGGTCTTGACGAAACGGGCAATCGCGGCAGCGTGGCCAAATACACGAGCGACACGACGCGGCGCATTCTGCGTGTGCTCGACCTGCGGCCGCCTGACGGTTACGGGCGGTGGACCGGACCGTTGATCGCGAGGGTACTCGGTGATGTGGACGTCCAGCAAGTCTGGCGCGTGCTCCGGGCACAGAAGATCGATCTGGCCGCGCGTAAAAGCTGGTGCGAGAGCAACGATCCCGAATTTGCGGCCAAAGCCGCCGAGGTGGTCGGTCTCTACATGGCGCCGCCTGAGAATGCCATTGTCATCAGCGTCGACGAGAAACCGTCGATCCAGGCACTGGAGCGTCGCCAAGGCTATCTGAAACTGCCAAGCGGCCGGGCGCTGAGCGGGCAATCTCATGATTACAAGCGTCATGGAACAACGACTCTGTTGGCGGCTCTGAACGTCGCAACTGGCAAGGTCAGCGGGCGCCAGTACAAGCGCCGCGCTAGCGGTAACGGGTCAGATTAAAGCTCGTATAGCAATCGCGGCTCGGCAGGTTGGTTTTGTCACTCATGGCGTCGGCGAACGCTTCACCGAGATTGACGCCGTCTTCCGCCGAGCGCACGCCGACGAGGATCAGCGGCCTTTGCCGTGCCGTGCTGTCTCCGGTCGCCGCAGCTTTGCAGCCGCCCTTGAACTGTCCGAGATTCAGCATCCAGATCGGCGCATCATCCGCGGCGAAGGCGATGTGCGGCGCTGACGCCGTGGGCATGCGCGCGTCCGGTGAAACGCCCTGCCGGCAGGACGGCTGTTTTCTCGCCAAGAAGCGCCGAGAGCACCGCCGGTTTCCCGCTCAGCGTCAGATATTCTCCGCCGCAGGAGGCTTCGGAATAGATCGAGCAGCCTGCTGGCGTGAATGCGAGACTATTGGCCGGGGCGTAGAATGTGCGAACCCGGTCGGAGGCAAAGGCATGCATGCCTTGCTGGCTCTCAAAGGCGAAGCCCGCAACCGGCGTCTCCGGCGTGTAGCGCGCGCAATAAGGGCCGGGCGGCAGCAGCGAGACGGTCAGGCCGCCAAAAACCATCGCCCTCTGTTTTGAGCCGGATCCGTCCATTGTAAGACGCTACCGCCGGCTCTACCCTGGCGGCAAGAGAATCGGCGGCGAATTAAGCGCTCATGGGGGCGCTTTGAAGGAGATTGCCCGATATGATGCAAATCACCCTTGATGACCTCGGCGAGGCGATCCGGCTCATGCGGCCGATCGTGCCGTCAACGCCGCAATATGCCTGGCCGCTGCTGCGTGAGCGGACGGGCTGCGAGATCTGGCTGAAGCACGAGAACCATACGCCGATAGGCGCTTTCAAGATCCGCGGCGGTCTGGTTTATCTCGACCGTCTCAAGCGCGAAAGTCCCGGCCTCAAGGGCGTCGTGACGGCGACGCGCGGCAATCACGGCCAGTCCATTGCGCTGGCGGCGACGCGCCTCGGCCTGAAGTCGGTCATCGTCGTGCCGGAAGGCAACTCGACGGAGAAGAATGCCGCCATGCAGGCTTTCGGCGCCGAGCTGATTACGGCGGGCCGCGATTTCGACGAGAGCCGGATCACGGCGGCGGCGCTGGCGGAGGAGCGTGGCTTCGAGATGGTGCCGTCATTCCATAACGATCTGGTCAAGGGTGCCGCGACCTATGCGCTGGAGCTGTTCACCGCGCAGCCCGATCTCGACGCCGTCTACGTGCCGATTGGCATGGGCTCGGGGATTTGTGGGATGATTACGGTCCGCGATCTGCTCGGGGCGAAGACCGATGTAATCGGGGTCGTTGCGGAAAACGCGCCGGCCATTGCGCAGTCCTTCGAGGCGGGACGGATAATGCCGGGCAACAGCGCCGCCACTTTCGCCGACGGCATGGCGTGCCGCGATCCCGATCCGCAGGCCTTCGACATCATCCGCCAGGGCGCGGCCCGCATCGTGACCGTCAGCGAGGACGAAATCGCCGCCGCGATCCGCGCCCTGTACGCGGATACGCACAATGTCGCCGAGGGAGCCGCCGCCGCTCCGCTCGCCGCGTTGACGAAGGAGGGCGCGGTCATGCGCGGAAAACGCATGGGGCTCGTCATGAGCGGCGGCAATATCGACACGCCAGTCCTTTGTTCGGTCCTCGATGGGCGGACGCCGCGCGTTTAGTAGCGCTGCAAGAGTACCTTCGAGGGGACATAGCTGTCTCGGTATGACGCTAGGAAGATCCATTCCTGGAAATAAGCGGCGAGCCGGACAAATCGCATGAAATAACTGTTCAGCACACTATAGGCCGGCATATAGAGAAGATGACGAAGCGAAAGCACTTTCGGCGTTGCCAGTGCGGCAAGGGATATTGTGACAAAATCCAGGATGAGCAAGCCCGCCTGCGCTGCGATCAGGATCGCCGGTGCCAGGTCGCCATAGGTCATAAATAGCCAGATCAGGTAAATCGGCATTGCGAGCGCAGCGACGACGTCGAAGCCAAGGAACTCCAGCTCATGAATCAGCTCAAGCGGCTTCAGCCTGTTTGAGAACGGGCTTACCAGATCTGCGTGCTTGCGATAGCGTAAACGGATGGTGTCGCGCTCCCAACGGAAGCGCTGTCGGATAAAGGCTTTGAAGGTCTCCGGAACGTCGGTGTAGCAGATGGCCGCCGGCGCAAAGCGGACCTTCCAGCCGGCTTTGCGAATGCGCAAGGTTACGTCGAGGTCTTCTCCTCCGCCGGCGTCCATCGCCCCGACCTCCTCCAAGGCTTGACGTCGAAAGGCGCCGAATGCGCCTGAGGCGCAGATGACTTGATCGGTGAAATCGCCGCCGCGCTTGCCGAGCGAGAGAATGACGAGATATTCGACGCTTTGATAGCCGGTGACGAAGCTGCGATCCGCATTGCGCACCACGATGTTTCCGGCGACGGCGCCCACTTTTGGATCCTGGAAGGGCTCGCAGGCCTTCTCGAATGCCTGACGGTCCAGCGTGCAATCGCAGTCAATGTTGATGATGATGTCGCCCGTGGCGCGCCTGATCGCAAAATTCGTCGCGGCCGACTTTCCAGCCCGCAAGTCCGTCGAATGAACTTCGGTAATGAGACCCCGCTGGCGCAGTTCGCGGAGACGGGCCGCCATCGCGTCTGTCGAGCCGTCGCTGACGATGATGATTTCGTCCGGCACCCAGCTTTGCTCATGCAGAGCGAGCACGCAGCGCTCGATAACGTCGGCCTCGTTGTGGCCGGCAACGACGGCGGAGAGCTTCGGGCGCTTCTTCGGTGGTCCATAGCTCTTCTGGAAAGGAAGCAGCAGCCCGGCGGTAATAAAGGTGAGCGAATAGCGCGGCAGTTCGAACAGGATAACGAACCAGAAAAGCGCAATAAGACTCTGCCAGCTTTGCGCGCCCAGATAGGTGAAGCCGTCGTGTAGAATGTCCCACACCTTGCGATTCTCCGAATCCTGTTCCCGCAATCGGACGCGAACCCGCCCGGAGAGTAAGGGGAAAAGATTATGGAAAGCTTTAACGCCGCAATCATCCTGAAGCTGGCCCGGTTTGACCTAAATCATTGGCAACGGGAGAGGTTTCTGCGCCTTATCCCGTCGGACGAGCCGAGCCCGCGAAGATAGCCGAGCGCCATGGTGGATGATCTGCGTGACAGCCAAGCGGACGTGATCGCGTTGCTGATGACGCCGTCGAGCTATCCGCATCGCCCGGAGACGATCGAGCGGATCAATACGCATGGGGCAGTCATTTTCCTAGCAGGCGATCGCGCCTATAAGCTGAAACGCGCCGTCAAACTGGCCTATCTGGATTTTTCGACATTGGAAAAGCGCCGGATCGTCTGTGAGCGCGAGCTCGAGCTCAATCGCCGGACGGCGCCGGAGCTTTATCTGGGCGTTCTGCCCATTACGCGAGACGCCGATGGCAAGCTCGGCTTCGGAGGCGCGGGCGAGATCGTCGAGTGGGTCATCGAGATGCGCCGTTTCGATAGCGACAAGCTCTTCGACCGGCTCGCCGAGGCGGGCCGGCTCGACGCCGCGCTGATCGAAGATCTGGCGAAAACGATCGAGTGCTTCCATGCCGATGCGCCGATCGTCACCGACTGCGCGTGGCCCGAGAGCCTCGTCCGGGTCGCGGGCACCGTGATGGACGCATTTCGCCACCCCGAGCTCGCAGCGTCAGGGCTCGGCCCCGCAATCGCCGGCTTGCGGAGCGCGATGGACAATCACGCTGCGCTGCTGAGTGCCCGGCGGGAGGCGGGGCTCGTCCGGCGCTGCCACGGCGATCTCCATCTGAAAAACATCGTGCTCTTCAATGGCGAGCCCCGTCTCTTCGACGCGCTGGAATTCGACGAAAACCTTGCCACGATCGACGTTCTTTATGATCTCGCATTCCTGCTCATGGATCTGTGGCATCGCGATCTTCGCGCCGAGGCGAATCTGATCCTGAACCACTATTTCGCGCGGGATGCCTCTGGGATCGAATGGGCCGGGCTTGCGCTCTTGCCGCTCTTCCTGTCGCTTCGGGCCGGCGTTCGGGCGATGGTCGGACTTGATGGTCTCTCCTTTGCCGGCGGCGCGGCCGGCGAGCGGCTGAGGCAGGAGATCAAGGCCTATGCCGGGCTTGCCCAGGCCCTAATTGCGCCACCCACGCCGCGGCTGATCCTCATCGGCGGGCTTTCGGGGACCGGCAAGACGACGATTGCCCGCGCCATCGCTCCGAGGATCGGGCCGATACCGGGCGCGATCCATTTGCGCAGCGATCTGGAGCGGAAACGCCTGTTCGGTGCCGAGCTGGCCGAGCACCTCGGCGGGGAAGGCTACACGCAAACGGCGAACAGGCATGTCTATCAGCGTCTGGCATCCAAGGCCGAGGCCGTGCTGCGCGCCGGACATTCCGTCATTGCGGACGCGACATTTCTCGGACCGGAGGATCGGGACCTGTTTGCCGCGCTCGCCGATCGGCTGGGCATGCGGCTCGAAGGCGTCTGGATCGAGGCCGATGAGGCGCAGATGACGGCGCGCGTGACTGCGCGCAGGCATGATGCTTCGGATGCCGACGCCGCGGTCGTCCGCCGGCAGATTTCGCAGGCGCCCGAGCGACCGCCGGACTGGATCGCCGTGGATGCACGGGGAAATGTGGAAGCAACCGCCGAAGCTGTGGCGGCGCGTCTTCGGCTTTGACCAGCTGGATCGGCGATTCCCCGGTGCGGTTTGGTTCTGCGCTGCCGACGATCTCCCATATCGTTAATTTCGCGTTCATGCTGTCCCCCTTAGCTTTGACCGAGTTGCCGGGTCGCAACAGTCAAGGGGGAGTAAATATGCAGCGCTTTCTTCTCTTAACAGCTGTCACTTTCGGGTTTTTCGCAACGCCTCTCACTGAGGCTGGAGCGGCCCAATCCATCAAGCTGCAGACGCAACTGGGCCAGACCGTCATGCCGGAAGGCAGGAGCGGCAAGGTCTATCTGCGCGTCGGCTTGGAAGGGATTGCCCCGGAAGAGGAAGGCGAGCGCATTCCGGCCAATGTGATTCTGGTTATCGACCAGTCCGGCTCGATGAAGGGCGAGCGCATCGAGCAGGCGAAAGAAGCCGCGCTTATGGCCGTGGAGCGTCTCGGCGATGAGGATGTTCTCGGCATCGTCTCCTACAGCAGCCGTGCCCAGGTCCGTGCTCCTGCCGCTCGTTTGCGCGAGACGGACGATCTGCGCAGGGCCATCCGGCGGCTGGAGGCGGGCGGCAGGACCGCGCTTTATGCGGGCGTGAGCCAGGGGATCCGCGAGCTGCGCGAGTTTGTCGATCCGTATAAGGTCAATCGGATCATTCTGCTCTCTGACGGTCTGGCCAATGTCGGTCCCTCGACACCGCGCGAGCTCGAAGCGCTGGGCCGCGAAGCGGCGCGGGCGGGTATCTCCGTCACCACGATCGGGCTCGGCCTCGGCTACAATGAGGATCTGATGACGCGGCTTGCCCTTGCGAGCGACGGCAATCACGCCTTTGTCGAGCATCCGAGCGATTTGGTTACGATCTTCAACGAAGAATTCGGCGATGTGCTCGCTGCTGTCGGCGGCGATGTCGAAATCATCATCGACTGTCGGGACGGTTTCGAGCCGGTTCGCGTGTTGGGCCGGGAAGCGAAGATCGAGAAGGACCGGGTCCGTCTGAAGCTCAATCAGGTTTACGGCAAGCAGGAGAAGTACATCGTCGTCGAGCTGGAGGTCAGCGGAAAGCGGGCGCAGGGCACGGCTCGCGCTGCGCAGGTCGAGGTCAACTACACCGATCTCGCCTCCAAGAAGCGCGCATCGGTCAAAGGTGAGGCGCAGCTGCGTTTCAGCTCATCCGAGGACGATGTGAAGTCGAGCGTCGATAAGGACGTGCTTGCGGCGGTTGCGACCCAGATTGCGACGGAACGCAGCGAGAAGGCGGTGGAGCTGCGCGATAGCGGCAAGACCGAGGAAGCCAAGCGCGTCCTGCAGGAGAATGCGGCCTATTTGAAGGAGCAGGCCGAACAGCTTCCTTCCGCCGCCGCCGCGCCTTTGCAGGAAATGTCAAAAAGAAATCTGAAGGATGCAGAAAATTTAAGCTCAGATGTGTGGGATCGCACACGCAAATCGATGAGAGCGAACCAATATAGAGATAAGACGCAGCAAAGCTACTAGCGCAACGCGCGTCCAAGCATGTCCCCGCGAAGGCGGGGACGGACGCGGGAACAGTTGCACTGACTTGTTGAGATAGATCAACTTGACCCCATTCAATTGGTTCCACTTGAACGAGGGTTGATCTAGCGCGGCGTCTTCATCTTTGCCCCCGCTCCATGCCCCCTGGAGCGATAGCGAAGCGGTCCGGTTCTCTTCCCCCCGAGGATTCGGATCGCTTCGCCCCTGTCTTTACAGCTTTGAGACTATTCGTGACCGAAGCGATCAAGCTTGTGCCGATCACCTCCTCCCGCCATCGAGACTTCTGCGAAACCGGCCTCTCAATTCGTCATCCCGGATGCCCAAAGGGCTGTCCGGGATCCAATCACCTTTCAGTTGGCGCTTCGGTAAGTTGTCAGGCGAGTGGGTCCCGGCTCTTCGGCCGGGACGACGCAGAGTATCATGCGACTATGCGATGAGCTTATAGGCCGGCAGGGTCAGGAACGCTTCGAGCTGGTCCGCTGTCGCAAGATCCCTGAACAGCGCGATTGCCTCGGGGAAACGGCCGCTGTCGTAAACGTCCCCGCCAAGCGCCGAGCGCAGCTTCGCCATCTCGTCGTCGAGCATCCTCTCGACAAGCTCCTTGGTGACGGTCGTGCCGTCGCTAAGCTTGGCGTTGTATTTGATCCACTGCCAGACCTGGGTGCGGGAAATTTCCGCAGTCGCGGCGTCTTCCATGAGATTGTAGAGCGGCACCGCGCCATTCCCGCGTAACCAGGCCTCGATATATTGCACGCCGACTCGGATGTTGGTGCGCAGCCCTTCCTCCGTGCGCGTCCCTTCATGGACTTCGAGCAGCTCGGCCTGGCCGATCCGGACATCGTCGCGCATTTTATCGAGCTGGTTCGGCTGCGGCATATACTCATCGAATACGTCCTTGGCGGTCGGAACGAGGTCGGGATGCGCGACCCAGGTTCCGTCATGCCCGCCGCGTACCTCGCGCAGCTTGTCCTCGCGCACCGCGGCAAGCGCCCGATCATTGGCTTCCGGATCGCGGCGGTTCGGAATGAATGCCGCCATGCCGCCCATCGCGGAGGCGCCCCGCTTGTGGCAGGTCTTGATCAGCAGCTCCGAATAGGCCTTCAGGAACGCCTTGCCCATGACGACCTGGCTGCGGTCGGGCAGCAGATATTCCGGCTTTGCGCGCAAGGTCTTGATGAAGGAGAAGATATAGTCCCAACGGCCGCAATTGAGCCCGACGATGTGATCGCGCATGGCGTGCAGGATCTCGTGCATCTCGAAGGCCGCCGGAAGGGTTTCGATCAGGACGGTTGCCTTGATCGTGCCGACCGGCAAGCCAAGCGCGTCCTGCGCCTTGACGAAGACCTCGTCCCAGAGTGCGGCTTCAGGGTAGTGCTCGATCTTCGGTAGATAGAAATAGGGGCCGCTCCCCTGCTCCAGCGTACGCTTGGCATTGTGGAAGACGTAAAGGCCGAAATCGACAAAGGCGCCGGCGACCGGCTGACCGTCGATGAGGATATGGTCTTCCATCAGATGCCAGCCGCGCGGCCGGACGATCAGCACGGCTGGCTTGCCGGTGATCCTGTAGTCCTTGCCGCTTTCCGGGTCCGTGAAGCCGATCTGGCCGAGCCAGTAATCGGCGAGATTGAGCTGGCCCTCGACGATATTGTCCCAGCTTGGGGACAGCGCATCCTCGAAATCGGCCATGAAGCAGGAGGCGCCGGAATTGAGCGCGTTGACGACCATCTTGCGGCTCGTCGGGCCGGTAATCTCGACACGGCGGTCGAGCAGATCCTGCGGAATGCCGCGGATGGTCCAGTCGGCTTCGCGAATCTCGGCCGTGTCGGGCAGGAAATCGGGCAGGGCGCCGGCATCGATCCGCTTCTGATACTGCTCCCGGCTCTCCAGAAGCTGACGGCGTTTCGGCTCGAACTGCCGGGCAAGCGTGGCAACGAACTCAAGTGCTTCAGACGTCAGGATCCGCTCATAGCCGGGATTGATCGCCCCTTTGACCTCAACCCCTGCAGGCAGCTGCAGTCCTGAAGAACCTGATTGTCTTTCCATCATATGGGCCTTTGCTGAATGCCTTTTTTATGCTGGCGCTCATCGCCTTTCTAGGTTTCTCAGACGTAGGCACATATTCCATAATTTGGAAGTAACGAAAAGCAGAACGACATTAGACCTTCGGAGCGTGTCCCCCGAGACCTCGTGTGATCCGCGACGCCGTTTCCTGGACGGCTTCGCCGAGATCCGGCAGGAATTCGGGCGTGATCCGCACGGTCGGGCCGGAAAGCGAAACGGCGGCCGCCGGTCGGGCATGTTCATCGAAAATCGTCGCGGCGACGCAGCGAAGGCCCACCGCATTCTCTTCATTGTCGATCGCGAAGCCGCGGCCCCGCACCACTTCCAGCTCCGCAAGAAGCTTCTCCGGGACAGTGATGGTTTTCTCGGTGAGTTTCGGAAGGCCCCGCTCGGTCAGGATGCGCTCGACTTCCCAGTCGCTCATTGCGGAAAGCAGCGCCTTGCCCAAGGCCGAGGCGTGCATCGCGGCGCGTCCCCCCGGCAGTGCAATGGCCCGCATGGTCTGCCGGCATTCGACCTGAGCGATATAGATCGCCTCACCCACATCCTCGACAGCGAGGTTTACCGTCTCGCCGCTATGCTCCATGAGCTCGCGCATCAGCGGTCGGGCGATCGCTGCGAGTTCGCGCGACCGCAGGAAGGCGCTGCCGACAACGAAAGACTGGACGCCCACGAGCCAGGCGCCGCGCTCCGGGTCGTAGCGCACGAAGTTCTCATGCTGCAATGTGCTCAGAAGTCTGTGAACTGTCGATATGGGAAGCTCGACTTTCTGTGCGAGTTCGCTGAGACTTAAACCCGGATCGCTCTTCGCAAGGGTGTTCAGCAGCGTCAGGGCACGGCTCAGCGACTGAACCGTGTCGCTGCGCTCGTTTGCCGACCGAGCTTGACGGCCAAGCGGTAAGTTTTTTGCTGCACGACTATGAATTTTCATGTTAATCACCAAAGGGGCGTGCGGTATGCATTTCCGTATCGTGGGAAACATGGCCGTCGGTACAATGATAGGGTAGGTGAAATTTGGCGGAGCGGCAAAAAATCATTCTCACCAGACGCTACCCCCCACTCGTCGAAGAGCGCGCCAGCCGCGATTACGACGCCATTCTCAATCCCGATGACCGCCTTCTCTCTTCCGACGAATTGCTTTCGCTTGCCGACGAAGCCGCCGCGCTCCTGATCTGCGGCAGCGAGAAGATCACACGCGATGTCGTCGCGCGGATGCCGGCAAGCGTTAAGGTCATCTCGACATTCTCGGCGGGTCTCGATCACGTCGACCTCGATGCTGCGCGCGAGCGCGGGCTGCGCATCGGCAACACGCCCGATGCCGTCACGATCGCGACGGCGGAAATCGCGATGCTGCTGATTCTGAACGCCGCACGCCGCGCGACCGAGGGGCAGGCGATGGTGCGGAACCGTCAATGGACCGGCTGGCATACGATGCAGCTTCTGGGCCGTCGGCTTGACGGTAAGCGGCTCGGCATTTTCGGCATGGGCAAGATCGGTCAGAGTTTGGCCAAAATGGCCCGCGGTTTCGATATGAGCATTCACTATCATAATCGGAGCCGATTGCCGCCGGAGCAGGAACTCGATGCAGTTTACCACGAAACCTTCGATAGTCTCCTAAGTATCAGTGATGTTCTTTCGTTGAACGCTCCCTCTACAACGGAAACCCAGTCCATCCTGAATACCGAAACGATCGGGAAGCTTCCCGAGGGCGCGATCGTCGTCAATACGGCGCGCGGAGACCTCATTGTCGACGAGGATCTGATCGCGGCGCTGAAATCGGGGCGTATTGCGGCGGCGGGTCTCGATGTCTATCGCGGCGAGCCGCGCATTCATGAAGACTATTACGAGCTGGAGAACGTCTTCCTCCTGCCGCATCTCGGATCGGCGACGATCGAGGCGCGCAACGAGATGGGCTTTGCGGCGCTGGACAATATTGACGCCGTGCTCGCCGGTCGCGAACCGCCTTACGGGGTGGTGTAGCGGTTACGGTATGAGAGAGGTAAATGGATTCATAAAGTCGTTAAGGGTTGATTGCAGCAGAAAATTTAGATGTCATGGTTGAAGATGGTTCCAGTGCTCCGCTCGGATCGGGTGGAGATGGCTGGCAGGGCGTCAGGCAGTGAAGAAAGGGCGCATAAAGACGTCCAAACGCTGTAGAATGAGCGAAACGAAACAACCGGAGGAACGTCATGTCGAAGAATGTCTCCAAGACCGAGAAATCCGTTGATCGCCGCAAGTTTCTGAAAGGCGGCGCGATCGCGACAGGGGCCGCCGCGGCGACCGTCGCATTTCCCCAGATCTCGCGGGCGCAAACAACAACGCTGAAGATGCAGAGCTCCTGGTCGGCCACGGACATCTTCCAGGATATGGCTCGGCAATATGTCGACCGCGTCGAAAAGATGTCGGGCGGCCGGCTGAAAGTGGACCTCCTGCCGTCCGGCGCGGTGGTTCAGTCCTTCCAGGTTCAGGATGCCTGCGATAAGGGTGTCATCGACGGCGCCCATACGGTGACCGCCTATTGGTACGGTAAGAACAAAGCCGCCTCCCTTTTCGGCACCGGGCCGGTTTTCGGCGCCAACGCCGCTCAGATCATGGCCTGGATTCACAAAGGTGGCGGCAAGGACCTTTACCGCGAACTCGTTCAGGACATTCTCAAGCTCAATCTCGTCGGCTTCTTCGCCATGCCGATGCCGACCCAGCCCCTCGGTTGGTTCAAGAAGGAAATCAAGAGCCCTGATGATCTGAAGGGCTTGAAATACCGCACAGTGGGTCTGGCGACCGACATTATGCAGGGCATGGGCGTGAGCGTGACCCAGCTTCCGGGCGGCGAAATCGTTCCGGCTCTGGAGCGCGGCGTGATCGAGGCGTTCGAGTTTAACAATCCGACGTCGGACAGCCGCTTCGGCGCTCAGGATGTTTCGAAAATCTACATGATGGGCTCCTACCATCAGGCTGCGGAATTCTTCGAGATTATCTTCAATAAGGATAAGTTCGATAGCCTGCCGGGCGAGTTGCAGGCCATCCTGGAATATGGTGCGGAGGCCGCCAACACTGCCAATTACAGCTTGGCGATGGATCAATATTCCAAGGATCTGCAGAAGCTTATCAACGAGGATGGTGTGCACGTTTATCGCACGCCGACCTCCGTCATGGAAGCCCAGCTTGTGTCCTGGGACAAGACGCTGGAGAAACTGACTCAAGACGCCTACTTCAAGAAGGTCGTGGACAGCCAGAAGGCCTGGTCCGAGCGCGTTGCATTCTACGACCTGCTCAACACAGCCGATTACAAGCTGGCGTTTAATCACTACTTCCCGAACAAGCTTCCTGGCTAATCCAGGCGATCCTGGAAGCGATCACTGGGGCGGCGCGCATGCGTGCCGCCCCATCTGTGCCATCCCATCGCCTTTGGGGACGCAGCGTGCTGAAAACAATATTTCTGATCGATAGCATCACAAGCTGGATGGCAAAGGCGTTCGCTTGGTGCATTCTCATTATGACCTTCGGCGTCTCCTATGAAGTTTTCATGCGGTACGTCCTGCGAGACCCCACGCCCTGGGCGTTCGATCTCAGCTATATGATGTACGGCACGCTCTTCATGATGGCGGGGGCTTACACACTGTCCCGCGATGGCCATGTCCGCGGCGACGTGGTCTACCGGCTTCTCAAACCGAAGACTCAGGCCGGCGTAGAGCTCGTCCTCTACTTTCTGTTCTTTTTTCCCGGCATTCTCGCGCTGATCTTCGCCGGCTGGCGGTATGCGGCTCAATCGTTCTCCTTTCGGGAGGTCAGCGTGTACAGCCCGTCCAATGTGCCGATCTACCAATTCAAAATGGTCATCCCGGCCGCAGGCGTCCTGCTATTCATTCAAGGAATTGCTCAAGTGTTCCGCTGTGTCATCTGCATCAGGACGGGAACCTGGCCGCCTCACACGGAAGACGTCGAGGAAACCGTGACCATGGTGCGGCATGGCAAAGAGGACGACGCTCAGCTTCGGGCTGAACTAGGGTTGGGGGCGAAGAATGACTGATCCTCAGGTTGCGATCTTTATGCTGGGGATCTTCATCCTCGTCATCATGCTTGGCTTTCCGATCGCCTTTACGCTCATGGCGATGGGCATCGGCTTCGGCTACTACGCCTATTACGATCCGACGCGGATGCAGAACCTTTTAGACAACCGCGTCTTCGATCTGTTCGTGAACCAGACCTATTCGGTGATGTCGAATGACGTGCTGACGGCGATACCGCTTTTCCTTTTCATGGGCTACATCGTCGAACGCGCGAATATCGTTGAGCGTCTGTTCGTGACATTGAACATTGCCGCACGCCGGCTCCCGGGATCCATGGCCGTGGCGGCGCTCGCGACCTGTGCGCTGTTCGCGACCGCAACGGGGATTATCGGCGCCGTCGTCACGCTGATGGGCCTGCTTGCTTTCCCGGCCATGCTCAAGGCGCGCTACGATACGAGCTTTGCTGCGGGCGTGATCTGTGCAGGTGGCTGTCTCGGCATCCTGATACCGCCGAGCATTATGCTGATCGTCTATGGCGCCGCGGCGAGCGTCTCGGTGGTGAAGCTTTATGCCGCTGCTCTTATTCCTGGTTTTCTGCTTGCCGGTCTTTACATGATTTATGTGGTCGGCCGCGCCGCGCTCAATCCGAGCATCGCGCCGAAGCCGCGAGAGGAGGACGTGGGAGACCTTTCCAGCGGCCAGATCGCCTTCATGGTGCTGACCTCATTCGTGCCGTTGGCCGTGCTCATCCTCTCCGTTCTCGGCGCAATCCTGTTCGGCCTCGCGACGCCGTCCGAAGCCGCAGCGATCGGCGCGTTGGGCGGATTGGTGCTTGCCGTTCTCTATCGCTCGCTGACATGGCAGCGGCTGCGCGAGTCGGTCTATCTGAGCGTGCGGACGTCGGCCATGGTCTGCTGGCTTTTCGTCGGGTCCTGGGTCTTCGCCTCCGTATTCTCCTATCTTGGCGGCGAGCAGCTCGTGAAAGAGTTCGTCCTATCGCTCAATCTGACGCCCCTGACCTTCCTGATCTTGACCCAGATCATCATCTTCCTGCTGGGCTGGCCGCTGGAATGGTCGGAAATCATCATCATTTTCGTGCCGATCTTCCTGCCTTTGCTGCCGGAATTCGGCGTTGACCCCTTGTTCTTCGGCATCATCGTGGCGCTGAACTTGCAGACATCGTTTATGACGCCGCCCATGGCGATGGCCGCCTACTATCTGAAAGGCGTTGCGCCGCCGCATGTGCGGCTGGTCGAGATCTTCCGGGGGGCGTTTCCGTTCCTGGCGATGGTGCTGTTTGCCATAGTTCTCTTGTACAACTTCCCAGGTATCGCACTCTATTTGCCAGAGCTTATATACGGATAGACACCATGTTCGACCGGCTGCTTGCTATCGTTTCCCTTGCTCTGATCACGGCCTTCTGCGTGTTGCTGGTCAGCTATATTGGGCGCATCGATCTGGCGATCGTGGTCACGATTTGCCTTCTGATGGCGGCATTCGATCTCTTATACTATAGCTTCAAGAACGATCGGCGGGGGGGACAGAGCGGTCCGCGCTAGCGCAACGCGCGTCCAAGCATGTCCCCGCGAAGGCGGGGATGGACGCGGGAACAGTTGCGCTAACCTATTGGGATAGATCAACTTAACCTCGTTCAAGTGAGTCCACTTCAACGAGGGTTGATCTAGAGCGCCGGCCCCTTGATCGGAATCCGCACCGTCGCTCTAACTGTTTGTTTTGGCGTCGGATTGACCCGAAAAGTGGATGCCACTTTTCGGTCCGATGCTCTAACGGAGGTCTTGTCCCCGGCGCGCGTCAGTGCGCCTCATTGGCGCATTTTCCGTGATCCGCCAGCACATCGATCACCCGGCATTCGGCGATCCGGCCGCCCTGACAGGCTTCCACCATCCGGCCGAGCTCCGCCCGCAGAGCCTGAAGCCGGGCGATCTTCTCATCGATCGCATGCAGGTGCTCGACGGCGATCGCGTCCGCCTTCGCGCAAGGCGCCTCCGGATGGGCGCAAAGCTGAAGCAGTTCGCGCACGGCATCGAGCGAGAATCCCAGATCCCGCGCATGCCGGATGAACATGAGGCGGCGCAACTCCTTCTCGCCATAGCGGCGCTGCCTGCCCGCCGTGCGCGGCGGCTCCGGCATCAAACCGATCTGCTCAAAATAGCGTACCGTCTGCACGGCATATCCCGATCTTCGGGCCAGTTCACCGATCGAGAAATTCATCGCGATTTTCCCCTTGAAGCTACAGTCACTGTAGATGTTAGGGTGATCCTGCGCAATTCAAGGAGCGGACAATGGCGGCGGGATGCTGCGATCACGAGGCAAAATTCGACGGGCTCGATCCGCGCTATAAGCGCGTTCTCTGGGCGGTCATCGCGATCAACGCGGCGATGTTCGTGGTCGAGATGACGGCCGGTGCGCTCGCAGGGTCGCAGGCCTTGCAGGCGGACGCCCTCGATTTCCTCGGCGACACGCTGACCTATGGCATCAGCCTGCTCGTGATCGGACGGTCGATTTCGGTGCGGTCCTCGGCGGCGCTCTTCAAGGGGGGCAGCCTGCTAGCCATGGGGGCATGGGTGTTCGGCTCGACAGCTTATCAGATTCTGGTTCTGGGCCTGCCGCGCGCCGAGGTGATGGGGGCGGTCGGCTTTCTGGCGCTCGCCGCGAATTTGGCGAGCGTGCTTCTCCTGCTGCGCTACAAGGATGGCGACGCCAATGTCCGCTCCGTCTGGCTGTGCTCGCGGAATGACGCCGTCGGGAACGTCGCCGTGATGTTGGCCGCGCTCAGTGTTTGGGCGACGCAGAGCGCCTGGCCCGATCTCCTGGTCGCGGCGGCAATGGCCGGACTGTTCCTGGTCTCGTCGGTCTCCATCATCCGCCAGGCGATCGTCGAGCGCCGCCGCTCCGGCCGGCCCGAAAACGCCGCTTATGGCGAGGAAGGCCATCGCCTCAAGGCGTGAATGTCAGCACACCGGCATTTTCCGCCATAAGCGCGTCTTCGCTGACCTGAAGCGGGAAACCCTCGCCCGCCTTATAGAGCGGGAGCTGGTCCGCATAGAAGGGCGAGAGCGGATGGCTGCTCTGACCCGTTGCGATCACAAAGCGCGAGCGCGACGGGTCGGCCAGATCATAGACGCCGCGGAAGCCGGCGCCGGATTTGCGCACGAGAGGATGTTCGTCCTCCGGCCTGCCGAGACTGCCGCCGCGATTGACCGAATAGAACCCGCCATCGCTGGGAAATGCGTGGCCGAAAAGCGCGCGGAAGCCGGGAATATTGTCGAGCACCTGATTCTCCATCAGCGCCACATGCTCGTCGCCCCAGCGCCATTTGCTGACGTCGCTCCCGTAGCGTGCCGAGAGCTCATTGAGCGTCCTGCGGAATGCGGTCTCTACGGCCTTCATGCAGTCGGGGCCGGCATTTTCGGTGCGGCAGAAGCCGTTCGGATCGCGCAGCACCGAGACGACCACCGAGGCATTGAATTGGCCGACGGTCGGCGCAACCGGATCGAGCCCCGATTTCAGCAGCTCTTCGTTCATGCGCAGAAGCCACCAGTCGAGAATGAGCGGCTCGGGCCGGTCGCGGCTGGCGGAGAAATCCCAGCCCTTGAGCAGATCGAGCGCTTGCCGCTCCAATTCGGACCGAGGCTCCAGTTTCAAGAGGAACGGCACGAGATCGCGCGCATGAGCCGCCTGGATGTCCATCTGGATTGCCGCCATGCTGCTTAGATCGTGCGTTGGCCTTTCGCCGAGGCGCTCGATGATCCGTATGGCCCGATAGCCCGCCGTCTGATCCCGCCCGAACCAATAAGGGTAAGCGGCAGGGACCACGGCATTATTGGCATTGACGATCGCACCGGCGGGAGGATTGAACAGTCTCGGCCAGCCGTCGAAGGGGACGGCGCCGGTCCAGTCGAAATCCCCGCTCGCCCCATCGACGGGATAGCGTCCCTTTCCCGCTTTGCGGATCGGCACGGTGCCGGCATTGGTGAAGCCGATATTGCCGTCGCGGTCGGCATAGACGATGTTCTGCGTGGGCGATTCGTAAAAGCGCAGCGCGTCCTGAAACTCTTCCCAGTTCCGCGCGCGGTTGATGCGGTAGAAGGCTTCCGCGGTGGTGTCTTCCTGCGTCAAGCCGCTCCAGCCGAGGCTGATCAATTTGCCCCCGCGCGCCAGCCGTTCCGCTTCCGGCGCGGCGTCGGAAATGACCGGACCGTGACGTGTCTTCCGCCGGGTGATTTCGACAGGCGCGTCATCTTTGATCTTGATCGTGACCGGCTCGGAGGCAATTGGCTGCGGGCCGTCCGGCGTCATATAGAAGCCGGGCCTGCCCGGCGCTTCGGTCTCGACAAACAGGTCCTGAACATCACTGTCGGTGGTGGTCAGACCCCAGGCAATGTGACCGTTCTGGCCGAGGATGAAGACCGGCACGCCGGGCGCGGTGGCGCCGGTGATGGTCAGCTCCGGCGTCGTGATACGGGCGAGATACCAGATGATCGGGATCTGCAGCTCCAGATGCGGATCGTTGGCGAGGATTGGTTTGCCGGTCGTGCTTCGAGAGCCGTCGATCACCCATTCATTAGAGGCGCCCGCGCCGATGGAGGGCAGGGCGAGAAGCGACTCGATCGGGGCGCTGGCTTCCGCGATCCGTTGCCGCTCCCGTGGCATCTCGGGCAGGAATGCGCCTCGCTGCTTACCGCGTGCGATCTCCGGTTTGAGCGTCACCGGATATTCGGCAGATTTCGGCGGGAAGAGCCGCTCCGCGCGGTCGCGTCCGTATTTCGCCTCCAGAATTGCGCGCGTGGCGTCCTGCCGCCAATTCGCGCTCAGCTTCCAGGCCATGCCCTTGCCCCAGACGATGGAATCCTCCGGCGTCCACGGCTCCGGTTCGATGCCCAGCAGCGTATATTCGAGCGGGGCGGCCTGGCCGCTTTCGGTGAGCCAGCTATTGACGCCCTCGGCATAGGCTTTGAGATTGTCCTGCACCTCCGGCGAAAGAGCGGCAAAGCTGGCGCGGCCAGTGCCTTCGAGATCGAGCGTGCGGAACAGCCGGTCGAGAGCCAGTCCGCGTCTGCCGATGGCTTCCGAAATGCGGCCCTGCAGAACCCGCCGCGTTATGTCCATCTGAAAAAAGCGATCCTGGGCGTGCAGATAGCCGAGCGCCCGGACGGCATCCTTCATGTTGTCGGCGAAAATATGCGGCACGCCATGCTTGTCGCGGATGACCCGCACCGGCGCTCCCAGCCCCGCCAGGGGTATCTCGCCTTCGAGCTGCGGTAGGCTGCGGCTCCACCAGACATAGCCCGCCCCCGCGCCGATGAACGGCAATCCAACGATGATCGCAATCAGCCAGATAAGAGCGTTCTGCAGCCGGCGGCGAGACATGGGCATCCTCCTCTTGAACCGGCCTGCACAATATCCGAGCCGCCGCCCTGTGACGAGAACGGTGTTCCCACGAGGCTGCCTGGCGAAGCCCGCGGCCTCTGCGCTCGTTTTGTTTGAATTTGGTACAGAGTGGAGGGCAAAGCATAGCTTGCGAAATGTATTGAGTATCAATGCACAATATTCGCAGGATACGTAGAAAAACGCGTTAAGCGCGTAGTTAAATTACTATTTCCCGCTTAGGTTGTAGGTTTGTATCCTTCATTAACTCAGCTTTTTAATCCGGTATTAAGCGAGCTGCGCTAAGTTGCTTTCAGTGGTCAAGTCGTGTGTAGAGAGTCCAATGACCGATCAGTTCAGGCTCCGCGTTAAATATGTCATGGGACCGGATGGGAGCCCGCTCACCATCGCAGACCTTCCGCCGGTTTCAACCAAGCGCTGGGTCATTCGCCGCAAGGCCGAGGTTGTCGCCGCGGTGCGGGGCGGCCTGTTGAGCCTCAGCGATGCGTGCAGCCGCTATCGGCTGACGGTCGATGAATTCCTGAGCTGGCAGCGCTCGATCGAGCGCCACGGGCTGCCGGGACTACGCGCGACCCGGCTCCAGCAATACCGGACATAGCCAGTCCCCCGTCAAAATCGTTTGAAAAGCCGGCGGAATCCCTTTCAGCGGCCCGGTGGGCCGTTTACAGCGCCATGACGCGCCGCTAGCCTTTAATAGCTGAAATGGCGCGGAGCGCGAAGCCGTGGCCCGACCGACAATCTACACGATCGGCTATGAAGGCGCCTCGATCGAGACTTTGATCGCGACGCTGAAAGATGCTGGCGTTCAGCGCCTGCTCGACATTCGCGAATCCCCCTATTCGCGGCGGCAGGAATTCTGCAAAGACGAGCTCAGCGCCGCGCTTTCCGGCTACGGTATCGCTTACGAGCATATTCGCGAGCTCGGCAATCCGCCGCCGGGCCGCCAGGCTGCGCGCGCCGGCCATATGGCGGCCTATCGCGAAATCTTCACGGCACATCTCGACGGGCCTGAAGGCTGCAAGGGGCTTGACCGCGCCCTTGCCGCGGCGGCCAAAGAGGCCGTCTGCCTGCTCTGCTTCGAAAAGTTGCCGAGCCATTGCCATCGCTCCATGGTCATCGAGCGGATGAAATCGGCTTCAGGTCAGGAGGTCGAACATCTGCGCATCGCCGCCAAGCAAGCGCATCCCGCACAGACAGCATTTGAGTTCTAGATCAACTTGACCTCGTTCAATTGGTCTCAATTGAACGAGGTCAAGTTGATCTATTTCTATCGGTTAGCGCAACGGCCCGCGTCCATCCTCACCTTCGCGGGGACATGCTTGGACGCGCGTTGCGCTAGGTCGGGATCAGAAAAATCGAAGATGGAGCCGCCTTTGTCATTGCGAGCGGCCGAAGGCCGCGCGGCAATCCACGAGCGGTCCAGACTGTAAGTCAATGGATTGCTTCGTCGGCTCCGCCTCTTCGCAATGGCGCGGGTATGGCGAAACCGTTTCCGTCAAGGCTGATCCGGTTCCGGCTCAAGCGCAATCGCTTTGGCACCGATCAATAGCGCCTTGCCGGTTCCTGGGTGGTCGACCATTGCCGCGCCGACGTCTGCTGAATTGCCGAACTGATTTTCGGAAGAGGTTCCGGTGCGCCGGCGCTGATCGTGGCGTCGTCCGAGCCGTCGCAGCCGCTGCGGCCGAAGATCCATGTCTCGACATCGCGCTTGAGCCGCGCCGCAAGATCCACCGGAAAGGAGAGGTTGCGCGTCGAGATCAGCGTATTGTTGTTGAAGGGATAGAACTGGACGAGAAAGACCTGCGCGTCCGAGCCGCCTCCGGAGGAGATCGTGATCTGGGGCAGTTCCTTGAGGCCCTCGCCTGTTTCGAGAACGGCGGGCTTGGTGCCGTAACGATAGCCGCCGAGCGGTGCGGAGGCGCCGCCGAACCAGCACGCCTTCATGTGATCGGCGAAGGCCTTCTGTACCTCCGATGGGGCGCCGAAGGACAGTCTCTGCGGTTCCGCCCCTTCAAGGCGAGAGATGGTGGGATCCTTTCGCGCGCAAGCGCCCGCAAGAAGCGCAATCAGGCATGAAATGCCGATAATGGCTTTGCGCGACATGCCTCCCCGATCCCCTTTCGCCGCCGTTGAGCGTTGATCTAATTGAGGAAATTGTCAAGATTGGAGCGGCTCCGACCGCCACCGATCCGACAGCATTTCCCTAGCTCTTGCAGTCCCGCCGTCCCTTAGCCCAATTGCTGAGATCGGTCTTGAAAGCCTGATCAAGTTTTTTGTCGAGCCGGCGATTTTCTGCTTTCACCAGGGAGCCTGTCGCCGTTCCGTTGATCAGGATGCGGAAGGCTTGCAGTCCCCGTTTTCCCTTCGGGGCTTTCCGATAGATGATGATCCTGGCTTCGTCGGGATCGCCCGGTCCGACTTCGGCATGGAAGCCGTGATCGGCGAGCTTGGGCGCGGCTGGCGTCAGCCAGCAGGCGTGGATCTGTTGCGCAAGCTGCGTATAGACGGCAACCGGCCTGCCGTCCCACTGGGTTGTGTCCGGCGCGTAGGCTGTGCTGGCGGTGAAGAGCTTCACATCGGGCAGACTCGGCAAGGAAAGCCCCGCCTGTTTCGTCTGCCCGCCTTCAGATGACGAAGCGCGCGCGCGGCGCTCATTGCGAACCGGGATCGGCGGACCGCCCGCCGGATCGGCGGCGCCGGCCTCGGCCGTTGCCTCGGGCGCCGCTCCGCTTGATCCGAGGAGCGCGATTTGCGGCAATCCGCCATTCTGCGCGCAGCCGCCCAGCGCCGCGATCAAGAAAAGCCCGCAAAGCTTCGCCGTTGCTTTCATGCCCCTCAAAGCTATCCCCGTCCGTCTCCTTGGAACGCTGGTCGCGGAGAGTCGCCAGTGACCCGCGCAATCGATCTTTGCCTGTTCCCAAGCCCGAGCAGTCTACGATGCGCGTTTTTTATGGTTATGCCGCACACATGGCAATTCTGGCGGGCAACGCGACTCAAAACCGAAAATCTCACCCTCAGTGTGGAGCGCCCCTGCGTCTCCGCAAGCGGAAACACCGATCTTTTCACAAGACCGACGATCTCAAACCTCTTAAGGAATTAAGAAAGCTTCATGTCCGTATGAAGGCGGGCCGCGTGCCGCCTAGCGCAACGCGCGTCCAGGCATGTCCCCGCGAAGGCAGGGATGGACGTGAGAACAGTTGCGCTAACTTATTGATATAGATCAACTTAACCTCGCTCAAGTGATTCCACTTGAACGAGGGTTGATCTAGACGGAGAGGCGCTCAGGCTCTGTCGCCGAATGCATGATCGCGATCAGCCGAATGCGCCATATCGCGTCCATTCGCTTTCGCTCCCGAGCGGTCATGATCGATCAGGCTGCGCTCCTCGACCAGCTCGCACTTGCGCAACTCCTCCAGCGCATCGTTCAGGTCGCTCTTCGCACTTTCGAGCCTGACCTCCAGATCCTTGATCGACGAAAGCAGATTGTCCCGCCTCTGTCGTGCCGCCTTGGCAAAAGTGGGATAGGAAAAATGATTGACGTCGCGGATCCGGCTCGTTTCTTCCTCGAGCTCGATCTGACGGCTGAGGTCCTCGACCAGCTGCCTGAAGTCGCCGATCATCATCTCGATTTCGGCGACTTTTTGCTGTTTTTCATTGACCTCGAATCGCCGAAGCTTAAGCACAGTTTCGTTCGATCTCATCGCGTGCGCAGGCCCCGCCGCTGGCGCGGCGGCAAGCCTCTCCTCTCTCATGGCAACACCGCGGTCTCAAGACCTGACGGCGTCGCGCTAAGCCCAGCAATGAGTATGCCTGCAAGACATTAAATGCCGGTAAACCAAGCGACAGATGCGCATGGGCAACAGGCCTGCGTCTTCGGGCAAAAAAACGGTGCGCAACCTATGGATGAGTCACAAATTCTGCTAATTTTCGTTTGGAGGTGATTTGGCGCGGGGAAAACTTCTGCAACACAGCCGCAGATGAAGGCGGGCTAGGCTCCGCTTGGTTCGTTCGCGTTCAGGCCGCGACTTCGAGCAAATGCGTCGGTTTTCTTCTCCAAGCCTCTGACATTCGAGACTTTTATTGTCCCGAATGGAATGTTAGCGTTATTGCTTATCCGGCTTGATTGCATCGCGCCAGCGTTCGGTCAAGATCTCGCGTCAGTTTGTCCCCAATGAGTCGGTATTAGATGCGCGTCGATGCACCTTTTGCGTGTGTCTGAGGAGCCTTGGGGCTGAGTTGGCTCTATCCAGACCTCTGTTACGAAGTCTTTTGTTAACCTGTTCCGTTTACTTTTGACATGGAATTAACTCTGCCCAATTGCCTCCCGGCGCCCGCCAGGGATGCGAAGCGATCCGGCTCGCTGGGCCCTGAGACGAAAAAGAGGATTCAGGATGAGGGTACTGCTTATCGAAGACGACAGCGCGACGGCTCAAAGCATTGAGCTCATGCTGCTCTCCGAAGGCTTCAATGTTTTCACGACAAATCTTGGCGAGGAAGGCGTTGATCTTGGCAAGATTTATGATTACGACATCATCCTCCTTGACCTGAATTTGCCGGACATCAGCGGCTATGAAGTGCTTCGGACGCTTCGCGTCAGCAAGATCAAGACGCCGATCCTCATCCTCTCCGGAATGTCGGGCACGGAAGACAAAGTGCGGGGGCTCGGCTTTGGCGCCGACGACTATCTGACCAAGCCTTTTCATAAGGACGAGTTGGTCGCGCGCATCCATGCCATCGTGCGGCGCGCCAAGGGGCACGCCCAATCGGTCATTCAGACGGGCAATCTCGTCGTCAATCTCGATACCAAGACGGTGGAGGTCGATGGCGAGCGGGTCCATCTGACCGGCAAGGAATATCAGATGCTGGAGCTGCTCTCGCTCCGTAAGGGCACGACGCTCACCAAGGAAATGTTCCTCAACCACCTTTATGGCGGAATTGACGAGCCGGAGCTGAAGATCATTGACGTCTTCATCTGCAAGCTGCGCAAGAAGCTGGCGATGGCGACCGGCGGCGAGCATTATATCGAGACGGTCTGGGGTCGCGGCTATGTTCTGCGCGATCCGAAGGAGCCTTCATCTGCGGCTGCCTAGGCTCAACTGACGTTGACAAAAGGGATTAATCAGTTGAACGTCGAAAAGATGATCTATTTCTTTGGCCGGTGACGATTCCGATAGCGACTCATATTCCATAGAAATGGAAATGGAATTCCGTCTACGTCCGGAATTGCAGGACGCTGGGCGGAGTGGGTGTGTGGGATGTATTCTTGAAATTGTCGAACTGGGGCTCACGAACGGTTCTTGGCTTTGTCCTCACAGGCGGCGAAACCTCGGACTATCGCGGCGTAGACGACCTGTTGAAATTGCCGGTCAACAAACCGAAAATCATGTTGGCGGACAAAGGGTTTGACAGCGACGACGTTCGATCTGCCCTGCTCATGAAAGGCATTGGACCAGTCATTCCGCCGAAAACAAATCGCAAAGATCCGCCTGCCTGCGACTTCAAAGCCTACAAGGATCGCAATCGGATCGAGCGCATGTTTGGTAAACTGAAACAGTTCCGGCGCATCGCCACGCGCTATGACAAAACGAAACTGTCTTACGCTGGATTCCTCGCGCTCGCTGCCGCCCATATCTGGCTACCCGCTTTTGTCAACGCAGCCTAGATCAACCGACGTTCAACTGGAATCAGTTGAACGTCGAAAAGTTGATCTATTTCTTAAAGTTAGCGCAGCGATACCGCTTTCCGTCAGGGCCGGTTCCTGCGGAAGTGTCTTTTGGCGCCAGGATTGACCTGGCGCTTTTTTTTGGCGAGCAGTTCCCGGTCGCGCTAAGCCGTGAAGCCGAGCTTTTCGAATTTCGCGGTCAGGGTTGCGCGGTCGAAAGGCTTGACCAGATATTCGTCGGCGCCGGCTCCAATGGCCCGCGCGATATGAACGGCGTCACGATCGGCCGTGCACAGAATGATCTTGGGCGCCCTTGCCGGGATCTTTTCCGTGAGCGCGCGCAGAAAGGCGAAGCCGTCCGCCTCGGCCATGGCTCGGTCGAGGAGCACCGCATCCGGTCTGTACTGCTCATATTTCGTGATCGCTTCGTGGCCGGTTTCCGCTTCCGTCACCTGGAAACGCAAATCGTTCAGGATCGAAGCCGCCGCCTTTCTAATGGCGAGGCTCCTGTCGGCGACGAGGCAAAGTCTCTTCGGGGTGAATTTGGACGCAAACTGACGCAACACTGATCGGGCTCCATGGGGGAACCTTGGACGGAACGCCGCCCCTCGTTCCTCATTTAGCGATTGCTTTTTGCCGCAAAGACGATATCGGCGCCATCTTTCGTGACCGTTAACGCCATGCCGCAGGACTGAGCGAGCCGCAAGGCGTAATAGTCGATCACCGATCGCGGGTCGATATCCTCGCCATTGCCGGACAGGAACTTGCCGAGCGAATCGGGGATACGCGCGCCCCGCCCCGAGCAACGGATTTCGAAGTCCGGCGCTTCGGCGCTGCCGGTCACGGCGACTTTCATATCGCCGCCGGCTGGGATCGCGGTCATCGCGATGCTCATCAGGGTCAAGAGCAGACGGACGTGCGTCTTCTCCAGGGCTTTCGGCTCGGTCTTCCAGTGAAGCTTGTGTTTGCCTTCTTCGATAAAGGCGCGCGCGACATTGGCCGCATGGCCAAGATCGACCTCGCTGCCGAGCGCGGAAGACGCACCGAAGGCAAGCCGGGCATATTCGAGCCGGGCTCTTGCGACCGAGGCACTGAACTGGATCAGCTCCAGCGCATAAGCCCTGGTCTCTTCGTCGGTCTCCTCGTCGAGCAGTTCCAGGCCGTTGCTGATCGCCCCGACCGGGCCGACGAGATCATGGCAGATCTTGCTCGACATGAATGCGGTAAAGTTCAGATCATCAAGAACCGCGCTCTCTGACATGAAGGAGCCCCCTGGAAAATCGCCGATCATCACAAATCTTCGCCGGTACAATAGCGCGATGGCCGGTCACTCAAAGCCGTGTGCGTTCGCAAATGCGTACCTGATAACAGGATTTTCCGTAACAAACTGTTATCAAGACGTTTTTTTCCGGTCCTATACCGTGGATAACAAGAGGAACCGGATCAGTGGCTCGGATAATAGTCCCAAATCGGCAACCGGACACTATCGGAAAGCTCATCCGCCGCGCTATAGCTCATGGGAAAAGAGGGTTGAGATCAAGGCAAGCTCATGGATGACAATGAACTGAAGGAGCTGGCGGCATCGCTCGTCCATACCGCGCAGAGCGCGGGCGAGCTGATCATGCGCTACCGGGCGGCGAATGCGGAGGTCTCCTTCAAGGATGACGGCAGTCCGGTGACCGACGCCGACCGGGCCGCCGAGGAATTGATCCTCAACGATCTAGCCCGGCTCGCGCCCGGATACCTCGTCGTCGCGGAAGAATCGGCGGCGGTCAGCAGTGATGGTTTTGATCCGGACAAGCCTTTCTTTCTGGTCGATCCGCTGGACGGCACGCGTGACTTCGTCCGGGGCGGTAAGGATTTCACCGTCAACATCGCTCTGATCGTGGAGCGGAAACCTGTCTTCGGGCTCATCTACACGCCCGCGAGCGAACGCCTGTTCCTGACCCGCGCGCGCGGCGAAGCCGTCGCCGCCCGTCTTGTGCCCTCACGCGGCAAGCCGCCTGAGCACTTGGAGATGACACCGCTGCGCACCCGGCAGCCCGACCCGGAGAAGCTGACGGTGCTGGCGAGCCGTTCGCATATGAATGAAAAGACGTCCCAATTCATTGCCAGGCACAATGTGGCCGAAACGCTACAGTTCAGCTCTTCATTGAAATTCTGCGTCATCGCGGAAGGGCGTGCGGACCTCTATCCCCGTCTGGCGCCGACTTGTGAATGGGACACGGCGGCCGGCCAGGCTATTCTGCAGGCGGCGGGCGGCGTCATTCTCACCGAGAGCGGCGAGCCGCTCGGTTATGGAAAGGTCGATCGCGCTTTTCTCAATCCGGGATTCATCGCCTGGGGCCGCCAGATATAGATGCTGGACTTTGGTGCGGCCAAAGTTTAGTGGCAATTTACAACTAGCGTCGAGACCGAACCGAATCATCAGACGGGTTAGAGATTCGGAAACCAAAGCGAAACCTTATCAATGTAAGGTTGTGCGCGTGATGAGGGCGACATAGATGAGACAGACATGCTCGTTCGGCGTTGCCGCGGCCCTGGCGCTGCTTCTTACCGCAATGTCAGGCTCGGCGGTCCTTGCTCAAAGCCCGAGTTCCGGGGACACGGGTCAGCGCGTTGCGCAGCAGACCCGCGGCGACGAATACCTTCCGCCTTGGCAACGGGGCAAGAACAGCAATGCGGCGGAGGAGCCCGGCGCACCGCAAAAGATTTCGCCGCGCTCGGGAAATGCGCCGCCCAGCGCATCGGGGGGTGGCGATTATGGCACGCGGTATGACAATTCCACCACTGCGACGCGCGGGCATCTCCCGCCGCCACGGGACTATTCCGAGCCGCCTCAGCGGGACTATGCGCCGCCTGTCTATGAAGACGAAGACAGCTATTCCTCGAATGAGGTCATCGATGCCGGCCATCGCTTCTTCGGCGGCGTGTCCAAGGGACTTGCCAATGTGGTCGAGCATGCGTTCGCCCGCCAGGGGCGGCCGAACGGCTATATATTAGGCCAAGACGCCGGAGGGGCCTTCATTGCCGGCCTGCGCTACGGCGAAGGAACGCTCTATACGAAAAATGCCGGCGTGCACCGCGTTTATTGGCAGGGGCCGTCCCTAGGCTATGATTTCGGCGCCGAAGGCTCGAAAACGATGATCCTGGTTTACAATCTTCGCGATGTAAATCAGATCTATCATCGGTTTGCGGGCATCGACGGCTCGGCCTATCTTGTCGGGGGCGTTGGTATTACGTTCCAGACCTATGACGATATCGTGCTGGCGCCGATCCGGTCGGGTGTCGGTTTGCGATTGGGTGCCAATGTCGGCTATTTGAAATATACAAGGACTCCAACCTGGAATCCGTTCTAAAGTATCGTTGCGGCGCGCCGTGAAGGGGCGCGGTGCGCCGAGATCGCAAGGGGCTGTGATGCGTTCCACGCGATATGGTGAAATCCGACCCCCGCCCGGCATGAGAGGGAAGCTCGCAACATGATCGAGTATGCGTTGCTTATCATGCTGGGCTTTTGCATTGGCGGGCTTATCGCCTTCCTGCTCGCGCCCACCCTATGGCACCGCGCCGTCCGCCTCACGACCAAGCGGCTTGAGGCGACGATGCCGATGTCGCTTTCGGAGATCGAGGCGGACAAGGATCTTCTGCGTGCATCCTATGCGATCCGGATCAGGCGCCTCGAAGCCGGCCTCAACAATGCGCGCGACAAATCGGCCAATCAGCTTGTCGAGATCAGCAAGCTGCAAATGCAGATCACGGAGCTGAACAACCAGATTGCGGCGCTGAGCGGCCAGCTGGAGGAGCGCCGGAACGCGGCCAATGTTTTTGAGAGCACGATCCGCAAACGCTTTCCCGAGCTGGAGAATATGGTCGGGGTCGCAAAAGCGGCCTTGGAGGACCGCGCCCAGGAGATTGCCGATCTCCATGCAAAGCTGACGCGCCGCGAAGAGGTTCTCGAGCTGACGGAGCGCGCCGCCGTGCTTCAGCAGGACGAAATCCACCAGCTCCGCGAGGCGCTGGAGCAGAGGGGGGCGGATCGGACGGGACGCTTCAAGCGCCGGCCTTCTCAATGGACACTCGACGAATATCGCTCCGAATATGACCGGTTGAATGTCGAGCTCTCGAAGATGCGCGAGCAGCTCATCATCGGCCATGAGCGTGAGAACCGGCAGATTTCGGTGCTGAAGACCGAGTTGCAGCAGCTTGGCGAGCGGATCATGGCCTCCGCCGTGGCCGATGCCAAGCAGACCGCCGAATGGCGTGACGTCGAGCGCGAGGACGGATGGCGCCAGGACCGGCCAGCCGGCCGCTCTCCCGCCATCCCGTCGCGCAAAGGCGTCGCGGGCCCTGTCATGCGGGCGCAGCCTTGGCCCGGAAACGCGGCCAGAGACGCCGCAAGCGATGCAACCCGCACGGCGCAAACCAATACTGCCGGCGCGGGGGGGGCAAAGGAAGCACAGCCGTCACCGCGTCAGACCGCGAAGCCCGTCGAAGAGACCCGGACCACAGCGCCAGGCCCGTCCGCCTCGCCGTCTGAACGGCCCTTGAACGAAAGAAAGCCGGAAGAGTCCTCCGTAGCGGGGGCGAGCCGGGAGACGGGGTCGCAACAGCCCGGGCAAGAGGCGTTGAAGACGCTTCTGGATCGGGGAGCCCGCCTGGCCGGCAAGGAACTGTTCGAAAATGACGTAACGCCCGCTGCCGGGGCCGGTGGCGGCCAGGCCGAGAAGAAGGACGCGATGCCCGCCCCTCAGCCGGAGACGGGCGATAAAGGCCCGGTCGGTGAACAGGCCGCGCGCTCCGAGCCAGCTCTCGACCAGGTTTTTCGTGAGATGCTCCACGGGCGTCCGGCAACGCAGGACGGGGCGTTTTCTACGGCGACGCAGGGCGATGGAAAGCAATCGGCGGCAAGACAGGAAACGCCGAGCGACCAGGAGCAGGCCGCGAACGGAAGTGCCGATGCCGCCACGTCGTCCAACGCCGAGCCGAATAAGACGCAGACGCTGCTCGATCGCCTCCGCGTCATGCACGAACGGCAGACCGGCTAGATCAACCCCCGTTCAAGTTGAACCACTTGAACGAGGTTAAGTTGATCTATTTCTATCGGTTGGCGCAACTGTTCCCGCGTCCATCCCCGCCTTCGCGGGATATGCTTGGATGCGCGTTGCGCTAGATCAACCCTCGTTCAATTGGAATCACTTGGACGAGGTCAAGTTGATCTATTTCTATCGGTTAGCGCAACTGTTCCCGCGTCCATCCCCGCTTTTGCGGGGACATGCTTGGACGCGCGTTGCGCTAGCGTGGGATCAGCAAGTTAGGTGGAAACAACTCGGCTTGTGGATGCGCTTAACCACCTCTCCCAAGGTAAGCGCTTGTCGCTCACCGTAAAGGTTCGCGAGCGGAAAAGGTCGGGATGCGTCAGCATTCCGGGTTAGGGGATCATGAATCGATAGGGAGTCGCCCCTCACCCCAACCCTCTCCCAAGGCAGAGGGGGCTTCCGGCGCAAGCCCGATCGATTTGACTCGAACTGATCTTGCTTCAGAGCGAATTATCGTGCCCGCCCGTCGACAGGATTCGTTGGCTTGTTCCTTCCAGGCAAAGCGCCGTCAGGTGACCGGTGAAGACCGCGCCGGTGTCGATATTGATGCGGTTCGGCAGGATCTCCGGCGCGGAAACGGGTGTGTGCCCGTGGACGATCACCTTGCCGAAATTGCCGCGGAAAGCGAGAAACTCGTCCCGGATGAACAGGCAGTCGCTTTCAGCCTGCCGCCCAAGCGGGACGCCGGGCCGGACGCCTGCATGAACGAAGAAATAGTCGCCTAGCTCGACGCTGATGCGAAGCTTTTCCAGGAATTTCCGGTGCGACCGCGGCAAAGCGACATCCAGCCGGCTGATGATGTATCTCACATCCGTCGCGCCATAATCCTCTACATCGAACTCGACGCCGTAGGAGCGGGCCGTCGCAAGCCCGCCATTCATCGCCCAGACGTCGAAATGCTCGGGGTGATTAAAGATCCGCAGCATCATGTCTTCATGATTGCCGCGCAGGAACACCTGCTCGAACCGCTGGGGGAGCCCATGAACCAGCAGGTCGATAACGCCTCGGCTATCGGGCCCGCGATCGATATAGTCCCCCATGAAGATCAGCACGGGGCAGGTCGAGGGGCGCGCGGCCTCATGCTCGGTGATCAGGTCCAGAAGCATCTTGAGCAGATCCAGCCTGCCGTGGATGTCTCCGATCGCGTACACTCTCAGACCCCGCGGGATGCTTGCTGTGGCGTCCAGGGCGGGCATTGGCGATCGCTCCTTTCTTTGTCGCAAGAGCCTCGTCGCCCAGTCTGAACCAGAATTCTGCTGGAGTAGAACCGTCAATATCGGTTTTCATGCCAGGACCCCGGCGCCAGGTCGAGCAGGCGCCTCAACACACTTTCGGCACAGTTTTTCGACTTCATCCTATTAGATAAGTCGCCATTCGTTACGGAAGGTTCAACAAGATCGCCGCTCGGCGGCGATGAACTTAACGACAAGACGAATGTAGACTTCCAAGCGGTGGGCCGAGGCGGCAATATTGCGCATCTCCCGCATGGCGAAATGCTTTCGGCTGCCGGGGAGGCAGAGGAACGAAAACATGGCTAGGCCGGTCAGGCTCTTCGGCTGTCTTGCTCTGCTCGCGATCGGATTGTCCGCCCCCACTAAGGCGCAGCAGGACCCTTATGCCGCCGCGAGCCGCTGGACCGTCGGCATCATGACCGGAGACATGAAAGGAACGGCGCTGCGGATGGCAAACGACATGGCGCTCGCCCTGAATGACGGTCCGAACCTGCGGATCGTGCCCATGATCGGCGAGAGCTCCATTCAGAATGTGACCGATCTCGTTCATCTGAAAGGAGTCGATGCTGCCATCGTCCAGTCCGATGTCTTAACCTATTTGCGGCGCACGAATGATTTTCCGGGCATCGAGGAGACGATTCAGTTCGTTGGAAAGCTTCACTCGGCCGAGCTTCATGTGCTTTCACGCATGAACTATCTGTGTCTTGCCGAGCTTGCCGGGCGCAAGGTCAATTTCGGCCCGGTCGGCAGCGGAAGCTCGCTGACCGCGCAGGCGGTCTTTGAGGCAAGCGGAGTGCAGGTGCAGCCGCAATATCTGCCTCATGCGCTGGCGGCGGAGCGGTTGCGCAAGGGACAGCTGGATGCCATGGTCTTCGTATCCGGGAAACCGTCGGACGCCTTCGACGAGATCCGCTATACGGACGGGGTCCACTTTCTCGATGTCGCGTTCTCCTCGGGTCTGCAGCGGGATTATCTGCCGGCCATCATGACCCACGATGACTATCCCGATCTGATCGCGCCCGATGAGACGGTGAGCACGATCGCGGTCAGCTCCGTTCTCGCCGTCACCAAAATGCCATCTGACAGCGAGCGCTATGCCAAGTTGGAGCGCCTCGTTGATCGGCTGTTTTCGAGGATTGAGCAGTTCAGACGGCCGCCAAATCATGTGAAATGGAGAGAAGTTGCACTTTCTGCACCGGTAAATGGCTGGACACGCTTCCCACCGGCGCAACAATGGCTTAAGAATAACCCGGAGTCCGCGGCAGCGAAGACTGCGACCGCGCAGCGCCGCGAGTGAGCGCTGCTTTACCGCGACATTTTGCGGGCATCGGCGGCGGGACGAAAGAAGGGCACTGGGTCTCGGCAAAAAAGAATGTGGCCTCTATTGTGGCACGGCGCTTAGAGAAGACCCTGAGACGCTTTTCAAAGGCGTCGGGCCTTGGTATCAGCAAGAGAGCCAAAGCAATCCGGAGGCGGCGAAGGGGCTTTGGCGGCACTATTAGGGATTGAGTAAAGGGCGTCTTGGAATGGATAACGACGATAAGCGCACCTCTCCTGATGACGAGACCCCTCCCGGCCTCGAAAACGAATCCGAGGACGCTCATGACTACGGCGCCCGCGACACGTCACGTGAACAGGCTGAGGCGGCCAGAAAGAATAATGGCGGCACCAACAACACGATCTCCTTCCCGAAAGCAAAAAGTAACGACCAGGATACGCGGAGTGACGAGGATTTCGGCATGCCGGACCTTAGCTTCTTCCGCGAGGAATTGAGTGCTCCGAAAGCGACAGGCGAACAGAGCGTCGCCGATGCGCTGACCGCCGCCCGGAGCGGTCTTGAGGGACCGCCGCAGGAGGAAACGGGCTGGCAGGATACCGGCAGCATTGAGAAGCCGCCGTTTCTTGAAACGCTTGCCGACATGGCCAAGTCCGACGCCGGCGAGGACGGGGAAGCACCCGCGCTCGGTGAGTTGAGCCACGAAGATTTTTCCCAGAGCCAGGCGACGGTCATGCCCTTCCCGGGCAGCACGGTTCAGCGCTCCACCGAACCGGAGCCGTCCGAACTTCTGGGCGGATCGACCGAAAGCCGGGGCGTCGATCTGTTCGGATCAGACCAAGGTGAACCGGCGGAGGCGCTACCGGATTTCGATCCGAACAATAAGGATTCCATTGCCGATGCCGTGCATTCGGCACTGCGCAATGTCTATGGCGGCACGAGCGCGAACCAGGACGACGACGGTCCCGAAATCGGCGGTTTTACGGTCGCGGAGTCGCTCCGTCAGGCAGCCGCCGCCGAGACCGGCGACGCGGACGAATTCTGGGCCGATAGCGACCAGGATTGGCGTGATGAGCGGCAGGGCGGCTATGAGGCGCCGGTCGCGAGCGGAGCGGCTGCGGGCGAGGCGGATCCGGACACGGTGCTGGACTATCTCTATGGCGATCGTCGCGATCGCACGCGCGAGCAGAAGCCGCTTCCCGGCGAGGCGTCCTTGAGAGATCTGGGCGAAGCGTCCGGTCATGACCGCGACTGGCCCGGGAATCTTGGCTATGGCGAGGGCGACCCCTATCGCGATCGCGGCCGGCATTTTTCCGACCGGCGGCCGGGGCGCGGCTATGAAGACGAAGAGCCGGATGTCACCGAATGGGCGCAGCCGCCCTTTGTTACCAGCTCATCCGGGACGATGCCGGAAGGCCAATATATGACGCCGATGCCCTCGGCAAACCAGGAAAGCCTGGCCGCAGGCAGTCCGGATAGCAGCCATTTGCTCGGCGCGGCCGGATTGGGACTGATCGGCGGCATTGCGCTGGCCGGCGTTCTGGCGGTCTTCGTGTTCAATTCATTCGTCGAAGAAAACGACCCGAGGATTGCAAGAGTGACGCCGAAAGTCGTGGAGCGCCTCGGCTCCGAACCGGACGCGGCGCCGCAGATCACGGAGAATGCCGCCCCTCCGGCTGCAACGGTTGTGGAGGAGCCGCCGCGCGAGCCGCGCACGGCAGCCGTGCAGCCTGAGCCCGAACCGGAGCCTCCGGTAATCGAGGAGCCGTCTCCTCGGGAGAAGGCGTTGGCGGCAGGAGAGAAACTCTATGCGGCGAATGCGATCGGCAGGGGCGGCACGCCAATTCCGCTTGAGATCGGGCTGACGGATGCCGCCGATGAAGAGGCGACGCTGATCAGCGTAAAGGGGCTGCCGACCGATGCCAAGCTTTCGACCGGCATTGACGTGGGCGGCGGCCAGTGGCTCCTGCCGCCGTCGCGACTGGCCGCTCTGACGGTGACCACGCCGGAAGGCTTATCGGGCGGGTTCGAGCTTGAGGTGCAACTGCTCAAGGACGATGCGCAGACGCCGCTTTCCGACCCGATCGCGTTCCGGGTCCGCGTCGCGGGTCCAAACGAGAAGATCGAGGCGGAAAGCGCCGCTACGGCCGTACCGAAGGATGAGGCCGCATTGGCGATCGCCAGTGCCGACCGTGCCGCGCAGATCGCGGAAGTGCCTGAGGAAACGCCCCGGATCGAAACGGACGTTCTCACTCAGCTGCTCATCCGCGACGGGAATAAGCTGATGCGGAACGGCGATATTTTGGCCGCACGCCGGCTCTATGAGCAGGCGGCGGCGAGCGACAATCCCGAGGCGGCTCTGGCGATGGGACGGTCCTTTGACCCGAGCTATTTCGAAAAGCTCCCCATCAAGACGGGCAAGCCGGATCCAGCCACGGCTTTCCAATGGTACAAGAAGGCCCTCGACGGCGGTCTTGTCACGGCGCGCGTCAAGATCGACGGGCTGAAGCAGTGGCTGCAGCGCTGATTTCGGCGCGACGCTGCAGAGACCAGAGGCCAGGAATTGTTCGCCTCGGTGCGTGTGCACTGAGGCGTTTTTGTTGCGGCGCGGGCTTTCAGCTGTCGGCCTTGCGCGCGGGCTTATAGACGAAGTGGGTGCGGACGATACCGTGATCATTGGTGCCGTCCTGGTCCTTATGCTCGTCGCGATTGAGGTGATCGTTATAGACGTCCATGCCGTCAAACGCCCAGATGCGGTCGCGGCTGTTGTCGTAGAACTCCTCGGAAACCAGGATGTGGTCGAGGCTTTCGTGCATTCCCTGGTACACATGCGTGTAGTAGACGTCGCGCTCGGACCGGTATTGCTGAAGCGTCTGGCCTGAATAAAGCGATGTATCGCCGCCGCCGGTTGACAATGTGGTCAGATAGCGCGGCTGCTCGGTCAGGATGTTCAGCGTGTTCGAAAGGTCACCGTCATTGAGGTCGCCGAGCACGATTATCGGCGTGTGCGTCCGCTTCAGGCGTTCGGTCAGAATGATCCGGAGAGCCGTCGCCTCCGCGGTTCTGCGGATGGTCGACAGACCGGCGCCGATCCCCTTGCGGTGATCCTCGTATTTCGTCTTATCGTCGCGATACCAGCCTTCGAAGAAGATGTCCGTCGGGCGCTTCGATTTGAAGTGACAGACATAAACCTGGATGTCCTCCTCATCGTCGCGCGGGCGGATGGAGAAGTGCAGAACCGGGCGCGAAAACGCATTCAGATTGACGCTGATGTCCGGCGTCTGCGCATCGTCACCGCTGCTTTCCAGCTTGAAGGCGTCCGGAAAGCGGGTAATCCATTCGGGCTCGCCGACCAGCATGTCCCGCCGCACGGCCGCAGCGCAGACAATGCTTTCGCCGGCATGGCCCTCGGGGACGAGCAGCTCGTACTCGTCCTCGGCTTTCGCCTCCTGGAACGCGCGCTTCAAAGACGCCGCGTGCCAGAGCTCCTGAAATCCGAAGACGTCCGATCTGAGGATACCGAGCGTCCGACCGGTCCATGCGATCTTTTTCTTATATTCGTCTTCCGTCCAGCCGTCTTTCCGGTACATCCGCAGACCGGGTTCGTTGAGATTGTAGAGATTGAACGTCGTCAAGGTCAGTTTTCTTGCGCGCATAAATGTATTCCCAAGTATGAATGCCTATGACGAAGAGAAATAATGCTGTGCGCCTGCTATTTTGCCGGCGATTCCCAGAAAAGCAATCCGCAACGAAATATTTACGCGGGAGCAGCGCTCGCTCGTCGCAAGCCGGCCCGCTTAGCCCACCATCAGTTCGGATGGAAACGACTCCATAGATTGAGCAGATCATCTCTCCCTGTGGAGGGCTCAGCGATGCAGCATACTCTGCGTCGTCCCGGCCCCAAAGAGCTGGGACCTACTCGCCTCACAATGCGCCGAAACGCCTGCTGACAGGCGATTGGATCCCGCCTAGCCCAGCTCCCGCCCCATCATGTAGAACTCGTCATTCGGCCGCATGGAAGTGAAATTAGCCAGCCGGTTGCTAAGGCCGAAGAGCGCCGTAATCCCGGCGATGTCCCAGATGTCGTCATCGGTAAAGCCGTGCTTGCGCAGCAGCTCGAACTCCTGATCGTCGATCGCGCGCGAATCCCGGGAAACCTTCAGCGCGAAATCCAGCATGGCCTTCTGCTTCGGCGTAATATCGGCCTTGCGGTAATTGATGGCGACCTGATCGGCGATCAGCGGGTTCTTCGCCCGGATGCGAAGAATGGCGCCGTGCGCAATCACGCAATAATGGCAATCATTGTCGCCCGAGGTGGCGACGACGATCATCTCCCGCTCGGCCTTGGTCAGCCCACCCTCCTTCTCCATCAGCGCATCGTGATAGGCGAAGAAGGCGCGGAACTCATCGGGCCGGTGCGCCAGGGCCAGAAACACGTTCGGCACGAAGCCGGCCTTCTCCTGCACGGCGAGGATGCGCTCGCGAATATCCTCCGGCAGATCGCTAATGTCGGGCACGGGGTAGCGGCTGATCGCGGCTGCACACATAGTCTCCTCCTCCGGGGCGCTTCAATGCGCCTTTAATGCTGTTTGATGCTACTGTCCTGGTTCAGAGATACGTGCCATTATCGTGGGTGAGCGATTTGCTGATAAGGGGAGAGGGATGATGGCGCGGCGCGCACCGGAAGTCGAGTTGAGCGAGGCACAGCGGCGAGCGCTTGTTGCGCTGGCGCGGCGCCGAATTACGGCGCAGGCGCTGGCGATGCGCGCGCGCATCGTGCTGGCGTGCGCCACGGGCGCCGAGAACAAGCAGGTGGCCGCGGAGCTCGGCGTCGATCAGGCGACCGCCGGCAAGTGGCGGCGGCGGTTCATCGCGCGCGGTGTGGATGGCTTGTACGACGAGCCGAAGCCCGGCGTTCCGCGCAAGATCACCGACGAACAGGTCGAGGCCGTGATTGTACGCACGCTGGAAAGCGCGCCCAAGGGGGCGACGCATTGGAGTTCGCGCCTGATGGCCCGGCAGAGCGGCATCTCAACCTCGAGCGTGCAACGGATCTGGCGCGCCTTCGGCCTGCAGCCGCACCGCACCGAGACGTTCAAGCTCTCCACCGATCCGCTGTTCATCGACAAGGTGCGCGACGTGGTGGGGCTGTATCTGGACCCGCCGGAGCGGGCGGTTGTGCTGTGCGTCGACGAGAAGAGCCAGGTTCAGGCGCTGGACCGCGCGCAGCCGGTGCTGCCGTTGCGGCCCGGGCAGGTGGAGCGGCGCACGCATGACTATGTCCGTCACGGCACGACCTCGCTGTTCGCGGCCCTGAACGCCGCAACCGGAGACGTCATCGGCAAATGCTACAAGCGCCACCGCGCGGTCGAGTTCAAGAGGTTCCTCGCCGAGATCGAACGCCGCGTGCCCGGGGACCTCGACATCCACATCGTCATGGACAACTACGCCACCCACAAGACCCCGGCGATCCGCGCCTGGTTTGCCCGGCGGCCGCGCTGGCACGTCCACTTCACGCCGACCGGCTCGTCATGGCTGAACATGGTTGAGCGGTTTTTCGCCGAGATCACCGAACGACAGATCAAGCGCGGTGTCCATCGCAGCGAACGCGAGTTGGAGCAGGCGATCCTCGCCTATATCGACGCCCGCAACGAAGACCCGAAGCCGTTCAAATGGGTTCGCACCGCCGACGACATCCTTGAAGCCGTCAACAGGTTCTGTCTCAGAACCAGCCCGGAAAATTATGAAGCATACCTCTGATTAGGACACTACATTATTTCCATGTGCGGACGCTTCACACAACAAAGCCAGAGCCTGCCGGGTCTTGAGGTCGAGATCTCAGGCGAAAGCGATGGCGGGCAAACGAAGCGCGCGCGCTACAATGGCGCGCCTTCACAGGATTTCTGGGTCATCCGACGCCATCCGGAAACCGGGCGCTATCATAGCGACCGTCTTATCTGGGGGCTGATCCCGCATTGGGTGAAGGAGCGTGACGGCGGCCGCAAGCCGATCAATGCGAAATGCGAAACCGTCTCGCGCCTGCCGAGCTTTCGCGATGCCTATGCCAAGCGCCGCTGCATCGTGCCGATCAGCAATTTCTTCGAATGGCGCAAGACAACGCCGCCGAAGCAGCCCTTCGCCGTCGGCATGAAGGATGGCTCGCCTTTCGGTCTGGCGGCCATCTGGGAGAATTGGCGGAATCCCGAAACGGGCGAATTTGTCCGCACATTCTGTGTGCTCACCTGTCCGGCCAACGAGCTGATCGCGGCCATCCATGACCGTATGCCGGTCATTCTGCCGCCCGATGCCTATGACCGCTGGCTGTCGCCGCTCGAGCCGGACCCGCGCGATCTGCTGGTGCCTTACCCCTCCGGGGAGATGCGCATGTGGCCGATATCGACGCGGGTGAACACGCCGAGAAACGACGATCCGTCGATCCTCGACCCGCTTGAATGACCTTCTGAAACCGCATCGGCGAGCATTGGTCCGCTCGGCCATTGCTCAGCGTTCGATCACTGGACAATTGCGTCGCGACCGGCTTGATTCAGGAGCTCGACAAATCTAGGCTGCGTTGACAAAAGCGGGTAGCCAGATATGGGCGGCAGCGAGCGCGAGGAATCCAGCGTAAGACAGTTTCGTTTTGTCATAGCGCGTGGCGATGCGCCGGAACTGTTTCAGTTTACCAAACATGCGCTCGATCCGATTGCGATCCTTGTAGGCTTTGAAGTCGCAGGCAGGCGGATCTTTGCGATTTGTTTTCGGCGGAATGACTGGTCCAATGCCTTTCATGAGCAGGGCAGATCGAACGTCGTCGCTGTCAAACCCTTTGTCCGCCAACATGATTTTCGGTTTGTTGACCGGCAATTTCAACAGGTCGTCTACGCCGCGATAGTCCGAGGTTTCGCCGCCTGTGAGGACAAAGCCAAGAGGGCGTCCTTTACCGTCTGACCGGGCGTGGATCTTTGTCGAAAAGCCGCCGCGGCTTCGACCAAGAGCATTTGAATGAGTCCCCCTTTTCCGCCCGCTGCCTGAGCATGAGCGCGAACGGTGGTGCTGTCCATCATGTGAGCCCAGTCGTCGGTGAGCCCCAGTTCGACAAGCGTTTCGAGGATCGCATCCCACACACCCATCTCCGCCCAGCGCCTGAAACGGACGTAGACGGAATTCCATTTGCCATAGTCTGGCGGCAGGTATCGCCACGGTGCGCCCGTGCGCATGATCCACATCATGCCATTGAAATATCTGCGATTATCCTGTGCTGGTCGCGCCCACCGGCCACGTTCTGATGGAAGGAGCGGGGCAATGATTTCCCACGCTGCATCGCTGACGTCACTCGGATATCCCAAAGATGCCTCCCCTAAAAGACATCCTTAAATCAAAACTCAACTGATTTGGGAATCCCTTTTGTCAACGCAGCCTAGTGGTTCGTCTCTAACGATCCAAACCACTAGAATTCTTTGCTGATGGATCGAATTGACATGATATTTGAATAGCTTAGTGCTCTTGCTGCATCTGATCGACTGGGACTCAAATGTCATGTTCGATCCACTAGCTCGGACCTTATCGGGGGACTGACATTTGAGGCTCTGCTCGGCGACAAAGCCTTCGACAATAACGCTATACGAGACGAGCTGGAGAGGCGCGAAGCGGAGGCCGTCATTCCATCAAAAGCGGATCGAAAACAGCCGATCCCGCACGATCGGGTCAAATATCGGTGGCGTCATCTCATCGAGAATTACTTTAGCAAAATCAAAGACTTTCGATCCGTGAATACGCGATACGACAAAACAGACCTGAGCTACAAAGCCACGATCAACCTTGCCGCTATCGTGATCGCACTGAGATAATTGTCCACGGACTTAAATCAACCCTCGTTCAAATGGACTCACTTGAACGAGGTTAAGTTGATCGATTTCAAAAGGCGAGCGCAACTGTTCCCGCGTCCATCCCCGCCTTCGCGGGGACATGCTTGGACGCGCGTTGCGCTAGCACTCTCCGAGCACCCAGACTTCGCCGAGTGAAAGACAATCCCCGAAAAGGTTAGCCATGGCCGATGAAAATGAAGAGAGAACGAGCCGCCGGATCGTTTCGTCGAGACATCTCGCGACCGAAAAAGGCTGGCAACTCTCCGAATATGAGTATGGGCTGATCATCGCCTTCAACGCCTTCAGCCGCTGGATGATCCGCTGCATGGCGGCGGCGGGAAATCATGAAATGAGCCCGCTCGACATTCTGGTGTTGCATCATGTGAACCATCGGGATCGCCAGAAGCGGCTGACCGACATTGCCTTCCTGCTCAATGTCGAGGACGTTCACACGGTGAACTATTCGCTCAAGAAGCTCGTCAAGGCCAAGCTGATCGTCGGCGAACGCAGCGGTAAGGAGATCTTCTACAGCGCGACGGAGGCCGGCGTTGCGCTCTGCACCGCCTATAAGGATGTGCGCGAACAATGCCTGGTCGACAGCCTGAAGACGCTGGACTTCAAACCCGACGAGCTCCGGCATCTCGCGGCCATGCTGCGGACGCTGTCCGGCCTTTATGACCAGGCCTCACGGGCCGCCGCCTCGCTTTGATCCACACCGCGCGAGGCGATCAGGATTTCGGTTGGACTTACGGGAAATATCTTGTGTAATTGATTATGTTAACTAAACCCTGGGGGGAGCAAATGCTCATACGCGGCCTGATGTTCATCGGATTTGTTGCTTTTCTGAGCTTCGGAATTTCCACTTAAAACCAGTTTGTCTCTCCTGCCCGCGGCGCGGAGATTCAGAGCCGGGCTCCTAATCTCGTTTTGACGTCAGTCGCGTCCTGTCGCGCGTCCTGCAAGGCGAAAGTCAATCAATGCAAATATGCGTGCCCCGCAAAGCGCCAGTTCGCCGCCGCGTGCAAGAAAAAATGCGATCAGGAGAAGAGAGCCTGCTATAAGCGCTGCGGACCGCGGCAGCATTAGAGCATCGGACCGAAAGGTGGCACCCACTTTTCGGGTCAATCCGATGCCAAAACAAACAGTGAGAGTGGCGCTTCCGATTCCGATTAAGAGGCCGCCACTCTAGCGCTGGGATCCGCGTCAGGGCTCAGTTCATCAGGCTCGGCAGGAAGGTCACGATCTCCGGGAACAATGTGATCAGCGCCACCGCCAGCAGCAGCAGGAAGAAAAAGGGCAGGGCGGCGCTGGCGATCTTCAGGATGTTCTGCCCCGTCAGTCCCTGGATGACGAACAGGTTGAACCCGACGGGCGGCGTAATCTGCGACATCTCCACGACGATGACGAGATAGATGCCGAACCAGAGCGGATCGATATTCGCTGCCTGAACCATCGGCATGATGATCGAGGTCGTCAGCACCACGACGGAAATGCCGTCGAGGAAACAGCCGAGCACGATGAAGAAAATTGTGAGCGCCGCCAGCAGCGCGTAGGGCGACAATCCGAGCGAGCCGATCCAGGTGGCAAGATTTCTTGGAATCCCGGTGAATCCCATCGAGACCGTCAGGAAGGCCGCGCCCGCCAGGATCAGCGCGATCATGCAGGAGGTGATCGTCGCGCTCATCACGCTTTCGACGAAAGAGCGCGCGCGATAAACCGCCCGTCAGCGATGCGAGAAGCAGGGAAAGGATCACGCCGACCGCGGCCGCATCCGTCGGCGATGCCACGCCCGTATAAATGCTCGCAATGACGCCGGCGATAATGCCGAGCACGGGCAGCAAGCGGCCGGAGGCGCGCAGCTTCTCCAGAAACGAGGTCCTGCCAGCCTCGGAGGGAATGAGCGCGGGTTGGCGCACGGCTCTGAACATCACATAGGTCACGAAGATCGCCACCAGCATGAGGCCGGGAAGAATGCCCGCGATGAACAGCCGGGCAATCGACTGCTCGGTCGCCACGCCATAGACGATCAGGATGATGGACGGCGGGATCAGAAGTCCGAGCGTTGCCGATCCGGCAAGCGTCCCGATGATCATCTTCTCCGGATAGCCGCGCCCTTTCAGCTCCGGGATCGACATTTTGCCGATGGTGGCCGCCGTCGCCGCCGACGATCCGCTCACTGCCGCAAAGATTGCGCAGCCCATAATGTTGACATGCAGAAGCCGGCCCGGCCAGCGGTTCAGCCAGGGCGCAAGGCCTTGAAACAGGTCGCGCGACAAATCCGAGCGCAGCAGAATTTCACCCATGAGGATGAACAGGGGCAGCGCGGCCAGCGCCCAGCTATTGCTTGCGCCCCAGACTGTCGTGGCAAAGACCGGGCCGATCGGCGCGGGCGAGAAGACGGCCATGGCCACGCCGCCGACGATGATCAGTGCAAAGGCGACCCAGACGCCGAGCGCCAGCAGCGCGAAGAGGAGAACCAGCAGGCCCGCGGATAAGAGCAGCTCCGGCATGTTTGGCGCGCTCCCTATTCCGACGGCATAAGATCAGGCAGGGATTTGCCTTCGCGGAGCGCCTGAACGAACAGATCGGCAAAGGCGATGGTCATCATCGCCAGGCCGGCCGTCATCGGCGCCTGGCCGACCCAGATCGGAATGGCCAGGATGCCGGGCGATTTGTCCCCGAACCGGAAGCTTTGCTCGGTCAGGCTGGCCATATAGTAGGTCGCGCCGGCACCGATGGCGCCGCAAAGAGCAAGGCAGAAGAGATCCGCCGCATGACGAAAACGCTCTCCGGCAAGGGAGAGGACGAGTGTGACCCGGATATGGCCCCCACGCGTCAAGGTATAGGCGAGCGCCATGAAGGACGAGGCGGCAAGCAGAAAGCCGGATATATCGGCATAGGAGGGGATCGTCAGATTGACGTCCACCAACCGCAGCCGCGTGATGACATTGAAGATGACCTGCAACGCCACGACGCTGCAGATCATCAGGATGAAGATCGCCGCGAGCGCTCCGCTCGCGACATAAAGACCGTCCAGGATCTTGCGCATGGCCCGTCCCTCTCACTGTCCCTCAGTCAGGGCCGCCGGTCGAGACGGGCCCGCCGGTCCCGCCTATTTCTGGTAATTGCCGAGAGCCTCTTTCGCGTCCGCGCTGGCCGTTTTCTTCCATTGCTCCAGCATCTGATCGCCGATCTTCCTCAGGCCGCTCATCAGCTCATCGGAGGGCTCGACCACCGTCATGCCGTTCTTCTTCAACTCGGCGGTCTTTGCCTCGGTCTCCTTCATGCTCATTTCCCAGCCGCGCTCCTGCGCCGCTTTCGCCGCGGTCTGAATGGCCTCGCGCGTGGCGTCGTCCAGACCCTCATAGGCGTCCTTGTTCACCACGACGATATTCTTCGGCACCCACGCATTGATCGGCGTGTAATATTTGACGTAATCCCAGGCCTTGGAATTGGCGCCCGTCGACGGCGAGGTGATCATGGCCTCGACCTGACCGGTGGTAAAGGCCTGCGGAATGTCGGGGACTTCGACTTGCACCGGAGCTGCGCCGGCGAGATTGGCGAATAGCTCAAGCGTCGGATTGTAGGAGCGGAATTTCAGACCGCGGAGATCGTCGACCTTCTTGATCTCGTTTTCCGTGTAGAGGCCTTGAGGCGGCCATGGCACGGAAAAAAGCGGCACGAGATTCTGCTCGGCGAGCAGCTTATCGACGACCGGCTTTTGTGCCGCCCAAAGCTTCTTCGCGTCGTCATAGCTCGTCGCCAGGAAGGGCAGGGAATCCAGGCCGAACGCCGCGTTCTCGTTCGAGATCAGGGAGAGGAAGAATTCGCCGATCGGTACCTGACCGCTGCGGACCGCGTTCTTGATTTCCGGGTGTTTGAAGAGCGAGCCGGCCGAATGGACCGTGATCTTCAGCTTGCCGTCCGTCGCCTTCTCGACGTCCTCGGCGAAGGCCTTGATGTTCTTTGTGTGGAAGGTCGCATCGGGATAAGGCGTCGGCATATCCCAGTTCTGCGCCAAGGCTGGCGAGATGAAGCCGACGCCGGCAATGGCGGCGGCGCCGACGGCTTTGGCGGCCAGTTTCTGCAGCATTTCCTGCCTCCAACAGAGTTAAGGACGAAACATCTCTTTTACGTTGATATTTTGTCGTTATTTTGCTTTTCCCTAAGTCACGAATTCAGCCTAGCCGGTCCATGCCCTGCCCGCAATCGGTACAGCGGCCAATGGTTTGAGGACTCTCGAAATTCTAGCGCAACGCGCGTCCAAGCATGTCCCCGCGAAGGCGAGTGGGTGAGGTGGCTTGCCGCGCGATCGGGCGCTTCGCAAGAGGGACGGCTACAGCATCTCCAGACCGCGCTGTCCGGTCGGCGCCGGGAACAGGCGGCCGAGTTCGGCGATCTGATCCGGCGTCAGCGGTCGTTCGAGCGCGGCCAGATTTTCGCGCAGCCGGTCGGGATGAACCGTCTTCGGAATGACGATCATGTCGTCCTGCGCGAGCAGCCAGCGCAGCGCCGCCTGTGCCGGCGTCATGCCGTTCGCCTTCGCAAATCCGATCAGTTCGCGGCTCTTGAGGAGCCGTGCCTGTTCGAGCGGCGAATAGGCCATGGTCGGGATGCCCCGCGCGCGCAGCCACGGCAATATTTCGCCTTCGATGCCGCGGCGGGTGAGATTGTAAAGAAGCTGGTCGGTCGCGATGTCCCGGCCGCCCGGCGCGGCCCAAAGCTCCTCGAGGTCATCGGCGTCGAAATTGCTGACGCCGTAATAGCGGATCTTGCCGGCCTCGCGCAGCGACATGAAAGCCTCCAGCGTCTCCCCGATGGGGACGCTGCCTGGCCAATGCAGGAGATAGAGATCGATCCGGTCGGTGCCGAGCCGCCTCAGGCTGCGCTCGCAGGCGGCGATCACGCCCTTGCGCGAGCCGTTATAAGGATAGACCTTGCTGACGATGAAGACGTCGTCGCGCCGCCCGGCGACCGCTTCCCCGACAATCTCCTCAGCGCCGCCTTCGCCATACATTTCCGCCGTGTCGATGAGCCGGACGCCGAGGTCGAGGGCAAGCTCGATGGCGGCAAGTTCCTGCGCCCGCCGGGAGCGCGATTCGCCCATCCGCCAGGTCCCGATGCCGAAGGCGGGGACGGTCTCGCCCGATGGCAGGGTCACCGTCTTGGATGTGGCCAGATCTGCATTCGTCATCGCTTGTGCTCCGTTTACTGCATGGGGAACGGGACGCCGCCGCCCCGTCCGCTATCCGTGCAGCTTAGCAGCGACTTCGGCAATTTTCCGCCCCTGATAGCGGGCTCCTTCGAGTTCGTTCTCGCTCGGCTGGCGCGCGCCGTCGCCGCCTGTGATCGTCGTCGCCCCATAAGGCGAGCCGCCGGTGATCTCGTCGAGCGTCATCTGTCCGCGATAGCCGTAATTCATTCCGACCACGACCAGCCCCAGATGCAGGAGATTGGTGATGATCGACATGAGTGTCGTCTCCTGACCGCCATGCTGGGTCGCCGTCGATGAGAACGCGCCGCCGACCTTTCCGTTGAGGGCGCCGCTGGCCCAGAGGCTACCGGTCTGATCGAGGAAGTTTGCCATTTGCGAGGTGATCCGGCCATAGCGCGTCCCCGTGCCTATGACGATCGCATCGTAATTCCGCAGGTCGTCGACTTCGGCAATGGGGGCCGACTGATCGAGCTTCATGCCCGATTTTCGCGCGACGTCTTCCGGCACAAGTTCGGGAACGCGCTTGATGTCGGCTTCGGCGCCGGCCTGGCGCGCGCCTTCGGCAATGGCTTCCGCCATCTTCTCGATATGGCCATAAGCGGAGTAATAGAGAACAAGAACCTTGGTCATCGAAAGCTCCTATGAGAAGGATTGGACCCGCAAGAGAGCGCCTCGGTGTCTGATTTCGGCTCGCAGTGCCGGGGCCGCAAGCTGCAGCGCTGCAACGCCAGCCTTGCAGAATTGCATCCCGGCATTGCGCGGCGCACCTCCCCGCTTGTGTTGTCACCGCGGCGTCCGGCGTAGGTGCGAGCTTCATCGACGCAAATGCACGAGGGGCGCCAAAGTTTCCCAGCGAGAACGGAATCCGAAGGCGATCGGGAAAAGTGCAGGCGTGCTCCGGGAACGATCTTCCGCCGCGATCAGCGAATGGTACCGAGAACCGGCGCGCCGAACCCTCGAGCGATGCTGATGCGCGGAAGTGTGAATTGTGGATCGGACGCTCCCGCGTTTACCGGCATCAGCAAGAGGTGTAGTGTCGTACATGCAGGCCTCGAACCGCCTGAAACGGCCCGGCGTTTCCGGATACCGAAAACTCAGCGAGGAAACCCTGATGGCAAAATCGACGACAGACCAGTATCTTGACAACAACACCAGATATGCGGCCGGTGACGCGGTCCACACGCCCACCTATCCGGGAAAGCAACCGATCCAGCCTGCCAAACGGGTCGCTGTCGTCGCCTGTATGGACGCGCGTCTTGACGTGGAGGATTTGCTTGGTCTGGAGACTGGTGACGCCCACATCATTCGCAATGCCGGAGGCGTGGTGAATGATGATGTGATCCGCTGTCTGATCATTTCACATCACCTGCTGGATACGAATGAGGTGATCCTGATCCATCATACGCGCTGCGGCATGCTCGCCTTTACCGACGATTTGCTCAAGGCGGGTCTTGAGGGCGATCCGGGGGCCGAGCAACTGCTTGGTCAGGCAACGGGGCGCGCCTTTACGAGTTGCAAGACCAGCGCCTCGACGCCCGCAGCGTTCCACGCTTTCCGCGGTCCGATCGAGCCTCTCGATTCTCCGCGTAACGAGAAGAGCATGGAGCGCCTCACCTGGGACGTGCGGCGCGGCATAGCGGCGATCCTGAGCCACCCCTGGATCCCGACCAGCGGTCCGGATGCGATGACCGTACGCGGATTCATCTATGACGTGGATACCGGCAAGCTCGAGGAAGTCAGCTATCCCGGTCCGATGGGCACAATCGGCTGACCGGGCTGAGAGGGCGATGCGCGCCTATTTCGTGCCTTCAAGCGCGGCTTTGACCATCAGCAGATCGCGCCAAGCCATGCGTTTGGAGACCGGATTGCGCAAGAGATAGGCCGGATGCAGCGTCGCCATGGTGCGGATCTGCCGTCCGGCGCTCTCATAGGTTCGCCATTTGCCGCGCAGACGCATAATGCCCTGATCCGTGCCGAGCACCTGCTTGGCCGCCGCCCCCCCGAGCAGCACCAGCACCTCCGGCGCGACCAGCTCGATCTGGCGCTCCAGAAAGGGCTGGCAGGCCTGCACTTCCTGCGGCGTCGGCGTGCGATTGCCGGGAGGACGCCAATAGACGACATTGGTGATGTAAGCCTCATCGCGGGCGATGCCGATCGCGGCCAGCATCTTGTCCAGCAATTGCCCGGCCCGGCCGACAAAGGGCGCGCCCTCCAGATCCTCATCGCGCCCCGGCGCTTCGCCGATCAGCATCAGCCTTGCATCGGGCCGTCCCCGCGCAAAGCAGAGATTTTTCGCCGTCTTCTTCAGGGCGCAGCCGTCGAAGCCGGCGAGCGCGGCCTCAAGCGTGGCAAGGTCGGGCGCCTCCCGCGCCAACTCCCTTGCGGCCATCGCGGAGGTGTCAGCCGGTCTTTCGCGGGGCGCAGGAGCGGGCGCGGCCCGACGCGGCTGCGAGGGCGGGGGCGCCGCACCCCGTGACGATGGAACCGGTGACGGCGCGGCGGCAGGTTCGAAGCGGGCCGGATCGTAGCGCGACCAGTCCTGCGGCTCCTCGGACACCGCCTCGTCAACGCCCATCATCTGATACCAGCGAAGCAGCTCGCGCGCCAAATCGTCGGGATTATCGTGCGTGTTCCCCATTGCCGGCCTAAATGATACGCCTGTCGCCATAGGCTTGAGTCTTGCGTCTTCTTTAGCATGGCACGTAGAACAGGGGCAAAGCCTGCGCTGGGGAGCGTCAGGATCACAGACAGAACAAATCGAGGGAACAGATGAGTGACGCGCAAGAGGCGCAGCCCGAACGCGAGGGAATGGATTTCGACGTCGTCATCGTCGGGGCCGGACCGGCAGGGCTTGCGGCGGCGATCCGGCTGCGGCAGCTCGCGACCGAGCACGGCCGCGACCTGTCCGTGGTGGTTCTGGAGAAGGGGTCCGAGGTCGGCGCGCATATTCTGTCCGGGGCGGTGATCGATCCGGTCGGCTTGACGACGCTGCTGCCGGACTGGAAGAACCGCGGCGCGCCGGTCGCGCAGGAGGTCACCGAAGACCGGTTCCTCTATCTCGGTCCCGCGGGCGAAATGCGCATTCCCAATATCGTCATGCCGCCGCTGATGAACAATCACGGCAATTACATCGTCAGCCTCGGCGATCTATGCCGCTGGCTGGGCGAGCAGGCGAGCGAACATGGCGCGGAGGTCTATCCCGGCTTTCCGGCCGCGGAGATTTTGCGCAATGCCGAGGGCGCGGTGACCGGCGTCGCGACGGGGGACATGGGCGTCGGCCGCGACGGCCAGCCCAAGGACTCCTTCACGCGCGGGATGGAGCTGCGCGGCAAATATACGCTCTTTGCCGAGGGCGCGCATGGCTCGCTGACCAAGCAGCTCATCCCGATGTTCGAACTGCGCGAGGGCAGGGAGCCGCAGAAATACGGCATCGGTCTGAAGGAGCTCTGGCAGGTTGCGCCCGAGAACCACAGGCCAGGGCTCGTGCAGCATACGCTGGGCTGGCCGCTGGGCAACCGCACGGGCGGCGGCTCCTTCATGTATCATTACGGCGACAATCTCGTTGCGGTCGGCTTTGTCGTTCATCTGAATTACGCAAATCCCTACATTTCGCCGTTCGAGGAGTTCCAGCGCTTCAAGACCCATCCGGCGATCGCGCCGACCTTTGCGGGCGGCAAGCGGATCGGTTATGGCGCGCGGGCGATCACTGAGGGCGGCTGGCAGTCGATTCCGAAACTTGCCTTCCCTGGCGGCGCCTTGATCGGCTGCGCGGCGGGCTTCGTCAATGTGCCGCGCATCAAGGGGTCGCATAATGCGATCCTCTCCGGCATTCTGGCGGCGGAAGCCGCGTTCGAGGCGCTGGGCGAGGGCCGGTTGGGCGATGTGCTCGCCGGCTATGAGGAGGCGTTCAGGACCAGCGCCGTTGCGAAAGATTTGCGCCGCGTGCGCAATGTGAAGCCGCTGCTCAGCCGGTTCGGCACGCGCCTCGGCACGATGCTCGGCGGGATGGACATGTGGCTGAACACGCTTCTGCCGTTTCTCTCCCACACGCTGAAACACGGCAAGACCGATGCCGAAGCGACGCGGCTCGCTTCCGAGTTCAAGCCGATCGCCTATCCGAAACCCGACGGCGTCCTGACCTTTGACCGGCTGTCCTCCGTCTTTCTCTCGGGCACAAACCACGAGGAAGACCAGCCCGTCCATCTGGTGCTGAAAGACCCTTCCATCCCGATCGACGTCAATCTGCCGAAATATGCCGAACCGGCGCAGCGCTACTGCCCGGCGGCGGTCTACGAGGTGGTCGAGGAGGGGGGCAGGCCTCGCTTTCAGATCAACGCGCAGAACTGCGTGCACTGCAAAACCTGCGACATCAAGGATCCCTCGCAGAACATCGACTGGGTGCCGCCCGAGGGCGGGGGAGGCCCGAATTATACCGGTATGTAGGCGTTAATTGAACCGGATGATGGCTGCCAGGGTCCGGTTTTGGCAGGCCATTGACGGCGATTTCCGGGACGATTGACCTTCCCGAAGCGGCCATCCATAGTGACGGCAATGCAACTCAACGGCATTGGGAGGTACCGATGCGAGGGGCTAGCAAGCAAAAACCCGCGTGCGCTCTCTGGGAGCGTCGTGCCCGTCCCTGGGCGGTTCTGTGCGCCATGACCCTGACCGGCCTTCAGGCACATGGACAGACCTATCGCGGCGGGGCCCAGCGCTGCCAGGATCTTGAGCGCCAGCTTGTCAGCGAATGGCAGCGGAGCAACAGGCCGCAGGAGGCGGTCGCGCGCATCGACCAGCAGCTTGAGCAGCTCAATCAGGACAGGCGCAAGATGGAAATCGAGGCCGAGCGGCGCTCTTGCTATGAAGAGCTGTTCATTTTTGGCCGCTCACTGCGCCGCACAAAGGCCTGTATTCAGCTCGACGGCGATATAGAGCGCGCTCGGCGCGATATTTCGAACCTCCGGCAGCAGCGCGAAGCTCTGACGAATTCGGCAAAGCGGCGCTTGCGGCGCCAGGATTTGGTTGCGGAGCTGGCGCGCAATGGCTGTGGGGAGAATTACGAGCGCGAATATGCGGCGCGTCGGCGGTCGAACTCGTTCTTCTCGCTCTGGGAGGATCAGGACGGCTCCTATGACCGCGGCTATGCGAACACGACGCCCGAGCAATCCGCATTGCCTTTCGCATCTTACCGGACGATGTGCGTAAGGCTGTGCGACGGCTATTACTTTCCGATCAGCTTCTCAACGCTGGGCAGCCGCTTCGCGGAAGACGAAGCCAAATGTCAGTCGCAATGCGCCGCGCCCTCGGAGCTCTATGTCTATCGGAATCCCGGCGAGGACATCGAACAGATGGTGTCCCTGACGGGCGAACCCTACAGCAATATGAAGAACGCCTGGCGTAACCGTAAGGAATATGTCAAAGGCTGCTCCTGCAAGCCGGAGGAATATTCCGCGCTGGAGATCAGCCGGTCCAATCAGGGGCGGCGAGCGAGCGCCACGGCGCCATCATCCGGTCCGAACCAGACGCCGCAGGACGCACCGAGCGGCTCGGACGGCAATGCAGGTGGCTCCGATGCGGCGCAAAACCCGCTGCTGCGTCATTAGATCAACTTTTCAACGTTCAACTGGAATCGGTTGAACGTTGAAAAGTTGATCTATTTCTTAAAGTTAGCGCAACTGTTCCCGCGTCCATCCCCGCCTTCGCGGTGATATGCTTGGACGCGCGTTGCGCTAGAGCGCGTTAAGGCGAGATGGATTCTTCTTGCCCTCTCCTGAGCGGAGAGGGCGGAACGCGCAAGCGTTCCAGGTAAGGGGATTTATCGATAGAAATCAGCGCCTTCACCTCTCACCCCAGCCATCTCCCCAGGGAGAGGGAGTGACCAGCGCAAGCTCGATTGATTCGGCTCAAGTTGGTGTCGGTCATTCGAGACCCGGCATTCCGGTTTGCCTCCGGGAAGCGCCCACTGCGGGTATCGCGCCATGTGAAGGACGGCTTCATGTCTACTTGCGCAGACACAGCTCCGGACAGACGGCGGCCAGATCGCGTCAATTTGCCGGGGGTTGTTTCGATGCCACTGCGGCCAACGCCTGAATGGCCTCCTTGGCATTTGCATCCCGCGCATAGTCGAGCGGCGTCTTCCCGTCCACCAGGCGGCGTTTGGGATCGGCCCCCAATTCAATCAGCAGCCGCACCAGGTCCGCCTGATTGGCCTCTGCCGCGCGCGCCAATGCGGTCCGGCCGGATGAGTCCGCCGCATCGACATCGGCGCCGAGATGGATGAGGATGCGAATGGCAACCGCGGTCTCTTCCCGATCCTTGTCTTCGAAATAGTGCTCAACCGCCGTCAGGAGCGGCGTGCATTCGCCGATGTCCTTCGCGCGCGCATTCACATCCGCGCCGGCTTTTCCGAGAAGCCGCACGATCGAGCCCGCCTCGCGCATTTTGACGGCGTGGTGAAGCGCGGTGCGGCCGATGCGGTCTCTTTGATTGGGATCGGCGCCGGCCTGTAGCAAAATCTTGACCAGCTCAGCCGTTTCGGCGGCCATGAGCGGGGTCATTTGCGACAGTTGCTCGGGCTTGTTGGGATCGGCACCGCGTTTCAGAAGCTCACGAAGCTTGTCCGCATCCTCGAAGGCGAGCGCTGTCCACATCGCCTGTTCCAGCGAGAGCTCCAAAGCGCTCTGCTCTCCATTTGGTGCGCTTTTCAGCTGTCTGCCGCCGACGAGATTCACGACGTTCTTTGCGCTTTTCCCGGCGCGCGCCTCGGTCAAGGCGTTCCCTGCAAGGCATGTCATGATCGTGAGGACAAGCAAGCAGGCCCGCGGCGCCGCCCTGAAAAGACGCGGCGTATTGCATTCAGTTTTGCGCATGCTCTTGTCGAAGAGCCCCCTACCGATTAGCCGGCTATCGCGCACAACACTCGACCCTTGCGTGCAACTGCCCAGAAGTTCAACGGCCCTCGCCTCGAATTGCCGCCGACATAATATAGCCCTTAATCGATCGGCTGTCCCATCTACAATTGGAGCATATCTGTTCAGTTCCGGTCCGATCATGGTCAAGTTTTCGGAATCCTTGTGTGTCGACAAGTGATCTTGCCCGGTTGCGCGCGGAAATCATACGGATTGTCCGCCGAGCCGGGCTTCGGCTTTCTGTTTTCCTATGAGCGGTAAAAGCTGTTTCAACTCCGGGCCATCGCTTCGCCCGGTGAGCGCGAGGCGTAGGGGCCGAAAGAGAGCCCTGCCTTTTGCGCCGGTTGCGTCCTTCACGGCATTTGTCCACTCGCTCCAGCTCTCCGGTCCCCACGGCTCCGGCGGGAGCAGCTCACGCGCGCTCGCCAGAAGCTCGGACGACTCGATCTTCGGCTCGATCGGCCCGCAGATCACCTGCCACCATTCCCGAACGTCGTCGAAGACGTTCAGATTGGGCCGCACGGCCTCCCAGAAGGCGGCATCACCCGAAATGCCGTATTGCTTAAGACGGTCTTCAACGTCGCCATAGTCCAGCCCTTGCAGGAGGCGCGCATTCAGTCCCCGCAACTCATTGATGTCGAATCGCGCCGGTGCACGCGATAATTTAGCGAAATCGAACAATCCGGCAAGTTCGGTCAAACTCTTATGAGGCGCGACGGCGTGCGAGGTCCCGATCGTGGCGGAATGCGAGAGAACGGCGAGCGGCTCAAGCCCTTCTTTGCGGAAGGATTGAATGGAAAGCGAGCCGAGACGCTTCGACAGCGCCTGGCCGTCCGGGCCGACGAGCAGATTGTGGTGGGCAAAGGCCGGCGGCGGCCTGCCCATGGCTTCGAAAAGCTGGATCTGCACCCCCGTATTGGCCACGTGATCCTCGCCGCGAATGACATGGGTGACGCCGAAATCGGCATCGTCCACAACGCTGGGCAGGGTGTAGAGATAGCTGTCGTCGGCGCGGATCAGGACCGGATCGGAGAGCGAGGAGGCTTCGATCGTCTGCTCGCCGCGGATCAGGTCGTTCCAGGCGACGGTGCGGTCCTCCAAGAGGAAACGCCAATGCGGCTTGCGGCCCTCCGCTTCGAGCGCGCTCCGTTCCTCATCCGTCAGTTTCAGCGCGGCGCGGTCATAGACCGGCGGAAGGCCGCGCGCGAGCTGGCGCTTGCGGCGGCGCTCCAGCTCGTCGGGCGTCTCGTAGCAGGGATAGAGGCGCCCGGCGTCCTTCAGCATGGCGACGACGGCGGCGTAGCGGTCGAAGCGCTCCGACTGCCGGATCTCGCGGTCCCAATTGAGTCCGAGCCAGCGCAGATCTCCGCGGATGCCCTCGACATATTCCTCTTTCGACCGCGCAACGTCCGTGTCGTCGAAACGCAGAATGAACGTGCCGTCCCCGCGCCGCGCAAACAGCCAGTTGAGCAGGGCGGGGCGCAAATTGCCGATATGAATGCGGCCCGTCGGGCTGGGAGCGAAGCGGACGACAGGGTTCATAATGTTTCGCGGAACCTATTGATGATCGGATAGCGGCGGTCGCGGCCGAAATTGCGGCTGGTGATCTTCACGCCCGGCGCGGATTGCCGGCGCTTATATTCGGCGAGATAGAGGAGGCGTTCCACCTTGGCGACGATCTCCGGCGCGTGGCCGCGCTTGACGATGTCCGGCAGCGGCATCTCCCGATCGACGAGACATTCCAGAATGTCGTCCAGCGTGTCATAGGGGGGAAGCGAATCCTGATCGGTCTGGTTTTCGCGCAGCTCGGCGGTGGGCGCTTTGGTGACGATATGTTCGGGGATGACGACGCCTTCCGGCCCGAGGCAGCCATTCGGCCGCGTCCCGTTGCGGAACCGGGCCAACGAATAGACCTGCGTCTTATAGAGATCCTTGACCGGATTGAAGCCGCCATTCATGTCGCCATAGAGCGTCGCATAGCCGACCGACACCTCCGATTTATTCCCGGTGGTGAGCAGCATCGCGCCGAACTTGTTGGAGATCGCCATGAGGATCGTGCCGCGCGCGCGCGATTGCAGATTTTCCTCGGTGATGTCCGGGGCGCTGTCCTTGAAAAGCGGCTCAAGGGTTGTCTCAAATCCTTCGACGGGCTGATAGATCGGCAGGATGTCGTAGCGCACGCCGAGCGCCTCCGCGCAGCCAGCCGCATCGCTTAAGGACTCGTTCGACGTGTAGCGATAGGGAAGCATGACACAGTGGACGCGTTCGGCGCCCAGCGCATCGACGGCGAGGGCCGCGGTGAGCGCGGAATCGATGCCGCCCGAAAGCCCCAGCACCACGCCGGGGAAGCCCGTTTTTTCGACATAGTCGCGCAGGCCCAGCACGCAGGCGCGGTAGACAGCCGCCTCGCCTTCCTCCAGAACCGCTAATTCGCCCGGCTCGCAGCGCCAGCCCTCGCCCGAGCGCGTCCAGCTCGTCAGCGTCACGGCCTCCTCCCAGGCCGGCATCTGAACCGCAAGCTTGCCGCCGGGATTGACAACGAAAGAGGCGCCGTCGAAGGCGAGTTCATCCTGGCCGCCGAACTGGTTGACATAGGCCAGAGGCAGCCCGGTTTCCGTCACGCGCCCGATCGTGTGGTTCATGCGGATTTCGTGCTTGTCTTTCGTGAAGGGCGATCCGTTCGGGACGAGCAGCAGCTCCGCGCCGGTTTCCGCGAGGCATTCGCAGACATCCTCGCGCCAGATATCCTCGCAGATCGGCGCTCCCAGCCGGATGTCGTGAAAATTCAGCGGGCCGGGCATAGCGCCTTGCGCAAAGACACGCTTTTCGTCGAAGACGCCGTAATTCGGCAGATCGACTTTATGACGCAGGTCGCAGACCTTGCCGCCATCCAGCAGAGCCACCGAATTGTAAGGCTTCTCCTCGCCGGGCCAGGGCGTGCCGATCAGCATGGCCGGGCCGCCGTCGCCGGTCTCCTTCGCAAGGCTTTCGATTGTGTCGCGCGCGGCGGCAATGAATGCCGACTTCAGGATCAGGTCTTCAGGCGGATAGCCGGTGATAAAAAGCTCGGAAAACACGACGAGGTCGGCGCCCATCGCAGCCGCTTCGCCGCGCGCCTTTCGTGCAAGAGCAGCGTTGCCGGGAAGATCGCCGACAGTCGGGTTGAGCTGGGCGAGCGCGATCTGCAAGGTTGAGGTCTGACCTGCCGTCATGTCACCGTCCGCAAGCCTTATGGATTGTACCCCGTCTCGCGGTCGGCATTGATGCGCTCGAAGATCTCCTGCACATCCTCATCGGAGGAGACCTTGTGCGCCTCGCCGCCATAGATCAGATATTTCCATTTGAGCTTCGGACTGGAGGCAAGTTCCCGCGGCTTTACCGCCATGAGCCTTTCCATCGAGCATTGCGCATCAATCCACGGTGCAAAGAACACATCGTCGCGGGCCTCATTCGCAAGTTGCGGGTGGAGCAGGCCCTGCTCGATCGCGGTGCGGACCATATCAACATAGGCGAACTGCACAAAGCCGGAACAGATGAAATCCACCGGCGCGAAGCGTTTGCCCCGCCGCAAGAACTCGCTGATGGTCGGAGCTCGGCCGAAAAGCTTGTCACGAAGGCGGAAGAAGAAGTTGGAGCGGTGCGCGGCGAGCGCGGCCAGCAAAGCGAAATTATAATCGTCATCTTTGATGAAACGCAGCATTCGCCCACCGACCATCGGCTGCATTTCCGGCGTGAACCAATCCGCTTCCAGGCGCTTGATCCCGACGACATAGCGCGGCTTTTCGTGCGTATCCTTATAAACCTTGGTCGGCGCGACGATTTCGGAGAAGGCCCCGAGATCGACGCCGCTGAAGGTCGCCTCGATCAGAAACGACCGGTCGACACCGGCATAGTGCCGCGGCGTTATGAAGGTCAGCGCCGCGTGGGCGAAGCGGCTGTTGTCGAATTCCCGCATCAGGAAGGAAAAGAAGCTTTCGAGCCGCGTGGAAAGGATGATGTCGCCCGGTTCGAGAAAATGCCCGTATTGGAATTTCTCTACGGGCATCGGCCATGCGACGTCCTCGGGCTCGGGCATGGCGACCTGGCGCTGCGGGATGCCGAACGCTTCCGCGCCATTCATCTCCGGCGCGGCGGCACGGTTGGTGACCGCTTGCTTGACGGCTTCCTCGACGGTCTTGGACAGCTCCTTCGGCTTGAGGTTTTCCCAGGCCGAAGTTCGATATGTGAGTGCCATGCCAGCCTCCCCAACAAATGGCCGAACGGGAGAAGCGCCCAGCCAGAAGGAGCTTCCTACACGAGAGGGCGGGGCGGGCGCAAGCAGAGGCGAGCCGCCGATCCGCCCGCTAGATCAACCCTCGTTCAAGCGGAATCACTTGAACGAGGTTAAGTTGATCTAGATCAATAAGTTAGCGCAACTGCTCCCGCGTCCATCGGGACGCGCGTTGCGCTATGTCAGGACGACGCGCCGACCGCCCGCGCAGGGCCTTCGATGCCGATGCGATCCCGCCGCAGCCTTTCGGCCACCAGGAATGCCAGCTCCAGCGCCTGACTGGCATTCAGGCGCGGATCGCAATGGGTATGATAGCGGTCCGACAGGTCGGTTTCGCTGATCAGTTGCGCGCCGCCCGTGCATTCGGTGACGTTCTTGCCCGTCATCTCGACATGCAGACCGCCCGGATAGGTGCCCTCGGCGCGATGCACGTCGAAGAAGACTTCCACCTCTTTCAGGATCCGCTCGAAGGGGCGCGTCTTGTAGCCGCTGCCCGCCTTGACCGTATTGCCGTGCATCGGATCGCAGGACCAGACCACGCTTTTCCCCTCGCGCTCCACCGCGCGGATAAGGGGCGGCAAGGCGTCGGCAACCTTGTCGGAGCCGAAACGCACGATCAGGGTGAGCCGTCCCGGCTCGTTCTGCGGATTGAGAAGATCGATCAGCCGGATCAGCTCATCCGGAGTGAGCGACGGTCCGCATTTCAGGCCGATCGGATTATTCACGCCGCGCATGAATTCGACATGGGCATGATCGAGCTGGCGCGTGCGGTCGCCGATCCAGAGGAAATGGCCGGAGGTCGCATACCATTTGCCGCTGGTTGAATCGATACGGGCGAGCGCCTGTTCATAGCCGAGCAGCAGCGCCTCATGGCCGGTATAGAAGCTCGTCGTGCGCAGCTCGCGCAAATTCTCCGAGGTCAGCCCGCAGGCGCGCATGAAGGTCAGGCTGTCGCCGATCCGGTCGGCCAGCTCCTGATAGCGTTCGGTGGCCGGGCTGTCGGTAAGAAAGCCCATCGTCCACTGATGCACCCGTTCGAGATCGGCAAAGCCGCCTTGAGCGAAGGCGCGCAGGAGATTGAGCGTTGCCGCCGACTGGCGATAGGCGCTCAACATCCGCTGCGGGTCCGGCCAGCGGGCCTCGGGCGTGAATCCGATCTCGTTGACAATATCGCCGCGATAGCTCGGCAGCTCGACGTCGCCCTGTTTCTCGGTCGGCGCAGAGCGCGGCTTGGCGAACTGGCCAGCGATGCGGCCGACCTTGACCACCGGGCAGCCGCCCGCATAGGTCAGCACCACCGCCATCTGGAGGAACACGCGGAAGAAATCGCGGATATTGTCGGCCCCGTGCTCGGCAAAGCTTTCCGCGCAATCGCCGCCTTGAAGGAGAAACGCCCGGCCGTGAGCGGCTTCCGCAAGCTCCTGCTTCAGCTCGCGTGCCTCGCCTGCAAAGACCAGGGGCGGGAAGGTGGCGAGTTCGGCCTCGACCGCTTTCAACGCGTTATCGTCGGGATAGGCCGGGCTCTGCTCGATCGGCAGGGCACGCCAGCTATCCGGGCTCCATGAGCTCGTCATGGCTACGCTCCTCAACAAGGCGATGCTGTAAACGGCTTCCGCACGGAAATGATGGATCGATCGCTGGAGGCCGGATGTGGTGCCGTTATAGGCCATCGCGGGCGGCATTGCTAGACAAGGATATCTGCCACGCGTTATGCGACATGAGCGCGGATCGGCCTTGCTCCGTCCGTCTTAACCCTTGAGCCGGCACAAACGGATCTTAAGATATTGGCGCGAGAATTTCCCGGGATAACGCGAAGAGCGAAACCTTGCCCTTAGCGCAACGCGCGTCCAAGCATGTCCCCGCGAAGGCGGGGATGGACGCGGGAACAGTTGCGCTCGTCTTTTGAAATCGATCAACTTGACCTCGCTCAAGTGATTCCAATTGAACGAAGGTTGATCTAGAACAGGGAAATTAAGCCTCGATGAACGCTTCTCCGCTTGCGGCATAGGGCCGGCGCCTGCCCCGGAACAGGAAAGATGCACCCCGGACTTGAACATAGCCACGATCCAGCGCAGATCGCCAAGCGGCTCGCGAGCGGGCCGCCCGTCAGCTATCTGCGTGACTGGGTCTATGGCGGCATCGATGGGGCGGTCACCAATTTCGCCATTGTCGCGGGCGCGGTCGGCGCCGGTCTGTCCGCACGCGTGGTTCTCATTCTTGGGGTGGTCAATGTGCTTGCAGACGGCTTCTCCATGGCGGCGGCGAATTTTTCCGGCACGCGCACGGAGATCGAGGAATATGAAAAGACGCGCTCGATGGAGGAGCGGCATATCGAGCTCAATCCGGAAGGCGAGCGCGAAGAGGTGCGCCAGATCTACAAAGCCAAGGGCTTCCTGGGCCACGATCTGGATGAGGCGGTGCGCGTGATCACATCGGAACGCAAGCGCTGGATCGACACGATGATGACCGAGGAGCATGGGCTGCCCGCCATCGTCCGCTCTCCGATGAAGGCGGCGCTTTTTACGTTTCTCGCATTTGTGATCTGCGGGCTCGTGCCGATCGCACCCTTTGCCCTTGCGCTGCCGCGGGCTGCCACGACGTCCGTGACCATGACGGTCCTCGTGTTTTTCGCAATCGGCTCAATACGTTCGCGCTGGTCGCCGCACCCCTGGTGGCAGGCGGGGCTGGAAACGCTTGCGATCGGGAGCACGGCCGCGGCGGTCGCTTACGCCGCAGGTGATTTATTGCAGAGACTGCTGTAATATATCAGGGAGTAGATCACGCTTTGCGTGACAAGACGGTATGCGTGATAGTTGTATGCGTCTTCACGAGCCGACTTTTACTGTTGGAATCGAGGAAGAATATCTCCTCGTCGACAAATCATCCCGTGATCTCGTTTCCGATCCCCCGAAACAGCTGTTGAGCGATTGCGAAGCCGCTTTAGCGGATCTCGGCGGTCAGGTCAGCCCCGAATTCATGCGTTCGCAGATCGAGGTCGGAACGCGCGTTTGCTCATCGATCAAAGAGGCGCGTGCCGACCTTGCGCGGCTGCGCGCAACGATTGCTACCTGCGCCGACCGCTATGGTCTCGCGCCGATCGCATCCTCCACCCATCCTTTTGCCGAATGGGACGCCCAGCAGCATACGGACAAGGAACGCTACAACATCATTGTCGCTGATCTGCAGATGATCGCGCGCCGGATGCTGATTAGCGGCATGCATGTCCATGTCGGGATCGAGGACGAGGATCTGCGCATCGACATCATGAATCAGGCGAGCTATTTCCTGCCGCATCTCCTGGCGCTGTCGACGTCCTCGCCCTTCTGGCGGGGGCGGCTTACCGGGCTCAAATCCTATCGCCTGTCGATTTTCGATGAATTGCCGCGCACCGGCCTGCCGGAAAATTTCTCCAGCTATGCCGAATATCAGCGCACTGTGGAAGTTCTGGCGAATGCGCAGCTTATCGAGGACGCAAGCAAGATCTGGTGGGATCTGCGTCCCTCGGCCCGCTTCCCAACGCTTGAGCTGCGGATTACCGACATCTGCCCGGTATTGGACGATGCGGTCTCCCTGGCGGCGCTTTATCTTTGTATCTGCCGGATGCTCTATCGCCTCCGCCGCCTCAATCAGCGTTGGCGAGCCTATTCGGCGTTCCTGATCATGGAGAACCGCTGGCGGGCGCAGCGCTACGGCGTCTCGGGCGGCCTCGTCGATTTCGGCAAGAGCGAGCTGGTGCCTTTCGGTGATCTGCTGGAGGAGATCATCGAGCTCGTTCGGGAAGATGCCGTGGCTCTCGACTGTCTTGAGGAGGTCGAATATAGCCGCAGCATCGTTCAACGCGGCACCAGCGCCGAGCGGCAGATCACGGTCTATGAGGGAACGCTCGCGGTCGGCGCGGACAAGACAGCAGCGCTCCAGGCCGTCGTCGAACTCGCTGATTGCCGACACGGTGCAGGGAACGGACGGCGCAAGCACGGTAGACCCGCACCGGGGTCCGTCATGAGGGGGGACGCAGATGCTTTCGGCGGCGGCGTTCGTTTGCAACCGATAAAATTTACGCGAGGTTGAGGCTCATGCCGCCATCGACCATGATGCCTTCGCCGGTCGTGTAGGCGCTGTCGTCGCTGGCGAGGAACAGCGCGACTTTGGCGACCTCCTCCGGCGTGCCGAAACGCCGCATCGGCATTTGCGCCAGAAGCGCCTTAGCGACCTGTGGGTGCTCGGTATAGCGGCCGGTCAGCGCGGTGGGGATGAAGCCGGGGCATAGGTAATTCACCCGGATGCCGTAGGGGGCTAATTCCACGGCGAGCGAGCGCGAGAGCCCGGCAATGGCGGCCTTGGCGGTCGAATAGGCCGAAAGCTGGCGGAGGTGCTGCGTCGCCATGATCGAGGAGAGGTTCACGATCGAGGCGCCCTTCGCCGCCATCATCAGCGGCAAGGCGGCGCGCGTCACGCGGATCGTGCCCCACAAATGCGGGTTCAGCACCGTCTCCCAATCGGCGTCTTCCATATGCCGGAAGTCGGAGCGCATCAGATTGCCGGCATTGTTGACCAGTACATGCAACTTGTCGCTGACGCCCTTCACGGCTGCGATCATCGCCTGAACGTCGTCTTCCTTCGTCACGTCGCCCTTGATGAAGGCCGCGCGTCCGCCCGCTGCCGTAATCTCGCCGGCTCTGGCCTCGATCGCTTCGCTATTGAGGTCCGACAGCACGAGATGCGCGCCCTCCGCGGCGAACAGCTTCGCCATGGCAAGCCCGAGCCCGCCGCCAGCGCCGGTGATCAGCGCGACCTTATCCTGCAAACGCCCCAATTGCCGCCTCCGCTCGTCACAAATGAATGGCGTCGTTAGGCACCAAACCGCGCGCCCTGTCAATGCGCTGGGGTCCGCCGCAAAGTGGCGTCGCGCTGACATGAGCCGGGGATGATAAAATCTATTCGGGGAACCGGCCCCCCCGCCCGTCACGACCCCGTTAGAGGCATCGATCCGCCGCCGCGACAAACTCACTCGTCGCGCTCGTCTCCCAGGCGCCGACGCAAGGCCTCACGGACGCCCGAGGTGCGCTCGCATCGGATCTTCACATATTCGCCGGATGAGTGTCTGGCCAGCGACGTCTGGGCGATGAAGGCCTGACCGTGCAAACCGCACATGACTTCGTTCGATGCCACCGGCCCGCGAAAGACGTCGATCGCGGTTTCTTTCTGGCAATCCGCCGGCGTCAGCCCAATGGCGCATATCAGTATAATTATCTGAAACATGTCTAAATCATATTCCTTTTCAAACGCTGCATGTTTGTCATAACAGCCCCGGCATGTCCCGTCTGTGACTTGCCCCACCGCGGCGTCCCCATCCGCAGAAGAGATCTGCTGTGCGACATTCCGCATCTGCAGACACCGGGCTTAGCTTACGCAAGCGGCGTGCCGAGATAGCCGCCTTCTCCCTTGACCTCCGAGGTCAGCCCATTGGCTTTAATTTGCGCCGATGAACTCTTGAGCCTCGGTAATCGACGTGAAGCGGCGCGGGCCGAGCAGGGTCTCGACCACGACGGAGCCGTCCCGGAACAGCACGTAATCGCGCCCGTTCAACGCGCCGCGGGTCACCACCTCGTTCGCTTTGTTCTGAGGCATCGGCATCGGCGTTCCGTTCCCCTGACCGGGCGAGGCATGGAGCGGCCGGGAACCGGGCCGAGGCTGCGGACGGGCCTGGCCGGCGTTATCGGTCACTCTCGTCAAGAGCCGGAGGGCCTTCCCAAGCGCACCAAGCAATGCGATGGCAAGCCCGGTCATGATGGCGTTTTCGCCGATGAGCGAAATGAAACGCGCCGGATCGCGCATCGTGCCAGCCAGCCCGCCATCGGGCATGAGGGGAACGATCAGGGGATAGACCAGCACAAATCCCCAGCCGAAGATCGTGAGCAGAAGACCGGCCCAGGTCAATCTGGGGAACGGCGTTGCAGATCTTGCTATTGCTTTGGGATCCAATAGAGCACCCGTCAGAATCGGCTTTGCCGCTAACTACCTGATGTTCGGACGGTTTAGCGACGCCCTCTTTCACGGCGCCGCACTTTAGGCCGACGAGCAGACACAATGCAATCTAAAGGCGAATATCCCCGCAATAATACAACCAATATTTAATTCTTGGGAGCGGGTATCGGAGTCAAAGGCCGCGGCGAGCCATCGCCGGCGAGCCGCAAGGCCTGTCTCTAGGCATGATCGGTGGAGATGGTCGCAACCGGCGCGGAAAAGGCTATGCAGTCAGCTCGATCTATCGGAGGAAACATGGAAGCCGCCTGCCGAATGTCGCCGCCAGCCGACCCACGCGCGCTGATTTGTGCTTCAGCCTCTAGCAGGCTGCTGAAAATCCTGTCGACCTGGAACTATCTTGCGCTTTCACGGAGCAATCGGTCTTTTTTTCCTTCTGCCGCCTTCATGCGGCGAGGAGTTTGGGCCGCCGGATCAAGTCATACGCGGCCATCGTCAGGATGAACTTGAAGCCAAGTCGCGCCACGCCGCGCAGCATCGGCCGGGCGAGGCCGCCGATCGTCTTGCCCCAGCCGAACGGCTCCTCGATGCGCTTGCGCTTCTGCCGGCTCACCGCATAGCCGGGATGCCGGGTTGTACGGCCATCGATCGCCGAGCGGCGCGCGGTGTCGTTCTGCGCGATGTGCGGCGTGACGTTCAGCGCGCGCAGGTCCTTTACGAACTCGCCCGCGTCATAGCCCTTGTCGGCACCGAGCGTCACCCGCCGCCGGCCGGAGCGATGGCTTTCGATCATCGCGACCGCCGCCTCGCGTTCGGCATATCCCGACACCGTGGTGACGCTGGCCTCGACAATCAGGCCGGTGCGGTTCTCCATCAGCGTATGGCCGAGATAGGAGAGCTTGGCTTCCTTGCCTTGGCCTTTTCGGTAGAGGCTAGCCTCTGGGTCGGTCGTCGAGACATGGGTGGCGTTCGATCGCTTCTGGCCACGGAAGTCCAATTCGGCATTGCGGCGCTGGTTTTCGGTTTCGGCTGCATCCGCGGGCTCCGGCAAAGGCGCGGTTTGATCAGTTTCGCTGGATGGAGCGGCATCGCTACCCACCGCCGCAACGGGCGCCAGGGCGTGGGACGTGTCAGGTGCCGACGGCGTGTCAGGTCCCTCGCCGGAGGTCGCCGCCATCTCTTTCGGCACGAAGCTCTTCATCGACGCCCAGGCATGGAGTTGCGTGCCGTCGACCGAAAAATGCTCGTCCGACAAAAGCGGGCTGACCTCCTGATGCGCCAGCAGCCGGCTCAGGAACTGCTTCGCAACATCGGCCTCGAGCAACCGGTCCCGGTTCTTCGTAAACACCGTCGGCACCCAGACCGGGTCGTCGATGCCGAGACCCACAAACCAGCGATAGAGCAGATTGTAGTCGAGTTGCTCCATCAGCTGGCGTTCCGATCGGACGGTGTAAAACGCCTGCAACAACGAGGCTCGAAGCAGCCATTCCGGCGGGATCGAGGGGCGGCCGTGGGCGGCATAAAGCCTGGCAAATTCGCTATCCAAACTCTGGAGCACATCGTTGACGATCTGCCGGATCTTGCGCAGCGGATGCTTCGCCGGCACACGCTCCTCAAGATCGACGTAAGAAAAAAGCTCCCCAGACCGCAAATCCGAACCGCGCATTCCGTCCTCCCTGGCATTCCAGAAAGCACGGAATCATATTCGCCACAGACTGTCATCCTCGGGGTTTTTCAGCAGCCTGCTAGGGAAGCTTGAAACGCTGGTTCGGATAGATCCAGTTCGGATCGCGAATCTGGGCCCGGTTGTTTTGGAAAATCTGCGTATATTTGGCCCCGTCCCCGTAATGACGCTGCGCAATCTGCCACAGCGTGTCGCCGCGCTTGATGACAATGACGCTTGGAGGCTTACCCGATTGCTGATCCTCGGACGGTGAAGTCGTAGCGGCCTCTTGGCTCGCCGGGCCAGCAGAATCGTCCTGCGCATAGCTCTTCAGCTTCGTGGCGTCATCCAGCAGCGCGGTCGAGACCGGCGGCGTTCTCTCGAAATTGACTTCCGCGCGCGCGACGACCTTGTCCCCCTCCTCGGCCAGAAGATCGGCGCGTAGCGCATGGCTGCCGCCGCCCAACTCCCGATTGCCGGAGAAGGTCCAGCTACCTGTCGCATCGGCCGTCGTCGTCCCTGCGAGCTGGTTGTCGACATAAATGGCAATGCGCGTATCCGGCTTCGCATGGCCGTTCATATGAAGCATGCTCTTTGCGCCGGACTCTTCATAGTCGACCGAGGCGAAGCCGATCGTGTTCGCTGTTTTCGTTGCGGCGTCCGAATCGGGGCTGACAGTGGCCGTATCGAATTCGCCACCGGCGCCATCGGCCCGACCGCTCGCGCTTTTCTCGCGCGGCGCCGGCATTTGCAAAACCCGCGCCGCCTTGCCTTCTTCCGTCAAGGCGACAAGCGGCTGGCCGGACTTCGGATCGGACATTGAGAGCGCGAGCCTTTGCTTGGAGAACAGCGTTCGTTCGCCCTTCGGCGACTTCGCGCTCAGCGCCAGAGAATGCTCGCCCTTGGAGAGCTTTTCCTTCGGCTGAATGATCCATTCGCCATTGTCGTCGGCCGTTGCGCGGCCCAGCTCATCGCCATTGCTTTCGACACTGACCGTCCATCCGGGCTTGGATTGGCCGGCCATGATGACGGAGCCGTCGGACTCTGCGCGCACAATATCGAAAGTCGGCCGGGACTGGTCTTTTTCGGATGTGGCGGCGTCCGTCTTCGCGTTCGCGTCAGACCGATCCGCGACGATCCTGTCCGCCCTACCGCCATCCGGCCCAAGCAAGCCTGTCGCCAAGGCATAGACCCCTAGAGCGGCAAGCACCAGCAACAGGAAAAAAAACACAAATCGGGCTTTGCGCATCAGCCTCAACCTTGTCTCAAAACTCAGCGCCCCAGCTTGCCAGAGCACCGCGACGACCTACATAGGCGAATTGCCGCGAAAAAATCGCAAGCCTACGCTTTCCGCGTTTCTTCCGACGGAATGCTTGTACGCCAACGGTTAGGCTGTTTTTGGTCATCTGTCTTCTTAAACCATAAAAGGCGCCTAGGGCCAAGACTGGGCGTTCATCAACTTTTTGGTGCTTGCCACCATATTGACAGGGCGGGGGAGGAAGAAAGGTTGAGCTAACTTTTGGTAAACAAAACAAACAACAAGCGTAGGAGCGCTCCATTACGTATGAAAAATAGATCGCTGAGAAATATTTGTGTGTATTGCGGTGCGAATGCCGGCGCGCATCCGGCCTATGCCGAAGCGGCGAGAACGCTGGGCCGCACCATGGCGGAGGGGGGGATCGGCCTCGTCTATGGCGGGGCGAGCGTCGGGCTGATGGGCGAGATCGCCCGGACGGTGCTGGAGGCCGGCGGAAAGGTGACCGGCGTTATCCCATCCAACCTGCCCGTGCACGAGGTTCCGTTGAGTGATGTTCACGAGCTCATCCATGTCAAGACCTTCCACGAGCGTAAGATGCTCATGTTCGAGCGGTCGGATGCTTTTGTCGCCCTGCCCGGCGGGGTCGGAACCCTGGAGGAGCTCGTCGAGCAGATCACCTGGGTTCAGCTCGCACATCATACAAAGCCGGTGGTGATCGCCAATATCAAGGATTACTGGGCGCAGCTTCTGGGGCTTTTCAATCAGATGCGTCAGCTTGAATTCATCCCTCCGTCGCTGGATGTCACCTATCACGTTGTTGATCGCGCAGAGGAAATCGTTCCGCTGCTGCTGGGCCTACCATGTCACGGCGATTTTCAAGACCGAACGAATATCGAGGCGCTCTGATCGAAGATCCTCGCCGTCTCCGCGCATAGGTTGGAGTGATCCGCCGTGAAATGACGGCGGAACTCCACTCGCAGTTACGCTGGTCGTTAACTATATCATCGGCATGGCATTCGATATCGAGAACAGGATGCGTGCGGCCGCACGAGTCCGCAATTTCATTCACTCCATCGTGCTGATCGGAGGCATCGGCGCCATCATGGCGCTTTGCGCCGCGCTGCTCTTCGGAGAATCGGGCGTCATTTGGGCCTTTGTTCTGATCGGCGTTCTGCTGCTCTTGAGCCCGCGCATCGCGCCGGAATTGATCATGCGCATGTATGGTGCGCGCCGGGTTGATCCGCGACACGACACGCCGGTGGCGCAGATCGTCGCCGAGCTGGGACGCCGCGCCGAGCTTCCCGCATCGCCCGGTCTTTATGTGATCCCGAGTCCGGTCATCAATGCTTTCGCGACAGGGACCAAATCGAACGCGATCGTCGCGGTGACGCAAGGCATGCTGAGCAAGCTCGAACCCCGCGAACTGATCGGCGTGCTCGCTCATGAAATCTCACATATCCGCAACAACGATCTCTGGATCATGAGTCTGGCCGACACGATGAGCCGGTTCACCCATTTCATGTCGATGCTCGGCGTGCTCCTGTTTCTCTTCAGCCTTCCGGTCGCATTCCTCGGTGGCCAGCAGATCCCCTGGCTTGGCATTTTCCTGCTCTATTTCGCACCGACCGCCTCGAGCCTCTTGCAGCTCGGCCTCTCCCGCGCCCGCGAATATGACGCGGATCTGGAAGGCGCGCGCCTCTCTGGCGATCCGGCAGGCCTTGCGAGCGCGCTGCGGAAGATTGAGGCCTATCAGGGCAACATCTGGGAGACGATTTTTATGCCAGGCCGGCGCGTGCCGGTGCCGTCGCTTCTGCGCACCCATCCACCGACGGAGGGGCGGGTCAAGCGCCTGACCGAATTGCACGGGATGAAACGGCCACCCTTGCGGGTGCCGGGTGTGGAAGCCGTCCCGGCTTATTTCATTCCGCAGCACGCGCGGCCGCGCTATCATATGACCGGTGTCTGGTATTAGAAGCATGAATCGCGCGCCCACCCCGATCACTGTCGAAATCATTTCGGACGCCATTTGCCCGTGGTGCTGGATTGGCAAGCGCCATCTGGAACGTGCGGCCGAGCTGCTGGCCGGCGAGATCGTCGTCACGCCGGTCTGGAAGCCGTTCGAGCTGAACCCCGACATGCCGAAAGGCGGCGTGGAGCGGAGCGCGTATCGCTTGCGCAAATTCGGCTCGCTCGACTTTTCCCGCCATCTCGATGCGCAAGTAGCCGAAAAGGGACGCGCTGCGGGCCTCGACTTCCGCCACGACCTGATGAAATGGACGCCGAATACGATCGATTGTCACCGGCTCATCTGGTTCGCAGGCCAAAGAGGCGTGCAGAACGCGGTCGTCGAGGGCCTGTTCCGGGCCTATTTCTCGGGAGGGAAAAACATCGGCGATTGGGGGGTGATGACCGAAATCGCGGAAGCGTCCGGTCTCGATCGCGTCGAGGTCGAGAGCGTGTTGGCAAGCGGAGACGGCAGCGAGGAGGTTGCCCGCGAGCTTGCCCGTGCGCGCGAGCTCGGCGTTTCCGGCGTTCCGACTTTCGTGATCCATGGCGAGCCGGCTTTCTCCGGCGCCGCCCCGCCGGAGATGCTCGCGAGAGCCATTGCGGCGCTGGCGGCCAGCCACGGCTCGCCGGCGTAGGGCGACAGGCCGCGCCTCGCCCGTCGCCTCACAACACGAAGTCGCCAGCCCCCGGGCCATGCTCTAAAATGGCGGTCAAGCAAGCGAGGGCATCCTCATGAACGCCACCAATCCCATTTACGGCCGTCTCATCCTGATCATTCTGAGCGCCGCGGTGCTCCTCTCGACCGCGCAGGCAGCGCACGCGATCACGGCGAGCCGCTGCATTGCCCTGGCGAGCGCTGCACCAAAGGTTCAATTCGTCTCGTTGAACGAGGTCGCTCTCGCAAAGGACGAGGTGAGCATAAGCTTTGTCGGGCATTCCACCTTCCGGATCGAAAGCAGCGGCGGCGGCGTCATCGCCACGGATTACACCGGCTATGCCGGCGCCGGGCGGCTGCCCGATGTCGTCACCATGAAATCACGCCCATACGACGCACTACACCGACTACCCCGATCCGGGCATCAAACATGTGCTGCGAGGCTGGGGCGAGGACGGCCATCCGGCAAAGTACAACCTCAAGGTCGGCGATGTCCTCATTCGCAATGTGACGACCGATATTCGCGGCTGGGACGGCATCCGTGAGAAGGACGGCAATTCGATCTTCATTTTCGAGGTCGCCGATCTCTGCATCGGCCATCTCGGCCATCTGCATCACAAACTCGGGCCGGAATATCTCGGGCTGATCGGCCAGCTCGACGTGGTGATGGTGCCGGTCGACGGCGCCTACACGATGAAACAGGCGGCGATGGTCGAAGTGCTTAAGCTTCTGAAGGCGCGGCTCATCCTGCCGATGCATTATTTCGGCCAGGTTACGCTCCAACAATTCCTTTCCGGCTTGGATGACAGTTTTGACGTGGACGTCAGCAAGACCGCGTCGATCACTGTCTCGACCGCGAACCTGCCGGCCAAGCCGAGGGTTCTCGTCCTCTCCGGTATCGAAATGATCGAGCCGCAATAGCAAGGCTTTGCAGAGGTGGCGGACGATTTCGGGTGTTAAGGCGTCCCCGACTTATCTCAGTTCGGCTCTGAGCAAGTCCAGATTGAGCTGCCGCGTGAACATCTCGATGCGGCCTTCCTCATCGCGCGGCCATAATGCATCCGGCCGGTCCCAATAGAGTTCCACGCCATTCTCATCCGGATCGCGCAGATAAAGCGCCTCGCTCACCCCGTGATCGCTGGCGCCGTCGAGCGAAATGCCTGCTTCCTCGACGCGGCGCAGTGCGTCGGCCAGCTCGACGCGCGTCGGGTATAGGATCGCCATGTGAAACAGTCCGGTCGTGCCTGGAGGCGGCGGTGATCCGCCCAGGCTTTCCCATGTGTTGAGGCCGATATGGTGATGGTAGCCGCCGGCCGAGATGAAGGCGGCCTGGTCGCCATAGGTGGTGATCAGCTCGAAGCCGAGCACGCCGACATAAAAGCCGAGCGCCCGTTCCAGGTCGGCGACTTTGAGATGGACGTGACCGATGCGCGCGCCGGGCGTGATCGGCCGCATGGGCCGGATATCGGCATAGTCGGGATGGACAGGCATCGCAGGCTCCTTGATAGACCCTTAATGTAAGTTCGCGAGGAGTACCGGGAAAGCGCCGCAGACCCGGGATTGCAGAAATGCAAGCTCTTTGGCCTGCAGTACGGATCAACGCCCGATGATGCCTAGAGTGCCGGCCCCTTAATCGGAATCGGAAGCGCCACTCTCACTGTTTGTTTTGGCATCGGATTGACCCGAAAAGTGGGTGCCACTTTTCAGTCCGATGCTCCAAAGGCATAACTACGCCGCGCTCAGCCCACCGCGACCTTGACCCGGTCCAGCGTCGCCATCAGATCGCTGAAACGCTCGCCCTGAACGGCGACGTGGCTGCGCAGGTGCTCCGCCGCGCCTTCCCCGTCGCCGCGTATGATCGCATCGAGGATCGCCCGATGTTCTTCGCGCGAGGCCCGCATGCGGTTGCGCACGCGAAGCTGAAGGCGGCGGAATGGCGCGAGCCGCTTATGCAGCGCGTGCGCCTGTTCGGCAAGGAAACGGTTCCCGCTTGCGGCGTAGACGGCGTGGTGAAAACGCTCGTTCTCGTAATAATAAGCGTCGGGATCGCCCTCGTCCGCCGCTCGCTGGCAGGCTTCGAACGTTTCGGACAGCACGGCCTCGTCCTCGGGGAGGAGCCGGCGCGCGGCGAGCCGGCCGCACATGGCCTCAAGCTCGGCCATCACCTCGAACATCTCCAGAAGACGGGTCGCATCGGGCGCGCTGACGATGGCCCCGCGTCGTCCCCGCAACTCCACCAGCCCGGTCGCGGCAAGCTGTTGCAGGGCCTCGCGAACCGGCGTGCGGGAGACCCCGAAGTGATCCGCGAGCGCATTTTCCTCCAGCCTTTCGCCAGGGCCGTAGATCCCTGTTGCGATCTTTTCCTCAATTCGATCTCTTAGACGGGGGGTGCGCGCTTCGTGCATAGTGCCTAAAGCTTGACCAGTGAAACAGCAAAAATCAAGGACTTGAATACAGAATGATCGTTTGAGCCACCCGACACGGCTGTGCTAGCCTATAAGGAGCACCTTTTTGTATACAAAAGTTTGCCTAGCGGGCTTCGGAACGAGGCCGCTAAATCAACAAAGGGTCCATTCAGGAGGAAAGCCCATGACTATCAGAAGCCGTTTGTTACCGGTGAAACTCGCCATATCTCTTCTGGGCGTGGCCATGTTGGCCAGCCCTGTCGCCGCTGAAACAGTGCTAAAGGCGTCGCACCAATTCCCGGGTGGCAAAGGTGATCCGCGCGACGAGATGGTCCAACTCATAGCCAAGGAAGTCGAAAAGGCTGGCGTCGATCTGAAAATCCAGGTCTTTCCCGGATCGTCGCTCTACAAGGCGAAGGAGCAATGGAACGCGATGACGCGCGGGATTCTGGATATGTCGTCCTTCCCGCTCGACTATGCGTCAGGTCAGCATCGGGAATTCTCCGCTACGCTCATGCCCGGGCTCGTCGGCAATTATGACCGTGCGAAGAAGCTGAACAATTCCGAGTTCATGCAAAAGATCAAAAAGATCATCAATGATGCCGGCGTCGTCGTCGTCTCCGATGGCTGGCTTTCTGGTGGATTCGCATCGAAGAAGAATTGCATTAAGGGACCGGAAACGATCAAAGGTCAGGTCACACGCGCGGCTGGTCCCGCCTTCGAAAGAATGCTCGCGGCCGCCGGCGCCTCGATTGCTTCCATGCCCTCCTCGGAAATTTATAACGCCATGCAGACCGGCGTGCTCGACGCCGCGAACACCTCCTCTGCCAGCTTTGTTTCGTACCGCCTCTATGAGCAGGTGAAATGCCTGACAGCGCCGGGCCAAAATGCGCTCTGGTTCATGTATGAGCCGGTTCTAATGTCGAAAAAGACGTTCGACAAGCTGACCAAAGAGCAGCAGGACGCGATTATGGCGGCTGGCAAAAAGGCGGAGGAATTTTTCGACGCCGAAGCGCGCAAAGGCGATCAGAAACTGATCGACACTTACAAGAAGGCCAATGTCGAAGTCACGGAGATGTCAAAGGAGGATTTCGACGCCTGGCTCGCCGTGGCCAAGGACTCCGCCTACAAAGAATTCAGCGAAAAGGTCAAGGGGGGTGAGCAACTGATTGAGGCCGCGCTCGCCGTCAAATAAACTCAAAACGAAGCCGCCCCCTCATCGCGAGGGGCGGCTCTTTTATCCTTTTGCTACGGCGCTCATTCTCATGATCCGTGCCTATGTTTCATTCACGGACCGCCTTTCTAGAATCCTCGCGGTCGTGTCGGTGCTGCTACTTATCGCGGCCGTGCTGGTCATCTGTCAGATGATCTTTCTGCGTTATTTCTTTCGTTTACCGACCATCTGGCAAACCGATTTCGTTGTTTATTCAGCGACGGCGGCGATCTTTCTCGGAGCGCCTTACGTGCTGATGATAGGGGGGCATGTGGGGGTCGATGTCTTCGAAAACATGCTCACGGGCAGCGCCAAGGCCGGCTTGCGTTTCATTGCCAAACTGCTCGGCCTCGCCTTCTGCGCGGCCATGTTTGTCGCCAGCGCCAACTATGTTTGGGAAGCCTGGTCGCTTGGCTGGCTATCCTCCAATGTCTGGCAGATCCCCATCTGGATCCCTGCCATACCCATGCCAATCGGCTTCGGGCTTCTATGCCTGCAATATTTCGCTGAATTTTTGCGCCCAGGAGATGAGCGACCGTGAGCCCCGAAACCTCCGGCACGCTGCTGATCGTCGTTTTGCTTGTGCTGCTGCTGACCGGCATGCCCATTGCCTTCGCGCTCGGGCTGGCAGCCATTTGCGCGCTTGTGGTCAGCGAAGGCTTTGGGGTGTTCCAAATCCTCGCCGAAACCATGTTCGCGGGTATCGCCAACCTTGCCTTTGTCGCCATCCCGATGTTCGTCATGATGGGGGCGGCCGTGGCCTCCTCGCCGGCGGGCAAGGATCTTTACGAGGCATTAGATCGCTGGCTGAACCGCGTGCCCGGCGGGCTTATCCTCTCCAATATCGGCGCCTGCGCGATTTTCTCTGGCATGACCGGCTCCAGCCCGGCCACAGCCGCCGCCATCGGCAAGATGGGCATTCCGGAGATGATGAAGCGCGGCTATCCCGCAGCGGTGGCGACGGGCTCAATTGCCGCTGGCGGCACACTCGGCATCCTTATCCCGCCTTCGGTGACGATGATCGTCTATGGCATCGCGACTGAGACCTCCATCGGGCGCCTGTTTCTTGCCGGCGTGGGGCCTGGCCTATTGCTTGTCGTCATGTTCATGGCTTGGGCGATTACCGACGCCAAACGCCGCGGCTTCCGTTTCGACGATCTTGGCCAGCGTTTCACCTTGGCTGACAGGTTGCGCATCCTGCCGCGCGTTCTGCCATTCATTCTGATCATCATCGGCGTGATGTATGCGCTGTATGGTGGGGTGGCGACGCCTTCGGAAGCGGCGGGTGCGGGGGCGTTGCTCACGATCATCGTGGTCTTTGTGGTCTATCGCCTGTTCCGCTCCGGAGCGGCGATGGAGATTTTCTCATCGACCATGCGCGAAAGCGTGATGATCATGATGATCCTCGCGGCGGCCGAACTGTTCGCCTTCGCGCTATCCTCGCTGTTCATCACCCAGACCGTTGCCGGAGCGATCGCCGAGCTTGAGGTCAATCGCTGGGTGTTGATGTTCATCATCAACATCTTCCTGCTCGTTGCCGGCATGTTCCTGCCGCCCGTCGCCGTGATCGTCATGGCGACGCCGCTGCTCCTGCCGATCGTCACGCAGGCCGGCTTCGATCCCTATTGGTTTGCCGTGATCCTGACCATCAATATGGAAATCGGCTTGATCACGCCGCCCATCGGCCTCAATTTGTTTGTGATCAATGCCATTGCGCCAAATGTGCCGACACGCGACGTGCTCTGGGGCGCTTTCCCTTATGTCATTGTGATGATGGTCGCCATTGTTATTCTCTGCATTTTTCCGGGCATCGCGACATGGTTCCCCGACTATCTGCTGGGACCGGCCATCTGAGTCCGCATCGCCATGCCCGCTGATACGAAGCAGGAGACGCCGATGTCTTCCACCGAAAGCCATGCCGGCCAGCCACAGGCGACAGGCGGCGGTCCGCTCGCCGGGGTCACGGTGCTTGACCTCACCCGTGTGCTTGCCGGTCCTTACTGCACCATGGTGCTGGCCGATCTCGGCGCGCGGGTCATCAAGGTCGAACAGCCCGGAACGGGTGACGACAGCCGGGCCTATGGACCGTTCATCGATGGACAGTCCGCCTATTTCGGCTCGCTGAACCGGGGCAAGGAGTCCATCGCGCTGAATCTGAAGGACGCTGAAGACAGGACGATTTTCGAGAAGCTGCTATCGATCGCGGATGTGCTGGTGGAGAACTACCGGCCCGGGACCACGGAGAAGCTCGGCTATGGCTGGGACGATCTGCATGCCGCCTATCCGCGCCTGATCTACGCCGCCGCCTCCGGTTTCGGCCATACCGGCCCTTATTCCAAGCGCGCCGCTTACGACATGGTCGTGCAGGCGATGGGCGGCATCATGAGCGTGACCGGCCATCCCGGCCAGCCGCCCGTGCGGGTCGGGACGTCGATCGGCGACATCACGGCCGGCCTGTTCACCGCGGTCGGCGTCAACGCCGCCCTGCTGCACCGTGCGTTGACCGGCGAGGCGATCAAGGTCGATGTCGGCATGCTCGATTGTCAGGTGGCGATCCTCGAAAATGCCATCGCCCGCTATGCGGCGACCGGCGAGGTCGCCGGGCCGATCGGCGCCCGCCATCCGGCGATCACGCCCTTCGCCGCCTTCGAGGCGAGCGATGGCTGGATGGTCATTGCGGCGGGCAATGACGTGCTGTTCCAGAAAATGGCCGACGCGATCGACGCGCCGGAGCTCGCGAAAGATCCCCGCTATGCGTCCAATACGCTGCGCACGGAGAACTGGGAGCCGCTCGCCGAAGCAATCAACGCCGCGCTCAAGGCGCGCAGCATCGATGAATGGCTGACGATCCTGGATGAAGCCGGCGTGCCTTGCGGGCCGATCAATACGATCGACCGGGTGCTCGCCGACAGCCATGTCCGCTCGCGCAATATGGTCGTGACCGCGAACGATCCCGAGAGCGGTCCGCTGACGATGGCCGGCAATCCGATCAAGCTCTCCTGCTTCGCCGATCCGGAGACGCGCCGTCCTGCGCCGAGGCTCGACGCCGACCGCGCGGTGATCCTGAGCGAGCTGGCGGCGCGTGATGTTGGGCCGCCGGCACCTGTTCCGGCCGCCAATGGCAGCATGGTGTCGCGCGCATCGCTGGGTGCGTTGCGTTTCATCGACCAGCTTCGTCGCGCCGTCATTCGCGACGCGGAGCCGCTCGTGGACGTGCCGGGCAGCGGGCCCTCGATCGAACGCGCCGCCGCGCTTTGCGACGCCCTGCTATCTGAGCGCGGCGAAGTCCTCGGCACGGTGATCGCGCATGATCTCGTCAACCTGCTGGGGTCGCTCGGGGACGCGGAACGGTTCGAATTTCTGGATCTTCTGGCGAAGCGCTATGGACCGGACGAAAAGGCCGTTGCCGATGCGGCGGATCGCTGGCGCGCCGATCCGAGTGCGGACAATTTCACCGCGCTGTCCCGTGCGGTGGAAGCGCCGCGTCAGGAATTGTTCCGCCGCATGAATATGGCGCCGAAGGGCACGGAAGCTCTCATCCGTCTGCGCGAATATCTCCTGGAGCAGCTTCCGGCGAACGATCATTTGCGCCCCGTCGATACCGATTTGCGGCATTTGTTCGTCTCCTGGTTCAATCGCGGTTTTCTCGAGTTGCGGCGTATCGATTGGGACACGCCGGCCTCGATCCTCGAGAAGCTGATTGCCCATGAGGCGGTGCACGAGATCGACGGTTGGGACGATCTTCGCCGCCGGCTTGCCGCCGACCGGCGCTGCTTCGCCTTTTTCCATCCGGCGCTGCCGGACGAGCCGCTGATCTTTGTCGAGGTCGCGCTCGTCCACACGCTATCGGACAAGATCGAGCCGATCATCCGCGCACCGATCGAGGAAGGCACGGAGCTCACGGCGGACACGGCGATTTTCTACTCGATTTCCAACTGCCAGCCGGGTCTGCGCGGCGTTTCCTTCGGCAATCTGCTGATCAAACAGGTGGTCTCGGACCTCGCGGCCGAGCTGCCTGGTCTCGTCACCTTTGCCACGCTCTCGCCGATGCCGCGCTTCAGAGCGTGGCTGGAGAGCCCGAATACCGATTTAGCTGCGCATCTGCCGGGCTCGCTCATCGAGCAAATCCTGCAGGAGACGGAGAAGGAGGATCTGCGCGAGGCCGTTCTGGTGCTCGCCGCCGAGGCGGAAGCGGACGGCTACAGCCGTGCGACACTCCTCCAGGACGTGCTCCTGCGGCTGGCCGCGCGCTATCTTTCCGGCGTGGCCTCAGATCACCGTCCGGCCGATCCGGTCGCCCGCTTCCATCTCGGCAACGGCGCGCGGATCGAGCGCATCGACTGGATGGCCGATCTGTCGCGAAAGGGCATCCGCGAGTTCGCATGGGCTTATGGTAAACTATCTCTACGATCTGGATGAGATCGAGGTGAACCACGAAGCCTTCGCCAATCGCCGGCCGGTGGCGGTGTCCAGGGACGTTGCCGCGCTGATCGATCTGTCCGATGGCACGGCCCTGTCGCGCTCGCTGAAAGGGCCGGTCGATGCCGCGCGCGGCCTTCTGGGACGGAAGTCCGGACCCGGAGCATAGGTCTTTTGTGAGCGGTCTGAGCGCCGTCCCGCCGGCAGGCCTAAAAGCCGATGCACGAACGCCTATATGTTTTGTACGTCTCGGCGACGCGGCATTATGAGGCCGCAAGCTGTTTGACGTCGGAGCTCAGGACAAGCAGCCATGCAGATCAAACAGCCCTATCTGATGTTTCTCGGCGATGTGCCGGATCAGCTTGCAGCGAAGACCGCGCATGGGATCGTCGATTGGCGGCGCGAATGGTGCCTCGGCCAGCTCCGCCTGCCCGGCTGCAAGGCCGATCTCAGCATTCCCGATATGACGATCGCGGAAGCGCGGAACGCCGGGGCGCAGACCATGGTGGTCGGCGTCGCCAATGCCGGAGGCACGCTTCCGGACCATTGGACCCAGGAGATCGTCACCGCCATCGAGCAGGGCATGGACATTGCGAGCGGCCTGCACATGCGGCTCGGCTCGAAGGCGGAGATCCGTGAGGCGGCGGAACGGCACGGCCGGGCGCTTTACGATGTCCGCCATAGTGAGCGCGTCTTCGCAACGGGCAAAGGCATTAAGCGGACGGGCAGGCGGCTGCTGACGGTCGGAACCGACTGCTCGGTCGGCAAGAAATATGCCGCGCTCGCGCTCGAAATGGCGATGCGGGAGCGAGGCCTCGATGCGGACTTCCGCGCGACGGGGCAAACAGGCATTCTGATCTCGGGACGCGGGTTTGCGATCGACGCCGTGGCGGCGGATTTCATCTCCGGGGCGGTGGAATGGATTTCGCCGGACGCCGCTCCCGACCATTGGGACGTGATCGAGGGCCAGGGCTCGCTCTTCCATCCGTCATTTGCCGGGGTGAGCCTCGGTCTGCTCCACGGCTCGCAGCCCGACGCCTTCGTCGTCTGTGACGAGCCGACCCGGAATACGATGCGCGGCGTCTCGCAACCGCTCCCCTCGATCAGGGAGGTCATCTATATGACGATCGCTTGCGGGCGGCTGACCAATCCGGATATTCGCTGCGTGGGGATCGCCGTGAACACCCGGGCGCTGGACGAAAACATCGCGCGCGCATTGCTCGATCAGACTGCGACAGACTATGATCTGCCCGCCACCGATCCGGTCCGCTTTGGCGCCGAGCCGCTCGTTGACAGGCTTGTCAGCGAATTCGGTGGCCCCAATGCGGCTTGACGGCGAAAGATGATGACCCAGCCGCTTCCGCCCCTTTCGCTGACCGTTGCCGTTGAGCGTTTCCCGATCGCCGGCGGCTTTACGATTTCCCGCGGACGCAAGACGGAAGCCGTCGTGGTCACGGCGACCGTCTCGGATGGCGCCTATTCCGGCCGCGGCGAAAGCGTTCCCTATGCCCGCTATGGCGAGACGGTGGAGGACGTCGCCGCCCACATCGAGGCGCAGACGCCGTTGCTCGCAAGCGGGGCGAGCCGGAGCGCCATCGCGGACGCCATGAAGCCGGGCGCGGCACGCAACGCGCTCGATTGCGCCTTGTGGGACTTTGAGGCCAAATCGGCGGGCAAGCGTGCCTGGGACATTGCCGGGCTTCCCCCGCCGAAGCCGGTTGAGACCTGCTACACGATCAGCCTTGGCACGCCGGAGGAGATGGAGTCTGCGGCCACCGAGGCATCTCATCGCTCCACCCTGAAAATCAAACTCGGCGGCGATGGCGATGTCGAACGCATTCGAGCCGTCCGGCGCGGCGCTCCATTGGCGCGCCTCGTTGCCGACGCGAACGAAGCCTGGACGGAAGGCAATCTGGCGGAGAATGTCGAGGCCTGCGCCGATTCGGGCGTCGAGCTGATCGAACAGCCGCTGCCAGCCGGCAATGACAGCGCGCTTGCCACCCTCGCCTCTCGCGTTCCCTTTTGCGCCGACGAAAGCGCTCACACGGCGGAGAGCCTCGCCGGACTTGCCGGACGCTATCAGGCGGTGAACATCAAACTCGATAAGACCGGCGGTCTGACCGAAGCCATTGCGATGTCCCGCGCGGCCCGTGAGCTTGGTCTTGACATCATGGTCGGCTGCATGGTTGGCACCTCGCTGGCGATGGCGCCGGCGACCTTGCTGACGCCCTTCGCGCGCTGGGTCGATCTCGACGGTCCGCTGCTCCTGTCCCAGGATCGTCCCGACGGTCTCGACTACACAAGCGGCCTCGTCCATCCGCCGGAGCCCCGGCTCTGGGGCTGAAGCACGGAAGCCGGTCTTTCCTGCAATTTAAAGTTGCACGCACTGGCTGATTGACGGCAATTGGGCGCACCCCTAAAGTCCGCCCGCGATTTCCGGCCGAAATCGGCAATGGCGATCATCTCGGAGAGCCGCATTTGACCAACCTCAGCGAGATCGTGCCGGTCCAGCCGGACGGCGGCGCAATCTGGACCGACTGCATCCGGATCTATACTGACGCCTTCCCGCCCTGGGAACGGGAATGGGATCAGGTCCTCGAAAAGCGGATCGCCAGTGATCGCTATCAGATGCGCGCCGGGCTCAAGGACGGGCAGGTCGTCGGCTTCTATATACTCGACGTTGAAGAGGAAGGGCAGAAATACGCGCTGTTCTCCTATCTGGCGGTCGATGAGCGCCTTCGCGGCAGGGGCTATGGCGAAGAGTTGACGCGCCACGCCATCCGGCTTTTCTCCGAGTTCGGCAGACGCGACTGGTTCCTGATCGAGGCGGAGGACCGGCAGGCGCGATTCTATGGCAGGATCGGCTTTCTGAAGCTCGGGATCGACTATTTCGTGCCGCGCTATGACGGCTCGGGCGCCGAGCCCATGAGCCTGATGGCGATTCCGCTGCGAGGTCCGGCAAAGAGCATCGACGGCGGAGAGATGAAGCAGATCGTCGAACGCATCTATCGCAGCGGCTATAAGCTCCAAGCTGACGATCCGCGGCTGGAACGGCAGCTCTCTCTCATTCCCGCCGAGGTTCTCTTGATCGCGTGGCCGCCGGAGGCGCAACCGGGCAAATAGGATGACGAGCCGTGCTCTATTACGCACAGAAAGCCAATGCATCGGACACTGTCACTCGCGAGATTGACAGCATCATTACTCAGGGCAGGACCGCCTTTCAGTCCTATATGTTCCTGCGCTCGGCGGTGAACGGCGTCTGCATCGTACTCGACGGCGACATCCAGTCCTGCGCCGCGGACGAGGCGCTCTATCACGAGGCGCTCGTCCATCCGGCGCTGCTCATGCACCCCGATCCCAAATCCGTCCTGATCATGGGCGGCGGCGAGGGCGCGACGAGCCGGGAAGTGCTCCGGCATAAGGGCGTCGACCGCGTCGTGATGGTCGATATCGACCGCGAATTTGTCGAGCTGTGCAAGAGGCACATCCCCGAATGGAGCGCCGGCGCCTATGACGATCCGCGCCATGAAGTCCGATATGAGGACATTAACGCCTATCTGGCGGAGGGCGAGGCGCGTTTCGACGTCGTGATCGGGGACCTGGTCGATTTCGCGGACGATGAGTTCCCGGCCGCCGCCTTTTACAGCCCGGACTTCTATGCGCGGCTCAAGTCCCGCCTCAATGATGGCGGCTATATCGCCACCCAGGCCGGGCCGCTCTCTCCCGCGACCATGGCGCACCACAACAGGGTGCGGAAAGGGCTTCGGGATGCGTTCGGCGGCGTTCAGTCCTACGGGGCGGCCGTTCCCAGCTTCTACGGATTATGGGGTTTCGTGCTGGCTGGCGGCGGTTCCGCGGGGCAATCCGCGCAGGATGTCCGCGATCTGATCATCGAGCGGGCCTCGGAGCGGGGAATGACCCTTCCTGCCACGGGTGTCGATGCGCTCGCAAATCAATTTGCGCTTCCGGCCTTGCTGAGAGAAAATATTTCTTAATCATAACGATAACCGCACCATCCATTGAGGGACTGTCATGCGTATGGAGACCGGTGGCGCGATCATCGCGCGGAGTGAAGGCGAGACGCCTTCGCAATCGCTGAAGGATGCGATTGAACGCTTCCTCGGCTTTATTGCCGATGAGGATTTCGAGGGAGGGCGGAATTGGGCGCGCAAACTCGTCACCGGCAAGGCGGGGGCCGGCCATCAAATCCGGGGTGAGACGCTCTATCGGTCCCTGGACCGCGGCGAGAACGAGTTCGATTATGAACTGCCGGACCAACTGCCCGCGTTGCCGGAGGATCTGGCATTCCTGATGTATGCGGGAAATTACTTTTCCGCCCGCTACAAAATCGAGCAGAGCTATCGCTACCGGCACGCCCATAAGCTCATCAATCAAGCCTTGCGCTTCCTGGCGGTTGCCGAGCGGAGCACCGGCTCAAATCTGTTACGGGTGCTGGGATCGTTCAGCAGGCTGCAAAATCATCTGAACGAGATCGAATGGGCTTGCTACAACAGCGATGATACGGCCTACGATGGTAACGCCAGCCTGATGAAAGCGGCGGCCGAAAAATTGCGGGATGCCGTGGATGCCATTCGAGGCGAGGAAGCCGGGCTGACCGACTATGAACGCGGCCTCTACGATCATTATCTCGAGCCGAGGCTGGACGCCCACGCTCTTTATGCGAGCGCAATTTTGCAGGTCGCAGCGCTGAATGAGACGCGTTGGATTGACCGGGGACGCTTCCTCGCCGACGCCGGCCCCGCCCTTGAGGATCTGCACGCAAAACGCGCCCGGCTCGGTGAGCTGGGCTCCTCGATTCTCGAAAACGATCTGGCGCCGCAAATCGAGACGCTGAAGGCATTCACCGCGTTGCCCTTGACGGCAGAACAGAACGGCGAACTTGCGGTCAAGAATGGAAAGATCGAAATTTTCTATTACGCGCTGTTGCTGCCGGACGTCGTGGACAAGGTTGAGGCCATCGTCAGGCGGCAAGTGCTGAACCCGGAGAAAGGCGGCATTTCATTCCCGCAACTCAAGGGCATGCATGTCGAGGACGATCCGCTATCGGATATCTGGGCCTGGGACGGCGGCGCGAATGAGGAACTGATCAATTCGGTTTCCTGGCGGCTTCCCGACTTAAAAATCGAATTCCGAAACCGGACGATCGATTGCGCCGCCACGCTGCGCTTTTATAATTTCGGCATCTTCGCGCTGTCGCTGAAGGCGGACGTCGAAGACAGCCCGGTGAGCGAAATCCGTCATATCGCAAGTCTGGGAAGCCCGATCGCATTGGACGAGGAGATCGTCTGGACGGAAATCGGCAAGACTTTCGGCACGCTGGAAGACTTGGCCAAATTCGTCTTTCCGATCGTGGAAACAGAGGTCGCGCAGGCTCTGTCCCGTTCTGGCCGCCGTGCTGGGAACAGGTCGGCCCGGTCGGGAGCGCTCCTCAGCTACAGCGCGATCATGAACCGTTTCACGGCCCTCCGGGTCGACCAGCTGGCGCTGCGAACCCGTGCGGGCTCGCGCGCCCTATCCCCAACCGACGCCGTTCAGCATCCCGCCTTCAAGGCGCTGACTCTCCCAATACTGGAAGCCCGGTGCGCAACCGACGATTGGATCATGCGGCGTCCGCCATGTCCGACCGCAAATCTCGCGCCGCTTCGATATTACCAAGAGGGCGATGTCATCCATGTTTGCCGCCATGACGGGGTGCTGGCCTTGTTGAACCAGGCGAATTGGGCGCGAGACCAGGCCTGGGAGGGCATGGCTGTCTGCGCGGCGATCACGAATTTCTTCTGCATGGCCAGCTCGATGTTCAGTGGGCGAGTCCGTGAATTGGTGATCGAGGGCAGGGAGGGCCGCGGCAAGAGCGGGTTGCGGCGCACGGAAGCGGATCTCACATCGATCCGGAAATTCGAGCATGAGGTGAGAGAGATGCTCGACAGGATGGAGGCCGGCCGCGTCATGCGGTTTCCCGATCTGACATTGCTGGTCAACAAGATGTTCGAGCATCTGGGGCTTGGCGATCTCACCTCGGAAACCCGGCTGGTGTTGAGCCAGGCGCGGAAAATGCTGTCGGAAACCCAGGAGGCTCTGAAGGTCAAGAGTGCCGAAAAACTGAACTTCATCGCCGGATTCGTCGGAACGCTGGTGGCGCTTGCGCAAATCGAGCCGCTGGTGAACGTGGTTCGGGACGATCTTGGCGTTCCGATCTCCGGAATGGGCCATGTGGCCATCTACATCTGCCTCATCGCCTTGGTTTCGGGGCTCCTGATCATTGGTCGATATCGCCGTGCAGGCTGAATACCGCTTTCAATTTTTACCCAATTCCGCGGTGAGCGAGGCGCAGATCGTTTTCCTGCCGATCGCCTATGACGAGACGGTCTGCGGCGCGCGCGGCACGGCGGGCGGCCCCCAAGCCATTTTCGATGCGAGCGAGCAGCTCGAATATTACGAAGAGCATCTGGGCTGGTCGCCGTTCCTCCATATGCGCCCTTGCGTGAGACCGGAGTTGCGGCAGGAGGATGGCGAAACGGAAGCGGCGTTTCACGCGCGGATCGCCGCCGAGGCCAAGGCGGTTCACGACCCGCAAGGCGCCCGCCTGCTGATCGCCCTGGGCGGGGAGCATTCGATAACGCCGTCCGTCATCGGCGGCTGCCTGGCCTCACCGGCGACGATCATAGTTCTCGACGCCCATGCCGACCTGCGATCATCGTACAAAGGCAGCCCCCTCAACCACGCCTGCACCATGCACAGGCTGCGCGCGCTGAGCCATCGCGTCATCATCATCGGCTTGCGATCGCTCGCCGATTTCGAAGCGGCCAGCTTGGAAAGCGACGCGCAGATCACCACCTATCGGGCGCAAAGCCTGCAGTCCGAGGATGGGCGTGAAGCGATGCTGCAGGCGCTTTCCGCGCTGAAGGGCGATGTGTGGCTGTCCGTCGATATGGACGCTTTCGATCCCTCGCTGGTGCCAAGCGTCGGCACGCCGCAGCCGGGCGGTCTCGACTGGTATCTCGCCATCGACATCCTGCACGCCGTGTTCAAAAATCCGGCAGCCAGGCTCTGCGGCATGGACGTCGTGGAAGTGATCCCCGAGGCCAGTCAGGTCTCGCAGCTCACCGCCGCCAAGCTTGTACAGAATGCCATCTCTCTATGGGGCAAGCGCAACGCTTATCACGAAGCGCCCAGGGACGGCGCGCAGGCGCACGTCGCTTATGAATAGCTCACCGCAGATTGCAGGGGCGATCCGCGGCTTGCCGGGGCAGGGACACGGACAATGAAGGTCTTCGTACCAACGCGCCATCATCTGCATCGGCCCGACCAGGACTTTTCCGACGGTCTCCCATCATTCGATCACATGGAGCGGCCGGAACGCATCGTCAAAGTCATGGACGGACTCAGGTCCGCCGGCATCTCGGAGTTTATCGATGTCGATGCCGCCGCGCCGGAAGCCGTCCTCGACCTGCATGATCGCGACTATGTCGAGTTTCTCTTTGCGATCTCGGAACAGATCAAACCGGATCAGGAATATCTGCCGCCGATCTTCCACGAACATCTGTCGGAAGCGCCCTTATGGTTTCGCGGCGGCGCCTACGTCCGCGATATCGGGACGCCGATCGGTCCGCACACGGTCGAAGCCGCATTGAACTCGGCGGCGACGGCGCTCGCGGCGGCCCGGCATGTGCTGGCGACGAATGAGGACAGTTTCGCGCTTTGCCGTCCGCCGGGTCATCATGCGGGCCGGCGGCGGTATGGCGGCTATTCATTTTTCAACAATGCCTATCTCGCGGCCAGGCTCATCTCCGATGAAGGCCTGCAAACCGCTGTCCTCGACATCGACTATCATGTTGGTGACGGCAGTCTGGAATTCGCCGCCGCCGCCGCGCCCTATTTCTCGCTGCACGCCCATGCCGGACGCAATTACCCCTATCTCGCCTCTCTCGACGAGGCGGCGTTTCCGCATGTCACGCAGCGGGTCTTTTCCGCCGGCGTGACGGTCGATGATTATCTGCGCCAGCTGGGCGAACTGACCGCTGCGATTGAAACGCTCAGGCCCGACATCGTCATCGTGTCCCTCGGTTTCGACACGCTCGGGATCGACTACATCCAGGATGAGGAAACGGCCATCGGCGTGGAGGACTTCGCGCTGATCGGCGCGGCCGTCGCACGGATCCGCGCGCCGCTTCTGCTCATACTCGAAGGCGGATACGACCCCGAACACCTTTCGGCGAGCGTTGCGCGATTTTTTCGGCGGCTACCGGGCGGCAAGGCGGGATCATGACAGTAAGCGCCGAAACGACCCTCCGGAAAGCTAGAGCGGGTTAAGGCGAAATGGACGCTTATTACCCTCTCCCCATAGGAGAGGTGATCAGTGCAATCGACAGAGTTGTTTCGTCCGAACTGATCGTGATCCAGAAGGGCTCGACGGTTCGATTATCGGCTGCGTTGCCATTCGCCGCCCTTTGCGATAGGGCAGAACAATGCGAGCCATGATTTTGGAGCGCGTGGGCGAGCCTCTGCGCCTCGTCCATCGCGAGACGCCCGCGCCCGGCGCCGGTCAGTTGCTCTTGAAGGTCAGAGCCTGCGCCGTCTGCCGCACCGACCTGCATGTCGTGGATGGCGATCTGCCGCCTTGCTGCGACACGATCGTGCCCGGGCATGAGATTGTCGGCGAAGTGCTGGCCATCGGGCCGGGCGCAGAGGGCTTCCGCAAGGGCGACCGGGTCGGCGTGCCCTGGCTCGGCTTCAGCTGCGGCGAGTGCCGCTATTGCCGGGCGGGACAGGAAAATCTCTGCGACCGGGCGAAGTTCACCGGCTATCAGATCGATGGCGGCTTTGCCGACCACACGGTGGCCAATGCCGCTTTTTGCTTTCCGCTGCCCGAGACCTATAGCGATGTGGAGGCCGCCCCGCTGCTCTGCGCCGGGCTGATTGGCTACCGCTCGCTGAAGATGGCGGGCGACGGCAAGCGGCTGGGCATTTACGGATTTGGCGCGGCCGCCCATATCGTCGCGCAGGTCGCGCTTTACCAGGGACGCGAACTCTACGCCTTTACGAGGCCGGGCGATGAGGCGGCGCAGAACTTCGCCCGGTCGCTTGGTTGCCATTGGGTGGGTGGCTCCGATGAACGGCCGGACACCGAGCTGGACGCGGCAATCATCTTCGCCCCGGTCGGCGCATTGGTGCCTCAGGCGCTCAAAACCGTCCGCAAAGGCGGCATCGTCGTTTGCGGCGGCATCCATATGTCCGATATTCCGAGCTTTCCCTATGCCGATTTGTGGGGCGAGCGGGTGATCCGCTCGGTCGCCAATCTGACGCGCCAGGACGCCATCGAGTTCCTGACGCTCGCGCCGCAGGTGCCGGTGAAGACGACGGTTCAAACCTTCCCGCTCGAAGAGGCGAACGAGGCGCTCGCCGCCTTGCGCGACGGAACGCTGACCGGCGCGGCGGTGCTGGTGCCGTAATTTTCCGCTCGCCATCATCGGCCCCTCGTGCTATTCGCCCCGCTTATGACCAACCATGCTCATCCGCTCTGGCTTATTATTCTCCTTGGACGCGACGCCGGGGCGGTCTCCTGACGCATGATGACCTCAACCGGCTCGTGAGCGCGCGAGGCGGTTGATCTTTCCAACGCTCTTGCCTCCGCCGCGAGCCATGACTTCGGACCGGGTCCATGGCTCAACCGATGACGATCGCCTCGCCCACCTACGCACCTGCAAGCGGCTATCTGCTGGCGGCCTTCGGCGCCGTGCTCTTTTCGATGAAGGCCATCTTCATCAAGCTGGCCTATGGAACGGGCGGCGGCGCGCCGGCGGTCGATGCGATCACCCTGCTGGCGCTGCGCATGGCCTTTTCGCTGCCGATCTATCTGGTGGTCGGCACATTTGCCTGGCGAGAGCGCTCGCGGGACGGTCGCCCATTGCCGACAGGGCGGCAGTTCATCGCAGCGGTGCTGGTCGGCGTGCTCGGCTATTACGGCGCGAGCTATCTGGATTTCGAGGGGCTCGTCTATCTCACCGCGCAATTCGAGCGGCTGATCCTGTTCACCTATCCCTTTTTCGTGATGCTGCTCGGGGCGCTGTTCTTCGGCGGACGGATCACGAGCTGGGGCGTCGGCGCGCTGATCCTGGCCTATGCGGGCATTTCCGTAATCTTTTTCGAAGGCGCGATTGCAAGCGGCGATTATACGGCGGTTGGCGTTGCGCTGGTTCTCGGCGCGGCCTTCTGCTTTGCGCTCTATCAGCTTCTCGCCAAGACGCTGATCACCCATATCGGCAGCCGCATCTTCACCTGTGTCGCGATGAGCGGCGCCTGCCTGGCTGTGCTTCTGCATTTCATGGCGGAGAACAGCCCGGGCGTGCTTTTCGATCTGCCTGCGCAAATCATCGGGCTTGGCGCGATGCTCGCCATCATCTCCACCGTTCTGCCTTCTTTCATGCTCAATGCCGCGCTCGACCGGGTCGGTCCGCAGGCCGTGTCCGTTCTCGGCACGCTCAGCCCGTCGGCAACGATCATCATGGCCATCATCGTGCTGAACGAGCCCTTCACCACCGCCGATGCGCTCGGCACGGCGCTGGTCATGACGGGTGTCGGCCTGTTCACATGGCGGCACTCGCGGAAGAAGAGCTGAGCGGGCGGCAAGCGGCAACTCACCGCGCGGCGCGGCGCGCGCTCACCGATGCGGGGATGTCCACGCCCGCTATCACCCTGTCGTCGGCTTCCGGCAAACCGGCTTCCTGCCGCAGCGGGATGACGCCGGCCCAGATCGGCAGGGCGTAATCCTCATCCTCGTCGATGGGGGCTCCGGACCGGGACTTCATCGAGGCCGCCTCGATCTCGACGCGCAGCACCGCCGTCGAGCGCAGCTCCTTTTCCGTCATCGGACGGGATTCCGCCCAACGCCCGGGAACCAGATGATCGGTCACCGCCGCCAGCGCGCTTTCCGCCTCTTCGCTGTCGGTCACGAGCTGGGCAAGGCCGTGAATGACGGCGGAGCGGTAATTCATCGAGCAGTGAAAGGCCGAACGGCCGATCACGATCCCGTCCGTCAGCGTGACCGTGACACACACCGGCACGCCCGGCGCCATGGCCTTTGCGAACCGGGCCGCCTTCGCCCCATGAAGATAGAGCCGGTCGCGGTCCCGGCCGTACACCATCGGCATGACAACCGGACGCCCGTCCTGCACAAACCCGACATGGGCGACCAGCGCCTCGTCGAGCATGGCATAGATCGCCTCGCGCTCATAGGAGCCGCGATCGGACCGCCGGACCTTGTTCAACCCGCTCACCTCAAAACTGCTCATGATGCGCCTTTCACGAAAAGATCTCGCTTCCAGGCTGAGTTGACGGTAAATTGGCTCCAATCGGAAGCGCCAATATCTGGAATTTGAGAGAGCCAATTGCCGCGCGCACTGTCCGGAATCTCTCGATCTCGCCCGCGAAGCGCCGGAGCCGCTTCATGCGCAGATGACGGAGCAGATCAAAAGCGCCGTGCTTGCAGGCAAGCTGCCGGCACGCATGCGCCTCCCATCCAGCCGGCTATTGGCTGAGGAACTGGGGGTCAGCCGGAATACGGTGCTGGCGGCTTTGGACCAGCTCAAGGCCGAGGGGATTCTTGAGGCCGTCCAGGGGTCGGGCACGTTGGTTGCGGCGATTTCACGCCAGGACTTCGAGGGCGGCGACCGCATCCGTCCGGCTTCGGCGAAGCGCCTCCACCGGCTTGCGCCGCGCTGGGAGGAGCCGCTGGCGCGCTATCAGCCGGCACGGCTCGACGATCCGCAGCCATTTCAGCCGGGCATCCCCGATCTGCGCTCATTTCCCAAAGAGCTTTGGGCGACCTCTCTGCGCCGCGCCGCCCGCCTCGCCGACAGCGAAACGGCAGGCTACAGCGCCATGTCCGGCCATCTGCGGTTCCGCCACGTGCTCGCGCGGCATTTTGCCGAAACGCGCGGCGTCGTCGCCGAGCCGGAGCAGATCATTGTCACTTCGTCCGCGCGGGGCGGGCTGAGCCTGATCGTCAGCGCTTTGCTGTCCCCCGGAGAGGAGGCGTGGGTCGAAGAGCCGGGCTTCCGGAGCGCGAAAGCGATTTTCGGCGCAGCGGGGGCGACGCTCGTTCCGGTGCCGGTGGATGCCGAGGGCATCGACCCGTCGCGCGCGCCGGAGGGGAGCCGCCCACGGCTGATTTATGCGACGCCCTCGCATCAATATCCGACCGGGACGCTGATGACATTGACGCGACGTCTTGCCTTGATCGAACGGGCGAGCGAGGCCGGCGGCTATATCATCGAGGATGATTACGACAGCGAGTTCCAATATCGCGGCCGCCCCATTGCGGCGCTGCAGGGGCTCGATCACACAGGGTGCGTGCTCTATCTGGGCACCTTCGCGAAAAGCCTCGTGCCGGGGCTGAGGGTCGGCTTCATCGTTGTCCCGCCGGAGCTGGCGGCTCCCTTCGCGCAGATCCATCGCCATACGGGCCAGTTCGTCTCACCGGTCATCCAGCTCGCGCTTGCCGATTTCATCGAGCGCGGCCACTACCGCGCCCATCTCCGGCGGATGCGATCCGTCTATGCGCGGCGGCTCGAGCGGTTCGCCGAGGGCATCGTCGGGCATTCGAAGGGTGCGCTCACAGTCACAGTCCCCGATGGCGGTCTGCAAACGGTCGTCACATCGCGCGAGGACATGCCGGACGAAGCCCTCGCCGATCGTCTGGCAGGGGCGCAGGTCTACGGCCAGCCGCTGAGCGCGTTTCATATGATGCCGGACCGCGCCGATCACCGCGGCATCCTGATGGGTTTTGCGGCTTGGGAGGAGCGCGAGGCGGCCCGCGCGTTTGCGCGGCTTTCAAATGCCTTCGGCTAAGGGGAGGTGGCGTCCAAAGAGGGCGGCCGCACGTAAGTCCAGCTGGAGAAATACGGCAACCTCAGGATAATCGGATTACCTCCGCAAGTAGCAAGTCCAACTCCCTGCGCACATCCACCTGTACTGCTGAAGGCACACTCTCCTTCTGACGGATTTGCTCATGCAAGTAGGCGTCTCCAATCTTCCGCATCGACTTATCCAAATGCTTCATAGAGTCCTTGAATGATTGTCCGCCGTGGCAATTCGCTACCTCCCGGAAATTCGCCTTTTTGAAGACTGGGGGCACATGGTCAATGATCCCACGAACAAGCATTGCCACGCTAATGTAGCTTCTGCTTTCATAAGCAATGTTGAGTTCCAGGCACATTTGAATCAGTCTTCTAAAATCCCAGTTTTGGGAAGACACCCTGCGAATTTCATCAAGCCGAGACGGATCGACGTATGGGTCATTTCGAGGTGCTGTTTTTGCACTTACGGGAGAACTAGACGGTCTACGCTGCATCTGCTTGCGCGCCCCGCAGACTATTTCGACTATTTCCGTCACACATGCGTACGACGGTCCTCCCATACCTCTGCCAGCATCTTCGCCGTAGACGGCCATTAGCTTTCGCGAATATTCGTTCGAATCTCCCAGCCCTTCGTCGACGAGCGTTTTGGCCTCCAGGAACAATCGCTCGAATATTGCTTGATCGTCGGTTTGGAGGAAAAGCCCTGTCAGGTTGCCGCCGTCAACGAATCTTTCCTTTAGCGCGTCAAGCTCCTCGCACGCATCAAGAAGCTCATCTTCGATTATCGCTCCCGACTCCGAGTCAGCGATCCACTGTTTTACAACCGTGGCCTTTTCCTTCGAGTATTTTCCAGCACCAACTCGATAGCGAACTTCTGGGAGGCCTAGTTGCGAAAGGCTCTTGCGGAAAGCTCGGCGTTCTTCGGGATCATCCAAATTCATATCCGCAGTATTTCTTGTCTGAAGCGTTGGCGAAACATATCCGACTCGTCTGCGCTCCGCTTATTCGGCAGGCGCAAGGCTGTCAATGCACGTGCCAACGTCGGAAGTGTTTGATGCGCCCGATCAGCATCGGTCGAGGGCGTGATCATGGCTTTCCATTTAATGCGGAAATCCAAACCCGAATCCACAAGCATCACGAACAAGGCATCTAAGCTTAATTCGATTTTGCAGGAATGCCCCGCAAAAACGCTGCGACTGCGGGCGTTGAACAGAGTCGTTCGAGATCCTCCGCACTCGGAAGCTGCGGGCGGTCCCGCTCGCGATCGACCATGCAGAGGAATCCCAGCGCTTTGTCCGGTGCGGCCTGGAACTGATGCCACGTCATCGGCGGGATCGAGACGAGATCGAAGGGCGCGATGTCCCGCACCTCCTCGCCAACGAGGCAGCGTCCCGTTCCGTGCAGGATCACGACGGCGTGGACATGCTCGTGGCGCTCCAGAGAGGAATAACCGCCGGGCGCGATCTCGAAATAGCGCAGCTCGCCGGACAGATTTTCGTCCCCGAACAGCGTCTGGCGCGTGATGTCCTTGAACGGCGCGCTGCCTTCCTTTTTATAGGCATGCAGCTCCACATCGGCCCAGCGAAAACCGCCCTTATGACCGCGGAAGCTCTTATTCTGGCTCATCGGGCCTTTCCTTACTCAGCTCCGCCACCTGACTGACAAAACGCGCCGTCTCTTCGCTCAGGCGCTCGCGTGCCGCCAGCAATCCGCCGCCGATCAGGATCATCGTGTCCCGGCCATAGAATTTAAGAATTTCATCAAGCCGGTCCAAGGTCATGCCGCCTGCCGGGACAGGCATAGCCCGCTCGATCGGCCCCCATGGAGCGCGCGCCATCTTCGCAATCGCGGCGCAAGTCGCGGCGGAATGGCCGAAACGGCCGCCATGATGGGGAAATATGATAGCATCGGTGCCGAACAGCCGAAACAGCTTGCCCAAGAGGAGCGGCGGTGCGATCCGCGCCGCTCCAGCCATGGCCGGGTGGGCGATGAAAGCCATGTCCGGATTTTCGCGGGCGACGGTGTGAAAAGCCGGCAGACCGATGACCATCGGAACGGCGAGCAGCGTGTCGAGCCCCTCATCCCGCGCGATCTGCACCTGCCGGCGAAGCGCGTCGAGATTTCCGGAGAGGCTCGGGACGTACCGCGTGGGCCACCCGGTTTCCGCCGACGCTTTGCGGGCAGCGGCCGCGCAGGCTTTTACGCGCTCCGCAAAGGGCGCATAGGCCTGATCGGCAAGGTTGTGATCATCTTTGACATAATCGATGCCGCCAAGGGCGAAACGAAAGGTGAGATCGGCGAGCGCGTCGGGCGAAAGCCCTTGCGGTTTGATCGCCGAACAGGTCAGAGCGCGCTGCCCCGCACCGACGCGCTTGCGTAGACCGCCAATGCCGGCGGCCGGCCCGCAGAAGGTCGCGAGCAAATCCGGCGGCATCTCGACATCCTCCAGCGTGACATCGTCATGCAGCGAGCTATTGCCGAACAGCACGTTCAGAAGCTGCCCGGCCTCGTCGCCCGCCGTCGCCGCCGCAAGCGAGATGCGCGTTCGAAATGTCCCGCCGCCCCCGTCCTCGACGCTTTCGACCCGGCCGACGACCTCATCCAGCACGAATCCGTCGTCAATCGCGGCAAGCGGCATCTCGACGCTCTGCTCAATGGCGAGCGCCTCTGCCTTGCGGGCGATCTCGTCACTCTTGCAGCGAATGCGATAAATGGCGGCGAAGCGCATAAGACCTCGATCGGAAAACGGGCGCCGGACGTTCACGGATCGGCGCGATAGCGCTATTTGCCCCTCCCAACGCATTCTTGCAAGTCCGCTTCCAGGCAGGCCCCGCGCTACAGGATTGCGCGAATGACCGCTTGCCGCAGTTCGTCCATCCCGGTGCGCTTTTCGGCGGAGGTCGCAATCAGCTCGGGAAAGGCCGCCGGGTGTTTGGCGATCTCGCTCAGTGTCGCCGAGGTGACCTGCTCCAGTTCCTGACGCTTCAGCTTGTCGATCTTGGTCAGCACCAGTTGATAGGACACTGCGGATTTATCCATCAAGGTCATTGCGTCACGATCGTTCGGCTTGATGCCGTGGCGGCTGTCGATGAGCAGAAAGACACGCTCAAGCTGCGGCCTTCCGCGAAGATAGTCGTAAACGAGCCGCTGCCAGCCCGCGACCATGGCCTTGGGCGCGCGCGCATATCCGTAACCGGGCATGTCGACGATATGCAGCGTGTCGCCGAGGCGGAAATAGTTCAGCTCGCGGGTTCGCCCCGGCGTATTGGAGGTGCGCGCGAGCGAGCCATGCCCGATCATCGCATTCAGGAGGCTCGACTTGCCGACATTCGACCGGCCTGCGAAGGCGACTTCCGGAATCGGGTCATCCGGCAGGCCCGCCGCATTGACCACGCCCTTCACGAAAACGCTGGGTTGCCTGAACAGCCGCTCGGTCTCTTTCCGCAGGCGTTCGTCCTGCCCGAAGGATGGCTCCATGGTCACTGCCCGCAATGCCGGATTTCTTGCGCACCTTGCGTATCATGATTGCCGCTGACCGCAACAGGCGCATTCGGCGGGGCGACAGAATTGCAGGCCCTCCGGCCCGCTCGCATGGCGGCAAGAGGTCAGGGGCACAAGCGGTGTATTATCATCAGCAAAAAACTGATGTCGTTTTCTTTCCCATAATATCCCGTTGTAGAAACGATGCCGACCTCGAATTTTTTTCAAGAAATTGCGACGGAGACGATAATGCAGGCGCGTATAATAGTCCGTTGAGGGAAGGTCATTTCCTAGGAGACGATCAAGATGATCAAGGCTATTCATATTCCAATGGCGTTGGGCGGAGCGGTTCTATTGAGCGGTCTGGCTCTTGCCACGAGCGCTCATGCGGAGTCGGCGAGTGCGACATGGGCCTGGCCGAATGGCGGCGCCGTCGCGTGGCATGGCCACGGCGGTCCCGGCCACTATCGCGGTGCCGTGACGGTGAGGACGCCGGATGGCCGCGTCTATCGCAGAGTGACGCGCGCGCATCGCGGCCCGCACGGCGCCTTTGTCAGCCGGAGATGGGTCGGACCGAACGGTGCAGTCTATGGCCGCAGAGGAAGGGTGCGCTATTAAACGATAAGCCGATGCGCTGAAGCTCCCGCCGCGCTGCCATCGCGGCGGGATTTTTGCGTCGCCTATTCGGGACCACTGCTCGGCGCGTCCACCGGGCCGGCCGAGAGGCGCATCAGCTCTTGCCCGTACTTCCCGCGCTCTTCCGCAAACCCAGATTTTCCAGCAGGCTCACCTCGACGCCCTGGCGCCGCATGATCACCCATTGCTGCAGGATCGAAAGCGAGTTGTTCCAGGTCCAGTAGATCACCAATCCGGCCGGGAACCTCGCCAGAAGGAAGGTGAACACGATGGGCATCCAGGTAAAGATCTTCTGCTGCACCGGATCGGCCGGCGTCGGGTTGAGCCGCATTTGGACGAACATCGTTATGCCCATGATAATTGGCCATACGCCGAGCATGAGCATGTGGGGTGGCGTCCAGGGGATAAGCCCGAACAGGTTGAAAATCGTGGTCGGGTCCGGCGCGGAAAGGTCCTGGATCCAACCGAAGAAGGGCGCGTGGCGGGCCTCGATCGTGATATAGAGCACTTTATAGAGGGCGAAGAAGACCGGGATCTGAATGACGATCGGAAGGCAGCCCGACATCGGGTTCACCTTCTCCTTTTTATACAGTTCCATCATCGCCTGCTGCTGCTTGGTCCGGTCGTCCTTGAAGCGATCGCGAATGCGCATCATCTCCGGCTGCAGCTTTTTCATCTTGCTCATCGATTTATAGGATTTGTTCGCCAACGGGAAAAACGTCAGCTTGATGAGCACGGTCACGATCAGAATGGCGATGCCGAAATTCCCGACGTTCCGGTTGAAGAAGTCGAGCGCAAAGAACAGCGGCTTGGTAATGAAATGGAACCAGCCCCAGTCGATCAGCAGCTCGAATTTTTCGATGCCCAGCTTCTCCTCGTAATTGTCAATGAGCCGGGTCAGCTTTGCGCCGGCAAACAGCCTGGACGATACAGATTGCTTGGCGCCCGGATCAACCGTTACAGGCCCGAGCAGAAAATCCGTCTGGAACTGTTCCTTCGGCGAGTCGGGATGGAAGACCGTGAAATGGGCGGTGTATTTTACGTTCTGGTTCGGGACAAGCGCCGTTGCCCAATATTTGTCGGTAATCCCGAGCCAGCCCGATTTCGCGGAAAAGGTTGTCGAATGACGTTGTTCTTCCGGTTTCGCGCCGGGATCGAGCGGCGCGTCGCCGGCATTTTTATATTTGATCTCCTGAAGGCCTTCATCGCCCATGACGCCGATCATGCCTTCATGAAGAATGTAAAAACCCGCCGTCTTCGGCCGGCCATGCCGGGAGATCAAGGCGTAAGGATAGAGCGTGACGGCTTTGGCGGATTTGTTTTCGACCTCCTGCGTCACCGTGAACATGTAATTGGGGTCCACGGCGATCGTGCGCCGGAATGTCAGGCCCTGGCCATTGTCATAGGAGAGGGTAACCGGGTTATCGGGCGTCAGCGCACCGTCCGTTTCCGCCGTCCAGACGGTCTCCGACGCGGGAACCTTCACGCCCGCATCGGGCGCCACCGTCCAGCCCTGCTCGGCGTAATAGGGTTTCGGACTCCCCGAAGGCGAGAGCAGCGTGACTTCCTTGCTGTCCGGCTTAACCGTCTCCTTGAACTGCGTCAGGGTCAGATCGTCGATACGCGCGCCCTTCAGGTCGATCGAGCCTCGCAGGCTGGGCGTCTCGATCGGGACGCGGGCCGATTCGCTGACCGCCGCCTCTCTCGTCTCGCCCGACGACGGCGCAGCCGGGGCGGTCGCTGACGGAGCCGACGGCGCCCCCGCGCTCGGCTGTGGCTGCGGCGCGGCGCCGGGTTGAGCGCCAGGAGCTTCCTGCGTCTGCTCGACCGTCTGCTGCGGCTGCTGTTGGCGGGGCTTCTGCTCCTTATCCGGGATAAAGAGCGCTTGCCAGGTGAAGATCACCAGCACGGACAGCACCATGGCCAACAGAAAATTGCGGTTGTTTTCGTCCATCATTTACGATTGCTCTGAGCAAGACGCCGACCAGCGTGCCGCCTACAGTCCTTCGGTTTGCCGCTGAGACTTCTTGGCCGTCGCCCTGCGCCCCTCGCGGGCGTGAGCACTGCCGTCATTTGCGCGCGGCGCTTGGTTCACTTTGTCAAATGCAAGTCGGAGATCTTCTAGCAGATCGGCGAAGCGTTGGTGAAGAGCTTCGCGGCGTCCGATGACTACATAATCATAATCGGGCCGGGCGCTGGAGCCCGAGACGAGCCGCACGGCTTCCTTCAGACGTCTTCTGGCGCGATTCCGCAACACGGCGCCGGGCCTCTTCGCTCCCACGTTGCTGCTCTTGAGCGCCTTGCTGCTGACGACGAAGCCGAAACGCGGCTGCCCTCTCGCCCTCTCGTCCTCTCTTGGAGTGCCTTGCAAAATAAATCCCTTGGCCACCCATCTCCGGCCATGGCGCACGCGATCGAATTCCGAGCGGCGCTTCAGCGTTTCCAGTCGCAAGGGGCGCTCCTTCCGCGCCGCCGGCTCAAGCGGTCAGCTTCTTCCGCCCCTTCGCGCGCCGCCGCGCCAGGACGCGCTGGCCTTGCTTGGTGGACATGCGCACGCGAAAACCATGGCGGCGCTTCCGCTTCAATGCGCTGGGCCGATAAGTTCGTTTCGTCATGGAAGATCTCGGCTCTTCTCGCACCGACCGTGACCTCACGGCGGTGGCAGTCCCAAATGTCCCGCGAGACACCCCCGCATATAGGTGTGCGCCGGTATAGAAGTCAAATGCGGAGCGGGCATTTCCTTTGATCCGCCCGGTTTTTCCGGCGGGACAAATGCTCTGCGCGGCAATCACGTCTTCTCACATTGTTCTGCGGGGCTTCACTTTGGATTGATGCGCCCTACCGCGCGCCGGCTCTGCTTTTATTCTATAGTGCGAATCGAAAGTCATTCCTCTTAACGAGGGAGGGGATCCCCATGCAAAAGCAGGCGGACATTTCTGGGGAGGACAAGCCGGCTGCGCGCTCCCCGCTCGCCGTCAGGCTCCTGCCTCTCCTTCTGCTCGCGCTTGCTGCGGGCGTCATCTGGTGGTCGGGCGGGCTCGACTATATTTCGCTGCGGCAGCTCGCCGAGCATCGCGAGACGCTTGCCGACTGGGTTTCGGAGAATTTCGTGGCGGCGATTCTGGCCTATATGGGCCTGTACGCCATCGTTGTAGCACTGTCCCTCCCCGTCGCCGCGCCGCTGACACTTGCCGGCGGGCTGTTGTTTGGCTGGCTGGCTGCAGGATTTGCGACAGTGACGGCCGCAACGCTTGGCGCCGTCGTCATCTTTCTGCTCGCCCGGACGGCGCTGGCCGACACGCTTGCGCGCCGGGCCGGACCACGGCTTGGCAAGCTCCGCAAGGGGTTCCAGGACGATGCGATGAGCTATCTGCTCTTTCTGCGCCTCGTTCCGGCCTTTCCCTTTTGGCTCGTCAATCTTGCTCCAGCTTTGCTCGGCGTCAGCCTGCGGACCTATGTCATTGCCACCTTTGTCGGCATCATTCCCGGCACATTCGCTTTCGCACTGACCGGGGCGGGGCTCGACAGCGTGCTTGTCGCGCATCGCGAGGCCTATGAAGCCTGCCTCGCTGAAAATTCCGCCCCTGAGGCGTGCTCTTTCAACCTCGATCCCGCGAGCCTGTTGACGCCTGAGCTTCTTCTTGCCTTCGTCGCGCTCGGCGTCGTTGCACTGATCCCGGCAATCGTTAAAAGATTTTGGAAAAATGAGCCGGGCACGGCCTGATCGGCGCGGCAATCAAATACGGGGGACATGAATGGCGGAACAGCTTACGCCGGATCTCTGCGTGATCGGCGCCGGCTCTGGCGGATTATCCGTTGCGTCCGGCGCGGCACAGCTCGGCGCTGAAGTCGTGCTGATCGAACGCGGCAAAATGGGCGGCGATTGTCTGAACTACGGTTGCGTGCCGTCGAAAGCATTGCTCGCTGCGGCCAAACGCGCCGAGGCGATGCGCAGGGCCGCGCCGTTCGGTATTACGCCGGTCGAGCCCCAAATCGACCACCGCGCGGTTCTCGCCCATGTCCGGGAGGTGATCGCTGCGATTGCCCCCAATGATTCCGTCGAGCGATTCACCGGCCTCGGCGTGAAGGTCATTCTTGCCGAGGCGTCTTTCAAAAACCGCTCAACAGTGGCCGCGGGCGATTATGAGATCAAAGCCCGCCGCTTTGTCGTTGCAACCGGTTCGGTTCCGGTCGTGCCCCCCATACCCGGCCTCGACAGCGTTCCCTTCTTTACGAACGAGACGATTTTCGACGCGCCCGGCCTGCTCCGTCATTTGATCATCATCGGCGGCGGGCCGATCGGGCTGGAGATGGCGCAGGCGCATCGGCGTCTTGGCAGCGAAGTGACGGTGATCGAGGCGGCAACGCCGTTGCCGCGCGATGATGAGGAGGTCCGCGGCGTCGTTCTCCGGCGCCTTGCCGAGGAAGGCGTGAGCATCCTCGACCGGGCCCGGCTCGAACGCGCCGAAAACTTCGCCGGCGGCGTTCGCGTCACCTTCGCCAAGGATGGCCAATCCTACACGTTGGACGGGACGCATCTGATGCTTGCGGTCGGCCGCCGGCCCACGCTGGAAGGGCTCAATCTCGATGCGGCAGGCGTCAAGCACAACCGCAATGGCATCATCGTCAATTCGGGCCTGAAGACCTCCAACCGGCGCGTCTATGCAATCGGCGATGTCGCCGGCGGGCCGCAATTCACGCATGTGGCGAATTATCATGCGTCCATCGTGGTCAAGAACGCCCTGTTCCGCCTTCCCTCCAAGGCCGATCATTCGACAGTCCCCTGGGTGACGTTCACCGATCCCGAACTCGCCCATGTCGGACTGACCGAGGAGGGCGCGCGCGCAAAACACGGCAACAAGATCAATGTCCTGCGCTGGCCCTATTACGAGAATGACCGCGCTCAGGCCGAACGCGAGACCGAGGGCTTTCTGAAAGTGGTTACGACGCCGTCCGGCCGGATTCTGGGTGCGAGCATGGTCGGCGCTCAGGCGGGCGAGCTGATCCAGATGTGGAGCCTTGCCATGCAGAAGAAGATCAAAATCGGGCATATGGCGAGCTTTGTCTCTCCCTATCCGACGCTTGCGGAGATCAATAAGCGCGCGGCGATTAACTATTTCCTCCCGAAGCTGACGAGTCCTTTCATCAAGAGAGTCGTTGGTTGGCTGAAGAAATTGGGATAAAAGAAGGCTAGCGCAACGCGCGTCCGAGTGGACGCGGACAGTTGCGCGAACTTTTCGGAATAGATCAACTTAACCTCGTTCAAGTGATTCCATTTGAACGAGGGTTGATCTAGGTAATTTAGAGTTGATGGCAATTGGCTTCCGCTTCGTCCAATTCCGAAGAAGAGCAAGCACGCTTAGCGACGACCAATGAAGATAGGCGCCCCGCTCGGCGGCGCGCGTTTCGTTTTGGGCTTTCGGCACGTCTGCTTTGGCTGACGATCGCATTCGTCATGCTGGCGGAAGTGCTGATCTTCGTGCCCTCCGTCGCCAATTTCCGGCAGAATTGGCTCACCGAGCGCCTCGCAGCGGCGCAGATCGCTTCGCTTGCCGCCCAGGCATCCTCGAGCGAGGCGGTGCCGGCCAAACTCAGCGAGCAGCTCCTCATGAAGACGATGGTGCATAGCATCGCCGTGCAGCGAAACGGCGCCCGCGTGCTCGTGCTTCGCTCGAACGTGCCGGGAATGGTCTCGGCGCATTTCGACTTGCGGACCGCGAGCTGGCTGGAGCTCATCGGCGATGCGCTATACGTCTTCGTGTCGCCCCGGGACAGGCTCATCCATGTGACCGGCCACGCCGATCTGTCGGACGACACGGTGGAGATCGTGCTCACGGAGACGCCGCTCAAATCGGCGATCTACGGCTATGCGCTCAATATCCTCCTGTTGTCGATCATCATATCGCTGTTCACCGCCGGCCTCGTCTATCTGACGCTGAACTGGTTCCTCGTCCGGCCCGTGACCCGGCTGACCTGGAACATGGTCAACTTCCGCGAGAATCCCGAGGATGCGAGCCGCGTCATTCAGCCATCCGGGCGCTCCGACGAAATCGGCATGGCCGAAGAACAGCTCAGCGCCATGCAGAACGAGCTGGTCGCCATGCTTCGGCAGAAGAGCCGGCTTGCCGCGCTTGGTCTCGCGGTCAGCAAGATCAATCACGATCTGCGCAATATGCTGTCCAGCGCTCAGCTCATTTCCGACCGGTTGAGCACCAGCGCCGATCCGATGGTGCAGAAATTCGCACCCAAGCTGATTGCTTCGCTGGACCGGGCAATCGCCCTTTGCGCCGAAACGCTGCGCTATGGGCGCACCGAGGAAGCGCCGCCACAGCGCCATCGTTTCCTGCTCAAGCCGCTATTGGAAGAGGTCGGCGAAAGCTTCGGCCTGGCGGCGCATGACCGTATCGCCTGGCGCATCGACGCGGATGAGATGCTTGAGATCGACGCCGACCGCAGCCAGCTTTACCGGATTCTCGCCAATCTGGTCCGGAATGCGATGCAGATCCTCGAAGGCGCAGGCGAGATCGCCGCGCCGGCAATTGAAGTTTCGGCCCGGCAGGACGGCAAGGACGTGCTCATCAGCGTCAGCGACAACGGTCCGGGCGTTGCGCAGCGCGCCCGCGACAATCTGTTCAAGGCGTTTCAGGGATCCGCCCGCGTCGGCGGCACCGGTCTCGGCCTGGCGATCTCGGCCGAGCTGGCGCGGGCCCATGGCGGCAGGATCTGGCTGGACGACGCCCGGCCCGGCGCGACTTTCCGGATCCGATTGCCCAATAGTGCAGCGGCACAGGGCGAGCCCGGCGGTCGGCCCAATGCGCAGTCGCGCGGGATACTTGCGTTCGGCCGCGCAAAACATTAGAAAAGGACCGGGACGGCTCCACGAGCCGAGCGCCGCCGCAAGGCGGCCTTTCTTTTCAGCACCGGTAGCTCAGCTGGATAGAGCACCAGACTACGAATCTGGGGGTCGGGGGTTCGAATCCTCCCCGGTGCGCCATTTTGTTTTTACCCATGCTGCATGTCCCCTAAGATATTGAATGGTAAGGACTTTATCGGGTTCGAAAACCCCTGATCTCTCCGATATGACATACGCTCGGCAAAGGCCAGTCTGAGCACTATTTTGCGCTGGGGCAGTTGCCCGGAATCCCATAATTTCCAAGGGTTTGACGAGAAATCTCAAAGCGAGTTCGAACATTTCCTCGAAGCTGTGTTTGGGTTTGCCGTGATCTTGCAGTTTTTCGGTCGAGAATCAGCTTTTGTTTTTCCAGCTTGGCGATCTTGGCTTCGTAAGCCGAGATGACAGAAGGATTGTCGGCTTCGACGATGCGATCCAGGAATTGATCGATCGAGGCGTCGATCTTGACCACATCGCGCTTTAGGGTTTGAGCCGCATTCTTGGCTTGTGCCAAGCGTTGGCCCCAGGCGCTTTTAAACATCACCTTGACGATCGCGAATAAGTTCTCGGAAGGCTGTAGCTCGCGCAGGATCGTTTCAAACTCGCTTCCATCTGATCACGCGGGATCGACTTGCGATAGCTGGCGCAGCCTTTGTTGTGACAGAGATAATAGGGATGCTTCTTGCCGGTCTTGCTGGTGGACCAGCAGGCGGTTAAGGGGTGATCGCAATCGCCGCATGCCACAAATCCCCGTAACGGGAAATCATCGTTGATGTCCTTGCGGGCGGGCGCTCTGGCTCCTTCCTGGAGCCGAGTCTGAATCTTCTCGAAGGTCTCGTAAGAGATCAGCCCTTGATGATGGCCTTTGCGTAAAGAGACATTCCAGCTTTCGGCTTCAAGATGGCCTGCGTAAACCGGGCGGCGCATCATCTCAAATATGCGCTGCTGGCGGATTTGCCCATTCGGCAAATCTTTCGGGAAGGCGGGCTGGCTTTCTAAAAAGCGCTTCACTTCGACCTGGGTTTCAAACCGGCCTACGGCAAAGCCTTCAAGGGCTTCCTGGATCAGGGAGGCGACCGGCTCATCGCGCACCAGCATTTTGCCGTGACCATCGATGCGTTCATATTTATAGCCAACCGGGGCCTGGAAACACCAATAGCCATTCATGGTGCGGGCGCGCATGCGGTTGATGGTCTGCTCGGCGTTTTTCTGGCGCTGATGCTGGGAGACGCTGGCCAGCATATTCTCAACGAGGATGGAGTTCGAAATCCTCGCCAAACTCGATGGTCGGGCTTTTGAGGATACCGCCTGCTTCGCCGATGGCGGCGCGGAGTTGCAAATGCGCCTCGATGCCGCGCGCCAGGCGCGAAATATCATCGATGATCACGACGATGGATTCCTTGCCGCGATGTTTTTTCAAGAAGGCGAGCATCGATTTCATGCCGGGGCGGGTGGTCAGACTGCCGCTCAAATCATCGGTAAAAATCTCGACGACCTCTAGGCCTTTATAGCGGGCATATTCGCGGCAGCGCGTTTGCTGCGAGCCGAGCCCGTCGCCGACCTTGGTCTGTTTGGCGCTGGAGACGCGGGCATAGATGACCGCTTTGGTGTTGGGCAAAAATTCCGGGTTACTCGAACTCATGATTCCGTCTTTCCTGTGGGTCGTTCCTTTGGCCGATCCGCAGCTTTTGTAAATTGATTATGGGGCAAATTATCGCTTGATAATAACACAGTAGACGGATCATTTTTGATCAAATCGCCTAAATCCAGTTCTTGCCCACAATCGGGATTTGCCTGCTGAAGCGGATGGATGCCAAACCCCAGATCGACAAAGCTGACAATGATCGACCACAGCGCATCCAAAAATTCCTGCTTCTCGGCGTCGGAAAGACCGGAGTCCGCCAGATAGCGCTCATAAAGCGCATAATCGATGGTGAGCGCATTTGATTGACCGGCCTCACGCGCCAGGCCCGGCATAGTTTCCGCCGTGCCGTCTTTTTCCGCGCTGTTTGTTGTTTCTCTGGTCACTACTCTACTGCCTTTCTCGTTTTGTCTCTTTGTTCTATTCAAGAACAAAACAGGAACATACTAGGTTAATTATTCCTAGTTAATCAAGGTTAATCGACGTAATATTGTTTCGTTTTACCTGCGCAATATAGAATTCAGGCCCTTGTCCGGGGACGTGATATTGTTTGTCTTTCAGGCTTATCTTGACTTTGACGGGCTTGGCGCTGCTTCTTTTCCGCCTCTTGTTGCGGGCGGACATATTGCGCTTCCAGTTCCTTGCCCCATTCATAGAGCTCGCGGCCTTCCGCCGCGCGGAAGGCTTCCTGCATCAAAATCTTGGCCCCGGCATCGGTGATGCCGAGCTCACTGGCCAGCTCTCCCGCTTGATGGTCATAGGCCCGGTGGAAGGGCATGGTCTTACTGTTCTTGATCAGATCGCCAATCTCATAGGCCTTCGGCCCGGCTTGTTCCTTTTCCTGATCGGTGAGATTTTTCTCGCGCTCGATCAAGGCCTCGCGGTGCTGGTTCATGGTTTGGCCGGTGCGTGCTTTATAAAGATCACGGAGAATGGTCTCGGCTTTCACGGCGTCGAAACTCTCATTGCGTGCCATAGCGTAAGCGTAATCGCCCAGCTTCTCTTTGAACTTGCCGGTCTTTTGAATCTCGCGTTCCAACACGCCGGTGATCGCCATCGCGTCTTCAAATTGCGCGTTGGTCAGCATCCGTCCGGAATAGCTTTCGCGCGCAGCGGCAATGCGCCCAGCTTCCTGCGGGTTATAGTAATTATTCATCGTCTTGCTCCTTTACTCGTTTGCTTCACGTTTTGCTTTAATCGCGTGGACGTTCACGGCGGCGATCCGCGCCAGGCCGTCGATCCGCCGCTTGCAGGAAACCGGGTTTAAGGGATCGCTGCTGCCCACGGCTGGGGCTTACTCGCTCCAGTAGGCTCTCAATCGCCTGATGTTCTTGATCATCGAGCGCCGCCAGGTTCCGGTCGAAGCGCTGCCGCACATTGCGATGCGCCTGGCGTAGATCGCGGCTTTGTCGAAACCATCATCGCCGAACCAGCGATGTTTGAGGTGCTTGGCTTTCGCGCCCGCCTGGTCGATCAATCGCCGTCTTTCGGTCTCGACATGGGTGGCGTAGCTGCGTTCAAACCCACGTTTTTCATGGCCGCGTTTGTCGTCGAACGACTTCTTAATGGTTTGATAGTCCCGCCAGTCATCGCCGCTTAAATGATGCTGCGCTTCACGGCGCAAACTTGCCAGATCGAAAGTGCGTTTCAGCTCTTTGGCGATATCGAAACTCATAGCGAGCCTGCTTTCGCGCGCGTAGTTTGCATTATCCGTCCGTTATCTGATAATCTTCGGCCATGCCGATTTTTAAGCACATCGAAGATGTTGAAGAATGGCTGGAGCCGATGGATTATCCGGGCTTCTGGTATGCCGTTCAGCCCTATGACTTGACCTTGCAGCCGCGCTGCCATTGTGATCAGCAGATCAAAGACGGTGAGGCTGATCCGGCTGTCGTGCTGGAAGTGCTTAAGCACATGGCGCGGCTGGAACTGACCAAGCGTCTGGAACTCTCGCGCAGGCCCACAAAGGCCGGACTTTACGCCGTTCATTGAGCAGCCCTCGCATTTGATTTTCGAAACAAAATCCAAGGGCAGCGGCCATTGTGTGGGAAATAAATATTGAGCGCGCCGCTCATGCCGATATAGCTGCAGCGTCCTGGCAGCTCGTAACCCGTCAGGAGGTGCGGCAGGCCGATCAGTTGGTAAGCGGCAACCAAACCCATCCAGGCCAAAACCCAGACAAAATAACTGGCGCGCAGGAAACGGACTTTCATGCCGCGATCCCCCGTGGCCTTGGATCAAGGGTCACTTTCGGATCGGGCGGCAGCCGTCCGCCTTCGAGCGGATTGTCGGCCAGTTCGAAGCAATAGGGTGCGATCTGGTTCTGGCGGATTTTCCTAGCAATGAATGAATCCGATATCGGCGATATGGATGATCTGTTCATCGCCGGGCAGCATCATCAATTCCGATGCCGTGAAGATGCGCTGTTTGCCGGTGGCGATATTGCCGGAGAATTCGGCGCGGCCTGAATTTAAGGCCAGCGACGGCGCGATAATCTGCTGTTCGCCCATGGCGCGACTGACGCGCTCGGCTTCTTCGAAATTGGAAAATTTCAGCCATTGTTTGACCGTGCAGTTTTCCTCCAGGAGCGCGGTTTCCTTCTCACCATATTTGCGCACGCTGTCCGAGCGGCTCTGGGTGATGAAATGCGCTCGCGCGCCGAAAGCGCGATAGACGGTGATCCGGTTAATCAGCGTGCGAAGCGGCGCGTTGCAATATTCATCGAGAATGTAATCGGCCTTCCCGGCGCGGCCTGAGAGCTGCGCTTCCATCAAGGCCAGCGTGTGCAGACCGAAATGCGTTCCCAGCCGATCGGCAAAGCGCACCGGGTTTACAAAACACACCACCCATTTATCGCGGATCAGCTCTTCATGGGTGAGGTCAGGATGGCATCCGGCTGTGTGCAGCGCCGCCCCTTGCGCAAATATCTTCAGCGCGGTGATAGCGGCTTGCAGATGCTGGGCGTAATGTTCGGGATTATTTTTGCGCATCTCCAAAGCTTGACGGGCGAGGGCTTGCAACGCCGCATCGCCTTCTTCGGCGTCAATCTCCAAAGCAGCGTTCCAGGTGTCGGGATTGCCGAGTAGCGCCGCCAAACCGCCAGGGGTAGCGAGCCGCTCATTGTGAGACAGCAGGATACGTTGACCGAGGTCTAAAAACTGGCGCGGGCTTTCCCGCCAATAGAAGTTTTTGGCGTCATCATGCGGCTCATCGATCATCGCATGGTTCTGGTTTTCGATGATGAATTGCAGATCGCCGGGATGATCATTGCGTGCATAGATCGAAGAGCCGAAGGCATTCAAAGACAGACGATGCGGATAATCATGCCCCAGCACATAAGTGTCATCGACGACGCCGAACTTGCGGCCATGCTTCAGGCACATCTCGCCGATCTGCATCGCGATCTCGCCATTCTTGACATCATTGATAAACAGCGCGCGGCTGTAATCGCTGAGCAGGCTTAAGATCGTGGGGACGGCGACGCAAGTGGTCTTGCCGCCGCTTGTCGCGGCAAAGATCAGAGACGAGGCGTTTGATTGCGGCTCCCAGATCGGCTGGCCGTCAAAGGTCAGGCCAAGAAGCCGCTTGCCGGTTCTATCCATCGATCATGCCTCCGCGCCGCAAATCATCCATCGAGGCAAGCTGATCGGATTTTGACGTATTACTCTGGGCCATGATCGCGGCGACGGCTCTATCCCGCAGGTAGAGCTGGGTCATCTCACGCAAGGCGTTGACCATGCAGGCAACGACATTGACCGAAAGAATGATGGCGATAAAACCCCAGCCCCAGCCTTCCAAAGTGTCCGGCCAGATCGCCCAGGCGATGACGCCGGAGAGCGTGCCCATGAACAGATGAAGATTGATGCGGATAATCGCACCGAGGGAAGGGAGGGCAATGATCATGCGGCCTCTCCCTGTTTAAGAGATTGGCGCATGCCAACAATCTCGCGGCGGATATGATTGAGATGGCTATACTGTCCCCAGATGGCGTCACTCAAATCACTGCCGCGCAGATCGCGCGAGAGTAGTTTCAACTGGCCGATTTGCGTTCCTGCGAACAGGATCAGCGCGATGAAAATCGCAAAACTGATCATCTCGCCCACATAAAGCAGGTCGGCAAAAGCCAGGATAAAAGCGGTGAGGGCGAGGGCGATCAACATCGCACCGCCGAAGAACGGCCTCCTCACCGACACCACGGAAATCGAGGCCAGCAGATAGGAATCGCGGTGTGTCGTCACCGCTGTTTCACTGACATGGACGGAGCCGAGAATCATGATGCACCTCCCATTAATTGGCAGAGCGGCGCATTAAGCGAAGTCATCAACGAGGCTTTAAGATTTTTAATTGCCGGCGGCGTGATCAACCGCGCCGATCCGGCATAAAGCGCCCAGGCGCTCGCCTGAGCTTTCGAGCATATGGGCGCGGGCGCAATCACAGCGGCTCGTCGTGGAGGCGGTTGCCGCTTCAAGACGTTGCCTTTGAAAATCGTCCAAGCGCCGCTTCTGCTCTAACGCCTGATCCAGGAACGGCAGGCTGGGATTGCCGTGACGGCGGCAAACTTCGCGGCCTTCCGCACCAAACAGCCCCAGCAATCCGTTGCAATCCAGCCTTGGCACAAAGTCAGGCGGCGGAATTTGCGCTTTTGCCTCACGCCCTAGCGCCTGCTGGCAGGTCAAGGACCATTCGGATTTTTGAACTGTCCTATCGCCGATCAATGGACCGCTCGCGCAGTACGAGAAGGCGGCGTAAGCGGTGACAGCAACGAACATGCCGCCGCCGCCCAATTGCGTGACATCGATCATGATCACGCTCCCGCATTCTTGTTGCTAGAGCGGGTGCGCTGAGCGCGGCGCGAAGGTGGAGCCGATTGCTCAAGCGCGAGCAAGGGCGCGTCGGCTTTTGCATTTTTGCGTGTCAAAGCCACAGCGCGTGGAGCCTGCTTCGGCTTGGTGGAACTGGTTTCAACAGGCGCAGGGACCGCGTTCTGCGGATCGCGCTGATGTTTGTCCCATACGATGCCCAAATAGACGAACACCCAAAGGCTTAGAGTCCGTTTGAGAAATCCCTCAATGGCTGATCCTTCGCAGTAGGAGACTTCCCATGGCGACATGGATCATGGCCTCGGAGACGTCGATGCGTTGTTCGTAGTCGCGTATGAGACGCCGCCATCGGGTCATCCAGGCAAAGGTGCGCTCGACGACCCAGCGCCGGGGCAGAACTTCGAAGCCTTTTTGCCCTTCCATCCTGCGAACGATTTCGACAACGAAGTCGAGGAAGACGGCCTTGTCCATAAGCTGGGTACGGTTATAGCCGCCATCGGCGAACAGATGCTTGAGCCATGGCCAGCGCTTGCGGATGGCGTCGAGGATCATCTGCGCCCCGGCGCTGTCGGAGATGTCGGCGGGCGTAAGGTTCACCAGCAGGAGCCGTCCGTCCGTATCGACCGCGATATGGCGCTTGCGTCCCACGATCCGCTTGCCGCCGTCGAAGCCCCTTTCCTGCGCCGCCGGAGCCTTGACAGTCTGGCTGTCGAGCACGCCACCCTCGGGACTTGCCTCACGCCCCGCACGCTCCCGGTCAAGCATCAAGGCGACATCATGGATCGTCCTGAACAGCATGAGCCGGACAAACCGCCGGAACCACCAGTAAACGGTCTGCCAAGGCGGAAAATCCTTCGGCAGCATCCGCCAGCCGCCACCGGAGCGCGCCATGTAGCGAATGGCGTTGAGGATCTCGCGCAAATCCACGCCCGGCTTGCGCCCGCGCCGCCGCGGCGCCGGCAACAAAGGCGCGATCCGCGCCCATTCCGCATCAGTCAAATCCGTGGGATAGCGCTTCGTGCGCCGCTCAATCTCGGCCATCCGGCCCCGCGTCTCTCGTGTCCACATAAATATCGTAAATCACAAACGCGCTGATTCGCAAACTGCATTCTCAAACGGTCACTTAGATGAAGAAGTAATCGGTCTAGGAAAATATGGCTATACGCTAACCGTCTTAAGTAGCGAAGAACTACCTAACGATCCGGACGAGGAGGAAGATGAAGAGGGGGAATTAGAAAGAAATTGGGAACCGCGCTTTGCTTATGGGCGTTAATGTATGTTCAACAAAAATCGATCTCGGGTAGTCAGATTGCCTAGTATTATATTATTGTTTACGCTGGCTCATATGGCTTTAGCTTAAGTTCGTTCTCCCGTTGTCTCATCTGCCAGGTGTCATAGCGGGCCTGCATTTTCAGAAGCGTATCCATCTTGACGCCGAAAACCTTTTCGATACGCAAGGCCATTTCCGGGGAGAGCGAGGCGTTCTCATTGAGAAGCTGGGAGAGGGCAGGCCTGCCGACACCAAGACGGCGCGCGGCATCGGTCACGGTCATCTCATCCGGGATGATCATGTCCTTGATAAAGCCGCCCACATGGGCCGGTTCAAAATTTGCTTTAATCGCCATCACTTAAACCTCAATGATAATCCTCATAATCCATATCGTATAATTCGCCCGTCTCGGCATCATGGCGGAAGGTAATTCGCCAATTGCCGGAAATGCTCAGACTGTACACGCCAGCCCGGTCGCCGGTTAAAATATGGGCTTTGAATTTCGGCGGATCAAACAACTCGTCGATCTCATCCATATCGAGCAGGAAGCCGAGAACTTGGCGGATTTTCTTTAAGCGATCCGCTGGCAGTCCTTTAGCATCGTTCTTCTCGATGAAGTTCTTCAGCCCTCTGTGCTTTACGTTCCAAATCTCCATTCGACTACGCTAGCACATTTATTTATAAGATTAGCACATTGTTGCCCGTTGCGCAACACAAAACACATTAGGCCCGCCGAGCACCTAAGGTTCCCGCGTTTGCCTCGCGCGTTTCCGCCTCTCAGGCCTCGTTTTTTGCCGCAAGATTTCTGCATTTTGCTCCGCAGGCGTCATATTCGCGTATCTTCGAAGATTGCGATCAAGCACCTTCATCCTGATAATATGATGATGCCGCATCTGCCGTATTTCATGCTGGAGAGTTCGTCTTTCCGCCAATTGGCGATCAATCAGTGATTGGCATTCCATTTCGTCGCGCTCATCACATCGTATGGCGTCTATCTCATTCACTTTTTGAATTTTCTTGTACTTCCCGGTGAGCTTAAACCAGACGGCTTTTAAACCTTTTGGGAAACGACGTGATCGGACAATATTCTCTTGTGTCCTGCGCGCTGCATGCGTTTCTTGCAACAACGTCCGTTCTGTTCGTTGCAGTTCGATGAGACTGCGCCGCTTCTGATTGAGAGCTTCAGAGGCGTCATCATGTTTGGCAATTTCCTCGTCGGCAAGTTCTCTTAGCTTTTGAGTGAATTTGGCGGAAAGCTCGCGCTTAATATTTTCGACCGAGCGCAGGTCGTCGGGATCGCCCAACTTTGATCTGACATCTTTTGTTTTAATCCCAACCCACTTGGAAACGGCATAAATTTCGCCGTGCCAATCAACGGCGACAAAGCCCGCGCCGATCACCCTTGGCAAGATAATAGCCGCGCTCTTCCAGCGCGCTCGCAAAAGCTTTGCGTGAGTCCGATATCGCCCAGCAATCCTGAAACGTTTCCTTGATCGCTCGCGGATCACGTTGAGTGCGTTTCGCCTGCTGCCATTCAGCCATCGTGAAATTCAGCGGGTTTCGTTCTTTGCTGTTCACCAAGCCGCGTGGCATTTTCCAATTATTCTCCAGATACAATTGGCGGGACATATCTCGGAGCTTCAGCTTGTAGTGGGGCAGGTTGATCGCCTTCATCTGGTTCACGTCAATTCGTGACCAGACGCAATGCGCATGGCGACGGCCTTCCTTTTCATGAAAGATGATGGCGCGGGGTTGATTGGAAAGCCCGAGTTTGTCTTCAATCTCGGCAATCGCGCGTTCAAAAACATCAACCGCAACGCGCTCGGTTTCAGGCGGGTTGAGGCTGAGTGAAAAAAGGAATTGCTTGCACTTGGTGCCGCGACTGATGGCGTATGCCTCATTGAAGGCAGCATGCAAATCATCCGAAACGAAGCCGCGCAGCTCTTGCACGGTCACATGGTCATTGTCCCGATCGTTTAACAAGTGACGCGCCAGTTGAAGGCCGCCAGCGCGCTGGCTTCCCTTCAAGATCACAGCCTGCCACCATCCTTGATACCGAGCGCTTCGATCAGTTTGACCCGCATCCAGGCAATCGACGCGCAGGCCATTTTTATTTCATCCTCGGTCGCCTGGTCCATGAGAAGGGAACCGCAATTGGCCTCATAGGCGATCTGATTGAGGTTGTTGGCCATACGGGATTCCCCAAGCAGCCCCAAAACCTGCGCGAGCGCTTGCTGGTCTTTCACCGGAACCCGGCTTCGGACCTTTCGCGAGGGAGGCTTCGTTGCCAAAGAGCTGCTTTCGGATATAGGCGCTGATCGAAACGCCGCTGGCGGCATGTTTCAGTTTCTTCAGTTCATCGTCGGTCAGGCGGAGGGTAACGCGCGGCGAAGATTTCCGCTGTTCAATCTTGTTGTCAGCGATTGATTGAAAACTTGCCCTGGCTGAAACCAGGCCGTGAGCGCTGTCAATATTTGTCATATCGACGGCCCTACACGCTGAGATTTAGGCCGTTTCAGCTCTACACGTTCCGCCTTGAGATAAGTGTTCCAATCCTCTAAAGTCTCAAAAAGCGCGTTCGAAGTTTCTCCTTCGAAGTGCGCCATCCACACTCTTTCAGCTTATGCCAGAATCGGCCTGATTGGCTAAAAACGCCAGCAAATCCGGCCCTTGGCATTAATTTTCCCTCGCTAGTATCACTCAACGTCCTGCAACCCATTGCCTTGCTGTCCGTGAAAGCCAGGATGAGGCAATCCCCAGCTCCTCAATGCGTCGATAACGCTCACCGATAGCTATGTTACGCCTCAACAATTGAATTGACCCCGGCCGCTTTCGTTGAGGCCAGCAATGGATGGCCTCCTGTATCGACCACCAATGTCTCTATTGCCGCGATCGGGCAAAGTCTTACGCGACTGACCTCACCCAGCTTGCTTCTGTCTGCCAGCATGATGAGACGACGGGCGTTCGCGATCATGGCGCTCGCGACTTCGGCCTCGGGCAGAAAATAATCCGTAACGCCATGTTCCGGGTGCAGACCGACCGGTGAGATGATCGCCGCGTCGGGGCGGAAGCGCTGGATCTCGCTGATCGTGATTTCGCCGTAAGTTGCCGGAACGTCCGTGCCGAGCTGGCCGCCAAGAAGAAGCACATCGGCGTCGGGCTGGCCGCTGCGCATGGCGCTTGCGACATCGATCGAATTCGTAATGACCGCGATGCCCGGCAGCTTGGCAAGCTCCAATGCGAAGGCGGCTGTCGTCGTGCCTGCATCAACGAAGCAGCATTCTCCCGGCTGAAGCAAGCGGGCAGCAGCTTTTGCGATACTTTTCTTTTCAGCAGCGCTGACCTGACGGCGTGTTTCGAACGGCTTTTCCGCCGATATCTCCGCAGAGATTGCGCCGCCATGAACGCGGCGAAGCTTGCCTTCCGCTTCAAGCTTGAGAAGATCGCGGCGCACGGTCTCGCGCGAGACATTCAGCGCTTCGGTAACGCTGTCGGTTTCGATCCGGCCCTGTGCAATCAGCATAGTCAGGATCCGGTGGTGTCGTTCCTCAGACCACATGCTTGCGCCCCGGCCGCCCGACCAGCCAGAGGCTGAACCGCATCACAAGGAACGACGCGACAACAACCGCCATCGTGCAGGTGGCAAAGGCCGCAGCCTGCGAGGTGAAGCCGGCTTCGTCCAACCGCATAATTGAAACGGAGGCCACGCTCACAGACGCCGTCACGAGAAAAATCACCGCGGATAGCGTCACCATCGAGCGCATGAACAGGAAGAAAAACACCGAGATCAGCGTCGGCGCCATATAGGGGCCAACCACGTCGCGGACTACGCGGGGTGCGCTCGCGCCAAGGCAAGCCGCCGTCTCCTGAAGCGATGGCGGCACCTGCCGCAGGCCGGTCATTGTGGTCAGGAACCCTTGCGTCCAGTAGTGGATCGCGTTGCAGATGGCCAGAAGCGTCGCTGTCCCGTAGAGCGCATAGAGCGGCAATTCGGGGATGTTGAACGCGAAAATATAGGCGAGGCCGAGGACGAGACCCGGCACGGATGCGGGCAACAAACAGATGAAATAGATCGGCTTGGACAATGCGCGCGGGAGATGCTGCATTGCCAGGCCGAGTGCAAAAAGCAGCACAGTTCCGAGGGTCGCCGCGATGAGCGAAATCTGGATGGTTGTCCAGAGCGGATCGTAGCCGCCCGCGACCTTCACGTCGTAGTGACGCAAGGTCAGATCGAAACGATAAGGCCAGAGATAGACGAAACTGGCGTAGATCACGATGCCGACGGTCATGACCGGCAAGAGCGCGATCAGCCATGCGGCAATCGTCATCGGTATATCGCGCTTTGGCGTATAGACGGGGTTGAGCGGCAAGGCGGAATCGCTGACCGAGCCGAATTGGCGCTGCGAGGCGACACGTTCGAGATAGAAGGCCAGCACGGTGGGCAGCAGCAGCATGATGCCGACGACGGCGCCGAGATTGAAATTCATCTGGCCGACGGACTGATTGTAGATTTCGGTCGCAAGGATGGCATAGTCACCGCCGATGGTGGCGGCATTGCCGAAATCCGTAATCGTCACGGTAAAGACGATAAAGCCTGCGCTGAGCAGGCCGAATTTGATGTTGGGCAGCGTGATGTCGATGAATTGCCGCCAATGCGGTGCGCCGATGATTTCCGCCGCCTCGTAGATACGGGCGTCGGCGGCACGAAGCGCAGCACCAATGATCAGCACCGCCTGCGGCAGTGCGTAAAGACCGTTGGCGATCAGCAGGCCCCAGAATCCGTAAATCTCGATGTCCAGCCCGGTTGCCTTTGCGACGACACCGTTACGGCCGAGCAGGAAGATCAGCCCCAGCCCTTGAACCAGAGACGGTGCCAGCAATGGCAATGACACCGCGCCAATAATCAGCGCCCTTCCCGGCACTTTGCAGCGATGGACCGCATAGGCGATGACAAGACCAAGCCCCAGAACGGAAATGGTCGTCGCAATCGTCATAGTTAGACTGTTGACGGCCGCGGCCCAGAAGCCTGCGCTGGCGAGGATGCGGGCGTAATTATCGAAGCCCACATGACCGTCCGGCCGGGTAACGCTTTGGATGAAAACCGTCGCCAGCGGATAGACGAAAAACAGCAGGAGCGCCACGAGCGGTACGATCAGGCAGATCGCGCGAAACAAATGGTCGATATCGAACCGGCGGCGCGGCATGTCTGCGACTACGCTCATTCCGGCGCAACCCATGCACAGCGGCTTGCCGAGAAATCGATGCCGACCCGGGCTCCGGGAACAAGCGCGCTGCGGCCGGGCACTTCAGCGATCAGACTGCCGCCCGGCCAGTCGAGATGCAGCCGCGTGACATTGCCGAGAAACTGCACCCGATCGACGGTCGCACCGCTCGCACCTTCGACCATCCGAATATCCTCGGGCCGGATGCAGGCAATGTCATCGCGCGCTGGCTCATGACCATTCATGAGCGCTGGGGCGTGCCGGCGTATCGCCTCCTGATGCATCAGGTTGCTGAGACCCATGAAGTCGGCAACGAAGCGATTTGCCGGACTATGATACAGCTCGTCCGGTTCGCCGATCTGCGCAATGTGCCCCTGACGCATACAGACGATCCGGTCGGCCAGCGTCAGCGCTTCCTCCTGATCATGCGTGACCATGATGGTGAGAATGCCGAGCCTTTGTTGCAGGTCGCGGATTTCGCCGCGCAATTCGGTACGCACCTTGGCATCGAGCGCGGAAAGCGGCTCATCGAGCAGGAGGAGGCGTGGCCGTACCGCGACAGCACGCGCCAGCGCGACCCGTTGCTGCTGTCCCCCCGAGAGCTGATAAGGATATCGGTCCGCCAGCGCGCCAAGCTGAATCAGATCGAGAAGCTCGGCAATGCGCGCCGACATTTCGGCCGGCGAGGCGCCACGGATCTTCAAGCCATAGCCGATATTCTCGGCCACGGTCATGTTCGGGAATAGCGAATAGGCCTGAAACACGATGCCAAAACCGCGATCCCTGGCGGGAATGCGGGTCAGATCCTCGCTGTCGAGCAGGATCTGACCGTGATCTGGTTGCTCCAGCCCGGCAAGAAGCCGGAGGAGCGTCGTCTTTCCGCATCCGGATGGTCCAAGAAGACAAATGAATTCCGGTGCTTGCGCTGAAAAGGAGATCTCGTCGAGTGCGACTACAGATCCGAAGCTCTTCGCAATGCTGTCGAGCTGCAGCCGCATCGACGATCCTTTACATTAACGTCCGATTTCTTTCTGCCAGCGCTCAAGGATGGCGCTGCGTTCCTTGGCCGATTTGCCGAAGTCAATCGGCAGAAGAACCGAGGAGACGTCCTTGGGCAGACCAGCTTTCTGCGCCGATTCCGGCGGCTCATAGCCCTCGGTCGTAACGATCTCCTTATATTTGCCGTAGAGCTTGGAGGCACCGGCGGAGAGCGTCCAGTCGAGGAATTTCTTCGCATCGTCCTTGTTCTTCGACGATGCCATCAGGCCGGATGCTTCAAGCTCGTAGCCCGCACCACCTGCAGGGATAACCATCGTCACCGGGAAACCTTCTTCGACCGCCTGGATTGCCGCAAAGGCAAGCGAGGCACCAACGGCATATTCGCCCGCACGTGCTGCTTTGCATGGACGCGAGCCTGATTTGATATATTGCGCGACGTTTGCGTCCAGTTCCTTCAGGAACTTCCAACCGGCTTCATTACCCATTTTCTGCAGTATGCCGACGATCTGCAGGTAGCCGGTGCCCGAAGAAACCGGATTGGGCATGACGACCTCGCCCTTGAATTTGGGATCGAGCAGGTCGTTCCAATCCTTCGGCATGGGCAAGCCTTTTTCCTTGATGCGCTCATTATTGGCGCAGAAGGCAGCCATGTAGCCCGTTACGGCAAACCACTTGTCATCCGCAGCCTTGAACTGTTCGCCGAGTTTGTCGCCGCCCTTCACCTTGTACGGCTCCAGCAACTCCAGAATGCGCTGGTCCATCATGTTGGTGACAGCCCAGCCCCAGATGACGTCATGCTGCGGATTGGAGGCTTCAGCGAGAATGCGCGCGCCGAGGTCGCCCGTCGAGAGGCGCAAAACCTTCACGTCAACGTCCGGCATCGCCTCTTTAGCCGCTTCCACATAAGCTGCGATCTCGTCTTCTTCCAAGGCGGTGTAAGCGGTTATCGTTCCCGCTTGCGCCTGAGCAGCCGCGAAAAAGACCCCGAATGCGCAAACCCAAAACTGCCAAATCCTACTCATTGAAACACTCCGATTACCGTTTGGTTTGTGGTTTTTTGTGTAGATTTGCAATTATGTGGAATTTTGTCGAGTCTCAAGCGGCCACAGGCTCAGCGTCGTCGCCAGTAAGGAGGCGATGGGGATGCTGTTGGTTATGATCGTCAGTCCGCCATTTTACGCCGACCCCGGCATCCTGGCTTAATGCTGTCGAGGGCTTCTTCGCCAAACTCACGCGGCGACGGTTGAAACGGGGCGTGTTCCGCTCCCTCGCTGAGCTGCAAGCGGCTATCAACCGCTTCGTCGAAGAATACAACACCGAGCCGAAACGAGCCATGCGGGAAAGTTGGTGACGGGCCGAGGAAAGGGAGGCGGCGTATCGTGGCGGGGACAAGCCTTTAGGCGCGGCGCTATGTTTATATTTGGGCTAACGGCGTTTATCTTCAGGCGCGGATGGAGCCGGACCCGCGAACGTTTATCGTGAGCGGCAAGCGCTCACTTAGCAATGCATCCTTGTGCTGATCGGAGCCACACCGGAGGGCAAGAAAGAGCTGATTGGTTTTCAATCAGGCTACCGGGAAAGCGCCCAGTCCTGGCGTGAGCTGCTTGCCGACCTCAAAGCCCGCAGCCTATCGGTTGCGCCGGAGCTGGCCGCCCGTATCGCACGAATTGGCGGCCTTGTCAGCCCCAGGCTTTTCTAGCCCGCCGAAGGCCCGCACCTTACGGATCTCGCCGGAGCGATCCGACTGTCCTCCTCAATGCATTTCGCGGTTAAGCAAATTGCAACAAAATGCTCGCTAAGGTTGTGCCAAATCGGGATTCGGTAGTCGGGCTGCACCGTCTGGCGTAGTGCGAGGGTCCGCTGGCTCGATGCCCCGAAGTCTTTCACCACAACGTCTTGGATGGAAGGTCCGTGCCCGGTCGGGTTCGGCAATGGAGGGGTATTGCCCGCTGGGACCTAGCAGGAGGTTGGAAGCATTCGATGCGGCCACAATTGAAGAAAAATAGGTGTAGCCGGCGTTTCAGCACCGCGGACATCGCCCTGCCCCGCGTTCGCTCTTGCATTCGTCGCGGCTTGATGCTGCTGATGATCGCCATCGGGGTCACGACCTTCGGCAGCGCATCAGTATTCGCCCAACCTGTCGTTACCCTCGTTGCCCCCGCAGGTGGACCTGTGGGGGGTGGAACGCCGGTCACGATCAGCGGCACCGCTTTCACGGGCGTTACCGACGTGACGTTCGGCGGGGTTCCGGCGGCTTCTTTCGTGTTCATCAACCCGACCACCATCACGGCCGTTACGCCGGCCCACGCAGCCGGACTCGTCGACGTCACCGTCACCGCACCGAGTGGCAGCGGCACCGGAACGAACCTTTACCTTTATGCGGAGGCACCGACCGTTACCGGCGTGTCCCCTGGTGGCGGGCCGATCGCGGGCGGCACGGCTGTCACCATTACCGGCACCGGCTTTACCGGCGCCACCAGCGTCCTCTTCGCTGGCACGGCGGCGATCAGCTTCAACGTCGTCAACAGCACCACAATCACCGCGCTAGCCCCCGCTCACGCCTTCGGTCCCGTCGATATCACCGTCATTGCCTTTGGCGGCATCGGCATCGGCTCCGGAATCTACACCTATGTGGCGCCGCCGACGGTGGCGAGCGTCTCCCCTAACATCGGTCCGACCGCCGGCGGCCAATCGGTCACGATCAGCGGCGCCAATTTTACCGGCGCGAGTAGTGTCACCTTCGGCGGTACGGCAGCGACCGATATCGTGGTGGTCGACGGCTCGACCATCACCGCCACCACCCCGGCCCATGTCGCCGGCGTCGTGGCCATCGTTGTCACCAGCTTTGGCGGCATCGGCACCGGAGCGGCGATCTACACCTATGCGCCCGCGCCGACCGTAACCAGCGTGGCGCCTACGGGCGGTCCTGTCGCGGGCGGCACGGCGGTGACCATCAGCGGGACCAATCTCACCGGCGCCACATCGGTCACATTCGGCGGCGTGGCCGCGACCTCGTTCGTTGTCATCAACGCCACCACCATCACGGCTGTCACGCCGGCCCATGCCGCCGGGCCCGTCGATGTTACTGTCATCGCGCCGAGTGGCACCGGCACCGGCATGGGCGTCTACACTTATGGCCCCCCGACCGTCACCGACGTCTCGCCGGCAGGCGGCCCGATCGCCGGAGGCACGGCGGTCACCATCACCGGCACCGGCTTTCTCGGCGCAACCAGCGTCCTGTTCGAGGGCACGGCCGCGATCAGCTTCACGATCGTCAACAATACGACAATCACCGCGACGGCACCCGCGCATGCCTTCGGTCCGGTCGACGTTATCGTCGTCGGTGTTGGCGGCAGCGGTACCGGCGTCGGGATCTACACCTATGTCGCGCCGCCGACCGTGGCGAGCGTCTCCCCTAACGCCGGGTCTACCACCGGCGGCCAGTCGGTCACCATCACCGGCACGAATTTCACCGGCGCGAGTAGTGTCACCTTCGGCGGTACGGCAGCGACCGATGTCGTGGTGGTCGACGGCTCGACCATCACCGCCACCACTCCGGCCCATGCCGCCGGCGTGGTCGATATCGTCGTTACCAGCTTTGGCGGCATCGGCACCGGAGCAGCCATCTACACCTACGCGCCGTTGCCAGCGGTGACCAGCGTAGCTCCCACGGGCGGTCCAGTCGCCGGGGGCACTGCGGTCACGATCACCGGGACAAATTTCACCGGCGCCACGGCCGTCACCTTCGGCGGCGCAGCGGCAACCGCGGTCGTGGTCGTCAACGCCACCACCATCACGGCGGTGACGCCCGCGCACGCAGCAGGTCTGGTCGATGTCTCCGTCACTGTGCCGGCCGGCACAGGTACTGGGATCGGCCTCTACACTTATGCTGCGGCGCCGACCGTCACCAGCGTCTCACCGGCTGGCGGTCCGATCATAGGCGGCACGGCGGTGACCATCACAGGCACCGGCTTTACCGGCGCCACCAGTGTCACTTTCGGCGGCACGGCGGCGGTCAGCTTCAACGTCGTCAACAGCACCACCATCACCGCTACCACCCCGGCGCATGCCTTCGGACTTGTCGATGTCGCCGTCACCGCTTTCGGGGGCAGCGGCACCGGCGCCGGGCTCTACACCTATGTGGCGCCGCCAACGGTGCTGACCGTAGCGCCCAGCAGCGGTTCCACGGCCGGCGGCCAGGCGGTCACCATCACCGGTACCAATTTCACTGGTGCGACCAGCGTCACCTTCGGTGGCACGGCGGCGACCGCGGTCATCGTGGTCAACGCCACCACCATTACCGCCACAACCCCCGCCCATGCCACCGGGCCAGTCAATATTGCGGTGGCGAGCTTCGGCGGCACCGGCACCGGTGTGGCCCTCTACACCTATGCCCCAGTGCCTGCTGTGAGCAGTGTCGCACCGGCAGGCGGTCCGGTTGCGGGAGGTACGGCCGTGACCATTACCGGCACCAGCTTCACCGGCGCCACGGCCGTTACCTTCGGCGGCGCGGCGGCGACCGCGGTCGTAGTCGTCAACGCCACCACCATCACGGCGGTGACGCCCGCGCACGCAGCAGGTCTGGTCGATGTCTCCGTCACTGTGCCGGCCGGCACAGGTACTGGGATCGGCCTCTACACCTATGGCGCGACGCCGACCGTCACCAGCGTCTCACCGGCTGGCGGTCCGATCATAGGCGGCACGGCGGTGACCATCACAGGCACCGGCTTTACCGGCGCCACCAGTGTCACTTTCGTCGGCACGGCGGCGGTCAGCTTCAACGTCGTCAACAGCACCACCATCACCGCTACGACCCCGGCGCATGCTGCTGGTGCTGTGGACATCGTCGTAACCGGCTTTGGCGGCAGCGGCACGGGTACCGCGCTCTACACCTATGCAGTGGTGCCGGTTGTGACGAGCGCATCTCCGGGCAGCGGCAATACGTCGGGCGGCACCCTGGTGACCATCACCGGCGCCAATTTCACCGGCGCGACGACCGTCCATTTCGGCGCCGTGCTCGCGCCGAGCATGACTGTGGTCAACGCCAACACCATCACCGCCATGACGCCGGCGCATCCAGCGGCAACGGTGAACGTGACGGTGACGACGCCTGCGGGCGCCGGTCAGGGCATCGGGATATTCAGATTTGCTGCAGCGCCGACGGTCTCCGCCGCCTCGCCCAACAGCGGGCCGGCCACCGGCGGGCAACTGGTCACGATCACCGGCACCGAATTCACCGGCGCGACCAGCGTTAGCTTCGGCGGCGTGCCGGCGACGTCCGTGACAATCGTCAACGCGACCACCATCACCGCCATCACGCCGGCACATGCGGCGGGCGTGGTGAATATCGTCGTCGTGACTCCGTCCGGCAGCGGGAGCGGCGCAGGCACCTATACATACCAGGCCACGGGCGCTGGGGCTTTGACCCTCGTAGTAACGACCAATCCGGCGAAATTCTCCAGTGTGCGTCAGGTAATCGGCTATAGCTTCAAAGTGACGAACACGGGCGCCGTTCCGATCTCGTCTCTTTCCGTCGCCGATACGAGAGCGGGTGCAATCGCCTGTCCCGTGACGACGCTGGCGGCGGGTGCCAGCACCACCTGCACTGGCAGTTACATCACGACCGGCGCCGACATCATGGCGAGGCGCTTTTCCAGCGTTGCGACGGCCAGCGGCCGAGCTGGCGCGCTTGGGGTGACATCTGCGGCCGTCACCACCGCCATGCTGCTGGACATCGATGCCGTCCGCCAGGCGACGCAGAAGGCGATACGCAGCTTCATGAACCACCGGGCAAGATTGATCGCGTCAGCCTCGCCTGATACATCGCGGATGCACCAGCGGCTGGGCGGATCGCTGTACGGCGGCGAGAGTGTCGACGCTCCGCTGCCAGACGGCAATGCGGGCGGGCGACTGCCGAGCGGCGCAGCGCCTCCAGTCTTCAAACTGGAGGGCGAATCGCGGGGCCGAGGGTTCGGCCTTGGCGAAGATTTCCCGACCGCCTCCCAGAGGAGCACCCGGACGGGAATCAACCCGCTTGGCTTTAATGGCAGCGCTGCGAACGGTATGGGCCAGTTTGCCTTTGCAACCAGCCTGGCAAAGATGCGGCAGGCCGCCGAAACCGCCCGCGCCAATCAAGTGGCTATTGACGACGAGGCGGGGATGGGTCTCGGCAGCATGCCGCGTCGGCAACCTCATGTTGCGCCGCCTTCCAGCGTCGATGTCTGGGCCCAGGGCAGCATCTACTATTACAATGACGATGATTTCAATGCGCACCAGCAAGGCCACACGAGCTTGATCTTCGCAGGCGCTGATTATCTCATCCGCCCCGGCATCCTGGTCGGCCTGCTCGTGCAGTCTGACTGGATCAGCGAGCGATCGGCGGGTCTGGGCACCAGCGCGAGCGGAAACGGCTGGATGGCCGGCCCCTATATCAGCATCGGCCTGACGCCGAATCTGTTCTTCGACGCGCGCGCGGCCTGGGGGCAGTCAGACAACAGCGTCGACCCGCTGGGCGTCTATACGGATCATTTCTCGACGGACCGGAGCCTTGTCGCCGCGAAGCTGACGGGCAACTGGTCCTACGGCCGCTTATGGTTCCGGCCAAGCGCCGAGATCGCCTATTTCGAGGAAACCCAACTCAGCTACGTCAACGAATTGGACTTCGATATTCCGGAGCAGTCGATCTCGCTGTCGCGCGTCAACTTCGGGCCCGAGATAGGCTATCCGTTCAGGCTCGAGGACGGGGCCATCCTCGAGCCGTATGTCGGTCTTAAGGGCGTCTGGATCAACGCGCAAACCGCAGAGCCTGCGCGTCTCGAAATCCAGGGCGGTGATGATGACGGGTTCCAGGTCCGGATGGAATTGGGCGCGACGTTGACGACGCGCTCTGGGATTTTAATACGCGCTTCCGGGTCGTATGAAGGACTCGGGTCCGATCGTTTCAGCGCGTATGAGGCCTGGGGGTCGATTGGAATTCCGCTGAACTGAGGCGTACCGGCGGATCTGCCGCGAGCCCGTAGCCTACGGCATGGTCGCCGAGAAACCCGACGCCATGGCCGAAGCGCTGGGAACGCTCGCTTGCGGCGGGTCAACGCGGAACGTCATCTGCCGCTTCCGCACTCATGTCCGGGCCAACGAAGAGTGATTACTCGAGGCGTTATGAGCGGCTGCGACGGGGCCCGACAACGCCAGCCGGGATCAGAACCTTGTCGCGCGGAATTCCGTCGCCGCCTCCACCTAGCAGAAGGCGGTAGCCCAGGCGCCGGACCTTTCGAGTTTCGTTAACTTCTGTCCGCGGAAATGTTCGGGGCCGCGCAGAAACGATGCTATTCGCCGATTCTCGCAATTCTAAACGAACGAAAATCGATCGGCAGGCGCGCCGGAGTGGTCTGCAATTGCCTTACCAGGCGATCCGGACGCCACCATTGCCGGAATAGATCTGGGCGTCGTCGGAGAAGTCGCCGTCGAAATAGGCGAACACCGCGACACGGTTGCTCAGGTCGAGGCGGAAGCCGGCATCAATCTTGGCGGCGTCGTCCGCCGCCGAGGCGCCGAATTCCGTAAACGAAACTTCCGGCGATTGCGTCAGAAAGCCGTCAAGATCGCGGTCGGGCTCGAATTCATGCACCCAGGCGACACGCGCGAAGGGCGTGAGGATCTGCCCCTCGTCCATCATGATCCGCGTATCCAGTTGCACACCGACCGAGCTCGTGACCGAGGTGGTCGAATCGCCGTCGAAGCTCAACCCGAGAATGCCCGGTCCGCCGCCGACGGCCCGGCTATCCTCGGTAAAATCCTCGCTATTCAGATAGGCCACGTCCGCGCCCACGAACGGCGTGACGAAGAAGCGGTTGACGGGCTGTTTCCAGCCGGCTTCGAAGCGGGCGCTGAAGCCGTCGCTGTCGAAGGAGGAGTTTGCCCGTTCATCCACCAGCCAGTCGATGAAGCGGTCGGTCTGATTGTGAAAATGCGCGTAGTCGGCGGCGCCGGCCAGATAGGCCCGGCCATACGTCTTCACACCATAGATGCCGACATGGCCGCCCTCGCCTTGTCCGTGCGTCGTCAGATCGTCGACCGAAAAGCGCGCATTGCTGTAGCCGGCGGCGATGCCGACCAGCGTGGTCGGATCGAATTGATAGTCGAGGCCGACCGAAAAGCCGACGGTTTTCGTATCGAAATCGGAGGTTCCCTCATTGGGATCGCCATCGAACTGTCCCGTGCCGCCGTAGCCTGTCGTCCACAGCCGCCAGGTCCGGCGCGGATCGGGTTGCGGCATGACGCCGTCCCAGCCCGCAGGAGCGTCTTTCAACGAGCCGCCCGGCATATCCTTGAAGGATTGCGGCGTGACGCCGTCCCAGCCCGCAGGAGCGTCTTTCAACGAGCCGCCCGGCATACCCTTGAAGGATTGCGGCGTGATGCCGGTGTAGTCCTCCGGCGCCCCGTCCCGCCAGAGCATGCCCTGCCTCATCATGGACAAGCCGAACAGTCCGAACGCGCCGAAGCTGGCCTGCTGGAACCCGGTCACTCCCGACCCGAATAGGCGACTTGTGGTGATGTCTTGATCGTCGGTGACGCCGCCGGTGACGCCAGGAGGAACGACGCCTCCTACGCAAAGGGTGATGGCATTGTTGTCCAGCGTCACAGCACCGTTCTGCGCCAGGGCTCGGCCGCAGGTGATCGAGGCGCCCGTATTGAGCGTGATGCTGGTCAGGGCAAGGATGTTGCCGGCGAAAACCGTGTTCGCCCCGAGCGTCGCGGAACTGCCGACCGCCCAATAGACGTTGTCGCCGTTCGCGCCGTTGATGAGCAGGACCGCCGAATTGCTGGCCGTCGTCAGCGTGCTGCCGATCTGAAATATGAATTGCGACGCGGTATTGCCCTGTCCATTCAATGTCAAAAGCCCGGTGAGCTGCGCCGAGGTGGCAAAGCTGTAGACCGCCGGCGACAGCACGAGGCCGCCCAGATTCTGGCCGGTCAGATCGGCCTGCGACGGTAGGCCCTGCAGCACGTTGTAGGCATTAATCGTGTCGACCCTGGCTTGCGCGGCGATCGCGTCCGCGGAATGTATCGTGCCCGGCGCGACAATAACGCCAGGCGGAAAACCTGTAATAGCCGCGCCCGGCGAGACGCCGACATTGCCCTGGATGACGCTCGGCCCGGTATTGGTGACCGTGCTGGAGCCGAGCACGCCGAAAGACTCGGCGGTGCCTAGATTTTGCGCCTCGGCATCTGTGGCTACCGTCAAACCCCCGATGAATAAGCCTGCCCCGATTGCCATCGCCGTGAACGGACCGTAACGCTTGGGAGCTGCGGCGTTTGACACGATACTGTGGGCCCCGCCAGTACTTTGAGCCAAACTTTGTCGCATAGCATTATCCCGGAGTCTTACAACTTATTAGTGCATAATACACAATGACTCGCGCAGGATAGGGAAACAGCTCGCGATCGCCCAACTTTCTCGAAAGTGTAACATTTGTGGCACAATCGCTGGCGCGATGGCGGTCCGTTACAACGCTAGCGGCACTGCGAGTCGCCGCGATATCATGAGCGCGAGGGACCGGTATGAGTGGCAAATTCCCCGAGGAAGATCCAGACGCGATCAGAGCGATCAGCCCGAGTGAAAAGGGCATTGCACTGCGGCGGCTGAACGAAATCGCCGAATTGAATCGTGTGTACCGGCTGACGCCTCTCGACCTGTCAGCCCCGGCATGGGGCGCGAGCATTTATGGCGGCATGGCCGTCATCCGCGCCCGGGACGCTGAAGGCGCGCGGAAACTGGCGAAGCAGGTCTTCAACGTCGCCTCGCTACGTCAAGCGGCGGTCGATACGCTTGATGATCGGTCCCGATATTACGGCGGCCGATGTCCAGAGCTTGCCCTCGCGAAGGCGGGGATGGACGCGGGAACAGTTGCGCTAACCTATTGGGATAGATCAACCCTCGTTCCAGTGATTCCACTGGAACGAGGGTTGATCTAGAATGGTTTCTGCGGCGATGAACGCCTTGATACAGGTCGAGGAAGACAAAACGATTAACGACCCTGCATCCGGAATGCGGCGTCGGGGCGGGCTTGTGCCTGCGCAACTTCATGCGCGTCAAAGATGCTGAACCGGAGACCCGCTATCCGGCCTGAGCCAGGTCCGCAGAGGAACCCGACGCAGGAAAGTCCCCTCGTCGATTTCAACGGCTAGGGCCCGTGGACAATCAAGGGATTCACATTTTCCTCGAACAGTGATTCAAACTTCCTTTTGGGAGGTTTGCATGCGCTGGGAACGCTTCGTGCTTTCGGATTCTCAATGGAGTGTTATCGCTCCGCTCTTGCCGGGCAAGGCGAGCGATTGCGGTGTGACGGCTCGGGATAACCGGCTGTTTCTCGAAGCCGTGCTGTGGCGCGTTCGTACCGGCGCACCCTGGCGGGATTTGCCATCTGGCTTTGGGGCTTGGAACAGCATCTTCCGGCGGTTTCGCCGTTGGGCGATGGCCGGTGTTTTCGATCGCATTTTCAATGCCTTGTCCGGAGAGCCCGATTTCGAATATATCCTCATCGACGGAACGATCGTTAGCGTGCATCAGAAGGCAAGCGGCGCAAAAGGGGGACTCTCGATCAGGCCATCGGCCGCTCAAAAGGCGGCCTGACAACGAAGATTTTGGCGCTGGTCGATGCCTTGGGCAATCTCGTGCGCTTTTCCTTGTGGCCAGGGCAGCGCCATGACAGCATCGGTGCCTCGGACCTTATCGGGGGACTGACATTTGAGGCTCTGCTCGGCGACAAAGCCTTCGACAATAACGCTATACGAGACGAGCTGGAGAGGCGCGAAGCGGAGGCCGTCATTCCATCAAAAGCGGATCGAAAACAGCCGATCCCGCACAATCGGGTCAAATATCGGTGGCGTCATCTCATCGAGAATTACTTTAGCAAAATCAAAGACTTTCGATCCGTGAATACGCGATACGACAAAACAGACCTGAGCTACAAAGCCACGATCAACCTTGCCGCTATCGTGATCGCACTGAGATAATTGTCCACGGACTCTAGTGCAGCGGATTCTGAAGCGCAAGCGATGTGCTGCTCTATCTCTTTGTTTGCGCATCGGATTTATCCGAAAACCGGTACCCACTTTTCGGTCCGATGCGCCAACCCAATTGGCCCGGTTACGAGCTTGGGCCCTGATCGAATCCGACCTCGTCCACGATTTCAGAGGCGCGCTTGCAATTCTTGCCGATTTCGGCGAGCGGCAGCGAGTTGGGTTTGAGTTTGCCCCAGGACTGGACGATCTCGGAGGATTCGACGCCTTTCTTCAGCGGATATTCGTTGTTGATCTCCGCATAGAGCTTCTGCGCTTCGTCGGACGTCAGAAATTCAACGAGCTTGATGGCGTTCGCTTTATTCGGCGCGTGCTTGGCGAGCGCGACGCCGGACAAATTCACATGTGTGCCGCGTCCCTTCGCGTTCGGGAACAGGATCTTGACGGCTTTCGCCCACTCCTTCTGCTCGGGCTGTTTCTCGTTCGTCGCCATCAGCGCCATGTAATAGGTGTTGGCGAGCGCCAGATCGCACTGGCCCGAATAGATCGCCTTGGCCTGGGCGCGGTCATTGCCGGACGGCTTCACGGCAAGGTTTTCCCTCACGCCTTCGAGCCACTTCTTCGTTGCCTTGTCACCCTTATGCGCGATCATGGATGCGATGAGCGCCACATTATACGGATGCTGGCCGGAGCGGCTGCAGATCCTGCCCTTCCATTTCGGATCGGCGAGATCCTCGTAAGTGATGCTGTCTTGATGGACCCGCTCCTTCGACGCGTAAACGACGCGGGCGCGCGAGGTGAGGCCGACCCATTGATTGTCCGGGGCGCGGTATTGCGCGGGAATGTTGGCATTGACGATTTTCGACTCGATCGGCTGAGTGATGCCCTGTTCCACCGCGCTGCTCAGCAGGCCGATATCGGCGGTCAGCAGCAGGTCAGCCGGGCTGTTCTCGCCCTCGGCGGCAATGCGCTCGATCAGCCCCTTATCCGCAAAGATGACATTGGTCTTGATACCGGTTTTCTTGGTGAATGCGTCGAGCAATGGCTGAATGAGATAGGTCTGGCGCAGCGAATAGATATTCACGCTGTTGCTGTCGGCGAGTGCCTGGCCTGACATGGCGGCGGCGATTGCCGCGCCTGCAAGAAATCGTAACACGTTGACTCCCATGAGGTTCTCCAATCGATGCGGGGCATGGCCCTGATATCGGGGGTGTTCATTGACGCCGTCATTCCGACACGGCGTTCGCCGACAAGAGAACTAATCCCGACCTATTTTGTCAAGAATCATTATCGGAGATAGCGCGAAAATGACGCAGCAAAATGCAAATAGAGGCGCAGTTTAAAATCGTTCTAAGAAAATCCTTGGAACCATTCTAATACACTCCTGCGGTAATTCTCCGAGAAAGTTAGAATAATTCAAATCCGTAATGCTTGGCGACAGTTGGGCTCGCCGACGCCCGTCGATTGCTGATTTTGCCGCAAAAAACCAAAACAGCTCTCAAGACACTAAGGAGTGAAACGGCGCGGACTCGATCGGTACCGCAGGGAACAAGCCCTGCCGAGCCGACGCGGTTCAGCCGAACTTTCATGGCTTCAAGGAAACCGGGCGATGCCTCAGCTTGCGACGGACACATTCGTGGAATGCATGGGCTATGCCGCAAGCGCACTCGTGCTGGCAACGTTCTGCTTCAGCGATCCGGTCCGGCTCCGGCTGTTCGCCCTGCTCAGCAATGTTGCTTTCATTGCCTTCGGCTATTTCGGCTCAATCCATCCGGTGATGTTTCTTCATATCATTCTGGTGCCGATCAACGGATTTCATCTGATGAAGCTGCTCTCGCCGACCCGCCGTCTACGTGACCGCCCAAAGCTTTGCCGCATAGCTCAGCACATATCGCCGCAGGCGATCCGGGAACAACGCTGTGATCGGCTCGCTTGAGGTGCGCAGCCCGCCGGTATAGGCGCCGAAGGCGGGCATCAGGATCATATGCTTGCCGATAACGAAGCAGGGGGCGGAGATGCTCCTCTCGGCCATCCGGACGCGGTGTTTCGGATGATAGTGGCCGGCGATCAGCGGCGGCGCGCCTTCTTCCGGCTTATGGCAGAGGACGATCGGTCCGGCGCTGCGGGTCGATGTCACCTGACCGGCAAAGCGCGCGGCGATTTCGGGGTCGTGATTGCCGGTGACCCAGACCCAGTCTTTGACCGACCGCATGATTTGCTCAAGCAAGTCGGCATCGGGGGCACTGATGCGCTCACCCGCCCGAACATCGTGAAAACTGTCGCCAAGGCAGACGACCGCGCGCGGACGGTAATAGGCGACGGCTTCGGCCAACCGCATCAGCGTATCGCGCGTGTCCCAGCACGGAAGCGGGTTGCCGCGCACGGCGAAAAACGAGCCCTTCTCCAGATGCAGATCGGAGACGACGAGCAGGTCGTGGCGGGGCAAGTAGAGCGCTCCGCACGCATCGAGCACCACCGTCTCGCGCGCGAAACCGAGCTCGATCTGCGTCTGGCAGGGTGAGGCCTTAAGCAAGGGCTGCGCGGACATTCTCGATCAGCTCTTCCGCTTCGAGGGCCATTTGCGCCTGAGCGAGCAGCGCTTCGACGCCGGCGCCCTGGACCTGTTCAGTACGTACATCCGTAATGACCGGGATCGCGAGCGGCGAGGCCATATCCAGCGCCCGGTAAATCAGCCTGTCCGAGAAGCGCGCCAACATATCCGCCAGCCGTTTCAGATCCAGAAGCTCGCGCTCCGCATCGCGCCGCGCGACCGTGAGCAGAACATGGTCCGGTTCGTGGCGGCGCAGCACGTCATAGATCAGATTTGTGCTGACCGCCAGCTGCCTCATCGTCGTCCGCGCGCCCGTATGCTGCTGCTCCGCCAGTCCCGCGACGATCGCGACATGGCGGAAAGACCGGCGCAGCATCGCCGCATCCATGATCCATTCCTCCAGATCATCGCCCAGAATGTCGGGCGAGAGCAGGGCCTTGGCGGCATCTTCCCCAACTTCTTCCAGATGAACGATCGAAAGCCCGTAATCGCTCAGCGTGAAGCTCACGGGTTTGAGGCCCTGCCGCTCCATGCGGCGGGTGACAAGCAGGCCGAGCGTCTGGTTGGCACGGCGGCCTTCGAACGTATAGAAAACAGTGTGACGCAACTGACGGCGAGGGAAATGCTCGATCAGCAGCGTGTTCTCCGGCGGGATGATCGAGAAGTCCTGCTGCAGCTTCAGCCATTCCCGCACCTCCGCCGGAAGACGCCGCCAGACGGACGGCGTGCTCAGCACATGGCGAACGCCGTCGGCCAGATAGGTCGAAAGCGGCATCTGTCCGCCCGCATAGGCCGGGACCTTCGGCTGTCCGCTCGGCACCGGCCGGGCCTCGATGGTGAGATCGCGGATGCGCACGAAGGCAAGAAGCTCTCCGGCGAAAATGAAGCTGTCGCCCGCTGTCAGCCCTTGCGCGAAATATTCCTCCACCTCGCCGAGGATGCGGCCGGTCTTGCCGGTCTTGTTCAGCCTCATCACCTTCAGCCGGGCGGCTTCGACGATGACCCCGACATTCATCCGGTGGCGCCGGCGGACGGCGTTCGAAGCCACGACATAGCGGCCATTCTCGGCAGGGACCAGCCGCCGATAGCGGTCGTAATTCGCCAGCACATTGCCGCCGTCGACGGCGAAGCGGAACAGCCGGTCGAATTGATCGCGCGGCAGTTTTTCATAAGGGAAAGTGCGAGTGACCTCCGCATAAAGGTCATCCGGGTGGACCGGCTCGCCGCAGGCGCAATTGACGATATATTGGATGATGACGTCCTGCGAGCCGTCGAAGGGCTCCTCGCCGTCGAGCGCGCCTTTGGCGATCCCCGCGAGCGCGGCGTGGCATTCGAGGGCCTCGAAACGGTTTGCGGGCACCAGGAACGCCTGGCTGGGCTCATCCATCCGGTGGTTCGAGCGGCCGATCCGTTGCAGCAGCCGGCTCACGCCCTTCGGCGCGCCGACCTGGATGACGAGGTCCACATCGCCCCAGTCGATGCCCAGCTCCAGCGCCGCCGTCGCCACCACCGCGCGTAATTTCCCCGCGGCCATCATCGCTTCGGTCTTGCGTCGCTGCTCGCGATTGAGGCTGCCATGATAGACGGTGATCGGCAGCGAGTCCTCATTCACCTCCCACAGAAGCTGCATCAACAGCTCGGCCTGCGCGCGCGTATTCACGAAGACGATGCAGGTGCGGGACGCCTTGATCGCCTCGTAAATGTCGGACACCGCATGTTGTGCCAGGAAGCCGCCATAAGGCATCCGGTTCTTCACCTTCATGATCCGGATGTTCGGCTTGATATTGAGGCCGGCCTTGAGGATCGCAGCGGGATTGCCGGCGGTCAGCAGCCATTCGGCCAGCTTGTCCGGCTGCGCCGCGGTTGCGGAAAGGCCGAAGCGAAGGTGGTCCGGCGCGAAGGTTGCGAGCCGCGACAAGGCGAGGGCCGTGAAATCGCCCCGCTTGGTGTGGGCAAAGCTGTGCACCTCATCGAGGATCACGGATCGAACATCGGCAAACAGCTTACGCGCACCCGCGAAGGACAGCATCAGCATCAGCGATTCCGGCGTCGTCAGCAGGATGTGCGGCGGCCGTTCGCGCTGGCGGCGGCGCTTGGAAGGCGGCGTATCGCCGGTCCGGCTCTCGACCTGGACATTGAGGCCCATTCCGGCGATCGGCGCGTTGAGATTGCGCTCAATGTCATTGGTCAGCGCTTTCAGCGGCGAGACGTAAAGCGTGTGAAGCCCCGAAGGCCGGTTCTCCTGAATATCGATCAGCGAGGGCAGAAAGCCGGAAAGCGTCTTGCCGCCGCCGGTCGGCGCGACGAGCAAGGTCGATTGCCGGGTGGCGAAGGCCTGGATCATCTGCCGCTGATAGGGGCGCAGCGCCCAGCCTTTGCCGGCGAACCAGCGCTCGACATAATCGGGAACGGCGGCTTTGGCGTTCGACCGTGTTATCAGCCTCTCCATGCCGCTCCGTTTTGCCACCGATTGTTAGGGTGCGATCACTATAATCCTGGCCTATATAGAGGCACGGCTCGGCAAGCGCCATGCGCGCCGCTCTTCATGACAGGTCTGTGAGCTTGACGTTTTATGGGAAAAGCGCTGATTCTTGGTCGGAAATGATCTTCTTGGCGTTTCGCGCGTTAAGGGATGAGAAATTTGGCGACGGTTGCGGATGACCGCGTCGGACTTAGCTGGCATAATTGCAGCGGGCACATCAAAGAGGGAACATCAAAAGTGAACTATCTGCGATATACATGTCTGGGCGTATTGCTGTGGCCTGTCATGGCGTTTGCGCCTTCGCACCAAGCCGTCGCACTGGACGGCTGGGTTGATGGGAGGCCGGTCTTCCGGAGCGAAAGAGTTCATCAACAGGACGATTGGCAGCGCTATCTCGAACAGCGCCGCCGGCAGCGGCATATCGTCTATCCCGAAATCATGCAGGGCGGGCCCCGGCCCTATATCGCCCCTGAAGCGCCGCCAATCGTGTCGCTCACCAGGTCTGAGCCGAAGGGCATGATCATTATCGACTCCCATGGCCGGCGGCTGCTCTACACGCTGGGCGACGGTCGGGCCTACGAATATCCGATTTCCGTCGGGCGGCAAGGTTTCGCCTGGACCGGCACGGAGAAAATCAGCCGTATCGCCGAATGGCCGGACTGGCACCCGCCGGCGGAAATGCGCCAGCGTGAGCCCGGTCTTCCGAAGGTCATGCATGGCGGGATCAAAAACCCGCTTGGCGCGAAGGCGATCTATCTCGGCAACACGCTTTACCGAATCCACGGGACGAACGACCCGCGAACCATCGGGCGGGCCGCGTCTTCCGGCTGTTTCCGGATGATGAACAAGCACGTGCAGCATCTGGCCTCGCTGGCGAAGATAGGGACGACGGTCAGGGTCGTGGCGAACTACATCGGCGCGCGGACGGCTCTGCGGTAAAGGTCCGCTTGAGCAGCCGCGCCCGGCCGGGCGCGGCATATACCCGTTGGCGAGCGCGGCCAACGTGCTTATCTACTCTGCGTGAGCACATCGGCAAAACCGGCGCATCCGAAAAACTGGCTCGAAGCACGCGCCGAGGGCCTTTATTGCGCCCCTGCGCGCGCCTTCATCGACCCGGTCCGCGTCGTCGGCCGGGCCATCATTACTCACGGCCATTCCGATCATGCGCGTTCCGGCCATGGCGCTGTTCTGGCGACCGAGGAAACATTGCAGATCATGGCTGTCCGCTATGGCGAGGACTTCACCCGGTCGCGGCAGGCCGCAGCCTATGGCGAGGTCGTCGATTGCGGAGACGTCCGCGTAACGCTGTTCCCGGCCGGCCATATTCTCGGCAGCGCGCAGGTCCTCCTGGAATATGCCGGCGGCCGCGCCGTGATTTCCGGCGACTATAAGCGCCGCGCCGATCCGACCTGCGCAAATTTCGAGCTTGCCCCTTGTGACCTCTTCGTGACCGAGGCGACTTTCGGCCTGCCCGTCTTCCGCCAGCCGCCGACCGCCGGAGAGATCAAAAAACTGTTAAAGTCGCAGGCTATCTTCCCCGAAAGATGCCATCTGATCGGCGTTTACGCATTGGGCAAATGTCAGCGGCTGATTGCCGAATTGCGCCGGGCCGGCTACGAAAGGCCGGTCTATCTCCACGGGGCGCTGATGCGGCTCTGCGAGGCATATGAAGCGATGGGCGTTACGCTCGGGGACATCCGGCCCGTCGCCGGCGTACCCAAGAACGAGCTGCAAGGCGAGATCGTTCTCGCTCCGCCGAGCGCGCTCTCCGACCGCTGGTTGTGCCGTTTGCCCGACCCCGTTCCCTGCGCCGCATCCGGCTGGATGCAGATCCGGGCGCGTGCCAAGCAGCGGCTTGTTGAATTGCCGATGGTCATCTCCGATCATGCGGATTGGGACGATCTTACCGCGACGATGGCGGATACCGGGGCAAGCGAGATCTGGGTGACGCATGGCCGCGAGGACGCCCTGGTGCATTACGCTCGTATGAACGGTATGAATGCACGGGCGCTTTCGCTGCTCGGCTATGAGGAAGACGAGGTCGAATGACGGAATTGGTCTTAACCAATGCCCGCATCGTTCTGGCTGACCGGGTAATCGAAGGCACGGTCGCAACGCGCGGCGACCGGATAGTGGACATCTCCGAAACCCGCTCGCAGCTTTCCTCCGCCATCGACTGCGAAGGCGACGTCCTTATACCCGGCATGATCGAGCTCCATACCGACAATCTCGAGCGTCATGTCATGCCGCGTCCCGCCACCTTCTGGCCATCCGACGCTGCCGTTATCGGCCATGATCGCGAGATCGCGGCGGCGGGCATCACGACCGTCTTCAATGCGCTCTATGTTGGCGAGGTGCATAGCCGATCGGCGCGGGTCGAGCTTCTGAGCGAGATGAGCGACGCGATCGAGGAGCAGATGGCGCGCGGCGCGATGAAGGCCGATCACTTTTTTCACTGGCGCTGCGAGATCAGCTATAGCGGCATGATCGAGCTCTTGGAGCCGCTCCTGGAGTGCAAACGGCTTCGGCTCCTGTCGGTCATGGATCATACGCCCGGCCAGAGGCAGTTCACCGATCTCGATCGCTATAAGGAATATTACCAGGGCAAGTTCAATATGAGCGATGAGGAAATCGCCGAGTTCATCGCCCAGCGGACCGAGTTCTCACCGCAAACACAGCGCCCGCAACCGGGCCGCCGCCGTCGCGCTCGCGAAAGAGCGCGCCCTCACGCTGGCCAGCCATGACGATGCGACGGTGGAGCATGTCGAAGAGGCCGTGCGCGACGGTATCAGGATCGCCGAATTTCCGACCACGATCGATGCCGCGGCGGCGTCCCACAGGGCGGGGCTTGCCGTGCTGATGGGTGCGCCGAACATCGTCCGCGGCATGTCGCATTCCGGCAATGTCTCGGCGCGGGACCTTGCCCGGCACGGCGTGCTCGACATTCTGTCCAGCGATTATGTGCCCGGTTCGCTGCTTTACGGCGCTCTGCTTCTGGAGAAGTCGGCGGACAGCATTACCCTGCCGCAGGCGATTGCGACCGTGACGCGCAACCCGGCGCGCGCCGTCGGCCTCGACGATCACGGGGAAATCGCTATCGGGCTTCGCGCCGATCTCGTCCGGTTCCATGCTACGGAGAAAGCGCCGATCATTCGCGATGTCTGGCGCGGAGGGCGCAAAATTGCCTGAGGCCGAGCCGGCGTCCGGGCCCGCACCCAATGGGACATTGATCCTGATTGTCGGACCGTCCGGTGCCGGCAAGGACACGCTGCTCGATGCCGCAAGGCGCCGCTTCGAGGATGACGAGAGGCTTCTGTTTTGCGACCGCGTCATTACGCGCGCCGACCAGATCGGCGAGAAGCACATTGTCATCTCGGAGGCCGAATTTGAACGGACGAGGGACGAAGGCGGCTTCTTCCTCTTCTGGTGCGCCCATGACCTCCAATATGGGATCGGCTCGGACATCCTCGACGTCTTGAAAGCGGGACGATCGGTCGTCGCGAATGTCTCGCGCCAGATCGTTTCCGAGGCGCGGGCGAAATGGCCGAGCACTTATGTCATCCACATCACCGCCGGAAAGGATGTCCGGCGCGAGCGGCTCATCGCCAGGGGCCGCGAATCGGTCGATGGCATCAACGAACGCATCGAGCGGGCGGACAGCTTTGAGACGTTCGATGCGGAATGGCTGAGCCGGCTCGACAATTCCGGCGCGCTCGCTGATGGCGTCGAGCGGTTCGTGGAATTGATTGCAGAAGCGATCAGCGCCGAAACGGGTAGCGCCTAACGATCTTGAACAAGCCTCCGCCGCCCGGATCGCCGAACAGACATAGATCCTCCATCTGAAACGCGTCTTGCGTAAAGGGCACGACCGCCGGGGCAAGCGCGGCTTCGACGCGGCCGAGGTCCTCCTCCTCAAGCGGCCCGGCGAGCGTCACATGAAAGAAGAAGCGGCTGAAAATATAAGGGTATCCGAACTGTTCGAATTGTTGCTGCGCCAGCGGCGACAGGCTGCCCGCTCGCCGCGTGCGGTCGGCCTCGCTCAGCGGCGCGCGAAACCGGTCGAAATGCGTGACACATTCGTCCGCCAGCCATTCAATATCGGTGCGCTCGGAGCCGGGGACGAGCGCCAGGAAGCGCGTGAAGCGATGCAGACGTAGCGGACCGGAGCAGGCCCGGCGCCGGCGCGCGCAAAAGGCGGCAAGAGCCTTGGACAACGCCGCTTCATCTTCCATCTCCGCAAGGCGGAAGGGGGCTTTGATGGTCGCATGCAGCCCGTAACGCCGGGGCGAACGCGTTGCCCGCTCGAGGAGATCGGCGTCGAGGCCGAACGCATCCCGCTGCCCGTGAAGCGCCCCTGTCTCGGCATCGCCGCCCAGCCAGAGCCGCCCGAATTTCCCGAGCGCCGAATCGGGGTGCGGCGCCCAGTAGATTGCATAGCGTTCGAAGCTCATCTTGCCCGCTATTTGCCCAACTCATTGCGATGACGCCGACATTGCCGCAATCGATTGCGGTTCATAAGGACAAACTTGCCACAGAAGCGCGGCCATTCGGCATTGCCGCGATAGACAGTTGTGCGAAAACTTGCTATATTTTGGGTGCAGGGAATGCCGGGTGCACAAGCGTCCGGCATTTTCTGTCATTGATGAGGCTGAAACTTAACATAACCGAAGGAGACAATGTGCAAGTTCATGTTCGTGACAACAACGTCGATCAGGCGTTGAAAGCCCTGAAGAAGAAGATGCAGCGGGAAGGCATCTTCCGGGAGATGAAGCTTCGCAATTATTACGAGAAACCCTCCGAAAAGCGCGCACGCGAGAAAGCTGAGGCAATTCGCAGAGCGCGGAAACTTGCCCGTAAGCGCATGCAGCGCGAGGGTATGCTTGTCGGCCGGGGAAGACGGCGCTAGCGGCAGGCGCATGGATCGAAGGCCGGCTCCCTTTCGCCGGCCTGGTGGCGGCATCAACCAATTTAGGCCGCATTTCTGTAGCACGACAGTTGAGTGATTGGTGGCGGAGACCGATAGGGGTTTCGTTGCCGCAATGCAATCTGCGAACAATCAGGATCGCCTATTCGGATGGGTTTGGTCTACAGCCCCGGTGTCGGCGGCAAATTGCTCTCGGCCCTCTTGCTGGTCTCGCTTACCGGCTGTGCGTCGAGTCAGGTGGCCAGAGAAGTCGCCCTCAAGCAGCAGATTGTCCGAAATGAACAGAAGAACAACATCGCGTCGTTGACGGAAGTCATCAAAGAGAATCCGAACGATGCCAATGCCCTCAATCTTCGGGGGACGGCCTACGGACAGGCCGGCGACTATGAGCACGCTCTGGCCGACTTCGACGCCGCGCTCAGCATCAATCCACAATTTCCACAGGCTTACGCAAACAGGGCTCTTGTCCATGTGCGCTTGAAAAAGCTGCGTGAGGCCATGTCCGATTACGATCGGGCGCTCGCCATCGACCCGAACTACGCCGCGGCCTATGTCGGGCGCGGCAATGTTCATCGGTTGCTCAAGAATCATCCGATGGCGGTTGCCGACTTCACACACGCCATCGAAATCGAGCCCGGTCCCGTCGCATTTTTCAATCGCGGCCTCAGCCGGCAGGTGCTCGGTCAACATGCCCAGGCGATCGATGATTTCGATAATGCGCTTGGCTTCCGCGCCGACGCGCCCGAGGTTTATCAGGCGAAGGGCCTCAGCGAGATGGCTCTGCGCAAATTTGAGAATGCCTCGGAGGACTTTCAGAAGGCCGCTCGGGGCGGCAAGAACAATTACAAGGCCTGGGCTTTGCGGGGGCAAGCCGCCGAAGCGCTCGGGAAGAAACAGGATGCCGCTCGCGCGTATCAGCGGGCTCTGCAGATCAATCCGTCTTTCCAGCCTGCGCGCGACGGACTTGAGCGCGTCGGCCGCGACGCCGCCTAGATCAACCCTCGTTCAAGTGGAATCACTTGAACGCGGTCAAGTTGACCTATTTCAATAAGTTAGCGCAACGCGCGCCCAGGCATGTCCCCGCGAAGGCGGCGCTCGGCCCTCGGCCGCCCGCAATGACGGAGGCGGCTCCGTTTCCGGTTCATCTGAGCTCGCATCAGTGCGACCGGGAACACCCCTTACAGTGCGCCGGGATCGTGCCGGGCGGAAGATCGGGCCAGAGCCGGAACCGGTCGAGAAATGCGCGCACCTTCTCAAACGCGCCGTGCTCATAAAGCGTGTAATGCGTGGCTCCCGGGATGAAATAGGCCTGCTTCGGCGCCGGCGCGGCGGCGAACAGCTTGCGGCCGAGACGAGCGGGAACGATGTGATCCTGTTTGCCATGAATCATGATCATCGGGGCCTTGACCTTCCGGATATAATCGATGGAGGCAAACCGGTCCTTGAGCAGCCAGTGCACCGGGAGGAAAGGGTAGAGATAGGCTCCGACATCGGCCGCCGATGAGAATGGCGATTCCAGGATGAGGCCGCTGATCGGGCGCTTCGAGGCGACCTGGACCGCGACCCCGGTCCCAAGCGATTCTCCATAGATGACGATCCGGCTGTGAGCGGGGTTGAAGCTTGCCAGGCGGTCATAGGCCATCAGCGCATCGGAAACGATCGTCTTCTCGGTCGGATGGCCGGTGCTGCCGGAAAAGCCGCGATAGGACGGGAGAAAAATCCCATAACCATAGGCACGGTAGAGCCTCACGCGGGCCGCCCGGTGGAAAAGCGCGCCTGCATTGCCGTGCAGGTAAAACAGCGTCGGCTGACCATGATCGGGCGGCGCATACCATGCGATCAGCGTCTCGCCGTCGGGCGTGTGCAACTGCATTTCGCAGACGCCTTCGAGGCCGAGCGCCTGCGGGGCAATGTGAATGTCTGATGGTTGGAAGAGGTAATCGCGCTGCAGAATGTAATATGCGACCGTAATCGATAAATATATTGCAGAAAGAATTGCGAAGACGCGCGTCGGGCGCATTTCATTTCCCCGCATAACTCAAAACTTTACGAGCTTTTGTTATACAGAGCGGGGGTGGAAATTGATTTAACCGGGTCTGTGCAATTTTTCTGAGCGGGAGGTCTACGCGAAAATTATCTTCGCGTTCTGCTTTGCGCCGGCTCGCGCCGCTCCGAGGCGCCGCGATGCGCGTCGATGAATCTGCGCATCGTCGCCAATGCGCCGAAATTGAAGATATTCGTGTGGCCCGCCCCTTCGATCAGCTCCAGTTCTTTCGGCTCCGGCGCGACGGCGTATAGCGCTTCGCCCAGCTGGACCGGGATCGTTGCGTCCCTCTTGCCGTGCATGATCAGGATCGGCGCTTTGACTTGCGAGATGTGGCGCTTGGAATCGAAGCGGTCGAGCATGAACGTCTCGACGGGAATGAAGGGATAGACCCTTTTGCCGATATCGGGGAGAGACGTATAGGGAGCTTCGAGCACGACCGCGCCGACCGGCCGGTTCGCTGCGAGTTGGACAGCGACGCCGCTCCCCAGTGATTCGCCATAGGCGATGATGCTTTGCGCCGGCAGCCCTTCGTTTCGCAGATGCTCATAGACGAGGAGCGCATCGGCGACGAGAGCGCGTTCCGAGGGCTCCCCGGTGCTGCCGGAATAGCCGCGATAGGACGGCATGAAGACGCCGAAGCCGGCGCTCTGAAAGAGCCTGAATCGCTCCGCGCGATCCATCAGCCCGCCGGCATTGCCGTGGAAATAGAGGAGCGTCGGCTGGCCGGCAGCGGCGGGCGCCCACCAGCTGATCAGCCGAGCCCCGTCAGGCGTGTCGAGCTTCACCTCGCGAACGCCTTCGAGGCCGGCTTCGGCGGGCTGGTGATACTCCGTGTCGGGGTAGTAGATGAGACGCCGCTGAAACGCGTAGAGCCCGACCGCAATGCTGAGATAGATGGCCGCGCCGACAATGCCGATGGTCAAGACGGTTTGCATAAGCCTCCAGCCGCCTGCGCCTCCGCCCGTCACTGCCGATCCGCGTTTCCCCTGGGTCTTATCGCCGATAGGCGCGTGCCGTCAGCCAGGTCTGCGCGACCGCCGCCACGGCGGAGATAATGGAGGACAGGATAGAGATGGTGAGGGCAAGATTTTGACGGCCGGAGGGCGTTTTGATGAACTCCCGCAACTGGTCGCTACCGAAGCCGCGGCGCGACGCCTCTCCGGCGCCCGGCGCCGCTTCGGGCGCATACCTTTCGATCGTTGCGTCGGCGACGGGTACCCTCGCTTCGGGTAAGAAGGTCCGCCAATAGAACGCCCCGGCGGTTGCGATCACTGACAGGATGAAAAGGACGGCGAAAAAGCGACGCATGATACTCACCCCAGGGGTCCCGCTCGATAATGCGGATCTAGCGCAACGCGCGTCCAAACATGTCCCCGCGAAAGCGGGGATGGACGCGGGAACAGTTGCGCTCGCCTTTTGATATAGATCAACTTGACCTCGTTCAAGTGACTCCCCTCGAACGAGGGTTGATCTACATGGCCTTCACGATTTCCTCGGTCATCTTCTTCGCATCACCGAACAGCATCATCGTGTTGTCGCGGTAGAATAGCGAATTGTCGATGCCTGCATAGCCCGAAGATAGCGACCGCTTTATGAACATCACCGTGCCGGCCTTCCAGACCTCGAGCACCGGCATGCCGAAGATCGGCGAGGAAGGATCGTCCTTGGCGGCGGGGTTGGTCACGTCATTGGCGCCGATGACGAAGGCGACGTCCGCCTGGCTGAATGCGTTGTTGATGTCCTCAAGCTCGAAGACCTCGTCATAGGGCACATTTGCCTCGGCCAGCAGCACGTTCATATGGCCCGGCATGCGTCCGGCGACAGGGTGGATCGCGTAGGACACCTCCACGCCTTCCGCCTTCAGCGTGTCGGCCATCTCACGCAGAGCGTGCTGCGCCTGAGCGACGGCCATTCCATAGCCCGGCACGATGATGACTCTCGATGAATTCTTCAGGAGGAATGCGGCATCGTCCGCCGATCCCTGCTTGACCGGACGCTGCTCGCCCGTGCCCGTAGCCGCCACCGTCTCGCCGCCAAAGCCGCCCAGGATCACCGAGATGAAGGAGCGGTTCATGCCCTTGCACATGATGTAGGACAGGATCGCACCGGATGAGCCGACGAGGGCGCCTGTGATGATGAGGGCGCTATTGCCGAGGGTGAAGCCGATACCGGCTGCGGCCCAGCCCGAATAGGAGTTGAGCATCGACACCACGACCGGCATGTCCGCGCCGCCGATCGGGACGATAATCAGCACGCCGAGCACTAGCGCGGCCAAGGTAATCGCCCAGAAAAGGATCGGCGATGCGGAGGTGCAGAACAGCGCGATCAGAATGATCAGGGCGGCGGCAAGGGCGATATTGATGAGATGGCGTGCGGGCAGAATGATCGGCGCGCCGGACATGCGGCCGTCGAGCTTCAGAAAGGCAATGACGGAGCCCGAAAAGGTGATGGCGCCGATGGCGACGCCGAACGACATTTCGATGAGCGTGGCAACGGCGATATGGTCCGCCGTGCCGATGCCGAAAGCTTCCGGCGCGTAGAGCGCGGCCGCGGCGACGAAGACGGCGGCAAGGCCGACCAGGCTGTGGAATGCCGCGACGAGCTGCGGCATGGCCGTCATGGCGATGCGCCGCGCAATATAGGCGCCGATGCCGCCGCCGACGGCCACACCGCCGACGATCATGACCCAGGTCAGCCCTTGCACGGGCGCAGCGACGGCCAGCGTCGTCACGATCGCCACCGCCATGCCGACCATGCCGAAGACATTGCCTTGCCGCGACGTCTCAGGGCTCGACAGGCCGCGCAACGCCAGGATGAACAACACGCCCGAGACCAGATAGAGCAGAGCGACCAAATTTGCTGACATCGATGCCCCCGTTTATTCCATCGAGACGATCTGGAGCGTTTGCGTTTCACCCGACCAGATCGCCGGCGATTTTCCGAGCCCGATCAGTGCATCCAGATCCTTGATCCGGCACTCGAAAAAGACGGTCTTGTCGTCCTTGCGCGCCTGGACGTTCAGGCTGGCCAGGACGTCTGCGTCCATCCCCCGGCAGTCCGATCGCACGACGACCTTGTCGTCCTGTCTCTTTGCGAACAGATAAGTCGCCTCACCGCCCTGATCGCCTTCCTGGACGATATAGAGCCCATCCTCGATCTCGTAGATCAGCAGGGGCTCGCCGCGCGGCTTATTGTTTTCGATACGCCGATAGACATCGCCCTCGCGTTTTACGATTTCGACCTCATTGTCGATCTCCAGCGTGATGGCCTGAAACGGATAGCTGGCATGCGATTTATCGATGAGCGGTGCCGTCGATTTGAAGCATCCGGCCAGTCCCAGGATCAGGGGAACGAGGAGGAAGTGTCGTAGCGCGCCGCGCAGCCAAGCCATTATTTCTTTTCTTTCTTTTTGTACATGCCGAGCATTCGCTGCGTGACGAGGAAGCCGCCGAATATGTTGACCGACGCCATGACCAATGCGAGAAGGCCGAAAATTTTCGAGGAGCCCGCGCCCTCAAGTGCATCGCCGGCCTCGACGGCAACCGCGAGCAGTGCGCCGACAACGATCACCGAGGAGATCGCATTGGTCACCGACATGAGCGGCGTATGCAGGGCGGGCGTTACACTCCAGACCACGTAATAGCCGACGAAAATCGCCAGCACGAAGATCGACAGCCGGAAAACGAACGGATCGACATCGCCGCCCGCCGCTGAGGCCCAGGCTGGTGTTGTCAGGCAAAACGCTGAGGCGAGCATGATGAGGAGCCATGCCGCAAGGCGGTTCGGCACTGAATGCCCTTTCCCCTCGCGGGAGAGGGCGGCGCGAAGCGCCGGGTGAGGGGGCGCAGAGTCCTCCCAATGCCCGATCTTGCCGATACGCCCAAACCCCTCACCGCCCCGCCTGCGGCGGGAGCCCTCTCCCTGCTCGTGAGCCTTTATGGCGAACGACAAGCGTTCGCCTTGGGGAGAGGGCGAAAAAGCGGAAAACATCCGTCTCATGCTTTTTCTCCCGTCAGGCTGGGATGGATGATCTGGCCGTCGCGCGTCAGCGCGGTGCCTTTGATGATGTCGTCATCCCAATCGATCTTCAGTGCGCCATTCTCCTTGTCGATCATCGTTTCGATGAAGGCATAGAGGTTGCGCGCGTAAAGGCTGGAGGCATTGCCGGGGACTTCGCCGGCCAGATTGATCGGCCCGATGATCCTCACGCCGCGATGCTCGACGATCTCGCCCGGCATGGTCAGCTCGCAATTGCCGCCGCGTTCCGCCGCCAGATCGACGATGATCGCGCCGGGCTTCATGCTCTCGACCATCGCCTTGCTGATCAGCTGCGGCGCGGGGCGGCCGGGAATGAGTGCGGTGGTGATGATGATGTCCTGATTGGTCACGTGGTTCGCGACCAGCTCGGCCTGCTTGCGCTTATACTCGCCGGACATTTCCTTGGCGTAGCCGCCCGCGGTTTCGGCCTGCTTGAATTCCTCGTCCTCGACCGCGACGAACTTCGCCCCGAGCGACACGACCTGTTCCTTGGTGGCCGGGCGCACATCCGTCGCGGTGACGATGGCCCCCAGACGCCGGGCCGTGGCGATCGCCTGCAAGCCGGCGACGCCGACGCCCATAACGAAAACGCGCGCCGCCGGGACCGTCCCGGCGGCGGTCATCATCAACGGCAAGGCGCGGGTGAATTTCGCGGCCGCATCGACGACGGCCTTGTAGCCGGCAAGGTTCGCCTGGCTCGACAGCACGTCCATGCTCTGTGCGCGACTGATGCGCGGCATGAACTCCATGGCGAAGGCATTGATGCCGGCCTTGGCCAGCGCCTCGATTGCCTCGCCGCCGCCATAGGGGTCGAGTATGGCCGCAAGCACCGCGCCGTCTTTCATCGCCGCCAGCTCTTCGGCCGAGGGCCGGCGGACCTTCAGCACGATGTCGGCGTCTTTCAGCGCCTCTTCCGCCGTTTGCACGACCTCCGCGCCGGCTTCTGCGTAAGCCTGATCGAGGAAATTGGACGACCGCCCGGCGTCGCTCTGGACCCGAACCTCCGCACCGAGCGACTTGAATTTCTTCGCCGTCTCGGGCGACAGCGCAACGCGCGTCTCGCCGCCGCTTTCAGCGGTTGCCGCAATTACGATCATGATTGTCTCCGCACCGCCGCCGGCAGGCTGGTTCGATTGGCCGGCAGCTTAGAGAAGGAAAAGCGCCATCAGGATGAGGATAATGGCCACCGAAAGTGTCCCATATTTGACCAGCCCCATGAAGACGCTAAAGGTCTGTTGATGCTGGGCGTAGTCCATATTCTCATTGCCTTCCGACATATCGACGGTCATAGGAACCTCCCTTACCGAATTTGCACCGCCTCGTGCGCCGGACTATAGCAAAGCTGCGATCGACGGCAATCGCCCGATCATGCGTCCAATCGTACGCCTCGGGCCGAAAAGAGCCGGTTTTCAACAGCGTTAGCGCATCGGACCGAAAAGTGGGCACCGGTTTTCGGATAAATCCGATGCGCAAACGAAAGAGATAGAGCAGCGCATCGCATGCGCTTCAGAATCCGCTGCTCTAGGCTGCGTTGACAAAAGGGATTCCCAAATCAGTTGAGTTTTGATTCAAGGATGTCTTTTAGGGGAGGCATCTTTGGGATATCCGAGTGACGTCAGCGATGCAGCGTGGGAAATCATTGCCCCGCTCCTTCCATCAGAACGTGGCCGGTGGGCGCGACCAGCACAGGATAATCGCAGATATTTCAATGGCATGATGTGGATCATGCGCACGGGCGCACCGTGGCGATACCTGCCGCCAGACTATGGCAAATGGAATTCCGTCTACGTCCGTTTCAGGCGCTGGGCGGAGATGGGTGTGTGGGATGCGATCCTCGAAACGCTTGTCGAACTGGGGCTCACCGACGACTGGGCTCACATGATGGACAGCACCACCGTTCGCGCTCATGCTCAGGCAGCGGGCGGAAAAGGGGGACTTATTCAAATGCTCTTGGTCGAAGCCGCGGCGGCTTTTCGACAAAGATCCACGCCCGGTCAGACGGTAAAGGACGCCCTCTTGGCTTTGTCCTCACAGGCGGCGAAACCTCGGACTATCGCGGCGTAGACGACCTGTTGAAATTGCCGGTCAACAAACCGAAAATCATGTTGGCGGACAAAGGGTTTGACAGCGACGACGTTCGATCTGCCCTGCTCATGAAAGGCATTGGACCAGTCATTCCGCCGAAAACAAATCGCAAAGATCCGCCTGCCTGCGACTTCAAAGCCTACAAGGATCGCAATCGGATCGAGCGCATGTTTGGTAAACTGAAACAGTTCCGGCGCATCGCCACGCGCTATGACAAAACGAAACTGTCTTACGCTGGATTCCTCGCGCTCGCTGCCGCCCATATCTGGCTACCCGCTTTTGTCAACGCAGCCTAGATCAACCCTCGTTCAAGTGGACTCACTTGGACGAGGTTAAGTTGATCTATTTCTATCGGTTAGCGCAACTGTCCGCGTCCGTTTGGACGCGCGTTGCGCTAGATCAACCCTCGTTCAAGTGGACTCACTTGGACGAGGTTAAGTTGATCTATATCAATTAGTTAGCGCAACTGTTCCCGCGTCCGTTTGGACGCGCGTTGCGCTAGAGCCCGGCTGCCGGGTCCGGCGGCGTAATTCCCCTGCGCAGGCAGGCTGCCCGCAGCGTGTTCGCCAGAAGACAGGCGACCGTCATCGGCCCGACCCCGCCCGGCACCGGCGTTATGGCTCCGGCGACTTCTTTCGCCTCGCTGAAAGCCACATCGCCGACGAGCTTCGTTTTCCCCTCGCCTTTTTCCGGCGCCGGAACCCGCTGGATTCCGACATCGATGACGATCGCGCCGGGCTTGATCCAGTCGCCCCGGACCATTTCCGCCCGGCCCACCGCGACAACTAGCACATCTGCACGGCGGGCGATGGCGGGCAGGTCGCGGGACCGGGAATGCGCGACGGTGACGGTCGCGTTCTCTGCCAGGAGCAGCTGGGCGGCCGGCTTGCCGACGATATTGGACCGGCCGATCACGACAGCGTCCGCCCCGGTAAGGTCCGGCCGGACCGTCTTGGCAAGGATGACACAGCCGAGCGGGGTGCCGGGTGCAAGCGTCGGCCGGCCAGTGGCAAGCCTGCCCACATTGATGGGGTGGAAGCCATCGACGTCCTTCTCCGGCGCAATGCGTTCGAGAACCTTGTTCGTCTCGATCTGCGGCGGCAACGGGAGCTGCACGAGAATGCCATCGACCCGGTCGTCGGCGTTGAGCCTGTCGATCAGCGCCAGAAGCTCGGCTTCCTCCGTCTCCCCGCCGAGCACATGGGTGAAGGACCGCATCCCCGCCTCCTCCGTGGCGCGGCCTTTATTGCGCACATAGACCTGGCTGGCCGGATCGTCGCCCACCAGCACTGCCGCAAGTCCCGGCTTGACGCCGTGGTCCGCATCCACGCCGCGCACATCTTCGGCGATCCGGTTCCGGAGCCGCCCGCCAATCATCTTGCCGTCGAGGATCTGCGCTTCGCTCATTGTCAACCTCTCGCTTGAAGTTCCGCAATGCGCGCTCTGAGCCGGTCGGTCAGACCCGCCGAATCGCCCCGCACCAGCACTTGCTTCAGCCGCGATTTGCCGCCCGAGACGACGGCGCAACTGGATTTGGGCAAACTCAGCCAATCGGCGATCAGAGCGGCAAGCGCGGCATTGGCCTTGCCTTTTTCCGGCACAGCTCTAACACGCGCCGTCAGAAACGGCATGCCGTCAGCGCCGGTTTCGATGCCGGTCACGACATCGCGGCCGGCTTTCGGCGTCAGGCGCACGGCGATAATGACGCCATTATCGGTTTCGCGGGCGGGGAACGCTGCCTCGTGATCGGTTGCCACAGTCAGATGAATGCTCGTATCAGCCAGTCGCCGATGACCACATCGCGCAGGAAGATCAAGCCGAGAATAAGAATGACAGGCGAGATGTCGAGACCGCCGAGATCCGGCATCCTTCTGCGGATCGGTCTCAGCGCGGGCTCCGTCAGCCGATGCAGCAAATCGGCGATCATGTAAACGACCTGATTGTGCCGGTTGATGACATTGAATGCGAAAAGCCAGGATAGGATCGCGCTGATGATCACGACCCACATATAGAGCGTGATCACCATCGCAATGAAGTTTAATAGAGAAATCATAGCGGTTGCCCTCTGCCGTCCGTCAGAGCGTGGTTTACCCCGCCCGTTCCCTGGCCGCAAGATGGCAGCGCAATGTGCGGGATGCTGTTGACAGACCGGGTGAGTGAGGTCTTTTCGCCCCGGAAGCAGGGCCGCGCGCTTTCACGCCGGATCGGTCGTCGGCGGGTGCGGTCGGATGCGCACCGGTCGGGCGCGGCGCTCAGAGCACGAAATCGAACCTGCCGAATTTCCCGTCCGTTGCATCGCTCAGGCTGAGAAGCAGTCTCTTGTCGAAGATCCGGTCGCGCTGATTGCGCGGCTCGCCCGGAAAGTAGAGCTGCGTGGTCAGAACGCGCCCGCCCGGCTTCTGGACCTTGAAATGATAATGGCGGGTGCGACCGGGATAGGGGGCGGGCACGATCGTCGAAAACCACCATCGGCCCTTTTCGTCGCTGAACTGATGGCCTCGGAGCTTATATCCCCGGTTGTCATAGGCGCCGTTCTCGTCCGCGTGCCAGATCTCCAGGAGGGTGCCGGGGATCGGTTTGCAGCGTTGATCGAGGACATAGCCGGCGAGCGTGATGTTGTCCCCGCCGGGCGTATCGCCCGTGAGATCATGCTTCAAAGGCGTATTCGGGGTGAAGAACGGGCCTTCGGTTTGCGAAATTGTGGGGTCGTCGCCGTCGTTACAGGCCGGCGTCAGCTCCAATGCCGGGGCGGTCTGCGCGGCCGCCGAAGCCAGGCCCGCAAAAGGAAGCGCCGGCGCGGCCAGAAACGAGCCGAGCAGCACACGCCGTGTCATCAACATTCGTCACTCCTTTCGCCCGCCGAGCGAGCTGAATTCGGGAACCGGGTTTTCGTGCCCGGCAACGCGTGCCGGAAATCCATTAATTTGGGCTCCGTCCCGCAATCGGCAAGCGAGCGGTGCTCGGCCGCAGATCAAAAGACGATGAAGGCTGTGGGCTCTGGCCCGGCCTCCGCGGCGGGGGAAGAATTGGGGCCGGTGCGACTGGCGGTCCCTGGGGCCGCTTGACGGGGTGCGGGCGCGGTTGTAAATGAAATGCTCCAGCCGCAGGGGCCATAGCTCAGTTGGGAGAGCGCAGCAATCGCACTGCTGAGGTCGGGAGTTCGAGCCTCCCTGGCTCCACCAATAAAATCAATGACTTAGCGTCAGATTATGGAAAATTCATACTAGCACTTCCCCGACAACTGCTTGTTTGGGGTTGCAATGACACGCCCTGCATCTGACGGGTTACAGGTCGGCTCAGATCAAAAAAGCGACATCCAGCCACATACTTGTTATCGGAGCTTTCTGGTGACATCGAACGTTTGACGGGATTATTCTCACAGGCCCGCTCTTAATGTGGGTTGAGCATATAACTTTGTCACGCCGCGCCCCTACAAGCGAGATCTCCGTTGCGGTGGGCACATATTTCGCCGGCTAACTTCAATGGCGACGTTGACGTTCCGAGCCTCTTAAACATCTGGTATAACACTTAACTATTCAACGGGACGAGAAGACATCATCAGCGTTGCCATTAAACAGGTACGGCCTTGGTATAGTTGAGTGGGGGGGCATGGAATGAACTCATGTGTCGATTGGTTTGGGGCTTTGCGTCGAAGCAAGTTGACCATTTCATTCATATCGGTGGCTTTCATTGGCTTGATCCTGGGCGCGCGGGATGTGCGAGCCCAAGAGGAGGCGCTCGCCGCCGCCGGACCGCCGGTTTCAATAGCACTGTTGGTCGATTCCAATATCAGGCGATGCTATGATAATGGGACCATCGCCGCCATCCAGCGGCTAGCGGGTCTGGAGCAGGAAAAGATCAACGCTCGCGGCGGGATTAACGGGCGTCGGCTTGAGCTTGTTGTCCTTGATGGGCGGCGGGACACGGATCAGACGGTCGCGAATGTGCGCACCGCACTAGATGTGAAGCAGCTCCTGGCGATTATCGGACTGACGAGCTCAACCCGGGGCAAGAAGGTATTCGATACACTCGGAGATCAGATCCGGGCCAGTGGCGTTCCCTTCATTTCCCATATTTCGGTGTCCGATTTTTTCTCCAGCCTGCCCAACGTCTTTTCCACCCGGCCCTCTCAGGAATCCGAACGTGTGCCGGTCATGGCCGCCTTTGCCGCAGAGGTCGGTTTTCAGCAAGTCGCCTTCCTCGGCCGCAAAGGCACCACCTTCATCAAAGCAATCGGCGATGGCTTGAAGGCAAGCAAGATCGCAGATCGGATCGTTGCCGATTACCGGATCGCGCGAACGGGACGCGGGGCGAGCGCGGGTCTCGATGCGCCGGCCCTCGATGCCGCCATCGCGGATATGAAGGGGAAGGGAACCGATCTCGTCGTCCTGGCGGTCGGCACCTCCATCTCTGACGACGTCTTAGCGAAATTCGAAGGTGCCCAATTCACACCGGCCATCATGCTGGTCGGCAACCTGTCGCAATTGTCCGGTCAATTGTCCGCCAATTACCCCAATGCAATCTACCAGCTCGACTGGGACACTGTGCCGGAGGTCGAACAGGATTCGGTGCGCAATGTCGTGACGCGAAGCAACCCTGAGGATTGGCTGTTCGAAGGCGCCAAAATTGCAGATGCGCCCGGTTGGAAGGACGGCCGCTGCGATCCCGACTACGAGCCGCAACCTTTTTCGAGGGCGAACCTCAGAGCGATCGGCTACGGGGCGCAGTATGCCGATATGGTCGCCCTCGTGGCTGAGGCCGCCGGCCGTGCGGGGCGCAGGGCGGAGTTGCCAGCAACGCGCAAAGCCGTCCTGCGAGCATTAGGCGAGACCTACGCGGCCGGCCGTGGTGCGTTCAAGGGCCGCTTCGAGGACTGGTCCTTCTTTCCGGATGTCCGCACGCGCTCGCAGACTCCCTTCGTCATCATTCTGCCTCAGAAGCTTGGGCGGACGCAGCTTGCTCCCATCCAGTTCGTTCGGACCCGTAAGGGAACGCTACGCCGCATCGACACGCTCTATTTGGACGTCGACATGTTGCGCACTTACGCAATCGACAATGACCGCCGGTCGTTCTATGCGGACTTCTACTTGTCAATGCGCGCCTCCGACCGGATCGGACTGGGCGATATCAAGTTCACGAACGCATTCATCGACCCGCGCACCAACGGACCGCAATTGGCCATCGAGAGCATCTATGCCGGCGGCCCAAGCGACGCCTATCCACAAAGCATGCGCATCTATCGTGTCTCGGGACGCTTCCGCTTCAATCCAGACTTCGCCGATTATCCGTTCGATTCCCAGCAGTTCTCGATCGATATCCAGCCACGGAGTGGCGACAAGCAGTTCATCGTCCAGCCGCCGCCGCTTGCCCTGCGCGATGCGGCGCTCAGTGTCGACAATTGGGACCTGGCAAACCAGTACGTATCCTACACACACGAATTTGTGCCCGTCGTGGACGCCTTTACTCATGAGCCCAGCATCGTGCCGTTTTATCAGGCCCGTTTCGTCTGGCAGATGAAGCGTGAGGCGACGGATTACTACCTGCGGGTGGTCGTCCCGCTGGCGTTCATTCTGATTGTCGCGTACCTGTCCATTTTCATCCCGCAGTCCCATCTCGAGGCGATCATCACGCTGCAAGTCACCGCCCTGCTGGCGGCGGTTGCGCTCTATCTGTCGCTGCCCCAGGTCAACTCCGACACCGCAACCGTGTCCGACAGGATATTCGTGCTCGACTATATGATGGTCAGCCTCATGATTCTGATTTCAATACTGAGGATCAACGCACGCGATCGACAATGGCGATTGGTCAATGCCGGCCTTCAAACAATTCATGTGGTCATGATACCGCTTCTGGTGGTTTTTACAGTAGGCATAATTCTGCGCGCTTTGCCGGTCGAAACCGTGAGCGAGATTGCGTCATGGGATTACTGGCGCACAATGCTCAGCATGGGGGGATGACGTATCCATTAAATCCAGACCAGCGCGATGGGTGATACGCATCTGCGTTCAATGGCAAAGCCGTTGATTGCCGGAGCTAACCGCGAATTTTGGTGATGGGGTTTTCAGGCGGCGTCTTTGTTAGCATCGCTTTTTACGGGCGCAACTTCATCCCCGTCGACGAACTTTACGCCGGTGATGAGCTATGCGTAAATCTTGGTGACGGCTTTGGAATTGATCAGGCGGCGGCGTAATCGCGGCCGGCTTCCAAGCCGTCGATGAATTTGACGCCTTCGATCAGTTTGGGCAACTGGTTTTGTCCATCGAGCCTGCGCCAGGAGGCCTGCGCGGCTTGGATCAGCTTGAACACCATGATCATGCCCGTATCGTGCGACAGGCAGCCTTTCGCTCTCGTCGTCCGGTGACGCACGGTTGCGAAGGTGCTCTCGATGGGATTGCTGGTGCGGATGTGCTTCCAATGCTCGGCAGGGAAGTCGTAGAACGCCAGCAGCGCTTCTCGATCCTTGGCCAGGCAATCGGCGGCCTTATCGTATTTGGCCTTGTACTTGGCAAGGAAGCCATTGAAGGCCTTTTCGGCCTCATCCCGGCTTTCGGCCATCCAGATTTCCTTGAGATCCGCCTTGGCTTTGGGTTGAACCGATTTCGGCATTTTGTTGAGCACATTCATGGATTTGTGGACCCAGCAGCGTTGCTGCCGGGTTGAGCCGAATTCTTGCTCCAGCGCTTTCCAGAAGCCGAGCGCGCCGTCACCGATGGCCAACTCCGGCGCAACCGACAGGCCGCGAGCTTTCAAACCGGCGAGCAATTCGCGCCAGGACTGAGCGCTCTCGCGATAGCCTGACTGGAAGCCGATCAGTTCCTTCTTGCCTTCCGGCGTGGCGCCGATCAGGACCAGAATGCACTGTTTGTCCGGGTCCATCCGCGCCTGGAGATAAACGCCGTCCGCCCAGACGTAGACATAGCGGCGCGCCGAAAGATCGCGCGTCTTCCAACGCTCATATTCCTCCTGCCAGCCCGTTTTCAGACGAGCGAGCACCGCAGGCGACAGGTTCGGCGCATCTTTGCCGAGCAAGGCTGCAAGCGCTTCCTGCATGTCGCCGCTGGAGATGCCGCGCAGATAGAGCACGGGCAACAGAGCGTCCAGGCTCTTTGTCCGGCGGGCATAAGGCGGCAGGATACTGGATGAAAACCGGATGCGTTCGCCATCGGCCCCGCCGCGGTCGCGCAGCCGAGGCTGGCGGACCTTCACCGGGCCGATGCCGGTCTGGATCGTCCGTTCCGGCATATGGCCGTGCCGCACAAGACGCTGACGGCCGTCCTCGGTCGTGAGATGGGCATGGGTCGCCAGACATTCGGCGAGTTCGGCTTCGACAGCCTGTGTCAGAAGCTGGCGCGCTCCATTCCGCAGAACCTCGGTGAGCGGATCGGCAAACTCTCCCGGCTGGCGCAAGGTGACAATCTTATCGTCCTTCATGGCGTATCAATCCTTCTTTGGATGTGTGGCTGGCTTCGTCACCGCCACGATACGCCGCCTCCCTTTCCTCGGCCGTCACCAACATTTCCGCATAGCTCTCGCTTAGCTGGGGGAAGCGGCCTCGCCCGAGGCCGTCCGTGGGGCATCTGGCGGCCGGGACGGCGGCCCGCTATGGTCCCGGCCCGCCCGCGCGCCCGCGCCCGTCCCGACCCCCACGACGGCGGTCCCCGGCGATACCGGCGGGACGGGGCCGCGCGGCGATATGGCAGGGCCACATCCCTATATCGAAGGCGACGACGCGGCGTCGGCGCGACGGCCCATAGGACGGTCCGTATACGGCGCTTCCGATATGGACGCCGTCAGCTGAAAGCGCTGTTCAGCCCGTGGTTCAGCGAGGAAATGGCGAAGTTCTCAGCTCGAAGGACGCTGCCATGCAGTTGCGCGGCACATGGTGCGTCGCCATCGACGAACTGGATGCTTTCAGCAAGGCCGAGACAACCCTCATTAAAGCGTTCCTGTCCCGCCAAGTAGACCGGTTCCGGCCGCCTTACGGTAGCCGCGTGGAGGAATTTCCGAGGCAATGCGTCTTTGCCGGGACGACGAACAAACGCGATTACCTGCGCGACGAGACCGGCAATCGCCGTTTCTGGCCCTGGAGGTGCAGGCACATCGATATTGAGGCGATCGAGCGCGACCGTGACCAGTTATGGGCCGAGGCCCGGACGTTCTACGAAACCGGCGAAAAGTGGTGGCTTGACGAAGAGCTGTCGCGCCAGGCGAGGCAGGAACAAGGCGAGCGGTACGCCGGCGATCCCTGGGAAGGCACCGTGCAGCGCTGGGTATCTGGCAGAGATCAGATCTCGGTTGGGGAGATCCTGGAGCGGCTCGGCAAGGCGGAGTCCGACTGGACGCAGGCCGATCAAAATCGGGTGGTGCGTATCCTGAGCGGCGAGCAATACGAATGTGGCGCGCCGATCTGGGACCGGAAGCAGCGGCGCATCGACGGCAAGCGCCAGTGGTTCTACATCCGGCAGCCCGATCCGGCGGCACTGGTGACGCCTGTCACCCCTTTGCGAGTGGTGAACGGCTATAGCGACACCGGCAGCGCGGCCCGAAGGTGGTGACACCAGTGACGAGTGGTGACGGCAGAGCCGTTACTCAGCAGCCGCTTCACCGCTGTCACCACTGTCACCACTAATATGAGTAAAGGGTTAGAGACGGAATATAGAGCCATCAGAGATGTTTATAGGAAATGGCGGTGACAGCAGTGACACTGGTGACAGGGCGATTTTGCGGGAACGCTGTCGGCATTTTCAAAACGTGCTGCAAATGGCCGGGAATAGCGGTGGTTTAAAGCTGCCACAACCGCCGTCCGCACACTAACCGATTGTTTCACGACAATTTTCGCCTTTGAAAAACTTCCGAAAATTATGGATTTTCGCCGGATTTAGCAGTTTGAGGCCGCTTGGTTCTATTTGCGGAAACGGTCTGAAATAAGGGATTTAAGCTTGTAATGCGTTCGGTTCTGCGTATAGGGCAACATCGGCACGCTTTTGGGCATGGATTCGGAGCCGGACGAGACAAGAGAAGAGGTGAGCGGAGCCTAAAGCCGCTGCCGAGCCACTGAAAAGGCGTCGCGGCCGCCCGAAGGAGGAGAAAAAGCCGAAAGAATGGTCGGTTGCTGAGATGCGCAGGTATCTAGCGAACCGAGCCGGCTTGAAGAGAGCCGGAGTTTGACAACGTTGTGCCGTTTTGAGGAGCGGCATAATCGTTGGCGGTGCAATATGCTCAGGCGGGCCGGGGGCTCGGCTTTGAGCATCGGGTGAGTGAATGCGATCGTTTTTGCTTTTTATCGGCTGGGCATCACTTGTCGGCAGCGTCTTGGATGTTGCAGTTGCCTTATTCGCCCTTTGGATCGTCGCCAATGCCGGCTGGACGGAGCCCGCCCTTAGCGTCGACACGCTGCTGCGATTGCATCTCTCGTTCATCTACTGGGTGAAACAAATCGCATTCTTCCTGCTGCCGAATGGCTTCGTCGTATGGATATTCGCCTTGCCGGCGCTCGTCCTCTTTCCGCTACAAGCGATCTTGAGCACGCTGATCGGCGCTTGGGCATTATCTGCTGCGCGACGCATGAAGAAATCTTCCAATGCAGGTAGCGCAGCCGGCGGGCCCTCGCCAGGCGAAGAGCTCGCAAAACCGGGGCGCGAGAATCTGCGATGACCATCTCCGTCGAGGTCTGGTACGTTGTTCCGTCGGCGCTCCATCAGCCGGCGCCATAGCTGCTGATGAGATTATCAAGTACGTTGGCAATCGCGTCGAACGCGGATGATAATTTGGACTGTCACTGGGGGTGAGCTGATGCGTTCGTGGTTGCCTGCTACGTTGCTGATATTCCTGCTACTGGGGTGCGACGACGCAGAGCGCGCTGCCGAGCAAAAACGCGAGCAGGCTGCACGGATAGAGCGCGAAAAGGAGCTGCGCATCATGTCCGACGCATCAAGCGCCGCATCGGTTCTTGAAAGCCGAACTCGACGAATGGATCAGCAAGCGTGATGACGCCCTATACGCTGTGGAAGAAGGCACCGTTTACGCTGTTCCCGTCGAAACGCCCTGGCTCATTAAATGCAGTGACGCAGGTCTTAGCGTATGGCTTGGCCCCTGGATGGCCGCGGAAGATTTACCGAATTGGACCATTATCGAGCGCGAACTCACCTCCATAGGATTGAATCAAGCGCAATGTGAGGAGCTCGTCGGTATCGTGAGTTGTAAGATGCATTCCGTTACGGCGAATAACCTGACACCGAAGCCGGAATGAGCATTGGCCGTGGCTTGCTTCGGGTTGAAGCCATCGGCGATCATCGAGCGATCCGAAGAAGCCGTTGGAGTTGGTTAACGAACACCGTTATCGCGTCGTCGCGGAGAGGGGCGAGTTTGTTGTGAGGGAGGTGGCTAGTTAGATCCAAGCCCCCAGGCAGCTCCGGTTGGATCTAACGCGTGCAACACATCAACAAGCGTGGCCAGTTCACGAATTTTAGCATTGCCAGGAGCGTTAGCGTATCGGTCGTCGATTTGTCTGGCCAGACGTCTGAGCACCTGACCATAATCTTTGGTTTCTTCAATTTGGCACCGGCGCGCCTCGGCGAGCGAGTAATCACCCAAGGCGCGCCTGCCTAGCTTCAGTGCGAAAGTGCGCTCGGTCACTTCGTCTCGACTCAATGTTCTCATGGGCACTCTCGATCAAGCGCATGACCAGTACTCGTCTAATGTGACGAACTTGCGGAAACCCCAATTATCGGAAGCGCTTGACCGAATAGTCAGCAAGCCCCATAAATAGCGAGGCCGCCGGGTGCTGGTAACACCGCGACGGCCTCTAACCACGAACGAGAGGTAGCTCGCCATGGCTTTCGCCAACCTATCCACACCACCAGTGTCTTTCAACCGTCCGTTGCCGGTCCTGCAGGTCCGCGACGATATCCGCAATGCCCGCCACGCCATCGGCCTCTGGCTTGCGTCCTTCCGCTCGGAAAACACCCGCCGCGCCTACTGCCGCGAGATCGAAGCCTTCGCCGCCTTCGCCGGAGATGAGGACGTCACCGAGGCAGCCGCCGCTTTCCTCGCGCTCGACGATGGCCCGGCGCATGCCGTTGCCGACGCTTGGCGCACCGAGAAGCTCCAGCGCGGTCTCGCCCCGGCTTCGATCAACCGCTCCATGGCGGCGCTGAACTCCTTCGTCGCTTCTGCCCCGCGCCACGGATTCACGAAGCTGAGGCTCGAAGCAAAGGGCGAGAGGTCGTGCGCATATCGCGATACACGCGGCCCAGGTCTGCAAGGCGTGCAACAGATCCTCGACCTTGTCCGAAAACAGAAGCCACGCAAGGCCGCTCGGGACGAGGCAATTCTCAGGCTCGCCTTTAGCCTCGGCCTTCGCCGTGGTGAGATCGCTGAGTTGAACATCGAACATGTCGATCTTGAGGGCGAGCGGCTGTCAATCATCGGCAAGGGTCGCGCCGAGCGCGAGCTGCTAACCTTGCCGACCGAAACGAAAAAGGCGATCGAGCGGTGGCTTGCCTTGCGTCCTAATGCTGATCCCTGCGAACCGCTATTCACCCGGTTGGCATCGAGCATGCCGGAAGGGAGGATATCGGGGTCCGGCATATATCATTTGATACGCGCCCTGGGCGAGCGTGTCGGCATCAAGGCCAGGCCCATGGTCTGAGGCACACGGCCGTCACGGAGGCCCTGAACGTCTTCTCAGGCGACTATCGCAAGGTCCGGGCATTCTCCCGCCATTCGTCGCTCGATATCATTCGCCGCTATGATGATAACAGGGCGGACCACGGCGGGCAGGTTGCGGCGGCACTGAGTGCGATTGTGGGTTAAATCGCTTGACATATGCCTTGTATGGAATAATATTCCCTTCATGGCATGGGACGTCGAATACACTGACCAGTTCGGCGAATGGTGGGACACGCTCGAAGAGGCCGACCACATCGCAATAACTGCCCATGTTCAGCAATTAGAGCAGCGTGGCCCTAATCTGCCGCACCCGTATTCGAGCGGTATCAAAGGCTCGCGCCATAGCCATATGCGGGAACTCCGCGTTCAGAGTGGCGGGAGACCGCTGCGCATCTTTTATGCCTTCGACCCTCGCCGCACGGCAATGCTGCTGATTGGTGGCGATAAGACGGGCGATACGAAATTTTACGAACGCATGATCCCGATAGCGGACGGGCTCTACGACGAGCATCTCCGCGAGTTGAGTAAGGAGACCAACGATGGCCGGTAGACATTCTTTTGCACAGCTGCGCGCCCGCATGTCGCCAGAGGCTAGGGAGCGGGCAGAGATTGAAGCCATGCGGCTCGCCAGCGAAATGGATCTGGCCGAACTGCGGCGTGCATTGAAGCTCAGCCAGGAGGAGCTGGCGCAAACGCTCCAAGTTGGCCAGGCTGCTGTGGCTAAGCTGGAGAAGCGCGCTGACATGTACGTCAGCACTTTGCGCCGCTTTATTGAAGCGATGGGTGGTGAACTGGAGATCGTTGCCAGATTTCCGGATCATCAGGTACGGATTAAGAGTTTCCGTGAACTCACGGAACATGAACCCGCAAGTCCCTGTTCAGCTGTACGGATTGAGAGAACCAAGACCCTTGAGCGTTATTGAGGGGCTTGCGGGCCGCCGGTGCGTCTAGCCTCAGAGAAGCCGCAGGAGCCGCGAAAGCCTGAGGCAGTTTCAACCACGGAAAAATCCAGCGCGGCTCGGATGCCTTAAATCCGCCAGTCAGGCGCGCATCTAAAGCCAACCGAGCCGTTGAACGTAGCATCGTAAGTGCGAGCCAGCTTTTTGGCGCGTCTCTTGCCTGCCGGTTCGCTTCCATCGCGCCGCTGCAGATAGTCCTGCGGTCGTTGCCGTTGATCCCGCTCGAACTCCGCAACCGCGCTTTCGATCAGCGTGACCAGCTCCACAAGCGAACGGCTCATCTTGCCGGCACTCAGCATCAGACCTCCTTCGCTCACGATAATTGGACTTTACGCAAGGCTCTGTCCGCGTTGAGTATGTGTTTCATCCAATGGCGGCGGCCAAGCAGTGCTCGGGCGCAAGGGAAGCAGCGGATTTTTCCAGCATTCGCCGCCAGCCGAGATAGTTGGGCAGATATTTCGTCGCCACGCCGTTGAAGCGGTTGAGCCATTTCTTGAAGCGGCTGATATAGCTATTAACGGTCTGGATGTGCAGCACCTTTTCATGCACGTGCTCGCCGTGGCTGGCGAGGATCAGCTCGTATTCGATCGCTTCTGCCTTGGCGAAAGCGATCAGCGCCGGATCGCCGTCCATGCACAGCAGCACGTCAGTGTTCGAAACTGCTCCCTTCAAAACCGCGTTGACGGCGTCCTCCGAGCGATTGTGCAACACCGCATCCAGATGATGGCCGTAGCGGTCGCGGGCGATCAGGATCGGCGTTTGTTCGCTGGACAAGCCTGGCTTTTCAGCCTTGCCGCCGCGCTTCCTCGCCTTGCGCGGCAAGCGCCGCTCACCTTTCCGGCTTTGCAGAACGAAACATTCGTCGACCTCGACGATGCCGGTCAGCCGCTGGTCCTTAAGGTCTTTCTGCGCCTTCAAAAAACGATGCCTCCAACGGAAGGACGTGCTCTTGTCGATCCCGGTCCGCACCGCCGCGGCGCGGACGGTCTCCGAGCCGTTGAGCGCTTCGGCGAATTTCAGCCAGCGGTCCCGCTTTCGAAGCCGGGCCAGCGGCGTGCCGGTCAGAGCGTTGAACGTCCTGGCGCAGGCCAGGCATTTGTAACGCCACAGACCCCGCGCCATACCATGGCGATGAATGCGACGCCCCTTGCAATGCGGGCATTTCAGATCGGTCTGAAACTGGCCATCGATGAGCTTTTGCGTTTCATTTCCAGCGCTCCGCTCGCGAAGAGTATCGATCAGCTTGCGGCCCTGCGCGGGCGTGAGTTCCGCGATAAGTTCCGCTAGCCGCTGTTTGAATTTTCGGTGCTCCATGATTCGGTCTCCCTTAATGGGAACAAATCAGGAACTTGAACTGCCGTCAATCCCCATACTCAGCGCGGACAGAGCCTTACGCAATGGCCCGACGCCTCATTTCTGAAGCATCGGGCCTGTCACTCCGTGAAAGTTGCTTCAGCGACGAATCGAACTCATGGAGTAACAATATGATACACCCAATCCCGGTGGTCCTGGGACAACCCCGCCCTGGTACACCTGACAATTTCACTGGCCGTTCCCCGGTTACTATGGTTCACGTCGGGTGCGACGAAACATTGTCACCGAGACCTGGCCACTTGCCTGCACACAATGGTAAGACTTATTCAGCCCTCATAGATACAGGTGCTGAAGGATCGGCAATTGATAAATCAATCGCCAGTGAAATCGGTGCAACGCTCAAGCATGATGGCATCATAATTCACTCTATGGGCGCCTCGCAAACGGGTGTCTCAAGATGCGACATACAGATCATATTTCCAACAGTCGGAGCCGTGTTCGCGGAGCCGTCAGCTGTTGTCGATTTTCACTCGTCTGGAAACACCTTTGACTTAATTCTTGGTCGTTCATTTCTGAACTTGTGCAGCCTTTATTTTTATCCGCGTTCGCAGATCTATCAGCTGAACTGGATTGATGAACCGCACTAACCGAAGTCCAAAAGATCGTCACCGCGCCGAGCGAAACTGAGGAAACCTGATCAGCCTGAACCATAGGTCCGCATCTCTTGTTCATTGCGAGCTCTCCGTCTAGTTCCTCGATTGCTGCACGATTATCCCAGCGTTCCCCGGTTCCGAGATCGCCTTTGAATGATGTCGAAACGCTGCGCACGCCGCGCCTGTTCCCGGCTTCGGCGAATGTGAGCCTCGACATCCGCGGCGATCTGCTTTTCGGCGAGTTCCGGATCGATCGGCTTCTCAGGCTTCGGTTCTGCCTTGCGCCTTGGAGGCGGCGGCGGCTGGATGCTGTCGGCGAGATCGATTGCGGCATCGAGTGTCTGCCGCAAGCCATAAGCCTTGCCTTGGCTGTCCTGGACGACGTAGCGGTTCATCATGGCGCTGAGGTTGACCGAGGCACCATTGGGGCGCGTATGCGCCTCGCCTGGCGCCAGCGATGACGGTCGCGGCGGAGGAAAGCGTTTCCGCAGGTCGGCCTCGATCTCCGCGTCGGTCATGCTGTCGGGGAAGTTGACGACCTCGCCGTTCGAGAGTTCGACTTCGATCATTCCAGCTTCCCTGTGCCGAAGTCGTAGCGGCGCCGTTCCGGTTTCGAGCCCTCAACAGGTGGCAAGGCTGGCCCGGCATTCCCGTTCCTGGCTTCCGGCTCATCATTGTCCTGCCGGGATTGCGAGGCGAACTGTGCTGTTCGCAAGATATCCAGCACAGCACGGGCGACGTCGCGGGTACTTGCCTCTGGCGCTAAAGGCTCGCCATCCTTCCCGGTGACTTGATGCTTGTCGACAAAGAGCCCCATGATCCTGGCTAAACTGTCGAGCGAGCCTTTCTTGTCCCCGAGCTTCACCTTGACGCGCTTCACGTTGCGCGAGTTGTCTCCCCTGCCTTCGGTGTATTCATCGACGGTCATCTCGTTCAGGGCCGCCATCTGATCGCGGCTGACGTCCGTCAGATCGACATAAGCGGTCCCGTCATCTTGGACAGTCACGTAATCAGCCATGTTGGCGAAGGCCGTTCGCGTGTATTCAGCCATGATCCGGTCGACGGTGATTTGGTGCCTGGCCAGCGCATCGGCCTTGATCTGCTCAACCCTTGCCTCGACCTTGCCTCTAGCGAGCAGACGCGAAGCCTTTTCCCACACCGTCTTATCCAGCATGTTCGAAGTATCGAAAACGCGCCGATAGGCTTCGGAAGCGATGCCGATTTCGACATACGCTTGCGCAAATCGCTCTTGCCGCACGGTCAACTTCGGCGTTTCGCTGACCGTCTCGACGCCAAGTCCTTCGTCGCTGGCCAGGACACGTTTGTCGGCTTTGGACTTCGTCATCCTGCGGCCTCCTCGGTGTCTCCGGGCCGGACATGATCTTGATGACGGCGTTCGCGGCTCATGCGGCGCATCAGCGCCTTCATCTCCTGGACAGCAAGGACATGATCGCGGACCCGTTGCGGCTGGCTCAAGAACCAGTCGAACCGCGCGTAAATCATCGCCTGCTTCACGTCCGCCATCGCTTCGTCCTTATCTCGCCAGCACGCGGAGCACCGCTTTTTGCTGTGACGCCGGCAGAAGATCGAACCAGTCTCGCGCCGCTTGTTCTTCCGACGCGCTCATCTTTTCGGACATCAGCCTGGTCGCATCCCGGATCTGGCCGAGCTTGCGTGCGGCTTGCCGTCCCCATTCCTTCACCATCGCGGCGCCGACGTCCTTCTCCTTGAATTTTTCGACCACCGCGTCAGAAGCAGGCCGGGCGGTGCCGCCAGGTCTGACGGACATGAAGCGAAAGATCTGCGTTTGCACCGCGTCAGGCAAGCTGTCGAACGACTGCACCAGATCCTGCTGATCGGAATAGGAAAGCGATTCCAGCGCAGTCTCGGCCGCTTCCTGCGCGATCTTCAGATGAAGCTCGACGCCGCCGGCGCGCCGCCATTCGTCGAGAAGTTCCGGATCAAGATCGGATGGTCCTTGCTCGCGTTTGGCCAGCAGGGCTCGTTCGCGCTGTTGCGTCTCCTCGTCTTTGACATAGGCAGCGCGATTTGTTCTCCGATACTCCGCGATCCGACTGAGTTCCCGCTCGACCTCCGCTTCCGTCAGATAATCGACACTGCGCTCGAATGCGTCGGCCTCATCGCGCAGGAGGTTGAGATCGGCCCAGCTCAGTTCGCTGGCGGCGGGCGGCGTACCCGATGCCGGGATCAGGTCATTCGACATCTCAGTTCACCCTTGTCGGATACATCCGCTCGATCGCCCGGATGGCCTGCGCTTCAGTCGAGTAGCCAACGCTGTCGACAATGACGTCGTCAGCGATGCGCTGGACGAAATACGACCCATGTCTGAAATGCACCCTGTATTTGCCGTCGCCGTAAAGCTGGTCGGCGATCGCCCGGAATGTGCCGATCTTCTCAACACAGAGGATCGCTTCGGTGTTGGTCGCATGCGCGCAAATCGCGCGGGCATACCAGGACTCGTCATGACCAAGGACGACGATTTCGTCGAGCCTCATCAGCGCATTCGACCGGGTGGCCTGGACCTTCCGCCAGATTTTCGGGTTTCTGATATCATCGCCGACAGTGCCGCAGGGCATATGCACGATTACGCGGCGATTATGCTGTCCGGCTTCGATCCTGACATCTTCGGGCTGAACTTCCGGCGTCGGCGCCTCGACCGGTGCGACGCCGGCTTCCGGCGATGATTTCTTTGCAGCTGCTGTGGCCATTAGATGGTTTCCTTTTGTTCAGTGATTGCAACGATTGCGGGGACCGCGAGCTTTTCCTCAGCTTCGGCCCAGTTCTGATCGGCGGGGTAGAGCGACGTGGCCGTCCATCTGATCGTGCCCAGCGTACCGCGCGACCAGTTGTTGTGATCCCCGCCACGGGCGCAGACGACACTGCCAAGCCGCGAGGCGCAGCGGCTGATGAGGCCGGTTTCATCGAGCCAGTAGCCGGCGCCTTTGGTGCCGAGAGCGACGGCAATCTTGCGCTGGGCGACGGTTGTCTCTGCCGCCGCCTTCAGGCTTGAAGCGAACTGTCTGGCGCCGGCCTCGGCCTCAGCGATCTGCTTGAGCCGCTTCTCCTCCAGCTCGACCAGCTCTTTGCGGAGAGCTTCTTCACGGTCCAGCTTGGTGCGGTGCGCCTCCTCACGCTGCGCCTTGGCGCGGGCGCCGGTTGCGGCGTCGAGTTCGGCGAGCTGGTTCTCGATTTCGACCATCTCGCGGCGGCGGGCTTCGACGGCTTCCTGCGCCTGGCGGACGAGGTCCACGGGCAGGCCGTTCATCTCTTGCAGCTCGGCATGCCGGGCTTCGAGTGCGGCGCGCTGAGCCTCCGGGCTTTCCGGCGTCTTTGCCTTTGCCGGCTTGGCTATCGTTTCTGTTTCCGTCACTGATTCAACTCCATCATTTTCGCGGCGGTGCCGGTTATGTTGTGCGGGATTGCGTCCTCGTCCATCAGGCGCTTGTCCCCTATCGCTCAGCCTCGACACGGCCGTCACGAAGGTGGACACCATCCTTGGCAAGCACCGCCAGAAGCGCCTGTCTGCGCATATTCGGCAGGGCTGGTGTTGCGAGCACGAGCACCCATCGCCAAAGCTTCGGGAAGGCCGCGCGGAACGCGGACCCGAAGCAATTCAGGAAAATGGGACATTGATGCGCTCTGCATTGCTGTGACTCTGGTGTCTACCTCAGAGCCACAACAAGCACAGTTTCAGCGATCAATCTTCTGACAAATATTCCGGGGACGGATTGTGCTGCTCAAGCCACCGCGGATAACTGCGCCGTAGCCTTCTGAGCCGGGAAGCGGGCTCGATGCACTCCGCGTTATGGATGCGGCCGGCAACGCTCTTGGCCGCAGCCTCTAAGGATAGATCCGGTTCTGCGATCCGTCGCCGATGCAGGTCCAGCAGGGGACCGGTGTCAAAGTGATCATAGGTCGAGCCGGGAGGTCGTCCGCGGCCGCATGGTTCGACAACGTCGGCTCCGGCGTCAGTTCCGGTGTCCATTAGGATCTGTCGCAATCTTGATCTCCAGCGCCTGCGGTGAATATAGGCTGATGCAGATCGAGAAACGAGCGATCTCGCGAACTGGCATTGTCTCGGTTTGAACTTCCACTATGGGTGAAGGAGCGGAAGACAGCGCAACGGGGAAGTAAGGCCGCTTTCGCCTCGTTGCGGAAGTCAAAGCAGGGAGGAATTCTGCCTATCGTCGGATGATCACAATTAGAGCAAGAGGGGAGGGCGGCGATCAAGGTTTCAAGAGGGTTCACTCTCAAAGCGGATGAACAATGGGTCGGCAAACAGTTCACCACCCAAAGCTAGACGATCCGACCGCGAATAGGAAAAGCGCTCATTATATGCATACACTTGCCGTTCCGCGCCGAATATCACGCTCGAATTCAGAAGTGCCACTTCCTCTCGGCCTAAGCGGTGAATCCCGTCCTGGCCTTCAAAGGTGCCGTTGAGGAAAAGCTTACGGCTAACCGGAAACAGCACAGCGGTTTGCGTCATGCCGTAGCCGACGCTCTGAAGGCCTGTGCCCGGCGCGCCCATGAGCACGACTGGATGATCTGACGTAACAAAGTCCCCCGCATCCTCGCCGGCAATAAGCAGCATCCAATTGCGCTCCGCCAGCGTGTTGAGAACAGCGTCGTGATTATTCAGTTCGAGAGCGATTAGGTGGTTTTGGTGCGGACCGAATTCGAGTTCGTCGGACCTCACCAGATCCCGCATCTCCTCGCAGGTGATGCTTTCGCCGCCTGCGACCTCCAAACCCTGCTCCCTCATTTGCCGCTGAATGGCTTCCCAGCGCTCTGGTGTGGAGGTCATCAATTGAGCCATGTTCTGATACGTATCGCCGATGAAGCGGCCGATGTGATCTCTGAGCCTGGGGTTTCTAACCGCAAACAGTGCCATCAGATTAAGAACGACCAACCGGTCCTCTTCGCAATCGAATGACTGGTTTTCCTTCATGCGGCGCAGGCTTGTGGCCACTTGCCCTTCGAACTCCCCGTATGCTTCCTCCAGTGCATTGGGATCGAACGCATCGGTTTCGATGAGGTTGAAATGCCGACGAGCGCCAACGTTCCGTACGCCGGTGGTAAAGGATCGCTGCTCCACCCGGTCGACGACAAAGATTTGCGCCTGACGTCCTTCGCCTTCCGCGAAGCCGCGTAAATATACCTGCGATACGAAATGGTGATTGGTAGACCCCGGCATCGCCGCCCCCTTAGCGATTGCGAATCAACGCTCAAAACCGATCGTACACCTTGCCGTCATGTATCGATATCACGAGTTTCGGACGAACCGAGAGGCAACTCGGGAAATTTGAGCACCAGCGGCTGTTAAGTGCCGGGACAAGCCTCTCGCACACCGGGCCGCCAGCGTCGGGACATGGCTCAATCCCGACAAATGTAAGAAATGCGATTTCGGCTTTCGGCCCCATTCAAGACATTTGCTCATTGGTGCGAGACGGCGGCTTCGAGCCCTGTGCTGCCGTTAGGCAATACCACTGTTAATGACTGCTTTGCGCCCCCACATCGGTCGTTTATCCGCGGATCGCGAGATGTCTGCTTTTGGCGCAAAGCGGACGCATTGCAGCCGAATGCGGAATGTCCGCTAAACACCGCCTTGCGGAAATCGCACAGTCGTAAGCGTTCGTCTGTAAAGGGGCAAAGTTCCGACGCGGCGGTGCTCCGTCGCCGCTTCACCACTCCTCTCCCAGTTTCCCCGCCAACGCGAACGCATAGCCGCCGAGCACCACGAGCGATTGATTGGTCGTGCTCGTCGTGAACAGGCCAACGCTAAGCATCAGGATGAGCGATAAGAAGGCCATCAAGCAGGCCCTCCGTGCCATCTCCGCCCGCGTGGATATGTCAGCCCATCCGGCAGCGGTCCCCGTCGTTCGTGGCCGCAAGAAGCGGCGCGGCGACGATATCGAGCGCGCCGAAATGTGGGGGAGAGGAGGGAATTGGTCAGGCGCTACATCGAACAAAAGTCCGCATGCGTCCCATCTCAGACGTCACGCTCACAATGTTTCGGACGCTTGATTTAAGTCAAGTATACCTCGCTGAATCGTTCGTAGGTTGGACCAATTGCTTCATTGGAGTTCGATAATTGAGACTGCTCCTTCTTGTCATAGCGTATGTAGTGGTCGGTGCCACCGCGTACGCGGCAGACATCCGGTCCAGCGTAAAAGCCAGTGACCTCCCTGCGGCCAAGCAAACAACGCTTGGCCTCTACCTCACCCCGGCGGATGCGGCGGCGGCGCTAGACGCCGAGCCTGGGATTCTGTTCGTGGATGTGCGCGATCCAATCGAGGTCAGCTTCGTCGGCCACCCCGCACCGGTCGATGCCATCGTTCCGTTCAAGATCGTCAAGATGGAATTCGATGAGAAAAAGGGGGCGTATAAAGAGGCGCCCAACCCCGATTTCGTGAAGAACGTCGAAGCAATAACGGCACGCGATGGGTTCGGGAAGAACCATCCGATCATCGTGATTTGCCGGTCAGGCAACCGCTCGGCCTCGGCTGCCAACGCGCTCGCCGAGGCCGGCTACACCAATGTTTGGAACCTGGTCGAGGGGTTCGAAGGTGACAAAGACAAGGCGGGCATGCGGACGGTAAACGGCTGGCGAAATGCCGGCCTGCCATGGACCTACAAATTGACAGCCGATCAAGCCTGGGTTCCGTCAAAATAAGTGGCGCGTTATGGCCACCATGACAATTTCAGGCCTGGAGCTGGGCGAGCGGAACCCGACGATCATTACGCTCTGGCACGCGGCGCAGGCGCTCGGGGTGGAAGTGCACTTGCTGCTGAAGGCGGAGAGCCCCGCTGACGACGGCTTCGAGCTAAAAAGCCACCACTGCAGCTTCAGTGCGTGAGAGTCGGGCTACGCTTCGAGATTTTTATAATACCCGGCTTCCCGAATTGGCCCAAAGCGGCCTCCCGGGAGATGCTATACCTTCTCGGTCCCTCACAATTTGGCCGGCGGCTCCAATTCAAATCAAGGCTAATAAGGCGAAAGCGGTCTGAGCCCCTCTAATTCGGTTTCGTGACGTCGATCACAATGACGGCGGTTCGCACCATACGGTCGGGCGGGAGACGCGCACGCAGCCTTGCTTCCATTTCCGCCGCTGTGGTGGGGCGTGGCTGGCCATCCGGTGGGAGCGGGATCGGCGGCGGGCGAGCATCCCCAAACCAGAATACTAGATAGATGCCGAAACCGAGCGCCTCGGGATCGTGAGCGTAAAATCTCTCCAACTGATTGTCCGGAGCAGTCCAAACGTCCGAATGATAGTCGCGCTTAATCTCACGGAAAATCTTCCGACCAGGCATCGACGCCGAAATATCGGCACGCCGGTCGCTCACCATGTGGCCTTCTGGCTCGATGGTGATGCCAAGCGGCGCCAATCGCTGCCGCAAGAGTGTGATGAGATCGTCGCGGCAGGCCTCCTCCGGACGGGGCGATTGCAGGCGTCCGTGCCCATCGAGGTTCCAGAACATGCGGTAAATGTCAGTATTTTCTGTGCGAATCCGCGTGCGGAGATCGTCGAGATGCTCGACGAGCACTGCGTGAAGGTCGGCCACTGTCGCCGGCTGTCTATTTTCGAGTGCATGTAGGGTCTGCGGCCAATTGGGCCGATCGTATTCGGCCTCTCGCCGGTGCGCACGTTGGTTAGCGAGCGCATGCTGTATTTGTGGCCGGTAAGCAATAAGTGCGGCATCAGATTTTAGACGTGAGAGCGCGTCTGTTGCCGCCTGCGTGGCATGTGAAGATAGGCTATTGACCAGAGCGCGAACATAATCCGCCGCATCCCAGGCATCGCGGCTGCCCGCCCAACCGTTGCTTGGATAGTCTGCCGGCGGATGTAATGTACCTACGAGGCGAATCAGGAACTCCGTCTGCGCCAACGATATTGCCTGCCTTGGGGCGTCATGATTGCGGTCATGCCCGGTGAAGTCCCGCAAATCGAAAGCGATCTCAAGGCGATTCTGCGCGGCATCGTGCAGCTCCGCGCTGCGGCGGTCTGGAGAGAGAAGCCAAGCAGCCACCAGCCAAAGTTCGCGCTGCGGCTGATCAACTGGCACTGTACCGCTCAGAACAGAATCGGCAAGGGCGAGCAGCGCAGTGTGGGCCGAGGGGATGCTTAGCGCGGCCATTAACAGGTCCTGAAGCGAAAATGCGTTCGCGTTGGGGAAGTCTCGCAGAAGACCAAGCACGACTTCTTCGCGTAGCGTCTCGAACGCCTCATGCGTCAGCAATTCATGTATGCCGTTGCGGTGCTGCTGGCCGCGCGCCAGTTTCGCCCGTGCCACTGTTTCGTAGGCCTCCCGAACAAGCTCTGGTTGTTCGCGCAGCAGAAATTGTTTCCAGGATTCGCATTGTGCCGCCGGATTCGAGAGACTATAGGCGAGCATTGCGCGCAGAAGCTCGTCGGCCACGCCCTCAAGGCTGGCGGTTCCGCGAAACCTTTCACATAGACCTGCGATGTAGATATTCCACACAGGCCTGTGCCGGTTCTGGATGGCAAGCGCAATTACGTCTTCCAATGACGGCAAATCGGTCCGGTCGAGCGCGGCGACGAGGCCGTTCAGGGCCGCGACCGTAAGAGCGTCACCCAGAATGGGAATTAGGCGAACCTCGGGCGGCTCGCCACGATCCACATCGGCAAACATTCCGAGATAGACCTGCGCAGCCCATTTCAACCAATCGAGATGCGCACCGCATGCGATCGCCTCCGCGTCGCACGCGAAATCTTGGCGCAGGCGATCGGGGTTATCCGAATCCTCAGCATCGCGAGCTGCGCGACGCTCCGCCATCTCCAGGTGAGATTGTGTGAGTGTCGATTGAATACACCGCTCCCGCACGGCCGATAAATTGACGCGGTTGTCCGCCGCCTCATAGACACGCGTGAAAGTCGCTTGGCTGTCCGTCGACTGATAGCTCAGCGAGAGCGCCGCCTCATAGAAAAACAGCTCACGCTCGCTGCCGGCGGGCTCCGCGGCCATAGCAGTAAGCATGCCGTCTATAAGTTGGTCGGGACCGGTCTCGAAGAGGACGGCCTCACGAAAATGCGAAAGCTGCCGCCATCGATCATCCCCCGGGATAAAGCTCTGGAGGAAAGACGTCAGCATCTCTTGCAAGAACTCCGGTCGCGCACGCAACGCTGCACGTAGTTGTTCCGTGGAGTCGGAATAGGCTCGCGCAAATGTGCGACGCTTCGATAGCCACGCAAGCAGTCGCGCCGGCTCGATCGCATCCGGCGCCTCCAGCACTCGCAGAAGCGCGCGGTCCAGGAAGTGAACGACTTCCCACTTATTGGTGTTTTCCGCGTTGGTGTTGCTCGCGAGCGGCTCCAGCGCATCGAGAATGGGGGGCAGATCGGCCGCCGGAAGGCTTTCCGACAAATACCATGGCTCTCCGACGTGCGCTCGGTCTGGACAGGCGAGCATGTCGTTCACCAGACACGCAACATCCACTGGTCCGAACGGATCATTGTAGAGGCGTCCGATTGCTTCGGAGCGGAGGCGGAGCGAATTCAGGTCCGTCCCGAACAAGGTGCGACAAGCGTGCAACACGCTTGCCTTGCCTTCTTCGCCGAGACGGAGCAAAGCGATGAGCGCGTACAGTCGCTCGGCGTATGGAAGAGTGTCGTTTTCCAGGATGCCAGTGAGATCTTCTCGCAGCGCCGGCAATGGCTCCCCCAGCGCCATCGCCTCAACGACAATACCGCGCACGCCGAACGTTGCGTCCGGCGACCGAAGGACGGTGCGGAATTCGTCAATCACGTCCTCGCGGGCGAGACCTGCGATGGCTGGCGAATTGTAATTCCCTGCACGGAACCACGGGTCTGTGCTAGATAGCCGCGCAAGGGCACGGACAAGATGCAAGCAGAGCGCCCGACTCAATGATGCCGCATCACCGTAGGTGAGCACCCCATAAGGATCGGCGTCAATAAGCCGCTCGGCATGTTCGGGAAGATGCACTGCGAGCCACGCATGCAGCCCGCGTAACTCGGACGCAGGATGTCCGTCTACGCCCATCAAGGCGACCACGCGTCCGATCGGGAGGCCCGCGCGAACTGCGTGCGCAACCCACTCCGCGCCCAAAAATTCGGCCGTAGTGCGGTGAACGTAATCGACGCTCTCCGGTTCTGGTGCGGCTTCGAACACGCGACGGCCGAGAGCGGCAATTGTCTTGTCGTGATCGAAAAATGGCAGCGTCCGGTAACTCGGGATGTCCTCGGTACCTTCCTGGTCGGCGAGACTGATCGCCTCAATATCACTAATGAGACGAGCTGCCATCGCCGCCCCAGCGGGCAGCCGTAGCTCTTCGCCCGTATAGACGCCGGTCCCCGTCCGCGCCCGCTCGGGATTCTCCTCCCGCAGCATTAGCCGGGTGGCCATTTCGAAAAGCTCTCGGCGGGTTGCCGGCCACACGCCCGCTTGGACGGCCCGGCGCAGCAGCAGAAGGTTTTGCGGGTTGCCAAGAAACTCCGACAGGCCGCGCTCTTCGGCCTCGCGCAGGAACGCGTCGGCGTCTGTTTGCGACATGCCGTTATCGGTCAAGACGGCGATCCGCTCGCCAGGAGTGAGCGCCTCCAGCGCCAGCACAACCGGGCCGCCGCGGCCTTCGAAGAAAGCCTCCAGGGAGACGAGATCGCTGTCACCAAGCCAGTCGGCAACACGGCAGGAGACGCGAACCGCCGCCGGGTCCGCTTCGATCAGTTTAGCCGCAAGCGCCTCTACGGTGTCACGGTCGCCGCGTCCGCCGCGCCGCTCATCGAGACCGTCGATGAAGAGGACCTCGCCCGTGTTTCGAACGGGGAGGGTGAGGAATTTTCGCACGGTGAGGTACCGTCCGTTGCACGCGGCCGCCACCTCTCGGAACGTGTGTGACTTGCCTGCCCCAGGGTCCCCAAGAAGCACGATATTGGGTTGCGCAAGAAACTCCGAGAGCCGTGGCTCAACAATCCCTTCGCGCTGACGCTGCTCCGGATGAATTTGACGAACGATACTGTCCATGAATTTCAACAATCAAGCAAAGCACCGTCACAAAGTGCTGACGCGAATCACCATCGAGCGCGCCTGAGTGTACTCAAAATGAAAACCTTCATTTCGCCGAGCGCACCATCGCGGTTCGGCCAGCAAACCACCAAACTATTGCCCCTTTTTATCTCAGGGAGTCAAAATGTCGAACTTGGAGTTTCCCTCGGCGATGTCGCCGCGACAGAAATCACCGCAATCGTGCCCATCTGCCAGCGACGTCCAAATGGCCCTTTTCACCGCAACCCGGCCTCAACCGTGAATATCGACAGCCACGTCGAATTTTGGGCGAGTGGAGCAATTTCTGAGGTGTAACCATCGTGTAACCACGGCCTTTTCGGGCTCGCTGTTCGCTTTTTCAGCGCTGTCCGCCTATTACCCCCAGTTGCACCGGATTTTACTCCGGCGCGCTCCGTACAACGTTGAATTTATTATGAAAATTGGTGCCGCAAGAGGGATTCGAACCCCCGACCTACGCATTACGAAGCGCCAGGCATGGAGCGGTACTTCGGGATAGATCCTAACAGCCCTGCTGGTTGGTTCAGATTTGTCGGTAACAAGATAAGTTTTGCAGAGCAGGTGGTGCCTACGCTGGCACGAGAGCATTTCGAGTGTTTTGGCCCTCTCTTCGAATTCATAACCGCACGGATTGAAGCCGCTCAACCGATTGCAGCGTAAGAGGTGGCGTTCCGGCAAGCTTGGGGTGAGATTTCCGTCTTTTCACCCGCCTCCTCCCGAGGAGCAACAAAGCCGCTATTACCGCGAAGGAAGTGTAACCCCCGTGTAACCACGAATTTTCGGCTTCTCTCCGAGCCTCTTTCGACCCCGTTCTTCCATTACCCGCAGTTGCACCGGAGTTCACTCCGCTGCGTCGCTTGCAACTCGGGATTGGTAGGAAAAATGGTGCCGGCTGAGAGACTCGAACTCCCGACCTACTGATTACAAATCAGCCGCTCTACCAACTGAGCTAAGCCGGCCTTGGCGGGAAGCTTGGCCGTTCGGCTGCGGCTCCCGGCTTGTCTGGCGCAAGCGGCGCCGCTGTCCTGATATGGAGGCCAAAATCTTTCTTTTCAGTACTTGATTGCGTATGGCGACGCAATCCAGGAATGCGCGGTGTGGGGCGAGCGGTCGAGCGTTCCGCGCGCGCCCACGAATTTAAGCGGCCGGTTCAGCCGAATAGACCTCATCCGTGACCGGCTCGAGCCATTCGGCGTGCTCGCCATTCAGCGCTTCCTGAATCGCCAGATGAACCATGCCGATGTCCGGCGCCGCGCCATGCCAATGTTTTTCGCCCGGCGGGATCCAGACCGTGTCGCCGGGGCGTATTTCGCGCAAGGGTCCGCCCCAGCTTTGCACACGGCCGATGCCGCTCAGGACATGCAGCGTCTGACCCAGAGGATGGGTGTGCCAATTGGTGCGCGCGCCTGGCTCGAAGCTGACGCGCAGCGCCCGGACGCGGGCCGGTTCCGGCGCCTCGATGATCGCGTCCTGCCAGACCGTGCCGGTGAAATAGTCCGGATTGACGGGGCGTGTCGGGATGGTTCCTGCCGGTCGGATGTCCATGAACTCCTCCTCGCAAATGCTGTGTTCTCTGTCTTACACCCTGGGCCTTGCGGATGCACGTTCCGAGCGGAGGGGCTTGACAAGCCGGGCGGGAATGGCGTTTTTAGATGAGAACAAAAAGAGAACAACCTTGCGATGCTGTCCCTCTGCTCAACCACCGCCCGTTCGGAGCCGCCGCTTACCAAGTCCAAAGGGCCTGCCCCTGCCGCGCTGCGTCTGGCGTCCTCCTCGGCAAGCGAGGCGGGCAAGCGGACCGCGGGCCTCCCCCCCGAAAAGCTGCTGCCGGTCTCGGGCTTTCATGAGCTCCTTGCCGCCGCTCCGGGCGATGAAAGCGCAGCGCTCGCCTTTGCCTTTTCCATGGCGGCGCGCGCCGTCGGCGGGACAGGCCAGAGTTTGTGCTTTTGCAGCCTGGCGAGCGGGGCGCAGGAACGCGGCACGCTTTACGGCCATGGTTTGGTAGGGCTCGGCATCGCGCCGGACCGGCTGCTCATGATCAGCGCCGCGAAAGAGAAGGATCTGCTCTGGACGCTGGAGGAGGCGGTCGGCTCGGGCGCTTTCGGCGCGGTCATCGGCGCTTTGGGACTGCAAGAGCGGCTCTACGCCTTCGGGGCAAGCCGCCGGCTGAAATCGCGCGTTACAGCGAAAAAGACGCCGCTTTTCCTCATCCGGCACTGGCAAAGCGGTGGCGCCACCGCGGCTGAAGGGCGCTGGCGGGTCTCGGCTCAGCCCAGCCGGATGCAGGGCCGGCATGCCGGTGATCGGCTTTTGGGGCCGCCGCGCCTGCAGCTTCGCCTGGAGCGCATGGCCAGTTTCCGACCGCAAAGATGGGAGATGGAGTTCGATGCAGCGCGTGATTTCCATATGGCTCCCCTATTGGAGAACGGACCGGCTCGAGGCGCAGGAGGACGGCGGCGTCGGGCTGCATGATCCTTCGCCCAAGCCGCTGGCGGTCATCGCCAAGGGCAAAGGCGGCAAGCGCATTGTCGGGCTCAATAGGGCCGCGCGCGGGGCGGGCCTGCGCACCGGGATGTTGATCACGGATGCCTGCGCCATGCTGCCCTCGCTTGCGGCCGTACCGCACGAGCCCGAGGCCGAATGGCGCGAGCTGAAGCGGCTTGCCGCAGCCTGCAACCGCTTCAGCCCCTGGGTGGCGCCGGACGAGCCGGACGGGCTTTGGATCGAGGCGACGGGGCTTGCCCATCTCTTTGGCGGCGAGGAGGCTCTGCTCGACCGCATTCTGCACTCTCTTTACAGCCTCGGTTTTGCCGCGGAAGGGGCGATGGCGAGTATGGCCGGCGCCGCCTGGGGGCTGGCGCGGTTCTCCAAGACCCCAGCCGTCGTCGTGCCGCCGGGCGAGGAGGCGCACGCGCTTGCAGCCCTTCCCATCAAGGCGCTGCGGATCGGTGCGGAAGGCGCGGCGCTCCTTGAAAGGCTCGGGCTCAAAACCATCCGCCAGCTCCTGCAAATCCCGCGCGCGAGCCTCAGGGCACGGCTCGGCAAGGCGATTACCTGCCGTCTCGATCAGGCGCTCGGACGCGAAGGGGAGGCCCTGTCGCCGCTGATGCCGGAGCCGGTCTATGCGGCACGGCTCGAATTCGCCGATCCGCTCACCGCTTTCGAGGGGCTGGAGCAAACGGCGGCGATCCTCATCGACAGCGTCACCGTCCAGCTCAAGGCTGACGGCAAGGGCGCGCGCCGCTTTACCTTCTCGCTTTTCGACACGCAGAACGGCAAAAGCGAGGTGCGTTTCCAGATGGCGAGGCCGAGCGCGGAGGCGAAGCATATCGGCCGTATACTGAAGGAGAAATTGTCTGCGCTTGAAGGCCGGTTCGATCCCTCGCTGGGTTTCGATGCGGTGGCGCTCTACGCGCTGGGCGCGGAACCGCTTGTCGGCCGGCAGGCGGATATTCTGGACAGTGCCGCTAACGGCGGGAATGCCAAAGAGCAGATCGCGCAATTTCTCGACCGGGTCACGGCGCGGCTCGGCGAGAAGGCCGTGACGCGCTTTGCCTTTGCCGAAAGCCACTGGCCGGAGCGCGCCAGCCTGCATGTGCCGGCAAGCGCCTCCGCCCAGCCGTGCGCCTCTGCCGTTCCCTTGCCGCTCACCCTGCCGCGCCCGCTGATGCTGCTGCCGCATCCGGAGCCGGTCGAGGTGATTGTGAGGGTGCCGGACTATCCGCCGCGCCAGTTTACCTGGCGGCGCTGCCGTCACAAGGTCGAACGGGCGGAAGGGCCGGAGCGGATTTCGCCGGAATGGTGGGAGGATGGCAAGGTGCCGCCCGCGCGCGATTATTATGTCGTCGAGGATGAGCGCGGGCAGCGTTTCTGGCTCTATCGCGAGGGGATTTACGGAAACAGTGAAAAGCAGCGCTGGTTCGTCCATGGGCTCTTCCCATGAGCGCCTATGCCGAACTCGTCACGGCAAGCAATTTCAGCTTTCTGCGCGGCGCTTCGCGGCCGGAGGAGCTGGCCGAGGCCGCCGCCGCGCTCGGCTATAAAGCGCTTGCCATTTGCGACCGGAACAGCGTCGCCGGCGTCGTCCGCGCGCACAAGCCCGCCAAGCAGCTTGGGTTGCAATACATCCCCGGCTGCCGGCTGGTGCTGCAGGATGAGCTGCATCCCGGTGGCGAGCCGGGGGCCGGGGCGACGCTGAGAAGTCGTGGCACCGCGCGCCAACCCCTCGAAATCGCCTGCCTGCCGACCGACCGCGACGCCTGGGGACGGCTCTGCCGCCTGCTCACTTGCGGCAATCGCCGCGCGCCGAAGGCCGAATGCTATCTCTGGCTCGACGATCTGATCCGCCATGGCGAAGGGCAGATCCTCATCCTGCTGCCGCCCTGGGACGCACCGCCCCAGGCCTTCGCCGAAGCCGCCTGGGATCTCGCCGGCCGGTTTCCCGGACATGTTTTCATCGGCGCCGCGCTTGCCTTTGACGGACAGGACGCACGCCGTCTGGCACGGTTGGACAAGCTGGGCAGGGAGACCGGCGCGCCAATGGCCGCCGTGGGGGATTGCCTTTATCACCTTCCCGCACGCAAGCCCTTGCAGGATGTGCTCACCTGCATCCGCGAGAAATGCACCATCCGGGAAGCGGGCTACCGTCTGCAGCGCAATGCCGAACGGCATTTGAGAAGCCCCGACGAAATTGCGCGGCTTTATCCCGGCTACGGGAAGGCCGTCGCCCGCAGCGTCGAGATCGCCCGCCGTTGCCGCTTTTCGCTCGAAGAGCTGAAATATGAATATCCGGACGAGCCCTGTGAGCCTTTCGCCTCGCCGCAGGAGGCGCTTGTTCATTACACGGAGCAGGGTTTGTGGGACAAGTTCCCGGACGGCGCGCCGGAAAAGGTCGGAAAGCAGGTCGAGCACGAGCTGGAGCTGATCGAGAAGCTGAACTATGCGCGCTATTTCCTCACGGTCGCCGATCTCGTCCGCTATGCCCGCTCGCGCGGCATTCTCTGCCAGGGACGCGGCTCGGCGGCCAATTCCGCTGTCTGCTACTGTCTCGGCATCACCTCCGTAAACCCGGCCGAGATCGATCTGCTTTTCGAGCGCTTCATCTCCGCCGAACGCGGCGAGCCGCCCGATATCGACGTCGATTTCGAGCATGAGCGGCGCGAGGAGGTGATGCAATATGTCTATGAGAAATACGGCCGCAACCGCGCCGGCATCGTGGCGACCGTCATCACCTACCGCGCCAAGAGCGCCATTCGTGAGGTCGGCAAGGCGCTGGGCCTGTCGGAAGATGTGATCGGCGCGCTGTCCGGCATGATGTGGTGGTGGTCCTCAAAGGGCGTCGAGGACAGCCATATCCGCGAAGCCGGGCTCGATCCGGGTGACCGCACCTTGCGGCTCGCCATGCGCCTTGCCCGCGAGCTGACCGGTTTCCCGCGCCATCTCAGCCAGCATACGGGCGGTTTCGTCATCACGCGCGGGCTCCTCGAAGACATCGTCCCCATCGGCAATGCCGCCATGCCGGAGCGCACCATGATCGAATGGGACAAGGACGATCTGGACCAGCTCGGCCTTTTGAAGATCGACGTGCTCGCGCTCGGCATGCTGACCTGCATCCGCAAGAGCTTCGAGCTGCTGAAAGCCTGGCGGGGGATGGACTGCACGCTGGCCAACATCCCCTGGGACGACGGACAAGTCTACGACATGATCTGCAAGGCCGACACGCTCGGCGTGTTCCAGATCGAAAGCCGGGCGCAGATGTCGATGCTGCCGCGGCTCAAGCCTCGATGTTTCTACGATCTGGTCATCGAGGTCGCCATCGTCCGGCCCGGCCCGATCCAGGGCGATATGGTGCATCCCTATCTGCGCCGCCGCGACAAGAAGGAGAGGGTCGACTATCCCAGCCCGGAACTGGAAGAGGTGCTGAAGAAGACGCTCGGCGTGCCGCTGTTCCAGGAACAGGCGATGAAGATCGCCATTGTCGCGGCCGGCTTCACGCCCGATGAGGCCGACCAGCTCCGCCGCGCCATGGCCACCTTCCGCCATGCCGGCACGATCCAGACATTCGGCGAAAAGCTCATCGAAGGCATGAAGCGGAACGGCTATGAGGCCGAGTTTGCCGAACGCTGTTTTCGCCAGATCGAAGGCTTCGGCGAATATGGCTTTCCCGAGAGCCACGCGGCGAGCTTCGCCCTGCTCGTCTATGTCTCCTGCTGGATCAAATGCCACCACCCGGATGTCTTTGCCTGCGCTCTGCTCAATTCGCAGCCCATGGGCTTTTATGCGCCCGCCCAGATCGTCCGCGATTTCCGCGATCATGGCGGCGAGGCGCGAGAAGTGGACATCAATCACAGTGTGTGGGACTGCACGCTGGAGTCCGGAGAGGAACGCCGAGCGACGCGGCCAGCCTTGCCCTCTCCCCTTGCGGGAGAGGGCCCCGCCGAAGGCGGGTGGGTGAGGGGAAGAGTATATCAGTACGCCCCTGACGAGCCGTCAGTCGGCACTCCCTCACCCGGCGCTCCGCGCCGCCCTCTCCCGCGATGGGAGAGGGCGAAAACCTGATAGTCCTGTGGAAACAAGAGACAACGAGCCGCAATGCGCTCTGCGGCTCGGCTTCCGGCAGGTGAAAGGCCTGAGTGCCGGCGATGCGGAAGCGATCGAAAAAGCAAGGCGGACGGCGCCTTTTACCACGCTCGATGACTTCGCCGCGCGCACGGGACTTCCGGTTCACAAGCTGAAAATTCTCGCCGAAGCCGACGCCTTCCGCTCCATCGGCCTCGACCGGCGTCAGGCGCTCTGGGCCGTCTCCCGCTATGCCGAGACCGGCACGCCTGCCGCGATGCTCGAAAGTTTGCCGCTTTTTGCGGCCATGGCCAGCTCCCCGCTTGCCCATGAAGCCGAGGTCAGCCTGCCGCAAATGACGCTCGGCGAGCATGTGCTGGCCGATTACATCGCCATCCGCATGTCGCTGAAGGCGCATCCCATGGCGCTGCTGAAGGAGGATTTCCATGCCCGAAACTATCTGCGGTCAGCCAGGCTCCGGGATCTGCCCTCGGGCCGCATGGTCAAGGTCGCCGGGATCGTTCTGATCCGGCAACGGCCGGGCACCGCATCCGGCGTCATCTTCTCCACGCTCGAAGACGAAACCGGCATCGCCAATATCATCATCTGGCCGAAAGTCTTTGAAAAATACCGGCGCATTGCCCTTGGCGCCCGGCTCCTTGGCGTGCGGGGGCGGCTCCAGAGCGAGCAGGGCGTCATTCATGTCATCGCCGGCGAACTCTTCGATATGAGCGGACATCTTTCCAATCTGGCCGCAAGGCAGCCGCCTTCCCGGGACTTTCTTTCGCCCGGCGATGAGGTTCGCCGGCCTGTCGAGGAGGACCGCCGCGCCTATGTCTCCCGGCATGTCCGGCGTTCCGCGGCAAATCTTGCAACTCAAACCCTCCCCAAAGGCCGGAATTTTCATTGACCTTCACTCCTCCGCTACCGGCCCGATAACGACAATTCGAGCAATCTGCTTAAACTTCGTTTCAGAGCTCAGCGCCTAAAATCCGTCCGTCCTTCCGAGCGCCGAACCGGATCAGTGGTGGGATCAGCGTTCGATCATTCGAAGCGATGGAGACAATTATGCTCAGCAAGATTCCGGCCATTCTCACCGCCTTGGTCCTGACGGCATCTCTCGTCGTCGCAGGCATGGACAGCGCCGAAGCCAAACGCGGCCGCAAAGGCGCATTCGCCGCCGGCGTGGCGCTCGGGATCCTGGGGATGGGCGCGGCCACTACCGACGCCTATGCACGCGAGGGTTGCTATCGCGGGCCGCGTCGCTGCCGCTGGGTGCGCGGCGAATGCTACCGGGATCGGTACGGCGATGTCCAATGCGAGCCGAGCTATAAGAAGTGCTACCGCCCGGTCTATTGCGACTAGCGCAACGCGCGTCCAAGCATGTCCCCGCGAAGGCGGGGATGGACGCGGGAACAGTTGCACTGACATATGGATATCGATCAACTTAACCTCGTCCAAGTGATTCCACTTGAACGAGGGTTGATCTAGCCTCTGTGCGCCCGGCTGCTCCAACGAGATTCCGTTGAAACAAAGCCCGCCGCCGGGCGTTTGCCTTCATGAAACGGTAATGCTTTAAGGCTCAAATTCGTCATTGCCGTTTTGTTTTCAAATTCGGCGGCTAAGTCTGTGCCGTTTCGGTAGGGTAATTTTGTAGACGGAGGGACTATGAAGACGATCTCAACAGCTGTGGCGGCGCTGGCGCTGTCCGCCATGATGATGACGGGGGCCACGACCGAGGCGAAAGCCGATGGTGGCGCTGTCGCAATCGGCGTCGGTGTCTATTTGCTTGCGGACGCTATTGTTGGCCGTAAATGTCATCGCGAGGACTGGCCGTTCAACATCGTTGCCAAGATCGCCGACGAGATTCACGGCCGGCCGGGCTGCTATCGCGGTGAATATGGCTCTTACAAAGATGGCCGCTCCGGCGACCGCAAATATCGGTAGAATCTCCGACTTGTGACATTCTGCCGGACCGCCCGGAGAGACTAGCGCAACGCGCGTCCAATTGGACGCGGACAGTTGCGCTAACCTATTGATGTAGATCAACTTAACCTCGTTCAAGTGGACTCACTTGAACGAGGGTCGATCTAGACCGCCGGGCGGTTTTTCATCTTCTGCGCCATCACATAGAGCGCAATCGATGCCGCGTTCGATACGTTCAGGCTGGCGATCGGCCCGAAGGTCGTAAGCGCGCAGACCGCGTCGCAATGCTCCCGTGTCAGCCTGCGCAATCCGCGATCCTCGGCGCCGAGAACGAGGGCGATCCGGTCCGCGCTCGCAGTCTCTCCCAGACTTGTATCGCCTTCGAAGTCGAGGCCGAGCCGCAGGAAGCCGATTTCGCCCGCCTCGGCCAGAGCGCGGGCCAGGTTCGGAACGAGCAAGATTGGAACATGTTCTAGGCCGCCTGACGCCGCCTTGGCGAGCGTACCCTCGAGGGGAGGGCTGTGCCGGGCCGTCATGACCAGCGCATCGGCGCCGAATGCGGCGGCCGATCTCAAGATCGCGCCGACATTATGCGGATCGGTCACCTGATCCAGAAAGACGATCAGGCGTGCCTTCGGCAAAGCGGCAAGGCTCAGTTCGGCCAGCGGTTCGGCTTCGATCAGAATGCCTTGATGGACCGCGTCTTCGCCGAGCATACGGTCGAGGTCTTTCGGGGCGACGGCGGTTATCTCGGGAAGCCCCGCGCGGCCCGGAGATCCTATGCGCTGTGCCGCATTCGGCGTCGCGTAGATCCGCCGGACGGTCCGGCGCGGATTGGCGAGCGCAGCCTCGCTGGCATGCAAGCCATAGATGCGGATAATCCCATCATCTGCGCGCTTCCCGCCATGCCGATGGCCGCCGGAGCGCTTCCTGAAGCCGGACGCAGACTGTCTGGATTTCATCTCGCGTCGTGTCTTTCCTTCGCCGCTCTGAACCATGTCGCCGGCAAGCGTTGCCCCCGGCGGCGGTTCCGGCACGGAGTCGCAGGGGCGCCTTGCGATGCGGTGTCATCCCGCCGATTGGGCGCCGGTGTCAAGCGTCGGGACCGCATTGCATCCCGTGCAATGTGATGTTATCTAACCTTTGCTTTCGCGGCGGGACTATCCGCAACGGCCGCCCGGTTGAGCGAAGGCGCAATCCCTGGAGGGGTGCCCGAGTGGCTAAAGGGGACGGGCTGTAAACCCGTTGGCTATGCCTACGCTGGTTCGAATCCAGCCCCCTCCACCAAAAATGCTTCCGCGATCGTCCGGCGCAGACCGAATTGCGTGGGAAAATTATTCAAATACAACGAATTTGAACTCCGTTGACATCCGCACCAGCTCGCTTAAAGCCGCACATTGCAGGGGGTATGCTTAGCGGTATCAATTCCATAATGTCCAAAAATACCCCACATGCCATTAGAAGATACCACCATCCGCAAGGCCAAGCCTCGAGAGAAACCCTACAAGCTTGCCGATGAGAAGGGTTTGTTTCTGCTCATCAATCTGTCCGGCCCGAAAAGCCCCGCCGGTTCCAAACTCTGGCGGTTCAAATATCGAATCGGTGGAAAAGAGCGGCTTTTGGCTCTCGGTACCTATCCCGAAGTGCCGCTTTGGGAAGCCCGCGAAAAGCGCGACGACGCGCGAAAGATTATCCGCGACGGGCGTGACCCCACGGCAGAACGCAAAGCTGAAAAACGGCGTATCAAGCTTGAAACGGAAAATGCGTTCGAGACGGTCGCCCGCGCCTATATCGCCAACCGAGCAAAGCGCTGGTCGGTTGGCCACGCTGATTACGTTCTCGGAAGGCTGAGAGCGGACATTTTCCCCGCACTTGGTAACCGTCCGATTGAGCATATCGAGCCCCCCGAACTCCTTGCTGAAATTCGCAAGGTCGCGTTGCGTGGCTCGCACGAAATGGCACATCGACTTCGCTCGTTTTGCTCACAGGTATTCAGGTTCGCGATTGCTTCCGGTATTTGCACGCGCGATCCCGCCGCAGATCTTCGCGGCGCGTTAGTACCGCACATATCCCGCCATATGCCCTGCATTCCACCAGATGAGTTGCCAGAGCTCTTGACGAAGATCGACAAGTGTGAGGGCGCGCCGTATTGCAGCGGGAAAGGATAGCCCGACGGTCATCGCGGTTCCGGCCTTCCGCGTCCGCGAAGAATTCGACCGGCCGGTGCTTGACCGTCAGAGGGCACCCCGCCAACGCCGAGTTATGCGCCGGCAGTCCGTTCGGTGAATGACGAGTTCATCATACAAGCACTTACAGCCCGACGATGGCATCGAAGGCTCGCCGCTAAACTTCTGATTAAGCCGTCGCGTTGTAGGTTCATCAACCCGCGAGAACCTGTGCCAGCAAGGCACGGCTTGGGTCGTCCCGGGCGTAGGAGTATGGTCCATGAGCAAGCGTTGGAATTCGTCGCTAGCGTCGGCGTTGGTCTTGACGGGGGTTGTCGCATTTTCGTTTGGCTTTGTCGCGCAGGCGCAGTCCGAACCGGTTTGCGCGGCGCTGGTGATCACCGGCCATCCGTCCTATCCGCCGATCGCCTGGGCGGCACAGGGCAAGATCGTCGGCGCAGCACCCAAGCTCGTCAGCGGGATCGCCGCCAAGCTTGGCGTCAAGGACGTGGTGTCGAAAGACTTCGGTTCGTGGGAGGGCGCCCAGCAAGCGGTTCGCGGCGGCCAGGCCGACGTGATCTTCGGCATCTACAAGAACGACGCGCGCGCCGTGTATCTCGACTACATCGAGCCGCCTTTCATGATGGATCCGGTGTCCATCGTGGTGCGCAAGGGCGCGGGCTTTGCCTTCGCCGAATGGAGCGACCTCAAGGGCCGCAAAGGCGTGACCAATATTGGCGAAAGCTACGGTGACAAGTTCGATGCTTTCATGGCCAAGGAGCTGACCGTGGCGCGGGCCACCGGCGTCGACAAGGCTTTCAAGGCGCTGCTCGCGCAGCAGGCCGACTACATGATCATCGGTCTGTTTCCGGGGCGCGAAGAAGCCAGAAGGTTGGGCCTGCTCGACAGGATTGAATTCCTGCCCAAGGAACTCGTATCGGCTGCGATGTATGTTGCCTTCTCCAAGCAATCCAAATGCGGCGCGCTGCGGACTGGATTCTCGGCCGGCATCAGGACGGCGGTCGATGGCGGCGCTATGCGGCAATTGCTGGAAGCGGCTGACAAGAGCCTAGGGCAATAGATCACGATGATTTTGGATTGAACCAATCCAAAATCATGAACAGTGATCAATCTCATCAAGTTGGAGCGGGATGACGAGCGGAAAACCGTTACCACTTTTCCTCATCCCGCTATAGAGGACACAAACCATGTCGCAACAAGCGATGATGGATGTGTTCAAGAAGCACGTTGACGCGGAATTGGCCGGCAATCTTGCTACGCCCATGGCCACGATGTCCGCCGCTCCCCATCTGACCAATGTGCCAACCATAGTCGGCGGTGTCGGATACGAGGGGGGCCGAGCTTTTTATCGGGATCATCTTGTCGGCAAGTTTTTCCCGCCGGATGTCAAGATGACGGATGTCTCACGCACCGTCGGTGAAAATCAGATTGTCGAGGAACTCGTAATCAGCTTCACGCACACGACTATGATCGACTGGTTTCTGCCCGGCGTTGCGCCCACCGGGAAATCCGTTGAAGTGGCTGTGGCGGTGATTGCGGGATTCAAAGACGGAAAAATTTCGCATGAGCATATCTACTGGGACCAGGCCAGCGTGCTGGTGCAGATAGGTCTCCTCGATCCCAAAGGAATGCCAGTAAGCGGCGCAGAAAGCGCCAGGAAAGTGCTCAATCCAAAACTGCCGTCCCGCAAGATCTAAAGGCGGTGAATGCACGGCAGGTGGACCCCAGATAGCTGCGGGAACTCGTGAAAGAGCGCGGACTGGGAATGCATGCCAAAACCGGGTGAGGGTGCGCAAAGAGCAGCACGTCTGCAGAAAGCTCGGTAGCGCACCATCCACGCATGCCAAGCGAGACTTTCGACGGCCACTGATGGTGGCAAGGACTATTCTGGTCCTGCGGCATCGCCGCCATCTCGGCGAGCGGCGCGTTGCTTGGTCGTGAGCACGCGTAATACGCAGAGCAGGCCGTTGACGTCGATGCACTGCCACTAGTATCGCGAAGCCCTTGGGCACACGCGCAATATTTATTGAGGCGTTTGCAAATCGTGATTCCGAGTGGGTCGTTCGTGCCGCCGATGCGTGGCACGTCTGCGCGGCCGAGGGTGTCAAGCCCCAGAAGACACGGCTTCTACGTGTTCATGTTCTCTACCATCCGAACTGGCTTGCGCGTTGGGCCGGAATACCGCTTCGAACGAAGTAATAAGATCTAGCCAGTCTTCCATCAGCCGCGTCATAAGGAATCGCTTCCGCACGCTCTCCTTGGCGCGTTCGCCGAGGCGCCTGCGCAGCGCCTCGTCCTTTACCAATCGCACGATGTGCTCGGCCGCCTGCTCGACATCGTCGACCAGGAAGCCGCTTACACCGTCCTCGATCTGGTGCCTGATGCCCCCGACGTTGCCGCCAATTACGGCCGCGCCTTTCCATATGTAGTTGTTGTTCCTGGTGAGGATCAGGATACCGCCACCCATCTCGGTCAGGCCGGCCGTGCCCGCGACAGTCGAGCCGAGGGTCGCGTTGCCGCCCGGGACGGTCTGACGTCGTGGTGAGTGCGTTTTCGAGTAAATTTTAGAAGAGTTTTGCGGTTTTGACGCCAAAACCTTCAAACTTATCCGAGCTAATAAAGCTGTACGCAGCTGATTCCGGCTACTCATTGCTGGAGTTGGCCAATTTCGTTTGAGCAACGTCATGCCGGTTGAAAAAGCCAGAGCCGACCAGCGCGGGTTTCCGCTGGCGCCCTTCGTGGCAGCGTTCGCTACCAGCGTGGTCTCAGTCGCCGCGATGGTCTTGATGTTGTGGCAATTGCAACATCGAATCGATGATCTGAGAGCGAAAGAGGTCCAACTCACCGAATATGACAGCCGGGTCATGCTCTTCGACGAGGCGCTGACTATGTCAGCGCGCATGGCGGCCGCGACGGGCGATCTCGCCTACAAGCAAAGATACGACAAATTCGATGCCGAGCTCGACGCGCTGATCAAGCAAACGGAAAGCACGTTGCGCCGACGCGAAGTCGGGCAATTCATCGAGCAAACCGACCAAGCGAACCGCAAGCTCGTGGAGATTGAACGACGCGCCTTAACCTTGGCCAGTAAGGGCCGGCTGACGGAGGCGTCCGCCCTGCTGGTCAGTGAAGAATACTTGAGGTTGAAGGACGTCTACGCCGACGGAGTGAATAAGACCGTATCCTGGCTGAAAGGCGCAATCGAAACCCAAATCCGACGCCTGGGTCTACTGACAGTCGGCTTAGAGATTTCGGGTTGTTTGGTCGTCCTCGCCCTGTTGTGGGCCTGGTATATTGCTCTCCGTGCCGGGCGGCGCTGGAGCGCAGAGCGGTTGCGATCGGAAGCGCAGCTAAGAAAAGCCCGCGACGAGCTTGAATTTCGCGTCAGAGAACGCACCGCAAATCTGCAGGCTGCCAACGATAAACTGGGTGGAAGCACGAAAGCGCTGACGCAGGAACGGGATTTCTCCACTGCATTGATTGGCAGCCTCCCGGGCTTCTTTGTTTTGCTCGATGAGAGTGGGCACCTCATTCGCTGGAACGACAATTATTCGGCCGTAACTGGTCTTTCCAATGAGGAATTGCGCGGGCTCGACGCGCTTTGGCCTGTTGTCGAGAGCGATCGCGACTTGGCCCGAGCAAAAATGCGTGACGCATTCAGTACGGGCCTTGCCGATGCCGAATTCCGCTTACGCACCAAAACTGGCGGCTCACGTTGCATTCATTGGAGCGGCCTGCAAATCACGAGCGAGGGTTGTCCTGGTCTTCTGGCTGTCGGCGTGGACGTGACCGCCGAGCGCGAGGTTGAGAGTCAGCTGCGCGTCAGCGAAGAGAACTTCCGCACGATTTTTACATCCGTTAGCGAGGGAATATTCATTGTCGAGCCGAAGACGGGTAAGTTTGTCGAAGTCAACCAGCCCGGCTGCAGCATGTTCGGGTATAATCGAGAAGAGATCATCGGCGGCGATATCGGCATGCTTTCGAGCGGCGTACCCCCCTATACCTTAAACGACGCTCTCCAGAGGCAGATCAACAATTTAAAGGATAAATCGCTGGAATTCGATTGGCACTGTAAGAGGCGCGACGGCTGCCTCTTCTGGGCGGCGATTGTGCTTCAACGCAGCATGTTTGGCGGACGCAATCTTATGCTGGCCACGCTGCGGGACATCACCGCACGCAAAAACGCCGAGGCAAGCATTTTAAGAATGGCCCACTATGACCTGCTGACTGGGCTCGCCAATCGTGGCGTGTTCGTCGAAGCGCTGGAGCGGGAGATGGCCTTGGCGCACCGGGGCGGCAAAAGTTTCGCAGTTCTCTATCTCGACCTCGATCATTTCAAGGACGTCAACAACATCCTTGGACATCCCATCGGTGATCTGCTGCTGCATGCGGTGGCCGAGCGGTTGCAGGCGAACACCCGTGAGACGGACACCGTGGCGCGGTTCGGCGGCGACGAATTCGCGGTGATCCAGACCGATATCCAAGAGCCGGCGGAAGCCGCTGTGCTGGCGGATAAGATTCTGAAGGTCATCAGCGATCCGTTCTCAATTGAGGGCAACGAGATACGTAGCGGCACCAGCGTCGGCATCGCGGTTTACGGGCCAAACTCACCCGACGCGGAGACCCTCCTGTCTCATGCCGATGTGGCCCTATACCGCGCCAAATCGGCAGAACGGGGGACGTATAGGTTCTTCACCGATGCGATGGACAAAGAAGTGCGATCTCGGGTAATGATCAAGGCTGAGCTTCACGAAGCCATCAACTCCGGCCAGCTCATTCTCATGTACCAGCCGCAGGTCAATATCAACACCAACCGCATCATCGGGCTCGAAGCGCTGGTTCGCTGGCAACATCCAAAACGCGGTCTGATCATGCCCGGCGACTTCGTTCCGGCGGCAGAGAAGAGCGGACTGATCGTCGCGCTCGGGCGTTGGGTGCTACGGCGAGCCTGCCGGCAGATGAAGGAATGGCTCGATGCCGGCATCGCCCCGCCGCTCATAGCGGTGAACCTATCGGGGCAGCAGTTCAAGACGCCGCTTGAGCTGGAGAATGACATCCGGACAATTTTGGCGGAAACCGCTCTGCCAACGAATCTTCTCGAGCTCGAGATCACGGAAAGCGTCTTCATGGAGGCGTCCCAGGAGCATAACGACGTTCTTGCGCAACTCCAAAAATCCGGAATACGAATTGCGATCGACGATTTCGGGACCGGGTACTCGTCGCTCAGTTATCTTGGCCGCTTTCCGGTCAACCGCATTAAAATCGAGCAGAACTTTATGCTCGATCTGACGGCGACGTCGCCCACCGCCAAAATCGTGAAAGCTGCCATCAGCCTGGCGCACGAGCTCGAGCTTGACGTCATCGTAGAAGGCGTGGAAACCCCGGAGCAGGTGGAGCTACTCAAATCCTGGGACTGCCACAAAGTACAGGGCTTCTACTTTTCCAAGCCATTGCCCGCTACGGAGATCGCGACATTGTTGCGCGCGCGAAAAACTCTTCCAACACCACCCGTCCCGGCCACAGTCGTTGTTTGAGTGTCGATGATCAACTTGGATCTCTACAAGAACGTCGAAGCCGGTTGCCAGAGGAACGAGGGCAACCTCATCGGCGGCAACATCAGCCTGACATCCGCTCCGGGTCAAAAATTCCCCGTGCGGCTCATGTCCGCTGCACGGCCGGTCTACCCCCAGCTGCTAACGACTTAGTGCGCCGCAACGAACGGGTGAGATGGGCCATAAGCGGGCTTCGCGAGCCATTACTTGCGACGCCAGCCCAATGGCAGGTTGGTGAATACGATAGCGGACAATCCGAGATGGCCGCGCGCGGTCGAATCCAACCCGAAACCGACGATCCGTTTCTTTGTGACTGATATAAAAGTTCGAGACACGACATTGATGTATGAACTTTCAACGTAACTATTTGACTGCAGAGTGGAGCTCCTCATTCACGAGACACATCCGATAGCCGATCGCACGAAAAAGGGTGGCAGTGGCCAATCAGCTAGCATGCGCCCCACGGAGATGATCAACTGAATTAATGCGCCGGACAAGAATCCTGCCATCAATCACATCAATCTCATTGATGCAGCAGGGCTCCTGTGCAAGCCGCCAATAGGCGGAGGGTGGCTGATCGAGCAGTTGAAGCAGCAGGGCGCGGTTGCCGCTGTCATGTCCGACCAGAACCACGGTGTCGTCGACGTGGTGGCTGAGAACGAAGCGCAGCGCGTCCGCCGTGCGGGCGACGAGATCCTGAAGCAAGTCGCCACCGGGAAATCGCATCAGGCCCGGCGCCGTGAACCAGGTCGCATAGAGCTGCGGATGGGCCGCCTCCATTTCCGCATAGCTGTGCCCTTGCCAGGCGCCGTAATCGATGTCGTTGAGATCGTCGAGGATCTGCGCTTCGATGTTGCAGGCTTTGGCGATCGCGTCTCCGGTGACGACGCAGCGCGTCATCGGGCTCGTATAAACCTTGCTCGGATGCCAGCTTGACGCGATCCGCTGCGCAACGGCCTCCGCCTCGGCCAAACCCCGGCCGGTCAGCGGCAGATCCGCCCGGCCGCGAAACCGCCGAGGCTCGATGCCCTCGACATGACCGTGGCGGACGAGGAGTATTTTCGTCATGGCATGCCCTATTCAATGCCTGGAGATCACGCTCGAAGTTAACCCCAGAACGAGTATCAAACATCGCCCGAATAAGCATGGTGCCGGTCGTCTGATTCAAAACAGCGCTAACGCGAGAATAACGACGAGAAGGCCGCCGATGAGCGCAAGGTAGAAATTCAGATTCCCTGACTGCAACACTTTGAGCCATGTCGCCAGGGCATACATAGCGCGCGTCACTGGCGCGAAAAGATAAGGACCGAAGATCGGCGCCACATCGTGGGAAAACACCAGCCGCTCGACGAAATAGCGGTTTGTCTGAGTTTCCCTTTGCGTTTCCTCGGTTGGCCGATAGATGAAGCTGTAGAAGGTGCGCAAGGCGTTGGAAAAGGTCAGCGCTGTGGTCGAGGCGCGCTCGGGGTCCTGATCCAGTCCGCCGTACCAGACGGGCACGCGGCGGACGGCGAAGCGGCGGCTCGAAAGCGCCAGCATCAGAGGAAGCACTGCCAAGAGCGGCATGACGATGACCAGCATCGACGGTGAAATGAACGCGAACTTGGCCGTCAGCGGTACCAGCAACAAGCCGTCATGCATGTCGCGTGCGGCTTCAGTGCCGAATTGCGCGTGTACGGCGAGGTTCAGCATATCGAGCCAGACCGGCATGCCGACCGCCAGGGCGAGCACGCACAAGCCAAGTAATCCGACAGCGACGGTCGACCCAGGCGGTACCACCTTGTAGCTACGCGAGGTGCGCCCAAGCAGACCGACGCCGAAGACCTTCGCGAAGGTCGCGAACGCCACGGCGACGGTCAGCGCCAGCCCGGCTCCCGCCAATGCCATCACCAGACGGCTGACCAGCGAGCCGAGGTGAAAGCCTTGGAACACGGTCTGGAAGACATACCACTCGCTGACGAAGCCGGCCTGCGGCGGCATGGCAGCCAAACTCATGGCGGCAAAAAGTGCGCCGAGGCCGAAGATCCAGGAGCTATGCCGCAAGAGGTCGGTGTGAACGATCGCGTACCGTCCGGTCGCGCGATAAACGCCGTCGGCGGTGAGAAACAGGCCGCCTTTTGCCAGCGAATGCGCGGCGAGGTGCAAGAGGGCGACCACCCAGGCAAGGCTTGCGAGGGCAGGCTCGCCGTGGCCGCGGAAGATCAAAGCTGCGCCGAGCATCGTTACAGCAATCGAAGCATTTTCGGCGGTCGAAAAGCTGAGAAGTGACCGCCAGTCCTCCTGCTGGAATGCGTAGAGCGCCGTCAGAACGGCGCTGAGCACACCTACGATGACGACGAAAATGCCAAGGCCCGCGGCAACACTCATCATCTGCGGTTGCGCCGGTGCCCAATTCAGCAGGCCACGGCTCAGGCCATAGAAAGCGGCATTCAAGACGACGCCCGACAGCAGCGCGCCGGACGCGCCGCTGCCGGCGCTGTAAGTCGCGGGGAACCACTCATAGAACGGCACCAGGCCAAGCTTAGCGCCAAAGCCTACCACCAGCAGGACGCCGATGGCGGCGAGCATCGGCGTCGAAAGCGTTGCAGCCGCTTGGTCAAAGGCTTCGAAAGCGAAGGAATGACTTGTGACGGCCAGGAGCAACATCGCCACCAGCAGGGCCACGGCTCCAACTTCCAAAAGGCTCAGCATGAACAAAACGGGTCGACCGGCATCCGGCGATAGCCGTTCATTGAGGATCATGACCGCGCCGCCGAAGCTCATGATCTCCCAGGCAATGAGAAACCCCGCGCCGTTCCGCATGCCGAACACGCCGAGCGCGCCGATCAGGCTCATTGTGGCGCCGAACAGCCAGCCGGCTTCGCCTTCCCGCGCAGGAGTGGACAGCGCGCATGCGAGGATCGCCGGGACCAATCCAAATCCGAGCAGCCAAAGTCCATCGGGCGAGATTTCAAAGCCGACCATCTCGCCGGCGAGGCGGGTCGGCAGGGTGGCCGCCGCTGTTCCATTGGGCAGAGCCGTGATCGCGGCCAGAATCCCGGCGATCGAACCGCCGGCCAGCAGAATGCGCGCCAGGATCAGACCCCGTCGAGTGAGCGCGATTACGGCCGCGGCCGTCCAGGCGAGGAAAGCCGTGGCGAGGAGTTCATTCGACAATCTGGCCTCCATTGACCCGCTGCGGCATACGATCGAGAAACATCAGCAACGCCTGGATGACGGCCGCCGGATTGGGCGGACAGCCGGGCAGATAGACGTCGACCGGCAGAACGCCTTCGAGACCATGTCCCGAAGCATATCCGCCTTCCGCAATCCCGCCCGACACCGCGCAGGTTCCGACCGCCATCACCCAGCGCTGCTCCGCCATGCCCTCATAAGTTGCGCGCAACGGTCCGTGCATGGCGTAGGTCACCGGACCTGTCACCAGGAGGAGATCTGCGAAACGCGGTGACGCGGTAAAGAAGATGCCAAGCCGGTGCAGATTGTAGAAGGGATTGTTCAGCGCCTGCAGCTCGGACTCGCAGCCATTGCAGGAGCCTGCATCGACATGGCGGATATGCAGGCTGCGCCGGAAGCTTCGACACGCGCTGGGGCCGGCCTCTGAGGACGTGGACGGATGATCGGTCCATTTCAGATCCTCGCGCCGACGGACGCCGAAGGCCCAATCGGGCGAGGTCGTCATGGCATCTGTCGGGCACGCCTCCGTGCAGAGTTGGCACACGATACAGCGACCGTAATCGACATCAAGTCGGGGGCCGCCATTGTCCTCAGCTCGCATTGTAATGGCCTTGGTCGGGCAAACCTCCGCGCAAGCCCGGCAATCCTCCAGGCACTCTCCCGGCTGATAGCGAGGCATGCCGAGAAATCCGGCCTGTCCGTCATCACCCTCGGACAGCGGCCATGGCGCGGTCCGCTTGCCTTGCAATAAGCCCAATAATGTCCATTGCGGCATCGCCTGCTCCTATCGGTCGCAACCCGCGATCGTCAGCCCGAAGCTGGCTTCGTTGATGGCGTAGTCCATCATGTTGGTGTCATGTACCGTGAACGGAAAAACGCGCCAGTTCGAAAATGACGGCGACTTGATCTTGACCCGCTTGAGCTTGCCGTCCTCGCCGAAATGCACGGCGTAGAACAGCGTGCCGCGCGGCGACTCGCTCCAGCCCAGGCCCTCCGCTCCTGGTTCGATCTCGTAATCCGACCGGACCGGACCGTCGGGCAGCTCCAGCAGCACGCGCGGCATCAGCGCAATGCTGGCTTCGATCTCCGCCATGCGCACCTGGACGCGCGCTTGTGCATCGCCCTCCTCGCGAACCGCGACCTCCAAAGGAAGTTCGCTATAGGCAGCATAAGGATGGTCGCGGCGCAAATCACGGTCGACACCGGAGCCCCGCTCCACCGGCCCGGTCGCGCCCTGATCGAACGCGACGCGGCGATCGAGCTTTCCTGTCGTGATCAGGCGGTCGAGATGGCTGTTGGTGTTTTCGAGGTGGCGGGCATAGGCCGCGAATGCCTGGCGCAACGCTTCGAGTTCGGGGCCGAGCCACTCTCCGGGAGACAGGTCGCGCCGCAGGCCGCCGACCGTCAGGATGCTGCGCAGAAGCCGGCTTCCGGTGAGGCGGCAATTGAGCTGTTTGGCACGCTCCTCAAGAAGCTTGCCTTCAGCCTCGCCGACCTTGAGCGTGGTGGTATGGCAGAGATGCCCGAGATAGTGCAGGTGATTGTAAAGCCGCTCCAGCTCGGCAAGGAGCACGCGCAGGAAGCGGGCGCGGGGCGGCACGGTGCAATTAGCTGCCGCCTCCACGGCCTGACAATAGGCCAGGGCATGGGCCAGACTTCCAACACCGGACACGCGCTCCGCCAGCACGATACCGCGCTCGGCGGGCAAACCCTCGAACCGCTTCTCCATGCCGCGATGCTTGAAGAACAGCCGCGGCTGATAATGCAGGATCGCCTCGCCGATATAGAAGAACAGGAACTCGCCGGATTCGAGCACATCGCCGCGCACCGGACCGAAGGGCAGCAGTTGCACGTCCCCATTGGCGCCGCCGATGTCCGGGATCGATTGCTTTGCAGACCGGATCTGAAGCAGCGCGTCCGGCGGGTAGGCGGGATCGAATGGCGGGCATGGCGCAACCGCGCCGTCATGCAGCACGAGGCGATGACGCTGCGGGTGGTCGAGGAACTCGACGCCGAACAGGTCCATGATCTCCCGCTCATACCAACTCAATAACGGGCAAATGCCGGCGAGGCTTGGCACCGGCCCGTCCGGCTCGCAGCGCCAGATCGCAAACTCGGGCTGACCGGCGATGCTGGCGACGTAGCGCAGCTCGATGCGGCCCGGCTCGGGGTACCACGCATAGGCCATCTGCATCCGGCCGTCGGACTTGAGCAGGCGGGTCGCCGCATCTTTCAGCTCCGATGGATGCAGCGATACGATCTGCGATTCGGAAGCGCGCTCCGCTATGTGTTGCGACATGCTCATGGCGCGGCACTCGTCAGAGCGTGGGCGACCGCGAGGAAATGGTCCCAAAGGCCGGTCGGCCACCACAGGCCGAAAAGGAGCAGCGGTGCCAGCGCCAGCCACATCGGGGCGACGCACCAGTTGCTGAGGCGCAGCGGTGTCGCTTCGGCCTCCGGCGCAAGACCGAAATACATGCCGCGGAAATGATTGAGAAAGCCGATGAAGATGACGATCAGCAGCACGATCATGGCATAGACGGCCCAGCCGAAGCCATGTTCGAGCCCGGCGCGCAGGATCACGAGCTCGCTGAGGAACAGTCCGAATGGCGGTGCGCCGGTGATGGCGGCGGCACCGGCAAGCCAGAGCGCTCCGTGTGCGGAGTTGCGCGCCCAAACGCCGCGGATATCGCCGATCTCTTTGGAGCCGAAGCCGCGCATGACATTACCGGCCCCGAAGAACATCAGCGACTTGTTCAGCGAATGGTTGAGCATGTGGTAAAGCGCGCCGGCGACGCCCAGCGGTCCGCCGAAGCCGAAGCCGAGCGCGACGACGCCCATATGCTCGACGCTGGAATAGGCAATCAGGCGTTTGATGCCGTTCTGTCGGACGATGAAGAGAGCGCCGATCAGCAGCGACACGACACCCAGCGCGACCAGGGTGGTCCGGGCGAGACCACCGACCTGGGCGGCGTCGGCAATCGTGAGAAATCTGACGATGCCCAGCATCGCGCCATTGAGAAGCGCGCCCGAAAGCATCGCCGAGATCGGCGCCGGACTTTCGCTGTGAGCGTCCGGCAGCCAGGAATGCATCGGCGCCAGACCGACCTTGGTGCCGTAGCCGATTAGCACCAGAAGAAAAGCGAGTGTGACGAGAGCGGCGTTCATCTTCGGCGCCGCGTCGCGCAATACGTCCCAGCTCATGTCATAGGTCGACCCTAGCACGAAACTCCCGCTCCAGTAGAACAGCACGGTGCCGAGCAAAGCCAGGCTGATCCCGGCGGAAACGACGATGATGTATTTCCAGGCGGCCTCTATGCTCTCCGCCGCGCGCTCGAAGGCGACAAGAAAGGCGCTGACGAGGGTCGTCAGCTCGATTGCGATCCAATAGAGGCCGGCATTATTCATGATGGCGCTGAGTAGGATGGTGAAAGCGAAGCCGCTGAACAGCGCGTAAAAGCCCCACAGCTTGGGGTCTTCATCGAGCAGCCGCATGTAGCCGACCGAATAGATCGACGCCAGCAGATAGACGATGGCAGTGCAGAGGATGACCCAGGCGCCCACCATGTCGAGGACCACATAGTTGCCCAGGAGCCGGTAGGGCCCACCCGCGCTCAAGATCGCAAGCGGGATCGCCATGACAAAGACGACGATGCTGGCGAGGAGATTCACACTCTCCACGAAGCGCGGGGCGCGAAAGATCAGGCAGGCTCCTGCGGCGATTGCCGGCGTGATCATCAAAATCAGGAGAAGCGTCCCGGTCATCGTCAGCCTACCAATCGTTTAAGGGAAAGGCTGCTGGTGCTGCCGACATGGCTTACGAGATATTGGACCAGCAGTCCGAAGCAGACCACGATGATCAGGAGATCGAAGAGAATGACGATCTCTATGAGCATCGGCATTCCGGGAACCAGGATCTGAGCACCGAGAAAGATGCCGTTTTCGAGCACCAGCAGCCCGAGGATCTGACTCAAGGCTTCATGCCGGACCGAGAGCATCAGAAATCCGATCAGCTTAATCGAAAGCATGATCGTCAATGCGAGCACCGCGACGGTGCCCGCAAGACCGAGCGACTGGCCGATGCGATAGGCAACGGTTAGTGAGAAGACGACGCAGAGGGCGCCCGCGACGAGCGCCGAACTCGGTTGCAGGATTTCGTGGATTTCGCGTGCGACGTTGAGGCGGCGGATGATCCGCCAGACCAGATAGGGAAGAAACAGGCCCCGAAACAGTGCGGTAAGAATCGCAATGAGATAGAGTTTCGGGTAATTGCCGTAAAAGGCGACCGCGGCCGACAAGGCAGCAATCACCCACAACTCGGCCGCAAACGCGTAGAGATAATTAATCAGCCAGCGAGAGCCGAGCATGACGAAAGCGAGCAGCAGGCTGGCGATCGCCATCAGGCTGAAAATCGATGCGGCGAGGGGATCCAGATGCGCGACCAGCATGCTTACACCAGTTGGGTTGCGATGATGGCGAGGACGGCGAAGACAAAGGACGCCGCCAGCACTTCCTGATAGCGGTAGAAGCGCAGCCGGGACTGGGCCGTTTCGACGACGACGACCGCGCAGACTACGAGCAGAAACTTGCCCATCAGCGCGAGCACCGATCCCATGACGCCGAGAGCTGTGCCCTCATGCGAGAGCCCCCATGGGATCAGCAGTACGTTGCAAAAGATCGTGTACAGAATGAACTGCTTCATCATCGACGCCCATTTGAGCAGGGCGAGCAAGGGGCCCGAATATTCGAGGATGCGAGCTTCCTCGATCATATAGATCTCGATATGCGTGCTCGAATGGATCGGGAGCCGGTCGGTCTCGACAACCAGGAGAATCAAGAAGGCGGCGATTAAAAAGAGATGCGCCGGGCTCCAATAGACCGCCGGGTTCGCGACCAGGAGATGATTGACCACGAAGGGCAGCATGGCCTTGGCCAGCAAGGTGATGCCGACAAAGACGAGAATCAGCGTCGGTTCGGCCAGAATGGCGACCATTACGGCGCGGCTCGCACCGATGCCTCCATAAGCGCTGCCGCTGTCGAGTCCGGCGAGCACGATCATGAACGATCCGAGCGTAAGGATCAGTCCGCCGCCGAGGATGTCGCCCATATCGGAGAGGGGCAGGGGGAAATCAGTGAGCACAGGAATAAGGATGGGTACCGTCATCATCGCAGTGAAGGCGACGAAGGGCGCCAGCCAATAGATCCAGGATGCCGTCTCTGGGACGATGATCTGCTTATGGAACAGCTTCCAGAGATCGCGATAGGGCTGAAAGATCCCCGGTCCCTGCGCAAGCTGGACGCGTTCTTCGAACTGAACGATGGCGCCTTGCAGGAGCGGGGACAAGGCGAGGACAGCGAGCACCTGGCAAATCTGCAGGAGAATGTTGCGGGTCATGATGATGGCCCCCGCGGGCGCAGGCTATAAGCGCGCCTGCACCTGAGAAGGTGCGCGGCATCAGGCCGAGCGATCTTGGAGGGCGGTGCAGTCAACAAAAACTCCCCTCGTCCGGAATCGGATGAAAGGAGTCATCAGCCCGATGGGCGGTTTAAGGCGAACCCCTTCGCCTTGCCGACGGAGCCAGCGCTGGCCTCCATTATCGGTGAGTGTACTCCGAAGTCAAGGATCGAACTCGGCGAGCCCCCGTTTGTGCTCCAAGACGGCAATCGCGCGGAGCCGCGCCCTTGAGTCTTATGCCCGCGAGATCGATTGAGGGCGCCGGCGCGAAACGAACGGCCGAAGATGGCGCAGGAGGCCGTTACCAGCATCGAGCATGCCCCGCGCCTCCGACAGGGTCAGGTGCACGCAGTGTTCTCGTTCTTCGGTAGAGAGCTGAGATGACGAGGACAGTGATCGCAGGCGCTCCGAAAGGGTCGCGGTGCGGGTGTAAAAATAGGCGATCTCGCGGATCAGGGGGCGATCGAACGCCGTGATCCGCTGGGCGTTGGCCTCATAGATCGGGCATCTCGACAGCACGGCAATGCCCGAAGCAAGAATTCCGTCGCTCGCCGTCTCTTCGGCCTGGTCCTGAACGGTCAGACCGTCCTCGATGGAGCGCAATATTCCGGCGATCTCGCCGACAAATGCTGCCGCGAGCTTGCGCCGCGTTCGCCACCCGCAGATCTGGAGTGCGTGCAGCATGTCGGACCTCCACCTCCATTGGCAGTCCGAATCACAGGGCGTTGCGGCGTGCGGCAAATTGAGTGCTGGTCACAATCGATCCTACCGCGCGCGGCACCGGTAGGAGTCATCAGCCCTGAGGGCGGTTTACGGGGGAACTCCATCCCCTCCTTAACGTTTTCTTCAGCGTAGCCGTGGGGCAGGTATTGGTCAACGCAGTTCTAGGCCTGCTCGCCGGTTCTCCATGCAGTTGTTTGGCCAAATCTTGCGCGTAACCGAGGGGCTAAGCTGAGACGCAATCGGCATTGTTTTGGGTCTCCGCGCTGACACCTGCTGAACAGCAGTGCCGCGCTTCAGCAGGAATGCACGGATCTGATTGATGATGCCGGCGCACGACCATACAAGCGCGTTGGTGCACTCGGCGCGACACCGGCGGATCGAGCTATCCGAGGGTTTTCGCCGCCATAAACCGCATGGTCGGCTGGTGCACGTCCTCCGAGGCAGTGCGAAATGCGATCCCGACGCCATTGGACCGAGGTTGACCCCGGACATATCTCGGATCAGTGGCATGCAAAGTTACGGAATTCGGCCTCAACGCCCATTCGGCGATCGTTTCAGTCCGCCTGATGGTCGCTTCCCACCCGGAGCGCCAGATCGACGCCAATGCGGTCTGTCCGCTGTCAGGGAAAGCGGTCACGCACAACCAATTTTTATTCGGTCCTCCTGATATCCGGTCAGGGTCAGAAATTCCCCGTGCGGCTCATGTCCGCTGCACGGCCGGTCTACCCCCAGCTGCTGACGACTTAGTGCGCCGCAACGAACAGGTGAGATGGGCCATTAGCAGACAAGAACGGGCGCGGTTGGATCGTGCGCCACCGGCACGCAATCGACCAACTAGGCTGCGTTGACAAAAGCGGGTAGCCAGATATGGGCGGCAGCGAGCGCGAGGAATCCAGCGTAAGACAGTTTCGTTTTGTCATAGCGCGTGGCGATGCGCCGGAACTGTTTCAGTTTACCAAACATGCGCTCGATCCGATTGCGATCCTTGTAGGCTTTGAAGTCGCAGGCAGGCGGATCTTTGCGATTTGTTTTCGGCGGAATGACTGGTCCAATGCCTTTCATGAGCAGGGCAGATCGAACGTCGTCGCTGTCAAACCCTTTGTCCGCCAACATGATTTTCGGTTTGTTGACCGGCAATTTCAACAGGTCGTCTACGCCGCGATAGTCCGAGGTTTCGCCGCCTGTGAGGACAAAGCCAAGAGGGCGTCCTTTACCGTCTGACCGGGCGTGGATCTTTGTCGAAAAGCCGCCGCGGCTTCGACCAAGAGCATTTGAATGAGTCCCCCTTTTCCGCCCGCTGCCTGAGCATGAGCGCGAACGGTGGTGCTGTCCATCATGTGAGCCCAGTCGTCGGTGAGCCCCAGTTCGACAAGCGTTTCGAGGATCGCATCCCACACACCCATCTCCGCCCAGCGCCTGAAACGGACGTAGACGGAATTCCATTTGCCATAGTCTGGCGGCAGGTATCGCCACGGTGCGCCCGTGCGCATGATCCACATCATGCCATTGAAATATCTGCGATTATCCTGTGCTGGTCGCGCCCACCGGCCACGTTCTGATGGAAGGAGCGGGGCAATGATTTCCCACGCTGCATCGCTGACGTCACTCGGATATCCCAAAGATGCCTCCCCTAAAAGACATCCTTGAATCAAAACTCAACTGATTTGGGAATCCCTTTTGTCAACGCAGCCTAGAACTGCTGGTATCCTCGGTTTACAATTCGGCACTGTTGCCCACAATCGAGCAATGTCATCGATCAATAACGCGTAGCCATTTTAACGCCGCGTAAGCGTTAAAAACTCTATTTGAACCTCATCCAGTTAGAAATCCGCTGACACACGCCAAATCTTTAGGTGTCGGGCTGCATCTTCGTTATGGCCGAGGAAATATCTGCGGCATGAACAAATCCGTGTGCAAAGCGATGCTGCCGACCTTTCGATTTGCGGAGGCAATCCAGACATGAACACAACTGTTCACAGACCGAAATTTCAGCGCGGTGATGAGATCTTTTCGGAAAGCCGATGGCGAGAATTTCTCGACGAGGTTCGCGTCTACGGCGAAAAAATGGAGCAAGCAGTACGCTCACTGCGCGAGAACGGTGAACTGCTGCTGACTATCATCAATTTGATACCGGTCGCGTTTTTTGTGAAGGATCACAAAAGCCGCTTTTTTCTCATGAACCGTGCCTGCGAAGAGCAATGGGGAATGTCTTTCGCCGACTTGCACGGCACCGATGGGAGCCAATTCTTTCCTCCTGAACAGATGAAACATTTTCTGGCCACGGATCAATCGATCTTCGAAGGCCACAAGCCGGTAGAATTCGAGGAGACATTCTGGAGCGCTAACAAGAATGCCGACCGGATCGGCTACACGTTCAAGCTGCCTATGTATGACGCGAGCGGCAACCCGCAATATCTCGTCTGCGTAACCCTCGACATCACGGAACGCAAACTTGCGCAAGCCGCTTTGCTCGACAGCGAAAAGAAATTGCTGGTTCTGGCCAACACCGATCTCCTCACAGAACTGCCAAACCGCCGTCAATTCCTTGCCCGGCTCGCAGAAGAATTTGCCAGAGTGCAGCGACTTGGCAATCAGCACTCTTCGATCTTGATGCTCGATCTCGACCATTTCAAGCGGATCAACGATACGTATGGCCACGCTATGGGCGACGCGGTGTTGCAACACTTCGCTCAACTTATGCGCCAAGCGTTTCGTAGCATCGACATGGCGGCACGGGTGGGCGGAGAAGAATTCGCCGTCATCCTGCCGGGTTCCGATTTGGCTGCCGCCCGAACATCGGCGGAGCGGCTGCGTGAGATCGTGGCTAAGACCCCGCTCGTGCAAGACGGAAAGACCATCTCGATGACGGTCAGCATTGGTGTTGCCACCATGGTTCCGAGCGATTCTGAGGCCGATCAGACGCTCATTCGAGCTGATGTGGCGCTCTACCACGCGAAAGAAAATGGGCGCAATCAGGTAGAGACGGCAGCCGATCAATCAGGTGCACGCCTTGCAGCCTCCTAGATGGCGTCCGGACGGCCCTGATATCCCGCTCCGGGTCAAAATTCCCCGTGCGGCTCATGTCCGCTGCACGGCCGGTCTACCCCCAGCTGCTGACGACTTAGTGCGCCGCAACGAACGGGTGAGATGGGCCATAAGCTGACATACTCCCGTTCTTGCAGATCAATTGGGTCACCCGTGTTTATCGGGCGCATGTTTTGGCTGCACTGACCAGGCCGCTGGCTCGTCGTCCTTGTCGGCTTCGGCCGCCGCCGCCGTCGCCTGCACCTTGTCGGGCGTGTGATGGGCGGGCGCGTAGATCGCATAGACCTGCATTGGCGTCGCGCCGATATTGGTGATGTTGTGCCAGGTCCCCGCCGGAACGAGGACGCACCAGCCGTCTGACACTTCCTTTTCGAAAGTCAGTTTGTCCTTCGCGGCTCCCATCTGCACTCGGCCGCTGCCAGCGTCGAGGCGCAGGAACTGATCGGTCTCCGGATGCGCTTCAAGGCCAATATCTCCGCCAGCGGGGATCGACATCAGCGTCACTTGCAGATAGCGCCCGCTCCAGGCGACGGAACGGTAATTTGTGTTTTCCTTCGTCGCGCGTTCAATGTCGAACGATTGCGGCTGTGGCCCAATGTCTTTGATCCTGTCAGCAGTGCTGCCCATGACTGATCTCCTCAAGATTGCGCGCGATGCACTGTCTCGCATTGAGATAAACAATTTGTCGCACATAGGGACGACAATATCGCGCCATCCTCTGACAGCGGGAAGGTTCGGAAAATACCCAGTCAATGCGGCATTCAGGGCGTGATTGCTTCGGGATAACCCGTCATCGCTTCTCGCCCCGAGGCCATCCGTCATGCGGTTTGGCTCTATCTTCGGTTCACAGCTCGCGTCGATCCAAATCTAGGCTTTTCCGAAAGACTTCCGCCGCCAAGGTCTCAGTTGGGTCAAATTCGGCGGTCAAGGCGTCTCGGAGCGGCATCCGCTTCACCTCAGTTTGCCGACGTGTTCTCTCCCGTTGTGAGAGCGGTCCGGGCGGCAGCGTTGAGTCACGAAGCGAAGTGAGCGCGATGTCCCTGTTGAGGCGTCTGCCGAAATGCTCGGTTCGCACCGTGACAGCCGGTCACGGCCCACTTTTCGCTTCGAGGTCGAGGCAGAGCGCGTCGGCTCTGCTTCTCCTGTTCAGACGTCAGTCTGTTCGGCGATCTCAAGCGCGTCGTCGACCTCGATACCGAGATAGCGGACGGTGCTCTCGATCTTGGTATGTCTCAGCAAAAGCTGCACGGCGCGCAGATTGCCGGTGCGTTTGTAGATCAGCGTCGCCTTGTTCCGCCGTAGCGAGTGCGTACCGTAAAGGCTCGGATCTAAGCCGATGTCGGTTAGCCAGCCATCCAGCAGGCGGGCATATTGCCGTGTCGTCAGATGCCGATCGGCGCCCTTACGGCCCGCGAACAGGAATTGCGCCGGCTGCCGCGCCGCCGCTTTCAGATAGGCATCGACCGCCTCGCGGGTTTGCTCGGTCAGCTCGAACTTCACCGGCCTGCCGGTCTTCTTTTGCCGCACCGTCGCACGATCGACGGAATATCCGCGAGGCGCTATGTCGGCCACACGTAGGCTAACCAGATCGCAGCCGCGCAGCTTGCTGTCGATGCCGAGATTGAAGAGGGCGAGATCCCGGATTCGGCCAGACAGATGCAGCCTGCTGCGGATGGCCCAGATATGCTTGAGCCGCAGCGGCGGCTTAGCGCCGATCAGCTTGCCCTTATTCCAAGGCATGCGCGGTGAGCAAGGGGACGCAGAAGTAATGACGTCGTTCATGGAACTCTCCATCAATAGGGGGAGAGACCAGAATGCCGCCAGTATGCCTGTTTGCATTCGGTGTTCTGCGGCTGTCGTGGCGGTGATCGTGGAAGCAGTGATCTCGGGTCATGACCCGAAACTGTCGTCGGCAGGCAGGGCCGACCATAGCCGGCAAACCGGGGGGCCTCATCGAGCAGAGTGTTGCGCGCTGCAATTCCGAATATCACGCATAAAACAGTCTGGGGGCAATCAAGAACCTGCGATTCGCGTGATGCCCTGTTAAGCGGGAGACATCCGATGAGTACCAGCAGGCCATTCTCGGGCGGGACATTGCCGAACGCCGCATAAAGGAAAACCGCCTATGTAACTTTAGGAGCGATCCTGGTGTTTTCCGACACTGGTTCGGCTTCAGCGCGTTCGAGGCGGGTATCGCGCAGGCGGAGAACGGCATGGTCTGCGGCAATACCACCTGAAAAACAAACACGGATGTGCGTCCTACGCACCGCATTGCGCCGGGTCATCTGCTTGCCGTTGACGTAATTTTCACCGGACGCGGCCTTTCCGCGCCCGGTCGCCTTATGCTTCGGATATCAGTCTCCGTGCATCATATTGCGTCTTTAATTTCCCTTCATCGAACCGTCGTTCATCATGGAACGGTTGTGCATCCCGGCGCCATTTCGCGGCATCGATCCGTGTGCACCGTCATCGTCTTCATCCGCTTCCAGACGTTTCTTGATGTCCGGCGGGATATCGTCTTCGCTGAAAGTCTTCTGAACCGCTGCATCATGAAGAAATGCGATGATGTCGGCAATCTGTTGACCGTTTTCGAACGTGATCTGGCCGCCAAGCTCATTCTCCTGCATGGCAATCATGCCCGTGGAGTGATTCCACATCTTGGCGACGAAATCGAACGGATTCATTTCCGGCGCCATGGTCGAGGCATCGATTTTGGGCGCGTCCGTGCCGCCGACACCGTTGACGGCATGACAGACGACACAGCCTGTCGAGGCAAACAGCTTTTTGCCGTTGACCGGGTCAAACGACGGCATGACGAGACCGGGGCTGATCTGCGTACGGGTCTCGGCGGCCAGTGCGCTGTCGGAGGTCGCCAACGGGACGGCGCCGCCAATGCCGAACAGGGCGGCAAACGCTGTCGTGCCGATGATTGTAAACATACGTTTCTTCATGGTTCGTATTCCTGGTTGGGCCACGTCGCCAAGCCGCTCGACCGTCTTGGGGAGCGTCCGGATCGTGACCGTTTGAGATGAGAAGAAGGCCGCCCGCCAGCCCTTGTGGGGCCTGGGCTCAGTATTGCTAGGATCGAATCCTTGGAGGGTCGAGAAGAGGGGGCGTCATCATGCCTGTCCACTTCTCGCCGCGCGGAGGAGCAATGCGGCTCACCGTCTCCACGCAGTGGGTCAGGATCGGGCCGGCACTGAGAATAGCGTTCGCAAACGGTGAAGCGGCCCGACAATGCGGCGGTGAGGACGGTAGGTGTCTTCCGATTGGACGGGACATTGCCGCGACTGCGACGGCAACAGAGGTCTTGGCCGCCATCGTCATCACGAGAGGCCGATCACCGTCTGTACAGGGAATAAGACCAGCGCCGTCGGCGATGCTCAGGCCGAACGAAGCGACCAGCAGCCATATCACTGCGACATGCGCGGTAAACCGCATGACAAGGCTCCAATCTGATTATGAAGCATATCAACTATTGGGTATAAAATCTCGACATGGCTCAAATTGCGCAAAATTGGAATTATATACTGGGGGCAGAGCCGTCACTTGGTCAAATGGAATGATCAGGAGGAAGAGCGTCGATAGCGCTGCCAGAGGAGACGCCCCAGAATCGGAGCCAGCGTGACGGTGCCAACAAGGATGATGGCGGCGGTTTGATAGGCTGGATCGGCAATCATTATCGCCTCGCCGAAATAGGCGAGCAGGACGCTCGCCGGCACGACGCCCGCAAGCGTTGCCAGCGCGAATCGCCAAAGCGCAAGCGGCGTCACGCCTGCGGCGTAGCTGACGAGGTCGAAGGAAATGAAAGGCACCAGCCGCGAACCGAATACAACGAGCATCAGCCAGTTCTGTGACCGCTCACCTGACAAACGCTCCAGCAGATTGCGGCCTTCCGTCCAGCGACTGAGGGCCTCATATCCCAGGAGGCGGCCGACGAGAAACGCGATGATCGCGCCGGCTTCCGCCCCGATGATCACATAGCTCGCCCCCCAGATCGGCCCGTAAGCGGCGCCGGCGGCCATGGCGATTGGTCCGCTTGGAATCGGGCTGATAACGATCGCAGTCATCATAGCCAAGATAACGACCCATGCCCCCAGCATATCGGCATGCGCTTGAAGGCCCTGCTTGTTCATGAGCGTCGCCAGCAGCCCAGTGTACCAGAGCGTCAAGTAGAGGCTGGCTAGCAAGATTAGGAGAATGACGCCCGCTATGATCCGGTTTGCCGAGGCTACCTTTATTCTTTTTGCAGGCTCTTTGCTTGTATTTGCTGGCGAGGTTTCGCAACGCACGATCTTTACCACCTGACAAAAGGAAATAGTACGGCTCCGCCTGGAAGGAGCTAAAGCAAATTTATCATAATCGCGAGCCGCCAAGCCTTACGAGTTTGCTTATTTTTATGAGCCCCTTGCCATCGTCCCTTCGGTGTTGAGCCGATGCGAACGGCAAATTATGGCGGCCGATCGCTCCATGAGGTCGGTCGCCCGGAGCTGACGGCGTGGCTCTGTCCGCGTTGAGTATGTGTTTCATCCAATGGCGGCGGCCAAGCAGTGCTCGGGCGCAAGGGAAGCAGCGGATTTTTCCAGCATTCGCCGCCAGCCGAGATAGTTGGGTAGATATTTCGTCGCCACGCCGTTGAAGCGGTTGAGCCATTTCTTGAAGCGGCTGATATAGCTATTGACGGTCTGGATGTGCAGCACCTTTTCATGCACGTGCTCGCCGTGGCTGGCGAGGATCAGCTCGTATTCGATCGCTTCTGCCTTGGCGAAAGCGATCAGCGCCGGATCGCCGTCCATGCACAGCAGCACGTCAGTGTTCGAAACTGCTCCCTTCAAAACCGCGTTGACGGCGTCCTCCGAGCGATTGTGCAACACCGCATCCAGATGATGGCCGTAGCGGTCGCGGGCGATCAGGATCGGCGTTTGTTCGCTGGACAAGCCTGGCTTTTCAGCCTTGCCGCCGCGCTTCCTCGCCTTGCGCGGCAAGCGCCGCTCACCTTTCCGGCTTTGCAGAACGAAACATTCGTCGACCTCGACGATGCCGGTCAGCCGCTGGTCCTTAAGGTCTTTCTGCGCCTTCAAAAAACGATGCCTCCAGCGGAAGGACGTGCTCTTGTCGATCCCGGTCCGCACCGCCGCGGCGCGGACGGTCTCCGAGCCGTTGAGCGCTTCGGCGAATTTCAGCCAGCGGTCCCGCTTTCGAAGCCGGGCCAGCGGCGTGCCGGTCAGAGCGTTGAACGTCCTGGCGCAGGCCAGGCATTTGTAACGCCACAGACCCCGCGCCATACCATGGCGATGGATGCGACGCCCCTTGCAATGCGGGCATTTCAGATCGGTCTGAAACTGGCCATCGATGAGCTTTTGCGTTTCATTTCCAGCGCTCCGCTCGCGAAGAGTATCGATCAGCTTGCGGCCCTGCGCGGGCGTGAGTTCCGCGATAAGTTCCGCTAGCCGCTGTTTGAATTTTCGGTGCTCCATGATCGGTCTCCCTTAATGGGAACAAATCAGGAACTTGAGCTGCCGTCAATCCCCATACTCAGCGCGGACAGAGCCGACGGCGTTACGGTGGTGCCAAAAAGAGCGGTCTTTCCCGGCGACCGGTAATGGCACGACAATGCATCTGGCACAGGTATGAGCCTCCCCCAATGAAGTGGTCCAACTCGAAGTATGGGTTTTCCCCATTGAGGAGGACGACAGATGGGCAAGAGACACAAACCTGAAGAGATCGTCGCAAAGCTTCGGAGCCGCATTGATGAATTTTATAAAACGAGGTCCCGCCGAACCCTTCCCAAGAGCACAGCTCGCCTCACCAGTTCCCAGGCTCGAAGTTCACCACCCATTCCCGCTCTGCCTGATCGGTCATTCGAGAGTGTTCACGCGAAGATACGGCGATATATATCATCCCAAACTCCCGCTCTCGATCGCTTCGCTCACGTCTTTTATCGAATCGTCAAGGAGAGCTTCCATGCGCTCTTTCGCGAGCTCGGCATTCCGCTGGCTGATCGCTTCGAGGACTTTGCCGTGCTGAAGAAGACGCTCCTCCTTGATCACCGCTACGGCTGCGCCGCGCCAGCTCAACGTGAAAGTCGTCGTCATGGCCGCGTGAATGAGCGCGCTGAACGCGCCGATGAAGTGATTGTGGGTCGCGAGCAGGATCTCGACATGAAACCTGAGATCGGCCTCGATCAGCTCGCTTTCGTTCATCGAGGTCGCGTTCATGTCTTGATAGGCGACCTCGATTTTACGGAGGTCTTCCTCGGTACGCATCTGCGCCGCGAGGCCGGCCGCCGCGGGTTCCACCATTCGGCGCAAGGCATAAAGGTCCCTGGCGATTTCGCCGGCGGGTTTCGTTTGCAGGTGCCAGCCCAGCACTTCGGGATCGAGCATGTTCCAAAGCGCCTGCGGACGCACACTCGTGCCGACTTTGGGACGGGCGACGATCATGCCCTTCGCGGCAAGCTTGCTGTAAGCCTCTCGCAGCGCGGTTCTGGAAACCGAATAGCGTTTGAGCATGGACGCCTCGTCTGGAAGGCGTGTGTCCGGTTCGAATTCGCCGCTCACGATATCCCGCCCGAGCCTGTGGACGATGTTGACACCGGCCCAGGCGGGATCGGCAAGCCAATAGAGACGTTCTGAGCCTTTGGGCTCGGGCTGCGGCGCGTTTTGGTCTTCTGAAGGTGAGCTTTTGTCGGTCATAAGGAAATGCAGGCGTTCAAGATGTGCTGCCCAGATCGAATGAGCTGACGAGGAAACGATGAAGCACGATGAAGATGAAAAGCAGGACCCCGCTGCTGATCATGATCCATGCGCTGTTGAGCGACCCGTCGAAGATGATGAGCGCGGAGATCAATCCGAGAATCATTCCGCCGAATAGTGTTCCGGCTACCATTCCGACACCGCCTGTCAATAGCGTGCCTCCGAGCACGACAGCCGCGATGGCCGAGAGTTCCAGCGTGCTGCCGGCGAGCGGATAGCCGGACGATGTATAGATCGCATAAACGACGCCTGCGAGCGCGCTGTAAAATCCGCCAAGCGCGTAGATCATCACCGTGGTCCTGCGGATATTCACGCCCATGAGCCGGGCGGGCTCACGGAAAATAATATCGTATTATTATTAAAGGGGACAAACACTTTCTGCTGGCCATTCGCAGGCGATCAGGTGTTTTTCCGTCAGCGTGCTATGCCCCATTCGTCTTGCATTCAACCTCAGGCTTGGAGGCGAAAGGCGGCGTCCGCTACGCCGTTGAATGCGCCGTCGATCACATAGGAGAATCCGGCGCCGGGATCTGCCGCGCGCTGCGCTTCCGTATATCCCTCCCAGGCCGTCGTCACGAGCATCTGGCGCAAGCCTGGCCCGACAAAGCACGGACAACTTGTTTGCGCCGCCGGCAGCTCGAACGTTCGCACAACCCTGCCATCCGGCGCGAAGCCGGTCACCGAACCACCGCCCCAGGCCGCATTCCACAACACGCCATTTGCATCGACGACCGAGCCGTCGAACGAACCGCCGAGCGGCAGATCTTTCTCGGTGAGGAACGTCTCCGGCTGCCCTTGCGGAAGCCCCGTGGCACTGTCCAGCGCGACACGCCAGACCCTATTCTGCGCGGTGTCGGCGAAATATCCGGTCTGCCCGTCCGGCGAGAAGCAAATCGAGTTCGGGATCGAGATGTTCGGATAAAGGCAGCGCAGCTTGCGGCCATCGAACCAGTAAATGGCGCCGGCCTCGGGCTGCGCCTGCTTGCCCATGGTCCCGATCCACAACCGGCCCGAGGGATGGACCCTGCCGTCATTCGAGCGCGTTGCCGGCTTATCGGCTTCCATCGGATGCAACAGCGACAGCGCCCCATTTTCGATGTGTCTCAGATAAAGCCCGTCCTCCATGGCCAGAAGTTGCGAACGGTCATCCGTGGGCGCGATCATACTTGCCATGCGGGGCAGGTCATGCACCTGCGTTTCGCCGTTCTCAAAGCGGTGCTCCAGCAATTTGCGCCCGAGAATATCGAACCACCAGGCCGTATCGGCGCCGCGATCATAATGCGGGCCTTCGCCGAGTTCGCATCGCGGTGCCGCGAGCTTGTGCGTTATCGCCTCTGCCATGGTCATCTCGGCATTTCCTTTTTCGGAGCGGTCACTTGCCCCATTTCAGCGTCAGAACGTCCAGGTCCCGCGCCAGTTGCAGGAGGCGCGTTCTCGCACGCCCGGATAAGGGCTTGAGCGGGTGGCGCACATGGTCGCTGGCGATGACCCCGCCTTCCATCATCACTGTCTTCGCCGCCCGCAATCCGCATTGGCGGTTCTCATGATTGATGAGCGGCAGGCAGTGTTTCCAATGATCGAGCGCGGCGGCGTGATTGCCGGCCAGATATTCGGTCACGATCGGTTTGATCTTGTCGGGAAAAAGGGCCGAGGTCATCGTTCCCGTGGCGCCCGCGTCGAGGTCGGCCAGAAGCGTCACCGCTTCCTCCCCGTCGAAGGGGCCCTCAATATGCGCCCCGCCCGATTCGATCAAAGCGGCGAGCTTGTCGGCGGCGAAGGGCGTCTCGATCTTGAAATAGGAGACGTTCGCCAGCTCCCGCGCCATGCGGACCAGCAGCTCCACCGGGAGCTGAACGCCCGACAGCGGCGCATCCTGGACCATGATCGGAATGGAGATCGCGTCGTTGACTGTCTGGAAATGCTCGTAGATGCCTTGCGGCGTCGGCACCAATCCAACGCCGTGATAGGGCGGCATCATCATGACCATGGATGCGCCCGCAGCTTCGGCATCTCTTGCCCGGCGCGCGACGATATCGGTGCAAAAATGGCTAATCGTGACGATGATCGGGACCCGCCCGGCGGCATGCTGCAAGCACAGCTGCATCAACAGGGCGCGCTCGTCGTCAGAGAGCAGGAACTGCTCCGAATAATTCGCCAGAATGCATATGGCGTCGACGCCCTGGTCGATCATGCAGTCGATGACTCGCCGCATGCCCTCTTCGTCCACGCGTCCCTCGGATTGAAAAGGGGTAGGGGCGACGGGAAGAATGCCGCTCAAGGCTTTGGTCATTTTTCATCCTTTCCGGAATTCGCATTGCGCCGCGTGATATGGAATTTCGAAACTTGGCCGTAGGTCTCGCCGGGCCGCAGCACGATCGACGGATAGCCAGGGTGGTTCGGGGCGTCGGGCCAGCGCTGCGGCTCGAGTGCGAGCCCCGCGAACGGCCCGTAAGGCGCGCCGCCATGCCCCTTAAATGGCGTGGTGTCGATATTCTTGCCGTCATAGACCTGCAAGCCCGGCTCGGTGGTGAACAGGCGCAGCTCCAGCTCCCCGGCTTCGAGCACCGCCGCCTCGCGCAACTCGCCGGGGGCGTCGCGCAGACAAAGATTGTGATCGAGCGGCGCTTGGTCTTCGCCGGTCACCGGCCTGGGAGCGCGAAAATCGAAACGCCTTCCCTCAACCGGGCACGGCGCGCCCGTGGGGATCTTCCTTGAGTTGATATCGAGATATCGCTCGGCATGGACAGTCAGGCGGTGGCCGGAAAGATCTCCGCCCCCGCTCAGATTCCAATAGCTGTGATGGGCCGGATTGCAGAAGGTTGGCGCATCCGTGACGCCTTCGATCTCCATGACCAGCGCGCCGTCGCCGTCAAGCCGGTAGACAACCGTCAGATCCAGATTGCCGGGGAAGCCGCCAGCGTCATCATGCATCCGCAAGGCCATGCGGCAGGAGGAGCCGTCAAAACCGTCCAGCGACCAGTTCGAAACGCTGCTTCCGGCCATGCCCCCATGCAGGGTGGTCTGGCCGTTTTCATTGCGATCGAGTTCCAGCGTCCTGCCATCAAGCTCGGCGCGGCCATCGGCGATCCGGTTCGCCACGCGCCCGGCAATGGCGCCGAAATGCTTCATCACCGTCAGATAGGCCTCGAAAACCGGGCTGCCGAGCACCAGCGAATGCGCAACGCCGGACATCCGCAGGTCCTGAAGGCTCGCCCCCCAGGTGATGAAGCTCGCCGTTACACCGCCATTCTTGAGCGTCACACGATGGACTGCGTCACCGTCGGGCGCGACGCCGAAATGCGAGGGCTGCCGATCCCCGATCACTCCATCACCTCATCATAGGCTGCGACGATCTCGCTCGCGCGCTGGAACACCTCTTCGGGCGACGCGCCGGGTTTGTAAAGCGCGGTTCCGATCCCGAAACCGCCCGCGCCCGCCGCGACCCATTCCGCGAAGTTGTCCGCCGATGCGCCCCCGACGGCGAACATTTCCACCTCGGGCGGCAAGACCGCTTTCAGCGCCTTCAGCCCCTCAGGCCCGGCGAGATTGGCCGGAAAGAGCTTCAAGACTCCGGCTCCCGCCTTGATGGCGGTGAAGCACTCCGTGGCCGTGTAGACGCCCGGCATGGAGCGCATGCCCAATTCCAGCGTGCGGGCGATCACCGCCGCATCGCAATTGGGCGAGACGACAAGCCTGCCCCCTGCTGCGGCCACTTGATCGGCCTCTTCCGGCGTGATGACCGTGCCGGCGCCGATCAGTGCCTCCTCGCCAAACGCCCTCGCCAGAAGCGCAATGCTCTCAAAGGGCTGCGGCGAATTCAGCGGCACTTCGATAGTCGAGACGCCCGCCTCGATGAGCGCCGCCGCGATCTCCGTAACTTCGGCGGGCTTTACGCCCCGCAAGATCGCCACGATCTTTCGTTTCATGCGCGGGCCTCCGTCATGCTTGCCCGCGCCTGCTTGAGCCCCGCAAGCGTGAGCGCCTCCGCATCCTCAAGCACCGGCGCGGCGCCAACATGCGCAAGCGCTTCCGCGTAGCGGGCGGCAAGGTCTCTCGCGCCGATGATGCGTAGCTCCCTTCCCTCCCATAGGGGGCGGCAGGCCGCCAGCTCGGCCCCAATAAGAAAGCCCGAAAGCATCGCGCGGCCATTGGGCTCTCCATCCGTGGACAGAAGGCCGCGGGCGCGAATTGAAAACAACGCGCAGGTCAGATTTTGGGGTGCGTCGATCATGTGGCCGACGGCTTCGAGAAACGCCGCGCGGTCGTCTTCCGCCGTTTCCTCGACCGAATGCCGAAGAATGGAATGCTCGCCGAGAAGCGCGAACAGCTCGCCGGTCATGAAGGTTCGAAAGCTTGCGACTGCGCCGTCTTCGAGCTGCGTCCATTTGCTGTGGGTGCCCGGCATGCAGACGATCCCATCCCTCACGCCATTCGCGACCAGCCCGGCAAGCTGCGTTTCCTCGCCGCGCATCACGTCCGGCGGGCTGGACTGGGAAAGACCGGGGATGATCTTCACATCCAGCCGGGGATCGGATGTGCGGACCGCCGTCAGGCTACCTCCTGCGACCGGAGGGCAGGGAACCGCGCAATAGGCCGCCTCTTGCCAGCCATGCCGGGCGCCGGCCATCCCGCAGACAATGACCGGCATCGCGCCGCGGTCGGCCGCCGGAAGCCAGCCGCCCGCAAGACCGAGCAGCGTTCGTTCGTAGTCTTCAGAGGCCAGGCGGCCCATGCCGGCTGGGGAACTGGCGCGGGCGAGCACATTTCCCGCAGGGCCCAGCGCCCAGACGCGCAAGGAGGACGTGCCCCAATCGGCGGCAATCCAGTCAAGATCCGGCAAGGGTCCGCCTTCCGCCACCACAGCCTCACTCTTGGAACGGGTCTACGGTGATGCGCTGGCCAAGCAGGAAAGCGTCGGCCACATGGACCATGGGCGACAAATCCATCTCGATCGAACGCGAACGAACAAGCGCCGCCATGTTGGCATAGAGACGCGGATATTCGCCCAGAAGCGGATTCCCTTTTTTGCCGGCCTCGGCCTGCGCCGCGCCATCGATGGAGAGCTTCGCGCCGCCTTCGGAGAGAACCAGGCTGCCGCCGTCCGTCTCGATCGCGATCGTCCAGATCTGCTCGCCCTCCTGCCGGAAATCGAACTCGGCCCGCAGCTCTGCTTCATCGGGATGGAAGAATTCCAGATCGGCGGCAATCGGGGTCTCGCAGTTCTCCGGAAAGTTGAGCACCGCCCTGGTCAGATGAATCGGCGAAGGAAGGATTTTTGTCACGATCGAAAGCGCGTTGATCCCAGGGTCGAAAACGCCCAAGCCGCCCGGCTCCCAGATCCATGCCTGACCGGGATGCCAGCGGCGCACGTCTTCCTTCCAGGTGATGTTCAGGCTGCGCAACCGTTTGCCCACGAGCCAGGCCTTCGCCGCATCCACCTGCGCCGCTTCCCGCGAATGCCAGGTCGCATAGATCGAGACACCGGCGGCGCGCGCTTGCGCCTCCAGCGCCTGGCACTCGGCAAGCGTGGCGCCGGGCGGCTTTTCCAGCATGACATGGCGGCTTGCGCGCAAGGCAGCGGACGCATAGGCGAAACGCGGCACCGGCGGCAGGCAAAGCGAGACGCATTCGATATCCGGGCGCGCGGCAAGCAAGGCATCGATATCCTGAAAATTTTCCACGCCATCGACGGTCTCGCTCCGGGAGACCGCCGCGGCCAGCTCCCAATCCGCCGACGCGTTGATCGCGGGAATATGCTGATCCCGGGCGATCTTGCCGATGCCCACCAGTGCGATCTTCATGGCCATCAATGAGACTCCTTACCAACCGGCGCGCCGCGGCACCCCTTGAGGAAGTCGAGGTCCGCGCCGGTATCCGCCCCTTCAACATGCTGCTGATGCAGCCAGGCGTAGCCGGAATTGGGCTGATCGGGCGCGGGTTTCCACTGGGCAAGGCGCGCGGCCAGTTCCTCATCGGAAATGTCGAGATGAAGCCTGCGCGCCTCGACATCCAGTTCGATCATGTCGCCGGTCCGCACGATTGCGAGCGGTCCACCCGCGGCGGCCTCCGGCGAGACGTGCAGGATCACGGTTCCATAGGCGGTGCCGGACATGCGCGCGTCGGAAATCCGCACCATGTCGGTCACGCCATTTTTCAGCACCTTGGGCGGCAGCCCCATATTGCCGACCTCCGCCATGCCCGGATATCCCTTCGGACCGCAGGTCTTGAGAACCATGACGCAAGTCTCATCGATATCGAAGGCGTCATCATCGATCTTCGCCTTGTAGTCGTCAATGTCCTCGAAAACGACAGCGCGGCCGCGATGCTTCATCAGGTGCTCGGACGCCGCCGACGGCTTGATGACCGCGCCTTTCGGCGCAAGGTTGCCTTTCAGGACCGCGATTCCCCCCTGGCGGGTCAGCGCCTTCGCCACGGGCAGGATGACCTTTTCATTACGATTGACGACGTCCCTGACTTCCTCCCAAAGCGATTTGCCCGAAACCGTCAGCGCATCCTTGTGCAGCAGCCCCGCCTCGCCGAGGCGTTTGAGGACAACCGGCAGTCCGCCCGCATAGAAGAATTCCTCCATCAGATATTCGCCCGACGGCATAAGATTGACGATCGTCGCCACATCGCGGCCGCAACGGTCCCAGTCATCGAGGGTCAGCTCGACGCCGACACGCCCGGCAACGGCCAGCAGGTGAACCACCGCATTGGTGGAGCCGCCGATGGCACCGTTGGCGCGGATCGCATTTTCGAACGCCTGCCGGGTCATGATGTCGGAGGGTTTCAGGTCATCCTTGACCATCTGCACGATGCGCCGGCCGGACAGTTGCGCCATGACGCGGCGGCGGCTGTCGACGGCGGGGATAGCGGCATTGCCGGAAAGTGCCATGCCGAGCGCCTCGGCCATGGAGGCCATGGTCGAAGCCGTGCCCATCGTGTTGCACGAGCCGGCGGAGCGCGACATGGAGGCTTCTGCTTCGAGGAAATCCTCCGCAGTCATCTCGCCTGCCTTTACCGCCTCGGAGAACTTCCACAAATGCGTGCCCGATCCGACCAGTTCGCCCCGGAAGTAGCCGTTGAGCATCGGTCCGCCGGTGACGACAATGGACGGCAAGTCGGTGGAGGCGGCGCCCATCAACAGGCTGGGCGTGGTCTTGTCGCAACCGACCAGCAGCACGCAACCGTCTATCGGCTGACCGCGGATCGCCTCCTCAACCGCCATCGAGGCCAGATTACGGAACATCATCGCGGTCGGGCGGAAGGAGCTTTCGCTGGTCGAGAAAACGGGCACTTCCACCGGAAAGCCTCCGGCTTCATAAATGCCGTGCTTCACCCGCTCGGCCAGGATGTCGAGATGCGCGTTACAGGGCGTCAGTTCCGACCAGGTATTCAGAATGCCGATGACCGGGCGGCCGTCGAACAGGTCATGCGGGAAGCCCTGGTTCTTCATCCATCCGCGATGGTAGATCTGATCGCGGCCGGCTCCGCCGAACCATTCCTGGGAGCGCAGTTTGCGGGGCCATTTGGCGGGCTTGAAATTCATCGAACGACCTCTTTTCTGTCCGCCGCCGAAGCGTGCGGCGGCGTATGCTCACGCCTGCTCTTGCTTGTTATAGACGTCGAACACCACCGCTGCGAGCAGAACCAGGCCCTTGATGACCTGCTGGTAGTCGATGCCGATGCCCATGATCGACATGCCGTTGTTCATCACACCCATGATGAAGGCGCCGACCACCGCCCCTACGATCTTGCCGACGCCGCCCGACATGGACGCACCGCCAATGAAGACGGCGGCGATCACGTCAAGCTCGACCGCAAAGCCTGCCTTGGGAGTGGCGGTGTTCAGGCGCGCCGCGAAGATCAGCCCCGCCAGCCCCGCCAGAAGCCCCATATTGACGAAGGCGAGGAAGGTCAGCCGCTCGGTCTTGATGCCGGAGAGCTTGGCCGCCTTCTCATTGCCGCCGAGCGCGTAGATGCGCCGGCCAAGCGTCGTGTTCTCGGTGATGAAGGCGTAGATGATGGTGAGAACGACCATCGAAATCAAAACGTTCGGCAGGCCGCGGAATGTCGACAGTTTGTAGGCGACGAAAAGAAGCGCGCCGGCGATGATCGCATTGCGCGCCACGAAGAAGGAAAACGGTTCGTCCTCGATTCCATGCCGGCGGTTGTGCGCGCGCATGGAGCCCCATCCAGATGATCAGCGCCACGGCGATCAGTCCGGCCGCGATCGCGACACCGTTCGGCCGGCCGATGCCGAAGAAATCCGGGATGAACCCGGTCGAAATCACCTGAAAGTCTCTTGGGAATGGCCCAACGGATTGACCTTCCAACAGCCAGAGCGACAGGCCCCGAAACACGAGCATTCCCGCCAGCGTAACGATAAGGGACGGAATCTTCCAATAGGCTACCCAATAGCCTTGCGCCGCGCCGATGACGATGCCCATGAGCAGACGAGCCGCGATCGCCAGCAGAATCGGCCGCTCCCACTGCACGATCATCACCGCCGCCAATGCGCCGATGAAGCCCATGACCGAGCCGACCGACAGGTCGATATTGCCGGAGACGATGACGATGAGCATCCCCAGCGCCATGATGATGATGTAGCTGTTTTGCAGAAACAGGTTGGTGATGTTGATGGGCCTGAGCAGCGTTCCATCCGTCACGATCTGGAAGAACACCAGGATCGCGATCAGCGCGAACAGCAGCCCGTATTCGCGCAGGTGCCTTGCAAGATAGGACCCGATCCCGTTCTTTTCCATTTGCCGGACGACGCCGGTCTCCACCCGCTCCATCTGCCGTTACTCCCCGATCATTCCGTCACGATGAGCGACATGATGCGCTCCTGGCTCGCTTCCCCGGCGCTGAGTTCGCCGACCAGCTCGCCCTCGTTCATGACGTAGATACGATCACACATGCCGATCATTTCCGGCATCTCGGAGGAGATCATCACGACCCCTTTGCCCTGCGCCGACAGCTCGTTGATGATTGTATAGATTTCGAATTTCGCCCCGACATCGATGCCGCGCGCCGGCTCGTCGAGGATCAGCACGTCCGGGTCGGTGAACAGCCATTTGGAAAGCACGACCTTCTGCTGGTTGCCGCCGGAGAGATTGACCACCCTTTGAAACACCGACGGCGTGCGGATATTCATCGCCGTGCGGTATTTCTCGGCGACGTGCGTCTCTTTGTTTTCGTTGATGACGCCCCGGCTCGAAACGGCGGGCAAATTGGCCAGCGTGATATTGCGCTGGATCGTTTCGTCCAGAACGAGGCCGAGCGATTTGCGGTCCTCGGTCACATAGGCCAGCCCCGCCTTGATCGCGCGGTCGACGCTGGAGACATCCGCCGGCCGCCCCTTGATGAGCACTTCGCCGGAGATGTTGTGTCCGTAGCTTTGACCGAAAATGCTCATGGCGAGCTCGGTGCGGCCCGCCCCCATCAGGCCCGATATGCCGACGACCTCTCCGGCGCGAACGGTGAAATTGCCGTTGCGAATGACCTGACGCTCGGCATGCTCGGGATGCCAGACATTCCAGTTCTTGACCTCCATCAGCACTTCGCCCGCGCGGCGCTCCCGCTGAGGATAGCGATGCGCCATGTCACGGCCCACCATGTCGCGCACGATGCGGTCCTCGGTGATTTCCTCCGTTTTGGCGTCCAGGGTCGAGATCGTCATGCCGTCGCGGAGGACTGTGACCCGGTCGGCGATCTTACGGACCTCATTGAGCTTGTGACTGATGATGATCGAGGTCACCCCTTGCGCCTTCAGCTCCAGCAGGAGATCGAGGAGCGCCTGGCTGTCGCTCTCGGACAGCGCCGCGGTCGGCTCATCCAGAATGAGCAGACGAACATCCTTCGACAGCGCCTTGGCGATCTCCACAAGCTGCTGCTTGCCCACGCCGAGGCCGTCGATCAGCGTGGTGGGCGCTTCCGACAGGCCGACCTTCTTCAGCAGCCCCTCGGTACGCCGGAAGGTCTCGCGCCAGTTGATCACGCCGCCATTGGCGCGTTCGTTGCCGAGAAAGAGATTTTCCGCGATCGAGAGGAGCGGGACGAGCGCGAGCTCCTGATGAATGATGATGATGCCGACGGCTTCGCTGTCGCTGATGCCCCAGAAATTCATCACCTTGCCGTCGTAATGAATCTCCCCATCATAGCTGCCGGCCGGATAGACGCCGGAGAGCACCTTCATCAGAGTTGACTTTCCGGCGCCATTCTCCCCTACCAGAGCGTGGATCTCGCCGTCCTCCACAGTCAGGTTGACCGTATCGAGCACCTTGACGCCCGGAAAGCTCTTGGTGATCGCGCGCATTTCGAGCAAAGCGGGCATGGCCGTTCCTCGCTCCATGGGTCGCCGTCCAAACGGCCGTCCCCCCGTCGGCGAAGCCAGCATCGGTGCTCACCGCCATTGCTGAGCGCGAGAAGGTCTTGCAGACCGATCGGACATTAATCGCTGGCGCTACCAAGGCGTTCTCCGCGTTTGGCGTCCCATAACAAGCGGAGATGACAAGGGCGTCACAGTTTCATGACGGTCCTGCAACGATACAGCGCTATATAATTGGCGTCGCACTGCGGCTGTTCGCGCCGCGCCGGCCGCGCAATGTCCAATTCGCTCGCGAGTGACGCCGGTTGCGACGTCATAAAAACTTCAAGCCAATTCAATAGAGAAATACCATGCACCGACCAGATCCATCTCGTCCGACGCCGGAGGATGTATCGTGCCGGCAGGCATTGATGCGCATCTGCTCGTACGCGACCGAGGCGGAGCTGGAATCGGCGCTTATCGCCTGTGGCGGCATTCCCGATGTGGAAGACGTGCGCGCTCCAGAACAAGGCCTGATCATGCTGCGCGGCCGAATCGGCGGCGACGGGCGGCCCTTTCAATATCGGCGAGGCGACGGTCACGCGGGCCGTCATCCGCCTGGCGGATGGGCGGATGGGCTATTCCTATCTGCTCGGCTACGGCAGGACGCATCCCTTTGCCGGTGAAATCCGCATGGGAGAAGTCGAGATTTCCTTCGCGCCGGAGGAGCTAGGGTTAGAGGTGCCGCTCGGCGAAGTGACGCTGACCGAATGCGAGATGGTCAATCAGTTCACAGGCTCCGCGGAGGCGCCGCCACAATTCACCTGCGGCGACGGCCTGGTCTTCGGCCATTGCGAGCGCAAGGCAATGTCCATGGCGCTGGTCGATCGCGCATTGCGCGCGCAGGAATTCGGCGAAGAGGTCGTCGCGCCGGCGCGGGATGCCGAATTCGTGCTCTATCATTCCGACAATGTTCAGGCGACGGGGTTTGTCGAGCATCTGAAACTGCCGCATTATGTGGACTTCCAGGCCGAGCTCGCGCTGCTGCGTGCCGAATGGGACGACCGTCGCGCCAAGGCCGAAGGCGACGGCGAGAACGCCTCACCGCAGCGGGAGGCCGCCGTATGACGCAAGCGGTCATTTTCGACATTGGCACCGTGCTGATCGACTGGAATCCGAAGCATCTCTATTCCAAGCTGCTCCCTGACGAGGCCGCAATCGATGCTTTTCTCCGCGAGATCGGCTTCGACGAATGGAACCGCGCGCTCGACGCCGGCGGGCGCTGGGACCCCGCGATCGCCGAGCTCACCGCGCGCTATCCCCACCGCAAGGCGCTCATCGAGGCCGCCCATCTCCGCTGGCACGAAATGCTGCCCGGCGCGATCGACGAAAGCGTGGCGATCCTGGAGCGGCTCTCGGAAAAGGGCGTCCCGCTTTACGCGATCACCAATTACTCGTCGGAGAAATGGGCCGAAACCCGCGCCCGCTTTCCCTTCTTCGGCCATTTCCGCGACATTGTTGTCTCCGGCGACGAGAAGCTTCTGAAACCTGACGCGGCAATCTACCGGCTCTGCCTGGAGCGAAACGCTCTCAAGGCGGAAGACTGCCTCTTCATCGACGACTCGCCGAAGAATGTCGCGGGCGCGGCAGCCGTCGGCATCGAGACGATCCTGTTCGAGACGCCGGAAAAGCTGGCCGAAGACTTAACAGCCAGGGGCTTCCTGCCGTGACCGCCAGCGCGGCTTTTTATAATTTCGTCTATCTCGACGAGCAGACCAAACGCATGATCCGCGACCCGCTTTCACTGAGCGAAGCGGAACGCCGCTTCCTCTTCCGCACCGATCGGGGCTTCCTGCATCAGGAGGCTCGCGAGGGTCTGCGCATGCGCGTTTCGGCGGGCGGCAATGTCGGCGAGCGGTTGCAGATTGCGAAGAACATGGTGACGCGCCCACGCCTCGTTTTCATGGATGAGCCGACCGGCGGGCTGGACGTCTCCGTGCAGGCCCGGTTGCTCGATCTTCTGCGTGGCCTTGTCTCCGACTATGGTCTTGCGGTGATCATCGTGACGCATGATCTCGCCGTTGCGCGGCTGCTCTCTCACCGGATCATGGTGATGCGCCAGGGCCATGCGATCGAGACCGGCCTGACCGATCAAGTGCTCGACAATCCGCAGACCGCCTATTTCCAGCTTCTGGTTTCCTCCGTTCTGCAGGGCTGAGACGTGAGCGGACGCGAACCCGCCATACGGATCAATGACGTCGCGAAGAGCTCCACCATGCATCTGCGCGGTGGTGCGGAGCTTCCCGTCTTGCGCGAGGTCGCGTTCGGGGTCATGCAAAGCGAATGCGTGGCGCTTGGCGGGCCGCCCCGCGCCGGCTCTCCACTCGTAGCGGTCCGCTTATACGCTCGGGCAAGGCCCTGACGATTCCGGGGACCGACCAATGAAGCGCGTCATTGCGCTGTCCGGCATTCACCCTTCCAAGCTGAGACCGGGGAGGGGTTGCCGTTCGAGGATGCCCCTCTCACCTCCACCGGCAAACGTCTCACCGGGAACCGCGAACGGTGGCGCTCGCCCTGCAGCCCAAACGCCCGGGCCGCGCGCTTTGGGCCAGGTTGCGCCGTCCGGCTCAATCGGAAGCGGGCGCCGCCGCCGCGGCCTCCATCGCCTCTTTCAAGACGGTGCGGTCGCCGATGTGGTTGGCGAGAAGCAGGATGAGCCGGGCGTTGATCCGCTCGCTGTCCTCCCTCGTACGCCCCTCATGCAGCGCCAGGAGATCCGCGTAGAAATCGTCGGGCCGGTCGAAATTGGGGTGGGTCTTCAGCGTCGCCATGATGTCCTCACTTCCGCGCCGTCGCTTTGCGCAGGGCGGCGCAGATTTCGGCTTCGTTGAACTCTTCCCAGCGTGCGGCGATATGCTGGTCGGGCCGGATCAGATAGACCGCGCCATCCGCCGAACCGAGATAGCGCTCGCGGAGCGCGCCGCTTGCATCATCCTCCGGCGAAAGCACTAGCTGCTCGATCGCAATGCCGTCCACCTCCAGACCAGCCGGGGCCTGCCGGTCGATCGTCAGAAGCTGAAAGCGGCCGCCGAGCCTGTCGAGCAGCCAGCCATCACCGAGCGGCGCGTCCACCGCCGGAGCCCCGGGCCGGGTGCGCGCCGGAAGACTTCCTGCATCCGGTCCGTTGAGCGGCGACATGTCATGGATACACGGCACCGAAAGACGCCCCGAATTGACCAGCGGACGCGCGAAGGCGCACCGCTCGGCGAGATCCAGAACGGCGTTGCGGAAGGTGCGGCTCGCCTCCGATTTGGGCGTGATGAAATCGGTCGAGCGGGCCGAATTGAGGATATTCTCGTCGGCGGCCTGGATGCGCTCGATATCGTAGCTGTCGAGCAGCCGGTCGGGCGCAAGCCCGTCAAGGACGAGCTTCAGCTTCCAGATCAGATTGTCCGTATCCTGAACGCCGGAATTAGCCCCGCGCGCGCCGAATGGCGAGACCTGGTGCGCCGCATCCCCCGCAAAGATCACGCGGCCATGCCGGAACCTCTCCATGCGGCAGCATTGAAATGAGTAGATCGACACCCATTCGAGCTCGAACCGGACCTCGTCACCCAGCATGGCCTTCAGCCGCGGAATGACGTTTTCCGGCTTGGTTTCCCGCTCCCGGTCGATGTTCCAGCCGAGCTGAAGATCGATGCGCCAGACATTGTCGGGCTGCTTATGCAGGAGCGCCGACTGGCCGCGATTGAAAGGCGGATCGAACCAGAACCAGCGCTCGGTCGGAAAGCCCGCTTCCATCACCACATCGGCAATGAGGAAATTGTCCTCGAAGACGCGGCCGACGAAATCGAGCCCCATCAGGCTGCGGATCGGCGACGCCGCCCCGTCGCAGGCGATCAGCCAGCCGGCTTCCAGCGTATAGGAACCGTCCGGCGTCTCGACATCGAGGCGCACATGATCGGCAAGCGGCTCGACGCCCGCAATGCGGTTCTTGCCGCGGAGAGAGATCGGTCTGCCCTCCGCCTGAAGCGCACGGATGCGCTCGACCAGATAGAGTTCGAGATAATATTGCTGGAGATTGATGAACGCCGGACGTTTATGCCCTTTCTCCGGCAGCAGATCGAATTCGTAAACCTTCCGCCTGTCGAAAAAGACCTTGCCGGTGCTCCAGGTCACGCCCTTCCCGACCATCGGATCGCCGCAACCGAGCCGGTCGGCGATCTCGAGGGAGCGCTTGGAAAAGCAGATGGCGCGCGAGCCGAAGCTGACGCGGTCATTTTCATCGAGCACGACGACAGGCACACCGTGCATGGCAAGATCGATCGCGGCAGCCAGACCGACCGGCCCCGCCCCGACGACAATGACCGGGTGGCGGACGCACGCGGCTGCGTCCTGATCCGTGTGCCGCTCATAAGGGTAAAGCGGCTGGTCGAAAATCCGCGCCATCCTTCCTCCCGGCGCTTTGGTTCTTGTCGTTCGCGTCTTATCAGATGCCCATGAAATGGCGCGTCACCCCTGCAACGCCTCCCACATCTCCTTGTCCCGCGCGGCAGTCCAGATGCGGGGCGTGTCGATGTCCTGCGCTTCGTCATAGGCGCGCGCGACGTTGAACGGCAGGCAGTGCTCGTAAATCGCATAGCTCGCAAATTTCGGGTCGCATTCGGCGCGGCAGGCTTCGAAAGCCTCTTTCAGCGATCCGCCGCGAGCCGCGATCTTCGCCACCGGCCGGTAGGTCGAAGCGATGAAATCCTTGGTGGCGTCGAGCGCATCGTTGACGCGCGCCGCACCGACCAGCGCATCGCCGCGCCCCGGCGAGATAGCGTCCACATTCCAGGCGCGGATCTTCTCCAGCGTCATCGGCCAGTCGTGGAAGTGGCCGTCGCCGCAATAGCAGGCCGAGTGATATTCGACGATATCGCCGGTGAACATGACATTGGCGTCCGGCACATAGGCGACGATGTCGCCAGCCGTATGGGCGCGCCCGAGGAACATCAGATCGATGCGGCGCTTGCCGAGATAGACGGTCATCCGGTCGGTGAAGGTCATGCTCGGCCAGGTGAGGCCAGGGATGCTTTCATGGCCCTGAAACAGGCGCGGGAAACGCTGAAACTCGGAGTCCCAGTCCTCCTTGCCGCGCTCGGCCACCATGGCGCGCGCCTTTTCCGACATGATGATCTCGGAAGCGTCATAGGCCGACGCGCCGAGAACGCGGACGGCATGATAATGGGTGAGCGTCACATATTTGATCGGCTTGTCCGTCACGGAGCGGACCTTCTCGATCACCTTGGCGGCAAGCCGGGGCGTCGCCTGCGCGTCCACGATCATCACCGAGTCGTCACCGATGATCACGCCGGTATTCGGGTCGCCCTCCGCCGTAAACGCCCACAGGTGCCTGCCGATCTCGGTGAAGGAGATCGTCTTTTCCTCCAGGTCGCCTTGCGATGCGAATGCCTTGCTCATGGTCACGCGGCTCCTTCATATTTCGTGACGGTCTGCTCGATGGCGCCGAAGATCGAGCGCCCCGCCCTGTCCTTCATCTCGATGCGCACCGTATCGCCGAAACGCATGAAGGGCGTTGCCGGCTTGCCCTCGTTGATGATCTCGATCATGCGGATTTCGGCGATGCAGGAATAGCCCGCGCCGCCTTCGGCCACCGGCCTGCCCGGACCGCCATCCAGCTTGTTGGACACCGTGCCCGAGCCGATGATCGATCCGGCGCAAAGCGGGCGCGTCTTCGCCGCGTGGGCGATCAGGGTCGGAAAGTCGAAGGTCATATCGATCCCGGCATTGGCCCGGCCGAAAGGCTTGCCGTTGTAATCGACCAGCAGCGGCAGATGCAGCCTGCCGCCGTCCCAGGCCTCGCCAAGCTCGTCGGGCGTTACCGCAACCGGCGAGAATGCGCTGGACGGCTTGCCCTGGAGGAAGCCGAAGCCCTTGCCGAGCTCCGCCGGGATCAGGCCGCGCAGGCTGACATCGTTGACAAGCATGACGAGACGGATGGCGTCGCGCGCCTGCTCCGCGCTCGCCCCCATCGGCACGTCAACGACGATGACGGCGACCTCCCCTTCCATATCGATGCCCCAGTCCTCGTCCGCCAGCCGGATCGGATCGCGCGGCCCCAGGAAGCTGTCCGAGCCGCCCTGATAGATCAGCGGATCGCTCCAGAAGCTTGCGGGCATCTCCGCGCCGCGCGCCTTCCGCACCAGCTCCACGTGATTCACATAGGCCGATCCATCCGCCCACTGATAGGCGCGGGGAAGAGGCGACATCGCGTCATGCTCATGAAAGCGGGCCCAGGGCTGCGCATCGTGCTCCAACCCTTCGGCGACTTCCTCCAGGCGCGGCGCGATATGTTTCCAGTCGTCCAGCGCGGCCTGAAGCGTGCGCGCGACATGGCCGACCTCCGAGCAGCGGGTCAGATCCTTCGAGACGACCACCAGCCTGCCGTCGCGTGTCCTGTCCCTCAGCGTTGCGAGTTTCATCCAATCCAATCTTATTTAAGCGTTTCCCGCGAGAAGGCTCATTTGATGCCGGGCGTGCCGTCGAACTTGCGCTCCAGGCCGTCCCAGCATTCGAGATAATTGTCCTGAAGCGTTTCGAGACCGGCCGCATAGGCCGTGAGCTGCTGGGGAAAGCGCGTTTCGAACATGAACGCCATGGTGTGATCGAGCTTAGCCGGTTTCAGCTCCGCGTTCGATGCCTTCTCGAATCCCATAAAGTCCGGCCCGTGCGGCAGCATCATATTGTGCAGGCTCATGCCGCCGGGCACGAAGCCCTCCTCCTTGGCGTCATACTGCCCATAGATCAGCCCCATGAACTCGCTCATGATGTTGCGATGATACCAGGGCGGACGGAAGGTGTGCTCGGCGACCATCCAGCGCGGCGGGAAGATGACGAAATCGACATTGGCGGTTCCGGCTTCCTCGGTCGGGGCCGTCAGCACGGTGAAGATCGAAGGGTCCGGATGATCGAACAGGATGGCGCCGACCGGCGAAAACGTGCGGAGGTCATATTTGTAAGGCGCGTAATTGCCGTGCCAGGCGACGATGTCGAGCGGTGAGTGGCCGATCTCGGTCACATGGAATTTGCCGCACCATTTGACATGAAGCCGGCAGGGCGTCTCCTTGTCCTCGTACCAGGCGACCGGCGTCTTGAAATCCCGCGGATTGGCGAGGCAGTTCGCGCCGATCGGACCGCGGTCCGGCAGGGTGAACTTCGCGCCGTAATTCTCGCAGATATAGCCGCGCGCGCCGCCTGCGTCGCGATCCATCAGCGCAACCTTGAAGATCATACCGCGCGGGACGACGCAGATCTCGGCGGGCTCGACCTCCATGATCCCCATTTCGGTCATGACGCGAATGCCGCCAAGCTGCGGCACGATCAGCATTTCGGCGTCGGCGTTGAAGACATAGTCGTCCACCATATCGTCATTGAAGACATAGGCGTGCGCCGCCATGCCCGCCTGGGTGTAGACGTCGCCGGCCGTCGTCATCGTCCGGATGCCCTCAAGGAAGCTCGTCCTCTCATTGGGCAGCGGTACCGGGTTCCAACGCAATTGACTGAGCGACAGACCGTGATCGACGATATGCGGCGCGGTCTGCCAATGGGGAAAATCCTCAGCCGTGAAGCGCCTCGTGTGCCGCACGGACGGGCGGATCCGGTAAAGCCAGGACCGCTCATTCGTCCCGCGCGGGGCGGTGAAAGGCGAGCCCGACAATTGCTCGGCGTAAAGGCCGTAATTGCACTTCTGAGGGCTGTTCTGGCCCTGCGGCAAGGCGCCAGGCAGGCTCTCGGTTTCGAAGTCGTTGCCGAAACCGGGCATATATTTCGCCGTCTCCCCTGTTGCGGCTGACGATTGGCGTTCGGTTCCAGTTTTGTCGAGCATGGCAGGCTCCTGATTGGGGGATGACATTCGGTAATTTGTAATCGCTGAAGTTGTAGGGCTCAAAGGCGAATCGTTGCCCATGGCCGGTGCGGCGCAATCTCTATCGTTTGCGCTCCGCCCGCCAGGTTGCGAAATCGGTCTTGGTTTGTTCATCGGTTGCCGGATAAAGCCCAAGGATCGAGCGTCCGTTCAGAACCTGTTCCGCGACGAAATCTTCCAAGGCCGTCATCTCGACGGCCTCTTCGGCGATCTCATCCGCCAGATGCGCCGGGATGACGACCACGCCCTCTCCATCGCCGACAATGACGTCGCCCGGCCACACCGGAGCGTCGCCGCAGCCGATCGGGACATTGATGTCGAGTGCCTGATGCCGGGTGAGGTTGGTCGGAGCGGAGGGGCGATTGTGGTAGGCGGGAATGGAGAGCTGCGCGATATCGGGCAAATCGCGGAAGCCGCCATCGGTCACGATGCCAGCGACGCCGCGAACCATGAGGCGTGAGACAAGAATTCCCCCTGCCGAGGCGGCCCGCGCATCTTTGCGGCTGTCGATCACGAAGACGGCGCCGGGCGGGCATTCCTCGATCGCCTTGCGCTGGGGGTGCTCGTGATCCTGAAACACGCTGATCGGATTGAGGTCTTCGCGTGCCGGGATATAGCGAAGCGTGTAGGCCGGCCCGACCATCACTTCCAAATCCGGGTTGAGCGGCCGGACATCCTGGATGAGCTGATTGCGAAAGCCCCGCTTGTAGAGGGCCGTGCAGATCGTGGCCGTGCTGACCGTCTTGAGCTTGGCGCGCGTGGCCTCGCTGAGTTGAAGTCATCCCGATCCTCCCTTTTCAAGACAGCCGGCTCGCCCGGCGGTTGTGCCCCCGTGAAGCGTTCGATCTTACCGGAAATCTCGGGATCGGTCAGCGGCGGCTCGCAGCAAGGGCCTGGTGCAATTTCGGCCTGTCGAAATCGCCAACTTCACGTATCATAAAGCAACCGGCTTGGCGCGCGTCCGGGCCGGCTACGAAGATAATCGAAAGGGAGGAAAGTCACTCATGAAGGGAAGATTGCACGTCTGCGCGTTATTGGGCGGTCTGTTGCTGGCCTTTGGGACCGGCACGGCCGGGGCCGAGGATATCCGGCTGATGACCGGGCCGCAGGGCGGTTCGTGGTATCCGCTCGGGGGCGCGATCAAGAACCTGGTCGAAAAGAATGTGGAGGGGACAAACGTATCGGTTGGCCCGGGCGCCGGCATTGCCAATGTGAAGGCCATCGAAGCGGGAAAGGCCGATATCGCCTTCGCCAATTCGGTGTCGACGGTGGATGCGATCAACGGCAAGCCGCCTTTCGAGAAGCCCTATAAGAACGTCTGCAACCTCGCCACGCTCTATCCGCAATATTTCCAGATCGTTGCCCTTGCCGATACCGGCGCGGAAACGCCCGCCGATCTGAAAGGCAAGGCGCTGACCACGCAGAAGAAGGGCAATACCGGCGAGCAGATCACCGCGCATCTGCTGAAAGCCTATGGCATGAGCTATGACGATCTGTCGAGCGTCAGCCAGGGTTCCTATACGGACAGCGTCAATCTCATGAAGGACGGCAACGCCCAATGGTTCACCTTGGGGACCACGGTGCCCGCCAGCTCGATCATGGACCTCGCCTCAGCGCGCGATATCAAGATCATCGGCGTGCCGGAAGACGGCATGAAGAAGATGCAGGAGATCAATCCGGGCTATAAGCCGATCGTCATCAAGGCCGGAACTTATCCGAAGCAGGACAAGGATGTGACGACCGTCGGCTATGCGACGCACATCATCGCCCGCTGCGATCTTGACGACAAGACCGTCGAGGGCATCCTGAAGTCTATCCTCGGAGGGGTCGACGATCTGGCGGCGATCGCCGGGGCGGTCAAAGGTGTCAACGCCAAGGCGATGGCGCGGGACATCGGCGTCCCGCTGCACAAGGCTGCCGAGGCGTTCTACAAGGAGAAAGGCGCGCTCTGACGCGGCGCTTGCACAGGAGACCGGCGCGGTATCGAACGCCGGTCTCCCTCCATTGGGCGTGATGTTGCGGGACCCGAAATTGTGAGCGTCAAGCGCTGGCCGATTTACGTGATCATGGCCGTCGGTCTGGCCATGTCGCTCTATCACCTTTATACCGCGTTCTTCGGCACGCCGGATGCGCAGCTATTCCGGGCCACGCATATGGCATTCGCCATGACGCTGGCCTTTCTCATCTATCCGCTTACCTCCGGCGGGGAGCACAACCGGCTGGACCCTCTCAGCCTCCTATGCGTCGCCTTGGCGATCGCCTCCTGCGCCTATTTTTTCGTCGAGAAGGACTATATCGACAACCGCATGATCTATGTCGACGACCTGATACCAGGCGACTGGGTCTTCGGCAGTATGATGGTGCTGATGCTTCTCGAGGCGACGCGTCGCGTCATGGGCCTCGTCCTGCCGATTACGGCGCTGCTCTTCATGGGCTATGCGGTCTTCATCCACGGCACCGGCCTCCAGGCGCTGCTGGAACAGATCTATCTGACCACGGATGGCATTCTCGGCATTCCGGTGAGCGTCTCGGCGACCTATGTCGTGCTGTTTATTCTTTTCGGCTCCTTCGTCGAGCGGACCGGCACCGGCAAGCTGTTCATGGATTTCGCCATGGCGCTGACCGGGCATACGACGGGAGGCCCGGCGAAAGTGGCCGTCCTGACCAGCGCGATGTTCGGCACGGTGTCGGGCAGCGCGGTCGCAAATGTCATGACGACAGGGACCTTCTCGATCCCGCTGATGAAGCGGATCGGCTACAGACCGGCGTTCGCCGGCGCTGTGGAGGCCGTCGCCTCGACCGGCGGGCAGATCATGCCGCCGATCATGGGCGCCGCGGCCTTCGTGATGGCCGAGTTCCTTGGCGTTCCCTATATCACCGTCGCCGCTTACGCTCTGCTCCCCGCGGTCCTTTATTTCGTGGCCGTGCTGTCCGCCGTGCATTTCGAAGCCCGCCGGCTCGGGATGCAGGGGCTGCCGCGTTCCGAATTGCCTTCGCTGACGCGCACGCTAAAGGACGACGGGCATCTCTTCCTTCCACTGATCATCATCATCAGCGTGCTGGTCGCCGGCTACAGCGCACCCTTCGCCGCACTCTGCGGGATCGGCTCGGTGTTCCCGACCGCTCTGCTACGCAAATCGAGCCGGCAGCATCTGACGGTCAGGAATGTATTGGAGGCGCTGGTCGACGGCGCACGCAATGCGGTCGGCGTGGCGCTCGCCTGCGGCTGCGCGGGGATCGTCATCGGCGTCATCGCGCTGACCGGGCTCGGCATCGAATTCACCAGCTTCGTCCTTGGCCTGGCGCAGAATTCGCTGCTTCTCGCGCTGATCCTCACCATGTGCGCCGGCATCGTGCTCGGCATGGGGATGCCGACGACGCCGGCCTATATCATGCAGGTCGCGCTGCTCGTCCCGGCGATCGTCAAACTCGGCGTTTCCGTGGAGGCGGCGCATTTATTTGCGTTCTATTTCGCCATTCTTTCGGCGATCACGCCGCCTGTGGCTCTGGCCGTCTATGCGGCGAACGGGCTTTCGGGGGCCGGCTTGTGGGATTCCGGCATTGCGGCGGTGAAGCTGGGGATGACGGGCTACATCATTCCGTTCATGTTTGTCTTCGGGCCGTCGCTTCTGCTCATCGGCGCCTGGCACACCATAGCCATGACCAGCGCAACAGCCCTTTGCGGCGTGATTCTGCTGGCGGCGGGCCTGCACGGCTTCCTGATCGCCCATGCACCGCTGTGGCAACGCGTCTTCCTCGTTGCGGCGGCTTTGTGCCTGATCAAGCCGGGCCTTTATACGGATCTGGTGGGCGGGATTCTTTTTGCGACGGCTCTCATCGGACAATGGCTTGCGCGCACCCAGGCCGGGCTCGCGGAAAGCGGCAAGGAGGTTCAGAGGCCGTAAGCTTTAATTGAGGATCCCGGCCTTTGCGGCGGAAACGTCTCTGGCCTTTGTCGCACCTGGCCTAAGTCACATTTTCATATCTGCTATCGCTCAGCAGACCTCCGGCCTTCCCCAAGCGATCCAGGTGGTAATCCGCATCGCCGAAGAGCGCCTCGATGACGGTCAGACGTTTGAAATAATGTGCGCCCTTATATTCGAAGGTCATGCCGATGCCGCCGTGGAGTTGCACCGCCTGTTGCCCGACCTGCCGCGCGGAACGGTTGATCTGCACTTTGGCGGCTGACATGGCCCGTGTGCGCTCCTCGGGCGGCGCGTCGACCATCATCGCCGCAAACATCGCCATCGACCGCGCCTGCTCGAGCGCGACCATCATGTCGACCGCCGCATGTTGCAGAACCTGGAATGAGCCGATCGGCACGCCGAATTGATTGCGCGTCTTCAGATATTCGAGGGTGAGCCCGTGGAGCGCATCCATCGCGCCGACAGCCTCCGCCGCCACGGCTGCAATGCCGTGATCGATGACCGCCTCGAGGAGGGCCAGTCCCTCGCCCGGCTCGCCCAGGACGGCATCGCCGGCAACCGGCACGTCGTTGAAGGTCAGCTCGGCAACGCGTTGACCGTCCTGCGACTTATAGCCGTGGACTTCGAGGCCTTCCGCCTTGGCGTCGACGATGAAGAGCGTGATGCCGCCCTTGTCGCGGCGTTCGCCCGCCGTCCGGGTGCTGACAATAAATTTGTCGGCGCTCTCGCCATGCATCACGACGCTCTTCTGCCCATTGATCACATGGCCGCCATCGATGGGCCGGGCGCTGGTCGCGACATCGAAAAGGTCGTAGCGGCCTTGGCGTTCGTTATAGGCGAGGGAGACGATCATCTCACCCCGGATGATCGGCCCGATAATCGCTTCCCGTTGCCCCTCATTCGCCGCGAGGCGCAGCGCCGTTCCCGCCAGCACCACGGTCGGCAGGAAAGGCTCCAGACACAGTCCGCGGCCGATCGCCTCCATCACGATCATCGTCTCGACCGGACCACCGCCGGCGCCGCCCATGCTTTCGTCGAACGGGAGGCCGGTCAGTCCGATCGCCGCAAAATCCCGCCAGATCGAGCGGGCGAAGCCGCCGGGCTCCTTCTGGTAAATCTTGCGACGCTCGAACTCGCCATAATGGTCTTCGACAAGACGTTCGACGGCGCCTTTGATGATCTGCTGCTCTTCCGTGAAGTCGAAATCCATGGAGCCGCTCAGAGACCTAGAACCGCTTTTGCAATGATGTTGCGCTGGATTTCGTTGGAGCCGCCATAGATCGAGACCTTCCGGTAATTGAAGTAATTGTCGGTGGCGAGGCTGGCCCATTCGAGATCGGCCAGCGGGTCGTTGCTGCCGTCCTCGATCGGCCGGCCGAGATGGACGACGCCATGCGGGCCGGCGGCCTCCATGAGCAGCTCGGTCGCCTTTTGCTGGAGTTGCGATCCCTTGATCTTCAGGATCGAGGCGGCCGAATTGTTGCGGGGATCGCCGCCGCGCTGCATCTGGGAGATGATGCGCATCTGCGTGATCTCGAGCGCTTTCAGCTCGATTTCCGTTTCGGTGAGCCGCGCGCGAAAAGTGGGATTGTCCCAGACGGTGCCGTCCCCCGCCGGCGTTTGCTGAGCGATCCGCCGAATGCGGCGGAGCCGCTGCTTGGTGATGCCGACGCGGGCGATGCCGGTCCGCTCGTGACCCAAGAGAAATTTGGCGTAGTCCCAGCCCCTGTTCTCCTCGCCGACGAGATTCTCGACCGGCACTTTGACGTCATCGAAGAAGACCTCGTTCACCTCGTGCCGCCCTTCGATGGTGATGATCGGCCGGACGGTGACGCCGGGCGTCGTCATGTCGATCAACAGGAAGGAGATGCCTTCCTGTTTCTTCGCCGCCGGGTCGGTCCGCACCAGGCAGAAAATCCAGTCGGCATATTGGCCGAGCGTGGTCCAGGTCTTCTGCCCATTGACCACATAATGGTCGCCGTCGCGGACGGCACGCGTCTTCAGCGAGGCGAGATCCGATCCCGCGCCGGGCTCGGAAAAGCCCTGACACCACCAATCGTCGAGATTGGCGATTCGCGGCAGGAAGCGGCGCTTCTGGTCCTCCGAGCCGAATCGGGCAATCACCGGGCCGACCATATCGCAGTTGAACTGCTGCGGCTGGGGCACCGCGTTCTGCTGGAGTTCTTCGATGAAGATATAGTGCTGGACTGGCGTCCAGGGCTGCCCGCCCCATTCGAGCGGCCAACGCGGCGTGGCCCAGCCTTTCGCATTCAGGACGCGCTGGCAGCGGACGATGTCGTCCTTCGTGATTTCCTGCCCTTCGCCGACCTTGCGGCGGATCCCGGCCGGGATCTCGGTCTGCATGAAATTGCGGACGTCGTCGCGAAAGGCGTTTTCCGCATCCGTGAAACGCAGCTCCATCGCGCTCACCCTTTCCTGGCTTCTCGTCAGCTTCCGGCGGGGGCACTGAGAAGAGCCGGTTTGCGTCCCGCCCTTCGTCAATGCCCCCGCCTTCGCCTGAAACATTCGGCTTTGGCCGTTCTGTTTTCAGATCACGGGCTGCGCGCCCGCCTCAGCTAGCCGGCGCATGCCTGAAACCGCTAGCCGAGCTTGCCTTCGATGACCTCGCCGAAAAATTCCCAGCGCTCCCCGTTGAACTGCATCATCTGCATCTGCTCGATCGGGAAGAAATCGTCTTCGCTGGTGTTGATCTTGATGCCCGGCAGTGCCAGCTCCAGCTCCAGCTCTTTGATATTGGCGGCCTGCTTCATAATGTTCTCACGCGAGAGATCATCACCACACTGCTCAAGCACGTGCACCAGGGTCTGTGCGGCCGAATAGCCATAGGTCGTGAACGAAGAGTTCAGGTCACCGTCCGGGTAGTACTTCTTCATGAAGGCTTCGAAGTGCTTGATGCCTTCGTCGTCTTTCCAGGCCGGATCGGTATAGTCTTTCAGATAGCCGGTGGAATACCAGCCTTTCGCATTTTCAAGACCGGCAGGCTTCAGAACGGCGCCAACCGAGCTCGCGACGTTGTTTACGATCTTCAGCGCGTCCCAGCCGATCTCCCCAGCCTTCCGGATCGCCTGCGCCGCAAATTTCGGGGTTGCGATGTTGATGAAAACATCGGCGCCCGAAGCTTTGAGCTGCACGACCTCGGCATCGACCGTCGGATTGGAGACTTCGTAGGACGCCTGGGCCACGATCATCGACTCGGCCTTGTCGCCCAGCCCGTCCTTAACGCCCCGGAGAACGTCCTTACCGTAGTCGTCATTCTGATAGAGTACGGCAATTTTCCCATCCGGCTTATTGTCCAGAAGATATTTCGCGTAAATCCGGCCTTCGCTCTGATAGTTCGGCTGCCAGCCCATCGTCCATGGGAACTTCTTGGGCTGCCCCCATTTCGTTGCGCCGGTCGCGACGAACAGATGCGGGACCTTCTTGACGTTCACATATTTGTGGATCGCCGAATTGGTCGGTGTACCGAGCGTCTGGAAGAGGAAGGCGACCTCGTCGCTCTCGACGAGCTTTCTGACCTGCTCGACCGTTTTCGGCGGGCTGTAGCCGTCATCATAGCTGATGAAGTTGATCTTGCGGCCGTTAATGCCGCCTTCGTCGTTCACCTTGTTGAAATAGGCGGCGATGGTCTTCCCGATCGTGCCATAGGCCGAGGCCGGGCCGCTATAGGGGTTCGTATTGCCGATCTTGATCTCGGCGTCCGTGACGCCCGGAGCATTTTGCGCCAGCGCCGGAGCTGCGGCGAATGCAAGCGCCAACGCCGCAAAGGCCGGATAGCGCAATCGTGTTCTAGCCATGGTTTTCATTTCCTCCTTAGACTTAAGTATTGGGTTGCCCTGTGCCACAACGTTCCCGCGCCCGACGGCATCACATAGATGACCAGAAGCAGGATCACGCCGTAGACCGCACCGGACAGCCCTTTCGAGAATTCCTCCGCGATGTTCGGCAGGAAGAGAATGAAAGCGCCGCCGATGAAGGCGCCGGGCAACCAGCCCACGCCACCGATTACGAGGCCGACAAGCAGCGCGACCGACAGCGTGACCGTGAAGCTGTCCGGGGCGACGAATTGCACCACCACCGCCGAAAGCGCGCCGGCGACACCCGTATAGAAAGCGCTGACTCCGAAGATCAGCGTCTTGTAATAAGCGACATTGACGCCCATCGCCCGCGCCGCGATCGGATTATCGCGGATCGCCTGTATTGCCCGTCCGGTGCGGCTCTTCACGATATTGCGGGCAACGAAATAGAGGAGAACGGCGACAGCCAGAGAGTAGAAATAGAGCCACTGATCCTGGTTCAGCGGCAGGCCGAAGGGCGCGTCGGGCTTGAGGAGGACGATGCCCTGCACGCCGCCAGTCCAATGCTCGAACGGCGTCAGCTTGAGCATCGTCGGCGTGACCGCCGCCAGGGAAAATGTCGCGAGCGCCAGATAGATATTCTCCAGGCGCAGAGCCGGGAGACCGAACAGGAAGCCGAAGACGAACGCGACGATGCCGGCGGCCGGCAAGGTCCAGAAGAAGCTGACGCCGTACTGATCCATCAGGATCGCCGCCGTATAGGCGCCGACCGCGAAGAACGCGCTGTGGCCCAGGGAGAACTGGCCGTTGAAACCGGTCAGCAAATTCAGCCCCATAATGGCGATCGCATAGATGATCACCAGGGTGAACTGAAAGATCTGAAAGTTCCGCGTAACGAACGGCAGGATGCAGGCCGCGCCAAGCAGGACCAGAAAGACGATCCACGAGCCCGAAAGCTGGATGCGTTTCTTCTCAGCCTCCGGTGCTTTCGATACCGCGCCGACATTCACCTCCTGATCAACGCTCATCGTCACACCCGCTGCACGACTTTGCGCCCGAACAGGCCGGTTGGCTTGAAGACGAGCACGAGCACGATCATGAACAGCGCGATGGGCTGCTTAAGCTCGTTGCCGATTTCGGGGATGTATGTCCCCGCGAGAGCCTCGACGATGCCGACGGTGAAGCCGCCGAAAACGGCGCCGGCGGGGTTGGTCAGTCCGCCGAGGACGGCGCCGGCAAATCCGTAGAGCAGGATGATGAGCATCATGTTGGGTTCGAGAAAAACGATTGGAGCGATCAGCAGGCCGGCCACGGCGCCGATCGCCGCCGCCATCCCCCAGCCGAGGGCGGTGGTCCATCCGACCCGGATGCCGACGAGCCGCGCGGACTCGGGATTCTCCGCCGCCGCTCTCATCGCGAGTCCGACCCGCGTGTAGCGAAAGAACAAATAGAGAAAGACGACCAGCAGCACCGATACGCCGATCATGCCGGCCTGGTGCATGCTCAGAAGTCCGCTCTCCAGAAGCGGCGCCTTTCCGAAGGGCGTCGGGAAGGGCTTGATCGTGAACTCCCAGATGAACCCCGCAAGACTGTTGAAGATCGCAAACAAAGCGATGAACGCCACGATGTAGGAAAGCACGGGGGCATTATGGATGGGCTTGAAGATGACGCGCTCGATCAGGAATCCGCCCGCAAAGGACACCGCGATCGTGATGATGAACGCGATCCAGTAGGGCACCCCCCAGGCGAGCATCTGCCAGGCGATGAAGGTGGAGAACATCGCCATTTCGCCCTGAGCGAAATTGAGGTGGTGAATCGTCTGGTAGATCATGACGACGGCGAGCGCCATCAGCGCATAGATCGCGCCGTTGGCGAGTCCGCTCACGGCCTGCTGAACGAAAAGCTCCATAGGTCCCCTCCGCTAATAGCCGAGATAGGAGCGGCGCACGCTTTCGTCCGCTCTAATCTCGCCTGCGGGACCGGATACAACGATCCTGCCAGTTTCCAACAGGTAGGCCTCGCTGGCAAGCTCAAGCGCCTTGGAAGTGTTTTGCTCAACGATCAGCATCGTGACGTTTTCCTCGCGGTTGATCCGCCGCAATATGTCGAAGACATCGTTCACGATCATGGGAGCGAGCCCGAAGGAGGGTTCGTCCAGCAGCATGAGACGCGGCCGGAGCATCAGCGCGCGGGCGATGGCCAGCATCTGCTGTTCGCCGCCCGACAGCGTGCCGGCCTGCTGGTTGTAGCGTTCCTTCAAGATCGGGAAGTAGCTGAAACAGCGCTCCATATCTTCCACGACGGCCCTCTCGTCGCGCCGCGTAATCGCGCCGAGCCGCAGGTTCTCCTCCGTGGTCATGCGGCTGAAGGTTCCACGGCCTTCGGGGACATGGGCGATGCCGAGCCGCGCGATCGTTTCCGGCAGCGAGCCGACGATCGAGCGCCCATCGAATTCGATAGTTCCGGTTGCGCGAATGACGCCGGAGATTGCGCGAAGCGTCGTGGTCTTGCCTGCTCCGTTCGCCCCGAGTAGGGCCGCCACGCGTCCTTCCGAAATCGAGACGTCAATGCCGTGCAGCGCCGGTATCTGGCCGTAATAGGCTCTGAGATTCTCGACTTTCAGAATTTCGCTCATCAAGCCGCCGTCCCCAGATAGGCTCCAATGACTTCCGGATCGTTCCGGACCTCGGCCGGCTGGCCTTCGGTGATCTTCCGTCCGAAGTTGAGAACCACGACCCGGTCCGAGATCGACATTACGAGTCCCATGTGATGTTCGACCAGCAGCACGGTGATCCCCCGCTTGTCTCTGATCCCGCGGATGAATTCGCCGAGGCCGTCGACCTCCTCATGATTGAGCCCGCCCGCGGGCTCGTCGAGCAGCAGCAGCTTGGGCCGGCCGGCGAGCGCTCTGGCCATTTCCACACGCTTCATCGTGCCGAAGGGCAGCCCGGCGACCGGGCGCTCAGCGATGTCCTCCAGATCGAGATCCCGGATAATCTCCATGGCGTCGGCATGGAGGGCATTTTCTTCCTGCCGGGCCGAGGGCAGGACGAGGGCGCCGCTGATAATGCCGCTGCGGCCCCGCGCATGGGCGCCGATCAGCACATTGTCAAGAACGCTCAGCTGCTCGAACAGGGCGACATTCTGAAATGTCCGTCCGATACCGATCTCCGCAATATTATGCGCGGGCCTGGAGAGGATGGACCGGCCTTCGAAGCGAATATCCCCGGAGGTGGGCTGATAGAGCCGCGACAGGCAATTGAACAGCGTCGTCTTGCCCGCGCCATTGGGGCCGATCAGGCCAAGGATCTGGCCAGTTCTGAGCTGGAATGATACTGTATCAAGGGCGACGATGCCGCCGAAGCGCACCGTAATATTCCGCACTTCGAGGAGCGGTCTGGCCGCACTGTCGAACGTCTCTGACATATCTGCACCCGCCTTTTAAGAAGGAGCGAAGGATGGAGCTTGTGGGGGGACGTCTGTTAGGCGGACCTTGGGTGCGCTTTTCATAGGCGTTGCTCTCCTCCCTGATTTGCAGCATCGTGAATTTGTTTTGAGTCTTGAGTAAGCCGTCGATGCTTTTACATAATGAATCTGCCAAATTGCCAGATTAACGGAGCGGATTTTCTTTGATTGCCATTCGTTGACAAGAATTGCACCACAACATAAGCTCAATGTCAATTCCGTGGAATAAAATTCCGCTGCGCAGAATTGGCGAATACTCAAGACGGGTGCTTTGGATATCCGGAGAGGGGAAGGAACACTAGATTGACACCTCGCGTGCAGCTTAGCAAGGACGGCGCCATTGCCGTCATCCGCATTGACAATCCCCCGGTGAATGCCCTCAGCCATGCGGTGCGAACCGGCCTGTCCGGCGCGCTCGAAAAAGCCCGCGACGATGCCGAGGTCGAGGCCATCGTGGTCGGCACGGCGGGCGCATCGTTCAGCGCCGGCGCCGACATTACCGAATTCGGCAAGCCGCCCCAACCGCCGTCGCTGCTCGAGGTCATCGATCTTCTGGACAAGATTGAAAAACCGACCGTTGCCGCCATCAAGGGCGTTGCGCTCGGCGGCGGCCTTGAGCTTGCGCTTGCCATGCATTTCCGCGTGGCGAATCCGGATGCGCAGCTCGGTCTGCCCGAAGTCAAGATCGGCATTCCGCCGGGGGCGGGCGGGACGCAGCGGCTTCCGCGCGCAATCGGAATGCTCGAAGCGCTGAAGATGATTGTCACAGGCGACCCGATCAGAGGCAAGAAGGCCAAAGAATTGGGGCTGGTCGATGCGCTTGCCGAGGGCGACGTGATCGAGGCGGCGGTGGCCTTTGCCCGCAAGGTGGTTGCCGAGAAGCGTCCAATCCCGCGCCTGCGTGACCGTGATGACCGGCTGGCTTTCGACGAGGCTGCGTTCGGCGAGCTGGCCGGCTCGCTCACCAAGCGGGCGCGGGGGCTTGAGGCGCCGATTGCCTGCGTGAAGGCGGTCCGGAACGCCGCCAGCCTCCCATTCGACGAAGGAATCGAGGCGGAGCGCGCGCTGTTCCTGCAGCTGCTGAGCAGCGACCAGTCCAAGGCGCAGCGCCATGTCTTTTTTGCCGAGCGCGCCGCGCGCAAAGTGCCGGACATGCCGCGCGACGTGCGCTCCCGCAAAGTGGAGAAGCTTGCCGTGATCGGCGGCGGCACGATGGGGCGTGGCATCGCCATGTCCTTTGCCGATTCCGGCATTCCGGCGACCATCATCGAGACCTCCGACGATGCGCTGTCGAAATGCATGGCGGCGGTCGGCGAGACCTATAGGCAGAGCGTGGCCCGCGGCAGAATGAGCGAAGCCGAAGCGCAGAAACGCACAAGCCTCGTCAAGGGAACGACGCATTTCGAGGAGGGCATCGGGGACGCCGACCTGATCATCGAAGCCGTCTTTGAGGAAATGGGGCTGAAGAAGGAGATCTTCGCCAGGCTGGATGCCCTCGCCAGGCCCGGCGCCGTGCTCGCCACGAACACCTCGACGCTCGACGTGGACGAGATCGCCGCGGCGACGAAGCGTCCCGAGGATGTGCTGGGCATGCACTTCTTCTCGCCGGCGAACATCATGAAGCTCCTCGAGATCGTGCGCGGCGAGAAGACGGCCCATGACGTGCTGAAGACCGCGATGGATATCGGCCGGCGCATTCGGAAGGTCGGCGTCGTGAGCGGCGTTTGCGACGGTTTCATTGGCAACAGAATGCTTGCGCGCCGTTCCACCGAGACCGAGCGCCTGCTGCTCGAAGGCGCCTTGCCGCAGGAAATCGACGCGGCCGTCACCGCGTTCGGCTTTCCCATGGGGCCTTGCGCAATGGGCGATCTGGCCGGGCTCGATGTGAGCTGGCGAATCCGTAAAGGCCGCGGCACCAAGGCGCCGATCACCGATGCGCTATGCGAACAGGGTCGATTTGGGCAAAAGACCGGCAAGGGCTATTATATCTACGAGCCTGGATCCCGGGTGCCGCGCTCCGACCCGGAGGTCGAAAGCCTGATCCTGGTGACCTCCAGGGAAATGGGCATAGAGCGCCGCCCGATCTCGAAAGAGGAGATCGTGGAGCGCATGGTCTATCCGATGATCAATGAAGGCGCCCGCATATTGGAGGAAGGCATCGCCATGCGCCCCGGCGACATCGATGTCGTCTGGGTCTATGGCTATGGCTGGCCTGTCGCGAAAGGTGGCCCGATGTATTACGCCGATCAGGTCGGGCTTGGCGAGATCGCCGGCCGGCTCAGCCATTACGCCGAACGGCTCGGCGATGAGAGCCTGACGCCGGCGCCGCTTCTGACCCGGCTTGCGGCCGAAGGCAAAGGATTCGGTTCGCTCACCGCAGAGACTTGAGAGATGTCCAAACGCCCCTTCGCCTGGGAAAAGCATTATCCGCCGAACCTTGCTTGGGACGCGCCGCTGGAAATTACCACCCTGCGGGACCTGTTCGACCGGGCCGTCGGGCAATTCGGTCCCCGGCCCCTGATCGAGTTCCGGGGAAGAAATATTCTGTTCAGAGAGATGGGAGAGAAGGCCGCCAGGGCAGCCGCGGTTTTCCTGTCTCTCGGCCATGACAAATCCAAGCCGATCGCGCTCTATCTTCCGAACACGCCCTATCATCCGATTGCGTTTTTCGGCGGCGCCAAGGCGGGCATTCCGATCATGCATCTCAGCCCGCTCGATGCCGAGCGTGAGCTGGAGCACAAACTCGCCGACAGCGGCGCGCGGACGATCGTCACGACGAACTTCCTCAATCTCTTGCCGAACGCCTTGAAGATGCTGGAGCGCGGATTCGCCGACCGGATAATTGTCGGCGACGATACGGAGTGGGGCGACTTGCCGATCCCCTCAATGCCGATGCCGATGCCGAAGCTCGAGGGCGTTCTGTCCTTCACGCGGCTCATGGAGGAGGCGCCGGCAGTCAGCGACTGGCCAGATCTTGTCCCCGACGATATCGCGCTTCTGCAATATACGGGCGGCACGACCGGCAAGCCGCGGGCGGCAATTCTCAGCCATGCCAATCTGACCGCGACGGTCTCGATCTATAATCAATGGGCCAATGCCGTGATGGCCGCCCAGCCGTATATCAAGCGGCCCGATGTCGATATCGTCATCGGCGTTCTGCCCTTCTTCCATATCTACGCCCTCACCACGGTGCTGCTGCGCCATGTGAGCAGAGGCAATCGGATTCTCCTGCGGGCGCGGTTCGATGTCGATCAGACGCTGCACGACATCGAGGCGCTCCGGGCGACGATCTTCCCCGGCGTGCCGACCATGTGGATCGCGCTGGCGAGCCGCCCCGATCTCGCTCAGCGCGACCTGTCCTCGCTCATCCATTGCGGCTCGGGCGGCGCGCCGTTGCCCGTCGAGATCGAGCAGCGCTTCCGGCAGCTTACCGGCCGGCGGCTCGGCGGCGGCTGGGGCATGACGGAAACCGCGCCTGCGGGCACCAATGTTCCCCCCTATATGAAGACGCCGCCCGGCACGATTGGCATGCCCTTGCCGCATGTCGAAATGGATATCGCGGCTCTCGACGATCCCACCCGCAGTCTTCCGCCGGGCGAAGTCGGCGAAATCCGCGTGCGCGGGCCGAATGTCACGCGGGGCTATTGGCGGCGGCCGGAGGAAACGGCGAGCGCGATCGTGGAGGGCGGATATTTGCTGACCGGCGACATCGGCTATATGGACGAGGATGGCTTCTTCTTTATCGTCGATCGCAAGAAGGACATGATCATCTCCGGCGGCTTCAATGTCTATCCGCAGTTGATCGAACAGGCGGTCTACGAGCATCCATCCGTCGAAGAAGTCATCGTGATCGGTGTGCCGGACGCCTATCGTGGGGAGGCCGCGAAGGCCTTCATCAAGCTCAGATCCGATGCGCCGCGCTTCTCCCTCGATGAGCTTAAAGCGTTTCTTGCCGACAAGCTCGGCCCTCATGAGATGCCCGCCCGGATCGAATTCCGCGACGCGCTTCCGCGCACGGCTGTCGGCAAATTGTCGAAGGTCGAGCTCAAACGGGAAGAGCAGATGAAGGCCGGCGGCGGTCAGGGTGCGGCCGGCCATTTCGAGATTGCCTAGATCAACCCTCGTTCGATTGGACTCAATTGAACGAGGTCAAGTTGATCTATATCAAAAGGCGAGCGCAACTGTTCCCGCGTCCATTCAGACGCGCGTTGCGCTAGCCCTGCGCTTCGGACAATGTTTGAGAACAAGAAGATCTAAGGAAACGCCATGCTGCCGCCTACCTCAGAACGAGCCGAAGCCCTGGCGCGCCGGATCACGGCGTTCATGGACGAGCACATCTATCCTGCCGAGGAGATCTATGCGCAGCAGCTCGATGAGGCGCCCACGCGCTGGACCGTGCCGCCGATTATCGAGGAGCTCAAGGCGAAGGCGGAGGCGGAGGGACTGTGGAATCTGTTCCTGCCGAAACGCGAATTTCCCGATTCGCTGACGAATGTCGAATATGCCCCGCTCTGCGAGATCATGGGGCGCTCTCCCATTGCCCCGGAAGCCTTCAATTGCTCTGCACCCGATACCGGCAATATGGAGACGATCGCGCGCTACGGGACCGAGGCGCAGAAAGAGCGGTGGCTGAAGCCGCTGATGGAGGGGGAGATTCGCTCCTGCTTCGGCATGACCGAGCCGGCCGTCGCCTCCTCGGATGCAACCAATATCCGTACCGAGATCGAACGCGACGGTGACGAATATGTCATCAACGGCCGCAAATGGTGGTCATCCGGCGCGATGGACCCGCGCTGCAAGATCCTGATCGTGATGGGACAGACCAATCCGGATGCGCCGAAGCATCAGCGCCAGTCCATGATCCTGGTGCCGATGGAGACGCCCGGCGTCACGGTGATCCGGCCTCTGACGGTTTTTGGTTATGACGACGCGCCGCACGGCCATGCGGAGGTGAATTTCGAGAATGTGCGGGTCCCCGCCTCCAACATCCTGCTCGGCGAGGGGCGCGGTTTCGAGATCGCGCAGGGCCGGCTCGGACCGGGCCGCATCCATCATTGCATGCGCTGCATCGGGGTCGCCGAACGCGCGCTCGAGGCGCTTTGCGAGCGTGCGCTTTCGCGCGTGACCTTCGGTATGCCGATCGCCGATCACGGCGTCACGCGCCACTGGATTGCCGAATCCCGCATGGAGATCGACCAGGCCCGGCTACTGACCATGCGTGCTGCCCATATGATGGACACGGTCGGCAATAAGGACGCCAGGGCCGAGATCGCAATGATCAAGGTCGTTGCGCCGAATGTCGCGGCCAAGGTCGTCGACCGCGCCATTCAGGTTCATGGCGGCGCGGGCGTGTCCCAGGACTTTCCTCTCGCCCAGGCCTATGCGGGCGTGCGCTCTCTGCGTCTGGCGGACGGTCCGGACGAGGTTCACCGCGAGACGGTCGCCAAGGTGGAACTGCGCAAATATATGAACCGGCGCCGGGAGGGCGGCAATGCAGGCTAGCGCCTCCCAGGACAAAGGCGCCGGTCACCGGGCTCCGCCACCTGAAACGGTCGAGGTGCGCCCCGCCCACCGCTTTCCGACGGACGAGCTCGAAAAGCTGCTCCTGGAAAAGCTTGGCGCAAAACTGACTGGAATTCGCCAGATGGGGGGTGGCCAGTCCAACCCGACTTTCGTGCTCGCGACCGATAAGGGCGAATATGTGCTGCGGAAACAGCCGCCGGGCAAGCTCCTGGCCTCGGCGCATGCCGTTGACCGTGAGTTTCGTGTCATCTCGGCGCTCGCCCAGACGGATGTCCCGGTGCCAGAGGCTTATTTCTTCTGCGACGACCCCGAGGTGATCGGAACGCCGTTCTACGTCATGGAGCGGATGCGGGGCCGGGTGTTCTGGTCCCAGACCTTGCCGGAGGTGCCGCGCGAGGGCCGCCGGCCAATCTATTTCGGAATGGCGGAAGCCGTGGCGCGTCTGCACAAGGTCGATTATCAGGCCGTCGGCCTCGGCGATTTCGGCAAGCCGGGCAGCTATTTCGCGCGCCAGATCGCCCGCTGGACGAAGCAGTGGGGGAATTCCCGGACGCGCGAGAACCCCTCGATCGACAAGCTGGCCGAATGGCTGCCGAAGCACATCCCCGAAGGCGACGACCAGACGGTGATCTGCCACGGCGATTTCCGCTTCGACAATATGATGTTTCATCCCACCGAGCCGCGCGTGATCGCGATCTTCGATTGGGAGCTTTCGACGCTCGGCCATCCGCTTGCCGATCTGGCTTATGCCGTTATGCGCTACGACCTGCCGGCGCACGCTTATGACGGGCTGATGGGGCTCGATCTCGATGAACTCGGCATACCGAGCGAGGAGGAATTTATCGCGGCCTATTCCGAAAAGGTCGGACGGTCGGCAAAGCTGACGCCGTTCCACAAAGCATTCTCGCTGTTCCGGCTTGCCGTCATCATCGAAGGCGTGGTGGCGCGCGCACTCGCCGGCAACGCATCGAACGTTGCCGCTCTGCAAATCGCCCCGGCCGGCCTGCTCATGGCAGAGCGCGGATGGGAAATCGCAAATGGCTGATATTGGTTCAGGAAGGCCGATGAAGGATCCGTTTCGCCTGGATGGGCAGGTCGCGATCATCACTGGCTCCAGCCGCGGCATCGGCATGGAAACCGCCAAGCTGTTCGCCCGTCTCGGCGCCAAGGTGGTGGTCTCCAGCCGCAAAGCCGATGCCTGCGAAGCCGTGGCTAGCGCCATCAAGGCCGAAGGCGGCGAAGCGGCCGTCATCCCGTGCAACGTGTCGAGAAAACCGGAGGTCGAGGCGCTGATCAAGGGCACGCTGGAGCGCTTCGGCAAGATCGACAGTCTGGTCTGCAACGCTGCCGCCAATCCCGCTTTCGGACCACTGCAGGAACTGTCGGACGAAGCGTTCGACAAGATCATGGCGACGAACGTCAAGGCCAATCTCTGGCTCTGCAACATGACCATCCCCGGCATGGCGGAGCGCGGCGGCGGCAATGTGGTGATCATTTCCTCGATCGCGGGCCTGCGCGCCTCGCCGATGATCGCGGCTTACGGCATGTCGAAGGCGGCCGATTTCGCGCTCGCCCGCAATCTCGCCGTGGAATGGGCGGGCAGGAATATCCGTGTCAATTGCGTGGCGCCGGGGCTGATCAAGACCGATTTCGCCCGCGCGCTCTGGGAGGACGAGGAGCGGCTCGCCGAACGCAACGCGGTGACGCCGCTGCGGCGCATAGGAGAACCTCACGAGATCGCGACGGTGGCCGCGTTTCTTGCCTCACCCGGCGCCAGCTTCATCACCGGTCAGATCATCGTCGCCGATGGCGGGGTCACGATCGCATGAGGCGCATTGAGAGAGACTCTCAAGGGAGAGGGTGGCCTGCCTGCATCCGCGATCGATATCCGTTCCGCCGCTAACGTGATTCGGCCGTTTGTGTCAGCGGGAGGCCGCCGGACCGCCAACCGCCCGGAAACTTTCGGCATATATCCCGCCATATGCGCCGAAATGCTTGGCAAAGCTTTCGCAATGGCCTTAATGTCCGGCCTGGCCGCGCGCCAAAACCCTATCGTCGCAGACCCCATATATTCTCCAGGCGTTCCGATGAGCAATTTCCAGGCCGAGCGCGAAAACATGATTGAATCGCAGATCCGCCCGAACGGAGTGACGAACGTCGCCTTGTTGAGAGCGATGCGCGAAATGCCCCGAGAGGTGTTCGTTCCACCGTCACAGCGAAACCTCGCCTATATGGACGGCGCTCTGCGTGTCGAGGCGGCCCGCGACGGCCGGCCGGCACGCTATCTTCTTCCACCGATGGTGTTTGCCAAGCTCGCCCAGCTTGCAGCGGTCAAGGAGACCGACCGCGTCCTCGATATCGGTCCGGCAACGGGCTATTCGACGGCGATCCTTGCCAAGCTCGCCAAGGAGGTCATCGGCGTCGAGTGCGATGCCGGGCTTGCGGCGCTCGCTCAGGATGCGTTGTCCCAGGAGGGGATCGAGAATGCGAAACTCATAACCGGGCCGCTGGAAGAGGGTGCCCCGGAGGAGGAGCCCTTCGACGTCATTTTCGTGAATGGCCGCCTCGGATGCGAGCCAGAGAAGCTTCTTACGCAGCTTACGGCGGGGGGACGCCTGGTCGCGATCATGGGAACGGAGACCGCGCCGAAAGGCCGGCTCTTCACCAAGATCGATTCGACAATCCAGGACGTCATGGCTTTCGATGCCGGTGCCCCCCTCCTCCCAGGCTTTGACCCGAAGCCTGTTTTCACGTTCTGAATAGGGGAGCCGCAGATATTGCGGCAAATAGGCAACGAAGCCGGAAAAAGACCTGCCCGATGGCGTGTCAGATCGGGATTCGACTTTACCCTCCTCCGCTCAGCGCAGTATCTCTAGAAAAATTATTTTCAGGGGAACAGCACAACGTGCCCCATCCGGCATATTTTGGGGAAGTGCTTTGAAGGGACAGAAAGGCATGCGGGGCCGACCTGAGAAGACGGCGGGGGTATTCTCGATTCCATCGAAACGGCTTCTCTTTTCCGCAGTAGCGGTAGGCGCTATCGTGCTCTTCCTCTCGGTCCCGTGTCAGACAGCGCGTGCGGAAACGCTGCAAGAGGCACTTGCCGCAGCCTATCTCTTCAATCCGACTCTGAAGTCCGCGAGAGCTCAGCTCAGGGCGACGGATGAGGATGTTGCACGCGCGAAATCCGGCTATCGGCCGACGGTCACCGGCGATGTCACGCAAAGCTATCAGTGGGCCGACAGCAATGCGGCCGGACAAGGCGGCAAAGCCGATCAACGGAGCTATTCCGTCACGGTGAACCAGCCCATTTTTAACGGCTTTCGCACGATCAATGCAGTAAAAGGCGCGCAGGCCGCAGTGGAAGCGGGACGCGAGGATCTTCGCTTCAGTGAGCAGCAGGTTCTGCTGAGCGCGGTGACGGCCTATGTGGATGTAGTCCGCGACCAGGCCATTTTGGGCGTTCGCCAGAACAATTTGAAGGTCTTGGGGGAGCAGCTCCGCGCAGCTCGGGACCGCTTCGAGGTCGGCGAGGTGACGAGAACGGACGTTGCGCAGGCGCAAGCGCGTGAAAGCGGCGCTCGTTCCGACATCAGCCAGGCAAGGGCGGCGCTTCAGGCCAGCCGTGCGACCTATGCGCAGATCATCGGGCACATGCCCGGAACGCTGCGCGATCCTGGTCCGGCTAAGCCCGTTCCGCCATCGCTTGACCGGGCGCTGCAGACGGGGGAGGGCGAGAATCCGCAGATCCTTGCCGCGGTTTTCCGTGAGCGCGCACAGCATCATGTTGTCAAGCAGACCGAGGGCGAGCTTCTCCCGTCCGTTAATCTGCAGGCGAGCTATAGCCACAATGTGGGAGATCTCAGTGGAGGGGCCAGCCGCCAGGACGTAACGACAGTGACCGGTGTTCTTACCGTCCCGATCTACCAGGCGGGTGAGGTATCAGCGCGCATTCGGCAGAATATCGAGACGCAGTCTGCGCTTCGCCATCAGATTGATGAGGCGCGCGAAAGTGTGCGGGCGGGAGTCATCTCCAGCTGGGGCGCCTATACCGCAGCACGGGCGCAGCTCGTCTCGGACCAGGCGCAGGTCGACGCCGCCAATATCGCCCTCAACGGTGTTCAGGAAGAAGAAAAGGTCGGTCAGCGCACGGTTCTCGATGTTCTTAATGCGCAGCAGGAATTATTGGACGCGCGTGTCGCGCTGGCGACAGCCCGCCGGGATCTCGTCGTCGCATCCTATGCGCTACAGTCATCTATTGGCCGGCTCTCCGCATATTCGACCGGGCTCCCCGTCGAGCAATATGACCCGACGCAGCATTATCGCGAGGTCAAGGATAAGTGGTACGGCTGGAGCACCACGGTTGAGGAAAGCGAATTGGCGCCGATCGTCTTGCCTGTTCGCGCTCCTGGCAGAACGCCTGAGCAGCCTGAGGGCGACGGTCCAGCTTATACCGCTGGGTGGCGGTGAATTTCTCTTCTAAGAGTTGAGAATAGGTTCCGAGTCGCCCATAATCGCGACTCGGCAAACGGCGTTTGCAATCCGGCGATCCACCTATAGCTCCTGTCGAAGGGAGCCGCACAGGATTCAGGTTGATCTCGACAAGGTGCCGGCCATCGAACTGCCGTTCGCGGCAACGGCGGAGGTATGAATGCGAAAGCCAGAGCAATCACCGGAGCCCTCGATCGAGGAGATCCTGGCCTCAATCCGCCGAATCATCTCCGACGATGGCGGGCAGCAGAAAGGCTCGGCAGTCGATTCGAGGTACCCCCAAGCCGTGCCGGATAGCGGACCCGAGCCCTCCTATGAGCACACACGCGAAGCGCGTTCCCATCATCCACAGGAGGCGCGCCCCGGGCCCGCTCCACGCGGCCAGGATGAAATTCTCGAATTGACGGAAGATTTCATGCTCGAAGAGCAATCCGCCGAGATTGCCTTTCAGGCATCGCCGGAGGCCGACGAGCCGTCCGCGCATCATGGCTTTGCGGCGGACGCACCATCCCCCGCGGAAGGAGGTGCCCAGGACAGAGGGCTTGCGACGGTGTTGTCGAATGTCGCCGCCGAAGTCGATCGGCTTGCCTCAGGCGAGGCATCCGGCCGAACCGGGTCTGAGCTTTTCGACGAAGGCGAGCAGAAGGATGAGGCGGCGTCTGCGGCGGCGGAGCAGTCGAGCCCTGCCTACACCTTTCCCGCGGAACGGGCCAGGGGAATGCCTTCGCGAACCGAGCCGGCGCCCGCCGCGCCTCAGCCGGCCTCGCCGAACCCGCCGGCCGAGCGGCCGCGCATGCATTCGCGGCAAATCTGGTCAGCAAGACGGCTTGAGGGCGAGACCGCACCGCCGCCCGCAGATCGCGATGTGGCCCGCTCGGAGCCGCAGCGCGGAGCGGTGGGCCAGCAGCAGAGCGGCCTGAAGGGACGCGATCGTTGGGCGGAGGGCGTGCAAATGCCGGTTCCCGAAACCGGGCCGACAATGCCGTTTCCTTACGGTTCCGACGAGCCGGATGCGAGCGCTCCAGCATCTGTTGACGAGAGCGGCGGAACCGATGCCTCCGATGAGCGCGGCGCGGCCGAGACCGAGACCGAGAAGAGTTTCGTGGGTGACTTTCTTACACGGGTCTTCGGCAGTTTGCCCCAGCAGGAGGAGGAAACGCCGCTAGGCCCTGCCGATCTGAAGGGCAAGGCGGAAAGCCTCGCTAACGCCACCATCTCCGATTTTGCCGCCGACAAGCTGGGTGCGCCGGCGGTGGCAGACGCGCTCCGCGCCGACAAGCCATTCATGGATCACATCACCGATTCCTTGGAGTCCGCGTTGGCCGAGGCGGAGACGATTGAGGAGGTGTCATCCGATTTCGAAGGGGCGACCACAGAGGCCGCGGAAGAGGCCGCAGAGACGTCATATCATGACGAGCTGCCGGAGGTGCCGCCTCCGCCGCCGGAACCCGAGTTCGCACCGTTCGGCGTGCCCGGAGAAGGAGCCCTGGCTCCTCCTGTGAGCGAGCCGCCGCCGCGCAAGACGGAACCCGCCTTGCCAGCGTCGGAGAAGCCGGCGGCGGGACCGGATCTGGAGACCGAACATCCGGATGCGATTTTCCGGGAGCCGACATCCGGCCAGGAGGCGCATACTGAGGGGCCTGCCGTTGCGGATGCGGTTGCGCAACCCGAAAGCCCGGCTCCGGCCCCACCGCCGCAGGCGACGCATCCTGCGCCTGACAAGCCGGTCCTCGGAGTTGACGCGCTGCCCAGCGGTCTTGAAGAGAGCATCAAGGAGATGCTCAAGCCCCTGATCATCCAGTGGCTCAACGACAATCTGGCCCGCATCGTCGAGCAGGCCGTCCGCGAGGAACTCGCCGAACGGCAGCACGATCTGTCCGCACTGCATGCGAGAGGCAGCGGGCAGCGTTAATCGGCTTCACGCCCCGACAATTTTGCCGGCCGCCTTCCCGCGCGGGTTGACGGCATTTGTGGCGCGCGCTTAAGTGCTGCCCAACCGAAGATTCCCTGAACACTTTGTCCTCAGATGCTCGAAAAACATTACAGACCGACCGAGATTGAATCCTCGATATACGGAGAGTGGGAAGCGTCCGGCGCATTCCGGGCCGGCGCCAACAAGAAGAAGAAAGGCGCCAAAGCGCCGGAGACCTTCTGCATCGTGATCCCGCCGCCCAATGTCACCGGTTCGCTGCATATGGGCCATGCGCTCAACAACACCCTGCAGGACATTCTCATCCGCTTCGAGCGCATGCGCGGCAAGGACGTCCTCTGGCAGCCGGGGACCGATCACGCCGGCATCGCCACGCAGTCGGTCGTGGAGCGCCAGCTCATGGAGCGTCAGGAGCCGGGCCGCCGCGAAATGGGGCGCGAGGCATTCGTCAGCCGTGTTTGGGAGTGGAAAGAACAATCCGGCGGCACGATCACGGGCCAGCTGAAACGTCTGGGGGCATCCTGCGACTGGTCGCGCGAGCGCTTCACGATGGATGAAGGGCTGAGCAAAGCCGTCCTTAAGGTCTTCGTCGAGCTATACCGGAAGGGGCTGATCTATAAGGACAAGCGCCTGGTCAACTGGGACACCAAGCTCCTGACCGCCATCTCCGATCTCGAGGTGGAGTCGCTCGAGGCCAACGGGCATCTCTGGTATTTCCGCTATCCGATCAAGAACCCCGGCAAGCTGAAGCATAAGCATATCGTCGTGGCCACGACGCGGCCCGAGACGATGCTGGGCGACACGGCCGTTGCGGTGCACCCGGACGACAAGCGCTGGCAGAAATATATCGGCAAGATGGTCGAACTGCCGCTGACCGGCCGCGAGATCCCGATCATTGCCGATGACTATGCCGATCCGGAACAGGGCTCGGGCGCGGTGAAGATCACGCCCGCGCATGACTTCAACGACTTTGAGGTCGGACGGCGCAACGATCTGGAGATCATCAATATTTTCGATTCGCACGGCGCGCTGAACGAGAATGCGCCGGAAGTCTATCGCGGCATGGACCGTTTCGAGGCGCGCAAGAAAGTCGTTGCCGATCTGGAGGCGCTGGGGCTCGTTGAGAAGATCGAGCCGCATGTGCACATGCTGCCCTATGGCGACCGCTCCGGCACGGTCATTGAGCCGTGGCTGACCGATCAGTGGTATGTCGACGCCAAGACGCTTGCAAAGGAGGCGATCGAGGCGGTTGAGGACGGGCGCACGGTCTTCGTGCCGAAAAATTGGGAGAAGACCTATTTCGAGTGGATGCGCAACATCCAGCCCTGGTGTATTTCGCGCCAGCTCTGGTGGGGGCATCGCATCCCGGCTTGGTACGGACTGGAGCCGGCTGGCCCTGGAGTTGCGCTTTCTACCAGCGATATCTTTGTTGCGGCATCTGCAGAGGAAGCAGCCGAATTAGCGAGCGCCCATTACAAAGCCGATGTCGTTGTTTTGACGGATGAGAAGGAAATTTTTGATTGGATCGAGAAGATCCAGTCAGGCAAACCGCTAGAGCAGTATCCGATCATCCAGGATCAAGACGTCCTCGACACCTGGTTCTCTTCCGCGCTCTGGCCGTTCTCCACGCTCGGCTGGCCGGACAAGACGCCGGAACTGAAGCGCTATTACCCGACGAGCATTCTCGTCACCGGCTTCGACATCATCTTCTTCTGGGTCGCGCGGATGATGATGATGGGGCTGCACTTCATGAAGCAAGTGCCGTTCTATACGGTCTACATTCACGCCCTCGTCCGGGACGAGAAGGGGCAGAAAATGTCGAAGTCGAAGGGCAACGTCATGGACCCCCTCGACATCATCAATGGCTGCTCGCTGGACGATCTGATCGAGAAGCGCGTCGCGGCGCTTGAGAAGAAAGAAGACCGCGCGCGGATCGAGCGTGAAACGCGCAAGGACTATCCGAACGGCATCGAAGGCTATGGCGCGGACGCGCTCCGCTTCACGCTTGCGGCAATGGCGGCGCAGGGCCGCGACGTGAAACTGTCGGTCAACCGTATCGAGGGCTACCGGAATTTCGCGACCAAGCTGTGGAACGCGGCGCGGTTCGGCGAGATGAATGGCTGCCTGCCGTCGAAGGATTTCGATCCGGGCAGCGCCAAGGAGACCATCAATCGCTGGATCGCCGGCGAGACGCAGCGCACCGTAGCCGCCGTGACGGAAGGGATCGAGCAGCACCGTTTCAACGAAGCGGCAAGCGCGATCTACCACTTCGTCTGGCACACGTTCTGCGATTGGTATCTGGAGCTGGCGAAACCGATCCTGAACGGCGCGGACGAAAAGACGAAAGCCGAGACGCAGGCCATGTTCGCCTGGACGCTCGACCATATTCTGATCATGCTTCATCCTTTCAAGCCATTCATCACCGAAGCGCTTTGGCATCGGATCGGCGAGGTCGCCGCGGGACGCGACACCATGCTGATTCTGGCGGACTGGCCGCAGCTTTCCGGGCTTGAGGACGCCGAGGCGGACGAGGAGATGGCCTGGGTGATCGATCTGATCTCGGAAGTTCGGTCCGTCCGGTCGGAAATGAATGTGCCGCCATCGGCGCAGATTCCGCTTGCGATTTGCGGCGCGTCAAAGGCGGTAAAGGCCCGCGCGGAAAGACATCGGGACACCTTGTCCCGGCTGGCCCGGCTCGCCTCGCTCTCCTTCGAAAAAGCGCCGCCGAAAGGCGCGGTTCAGATCGTGATGAAGGACGCAATCCTTGCCCTTCCGCTGGCCGGCGTCATCGATCTCGGCGCCGAGGGAGACCGATTGAAGCGCGAGATCGCCAAGGTGCGGGGCGAGATCGAAAAGCTGGACCAGAAGCTCGCCGATCGGAAATTCACCTCCCGCGCGCCGGAGCACGTCGTCGAGGAGAACCGGGAACGGCTCGAACAGGCATCAGCGGCGCAGAAACGGCTGAGCGATGCTCTCAGGCGTCTTGAGGCTGCGGCCTGAGTTGCGCTAAAGTCACAGATGCGCATTAAATCAGCAGCCTGCCGCGCCGCTCGCCTACCTGCATTGGTTGTCAACAAGCCTGCTGCCGCCAATGTTGCGCAGATGCAACGTACTGCGGCATTCATGCCTCTTTTGCGCCACAAAACCCCATGACGATAGGGTTATGCCGTTTTCGATGACCCGTCGGGGTTAAAGAAAATTTGATCGTTTTTCGAATAAATCAGTTCATTACGGCGTTAGAGGTGTGACAGCATTCTCGTGAGCGTTGTGGTTTGAGGCCCCTGTTTAGCGGATTACAGTTGAGATGGATGTAAAGGCATTCGATAAGAACCGGCTCCCAAGTCGGCATGTGACCGTCGGTCCGGAGCGCGCGCCTCATCGCTCCTATTATTACGCGATGGGGCTGACCGAGGAGCAGATCAACCAGCCATTTGTCGGCGTCGTGTCCTGCTGGAACGAGGCGGCACCCTGCAACATCGCTCTGATGCGCCAGGCGCAGACGGTCAAAAAAGGCGTGGTCGAAGCCCACGGCACGCCCCGCGAATTCTGCACGATTACGGTCACTGACGGCATCGCCATGGGACATCAGGGGATGAAGGCGTCCCTCATCTCGCGCGAATGCATCGCCGACTTCGATCGAACTCACCATGCGCGGCCATTGCTACGACGCGATGGTCGGCCTTGCCGGATGCGATAAATCCTTGCCGGGCATGATGATGGCCATGGTTCGCCTCAATGTGCCCAGTATTTTCCTGTACGGTGGCTCCATTCTCCCTGGTCGGTTCAAAGGGCATGACGTCACGGTGGTGGATGTTTTCGAAGCCGTTGGTCAGCACTCGGCGGGCAATATGTCCGACGACGATCTGTTTGAGCTGGAATGCGTCGCTTGCCCGAGCGCGGGGTCTTGCGGCGGCCAGTTCACGGCGAACACCATGGCGTGCGTCTCCGAGGCAATAGGTCTCGCCATCCCCAATTCGGCCGGCGCACCTGCGCCTTATGAGAGCCGGGACCAGTTCGCCTATGCGAGCGGCCGCGGGGTCATGGCGCTCCTGGCGCAGAATATCCGTCCGAGGGATATCGTGACCCGCAAGGCGCTCGAGAACGCCGCGACGATCGTCGCCGCCTCGGGTGGCTCGACGAATGGCGCTCTGCATTTGCCGGCGATCGCGCATGAGGCCGGGATCGCGTTCGATCTGTTCGATGTGGCGGAGATCTTCAAGAAGACGCCCTATATCGCCGATCTGAAGCCGAGCGGGCGCTACGTCGCCAAGGATATGTACGAAGCCGGCGGCATGCCCGTGCTGATGAGGACGCTGCTCGATGGCGGCTATTTGCACGGGGACTGCCTGACGGTGACCGGGAAGACGATCGCCGAGAATTTGGCGGATGTCGTCTTTCCCAAAGATCAAAATGTGATCCGGACCGTGAGCGATCCGATATCTCCCACCGGCGGCGTCGCGGGGCTTCGGGGAACGCTTGCGCCTGATGGCGCGATTGTGAAAGTCGCCGGCCTGAAGAAGCACCAATTCCGAGGGCCGGCACGCTGCTTCGACTGCGAGGAAGACGCCTTCCGCGCGGTCGAGGAGCGGAACTATAGCGAGGGGGATGTGATCATCATCCGGTATGAGGGGCCGAAAGGCGGGCCCGGCATGCGGGAGATGCTCTCGACCACAGCGGCACTCTATGGACAGGGCGCCGGGGAGAAGGTGGCGCTCATTACGGACGGCCGCTTCTCTGGCGGAACACGGGGGTTCTGCATCGGTCATGTCGGGCCGGAGGCGGCGGTCGGCGGACCGATCGCGCTTGTTCGCGACGGCGACATGATCTCGATCGATGCCGAAACGGGTCGGCTCGATCTCGAGGTCTCTGAGGACGAATTGGCCAAGCGCCGTTCCGCTTGGTCGCCGCCTCGGAATTTGTATCAGAGCGGGGTGCTCTGGAAATATGCGCAGGAGGTCGGTCCGGCGCGTATGGGGGCTGTCACCCATCCGGGGGCAAAAGAAGAAACGATATGTTATGCGGATCAGTAGCATGCGGCAGGTCTTGAGAGTTGCATTGGCGCTTGCGCTAAGTTGCGGGTCGGTCGGTGGCAGTTTCGCGGCGGAGCTGTTTTTGGCGTCGGCTTCGGAAGAAGGGCGCAGTGGTGGCGCTGCCGATATCGCCGCGCTTCAGAAGGCGGCCGGCGAAGGGAATTTGAAGGCCGTGGTCCGTATGGCCGAGCTTTTGGAAAGCGGGTCGATCGTCGCCAAGGACCGCGCCAAAGCCTGCCAGATGTACGGTTTCATTGCCGATAGTTACGCAACCATCGATCGATACAATCCTGCGGCGGACCTCGTGGCCAGAGCTTTCCGCGGTGCTGCCGGCTGCTATGCCGAAGGAAAAGCGATTTCCGGATGGGCGCGCAATATGACCGCCGCGGCGGACCTTCTGTTCCATGCTGGTGTGATCCTGCAGGATCCGAAGAGCCTTTTCGAGCTGGCCCGCCTTTACCTGTCCGGCGAAGGCGTTCCGCAAAACCCGACCATGGCCATTCGTTTCCTTGAAAGTGCGGCACGCAAGCAATATGCGCCGGCTCAGGCCCTGCTGGGCTCAATGATGTGGGAAGGCAAGGTCATGAAGCGGAATCAGGCTTCCGGCCTCGCTCTGCTCATCCTGGGCAAGGAACGGACATCGGCCGACAACAGGGCATGGATTGCCTCGCTTTACGACGATGCCATGATTACGGCGTCGAAGGAAATCGAGCGGCAGGCTCTGGCACTCGTGGACAAATGGAAGGCCGTGCATGGCAATCCGGTCAGCAATTCGGTTGACACCGTTGCGACCGTTCCCTCGCCATCGAAATCGCCGGAACGCGGGTTCGGCGTGAATGGCACCGACAGCTACGGCAACCAGACGACGCGGGCCAATGTGCCGCCGGCAGCGGCCTCGCAGCAGGACCACTAGAGCGCAACGCGCGTCCAAGCATGTCCCCGCGAAGGCGGGGATGGACGTGGGAACAGTTGTGCTAACCTATTGGGATAGTCAACTTAACCTCGTTCAAGTGATCCCACTTGAACGAGGGTTGATCTAAAGGCTGCCTGCCTGCGCTTTCGCTCAACTGCTGCACCGATGGCGGAGCGGGCGGATCAATGCAGGCTCGCCCAGACAGGCACATGGTCGGAGGGCTTCTCCCGGCCGCGGACATATTTATCGATACCCGCCCGTCTCAATCGCCCGGCTGCCTCCGGCGACAGAAGCAGATGGTCGATGCGGATGCCGTTATTCTTCTGCCACGCCCCGGCCTGATAATCCCAGAATGTATATAGGCCCGGCTCATCCGAACACAGCCTGATGGCGTCGCGCAGGCCGAGATGCAGCAATGAACGAAGTCCATGTCGGCTTTCGATACGAAAGAGAGCGTCCTCCCTCCAGGCTTCCGGGTCATGAACATCGGCTTCGCTCAGGATGACATTGTAGTCACCCGCCAGAATGAGCGGTTCTTCATAGGCCAGCAAATTCGCGGCGTGATCGCGTAAGGCCGATATCCAGCGCAACTTGTAGTCGAACTTTGCGCTGTCGGGCGGATTGCCGTTGGGCAAATAGATCGAGGCGACCCTCGCGGCCGTATTGGGCAGCCCGATCACGGCCTCGATATAGCGCGACTGATCATCATCGGCGAAGGTCGGCAGGCCTCGTGAAATGTCACTGATCGGCCATTTTGAGAGGATGGCGACGCCATTATAGGTCTTCTGCCCATACAACGCCAAATTGTACCCAAGATCTTCAAAGATCGTTTGGGGAAAATTCCTATCCTCGCATTTCAGTTCTTGAAGACACAAAACATCCGGCTGGGCCTCGCGCAGCCAGTCGGCAACTGTTTCGGCTCTGATCTTGATCGAATTGACGTTCCAGCTGGCGATTTTAATGGGCATTCAGTTATTCCGCTTCGCGAAGATTATGATCAGGAATTGCGCGCATTTCAGGGCAAATTTCAAGAGCTGTAGCATAGAATCAACAGGCGTCGGCGAACTGCGATCCGCAGCCAATTGTAACTTGTTTCATATGGCCTCGCGGACAGAATGAACGTATGCGTATCACGGTCGTGTATGGGAAAGAGGGGCCAATGTATCGTTTTCTGAGAGTTGTTTCGGTAGCAACATTTCTGGCCAGCTCAGCGTCCTATGCGCTTGCGGCTGATTGCGCCGACGATCCGAGAACGACCGGTTTGGCCCGCACGATCGCCATCGATTCCACGCATGGCAAATATTTCGGCCGATTGCAGTACAAGAAGTCGGCCCCTCTGCGCCGTAAAGAGGTGGTCATCACATTCGATGACGGTCCGCATCCCACACACACCAAGGAGATCCTCGACGTTCTGGATCGCCATTGCGTAAAGGCGACCTTTTTTACCGTCGGCCGCATGGCCGTCTTCAGGTCGGCCATTGTGAAGGAAGTCGCCAGACGCGGACATACGATCGCGACGCATACATGGTCCCACTTTCACGACCTCAGCAAGCTGCCGCTCGAGGAAGCAAAGGTCGAGATCGAAAAGGGCTTCGTCGCGACATCCTATGTGCTCGGGCACCCGATTGCGCCGTTCTTCCGGTATCCAGGCCTCAATCAATCGCCGGAGCTGAATGCTTATTTGGCCAGCCGCAATATCAGCGTTTGGTCGGTCGATGTGGTCTCGAACGACACGGCGCCGAATTTGACGCCGGAAAAACTGGTCAATCAGACGATGGAGCGCCTTCGCCGGATGCGCGGCGGCATTGTCCTTTTCCATGATCTGAAGAATGTGACAGCGCACGCGATGGACGCTTTTCTCACTCAGCTCAAGCTTGAGGGCTACAAGGTCGTCCATGTGGTTTCGAACACGGCCTATAGGCCGAGCCCGGAGCTGGTGGCGCGTGCGGATTTTTCCAAGCGGTCTTTGCAATCGGCCGCTTTCACAGGTGTCGCGCCTGCCGGCTTCGGCCAGCAAGGCGAGAACATCCTGACGACCGGCCAGGTCGATATCATGAAGAACGAGTTCGTGCATATCGAATCGTCGGCGCGATCGGACATCCGGGAATTGGCCGATTCGAGCCGCGCGAAATAGCGCAAGTTTACGCTAAAATCGAAATACCCCGGTTGGGTAGGGGGACTTCCTCTCGCTAAGCTTCGCTAGGCGGAGCCTGCGGGAGGTGGTTCCTTTTCGCTATGCCCGGTCGGACCAGCGAGCCCCCGCCCGCGGGCGCGCCAATTCGGCGCTTAGCGCAACGCGCGTCCAAGCATGTCCCCGCGAAGGCGGGATGGACGTGGGAACAGTTGCGCTAAGCTATTGGGATGGATCAACTGAACCTCGTTCAAGTGAGCCCAGTTCAGCGAGGGTTGATCTAGGTCTTGAGGCCATAGCCGGTTTTGAAGATCCACCAGATGATTGTCATACAGAGCAACAGAAACACCGCGATCATCACAATGCTCACCCCGACGCTGACATCGGCAATCTCATAGAAACTCCAGCGGAAGCCGCTGATAAGATAAAGCACCGGGTTGAAGAGTGTCACCTTCTGCCAGAAGGGTGGCAGCATGTCGATCGAATAGAAACTGCCGCCGAGAAAGACTAGCGGTGTCATGACGAGCAGCGGCACGATCTGCAGCTTCTCAAAACCGTCCGCCCAGATCCCAATGATGAAGCCGAGCAGGCTGAACGTGACCGTGGTCAGAATAAGAAAGAACAGCATCCAGACCGGATGGGCGATCCTCAAGGGTACGAAAAAGCTCGCCGTCAGAAGAATGATGACGCCGATGAGCATGGACTTCGTCGCCGCCGCGCCGACATAACCGAGCACGATCTCGAAGAACGAAATCGGCGCGGACATGATTTCGTAGATCGTCCCGGTAAATCGGGGAAAATAGATGCCGAATGAGGCATTGGCGACGCTGAGCGTCAGCAGATTGAGCATCATCAGTCCTGGCACCAGAAAGGCGCCATAGGAGATGCCGTTAATCTCGTTGATCCGCGAGCCGATCGCGGAGCCGAATACGATAAAGTAGAGCGACGTCGAGACGACCGGCGAGACGATGCTTTGCCATGCCGTCCGCCGGAAGCGCGTCATCTCGAATAGATAGATTGCCTTGAGCGCGCGAAAGTTCATGCAGAATTTCTCACCAGATCGACGAAGATTTCTTCAAGCGAGCTTTGCTTTGTATTGAGGTCTCTGAACCGGATGCCCGCCGCTCTCAGGGAGCCCAGAAGGGCTGTAATGCCGGTGCGCTCGGCCTGGGTGTCATAGGTGTAGATGAGCTGTCGGCCCTCATTGGCCACCTCCAATCCGAACCCGGCAAGCTCCTCCGGGATCGCGGCCAGCTTCCGTTGCAGGTCGAGGATGAGCTGCTTCCTGCCCAGCTTTCGCATCAGCTCGCGTTTTTCTTCGACCAGGACGATTTCGCCATTGTTGATGATGCCGACGCGATCGGCCATCTCCTGCGCCTCCTGGATGTAATGGGTGGTCAGGATGATGGTGACGCCGGAGGAGCGCAGCCCCCGGACGACGTCCCACATTTCCCGCCGCAACTCCACATCGACGCCTGCGGTGGGCTCGTCGAGAAACAGGATCTGCGGCTCGTGCGAGAGCGCCTTGGCAATGAGCACCCGCCGTTTCATTCCGCCGGAAAGCTCCCTGATCTGGTTCTCGCGCTTGTCCCAAAGCGCCATCTGCTTCAGGACCTTTTCGATATGGGCGGGATTGGCTTCCTTGCCGAACAGGCCGCGGCTGAAGCTGGCCGTGTCCCAAACCGTCTCGAAGGCGTCCGTCGTCAGTTCCTGGGGTACGAGGCCGATCAGGGAACGCGCCGCCCGGTAGTTCGTAATGATGTCATTCCCGTCCACCGACACCGACCCGCTGGTCGGCCTAACGAGGCCGCAGATGATGCTGATCAGCGTGGTCTTGCCTGCGCCGTTCGGACCGAGAAGCGCAAAGATCTCCCCTTGCCGGATCTGGAGATCGACACTCTTCAGCGCTTGGAATCCGCTGGCATAGGTCTTGGACAGGTCTGAAACCTTGATGATCGGATCCATGGGCATTCTGATTAGACGTTTGACGATCGGAGCGGGACGACGCGCCGTCGAATGGGTATGGGGTCGAGCTTGAGCGGGCGAATGTGCCTTCTGATTGTGGCAGGAGCAACAAATTTCAATGGCGTTCAGCTTGCTTGTCTCAGTTTCACCGCGATCCAGGCGCTTAAAGCTGCATGGCGGCTGATCAGCGGATCATGGCGCTTCCTCACGTAACCCTTTTCGCGGATTGAAAGAAAATGGCCATCTGCCTGCCATTACGGCTCCATCTTGCTGCTCTTGCGATTTGCCTCGGCCTGCCCGCCTTTCTTGCCTCCGTGGCTGGAGCGGAACCGGTTGCGAAGATTGAGGAGATCGGAAGAGAAGCGCAGGATTTCAACATTCTTCGCGTTGCTGGCCCCTTCAATCACCCCTGGTCAATGGCCTTTCTGCCCGATGGTCGCATGCTCGTCTCCGAACGCTGGGGCGAGTTGAAGCTGGTCAACCCCGCGACCGACGAGCAACAGGTAATTTCCGGGACCCCGCCGCGTCCAACGGAGGATCACGCCGGGCTCATGGATGTCATTCTCGACCCCGACTATGACAGCAATCGGACGATCTTCCTTTCCTATGCTCACGGGGACCGGAATGCGGCGAATGTCCGTGTCTTGAAGGCGCAGCTCGATCTGCAGGGCCATAAGCTCGAAAATGCCGAAATCATCTATGAGAGCTCTCCGCCGCCGCCCGGCCTTGAGGAATTCGGCGGACGGATGGTGATCGACAGGGACGGCTATCTGTTCGTGACGCTCGGCGACCGCTATGACCGCACGCGCGCTCAGAAGATGAGCGATGCGCATGGCAAGATCATCCGCTTGCATCGAGATGGCAGCATTCCCAAGGACAATCCCTTCGTCGGCGTAGCTGGTGCGCGTCCGGAGATCTGGACTTACGGCCACCGCAATCCGCAAGGGCTCGCGATCGATCCGGCCACGGGCATCCTGTGGGCGCTTGAGCACGGGCCGATGGGAGGCGACGAACTGAACATCATCGAGCGCGGGAAAAATTACGGCTGGCCGATTATCACCTATGGGACGGAGTATGACGCAATGCCGATCAATAACGGGCTGACCCACGCGGAGGGCATGGAACAGCCGGTTCATTACTGGGTTCCTTCCATCGCTCCGTCGGGCTTGACGTTCTATGACGGGCCGGTCCGGGAGTGGCGAGGGACGGCATGGCTCGGCGGACTTGTCGGCCAGGTCCTGGTGCGGCTGACGATCGAGAATGGCCGCGTTATGCGCGAAGAGCGGTTTCTAAAGGATCACCTTGGCCGCATTCGGGATGTGCGGACCGGACCGAACGGCTTCATCTATTTCTCGACCGATGACGACAAGGGGGAGATTTACCGCGTCGAGCCGAAGCGAAGGCACGCCGTCAGGAGATAGCGCCCGATCTCGGACGGCCGGGCACTGTCTCCAGCGAAAACCGAAGCCCACGAGCGGACTTGGCGGTCTGCAACTTGCCTTTGGCGTTTTTTCGCGGGCCGTTACGTGGCACACTTGGATTATATGCATGTGTTAATGGGTACTTCCCTGTCGCGGTGCGGGCTGAGCGTCCGCCACGCCGGTGCGGTAGGGAAGGGGAAGGGGCACTAGCGCAATGCGCGTCCGAATGGACGCGGACAGTTGCGCTAACTTTTTGAAATAGATCAACTTAACCTCGCTCAATTGGAACCAATTAAACGAGGGTTGATCTAGCTTTTGGGGGAGGGGAGAGCGACATGCAGTTCATCGATCAGCTTCTGCAATTTCTGAGGCAAGGCCTCGCGGCGATTTTCCGCTTCATCGAGCTCATCTGGCGATGGTCGATCGAACAGATCCTCGGCGTGCCCTGGGACGCGCTCGGCAATCTGCCGCTATGGAAGCAGCTTCTCCTCGTGCTGACGGCGGGCGCCGTGATCTATCTGCTCTATCGTGCGATCCGGGAGCTGCTGGAGGCCGGCGAAAAGGCCCTCGCGGCCTTCGCCACCCTGCTTTCCGTTCTAATCAAAACGCTGCCGCCCGCGCTTCTGGCTGGTCTCGCCGCCGCTGCCGGGGCGTGGGTCGTGAACAATGTGAGTTTCTAGATCTCGCGGACCTTGACGCCATCTGATCCTGCGCAGCGCGCTTCGCGAAGCAAGATCGGCCTTGCGGCTGACCGCCAATCTTGATCATATCCGCTCAGATCGAAACCGGCCGGAATCGCATGCAAACGATACTCGTTGAGGAATGGCAGCGGATCTACGGGTTCATCGGGCCGGTCGGCGCGGTCCTCGTCGTTCTCTCCGTCATCTCCGCGTTCCTGATCATCCTCAAATTCCTGACGCTGACGGGCGCGGGATTGGGCCGCACGGCATCGGCCAACGAATTTCTAAGGCGGATGGCTGAGGATGATCGGGAGGCGTTGCAGTTTCTCGAATCCTCCTCCGCCCCCATGGCCCGCATTCTGCTTGTCGGCGCCAAGCTTGCGGAGGTCGACGCCCCGCTGCCGCGCATCGAGGCGGATATGCGGGATGCCGCGACCGCCTATTTGCTGAAGCTTTCGCGGTTCAACCGCACGCTGGAGCTGATCGGGCTAATCGCTCCGCTGCTCGGCCTGCTCGGCACGATCCTCGGCATGATCGACGCCTTTCAGGCCCTCCAGGACTCCGGCGCGCAGGCCGATCCGGCCGTGCTCGCGGGCGGCATTTGGGAGGCGCTCCTGACGACTGCACTCGGACTGGCGGTTGCGATCCCGGCAATTGTCGCGTTCAACCTGATCGAGAACCGCATCGACGTGTTCCGGCAGCGCACATCCGCAGTCGTTGGCCGGTTTCTCGCGGCGGTGGAGGGATCGCGGAGCATCCTATGACCGATAGCGCCGGGCCGCTCTTCGACATCCCCGCACGCCGCAGGCGCACGGGTATGTCGCTTGCGCCACTGATCGATGTGACGTTCATCCTCCTGATCTTCTTCATGCTGGTCACGCAATTCCAGCGTTTCGCACCGGTCGATGTGACGCTCGGAGATGCTCGCGATTTCCCGGCCGTCCAGCCGCCCGGCGAGGCGGGCGCAGCGAACAGGCTTCGCATCGGCATCGGTGCTGACGGCGCGATCCGCTTGCCGGGGCGACCCGCAATCGCATTGGACGAGCTTGCCGGCGTCCTGCCCCGGGAGGTCAGGCGCGTGCGCGGCAGGAGGCGCGGACAGCCGGTGATCGCCATTGCGCCCCAGCCGGCGGTGCCGCTACAGCTTCTGCTGGATGTGCTCGGCGTGGTGCAGCAGAATTCCCTCGGTTGAAACGCAGATCGTGGTTCCGGGAGCGGACGGAGAGGCGCCAAGGTGAAACGCAGGCGCAAATACCGGCTCGGCCTGGGTGCGGATTCACTCGATGCCGAGGCGCGCGGCGGGGACCGTCACGACCGGCTGATCCCGATGATCAATATCGTCTTCCTGCTATTGACCTTCTTCCTGATCGCCGGGACCATGCGTCTCGGCGAAGCGCTCCGAATCGAGCCGCCTCGGGTCGCAACGGGCGGCAACATCGCACGGCGAAGCCCGGTCTTGAGCGTTGAAGCGAATGGCGCGCTGCACTTCCAGGGCGAGACGATGGGGAGGGAGCAGGCCATTGCAGCAATCAAGGAGGCGATCACTGACAGATCCGGCGAACAGCTTCACATCAAAGCAGACCGGCAGACGCCGGCATCGATTATCCTGCCGCTCGTGCAGGAGTTGGAGAAAGAGGGAGTTCACCGCGTTCGCTTGATCGCGGTGAAGAAGGGAGAATAATAAGGGGGACGTCACCGATGAGGTTGCCGCCCAGACTGCGTTTGACCGAAGCGCTGAGCGCAGCGCTTGCGCTGACGCTTCATGCGGGCGCGTTCTATCTATTGCTGGATGAGATGCGACAGCCGGGCGCGACCGACATTCCCACGGCGGCGATCAGCCTCAATCTGACCCATACGCGGATTCTGGATTCGGTCCCGGCCCCCACCGACAACACGCAAGCCGATTCTGGCGATGCCGTCGGCCAACCGGGAAATGCTGCGGCTGGACAGCCCGAGACGGAGGATGCGGCCCGTCTCGCCGCTGAAGAGGCGGCAAAGCGTAAGGCCGAAGAGGAGGCGCGCGCCAAGGTTGAAGCCGACCGCCGGGCGAAGGCCGAAGCGCGGGAAAAGGCGGCGGAAGAAGCCAGGCAAAAGGCTGAAGAGAAACGCCGCCGCTCGGCCAAGGCGAAAAAGCGCAGGGAAGAAGCCGAAAAGAAGCGGCCCGCGCAGGCTGAGCGCTCGGCCACGGGAGGCGCTCGATCCCGCTCGGCGGCGCGCCGTAAGCAGGCCACGTCAGCTGCGCATGTTTCCGCAAGCGCCGGCCAGATGCTGAATTACCAGGCAAAGGTGCGGGCGCATATTGCGAGCCACCGGCCGCGCAGCATCCCGGGCAGATCCGGGATCGTTCATGTCGCCTTCGGCCTGTCGAAATCGGGAAAACTCACCCGGCTGAAGTTCCTCCGCTCCAGCGGCGATCGCGTTCTCGACGAGGCCGTGACCTCCGCCTTGCGCCGGGCCGTTCCTTTCCCCCGCGCCCCGAAAGGGTCGACCTCGGCGCAGCGCTATTTCGATATGCCGTTCACATTCAACGAATGACCTCGATCAACCCTCGTTCAAGCGGAATTCCTTGAACGAGCTTCAGTTGATCTATTTTAAATGGTTCGCGCAACTGTTCCCGCGTCCATCCCCGCCTTCGCGGGGACATGCTTGGACGCGCGTTGCGCTAGATCAATAGTCGAGTTCACAGTCGCTGGTATCTTTGCCGCAAGATTCATACAATTCTCGGTGTTGGGAGGGGCATCATGCGGCCGGATACAGACACCCAGCTTCAAAGCCGAGCCATGACGACAGATGTGAAGCCGCTCTCGCCATCGACGCCTCTGATTTCGCTGCCGGGCGCCGCCATCGACACCGAGACGACCGGCCTTGATCCGCGCCATGCGCGCATTGTGCAGGTCGCGGCAATCAGGGTGAATGGCGGACAGATCGACGAGGAGGGAGCTTATCAGAGCCTCGTCAATCCCGGCGTTCCTATCCCGCCCCACTCCTCCGCAATTCACGGCATTAAAGACGACGATGTCGGCGGCGCGCCGGTCTTTCAGCGCGCCTGGGAGCAGTTCGACGCCTTTACCGGTCCGCGGGTGCTGATCGGCTACAGAACCGGCTTCGACATTTCCGTCTTCAAGCGCGAATGCACGCTCGCCGGCATCGATTGGCCGGACCGCCACTGGCTTTGCGTGCAGGCGCTCTCGCGGCTCGTTTCCTCCGCGCCGCTTGCGGTGGAATCGCTTGAGAGCCTCGCCGATGGGCTGGGCGTGACGATCAAAGACCGGCACACGGCGTTGGGTGACGCTGTGGCGGCCGCGGGCATTTGGTCGGCCCTCATTCCGCTGCTCCGGCAGAAAGGCATCCGGACGCTCGGGGAGGCCCTGTCGGCGACCAGCGGATTGCTCAATGACGGCTCGCAGGAGCTCGCCCGCGAGTCGTCCGGGATCGAGGCGGATGCCTCCTCCCTTCAGCCCGAAAAGCCCCCGGTCCGCATCGACAGCTATGCCTATCGCCGCAGGCTTGTCGATGTGATGAGCGCGCCTCCGGTTTTCGCGCCGGCGGAGATGACTTTGAAGGATGCCGTGCGTCTGCTGATCGAGAAACGGGTCAGTTCGGTTCTGGTCGAGGACATTGGGCGGACCGGGATCGTGACCGAACGCGATCTGCTTCGCGGCTTCGCTTCGGAACGAATGAGAAGCGAGCATGCAAGGCTCGGCGACATTATGAGCTATCCGCTGCATTGCATGGACGCGGACACACATCTTTATCGCGCGATCGGACGGATGAACCGTCTCGGCGTGCGCCATCTCGCGGTGAGGGACGCAACAGGCCGCATTGTCGGTGTCGTGACACCCCGCAATCTGCTCCGGGCCCGCGCGAATGAAGCCATTGTTCTTGGCGATCAGATCGAAGCGGTAACGGATGGCGCCGGCCTCGCCGCCGCGCGGGCCAAGCTGCCACTTCTGGCAAAGGGTCTTCTGGAAGACGGGCTCGACGCCAGGTCCATTTGTGCGGTCGTCAGCGCCGAGCTCTGCAATCTGACGCGGCGCGCGGCGGAGATCGCGGAACGCCGGATGGAGTCTGCCGGGCTGGGCAAGCCGCCCGTTCCTTATGCGCTAATGGTTCTCGGCTCCGGCGGCCGCGGCGAGAGCCTGCTGGTCCCCGATCAGGACAATGCGATTGTCTATGAGCGCGGCAAGCCGGGCGGCCCGGAGGATGAGTGGTTCGCGACGCTCGGCACCCATGTTGCCGATCTGCTCGACGAGGCCGGCGTTCCCTATTGTCAGGGCGGCATCATGGGCAAGAATGCGGCGTGGCGCAAAGATCGGGAAGGCTGGCTCGCGACCATCGACGAATGGGTGACGAAGTCGCGTCCGCAGGATCTGCTCAATGTTGATATCTTCTTCGACGGCGTTGGGGTTCACGGGGCGACCGAACTCTCCGACGAGATCTGGCGCTACGCCTATATGCGCGCGCATGGGTCGCCGGTTTTCCAAACCCTGCTTACGGAATTGTCGCGCAACTGGCGGTCTCCGCTTGGCCTGTTCGGCAGCTTCCGCACACATAAAGGCGATCGCACCAACTTGAAGCTCGGTGGGCTGATGCCGATCTTCACCGGCGCGCGGGTTCTCTCGATCAGGCACGAGCTCCTTGCGCGCAGTTGCGCGGAGCGGTTGCAGGCAGCGGTTGCGGCGGGCGCAATCGGAAGCCACGCCGCCGACAGTGTGATCGCGGCCCATGAAACGATCTTGACGCGGATCCTCGTCCAGCAGCTTGAGGATATCGACTCCGGCGTGCCGCCTTCGAACCTGGTCGAGACCGGGAAATTGAGCGCGCGTGAAAAACGGGAATTGCGTCAGGCGATCCGGGACATCGACTTCTTGATGGATGCGATCTCGGAAGGCCGGTTTTGATTGGCGCCAGATCAATCTATGCCGAATCGGTCAGGCTTGCGCCGGTTTCTCCCTCTCCCTTGGGAGAGGGCTGGGGAGAGGTCGCTTAGCGGATTCCACAGATCGAGTTTTTAACCTAAGCTGATCCCGCCCCAGCCTGAGCATCGTGGCGGGCGGGCGACGCACTCATTCGGCCGGCGAGACTTGCGCGCCCGGGGAAAGCTGGCGGGCGTAATCATCGGTATCCTCATACGCGTCGCGGTCCGTGAGGTCGTCCGCCTGTTCGGTGCCCGCGATGCCCGGCTTGCCTTGCTTCCGCGGGATGCGTGGCTGCTTCCACGGCGTCGATTTGAACCACCCCGCCACATGCGCAACGGCCACCAGCCCGGCAAAGCCCAGCAGATTGGCAAGCGCTATGGTCATATAGTTATGACCGACGAGATTGAGCAGCGTACCGGCGGTCTGCGCCATTACCAGACTCGCCAGAAATACGGCGAGCGATTGCTGTCCGACCTTGCGGGCGATATCGACGACGATCCCCCTAAAATGCGTTCCGAGCAGCGTCACAGTGGAATAGGAAATATAGGCGAGCGCCAGGAAGTGTATGTAGCGGAACAGTCCGAATTCGGTCTTCCGGATCAACGGGAACAGCGCCGATCTGACCTCCTGCAGCCACTCGATGGGATAAAGCAGATAGTGCGAGGAGAACGGAACGCTCAGCAGGAGGATTACACCGCAGGCGATCATCCAGTCTTTCCGGACCGGCGGTGTCGGCAACCAGCCGCGTATGAACGCAAAGCCGGTAAAAAAGATGAGCTGCCAGCCGAACGGGTTGAAGAACCAGGGCCGATCGCTCCACGGTTCGGCGGGGAGATCGAGCCAATGCTGGTTCGCGGCGGCCCACAGGACGGCGCAGAAGATAAATGGCGCATAAGGGTGCTGCCAGCGTAGCCACATCACCGCCGGGACCATGAGAAGGATGGCGAAATACATCGGCAGGATGTCGAAATAATTGGGAACGTAGGTCAGAGTCATCAGTCCGAGAATGCAGTCCCGAATCTTGTCGAAGAAGATGTGCAGATTCATCGAGCCGGTATAGGAGCCGCCCGTATCGAGCAGATAGTCGATCGCGACGAGCTGGGCGACGATCGTAAGAAACAGGCCGATATGCGCCCAGTAAACCTGCCAGGCGCGATGGAGTATCCGCGCCGTCCCCATCGCCAGACCCTGCATTTCGAAGATGCGCCCGAAAGCGATCGCGGAGGCCATGCCGGAGCAGAATACGAAGATTTCCGTCGCATCGGAGAAGCCGAAACGGGCGGGAATCCAGTTCACCCACCAATTGCCCGGCGTATGCGCGATGAAGATGATGAACATCGCCACGCCCCGGAAAAAGTCGAGGCGTGGATCGCGATCGCGGGCTGGGGCTTTAGAATGTTCCGGCATAGTCCTGGACCTGAATCTCGCAAACGATAATTGTGAATGCGGCTTCCTGAAGCGCGGCTGAAAGCGCGGCCTCGAAAGCCCCGCGAGAGGCGACGCGCCAGCCCTTGCCGCCGAGCGCGGCAGCCACATCCTCGAACCTGCTCGGGCCCAGCCGGACGCCCCGGCGTTCCAGATCGGCCTGTGCCTGTTTGAGCTCGATGAGCGCCAGGCTTTCATCCTGAAGGACGACGATCACGACCGGCGCGCCTTCATCTCTGAGCGTCGCCAGCTCGCCTAGTCCCATTTCCAGTCCGCCATCGCCGAGCACGGCGATCACGGGCCGATCGGGCTCGGCGATTTTTGCGCCCGCCGCGAGCGGGATGGCTGCGCCCATCGTGCAGTAACCGGCCGACTGCATGAGACCGAAGGGACGCCGGATCTGCATCTGCTGGCTGAGAAGGATGCGATGGGCGCCGCTATCGACGGTCAGGAGCGCGCTCTCGGGCAGGCCCTTTTGCAAGGCGTCGAATATGGAATGTGGCCCCCATGCCTCGCGAGGCGCGAACAGCGCATGCAGCTTTTCCCGCGCCGCCGCCGGCTCGCCATCGGCCCATGGCGTCTGGCCGGTTTCCTCGCCAAGGCGTTGCGCGAGCGCTTCGAGGAAGCTGCGCGGTGAGGCCTGAACGAGAGCTGTTGCGGCGTGCATGCCGTGATCGGCGGGACAGGCCGTGACTTCCACGATGGCGGCATCGGCGGCGCAGGGATCGAGCCAGCCCACGCGCATCTCGATCGGGTCGTAGCCGATCAGAAGCACCAGATCGGCGGCTTTGAAAAGCGGCAGCAGCTCCTTGTCGGCAAGCGGCGAAAGGCCGGCGGCGCCCAATGCCAGCGGATGGGCTTCGTCGACAATCCCCTTCGCCTTGTAGGTGGTCACAAGCGGCGCGCCGGCCCGCTCCATCAGCTGCCGGAGCGGCTCCCCGGCGCCGTCGCGAACCGCTTCGAGCCCGGCAAGAATGATCGGCCGCCTCGCCTGCCTCAGACGCGCGGCCATCTCCTCGACCGCGGCGCTGTCGCCATCGACCTCGACGGCGAGCCTGTTCGGCGGAGCGATCGCAGATCTCGCCATCGGGCGCCGCTTTCGCGGCCGTGTCCGGCGCGAGCTGCAGGAGGACGGGCCCCATCGGAGCGCGCATCGCGAGCCGCGCCGCGCGGGCGACGGTTCCGGCCGCGCCCTCGGCTTCGAGTTCGAAGCCCCCTTTGACCAGGGACTGCATCAGCGCGTCATGGTCGAAGATCTGATGCGTATATCGGCCGCGAATCCTGTGCTCGACCACGCCCGACATGACGATCAGCGGCACATGCTCCTGAGAGGCATCGGCGATGCCGTTCACTGCATTGGCGAGCCCCGGCCCCAATGTTGTGACGAGCAAACCCGGCGCTCCCGTCACGGCCGACGCGCCGGCGGCCATGATCGCGCCGGCCGTCTCGTGGCGGCACAGCACAAACCGGATCCCGGCTTTCTCCAGAGCGTCGATAAAGGTGATGACCTCGCCGCCCGGCATGCCGAAAGCGTAACGCACGCCATGGGCGTAGAGAGTCTGTGCGGCAAGGTCGGCAATGCGTGTCATGGTCGAATGCTCAAGAAGAGGAAAGGCCGGCTTTGGGCGGGGGCAGGGCATTAAGGGGGAGCCGCCTGATGGCGCTCCCCCAAGCGTGCTCAGCCAAGCCGAGCCTTTACCACGGCGGCGCCGGCAACGGCAAACAGCAAGTGTCCAACCAGCGAGGCCCAGGCCAACGGGACGAAGCCGAGAAACGGCGGCAGCCCCGCAAAGAGATGCGCCATAATGTAAAGGGCGAAGATCCACAGGCCGACGCCATATCCGAGCCCCACGATCCACCAGGGCAGAAACGGGAAAATCGCTTTTGCGATTGGCCGGGCAATGAAAATATAGCCGAATGGGTAGGCGATCAGCCCGACGAGAAAGTGGATGATCTCGGCAATCGTGCGGTCGCTGAGGCCGAAAACCGACTGGACGAGCGCAGCGGGTTCGAGCGGACCGCCGACCAAGAGCGGCGTGATTACCCGCGCCCATGTCTCCCAGACCACTTCGGAGGCGAGCCCCGCGAGCAGGATCGTCACGATGATGCCGCCTACTCCGACATCTCCGGCCGATGGTTTGGCTGCTTGCACGTTCATTGTTCATCTCCCCTGTGTTGACCGCGCGCTTTTTAGGAAAACCGCATACGGAATATAGTGCAAGCCGTCAGACGATGTTGTTGAATTGTTTTCAAATCGTCTTCAGCCGGCGTCAATTTTTCGCGACCAGGCCCGGCCAGTTTTTGTCAGCCTGCTGGATATAGGTGGCGGGCTTCTGAGCCCATTTTTTCTGAACCGATTTATCGTAATTCAGATAGAGCTTACCATCACGGATTGACCAGGCATCCGGCTCGATTTTCACCAGATATCCTTTTGAGACGCCGAAAGCGCAATAGCCGCCATAGGCGGGGATGTATTTCTCCGGGTTGGCCTCGAACAGCGCCTTGTTCTCGGCGCTGGCGAAGTGCCATTTGACGCCATTATGGGTCACCGTGAATTCCGGCTTGCCCTTATGGGGAGCGCCTTCCGTGAAATAGGCGACCGGGTCATATCCTTTGATCGCCACGCCGTTTGTTCCGAGCGTATTGATTGCGCTTTGTGCGCCGCTCGCGCTTGGGACGAAATAGCTGGCTGCCGCGACCGTAATCACTGCGGCGACGACGAGACCGGCAAGGACTTTCAAACGTCTCATGATTTCCTCCGAAGGTAGCTCGAGAGCGGCGGAACTCTTATCGGCATCGGATGCGCCACTCTAACTGTTTGTTTTGGCATCGGATTTACCAGAAAAGTGGATGCCACTTTTCGGTCCGATGCTCTAAATCAGCCTGACGAGAGCTGAGTGCTCGTGATGCGACTGGCCCTGGCCGCCTTGCGCCGAAACGGGCGGCCGGCCGTTCATGCGCGCCGTAATCGCCTGGTGGAAGCGGTCCTCATGGCGCAACTCGCTGCGCAACGCATCGATCGCGCGCAGCGAGGGATAATCCTGGCTCCTGATGGCGACCGCCATGAGCGACCGCAGGAACACATCGCGCTGGGCATTGCTGCCGCCGATCGCCGGCAGGCGTCTGGCGATCTCGGCGAGGCACAGGTCGCTTCTGGAGCAATGGCCGGGCATCCGGATCAGCGCCTCGGCGACACGCACGCCGATATAGCGGGCAACCCGGCCCTGATCGCTCCGGTCTGTCTTATGCCGGCGCATGGCTCCGATCAGCTCTTCGGCCGCGTTCATATCGCCGGCGGCGATCAGGGCCAGCAGATAATGGAGCGAAGCGAAAACGTAAGTGGTATCCGTGCGGCGGCGATGCGCGATCTCGTGAAGCGCCGACCAGCGGTCGCCCACATCGATGCCCTCCTGCTCGAGGCGCCACAGCATCGAAACGGCATTCGACATGTCGCGGAAATCGTCGGTCTGGACCGGCCGGACCTCCTCGTCATAGAGCGCAAGGACCTTGTCATATTCGCCGCGTTCCAGATGCAGGAGCGCCAAATGCCAGGCCATGTGAAAAGAGAAATTGTTGCAGCGGGACCAGACCGGCCGGGAGGCGTTGAGCCAGTCCCGCCCCTCATCCACGCGGCCGGTCATCTCGAAGACGTGCGAAACGGCGTGCAGGCCCCAACTGTCGGCGGGTTCGATCTCGACCGCTCTTTTCCCGACGGTCTCCGCCTCCGCATAGGCGCCGCTTTCCTCAAGGCCGAAGGCGTGGCAGCCGAGCAGGAAGCCATAGCCGGCGCCGCTCTCCGGGGCGCGCAAGACGAGGTCGCCGGTCAGCCGGAGCATTGCCTGCCGGTCGCCCAGCATGAAGCGAAGGGCGTGGGCGATCTTGGCGCTGAGGAAGTCTTCAGGGGCTGTTTCCAAATGAAGTTCGAGCCGCTCCGCCGCGCGCCGGGAATAGCCGGCGACGGCTTGTTCGAGCGCCTCGACCAAGGCCGTTTCGCTCGGGGTCAGCGCCTTGCGGCTTGCCGCCGCTTTTTTCGTCGAATGCCAATAGTCCTTCGCCTGCGAGACGGCTTCTCGCCGGGCCAGCATGATATTGCCAAAAGCGCACAGAGCATGCGCCGCGACCAGATCGGGATCGGCTATGAGTGCCTGCTTCAGCGTATCGCCGAGTGGCCGGTGGGCGGCGACGGCCTCGACCGCATTTTCGAAGGCGGCCACCGCCGCCGCGGAATCGCTTGCATGCTGCCCATAAAAGCGGTCTGTCTGCACCCTTCACTCCTTTATTCGCTCACCCGGAATCGCCTAGGGGCGCGCAACGCGCCGATATTGCGGACGGATCGCGGAAGTTTGAGCTTCGCTCGATTGGTTTTGTAGAATAACTTTCGCCGTGAGGGGCGATCTCTGCAATTCAACTCGGATCACAAGCGTGCCAGCGAAAAACTGTACAGCTGATGAAGAATCGCGCGTCGTGCGGCGAATTGAAGGCGGCAGAGCGCGTGATGCGGAGTTGCCTGCCCGGCAAGCGAAAAGGACCGGGCCAAATCGGGCGCGCCCTTTCGTCACCAAATTGGATTGGAACAATTCGAGGCCTGACAGCCGTGCCGCCTCACGCCGCGACGGTGGCGCCGCGTCGCTGGCGCTGTATGCTCAATATGCCGCGACGGCGCCATCCGCCGCGCGCGGGTCGGCCGCCCCGAGCAGATAGCCATCCTTGCGCAGGATGGAATTGGTCCGCCCCAGCACGCGATGGACGAAATGCCCGCTTTCGTCCTTCGGCAGAACGAAGCCGCGTTCCTCCAACAGGCGCAGCGTGTCGACCGAGAACTCCTTCCTCGGTGATGACATTGTCCGGCAGCCATTGATGGTGGATGCGCGGCACGGCGGTTGCCTCGGCGATGTTCATGTCGAATTCGAGCACATTGAGCAGAACCTGCATGACGACCGTAATGATGGTGCTGCCGCCTGGGCTGCCCGTGGCGATGAAGGGCTCGCCATCCTTCAGGACAATGGTCGGCGTCATCGAGGACAGCGGGCGCTTTTGCGCCTCGATCGCATTGGCGTCGCCCCCGACGAGGCCGTAGGCATTCGGCACGCCCGGCTTGGCGGCAAAATCGTCCATTTCGTTGTTGAGCAGAAAGCCGGCTCCGTCGACCGAGTACCCGCTGCCGAAGGCGAAGTTGATCGTAAAGGTATTGGCGACGGCATTGCCGTCCTTGTCCATGACGGAAAAATGGGTCGTGTCCTGGCTCTCCTTGGCAGGCGGCGTTCCGGCGGAGATGTCGGACGATTTGGAGGCCTTCTTCAGATCGATGCCTTGCCGAAGCCGATCCGCATAAGCCTTGCTCGTCAGACCTGCAACGGGGACGTCCCAGAAATCCGGATCACCCATATGCTTTGCCCGGTCCGCATAGGCGCGGCGCATGGCCTCGACGAGCCTGTGGATGTAATCGGCGCTGTTATGCCCGGTGGCTTTGAGGTCGTAACCTTCGAGGATGTTCAGCATCTGGACGAGATGCGTTCCACCCGAGGATGGCGGCGGCATGGAGGCGATTTCATAGCCGCGGAACGTCCCGCGCACCGGCTCGCGCTCGACAACGCGGTAATTCTTCAGGTCGTCGAGCGTGATCAGCCCGTTTCCCTGCTTCATTTCCGCGACGATCCGGTCGGCAACCGGGCCTTGATAGAAGCCCTCGCGGCCGCGTTCGACAATTGCGCGCAGCGTGCCGCCTAGGTCCGGCTGTCTCAGCCTTTCCCCCACATTGTAGGGGCGGCCGTCCGCGTGCAGGAAGTAGCTCACCGATGAGGGATCTTTGGCAAAGCGGTCCCGGCTGCGCGCCAGGGCAAAGGCGAGGCCCCAGGGAATCGGAAAGCCTTCTTCGGCAAGGCGGATGGCGGGGGCGAGGGCATCGGCAAGACTCATCGTGCCGTATTTTTCGAGCGCGTGGATCATGCCCGCGACCGTGCCCGGAACGCCCGCGGACGCCCGGCTGAAGCGGGCCTTTTTGTTGTCCACGTCGCCATCGGCGCCGATGAACAGGTCGCGCGTCGCCGCTTTCGGCGCCATTTCGCGATAGTCGATCGCGACGACCTTCTTTTCCTTCGCCAGCGCGATCAGCATGAAGCCGCCGCCACCGAGATTGCCCGCTTGCGGATGCGTCACGGCCAATGCGAAACCGGTCGCGACCGCCGCATCGACGGCATTGCCGCCCTTGCGGAGGATCTCCGCGCCGACGTCGGCCGCGATCCGGTCCTGCGCCGCGACCATGCCGTTCTTCGCGACCACCGGATGAAAGCGGTCGTTCCGGGAGATCAGGGCGGCCGCGGCCGGATCATCGGCGCGCTGCGCATGGGCCGGCAGGGCAGCCACGAGCATCCCGACGATGGCGGCGGCGCAGGCGGCGGTGCGAAGGTTCGAGAGACGCGGGAAGTTAGACAAGGATGGCTGGCGAAGCATGTAGTCTTCCCTTTCGCGGCGGCGGTTTTGTCCCGATACCGGTCATCATACGCGCCCGAATGGGATCAATTGAGGACAAAGCTCTTGAAGAAACCGCTCGCATAAGTTGCAGAATGGCCGCAGCGGAGATGTAAAATACAATTTATAAGCGAATATCTTTGGATAATTTCAACCTAAACGCGAAGGAACGTGTAAAGTGCGCGCGTCGCTCGGACCTGCGGAGCCGTGGCGTATGCGTTTTGACCGTGGGGCGGGATCAGTGGGTTTGTTCAGATCAGTGTTGAGGGTGTGTAAGAACAATGTGCAAGTATGTTTGTGTGGCGTCGCGTTTCGTGTTCGCGTTCGCCTCAGCGGCGGCTGCCTGGAGCCCGGCCAGTGCAGCGGATCTCGGGGACTACAATCGAAGCTATAAGGATTACGGCGATCCGATCGTCGTTCCCCCGGCTTATTTCTCCTGGACAGGATTCTATATCGGTGGCCATCTCGGTTATGGCTGGGGATCGTCCTCGTCATTCAACGTGCCGGGCGCGGGGAATGGCGACGCGTTCAATGGCGCGGGTGGGTTCGCCATCGAGCCGAATGGCTGGCTCGGCGGCGTCACGCTTGGCTATAATTGGCAGACGGATGCCTTCGTTGCCGGCGTAGAGTCGGATATCGGCTATCTCGGCGCCGATGATAGCCAGAGGTCGTTAAGCGCATTTACGACGGCCGACTATGGTGGCTATGGGACGCTGACGGCTCGGCTCGGCTATGGCGAGGATCGCTGGCTGTTCTACGGCAAAGGCGGTCTCGCTCTTGCCGATATCGAAAATCGGGCCGGTGCCATTACCAGCGGCGCAATTGACTCGGACGATTTCACCAAGCTGCGCGAGGTGAAGAGCGGCTGGGCGTTAGGCGCCGGTGCGGAGTTCGCTTTCCAGCCCAACATGTCGATGAAAGTCGAATATCTCTACATGGATTTCGGCGAGGACCATTCCCGGAATACGGACGGCGATGTGTTCCGGCATGAAAACGACATTCACACGCTGAAGGTTGGCTTGAACTACAGCCTTCAGCGCGTTTTCGAGCCGTTGAAATAGTCACAGGGATTGCGGAGAGCGCGGGGCCTCGGGCAAGCCGCGCTTCCTTGCATCTTGCCGGCGAAGTCTCTGGGCTCATTGCGGCGGAAGGTGCCGCGAGGGCAAGCGCGGGATGTTGCTTTGCACGGCATTGCGCCAATCGGTGCGGCGAGAGCCGCGGGTGATGGTTTCAGCCAATGTGGATGGGCGCCGTCGGACAGCGGCCGCGATCTTCGATCACGCCGTTACGCGCATGGAGACCTCGATCGCGGGTGTGTTTCGCAGGGTTTGATAGACGACACAGTACCGCTCGGTGAGCTTCAACAGCGTGTCACGTTGCTCATCGGTGAGATTGCCGTCAATGTCGAAGACTAGCCGGATGTCGCGGAAACCGACCGGCGCATCCCTGGCGACGCCCAGCGTACCGCGAACATCGAGATCGCCCTCGGCGCGCACCTTTGCCTCACCGATATCGAGGCCGAGCGCCGTCGCCACCGCATTCAGCGTCACGCCCGCGCAGGCAACCAGCGCTTCCAGCAACATGTCGCCCGAACAGGCATGCATACCTGTCCCGCCCGTCGCTGGATGCAGTCCCGCCTCGATTAGCGCCTTGGACGTCTGCACCGAGCAGGTCACGCCCTCGCCGACCGTGCCCTCAGCTTTCAACGTGATCAGCGCCGCATCAGGTGTATCGCGATAGCGCTCCTTGATCGGGGCCTGCATGGCTTTGAGTGCATCGGCATCCATTGGCTGTTTCCTTGTTATGCGGTGTTGATCATAACATACCACGCATTTTGGCGGATTGCCTGATCCCGTAGGATGGGTTGAAGACAGTTCAGGCGGGCTGATATCCAGCAATAGATTGCAGAGCATTTGATGGGTTTCGCGGGGGCTCAAACCCATCCTACGAACTATTTCCCGAAATATATCTTCTCGCCCGTCCGCGGATTCATCCCGTAGGTCGCCAATTCCTCCTCATCGTAATCGTCGGGATCGGGATATTGCTCCGGCGCTTCGCCCTTCGAGGCGACGACGCGCGGGTAACGGGTCTTCGGCTGCTTTGTGCTCTGTTCCTTCAGGCTCACGCGAAAGAGCCATTCATCGCCATAGTCGAACAGGAATATCATCTTGTGTCCGGCTTCAGGAAACGCCTGCGCGATCGTCGTCTTCTCCACGCCAAGAACGCCCGGATCGGCCTCACCCATATCGGCGAACAATTCGTATCTGGGCATGGCGTCGTACATCTTCCGGGGCGTCAGGCCGCTATAGAAGCCGAATGCATGGTCGAAATCGAAGCCGAATGAATCGAGGATCGCCTTAGCGAGTTTGTAGAGGGTTTTGGAGCCCTCGATCTCGATGTCCCGGTAGATGGATTTGTCATGTTCAAACGCGGCGCGCAGGATCAGTGTGTCGGTCTGTGGCATGTCGGAAGCTCCGGCGAATTGCTGACGTGAGGCAATATGTTAGCTGGAGTCGAAATGTGCAGAAATGGGCCTGCCGGTGATTGTCCCCGGAGTTTGTTGTGCTTGTCAGAACATTTCACTGTTCGTCATTTCACCGGATGGCCCGGCTTCAGCATGAGCGGTAGGATGGGTTGAGCACTCGCGAAACCCATCAATTCGTCGAGAACGCAGCACGCGCAATGACCAATTACCGGCGGAACTTTACAGCGGGAGGGACTTATTTCTTCACGCTGAACCTGGTGGATCGTCGTTCATCGCTTTTGACCGAGAATATCAGCCGCCTACGCTCCGCATTTCGATATACGAGAGCGCGGCATCCGTTCGAGACAGTGGCGATCGTCGTCCTGCCTGACCACCTGCACACGATATGGCGCTTGCCGGAGGACGATGCCGATTTCTCAACGAGATGGCGTCTGATCAAATCCGCCGTCTCGCGGTCATTGCCCGCCACCGAGCGCATATCGAAAAGCCGCCAGAGCAAAGGCGAACGCGGCCTCTGGCAGCGGCGCTTCTGGGAGCACACCATCCGCGACGAGCGGGATTTCGCGCGCCATGTCGATTACATCCATTTCAATCCGGTCAAACATGGGTATGTGCGGAGCGCGCGAGATTGGCCGTATTCTTCGTTCCACCGGATGGTCAAACTCGGCATTTACCCGGAAGATTGGGGCGGCGATTTCGAGGAAGATGATTGCGAATTTGGTGAGTAGGATGGGTAGAAGCCCGCGCAAGCGGGGCTGAAACCCATCAATGATTTGCGAAAGATTTGATGGGTTTCGCTGTGCTCAACCCATCCTACGCGGTCCGGCGGCGTGTAGCGTAGGCGAAACCAACAGAGCCTTGGAAAAAGCCTCTCCTACGGGCCCTCCGCGATAGAACCCGTATGATATCGGCGCGAAGGTAGGATGGCGTTGAGCGAAGACAAATGCTGTTCAGTCGTTGTCCCGGAATTTGATTCGTTTCATCGTAGTAGGCTCAACTATCCTCAGGATTGGGACGGCGACGCCTGCGAATATGAGAATGTTTTTCCGAGAGCGGAGGCAGTGTGGGGTAAAATGGGGAAATGGCGAAAATTCACCGGTGATAAAAACCGCAACAAACCTTACCGGTCGACAACCGTAGTGCCCTCGGTCGTTTATGAGGGGAAATATGCGCCACTAAAGTATCCAAAAAGCAATATCCGTATTTATGCAGAAAGGAATCGAGCTATCCCTACTCCAGCGGAGCGGAGACTAGAGTTAATTTTAGCTAATCATAGCTTATTTAAAAATAAATTTAAAACTCAGTACCCTATTAGTGGAAAATGGATTGTAGATTTCTTCTTTCCAGAAGTCAGGCTTGCGATAGAAGTTGATGGTTATTATCACAAAAACCCTAACCAGAGACAACGAGACAGAATGAAAGAGGCTGATTGTCAAAGATTTGATATTACCTTGATACGTATTCATAACCGAGAAGTGTTTGGTGATAAAGAACGATTGAAAGACAAACTTAAACATGGATATTCTGTTGCGACCAACCGAGACAACAAAATAATTGGTCGGCGAATAACGTAACTCATTTATCCTATTCTCTTGTCACATACACCTCCCCACCCATCTCCTTGAACTTCTCGCTCATCTCGGCCATGCCCTCTTCCTTGGCAGCCTCGATCGGCGCGTTCAGCTTGGCCGCATAGTCGCGGACCTGCTGCGTGATCTCCATCGAGCAGAATTTCGGGCCGCACATCGAGCAGAAATGCGCAACCTTGTGCGCCTCTTTCGGCAGGGTCTCGTCATGCATCGAACGCGCCGTGTCCGGGTCGAGCGAGAGGTTGAACTGGTCCTCCCAGCGGAAGTCGAAACGCGCGCGTGAAATCGCGTCGTCGCGGAGCTGCGCCGCCGGATGGCCCTTGGCCAGATCCGCCGCATGGGCTGAGACCTTGTAGGTGATCACTCCTGTTTTCACATCATCGCGGTTGGGCAGGCCGAGATGCTCCTTGGGCGTCACATAGCAGAGCATGGCCGTGCCGAACCAGCCGATCATGCCCGCGCCGATGCCTGAGGTGATGTGATCGTAGCCCGGCGCAATGTCGGTGACGAGCGGACCGAGCGTGTAGAACGGCGCCTCGCCGCAGGTGGCCAGCTGCTTCTCGACATTGACCTTGATCTTGTGCATCGGCACATGGCCCGGCCCTTCGATCATCACCTGACAGCCCTTCGCCCAGGCAATTTTCGTCAGCTCACCGAGCGTTTCCAGCTCGGCGAATTGCGCCTCGTCATTGGCGTCGGCAATCGAGCCGGGACGCAGTCCGTCGCCCAGCGAGAAGCTCACATCGTAGCGGCGCATGATGTCGCAAATCTCCTCGAACCGCTCATAGAGGAAGCTCTCGCGGTGATGGGCGAGGCACCACTTCGCCATGATCGAGCCGCCGCGCGAGACAATGCCCGTCACGCGCTTCGCCGTCATCGGCACATAGCGCAGCCGCACGCCGGCATGGATGGTGAAATAATCGACGCCCTGCTCGCATTGCTCGATCAGCGTGTCCTTGTAGACCTCCCAGTCGAGCTTGACCGGATCGCCGTCCACCTTCTCCAGCGCCTGATAGATCGGCACGGTCCCGATCGGCACGGGCGCATTGCGGACGATCCATTCGCGCGTGTTGTGGATGTTGCGGCCGGTGCTCAGATCCATCACAGTGTCGGCGCCCCAGCGGATCGCCCAGACCATCTTCTCCACCTCTTCTTCGACCGAGGACGTCACGGCGGAGTTGCCGATATTGGCGTTGATCTTGGTCAGGAAGTTCCGGCCAATGATCATCGGCTCCAGCTCGGGATGGTTGATATTGGACGGAATGATCGCCCGCCCGCGCGCCACTTCGGAGCGCACGAATTCCGGTGTGATGTGCTCGGGGATCGACGCGCCGAAGCTCTCGCCATCGGCCAGCGCTTCGGCCGCCCGCTCCAGCGCAACGTCCCGGGCCAGATTTTCGCGCGCCGCGATATAGTGCATTTCCTCGGTGATAACGCCTGCCCGCGCCAGCTCAAGCTGGGTGATGCCGTGAGATCTTACCCCCTCACCCCGACCCTCTCCCAATGGGAGGGGGAGTGGTTGCGAGCTCGCAGTATCGTCCTCTCTCCCAAGGGGAGAGGGATAGGGTGAGGGGTTTGGAAGCCCGCGATAGGGCATGTGACGAATCGGAAACTCCCGCGCCAGCGCCTTGCCCGCATTGCCGTTGTCCTCGGGCTTGACGTCGCGCCCTTCGTAAGCTTCCACGCTGCGCGCCTTCACCCAAGCCTCGCGCGAACGCGGCAGGCCGCGCTCGACGTCGATCTTTGCATCATCCTCCGTATAAGGCCCGGAGCTGTCGTAAACGCGCACCGGCGGCTCATTCGCGCTCGGATGCAGCGCAATCTCGCGCAGCGGCACATTCAGCCCATCTATGGTTGCATAGACTTTGCGCGAGCCGGAGATCGGCCCGGTCGTAACCTCGACGGGGTGGACGGATTTCGGATCGACGACGACGTTCATGATTGCATTTCCTCGTTGATATTGACGGCGTTTCCGTTTGCGTGTGCCGCTGCCGTGATGCGGTAGAATGCATGACGGCGGCAGGCGTGGCCGACGGGAAGGTTCGGGTGATCGAAGTCGCCGTCCGGTTCGTGCGTCATGCCGATGCGCTCCATAACGCGGCGCGAGCGCATATTCGCGGCAACGGCGAATGAAACGATTTCTGTCAGGCCCAGCGTGCTGAAGCCGTAGTCGAGCGATGCTCGCGCGGCCTCGCTGGCATAGCCTTTGCCCCAATGGCGCCGCGCCAGCCGCCAGCCGATCTCGACACAGGGCGTGAAATGCGCAGTGAAGGGCGTATGGACCAGTCCCGTAAAACCGAGGAATTCTCCACTCGTGCGGTCTTCAAGCGCCCAGAAGCCAAAGCCATGCCGCGTGATATGCGCGTTGAGACTGTCCAGCGAGGCATCGCTTTCCTCGCGATTGAGCGTGCCTGGAAGATATTCCCTGACAAGCGGATCGGCGTTCATCGCCGCCCATGGCTCACGATCTGCGTCACGCCAGGGACGGAGCTTCAGTCGCCTCGTCTCGATTTGGGGATAGTGTTGGTCCGCGTCCATTACTCCGTCCCTTCGCCGGTACGAGCCGGATCAGGTTCAAAGGGTGGTCGAACGGGCGTCAGTTCGATCTCAGCCGGCTGCCGCCGGCCCCCCTCGGGTCAAACTTTAGTGTGTGCGCAATGCCGGCGATTTTCAAGCCCGTCGCATGACAAGCCCGCCCCGCAATCTGAGCCGTCGGAGCGGAAGACCGCCTCTTTCGCCCGCCCTTAACCCGGCAGCCCTCTTTCTGCGACCATGATCAGGCAACGAATTTTTGCCTCAGAGACTGTCGACAGGCGGAGAAACCGATTTACGCCATCTGAACAAAAATCACCGGCTGCGAAGATGCAGCGAAAAGAAATCGACCTCGAAGTGATCCGTCTGCGCGCTTCAAGCGTAATCAATGTATGGACGGGATCGATTCGAAATGGCGTGCCGAGGCGTTTGTCGCCACATCACGCGCGGTCGGATCGGATGAGCGAGAATCCGTCACCCACTCCGCATTGGATTGAGCGGACTCAACGCGGTAGTCGATCTTCCCGGCCGATCGGGCGGACGACGTTGGTACGGAGTAGACCGATGGATGTTGTGACTGCGCGGCCTGGCAGGCCAGAGTTCCATAGCTGCGGTGATGATCCGAACACAATGACCGTAACCAGAATGCCGGGACAGCGGGATCCCGACCGGACGCGGCGCGCCATTTTGGACGCAGCGACGGACGAGTTCGTGGCCAAAGGTTTTGCCGGGGCGAGCGTCAACGAAATCGCCGAACGGGCAAACGTCAACAAACGCATGCTCTACCACTATTTCGGCAAGAAGGATGAGCTCTATGTCGCGGTGCTGGAGCGCGTCTATACCTCGCTTCGAGCGGCGCAGACTCAGCAGCTAAGGCTCTCCGATCTTCCGCCCAAGGAAGCGATCGATAAGCTGGTTTTGTTCACCTGGGACTATTACCTCCACCATCCGGAGCTTCTGAGCCTCATGGCGACGGAGAATATGCTTGACGGCAAATACGCCCTCCGGTCGGATCGTATCCGGGACGCGAATGCTCCGCTCATGGAGCTTCTGAGTGACGTGCTCGAACGCGGCCAGCGCGAGGGCGTTTTCAGACAGCGCGTCGATCCGTTTCACCTCTATCTGACGATAGTCTCACTCGCATCGTACTATATCGGCACATGCTATACGCTATCGAGCCTTGCGGGCTGCGATCTGGCGACGCCCGCCGCGCTCGACAAGCGCCTTCGGCACATCATGGATGTTGTCCTGGGCTATCTCCGCCCCGACCCAGCGTGACGGCCGCCGAAATGCGGCCCTCATGACGGCGTGGTTAGATCAACCCTCGTTCAATTGGAATCAACTGAACGAGGTCAAGTTGATCTTTTTCAAAAGACGAGCGCAACTGTTCCCGCGTCCATTCGGACGCGCGTTGCGCTGGATCAACCCTCGTTCAATTGGAATCAACTGGACGAGGTCAAGTTGATCTATATCAAAAGGCGCGCGCAACTGTTCCCGCGTCTATCCCCGCCTCCGCGGGGACATGCTTGAACGCGCGTTGCGCTAGGCCCGAACCTACTCTCCTGCCCGAGTGAATGGATACGCCGGAACAGGACGCTGTTCGGGGTCAGCGGACTGCTCCGGCGCTCCTTGACCTTTACCTGCCTTTCCCTCAATGCCAAAAGAGAGGGCGTAGAGGGCAGGCAGGAAGGTCAAAGTCAAAATCGTGCCGGCAATAAGGCCTCCCATCATCGCTTTCGCCATCGGCCCCCAAAAGAGCGATGTGGATAGCGGAATAAGGGCGAGCACGGCTGCCGCTGCGGTCAAAACGATCGGACGGAAGCGGCGCACGGTCGAACTCACAATGGCCTCGCGCATCGGCAGGCCCGCATCGAGATCCTGTTGGATCTGATCGACGAGAATGACGCTGTTTCTCATGATCATGCCGGCGAGGGCTATGACGCCGAGAATGGCGACAAATCCGAATGGTGCCTGGAAAGCCAGGAGCGCCGCCGAAGCGCCGATCAGGCCAAGCGGTCCCGTTGCGAGCACCATCATCGTCTTCCCAACATGCTGCAGTTGGATCATCAGGAGAAGCACGATGAACAGCAGCATGACCGGCATTTTCGCATTGATCGAGGCCTGACTTTTCGCCGATTCTTCTACGGCGCCTTGCATCTCAATTCCATAGCCAATAGGTAGGGCGTCCCTGAGCGGCTTGAGCTGCGCATAAATCGCCTTTGTCACATCCGGCGACTGAACATTGTCCGGCACTGTTCCGCGCACGGTGATTGTCGGGAGGCGGGAGCGCCGCCATTCGATGCCGGGCTCGAGAACCACGTTGATTTTCGCAATCTGCGTCAGTGGCACGGCGTCCCCGTTCACGGTCTTGACATAGGCATTCTCGACCGCGCTCAGCCTGTTCTCGCTCGCTGCCGGATCGCGCAGAACGACCCCGATGGTTTCCTCGCCTTCGCGAAACTCGCCGATCGTGATGCCCGTCAGCACGGATTGCAGCGTCTGGCGCACCGCTTGCGAGCTTACGCCGATGGCGCGCGCCCGGTCCTGGTCGATTTCGAGCTTGAAGGCAGGGACAGGCTCCAGCCAGTCATTGTGAACCGTATCGACCAGAGGATGCTCGCGCATGACCCTCGTCACTTCGGCCGAGATCCTGCCGACTTCGTCGCGATCCGGCCCGGTGACGCGGATCTGGACGGGCCAGCCGACCGGCGGACCATTGAAGAGGCGGTCCACCTTGTAACGGATGTCGGGATAGTGCTCGCCGAGCCGCTTGCGGATCCGGTCGATGACAGGGTCGCGCTGCTCCAGCGATTTCGGCATGACGAGAAGCTGGGCGAAATTCGGATTGCGTAGCTGCCGGACGAGCGGCAGATAAAAGCGCGGCGCGCCTTCGCCGATGAAGGTGGTGACGAATGCGACGTCAGGATCGCCCAGCACGTCCGCTTCGACGCGTTTCGCTTGGCTCTGCGTCCGCTCGAACGAGGTGCCCTCGGGCAGCCACAGATCCACGAGCAGTTCAGGCCGGTTGGAGGCCGGGAAAAACTGCTGCTGCACGAAGGCGAAGCCGCCGATGCCAGCGACGAAAGCCGCAAGCGTCATGGCGACGACCACCCGGCGGCGTCTTACGCACCAAGCGATGACGCGCTCCAGGCGCTGATAGAACGGCCCCTTGAACGGCTCATGCCTGGGTGTCTTCGGCGCTTTGTGAACTTTGAGCAGCGCATGGCCGATCCAGGGCGTGAAATAGATGGCCGCGAACCACGAAATGATCAGTGGAATAGCGACGACCCAGAAGAGCGAGCCGACATATTCGCCGGCGGTCGAGGCGGCAAAGCCGACGGGAATGAAGCCGGAAACCGTGATCAGCGTGCCGGTTAGCATGGGAAAGGCCGTCGATTGGTAGGCGAAGCTCGCGGCGCTCAGCCTGTCGAAGCCCTCCCGCAATTTGCGTTCCATCATCTCGATGGCGATCATCGCGTCATCGACCAGAAGGCCGAGGGCGATAATCAGCGCGCCGAGCGAGATGCGCTGTAAATCGATGCCCATCAGCGACATGGTGAGGAAGGTTGCGCCAAGGACCAGCGGAATGGTGAGCGCAACCACGAGGCCGGCTCGCCAGCCGAGCGAAAGAAAGGAAACCGTCAGGACGATGAGAAGCGCCTCGGCGAGAACCTTCAGAAACTCGCCCACATATTCCCTCACGACCTCCGGCTGATCGGCAATCTGGCCCAGTTCGAGGCCGATCGGCAGCTCCGATTGCACTTTCTTCAGCACCGCATCGATCGCCCCGCCCACTTCGGTGACCTTGGCGCCGTCGGCCATCACCACGCCGATGATCACGGCTTCCCGGCCTTGGAAGCGGGCTTTCGCGACGGGCGGGTCTTCGAGCCCCCGCCTGACCGTGGCAATATCTCCGAGCCGAATGGTGTCATTGCCGACGCGCAGGCGAAGGTTCCTGATCTCTTCAACGGTCAAGAGATATCCATCGACATCGAGGCGCACCGAGCGTTCGTCGCTCTCGACGCGGCCGGCGGGCACGAGAGTGTTCTGCGCCGCCAATGCGTCGCGAATAGCGAGCGGGGAGAGGTTCCGTTCGGCAAGGACCTTCGAAGAGACTTCGATGAAGACCTTCTCGTCCTGTGTGCCGATCAGATCGACCTTCTCGACGCCCTCGACCCTGAGAAGCAAATCCCGGATCCGTTTCGCGCGGTCTTTCAGCTCCGGATAGGAGAAGCCGTCGCCGGTGAGCGCATGAAGCGTGACATAGGTGTCGCCGAACTCGTCATTGAAGAACGGACCGACGACGCCGGCCGGTAATGTGTGCCGGATGTCTCCGACCTTTTTGCGCACTTCGTAAAAGGCGTCGGTAATCTCCCGGCCGCGCGCCTCGCCTTTGATATTGACGAAGATGACCGCGTGGCCCGGCCGCGTATAGGAGCGCACAAAGTCGAGATGCGGCGTCTCCTGAACCTTGCGTTCGATCTTATCGACGACCTGGTTCTGCATCTCCTCCGTCGAGGCGCCGGGCCAGGCGGTCTGGATGACCATGAGCCGGAATGTGAAATCGGGGTCTTCCTTCTGCCCCATGCTGAACAGCGACAAGGCTCCCGCCGCCAGGATGAGCACGACGAGGAACCGCGTCAGACTGCCGTGCCGAATGGCCCAGCTTGAGAGATTGAAGCCACGCGACCGTGGACCGGGCATAATGAAAGGCTTCGACATGATTTGATCCTCACCGACGGGAAGCCGTAATTAACGATCTGACCGGGTTTGTGCGGCGGAGGCCCTTTGCACGACGCTCTCCGGCAGACGCACCCGCATGCCGTCGGTAAGGAACTGAACGCCGCCGGTGACGACGACCTCCCCCGGCGCGAGGCCCGAGATGACCTTCACCGCATCGGCCGTCACGCCGTCCGTCTCGACGAAACGGTGACTGACTTTCGAGGATGTGCGATCCGCGACGAAGACGGCCTTGCGTCCTTCGAAGTCAGTGAGGGCCGGCAGCGGCACTGGAAGATTGGGCGATTGAGAATTCAAGCGGAGGGTCACGGTCGCCGTCATTCCGAGACGCATCGCAGCGGGCGGATCGGAGATGGCAACCCTGACGGCGTAAGTGCGCGAGCCCGGATCGGCCTGGCCCGCGATTTCGCTGATGGCGCCTTTGGCGTTGATATCGCCATTCGCCCAGAGCGTCAGCTCCGCCGGCTGGCCTTTCTGGAGCTGTGTGACATCCTGCTCCGGCACGCTGAGCGCGACTTCCAAGTCGCCCGATTCCGCGACCGAGACCACGGGCGTTCCCGCGGCAACGACCTGGCCGGCCTCGGCCTGCACCTCGGTGACGATGCCGGCTTTGTCGGCTTTCAGGACCGCATAGGCCGTGGCGTTCGCCGCCTGCCGCGCCTGCGCCGTAGCTGCCTTGAGGGCCGCCTCCGCCGCGTCGACTTCGAGCTTGCGCTGATCGACGACGGCGCTTGGCGTATAGCCTTTCGGCTGGAGCTTTTCGGCTCGCGCAAGCGCATCCCTGGCAACGGCGAGCCTCGTTCTGGCAGACGCAACGGCGGCGCGGGCGCTGCTCTCGCTGAGCACCAGATCGGTGTCGTCGAGCCTTGCGATCACCTGTCCGGCTTTCACGTCGTCGCCAATATCGACGAGCCGGTCCACGATCTTGCCGGGAATGCGAAAGCCCAGCGTGCTTTCCGTCCGGGCTCGGATGTCACCGGAGAAGCGCTTCGCCACCTTTCCGGAATTCTTGTGGACCACGACAGCCTTCACCGGCCTGACGGTCTGTTCGCCTTGGGCCTCTTCCTGACAGGCGGCAAGGCTGAAAGCGAGGGCCGCCACGCCCATAATTCTGAAGGCTGAGTTATGAATGAAAAACATTGAAGAAATTCGTTTTTCTTCAGTCTCTGGCCAAAAAAAATGCCGCATCCTGCCAGCTCGCTTCATGAGGGACCTCCAGTCCTGATCATGCGCCCTTCAGGGCCTTTATGAGAAATTCAGCAAATTCTTTCGGTGTCGTGCGGTCTGCATCGTCGAGCTTCTGAGCCACGATCACGGGATGGCACAGAAAGGCCATCGAGCTTTGAGCGCATCGGGCCGCCCGCGCCGGATCCTGCTTCGCGAACTCGCCCGAAGCGATGCCGTCCTCGATAATCTTCTGCAGATGGCCGCAGACCCGGTCGAGGTGCGCCTTGATCGCATGCCATTGCTCTTCCATGGCGACGACCACCATCTCGTGAACCTTACGGTGGTCGAGAAGGTTTTCCAGCGTGTGCTGGTAAATCTCTTCGATGAAGCGCTCCAGGCGGCGTGATGCCGGCTCATCGGCAGCGGCAATTTCCGCCAGGCGCTGTTCGGCGCTGCCTGTGACCATGCCGCAAATTGCCTCCATGAGCGCCGATTTGGACTCGAAGAACCGGTAGAGATTGGCCGGCGACATCCGGCAGGCTTGGGCAATATCGGCCATCGTCGTCTTGGAATAGCCGTAGTGACGGAACAGGCGCTCGGCCTCCGTCAGGATTTTCTGTCTTGGGTCGATTTGGGCTGGTTGTGCTGTCATCTGTTGGGGTTCATGGCCACTCGCTGATGAGTGAAGAAAATCGAAAATCTTCAGCCAACATATCCCAAGCGTTCCATTGACGCAAGTGCCGAGGATTCGTCCGAGCCGGCCATGCCGCTAGACATCCGCGCGCTGCGAAGCGGCATCCACGACGACGAGAGCCGTCATATTGACGATGCGGCGCACGCTCGCGGACGGCTCGATGATGTGAACGGGCTGCGCCGTCCCAAGCAGAATGGGCCCGACCGTGATGCCGTTGCCCGCTGCCACTTTCAGCAGATTATAGGAGATGTTGGCGGCGTCGAGATTAGGCATCACCAGGAGATTGGGCTGGCCCGTCAGACGCGCGTCGGAAAAGGCACGCTCCAGGATCCCGGCCGACAAGGCTGCATCGCCATGCATTTCGCCCTCGATCTCCAGATCGGGCGTGCGCGTCTCGATCAACGCCAGGGCGTCGCGCACGAGCTGGGCGGACGGACTATCCGATGCACCGAAGTTGGAATGCGAAAGGAGAGCTGCGCGCGGCGTGACGCCGAAGCGCCGCAGTTCGTCCGCCGCCAGCGAGGTGATCTCGGCGAGCTGCTCCGCCGTCGGATTCCGGTTGACCTGCGTATCGCAGATGAAGATCTGCCGGTCGGACAGCATCAGCATATTCATCGCCGCCAGCGTCTTCGCGCCTGAGCGCAAGCCGATCACATCGCGGACGAAACGCAGATGCTCGGAATAGACGCCCGTGGTTCCGCACAGCATCGCATCGACATCGCCCCGGCGCAGGAGAATGGCGCCGATCAGCGTCGGCAGCGTGCGCATTGCTTCCTTGGCGATATCGATCGTTACGCCTTTCCGCTTGCACAGCTCATGATATTCGGCGACGACCTCGCGATAGCGCGGATCGCTCAGAATATTCACTGCCTCGCAATTCTCCCCCAGCTTCAGGCGCAGACCGAAATTCTCGATGCGCTGAGCGATGATGTCGGCGCGGCCGATGAGCACGGGGAATGCGAGCCCCTCGTCTACGACGACCTGCGCGGCGCGCAGCACGCGCTCCTCTTCGCCCTCGGCATAGGCAACGCGCTGTGGCGCGGCCTTGGCGGCATCGAAGACCGGCTTCATGCTGGCCCCGGAATGATAGACGAACCGCGCCATCTTCTGCCGGTAGGCTTCCATATCGGCGATGGGGCGCGCCGCGACGCCGCTATCCATGGCGGCTTGCGCGACGGCGGGAGCGATTTTTTCGATGAGCCTCGGATCGAACGGCTTCGGGATCAGATAGTCGCGGCCGAAACCCGTCGGCTGCGTGGAATAGGCCGACGCCACGATGTCGGAAACTTCGGCATGGGCGAGATCGGCGATGGCGCCGACCGCCGCTTTCTTCATGGTCTCGTTGATGGCGGTCGCGCCGACATCGAGCGCCCCCCTGAAGATATAAGGAAAGCAAAGGACGTTGTTGACCTGGTTCGGATAGTCCGACCGGCCGGTGCAGATCAGCGCGTCGGGCCGCGCTTCATGGGCGAGGTCCGGCATGATCTCCGGCATCGGATTGGCGAGCGCCATGATGATTGGCGTCGGCGCCATTTCCTTGACCATTTCGGGCTTCAGGACGCCGCCCGCCGATAGGCCGAGAAAGATGTCCGCATCTCTGACGATCTCGGCAAGTTTGCGTGCGCTCGTCTCCTGCGCGTAATGCTCCTTCTCCGGGTCCATATTGACGGAGCGGCCTTTGAAGACGACGCCATCAATGTCGGAAATGAAGATGTTCTCGCGCCTGAGGCCGAAGCTGACAAGCAGATCGAGACAGGCCAGCGCCGCCGCGCCCGCCCCCGATCCGGCAAGCCTCACCTGCGAAATCTCTTTCCCTGCAAACCTCAGCCCATTCAGCACCGCTGCCGCGACGATGATCGCGGTGCCGTGTTGATCGTCATGAAAGACCGGGATATTCATCCTTTCGCGCAGAGTCCGCTCGATGGTGAAACATTCCGGCGCCTTGATGTCTTCCAGATTGATGCCGCCGAAGGTCGGCTCCAGCGCGGCGACGATGTCGATGAATTTCTGCGGGTCCGTCTCGGCGATCTCGATATCGAAAACGTCGATCCCGGCGAATTTCTTGAACAGGCAGCCCTTGCCTTCCATGACGGGCTTCGAGGCGAGCGGCCCGATATTGCCGAGGCCGAGAACGGCGGTGCCGTTGGTGATCACGGCGACCAGATTGCTGCGCGAGGTGAGGTCCGCCGCCTGCTGTGCATCCTCGGCAATGGCCGTGCAGGCATAGGCGACGCCCGGCGAATAGGCGAGCGAAAGGTCGAGCTGGTTGATCAGGCCTTTCGTCGGCACCACGGAAATCTTTCCGGGTTTGGGGAGGCGGTGATAGTCGAGGGCGGCGTCGCGCAGAGATTGTTCGTCCATGAAATCCTGCTTGTTCTTATCTAAGGATCGCAAGCACGAGGGCTTGCCGGCACAAGGATTGCCACGCAGATTAACACAGGCTCGATGCTGAAATCTCTAGCGGTGCGAAGACGATCGCGATGGCGGCGTTCCGCTCACCTGGCTAACTGGCCCCGGCTTCGTCTTCGCCGACGGCCATGGCGACCGCCAGACAGTTGACTTCCGCCGCGCCGGCCTCCTTGAGCACGCGGGCGCAGGCGCTGAGCGTTGAGCCCGTGGTGATAACGTCATCGACAAGCAGAATGTGCTTGCCTGCAATGCGCCCCTCCGCCTTCGGCGCAATGGCGAAGGCATTGGCGACATTGCTCTGCCGTTCGGCTTCCGACAGACCAACCTGGCTCGGCGTTCGCCGGACCCGGCGCAGGCTCGTCATATCGGCCGGGAGCCTGGCGAGCCTGGACAGTCTCCCGGCAAGGATCGCCGCCTGATTGTAACGCCGCTGCGAAAGCTTTCTCGGGTGGAGCGGCACGGGCATGAGCACATCCGCATCCTCCAGCAGTCCGGCGCCGGCCGCGCGCATCATTTGGGCGAACATGTCCGATGCCTCGTGCCGGTCTCCATATTTGAAACTGTGAATGAGCGTGCGCATGACCCCATTGAAACGGGCGGCGGCGCGTGCGCGGCCAAAAATTGGCGGATCGCGCAATGCTGCCGTGGACAGCGCCGTTTCTCCGTCTGCATGAGGCAGCGGCAGGCCGAGCCGGTCGCAAAGGGGAGGAGTGATGAAATCGACGTCTTTCCAGCAGGCCGGGCAGAGGACGCGATGAGCTGCAATCGGCGTGTGGCAATGGATGCAGATGGGCGGCAGAATGAGATCGGTGGCATAGCGCAGATTTGCCAGCGACCAGCGGCGCAGATCTGAGACCATCCGGCCGAGACCGGCGGCGTTCGAACGCTCTTCGGCCGTACTCACAAAGCCCCTCCATTGCCTCTTTTGTTTGAGGCTAGCCGGGCTTACATCTGAAGCAAGACCGTAACAAAACTGGGGCCGTCTCTTGAGCGCGCCGCATCTTTTCGACCGCAAGCTGCTTCTCAAGCGGCGCGAGCGTGCCGCAAGGCGCGGCGACATGCCCGATTTCCTGCTGAGACGGGCGGCGGACGATATGGCCGAGCGGCTTCAGGGCGTGCAGCGGGATTTTTCGCGCATTCTGACGATCGGCGCGCATAATGCGCCGCTTGCCGAGGCCCGCGCAGGGGGACGCCCGCCGGCCGATGTCGAGGTCGTGATGCAGACGGGCGCTCCCTTCGGCGGCGAGGGTGCCGCCCTCCGGCTTTGCGGCGACGAAGAGTGCGTTCCCTTCCGCGATGGCGCATTCGACCTCATCGCCGCCCCGCTTTCCTTGCATCTCGTCAATGATCTGCCGGGCGCGCTCATACAGATTCGCCGCGCGCTCATGCCGGACGGGCTGTTCCTTGGGGCGGTCCTCGGCGGCGCCACGCTTCAGGAGCTGCGCGAAGCCTTCATGCAGGCCGAGATGGAGCTGGAGGGCGGCGTCAGCCCGCGCGTGGCCCCGATGGCCGATATTCGCGATTACGGAGCATTGCTCCAGCGCGCCGGCTTTGCCCTGCCTGTTGCCGACAGCGATCTCCTTGTCGCGACCTATGGCTCCCCTTTGGCGCTGATGCTGGAGCTTCGTGCCATGGGTGCGGGCAATGTCCTGACCGAACGGCGCCGGACCCCGCTTCGCCGCGCCACGCTGCAAAGAGCGGTGGAGATCTACACGGAGCGCCATAGCGTCGCAGAGGGCCGCGTTCGCGCAACCTTCGAGATCATCCATCTTGCCGGATGGGCGCCGCATGAAAGTCAGCAGAAGCCGCTAAGGCCGGGATCGGCGCGGTTGCGCCTTGCCGATGCGTTGGCGGTCAAGGAACACCGGCTCAAAAGCTCCTAAAGGCGATCGCACGGGGGTGGGCGCCCGCGTCGTCCTCTGGTCAAATTCTCTTTTCATTTTACGCACTCCGTAGGCCATGTGATAAAGGAGCCACGGCTCACAGCGTTGGGTCCTGTTCTGTAGCGAGCCTGGAACTGCACCTCGAATGGCGTCTGACGACCCTAATAAGCGTCCATTTTTTCGCCGGGGCGGGCGCCGGTCCCTGATCGAGTCCATCGATGACGAGATGGGGCGGGACCGGTATGCATCGCGCTCCGCTTTCGACGAGCCTCACCCAAGGATCTTTGACGACGACGAGGCCGATCCTTTCGGGATGGAGAGTACCGAACCCCTGCCAAGTTTCATTCGCAAGGAGCAGGAAGCGCAGGGCCTTGTGCCCCCCGATCCGCAGCGGGGTGAGAAGGGTACCCCGAAAAAACGTGTGCTCCAGTGGGGCCGCCTCAAGGCCCTGTTTCGGAAGCCCGACTCCCAAAAAATGGAGAGGCCGGGGAAACCGCGGGAGCCGCGCAAACCGCGCTCGTGGAAATTCCGCGCGGCGCGCTTCGTCGCCTATTGGGGTTTCGTGGCCGCAATCTGGTTCGGCCTGATCCTTGTCGGAGCCGTCGCGATCTATTCCCAGACGGCCGAAGATCCGCTCAAGGCGGGTCTCAGCAAGCAGCCTGCGAAGATCACGATCCTTGCCGACAATAACAAGGTGATCGCGGAAAAGGGCCTGCGGCGCAATCACGTCAAGCTTCAGGACATGCCGCAGCATCTCATCCAGGCGGTTCTGACGACCGAAGACCGGCGCTTTTACTATCACTATGGCTTCGACCCGACCGGCATCTTGCGCGCGGCGATCCGGAACTACCGGGCCGGCCGGATCGTCGAAGGCGGCAGCACGATTACGCAGCAATTGGTGAAGGTTCTCTTCCTCAAACCGGACCGCACCTATTGGCGCAAGATCGAGGAAGTCCTGCTGGCGCTTTCGCTCGAATACCGGTTCGACAAAGATCAGATCCTGGAGCTCTATCTCAATCGGATCTATTTCGGTGCCGGCAATTACGGTGTGGAAGCCGCGGCGCAGCACTATTTCGGCAAGAGCGTCGGTGAGATCGATCACTATGAAGCCGCGATACTGGCCGGGCTGATCCGCTCTCCGACCTTTTACGCGCCGACTACCAATCTGGAGCGCTCATTGGCCCGGGGCAGGGTCGTTCTCAACAATATGCGCGCTCACGGCGATATATCGCTCGCCGATTATGAAGAGGCTCTCGCAAATCCGCCGTCCCTGCGCAATTACCTGCCGTCGGAAAGCTACGGCTTCGTGATCGACTGGGTGGTGCAGCAATTGCCCGAATTGGGGCTCGATGTGAAAGCCGACATGGCGGTCGAGACCACGATCGACTACGAGTTGCAGGCGGTTGCCCAGCGGACGGTGAAGGAAAAGATGGACGAGCAGGGGGCGGACTATAATGCCGGCCAGGCCGCTGCCGTCATCATCGATCGCAGCGGTGCGATCAAGGCGCTGGTCGGCGGTCGTGATTACGCGAAGAACCAGTTCAACCGCGCGGTGCAAGGCAAGCGGCAGCCGGGCTCAACATTCAAGCCCTTCGTGTTTCTGACCGCGCTGGAGCATGGGCTGACGCCAGAACTCCGTCGTTCGTGACGGGCCGCTGCGGATCGGCGACTGGACGCCGTCGAATTATAACAATCGCTATTATGGCGATGTGACCCTGCGGGATGCGCTGGCCAAGAGCCTGAACACCGTTTCCGTGCGACTCACCGAATGGGTGGGGCGCGACCAGGTCATCAGGACTGCGCACCGGCTCGGCATTGCCTCCAAGCTTGAGCCCAATGCGTCGATTTCGCTCGGGACATCCGAGGTCTCACTTCTGGAACTCGCCTCGGCCTATGTGCCATTCGCCAATGGCGGCTTCAGCGCCATGCCGCACATCATCAAGGCGGTGAGAGATGCCGATGGCAGGACGGTCTATGATGTCGGGCGGACCAATTGGGGCCGCGTCATCCGTCCCGAACATGTTGCGGCGATGAATGAGATGCTGAGCGCAACGATCCGGTATGGCACCGGCAATAAGGCCTCGATCGATCCGCACCCCGCCGCGGGCAAGACCGGGACCGGGCAGGATTATCGCGATGCCTGGTTCATCGGCTATACCGCGCATTACGTGACGGGCGTGTGGCTCGGAAATGACGACTTCACGCCGATGAAGCGCGTGACGGGCGGCTCGCTGCCGACTCTCATCTGGCGCGATCTGATGGTCTATGCCCATCTGAACAAGGAACCCGCTTTTCTGCCGGGTACCGGTCGTCAGATTGCCCAGGACCAACGTTCCGGGCCGGAACGTGAGTCGCTATGGGATTTCTTCGGCCGCGGCAGCACCGCGAGCAGGGATACGACCCTCGGCACGCCGGTCGCCAGCCGCGGGGCGCGCGCCGCCCCGAAGCGCAAATCCTGGTTCGAGGAGTTCTTCTCTCAATAGGGCGCGGTCCGCTAAGCAGCTCCTGGATTGCTACGTATGGCGTATTCGATCAGGCCGCCTGGTCGTAGGCTTGCTGTAATTTGCCGATGTCCAGCTTGACCATCTGCATCACGGCCTGCATGACGCGTTTCGCTTTCTGACGGTCTTCGTCCTGTAGCATGGCGATCAGCGCAGTCGGCACGACCTGCCAGGAGACGCCGAACTTGTCCTTCAGCCAGCCGCATTGGACGGGTCTGCCGCCATCCGCGGTCAACGCGTCCCAATAACGGTCGACCTCGGCCTGATCCGCACAACGCACAGAGAGCGAGATCGCGTCATTGAACGCATCGTGCGGCCCGCCGTTCAGAGCCTGAAAGTTCTGGCCGGCCAGGGTGAAATCGACGAGCATGACGCCGCCTTCCTTGCCGCCGGGCGTGTCGGCGCTGTAGTGGAAGATCCGGTTGATCTTGGAATTCAGGAAAATCGAGGCGTAGAGTCGTGCCGCTTCCTCGGCCTGGCGGTCGAACCACAGGCAGGGGGTGATCGTCTGTATCGTCGTCATTCGGCTTTCTCCTATCGCCGCGAAATCGTGGGGCGCAAAGCTATGCGGCAATCCCGAGCCGCCGTCCCCGTTATAAAGACGTTGCGGTAGCCTCCAGACCGACAGGCCGGCTGGAAAATTTTCGCCGTTCGCCGGCGGTCCGCGATGCGGCTCCTATTTGACAAATGTCATTTCGGCTGACCGCAGTATCGCCGAACATCTCGGCGACGTCTGAGCAAGCAGATGAGGTTCCCGAATGAAATCTCTTGTCGTGTTCTACTCCCTGACAGGGAATACAAGCCTCGTTGCCTCCAAGATCGCGGCGCTTCTTAAGGCCGACACCGAACGGATCCTGTGCCAGAAACCCTACAAAGGCCCCTGGGGCTATTTCAAAGCGGCCTATCACAGCCTGACTGGGCGGAGCGTTCCCATCCAGGCGTCGAAGATCGCGCCGCATGATTATGATCTGATTGTTGTGGCCGGTCCGATCTGGGCCGGACGCATCGCGCCGCCGGTGCGGAGCTTTCTTCATGACTATCGGGGGCATTCCAAGCACATGGCGTTCTGCGTAACCTATGGGGGATCACAGCCCGACTACAGCTTCCGGCAAATGGAGGAGTTCAGCGGCATAAAGCCGGTCGCCACGCTTTCCGTGACGGCAGAGGAGATTACGGAGGGACATTATGATCTGCCCGTCAGGACCTTCGTTAAGACGCTTCAGGAGACGCTCGGACAGGCGCATCAGGACGTGGCCTGAAGGCGCCGCCCGCAACCGTCAGAATCCGGGGAGAAAAGCAAAATGACGACCGGCCTCGATGTGTTTGACACGACCGTCCAGCAGACCAACCTCTGGCTGAAGGACATTATGGAGCGGATCGAAACGGATGACAGGCATCTCGCCTATCAGCTTCTGCGGGCGACGCTGCATATGATCCGTGATCGCGTCGGTCCGGAAAACGCCGTGCATTTCGGCGCGCAGCTCCCCATGCTGATCCGCGGTCTCTACTATGAGGGCTGGCACATGGCCCATACGCCGACGCGCACGCGCCATTTGGCCGATTTCATCGATGACATCGAGGATGAAGCGCGGCGCAAGCTCGGGGCGGATCGCGAAAAGCTGGTGAAAGCCGTGTTTCAGGTTGTCGCGGACCGCATCGATCCGGGTGAAGTGGACAAGCTGATCAAGGCGTTTCCCGAAGACCTCAGAGCGCTGTGGGTCGGATAGTCGGGGCGAGGCCGGCTTGGCCGGCGGGAGCGTTGCCGCGAAGCGCTGAGGTGATAGTGCAGGGCAGGATTTGAGCAGACGCGAAGACATCGAAAACGCGCTGAGGCATCTCGCTCCGAAGATTCCGGGCTATGAGTGCGGCGCCATTGTCGATCACGCCATGGACAGCGCCGGCCTTCGCTCCGCCTCGGCGGAAAGCGCGGCGTGGCTTTCCATGACCGCCTATGTTCGGCATGTCTTCACCGTCTATGACGATTTGCTGGCCGATGGCTACGATCCGGAGAGCGCCCGGTTCTTTGTGGCCGAGGAAATGAATTTCCGGCTGGCGGAATGGGGTGTCCTCAGGACGATCGACCTGTAGCGCCGGTAAGTCGAAATCAGCAGTTGCGTGCTCGCCTTGACATCGTGACGCGGCGAAGGCGTATGGGGTGTCGAACATCGAGAAAGAAGGGCGGCGCTCCGGTGACAACCAAGCCAGCGAAACGCGATCGAGATACCGAATTGCTCGCCTTCGAGGATTTCGATTTCCTGATGCGGGACGAGATGCGCTCCAGCCGCCTGGCCCTCGAATTCGAGAAGGCTGAGCTCAGCCTGCGCGAGCAAAAGATCAAGTCGACAATCGTTATCTTCGGGAGTTCGCGAGCACGGCCCCGTAGGGGGGCGGGCAAGGCAGCCAAGAACGCCAAGGGCGCCCAACTCGGCCTCTGGTATGAGGAGGCGCGCAAATTCGGCCGGATCGTCTCGGAGCGCGGTGGAGCGCTCGCTCCCATAGACGGCGTGCGCGAGAACGTCGTAACGACCGGCGGCGGGCCAGGGCTTATGGAAGCGGCAAATCGCGGCGCGATCGAAGCCGGCGCCCCGTCGATCGGCTTCAACATCAGACTGCCTGCCGAGCAGCATCCCAACGCCTTCATCACGCCGGGACTGTCCTTCTATTTTCACTATTTTGCCATTCGCAAGATGCACTTCGCCATGCGCGCCAATGCGCTGGCCGTGTTCCCCGGCGGTTTCGGGACGCTTGACGAACTCTTCGAAATCCTGACCCTGAAGCAGACCCGGAAGGTGGGAGGGATGCCCGTGGTGCTGTTCTGCAAGGACTATTGGGAACGGATCGTCGATTTCTCCGCGCTTGCCGAATTCGGAACCATCGATCCGCAGGATCTGAGACTGCTCGATATTGTCGACAGCGCGGAGGAAGGGTGGCAGTGCATGGCGGATCGCGGGCTGACGCTTTCAACGCCATTGCGCGAGGTATAAGCGCGGCCGCCGTTCTCGCAATCCGCAGCAAATATTGTGTATGTGACCGGGGATTCTATGACACAGGCAGAAAGCGAAGGGAGCCAAAGCCATGCGGACATATAAGATCGCTGCCATTCCGGGCGACGGGATCGGACCCGAAGTGATCGATGCCGGGCTGGAGGTGCTGAACGTGGTCGCCGGGGCCGATGGCGGCTTTGCCTTCGAAGCGGAGCGCTTCGACTGGGGCTCCGACCGCTATCGCAAGACGGGCCGCATGATGCCCGAGGACGGCGTGGAACGCTTGCGAGGCTTCGATGCGATTTATTTCGGCGCCGTTGGCGATCCGAAGATCCCGGATCACATAACCCTCTGGGAGCTGCGCCTCGCCATCTGCCAGGGGCTCGACCAGTTCGCCAATGTCCGGCCCACGCGGCTTATGCCCGGTATGCAGGGGCCGCTCCGGCCGGAACTCGCCGAGCTGATCGACTGGGTCATTGTGCGCGAGAATTCGGAGGGCGAATATGCCGGCGTCGGCGGGCGCGTTCACACCGGCCTGCCGTTGGAGACCGGCATCGACGTTTCCGTCTTCACCCGGACCGGCGTTGCGCGCATCTGCCGCTTCGCCTGCGAGCTGGCGATGAGCCGCCCCCGCCGGCGGCTGACGGTCGTCACCAAGTCCAATGCGCAGCGCCACGGCATGGTGTTCTGGGATGCCGTCTGCCGTGAGGTGCTTGCCGATTTCCCGGAGCTGACTGTCGATTTCAAGCTGGTGGACGCCATGGCGGCGCTGATGGTCACCAAACCCGCTGAGATCGACACCATCGTGGCGACCAATCTGCATGCGGACATTCTTTCCGATCTCGCCTCCGCGCTGACGGGCAGCCTCGGCAATGGCGCGACGGCCAACATCAATCCGTCGAGCGATATACCGTCCATGTTCGAGCCCATCCACGGCTCTGCCTTCGATCTCGTCGGCAAGGGTGTCGCCAATCCGATCGGGGCGTTCTGGACCGGCGCGATGATGCTGGAGCATCTGGGTGAAACGGACGCTGCCGGGCGGCTGATGGCGGCGATCGAGACAGTGACGGCGGCCGGTCCACGCACGCCGGACCTCGGCGGACAAGCCGGCAGCCGGGATGTGACTGAAGCCGTCCTGGCCGCGCTGCGGCAATGAGGCCGCATTGGGAAATGGCCGGTTCGGATGCCCGGCGAGGCTGTCGGCCTTAGAGAGGTCTGCGAAAAGGCATCCTCCGTGTCGTCCGGGCCGAAGAGCCGGGACCCATTCGCCTAACAACGCGCCGAAGCGCTTGCTGACAGGCGATTGGATCCCGGACAGCCCTTCGGGATTCCGGGATGACGAATTGAGAGGCTTGTCTTGCAGAATTTTCCCTGGGGAGATGGGCGTACACTGGCGCAACGCGCGTCCAAGCCTGTCCCCGCGAAGGCGTTCGGTCTCGCGAGATTGGCTGGATGGAATCGGTATAAGCCGAGGTGTTTCCTTTATCACGGAGCGCCTCGCATCATGCGCATGAACCTGCACGCCAACGCCACGATACGCCGCCTCCCTTATTCGGCGCCGTCACCAACTTTGCCGCATAGCTCCTCGATACCTCATGAGACCGGTTTTGCCGCCGCGAACCGTAACGTCGCCCTTGATCGCCGGTGTTCATCGACCAGCCTTGGTTCTGCTCGTTCCAAAACGCCCGCCAAACCGTCAGCCGCGGTCTTTGCGGCGCGTCGCAGCAGCCTTTCCGACCCTGTCAGCCAGATTATGGCGTCGCAAAACGAAGATGGTGGGCACCCGCGGCAAAGCTATGCGCGCCATGGCCAATCCAGCGATCGCGGAATCCCCATAGGCCCGCGGCACCGTCTCGCCCAAATTCCCGCGATTTCGTGCATGAGCGCTTCTCGGACGCCTGCGGGAGGTGTACTGGACAGACGCCGTCATGCAGGCGTCCGACAAACCTTCATCATGACGGACGTCACACTCATTTTCGCATTATGATCCCGGCCGCGTGAAAACGTAGAGTCAGCTATGATTCTTCCTGCGGTGTGCGGGGGGGCGGAATTTCATGAAACATTTCGTTAAAGGGGCCGATCGCCAGCAATCGACGCTGTTACGGCAATGCCTTGATAACTGTGGTGATGATTACAATGCTGTTCGCAGGATCGATGACTTTGTCGACACCCTCGATTTGGCCGAGTTTATAAATTGCTCTGCGCGCCCGCGGGGCCATTTCGAGGCGTGTTGCGCTAAATTGATAATATCATCTTAAGCTATTGCTTTAGCCTCCATAGATTCGGAAACTATTCAGATTGGGCCAGTGGATGAACACGCGGCTGGTGTCCCGACATCGATCAAGCGCGGTCGGGTGTAGTGCCCCCCCGCGCGACGCGCAAAAGGAACCGACTGCGTGGAAGGAGCAACAACGCGAGAACGGCGCATTTCCTGCTTATACCAACATGCTCGCGGAATTTTTATTCCGCCTCAATTCGGGCCGATGGTGCCCATGAGATCTTTTGCTGAAGTCGAAGAGCATTTGCCGAAGGCTACGGCATAGGGAGATTATTCAATGATGAGAGCGCTTGTTTCGATGGTATTGGCGATTACGCTGCATATCCTGAGCCTGGGCAAGGCAGACGCGGGCGCTCTGCTCCAAGTCGAGGGCAGTGTTTTGAAGTGGAAGTCCCAAGAACCTGGCGCCACCACCACTAAGATTACCTACGCAGTGCTGACTGGACCATACACCGTGCCAAGCGATAAAAGCGTTCTCAGCCCAGACAATTGCGGCGCCATGCACGCGTTCGCCAACATCGTCAATGTCTCGCCGGGCATATCGGAGGCCGCTGCGATGCACGAGCTTCGCCTGGCCGTCGCGGCTTGGGCGGAGGTGGCGAACATCACTTTCGTCGAAGTGGAGAATGCGCGTGAAGCGAACATCGTAATCGGCGCGACGGCCAAGCCTGAAGGAAGGGCCTATGCAGAATCTAAGCTATCGCAGCGGCAAGGGAGCAAAGCCCGTCGAGAAAGCCCTTGGCATGTCTGGGCCGGACATTTCAGAGATTGCTAATAAAGCTGCTTCAAACGATGAAGTTGCGGCGATCGAGCAGGCCTATATATGCCTCAACCCCCGCGCGCGCTGGAAGGTCGGCTTTGACGGAAATCTCGACGTCTACGATCTGCGCCACACCTTCACGCATGAAATCGGTCACGCTATAGGGCTCGATCACCCTGGGCGCCCGGGTGCGCTCATGGACTTTCGCTATAACGAGCGCGTGCGAGAGTTGCAGCCGTCTGATATTGCCGCCATCCAGAAACTTTACGGGCCACGCAAGCGGGAAGAATAGACCGGCGAATATGCTGCCTGAGGTATCTGGACCGCCGCCCGTGCGACGGCGATCCAGAGTTGGTCTTGCCCTATTTTGCAATTTTCGGCAGCGCCTCTGCCTGCTCAGATGTCAACTCGAGCACGACGCGGTCGGTCTCCAGGTTGAACTGCGCAGGTGTCACGCTGATTCCATGTTCACCTATGCCCAGGAAGCCGCCAATATCGGCTTGGAGCTCGGTGACTTTGCCGTCATCACTACGTATGAGGGCTGCGACGCTACCCAAATTCTCTCCGTCGCTGCTGTAAACCGGCTTACCGACCCAAGCTTTCGCCTCTTCCGAGGTCAGCATAAGGCTTGGGACCGCCTTCTCGGTCGAGGCTGCAGTCGTTGCCGGGGCGGCAGGCGCTTTATTGTCCATGCTGTCCGTTGTCATGGCGGGAGCTTTGTCCGTCACAATAGTGGATGGCTTGGTATCCTGCTGTGCTATTGCCGGAAGCGCCATCGTTGCAGCGAGAACAGGCAAAAGTATTAACCTACGCATCATAATTTGTACTCCTTGATGAGCGTTGAATGCCATCTGCGCACAGAAAATCGGTGGTTCATAGGATCGGAAACTACTCAGGTGTGACGAATTTGTACATGTATTTAATTTCAGAAATACAAGACTTTTTCTTATTTTTCTTTAAAGCCATTCCCGCGTCCGAGGAATTGATTATGGATTCATAGTTGGACCGACGCAGTTGAGTTTCCGCGGTGTTAAAGCGCTGCGGGGGGGCTCATGGGGTATTCGGAGGATTTGCGGATCCGGTTGCTCCGTTCGGTTGAGAAGGGCTACTCGGCTCGCAGCCAGGCAAAGGTGTTCCAGATTGCGGACTCCACTGCGGTGAAGTGGATGCAGGCCTACCGCGCCGATGGTCGCACAGCGCCCAGGCCGGGCTCAGGCGGACGGGTCTCTCCGCTTGAGGCCCATGCCGAATGGTTGATCGCGCGGGTGACGGCCACGGCAGACGTGACGTTGAAGGAACTCGTTCACGAACTCGCCGCGCGAGGCATCGTCACCTCCAAGAGCGCGGTGTCCCGTTTCTTTCTCGCCAAAGGCTACAGCTTCAAAAAAAAGCGTGCTGGCCGAGGAGCAACTTCGCGCTGACGTGGCCGAAGCGCATGAGGCATGGCGCAAGGCGCAGCCCGCTCTTGATCCCGAAAAGCTGGTGTTCATCGATGAAACCGGATGCGCGACCAATATGGCGCGCCTGCGCGGACGCGGTCTGAAGGGCGCTCGAGTGCGTGGCCGCACGCCGCACGGCCATTGGAAAATCACCACTTTCGTGGCAGGGCTGCGAGCCGGCATGCTGACGGTGCCCATGGTGATGGACGGGCCAGGAACGCGGCCGCGTTCCTGGCCCATGTCAAACAGGTGCTGGCGCCCACACTCACGCCCGGCGACATCGTGGTGATGGACAATCTCAGCTCACACAAAGGCGATGCAATCCGCGACGCGATCGAAGCCGCTGGCGCAGAGTTACGCTATCTACCGCCATACAGCCCCGACCTCAACCCGATCGAACAGGCCTTCGCCAAGCTGAAAGCGCTTCTGCGTAAATACGCCGAGCGCACCGTCGAAGCGCTCCGGGATCGCATCGGTACACTCCTCGACCATTTCAGCCCGATCGAATGCCGCAACTTCTTTCGCAATGCCGGGCATGCGTAATCTCAAACGGGAATGGCTCTAGTGGAGCGACTCTCAACATTTGCTTCCCACGCTTGACGCTTTCGATGATCCGATCTGGATCGGCTGTCCAGGCGAAGGGTTTCGGCTCGGCATTGTTTTCCTGGATAAAGCGGTTGATAGCCGTTTGCAGCTCAACGAGGGATCGGAACACGCCCCGTTTCAACCGTTGCCGCGTGAGTTTTGCGAAGAAGCCCTCGACAGCATTGAGCCAGGACGCTGAAGTTGGCGTAAAATGGAATGTCCAACGCGGATGGCGCGCCAGCCAGGCCCTGACTTTGGAGTGTTTATGCGTCGCGTAGTTGTCGACAATGGCGTGGACGAGCTTGCCTGCCGGAACCTGCGCCTCGATGGTATTCAGGAAGCGGATGAATTCCTGATGACGATGGCGCTGCATGTTGCGGCCAATGACCGTTCCTTCCAGCACATTGAGCGCGGCGAATAAGGTCGTCGTCCCGTTCCGCTTGTAATCATGGGTCATGGTTCCGGCTCGCCCCTTCTTCATTGGCAGTCCCGGTTGGGTACGGTCCAGCGCCTGGATTTGGCTCTTCTCATCAACCGAGAAAACGACGGCATGAGCGGGCGGATCAACGTAGAGACCGACAATGTCTCTGAGCTTGTCGGCAAAGTGGGGATCTTTGGAAAGCTTGAACGTCCGGATCCGGTGCGGAGAAAGCTGATGGGCTTCAAGAATGCGCTGAACCGAACGCAGGCTGACATTGGCAGCCCTGGCCAACATCCGGCCGGTCCAATGCGTGGTCTCTCCCGGCGGCCTGCTCAGCGCCAGATCAACGACACGTTGCACGGTCGTTGCGGGCAAAGGCTTCTTCCCTGGCCGCCGCGTCTTGTCGCGAAGCAGCCCATCCACGCCCTCATGCATGAAGCGCTCCTGCCAACGCCAGACGACGGGTTTGGATTTGCCGGACCGGCGCATGATCTCGGTGGTGCCGCAACCATCGGCGGTGGCCAGAATAATCTGCGCGCGCCAGACGTGTTTCTGAGGCGCACAACGATCCGCAATGATGGTTTCAAGACGAAGCCGCTCATCGCGCGTAACAGTCACGGTGATCCCTGATCTCATTGCGCAAGAATGAGCTGCTTCGGAGAATTTGGGAATCGCCTGAATGGATCAGACCACTAGTCATGGTCGGCTTCATCTTTTTCTTGTGCGTCGGCAACACCGGCTTCAGTGGTGATCATCATGCCGGCGATGGAGGCTGCATCCTGGAGAGCGATGCGCACGACCTTGGCCGGATCGACGATGCCCGCCTCGACCATATCGACATACCGGTCGCCCTGGGCGTCGTAGCCGAATGAACCGGATCGCTCATCCATTACCCTGCCAACCACAATCGATCCTTCGACGCCCGCATTGTCCGCGATCTGCCGGATCGGAGATTGCAGCGCCTTGCGGAGAATGTTGATGCCGGCGTCCTGGTCTTCATTGTCGCCCTTGACCGTGATTGCCTTGGCGGCCTTCAGCAGCATCACACCGCCGCCCGGCACGATGCCTTCCTCGACCGCAGCACGCGTCGCATTGAGCGCATCATCGACGCGGTCCTTGCGTTCCTTGACCTCGATCTCCGTGGCGCCGCCGACCTTGATCACCGCAACACCGCTGGCGAGTTTCGCCATGCGCTCCTCCAGCTTTTCCTTGTCATAGTCCGACGTCGTCTCTTCGATCTGCGCCTTGATCTGGTTGACGCGAGCCTCGATGTCGGTTTTCTTTCCCGAGCCATCGACGATCGTTGTGTGATCCTTGGTGATGGAGACGCGCTTGGCCTGGCCCAGCATTGCGAGCGTGACATTTTCCAGCTTGATGCCGAGATCGTCGGATATTGTCTCACCGCCCGTCAGCACGGCGATATCGCCCAGCATGGCCTTGCGCCGATCGCCGAAGCCCGGCGCCTTCACCGCGGCGATCTTCAGACCACCGCGCAGCTTGTTGACGACAAGGGTGGCGAGCGCCTCGCCCTCGACATCTTCGGCAATAATGAGCAAGGGCCGTCCTGACTGCACGACAGCTTCCAGTATTGGCAGCATAGCCTGGAGGCCCGTCAACTTTTTCTCGTGGATGAGGATATAGGGGTCTTCGAGCTCAACCGTCATCTTGTCGGCATTGGTGACGAAATAGGGCGAGAGATAACCGCGGTCGAATTGCATACCCTCGACGATGTCCAGCTCGCTTTCGAGGCTCTTGGCTTCCTCGACCGTGATCACGCCCTTGTTTCCGACCTTCTGCATGGCGTTGGCGATCAATTCGCCGATGGCCGCATCGCCATTGGAGGCAATCGTCGCGACCTGGGCAATTTCGCTGGAATCCCTGACCGTCTTCGACTTGCTTTCGATTTCTGCAACCACCTGGACCACGGCTTTATCGAGGCCGCGCTTCACGTCCATCGGATTCATGCCAGCCGCGACCGATTTCATGCCCTCACGCAGGATTGCGTGAGCCAGAACCGTGGCGGTGGTGGTACCGTCACCAGCCATGTCGTTGGTCTTCTGCGCGACCTCACGTACCAGCTGCGCGCCCATATTCTCGAACTTGTCCTCAAGCTCGACCTCTTTGGCCACGGCAACGCCGTCCTTGGTCGTACGCGGTGCGCCATACGACTTGTCGATGATCACGTTGCGGCCCTTGGGACCGAGCGTGATTTTCACCGCGTTGGCGAGGGTGTCCACGCCGCGAAACATGCGCTCGCGAGCATCGGTCGAAAAGCGAACCGTCTTGGCAACCATTTGACTCTCCGTAGCCTGTTTAAATGAACAGTGTTGCCGCTCAATCGGCTCGAATTTTCCGATTCAGTCGGGGAAATCCGATCTTGTGTCGCCTCGTTCAACGCTATCGGCCACCGTCTCCTACAAGCTGGTCATTTCAAGCCGGTTGGCGATTGCCAAGCTTCAGCGCTCAAAGGTCGGAAGCTGAGAGTTCGCAGTACCGTTTGGAGGTTTTTCGGTACAAGCGGTGCGCCGCATCCCTGATCTGCGTCCGGTTCGTATCGAAGGCTGCGAGAGCGGCGGCTTCACCGACCTCCTGAAGCCCGGTGATGCGGTGCAGCGCCAATTCATCAAGCCGAAAGGCCACTTCGAACATGACGTCGTGGCCCCAGAAATTGACTGCCTTTCGCTGTGAGTCGAAGCTTCGGCAATTGTTAAGGAAGTCCAGAGCCATGATGTTCCCTCGCGGATCGGTGGATACGAACGCTGTTTCGATAAGGACCGGCGGAGCGAGCCCCGCTGATCGTCTGGCGCTTTACGATTTGAAGATTGCCTCCAAGGCGGTGGGTTCTATCCGCGTCAGAGTGAATTCGGGGACCGCCCTGTCGAAGGCTTCGGCGCTATCGCGGACGCGGTAGGTGCGGATCGCCTTAGCATGCTCCTGCGGCATGACCTTGATGACTTTGCATCGGAGAGTTTTCCCATGGGGCGTCCCGTGATAGGTGACCATATCGCCGACGGCAAAGATTTCGCTCATTACGTAATTCCTAAGATTAGCAGGGCTGTTCCGATCAGAATTTTGTGCCCACAACCTGGGCAGTTGCGGCCAGCGGCAAAATGGCGGAATCGCTCTGAAAGATTTATTTCCTAGATAGGCGTCGATCTTATATATGGTGCCGTAAATAAAAATAATAAGCAACTGATGCATTTATTTTCTTATGGTATAATATAATGCTTATACCAAATCTTATTGAAAAAAAATAAATAAAAATCAGAAAAATCTGTGTATAAACTCTGTGATTTCGATCAATTTTGCTCGTTAATTCAGAAATTGTTGCAAGCAAGGACCAACATCACATGCAACAACCAGCAAACGGTGCGCGGTGTACCAATGGACACAGTCAAGTTGTTCATACTCGATCGAACTATATCAACTTATCAGTGCCAAGTTGCTTGCGACTTGTCGGGTTTATCTCATGTGCAAGAATACCCCAGAAACATTGTACCGGATTCTTCTACTCCGAGGCATAATGACGGTGCGCACCAAAGCGTTGCGTTACGTCCCATACGCCCATTTAGTCCTTTACGGAGACGCCTAGATGCGCGCCGATTGAGGCGAGCAAAAGCTGATAGGCGCGATCAACGATGTCATCCAGAGACGCCGTGTTTGCGAGTACGGAATTCGCCTTGGCCAGCAACTCTTCGCGGGTTGGCAGATCCGGCAGGCGCAGTCCCGCCGGCGTGGTGGCCTTACGGTGAATAGCCTCCCTCAAAGTCCGCTGCAGCGCCAGCAGTTCAGGCCCTCGCATGGCTGAGCTGATGGCAAGGGCGATCCGTTCGGAGTTGAAGTTTGCCGCAAGCTGCTCGGCAGCGCGGGATATGACGCGGGCGCCAAGCCGCTGCTCATTGCGCAGCACCGCCTGGGGCGGCGTTTTCAGGCCCCAGACGACGCCGATCCAGGCGAGGAGCTTCAAAATGTAGTAGGTCAGTCAGATCGATTTCCCACCATCTGAACCCCTGACGTACGCTGCTTTGATAGGCGTGATGGTTGTTGTGCCAGCCCTCGCCCATCGTAATGAGCGCCAGAAACCAGTTATTGCGTGAATCGTCGCCGGTCACGTAGTGCTTTCGGCCGTGGACATGTGCCAGCGAATTGATGCAGAAGACTGCATGAAAGAGGAGCACCGTGCTCCAGCAAAAGCCGACCACGAGGCCAGGCCAGCCGGCCACCAGATAGCAGACGGCGCCTAGCGTAATCGGCGGCACGACTTCGTATTTTTGCAGCCACATCAGCTCGGGATACCGTGCGAGGTCAGCAATCTTTGCGAAGTCGATCACGTCATGCTTCGGCGTGAACATCCACCCGAGATGACTATGCAGAAAACCTTTGTGACGGGGCGAATGCACGTCCTGACGCGTGTCGGAATGCAAATGGTGATGGCGATGCGTCGCCGACCACCAGAGCACACCCTTCTGCGCGCTGGTCTGAGCAAGTAATGCGAGAACGAATTGAACGGTCCTGCTGGTGGCATAGGCGCGATGCGCGAAATAGCGGTGATACCCGGCCGTGATCGCGAACATCCGGATCCAGTACAGAGCCACGCAGAGGGCGACCGCCTGCCAGGTAATGCCCGACCAGATCGCCGCGAAGCAGGCAAGATGGATAGCTATGAAGGGGAGAGCGGAGGGATAGACGATGTCGTCATGGTCGTCGTCCATCCCGATGTCGTTACCCATGTTTAAAATCTCTCACTCGGCTATACAGGCGCCTTTCGCCGCGCGGATTCGAGCAAACGGTGTTCATTCGCCAGGACATGATTACGGTAGCGGTGGATCACAGTTTGAGCTGAACCACCGCCAATGAGAGTGGCCGCGGCTTCGGCGAATGCCGTAATTTTTTCGGCGACCATACCATGGACTTCGACAAGAGCCGCAGGTCCGCCATCTGCTATTGTCCTCATCCTGAGGCCAATCACGGATTGAGCTTCGACGCCGAGCAGCATTGTCTGCAAAGTCAGTTCAATGCACTTCAAGAACATCTTATTCTCCCGATGGGTAAGCGCTTATCGATGGGGCGCGCTGCTGCTCCGCAGCCAGCATCGACGGCATCACGGCAACTAATCCCGCGACGCTACTGGCCCGCCCGGGTCGCTCTTGAAAGACAGACGCATCCGGCGCTGCATTCTTGGATCAGATGCGTCCGACCAGCATTAAAACCACCACGATGATCAGCAGTGCTCCAAGCACGCCAACTCCACCATGACCGAATCCATAGCCGTAGCCGCCGAAACGGCCATTAAAGCCACCGAGCAAGAAGATGATGAGAATGACAAGAAGGATGGTTCCTAGTGGTCTGATCCATTCAGGCGATTCCCAAATTCTCCGAAGCAGCTCATTCTTGCGCAATGAGATCAGGGATCACCGTGACTGTTACGCGCGATGAGCGGCTTCGTCTTGAAACCATCGTTGCGGATCGTTGTGCGCCTCAGAAACACGTCTGGCGCGCGCAGATTATTCTGGCCACCGCCGATGGTTGCGGCACCACCGAGATCATGCGCCGGTCCGGCAAATCCAAACCCGTCGTCTGGCGTTGGCAGGAGCGCTTCATGCATGAGGGCGTGGATGGGCTGCTTCGCGACAAGACGCGGCGGCCAGGGAAGAAGCCTTTGCCCGCAACGACCGTGCAACGTGTCGTTGATCTGGCGCTGAGCAGGCCGCCGGGAGAGACCACGCATTGGACCGGCCGGATGTTGGCCAGGGCTGCCAATGTCAGCCTGCGTTCGGTTCAGCGCATTCTTGAAGCCCATCAGCTTTCTCCGCACCGGATCCGGACGTTCAAGCTTTCCAAAGATCCCCACTTTGCCGACAAGCTCAGAGACATTGTCGGTCTCTACGTTGATCCGCCCGCTCATGCCGTCGTTTTCTCGGTTGATGAGAAGAGCCAAATCCAGGCGCTGGACCGTACCCAACCGGGACTGCCAATGAAGAAGGGGCGAGCCGGAACCATGACCCATGATTACAAGCGGAACGGGACGACGACCTTATTCGCCGCGCTCAATGTGCTGGAAGGAACGGTCATTGGCCGCAACATGCAGCGCCATCGTCATCAGGAATTCATCCGCTTCCTGAATACCATCGAGGCGCAGGTTCCGGCAGGCAAGCTCGTCCACGCCATTGTCGACAACTACGCGACGCATAAACACTCCAAAGTCAGGGCCTGGCTGGCGCGCCATCCGCGTTGGACATTCCATTTTACGCCAACTTCAGCGTCCTGGCTCAATGCTGTCGAGGGCTTCTTCGCAAAACTCACGCGGCAACGGTTGAAACGGGGCGTGTTCCGATCCCTCGTTGAGCTGCAAACGGCTATCAACCGCTTTATCCAGGAAAACAATGCCGAGCCGAAACCCTTCGCCTGGACAGCCGATCCAGATCGGATCATCGAAAGCGTCAGGCGTGGGAAGCAAATGTTAGAGTCGCTCCACTAGCGACATGGCGCGGTCTCCTCGGGCAAGAGCTTGAATAAGCATTCTGACGGCCGGAACTCAGGCCTCGAAACCCTTACGTGCTCCGTGCTGTTACGTCCCGCCGACATGTGGTCGATGTAAGTCTGCAATTGCCTATTCTAGCCGATGGGCTCAAGACGCACTTAGACTCTGGAAGGTACTCAGATCTTGGTTAGCAAACGCGTGACCTTGACGCCCTTGATCAATGGTGGCCTTGGAGGCCTACCCATGAAAAGGTCAAGACATGCCTGACGAACGCACGCGACGCGAACAGCCCTGAGGTTCCTGCGGCAAAGTCTGGGTCACCCCGTCACAAACGGGCGCTACTTCGGACAACCCTGAGGATGAGCAGAAGGAACACGGCACCGATGGTGGCGGATATGATCGCGCTGACGATCCCCGCACCAATATGGACACCGAGCTGCGGAAGCAGCCAAGCGCCAAAGAAAGCGCCGAGGATGCCGATAATGATGTCGCCGATAAGCCCGAAACCGGTCCCGCGCACGAGTTGTCCGGCGAGCCAGCCAGCAATGGCGCCGACGACCAAGATAACGATGAGACCTTCATTGGATATGGACATTTTATCTCTCTTTCCCCAGCCGCGCGCGCTAGTCGATTGCAATCAGTCATTGTGCCCGATATTGAGACATTCGTTGACTGATCTCGCTGGAACGAATGTAGCTGATTGAAGAGATACCAAAGTAGATCTGGAATATACTCAGAGCGGCAGCCGCAAAATGTAACCCGCGCCGTTTCTCATCACGCTGGACGATCAGCTCGCGCCCGAAGCGTCATTATTGCGCGGAACCGCTAATAAGCGCCCCATCGCCAGCATGCCGAATTAACCATTTAACTGGCGTTGCAGGATTTCTCTGGCCCGGAAGACTCGGCTCTTGATCGTACCGACGGCGCAATTGCTTATCGAGGCCGCGTCTTCATACGTTTCACCGATGGTGACCAGAGTGAGCGCTTGCTGCTGAGCCTCGGTGAGCCTTTCAATGGCCCGGGCAAAGTCTTTAAGCTGAATGTAAGGAAGTTGCGATGCCGGGCTGGCAAGCTGAGAGGCATAATAACCGTTGCTGTCGGAAACCTCGCGGCGGCGGGATCGCAATTCGCTAAAATAGGTGTTGCGCAGGATAGTGAAGAGCCAGGCGCGCAGGTTCGTGCCCTCAAGGTACTTTGTTTGATGCGCCCAGGCTTTAGCGAGAGTTTCTTGCGCGAGATCATCCGCCCGGTCGCGGTTGCGAGCGATGGATATGGCGAACGCACGAATCCGCGGTGCCTCGGCCAGCAATGCCTGGCGAAACGAGTTGATCAATCCTTGTGCAGGGGTTTGTGCCGGCGTGTCGGTGAATTTGACCGTTACGGCGATGGCATGCCGCTCGTGCCGCGCGCTGAGTTCATTGACGCAAGCCACGATTTGTTCGAGCGTCGCGCCCTGCGGCGCCAGGAAGGACTGCGCACTATCCTCGAATATCACCCGCACCTGGTTCTGCGGGCACTTTTTTGCATGGCTGGCGACGAAAATGGGCGGCTGGTAATTGATCGAGCGGAGGGGTCTGCGCGCCGTCGTTTCCGGCCGGATGCGCGGTTCGCTTGTCGCGGACGGGAGTTCCGGGTGAGGATTGATGTTCATGGATTTCGTCCTGTTCTGTCGCGGGAAGGGCCGCGAATGACTCGTCTGCTTGCCGGTTTGCCGGATGGCAATCAGGATGCGAGGAGCGGTGATCAAGAAGAGAACAGGCAGCCGCTGAGCGGATTGAGAATTATCGTTGGCGGGGTTCAAACCACGCCCTGACCCGATCTCGTCCTGTCCATCATTAGCTCATGAACACAGCCTGCCGCCCAGTATCGGAAAACACCCATGCCGGTTACTTAGGTTCGGCTGCCGCAGCGTCTGACGGGCTTTCCGGCCATTGTCGAAGCCGGCTCAAGCGACCGCCCCTCTCCCCATGGGAGACATCTGCGAAACCCCCGGATTGCCGTCTTCGTCGCCCGGACGGCGCGCAGCGCCGGGGCCTACTCGCCGCAAGGCTGGCGCTGTGCTGTGTGGGATTCGCGAATGGATCCCGGATAACGCCTCTGGCGTTTCCGGGACGACGATGGGTGGACCGTGGGTTTCGCAGATGTCTCCCATGGGGAGAGGTCGAGGCGGCGGCTATGGCTTTTCCGCCGTCTCACACGAAACTGATGACGCTTGGCTATTGCCAGGGACAATAGGCCACGCATTGGTCGATCACATCGCCTTCGATCGTCTCGACCTCCCGCCATCTGAGCACGCAGCCGTCGTCAGTCACGCCGTCGCAATAGGGCTCGGTGGCCGAAAGGTAGGCATACGGATAGTAGCTGTCGGAGCCATATACGATAGAACCCAGAGCGCTGAGCGCCACGAAGGTCCTCCAGCCGTTCCCGTGACGGACGCGATGTTTGTTGCGCGAGACTGAGAAATTATGGCCACGAATTCTGGCGTGAGCGGTTCCGCGTAGCTTGCCCGCGATCGCTACGCCCTTGCGCCGGGGGTTGGCGCGCGGCGTGTCGGTATGAGCTTTACGCCGCGTGATCTCGTGCCGGTCGGTGCTGGATGTGGCGTTCCGATCGTTCCCACCGTCACGATGCGGGACGCGGGCGTTCTGATCGTCCCCACCGCCACGATGCGGGGCGCGGGCGTTCTGATCGTCCCCACCGTCACGATGCGGGGCGCGGGCGTTCTGATCGTCCCCACCGCCACGATGCGGGGCGCGGGCGTTCTGATCGTCCCCACCGCCACGATGCGGCGCGCGCGCGTTCTGATCGTCCCCACCGCCTCGGGATTTTCTATGCTGTTTTTCCTGCTCTTGCTGTTGACCTTGTTGCGCCAAGACGGGTGGCGAGCTCAGAATTAAAGCACCGCCCGCAGACAGCGCCATAATTGTTATTGCAGCTTTGATATGCATCTCACTTTTCCTCTCCTGGCCAAATTCAAAGATGCGAGCCGATCGCTGAGCGAATTATGCGATAGCTCCGCGCCATCTTCCGAACACCGCATTGCCGAGGCGGATGCTCCGCGCGCCCTTTTGCCTAGACATCGAGCCTGCGGCCCACGTGCGCGCCCAATATTTGAACGACGAAGCCTCAACAGATAAATTAATAATCTATCGCCCGTCGGTACGATTTGCGCAAAATCAAACAACAATTCAAATAAACCGCGCTCATTGCAGTTTCGTGCAACTAGAATTAACCGGCATTACAGTCGTGATATTTGGAATGCCCACGCACCACGACAGCGCCCGACCACGTTGGCGGCGTGGCCTTCACGCATCGCCCCCCATCATCTGGCGCGTCAAGCGCAGTGTAGCCATCAGAAAAGTCACCGCGGCAGCATCGGAATATACTCAATTCGCGGGCGGAAGACGCCCTGTGCTCTACTGCTGCCCGAGCGGATTTGATCGGAAAACTGATCGTCTTTACTGGATTAAAGCGACGTATCCGCGTCCAGCGCGACACCGGGTTGCCCCAACGGCGAGGCGTCAATCGCTCGCAGCGACCGCCAGCCTGGCTAATGCGGGAAGGGATTTCGAGCCGGTCTTTTTCATGATGGCGGCGCGATGGTTCTCGACGGTGCGTTGGCTGATGCCGAGATCGGCAGCTATATTCTTGCTGGGATGGCCGGCCAGAACCATGTCCATGATTTCTCGTTGGCGGGGTGTCAGATCAGCGAGGCGGCTGGCCGCGGAGGCCCTCCACTCAAGCACCTTGCTCGAATCCCGCGACTGTTCGAGCGCGCGTTCGATGCTGTCGAGCAATTCGTCACGGCCGACCGGCTTCTCGATGAAGTCCGACGCGCCCGTCTTCATGGCGTAAACCGCCATTCGCACATCGGCATGTCCGGTGATCATGATTGATGGCAGCGCGTGGCCCGCTTCCTTGAGCTGCCGCAGCAATTCACGCCCGCTCATTCCGGGCAGGTAGGCATCGATAAGAAGGCAGCCCTCGCGGCCTGGGTCAAAGGCCTCGAGAAAGGCTTCGGATGTCCCGTAATCCTCAACTGTCAGGCCATTGTCCTCAAGCACGGCGCGAAGGGCTTCGCGCACATGGCCATCATCATCGACGACGTAGATGACCGGCGGATCCTGCCCGCTTGCAGTCACTTCTTCCCGCGGAGCACGCGAAGGCTTTGCGGGAAGAAGTGACTGGATGAGTTGCGTCAGCTCCTTGATTTTTACCGGCTTGTTGAGATGGATGCATCCTTGGCGCGCGATCTCCCGCAGCGTGTCTGAGGAAATATCGCCGGTTAGTATGATCGCCGGAATTTCGCGGCCAAACTTTTGCCTTAAGCGAGAGGTGAGCTGGAGCCCGTTCATGCCGCCCGGCAAATTGTAGTCCGCAAGGATAAGGTCGAGTTTCAGAGCGTCGCGCGCCGACAATTCCAGCGCCGCGGCGCCATCACGCGCGGTTTCGATGTAATGACCCTCGTCGCTGAGAACGAGTTCGAGAAGTTCGCACACGCTCGGATCGTCCTCGACGACGAGAATTTCACCGCGGGACGCACCCTCTTCTATTGCGTGGCCCGCGCTGCGCCGATCACGCTCCGGCCGTGGCTCGGTTCCGCTTGGCGGAAGCATGACATCAATGGCAAAGACTGAACCCTTGCCTGGATGTGATTGGACATGAACCTGATGGTCCAGGAGTTGTCCCAGACTTTGCACGATCGATAGACCGAGACCAAGGCCCCGGCTGTGCTCGCGGGCGGCGTTATCGAGCTGATAATACTCGTCGAAGATCGATTCCAGTTCGCCATCCGGAATGCCGATACCGGTGTCACAGACTTCTATACGGAGTATGCCGGCGCGCCGGCGGCAACCGAGCAGAATTTTTCCATGCGTGGTGTATTTCAATGCGTTTGAAAGCAGATTGCGCAGCATCTGCTCCAAAAGTCGTGGATCGCTGCGGACCATCAAGCCGCAACGGACCACATGCAAGGCAAGCCCTTGCGCCTGTGCGTGATAGCTGAACTCGTCGCTCAACCGGTCGAGAAGGTCGTTGATCGGGAAATCGACGATGTCCGCGTGGACTGTGCCGGCCTCGATCTGGTTGATGTCCAGCAGTGTGTTCAGCATGCCCGACATGGCGCCAAGCGTCCTGTCTAACCGGTCGACCAGCTTCTTTGCTTTCTGCCCCTCAACGGCTTGCGCCAGCAGTCCTTGAAGCAGGCTCAGCGTTTGCAGCGGTTGGCGCAAATCATGGCTCGCGGCGGCGAGAAAACGGGATTTGGCCATGGTCGCAAGCTCAGCTCGCCGCTTGGCCGCCTCCAGCTCTTCGGCTGCGCGCTTGCGCTCGGTGCTGTCATTGAAAGTGATGACGACACCTTCAATTCCATTATCCTGCGTTCGGTAAGGCAGGATGCGGCGAATGTACCAAACGTCGTCGCGCGCCTCGATTTCGCGCTCGATCGGCGTAAGCGTGGTCAGCACCGTCCGGGCATCGGGAAGCAGAGCGTTGTCGTCAGCCAGCGAATTGAGATCGGCGAGCGGCCGCCCCACATCGCCGGGAATAACGTTGAAGAGCGCCTTGGCCGCCGGCGTGAAAAAGCGGATGTTGAGGCTGGTGTCGAGGAAAAGCGTCGCTATATTGGTGCTGTAGAGGACGTTCTGCAGATCATTGGAGGTGATGCGCTGCCGCTCCAGCGTTTCCTGGAGCTGGCTGTTGAGCGCGGTCAGCTCCTCATTGAGCGACTGCAATTCCTCCTTCGACGTCAACAGCTCCTCATTCGCCGATTGGTATTCCTCATTGACGGACAGGGCTTCTTCATTGATCGCCTTCTGCTCTTCGCTCGAAAGCTCCAGGTTGCGGATCGCCGCCCGAAGCTGCGTTCTCGTCGCTTCAAGTTCGTGCTCAAGCTCGGCGACGCGCGGCGCCTCGCGCGCGGTGCTAGGACGGCCGCGCTTCGGCTCGGGCCTGGGGTCGTCGATGAAGCAAATCAGCAAAAGCTCTTCACCTTCGCTCTGAAGGGGTTGGACGGCGATGCTGAAGGAACCGGAACTCGCGGCTTCGCCCGTCCGGCCGCCGGGGACGACAATGCGCGCATTCTGTTGAATGGCCTGCTGGATTGCCGACCGCAGCTTCACGCGCACGTCCTCGCGCGTCATGGCAAGGAAATCATGCGTTGGATATCCCGGCGCCACATGCAAATACTGCTCGGTTGGTCCCAGAGAATAGAGGAACTCGTGCTTGTGGTTGATCACCACCGTTGCGGGTGCGTAGGTCTCTATCACCAGACGCTGGCAAAGGTCGGCAATAGCGGACTGGGGCGGGTAGGTTTGTCCTTGTTCCAGCCTTACGGGCAAACGCGCCGCCTTGCCGCCGATCAAAGAGAAATCGACTTCGCCCGGCCGGCTGCGGCCGATGTGCCGATAGACCCGCTCCGCCTTGGAGATCACCTCGAAGCGGCCATCGACATTGCCGGCTGTCTCCGAGCTGCCAAGAACAAGAACGCCGCCTTCGCGGAGCGCGAAATGAAACAGGGAAATAACCCGCGCCTGCGCCTCGGCTCGCAGATAGATCAAGAGATTGCGGCATGAAATCAGGTCGATCCGCGAAAACGGCGGATCGGCCAACACGTCCTGCACTGTGAACACCACCGTCGAACGCAGCTCAGGCAAAACTCTGTAACCGCCGTCTTCCTTCACAAAGAAGCGAGCCAGCCGTTCGGGCGACACCTCAGCTTCGATTGTCTCGGGATAGAGACCCTCCCGAGCGCTGGCTATGGCGTCCGCATCGACGTCGGAGGCAAAGACCTGCAGCTTGGCGCCGCGATTGGCAGCGGCGATCTCCTCGAGAAAAAGCATGGCGAGCGAATAGGTCTCCTCGCCGGTGCTGCATCCGGCAATCCAGATGCGCAAGGGTTGATCGGACGTCCTTTCACGGACCAGCTCAGGAATGATTTTTTCGCTGAGGAAGTCGAAGACGTGCAGATCACGAAAGAAACCGGTGACGTTGATAAGCAAGTCCTTCGCAAGCAGATCGAGTTCGCCGCTATCGCCCCGCAATATTTCAAGATAGCGATCCGCTTCGTCGATTTCGATACCTGCCATTGTCATGCGCCGTTCGATCCGGCGCCGCAGCGTGCCATCCTTGTAAAGCGTGAAATCGTGGGGAGTTTTTCGGCGCAGAAGGTTGATCGCCTCGGACACCCAATCCTGCGGTGACGCAGGGTCCGTGCTGGTCCCGCTCAGTTGCCGTACGTGCCGGACCAGCGCTGCCGGAATCTTGGCCGCCGCAAGCACAAGGTCAACCGCCCCGGTCAGAATTGCGCTTTTCGGCATGCCGTCATAGCCGGCCTCATTAGGGTCCTGCACGATGACCAGCCCGCGTTTCTCCTTTACCGCTTTGAGCCCAAGCGATCCATCGGCTCCCGTTCCGGAAAGAATGACGCAGATGGCGCGTGGGCCATACTCCTGGGCCAGTGAGTTCAGCAGGAAGTCGAAAGGCAGACGCGCGCCGTGGCGCTCTGTGGGTTGAGAGAGATGGAGGGCGTCGTTTTGGACCGAGAGATAGGTTCCGGGCGGGATGACGTAGATGTGGTTCCGCTCGATCGGTGCTCCATCCGCTGCTTGCTGAACCGACATCGATGTGTGGCCGGCCAGCAGGTCCACCATCATGCTTTCATGGTTCGGATCAAGATGCTGAACCAGGATGAACGCCATGCCACTGGATGCGGGGAGAGCGCCGACGAGCTTCCTGCATGCGTCAAGGCCGCCCGCCGAGGCGCCAATTCCGACGACGGGGAAGTCGTTTGTGTCCCGAGGCGGGCTGTGCGACGGCCCGCCAACCGCCACTGCTTTGTTTGAAGTTTCGCTATGCATTTTGCCGCCCATCCGAGGCGCATCTCCCAAGGGAAGCGGGATCAAAATCGTATCGCGGCCAGCGCGCAGGATACTCAAATTCGACACTCCTGTAATGGAAGCCAATTTGAGTAGATTCCGAATCTACGCCGGAAGAGCGCCTGTAAGCTATTGTTCATATATGAAATAAATCGAAGATATCCCCCCAAACGTTATGCCCAGTGTCTCCTTTCTGGGACACTTAAGTGGATCGCAACAGCTTTCTGCGGGGTGGGCTGCGGCGATCTGTCCCGTGGCCGGCCATGCCCCCTATTATCTTGGCCGGCCGCGGGACCTTTTAATGGCGGACCGATGATTTAAGCGCTGATACGCGCGGCGTGCTTTGCGAATTTGATCAATCGGCAATGCCGCCACGCACTTGCGCGGTATCCCGCCTTCCCGTGTTCATGTGCGATTTGAGTAGAGTCCGAGGCTGCCTGGCCCAGCGCTTCGAGCCTACAGATGGATAAAGCGAACCCGCGCGTTTGTGCAAATCCATAGGAGCGGATCATGGACTTCACCACACTTCTGATCATAGTCATCGTAATTTTGTTTCTGGGCGGCGGTTACTACGGTCGCGGGCGCTGGTTTTAAGCCAGCCGCCTTTTGAGAATGACTGTTTATGCTGTCCCACCCAACCGGAAGCGTGAAGAATGTTTCCTTCGTGAAACTGTCGTTTTGATTGCAGCGTTCACGGTGGACATTCGTTGCGATAGGTCCATCTGAAGTCAAAGGTGCGCGTCATTCACGTCGCACGCCATTGAAAAGACACCGGGTTAGGTAAGCGCCAATTCAACCGCAACGCGGACGAAGCCATGCCAAATCAACTCACAATTGACAACGCGGCTGTTGCCACTATACCTGCATCGTCTCAGGAGGCGCTTGTGCAAGAAATCAAGATCTACAGCCACTCGACCCTGCTCTATTGGTGGCCGGCCTGGGCAGTCGGTTTTGTGATCGCGGTCCTTAACGCTGGACAGGAACGGTTCCTTGCGACGGCTAACGGTGCTTCGCCGAGTTCCGCGCTGGGTCTCACCTACCTATCTATCCTTTTACTATTGATTGTCTTCACAAATGTCCGGCTGCGCGGCATAAATTCGATCCTGACGTTGCTCACCCTCGCATTTATCACGGTGCTACTGGCCTGGCTCGGCTGGTGGGACAGCATTGCCAAGTTGATCCCGTATCTGTCGGTGCATATGAACACCGGCTTCTATCTTGTGTTCTCAGGCGGTCTACTGATCATTTGGCTGATGATGTTCTTTCTCTTCGACCGGCTGACCTTTTGGCGCATTCGGCCAGGGCAGATGATCGAGGAGCGACTTATCGGCGGCGGCCAGGAGAGCTTTGACAGCAACGGATTGCGGTTCCAGAAGCATAGCTCCGATTTCTTTCGAACCGCGCTAGGGCTCGGTGCCGGCGATCTCATGGCGACGGTCGCCAGCACGGGCGGCACGATGATCGAGATGCCGAACGTCGTCTTTGCCGACCGGAAAATCGAAGCCATCGAAAGGCTGATCGCCGTGAAGCTCGACGAAACCGCATGATCTTGATACGGCTGCTAATGTGATTTGGGGCTATCCGATTATGGTATTACACCAGTCCTCATTGAGTTCGACTCTTTTTTGGGATTCCCGATGACCGCGAATAGTGATTCACCATGGAAAACGGCGGGAGGTTTTCCATGGGAGCAGCAATCGAGCTTCGTTCGGACTATTCGGCAGATGATCTACGACGGTTAGCGCGGGCGAGCCGGGATGCAAAACTGACAAGGCGCCCGCTGGCGCTGGCGGCAATTTATGACGGCGGCGGCCGGACCATGGCGGCAAAGGCTGGCGGGGTTAGCTTGCAAATCATCCGGGATTGGGTTTTGCACTTCAATGAGCATGGTCCTGGCGGCTTGCTCGATCGTAAAGCTCCCGGCAAGACACCTCGCCTCACAAGCGAGCAACGCGCAGCGCTTGCTCGAGTTGTTGACGCCGGGCCGCAGCCTTATCTGGATGGCGTCGTCCGCTGGCGGTTGATTGATCTTGCCCGCCGGTCTCGTCATGCCCTATTGCGACACACCCGCCATGCAAGATCATATTGCCGGGATTAGCACTAAAGTCGATAACGGCGCTCATGCGGTGCTCCTGCTCGATCAGGCCGGATGGCATATGTCTGCGAAGCTGAAAGTCCCAGACAACATGACCCTGCCGCCCTTGCCGCCCCGTTCGCCGGAACTCGACCCTCAAGAAAATGTCTGGCAATTCTTGCGCGAGAATTCGCTTTCAAGCCGCATCTTCCGGTCTTACGACGACATCGTAGCCCACTGCTGCGAGGCCTGGGACAAGCTGATCGGGGGGCAACCCTGGCGCATCATGTCAATCGGGCTTCGCGATTGGGCTCGTAGGTTCTAGAGCCATTCCCGCGTCCCAGGAATTGATTATGGATTCATAGTTGGACCGACGCAGTTGAGTTCTCCGCGGTGTTAAAGCGCTGCGGGGGGGCTCATGGGGTATTCGGAGGATTTGCGGATCCGGTTGCTCCGTTCGGTTGAGAAGGGCTACTCGGCTCGCAGCCAGGCAAAGGTGTTCCAGATTGCGGACTCCACTGCGGTGAAGTGGATGCAGGCCTACCGCGCCGATGGTCGCACAGCCCCCAGGCCGGGCTCAGGCGGACGGGTCTCTCCGCTTGAGGCCCCTGCCGAATGGTTGACCGCGCGGGTGACGGCCACGGCAGACGTGACGTTGAAGGAACTCGTTCACGAACTCGCCGCGCGAGGCATCGTCACCTCCAAGAGCGCGGTGTCCCGTTTCTTTCTCGCCAAAGGCTACAGCTTCAAAAAAAAGCGTGCTGGCCGAGGAGCAGCTTCGCGCTGACGTGGCCGAAGCGCATGAGGCATGGCGCAAGGCGCAGCCCGCTCTTGATCCCGAAAAGCTGGTGTTCATCGATGAAACCGGATGCGCGACCAATATGGCGCGCCTGCGCGGACGCGGTCTGAAGGGCGCTCGAGTGCGTGGCCGCACGCCGCACGGCCATTGGAAAATCACCACTTTCGTGGCAGGGCTGCGAGCCGGCATGCTGACGGTGCCCATGGTGATGGACGGGCCAGGAACGCGGCCGCGTTCCTGGCCCATGTCAAACAGGTGCTGGCGCCCACACTCACGCCCGGCGACATCGTGGTGATGGACAATCTCAGCTCACACAAAGGCGATGCAATCCGCGACGCGATCGAAGCCGCTGGCGCAGAGTTACGCTATCTACCGCCATACAGCCCCGACCTCAACCCGATCGAACAGGCCTTCGCCAAGCTGAAAGCGCTTCTGCGTAAATACGCCGAGCGCACCGTCGAAGCGCTCCGGGATCGCATCGGTACACTCCTCGACCATTTCAGCCCGATCGAATGCCGCAACTTCTTTCGCAATGCCGGGCATGCGTAATCTCAAACGGGAATGGCTCTAGTCAATGAGCGTTGGTATAAAGTTTCAAAAAGCGCGTTCGAAGTGTCTCCTTCGAGGTGCGCCATTTTGCTTTTACCCATACTCATGTCTCCTAAGATATTGAATGGTAATGACTTTATCGGGTTCGAAAACCCTCCATTCCGCTGATATGACATACGTTCGGCAAAGGCCAATCTAAGCACTGTATTGCGTAAGGGAAGTTGCCCAAAAACCCATAATTTCCAATGGTTTGACAGAAATCTGAGCGCGAGTTCGAACATTTCCTCGAAGCTGTGCTTTGGTTTGCCGTGATCTTGCAGTTTCTCGGCGAGAATCAGCTTTTGTTTCTCTAACTTGGCGATCTTCAATTCGTAAGCCGAGATGACGGAAGGGTTGTCGGCTTCGACCGGCACTGCATGCAGCGGATCACGTTGATGCTTGTCCCAAACGATGCCCAAATAGGTGAACACCCAAAGGCTTAAAGGCAGAATTAGTTCGATACAGCCCGTCAAAGCTGCGATAGGCAGGAAATGCGTGATATAAGCAAAGGTGGCCGATACACCCGCTTGCGCCGGAAACGATGGTCGTTCGCCCACCGTATCATCCAGTGTCGAGAGCACAGACGTGAGGCTGCCGCCATGTTTGGCCATCAACGCATTGACGCGGAAAGTCGCCTGCGACTGGCCAGCGATAGAGACACCAGCTCCCAGTTCCTTCGCATAAGCTTGAAGCAGCGCGACAGGAACGGCTTCATCAAGCCTACTGAGCGCTTGATCTATTTCCGCATCAATGCCGATCAGTTTTTGGCGGCGCTCAGGGAGCGGCTTTTCCGTTTCGCCCAAGATTGTTTGGTAGTCGCCAATCAATCTGTTCAGTCGTTGGATCGTGGCCTCTCGGCTGGCTTCGCCTTCTAGCAATTGTTTGGCGATTTCATCGGCACGGGCGGCGACGCCTTCCAGGACTTTCGCCACCGGGCCGTAACCACCGTTCGGGCGACCGGACAGGCATGAGCTCTTAACCTCACACGCGGCCTGCGCTTTTAGATCAGCGCTGATGAGACTGATGACGGGAATCGCGCGCGTAGCCTGCGACGCTATTTTATGGTGATCGCCAATGAAGCGGTTGAGGTCTTGCGCATAGTCGTGCAGTTGCAATTCATCGACCGAGCGGATCGTGAGACCGGCATAGGTCGAGGCAAACAGACCGCCGCCGACAAAAAGCATCGAAACGATGCTCACCAATCCCGCCAGGGCAAAGCCGGTTGCGGCAAGGTAAGCGCCTTTTTCAATAGCGAAGCGGTTGATACTATAGGAGACGAGGCCCGCCGTGGCGGCGATGAAGGCGGCTTTCGCCGTGCCAAACAGGCCTTGATCCGTGATCAGCGCCAGCATCGCCATGAAGGTCATGATCGTGGTGCCAAGCGCAAACGCCCAGAGCAGCCATGTCTCGGAGGGCAGCTTTTCGCGTCGAGGCATTCTGAGCGGTGGCTGAGATTTTTGGGAGATAGGCGGCATGATTTTTCTTCCTGATGGCTGAGCTAAAAAACGTCAGCATACGGATCACAAAGGACTAAATTCCTATGTCAAGCAAAGCTCAAAGGTTCTGGTTTGACAACGACCGCTTCCCGCGACTGTATACGCAAAATTCGCCTAATAATTGGGCAGTCTCATCGCAAGCTATTGAAAAAAATTGATTAATAGGAACAGCGATGCCGATGAAAAACCGCTTTATGGCCGCTACCACGCTAACCGAACGCGACGTATTGAAACTGATATTTCTCTTCGTTCTGGGCTCTTTGCCCCGCGAGAATGCACGGATAACCAAGCTCAGTGTGCCGACGTGTTATCGCTTCCACCAACATATGCTCGCCCGCCTGTACGATGTCGGTTGGGTGATGGAAGACGAGGGGGTTCTGAAGATGATTTCGGAGGACGCTCGGGTGAGGGCGCGCTTTGCTGCTTACAAAGAGAAATGCATGAAGCAGCATCGGGGTTTTGAAAATGAGTTTAAAAAGAAAGTGGAGAGCATGAAATATAACGCGCTCTATGTGCATACTCATCTTTATGAGCGCACTTATGCTGCGGGGGTCTCAGAACGCGCCGTGGCCTGAGAACATCGCTTACCTCCAATCCGCCGGGCCGGGGCGCTACGCCATACCAGCCAGCTCCGCGCCCCGCCCCGGCTATCTCTGTGCCGTGGGGACCAGAACACAATATGTCAGGTTAAGTCTTAGCTAATGCAATTTATTGATGAGACATTTTTATGCTAATAAACCGTTAATACTCATAAAAAAAATACTCAAACTCATAAGAATATAGCTAATTAGATACATGATATGCGATGTCTTGGCGCTTGCTCTATCATTACGCGTCCTGCGTCCCCAGACGAAGGCGGCCACGCTCACCATTCCGCCACATGCAGCAAAAATGATTGCAATAACGCGAAAAAATTCCGGCCATTCCATTCTCGATCACACGATGTTCATGCTCTAACAGCACCCGCCACCGGCCAACACCTTTGTCTTCTCAACTTTGAGAGCGTTGAAACGCGGACCATGCGGTCCAATTTCAAATACGCCCTTAACTAGGACCTGATCGTACAATGCGGTCCCCTTGCCGTCGGCTCGCACGATCTTGAGCGGTATTTGCGAAACGTCCTGCAGCATGAAAACGCGGCCCGCCTGTTCCGTCTCGATGACCAATCCGTAAATCGTGATTATTCGGTCCTTATAGGTCGACGGACTCGCAAGCAAGTGCGCGATTATGGGCTTGTCGGCCTGGCCATAGGATGGGCCCGCAACCAGACAGGTGTGAGCGGTGAGCAGTATCACCAGCATCATCCCCACTCTCCATGGCCTGTTCCTCTTCGGCAACCAAGAGATACGCATCGAGGGTACGCGTCCTTTCAATTCAACCCGAGCGGCGACGCTCGAATGCCTCAACCATGTAGCCTCCCGTTCGCCGGTGGCAAAGGCGCTGACAGCTTCCTTGTACAGAATCGACAAGGCCTTTTCCTTCAGTTGCGCATAATGCTCCGATGTCAGCATTTCAAAAGTGCGCGGCCGCGGCAAGTCGTCTTCAATCACTGCCTGTATGCTGCCAGGACTGCGTCCCAAAATGATCAGCCTGTCGGCGAAGAATATTGCCTCGTCGATTTCGCAAGTGACGAACAATATCGTTTGATTGGAGCCCTCGAACAGCCGCAGAAGATATTCCTGCATCAAACCGCGGGTCATCGCATCGAGGCCGCGGAACGGTTCGTGCCCATAAGCAGTACTTTGGGGCTGTTGACGAGGGCCCGCGCGAGTTCGGCGCGCCGCTGCATACCGCCCGAGAGCTGGATTGGATACTTATCCAGAAACTCACGCAACCCCACGATCTCCAGCAGTTTCTCGGCCTGTTCGCGAATTTCCGATTCACTGCGTTCGCGATGTACGACTGGGCCGTCCATCACATTCTTAATGGTTGTCATCCATGGAAACAGGGCAGTCTCCTGAAACACACCAAACCAGCCGATGTCGCTGCCGGGTCCCTGGACCGGTTCCCCATCGATCAGAACCTCGCCTGTTGTTGGTTTCTCGTAACCGGCTATGAGATCTATGAGCGTGGTCTTCCCAGAGCCCGAAGGCCCGATCAACACAGTGAATTTGCCGCGCTCGACAGACAAAGGAGCACTCCTTGACCGCGGTAAATTCGCCGGACTTTTTCACCATAGACCTTCGTAACGGACCGGACCTCGACCTCGCCATATTCCCGCCCCGTTTTCCGAGAGCGCTGTTGTCATCGCAAGTCTCACTCACCAATAGACGTAGATATAATTCGCCGCCACGAGCGCCGCCAGCGCCAGTACAACGAACGGCAGATAAGGCAGAACCAAATAAACAAGACGCATATTCCGCCC
>CAVVOX010000005.1:0-323602 GCA_963749875.1 uncultured Alphaproteobacteria bacterium
TCATCCCCGTCGCACACGCGATCTGCAGCCTCAATCAGCTTTGACAATTCTCCTTAGGATTTGGAAAGCTCAGGCCGAAGACAAGGCCGGGGGCATTATCCCCTAGCGAGATGCTGACGCCATGGACCTTTGCGATTGAGCGGACGAGCGCAAGACCCAGGCCACTGCCGGGAGTCTTCCTGCTCCTTTCCAAGCGATAGAAGGGCCGGAAAATCTTCTTCCGGTCATCGGGCGGGATGCCCGGCCCGCTATCGGCCAGGATGAGCTCGACCTGGCCCTCCTGCCCGCCGGTCCAAAGATTGATATGCGCGCCTTTCGGACTGTGGTTGATTGCATTTTCGATGATGTTGACGAGCATTTGCGCCAGAAGCTCGCGATGTCCATGAACCCTTAAGCCGGCTTCGATCTGGGCATCGAAATGTTGCCCTTTCTCGGCGGCGACGGGCCGATAGCTTTCTGCGAGCTGCTGGACCAGCTCCGACAGATCCACCTTGGTGAAGCGTTTGCGCAGATCAAGCGCGCTGATCTGGCCGATCTGCAGAAGCGCATCGAACGTCCTCAGGATCTGGTCCGTCTCACTCTTGGCTTTTTCGATCGTTTCGAGACACACCTCCACCGTCGGATCGGCGAGCCGGCGGCTCTCCAGATGCTGGCGCAGCCGGCCGAGCGGGGTTCTGAGATCATGCGCAATGTCGGTGGTGACTTGCTTGATCGAGGCCATCAGCTCCTCGATCCGTTCCAGCATTGCATTCATGCTCTCAGAAAGCTTGTCGAACTCGTCATTGCTGCCCGTGATCGGCAAGCGGCGGGACAAATCCCCCGCCATGATCCTCCTGCTTACGCGATGAATGCGGGAGACGCGGGCAAGCACGGCGCGGCTCAGGAGCAGGCCGCCGCTCAACACGAGCGGCAGGACGAAGGCCAGCGAGCTGACCAGCGAGTCGATGATGAGCTGGCGCAGATCGTGGCTTTGGTCGAGCCCCGCCGCAACGATGAGAACATTGCCGTCGCCCAGCGGGCTGCCTAACATCATGAGCAGCGTCTCGCCGTCATCGCCGGGATCGACGATATTGTGCCTGAGAGTGGCTTCTCTCCAGCCCGCGTTCAGATGCTCGATCGGGAGGTTGCCGATCCGTTGCTTTCCTGATCGGTCGGCGATCGCGTAGAGAAAGAAGCCCGTTGCTGGCGCATTGGAACGCGCCTGGATCATCTCAACCAGATCCTCATAGCCCCTGTCTTGAAAGTCGCGTTTCAAAACGGCCGTTTCGGTGGCGATCTGGTTGCGCAGGGTTTTCCGGAATTCGCGTGAGGCGCCAACATAGATAAACGCCAGCATCACGACGGATGACACGGTGAAAAGCACGGTGAATAAGACAGTGATGCGGAAAGGAGAGGAGCGCAGAAGGTCTTTGATCATTCGGATGTGCCGGGAGCTTCGAGAATATAACCGGCCCCCCGGATTGTATGGAGAAGCGGCTGGGCAAAGGGCCTGTCGATCTTGTTGCGGAGGCGGGAAATATTTGCCTCGACCACTTTGGTGTTCGGGTCGAAATGAAAATCCCAGACACGGTCGAGCAGCATGTGGCGTGTGACGACGCGGCCTTTATTGCGCAGGAAATATTCGAGAATCCGGAATTCGAGGGGCTGCAGGTCGATCTCCTGGTCGCCGCGGGTCACTCTGTGGCGGATCAGGTCCATCTCCAGATCGGCGATGCGCAAGACCGTTTCGGTCTGCGTCAAGGGCGGGCGCCGGGCGAGCGCCTGGACCCGGGCGCGCAGCTCCGAATAGGCGAAGGGCTTGATCAGATAATCGTCGCCGCCCGCCTCGAAGCCTTCGACCCGGTCGTCGATGCTGCTCATCGTCGTCAGGAAAATGACGGGCGCCTTGCCGCCGCGAGCGCGGAAATTGCGCACCAGCGTCAGGCCGTCCATATCCGGCAGGCGCCGGTCGACGATCAGAATATCGTGCGTGTCGGCTTCCGCGAGCATCAGCCCCTCGCCGCAATCACCCGCGATCTCGACCACATGACCGTCCCGGTTGAGGCCCGAGGCGATGAATTCCGCTGTTTCCTGATCGTCCTCGACGAGCAGCACTTTCATGCCAGCATCCTTCGATATCCCTTTAGGTTTCAGCATCTTCTGCCGGATGCCGGCCCTTCGGTGCTTCCTGCTCCCCAGCATGATGAAATTGCCGATTGTGGAGCTTTAATGTCCCTTATCCGGCTTTGGATTGCGGCATCTTTGATCCTGCGCGGCTGTACCCCAAGGCAGATTGTCGCGCCAATGCCCTCTCCAGATGACTATTCAGAGATCGCTACCGCCCGCCCGAGCGGCTTTCCATAATTGCTTGCCACCAATCCACAGGAGGCTGCGAGGACGGCGCAGGGAGCGGGATTCTCGCGTTTTTTCCCGTAATGGTGACAAAGGTTACCAAAATGTATCCAAACACCGACCCTCTCCGAACCTTCGCCACCTATTCCTCTTCGCATCCATTGCCGGAATGCGGATGACGTCGGCGCGTTAGGTCTCCGCCACCGGGCAAATCACTCAGGCAGGCAGCAGGCGGAGAGCATATCTCTCGTCCCGCTCGTCCAGACGGGAGCCGTGATCACGAGCATGAATCTCATCCTTATGACCTCGGGCCACACCTTATGGCCCGCCGTCTCGGTCTTTATCCGAACGGCCTATCTCGATCATTACGGAGCGCAACTTGGCGAGCTCCCGAAGACCATCGTGGCGCTCACCAGCCCGAGCCAAAGGATCTTGTGCGCTGCCGGATTGCGCGAAGGAAGCGAGCCGTTCTTCTCCGAGTGCTATCTCGATGCAGCCGTCGAATCGGTCATAGGGACGGTGACCGGAAAGCCTGTCGGACGCCACGAGATCGTGGAGGTCTCCGCCCTCGCCAGCAGGACGCCCGCCGCCTCGGTACAGTTCATGCGCGAGCTGATCCTGTTCGGCGACAGGCTCGGCTTCAACTGGGCGTTCTTCACCGCAACGGACCGGTTGCAGAAAATCTTCCGCCGCATTCAGCTGCCGCTCATCGTGCTGGGCGAGGCGCATGCCGAGCGCGTTGCGGATCCTGGAAGCTGGGGCAGCTATTACGACAATCATCCAAAGGTGTTTGCCGTCGGGCGCGACGACCTGGCCCCTTTCCTTTCTGCGGGAGTACGGGCCCATGGGTGAGCTCGCCGAAGCGCCGATGCGCCATGCGGAAACGGACGGACAGCGCATCGCTATGAGCGATAGCCGCCAGCGTCTCTCCTATTCGGAGCTGGCGCGCTGGGTCGCAGGCGCGGCCGCCGACCTGGCGCAGGGGCCGGAGACGATCGGCCTCATCGGGGAGAATTCGGCCGAGTGGGCGGTTGCCTTTCTTGCCGCGAGCGCGGCGGGCAAGACCATCGTCCCGATCCCGACTTTTTTCAGCCGGGAGCAATGCGCGCATCTGATCGCCGATGCCGGGATCAAATATGTGCTCGAGACACATGTGGGGGAAACCGCGCGCCATCATTTGCCTGTGCCCGCTCAAGCCCTTTCACGGCGCCGTTCAGACCCGGCCTCGATCCCGGCCGGAGAAGGCGGCCTCATCATCTACACCTCCGGCAGCACCGGCGTGCCAAAAGGCGTGCAACTCTGTCACGGCCAGTCGCTCTGGTCCGCCAAGGCGCTTGCCGAGGCGAGCGGGGCGACGGCGGCCGATAAATATTTGTCGCTCCTGCCGCTCCCCATGCTCCTTGAGCTGATCTGCTCGGTCATGATCCCGGTCCTGATTGGCGGCGCGGTCCATTACGACACAGCGATAGCAAATAGCGTCGGCGGTGGCGCGGCGGCGAATATTGCCAAGGCGTTCGATCGTGAGCAACCGACGGCGAGTGTCATGGTGCCGCAATTGCTCGCGCTTTATGCGGCGCAGCTGGCCGCAAGCGGCAGCCGTCCCCCGGAGAGTCTCCGCTTTGTGGCGGTGGGGGGCGCACCCCTTCCCCCCATGCTCGCCGCCACCGCCACAAGGCTGGGGATCCCGGTCTTCGAAGGCTATGGCCTGTCGGAATGCTGCTCCGTCGTCGCGGTCAACCGTCCCGGAGCCTCGCGCACCGGAACGGTGGGCCAGCCGCTCGGCGGCCTCAGCGTGGCTATCGAGGACGGCGAGATCGTGGTCGAGGGGCCTTCGGTGATGGACCGATATCTGCACCATGCCGCTGCCCCCCGCCGCTGGCGGACCGGCGATCTGGGCCATCTCGATGCCGACGGCTTTCTGACGGTGCATGGACGCCGCGACGCACTCATCGTCACGCCCGCAGGCCGCAATATCAGCCCTGAATGGGTGGAGACGACGCTGCTCGGCGATCCCAGATGGAGCGCCTGCGTGCTCGGCCAGGCGGGACTGGCTTCCGAGCTGGCTGTGCTCCTCATCCCTTCCGCGCCGGCTCAGGCCTGGGCGGACGCCGTATCGCGCGAGGACCTTCTCGCCGCCATTCGGCAAGCCTGCGCCGAATTGCCGGATTATGCGCGGCCGAGGGGGGCTTTCGCGGTCTCTCGCGCGGCGGCCGCACAGGCTGGGCTGTTCACGTCGAACGGCAGAATTCGCAGGAGCGCCGCGCTCAGCCTGCTGAACAAAGAAATGAACAGACTTCTAACCGACGAAACTCTTGAGGTGACATCATGACGCCATATGAAAAACTCTACGCCGAGACGACCGGGGCCAGGGAACGTTTCCTTTCCATCCCGATCGTTCAGCAGGCGCTGATGACGGGAGCCTCGCGCGAGCTCTATCTCGACTTCCTGACGCAAGCCTATCACCACGTCAAACATACGTTTCCGCTGCTGGCGCTTGCCGCCTCGATGACGCGCGATGAGCGCTATCAGACCGGCCTCCTCGAATATATGAACGAGGAGCGCGGCCACGAAAAATGGATCCTCGACGACATCCGCGCCATGGGCGGAGACGCCGAGGCGGTGGCGCGCGGCAAGCCCGGCGTTCCCTGCCAGGCAATGGTTGCCTATTGCTACTACTCGATCCAATGGATCAGCCCCTATGCGATCCTTGGCATGGTGCATGTGCTGGAAGGCTTGTCGGTGGAGCTGGCGCATAAGCTCGCTGGAGCCGTGCAGCGCTCGCTCGTCACCGACGGTAAGAGCGGCTTCTCCTATCTCAACTCCCATGGTGGGCTGGATGTCGAGCATGTCGAGCTGTTCAAGCGGCTCGTCAACGGGTTCAAGGACCGGACAGTCCAGGAGCAGATTATCGACGCAACGCGTGTGATCTACCGCCTCTATGGCGCGATCTTCGAGGATATGGCCGAGCGGCATGGGGAGAGAGCCCGTGCAGCTTGAAGGCAAACTCGCTGTCATCACCGGCGCCGGTTCAGGCATTGGCCGCGCGCTGGCGATGGAGGCCGCGGAGCGGGGCGTCAGCCTCGCCTTGATGGGCCGCCGCCGCGAGGCTTTGCAGCAGACATTGCTGAGGCTTCCCGGCTCCGGGCATTTCATTGTCGCCGGCGACGTGACTGTTCCCGCCGACCGCACCGCCCTGATGGTGGCCATCGGCAAACGCTGGGGGCGGCTCGACATGCTCATCAACAATGCGGGTGTCGTGCCGGTCGGACGGTTCGCCGACATGCCGGACGAGACGCTTCGCACCGCCATCGAGACCAACCTCCTCGCGCCCATGGCCCTGGCACGGGATGCCGTGCCGCTCCTCATGCGGGCGAAGGGGGCCCGCATCATCAATGTGGGCTCCATGCTCGGCGATATTCCATACCCGCTCTTTGCCGTCTATTCGGCGACGAAATCGGGCCTGCACGGCTTCTCCATCGCTCTGCGCCGGGAGCTTGCGCCGCTCGGCATTGGCGTCACCCATGCGGCGCCGCGGGCAACGCGCACCGCTGCCGCGCTGCCGCTGCGCAGCCTGATCGAGCCGTTCAAAATGAAGCTCGATACGCCTCAGGCCGTTGCCAGATCCATATGGCGGGCGATCGCGAAGGAAGCCGACAGCGTTTATCCCGCCGGGCCCGAACGCGTCTTCGTGCTGATCCAGCGGCTGCTGCCGCATCTGGTTGACCGGTCCATTGCCAAGCAGCTCTCGCGGGTTGCCGCGCACTGATGATCATCCACCACACCAACCGATGAGATAAGACCATGCGACTATTCAAGCAAAAGGCCGCGCTTGCGGCTGCCGGCCTCGCCATGCTGATCGCCTCGGCGCCGTTCGCCCGTGCCTCTGACAATCCCGCGCTTGACGCCGACATCCGCAATCTGGCGGAAAGCTGGGCGAGGGCGAAATATCTGAGCAAGACCGATGACGAGCGCAAGGAGAAGATGGAGCCCATCGGCGTGGCCGCCGATGGGTTGGTGAAACGCTATCCGGGCCGTGTCGAAGCGCTGATCTGGGATGGCATCATTATCAGTGAGCGCGCCTCTCTCACATGGGGCTTGACGGCGCTGGATCTGGCGACGACCGCCCGCGATATACTGATCCAGGCGGAAAAGATGGACTCAAAGGCGCTCGACGCGGGCGCACCGACAAGTCTCGGCGTGCTCTACTACCGCGTGCCCGGTTTCCCCCTTGGTTGGGGCGACAATGACAAGGCGCGGCACTATCTGGAGGAAGCTGTCCGGAACGCGCCGAATGGACGCGACGCGCACTATTTCTACGCCGACTTCCTCTACGAGCAGGGCGAGTACAAGCGAGCCGAGGCGGTGCTTTTGAAAGCCCTCGACCTCCCGCCCCATCCGGAACGGCCGATCTGGGACAAACATTTCCCCCAGGTCATGCGGGGCCTTCTCCAACGGGTCCGTCAGAAGATGCGCAGCTAGCGCAACGCGCAGCGATCAAGTGGGTTGGAGCATGATGTCTCTTGACGGCTTCTGGCACGGCGTCGGCCAGCAGCTTCGGTGTCCGACGGGCCATTGGGGGCGGTTGACCGGACGGCTGATGGCGTTCGCCAATCGTGGGCCTAACCGGATTGCCATTGACGCCCTCGGTGTGAGGCCCGGCGATGTGGTGCTGGAGCTCGGCTTCGGTCCGGGAATGGGTGTGAAGGCGCTGAGCCGTCTTGCCTCACAAGGGGCCGTTCTCGGCATCGACCGCTCTCCGGAAATGGTCTCGCAGGCCTCGCGAAACAACCGGAACGCGGTCGCCGAGGGTCGCGTCTCTCTCCGGCGCGGCGTCTTCGAAGCCTTGCCGTGGAAGGACGAAATCATCGACAAGATCCTGGCGGTGAACGTCGCCTACTTCTTCGGCAGGGACGGCCAGGCCATCCGCGAGGCAAGACGCGTGCTTCGTCCCGGCGGGGCCATGGCGATCTACGCCACCGACCGCTCGACCATGTCCAAGTGGAAGTTCTCCGGCCCCGAAACACATTCGCTCATCGGCGAGGAGGAACTGCGCGATCTGCTCAGGAGCGGGGGCTTCCAACCCGCCGAGATTGCGATCCGCCGCGTGTCCCTGCCTTTTGGAATAGAGGGGCTGCTCGCGGTCGTGGAAAAGCGAGGCGACACGCAGACACGCAACTCGCGGACGCCGGAGCAAAGGCCGACCAATGCAAGCCCGGCCGGCGTGCCGGTCGCCTCGAACCACCTAGATCAACCCTCGTTCAAGCGGAATCACTTGAACGAGGTTAAGTTGATCCATTTCAAAAGACGAGCGCAACTGTTCCCGCGTCCATCTCCGCCTTCGCGGGGACATGCTTGGACGCGCGTTGCGCTAGGGACGTGATCTCTCAGTCGTGTGCCAATGTCTCACCGAGTGGATTCTTCTTATCTGTCTCAACCCAAACCTTGATCCCATCACCGTCAACAGGGCGCTGCCTTCGGCGCTTTCATCACATAGGAAATCAAACAAAAAGGGTTCCATAGAATGCTTCAGATTGCGGAACTTCATCCGATCGTGGTTCATTTCCCTATCGTCTTCTTCCTCAGTCTCGCCTTCTTCGACACACTGGCTCTGTTGCGCGGCAATGCCGTCTCCGGGCGTACCGTCGCAGGGAGCGTTTCTGTAAGCCTTGCCGTCCTGGCCGGAATCTTCGCGGTGATTACATTCCTGGCAGGCGACCTCGCCTATGACGCCGCAACGGCTGCCGGCGTCAAAGATTCGCTCCTGGAGACGCATGAGGCGCTCGGGACCTGGACGGCCATCTTCGTTTCTATCTGGGCTATTTTTCGCACCTTCAACTGGTGGCGTGGAGCGGAAATCGAAGGGGGGCGCAAGGTGGCGCTCGTCATGGTCGAAATCGTCGGCGCACTCGCGATCATCACGACAGCGTATTTCGGCGGCCAACTCGTCTATAAGTTTGGCGTCAATGTCAACCACGCCACAGGAATTGGGCAAATGGCAGAATTCGGAGCGGGGAACAGGAAGATTTCAGATTGAATCAAGGTTGCAGTGGCCCGCCGGGATTGGAGGAGCCCGAAACGGCGCCAGGCGGTCGCCCGGACGATGGCTTATCGGTGGGAATCCGCCGCTGAATTCGATGCCTTCTTGATGCAGGTGTCGAGAAGCACATAGGAGAGGGCGATGCGGGGGAGGAGAGAAAGGCAGTATTGTCTCATCGCCTCTGGGAGCTCGGTCCATTCGCCTTGGAGCCTGCTGAAGGCCTGCCTCTCTCTTTCAATGCATGCATTGACCACCGGCCCGCTCAACGTTGCCGTGGCTGTTGCGATCTGTCTGCAATAGCCCTCGACGTCATAGCTGGGCAGGTCGGCTGCAGCCGCAGCACAAGATGATGTGAAAAGTGAAATGGCTAGCACTGAAACCAGGGGCTTCATGAATAGGGCCCTTCAGCAGCTCACGAATGAGGCAGCAGTGTTTCAAATGAGAAGATGCCAAGTCATGAAAGACTTTATGCAATCAACGGCCGAATAGCCAGAAAAACTCGAATGGTCAGCGTTCACGAATTGCAGTGATATTCTGTCGGCAGAGTATGAAAACCGGCTTGAGCGTCGCCGCTTTTCTTCGATGCGTGCCGATTTCGGAGATCGAACGTCCCGCTCCGATAGGCTAGTGCAACTGTCCGCGTCCAAGCATGTCCCCGCGAAGGCGGGGATGGACGCGGGAACAGTTGCGCAGACTTATTGATATAGATCAGCTTAACCTCGTTCAAGTGATTCCACTTGAACGAGGGTTGATCTAGTGTCCTGGTTCAGAGATACGTGCCATTATCTGGGTGAGCGATTCGCTGATAAGGGGAGAGGGATGATGGCGCGGCGCGCACCGGAAGTCGAGTTGAGCGAGGCACAGCGGCGAGCGCTTGTTGCGCTGGCGCGGCGCCGAATTACGGGGCGCAGGCGCTGGCGATGCGCGCGCGCATCGTGCTGGCGTGCGCCACGGGCGCCGAGAACAAGCAGGTGGCCGCGGAGCTCGGCGTCGATCAGGCGACCGCCGGCAAGTGGCGGCGGCGGTTCATCGCGCGCGGTGTGGATGGCTTGTACGACGAGCCGAAGCCCGGCGTTCCGCGCAAGATCACCGACGAACAGGTCGAGGCCGTGATTGTACGCACGCTGGAAAGCGCGCCCAAGGGGGCGACGCATTGGAGTTCGCGCCTGATGGCCCGGCAGAGCGGCATCTCAACCTCGAGCGTGCAACGGATCTGGCGCGCCTTCGGCCTGCAGCCGCACCGCACCGAGACGTTCAAGCTCTCCACCGATCCGCTGTTCATCGACAAGGTGCGCGACGTGGTGGGGCTGTATCTGGACCCGCCGGAGCGGGCGGTTGTGCTGTGCGTCGACGAGAAGAGCCAGGTTCAGGCGCTGGACCGCGCGCAGCCGGTGCTGCCGTTGCGGCCCGGGCAGGTGGAGCGGCGCACGCATGACTATGTCCGTCACGGCACGACCTCGCTGTTCGCGGCCCTGAACGCCGCAACCGGAGACGTCATCGGCAAATGCTACAAGCGCCACCGCGCGGTCGAGTTCAAGAGGTTCCTCGCCGAGATCGAACGCCGCGTGCCCGGGGACCTCGACATCCACATCGTCATGGACAACTACGCCACCCACAAGACCCCGGCGATCCGCGCCTGGTTTGCCCGGCGGCCGCGCTGGCACGTCCACTTCACGCCGACCGGCTCGTCATGGCTGAACATGGTTGAGCGGTTTTTCGCCGAGATCACCGAACGACAGATCAAGCGCGGTGTCCATCGCAGCGAACGCGAGTTGGAGCAGGCGATCCTCGCCTATATCGACGCCCGCAACGAAGACCCGAAGCCGTTCAAATGGGTTCGCACCGCCGACGACATCCTTGAAGCCGTCAACAGGTTCTGTCTCAGAACCAGCCCGGAAAATTATGAAGCATACCTCTGATTCAGGACACTAGGGTCGGAACCCAATCAGCGCATTGAATTGAGGCCGCAAATCAAATTCAGAGGCTCCAAAGGAGGCTCTGATCGGACAGCTTTTCTGGCTCAGCCCGCTACGACAAGCTCGCGGCCTAAGCGCCCCCGATCTTGGGCAAACGGGCGGAGATCGGCGCCGAAGCATGTATCCGCGACGCTATAATCCCCTAAAGGGCTATGCCGGCCAGGGCCAGACGCGGCGGGAGATCAATTTTTCGATTTCGACGATGGCGAACAGGCCCAGGCCGAAGAGCGCGGCCATGCCCCAATCCGCCACGCTCACTGGAGCGCTGCCGAAAAGGCCGTTCATGAAGCCGGCATAGGTGAAAAGCACCTGGAGCGCGAGCACCGCCGCGATCGAAAGAAGGATGACCCGGTTCTTGATGAGAACGGCGAAGCTCAACACGGACTCATGCAGACGCCGGCAGTTGAACAGATAGGCGATCTCGAACATGACGATCGTGTTGACGACCAGAGTGCGGGCCTCCTCGATCGAGCCACTCTCCTGCCGCCAGAGGAAAAGCGCGTAGCCGCCAACCGTCATCAGCATCGTAACGAAGGCCAGTCGCCAGCTCAGGAAACGCGACAGGAGCGGTGCGTCGCGCTGGCGCGGCTTGCGTTTCATGATGTCGGACTCGGCCGGATCGAAGGCGATCGAGACGCTCAGCGTCACTTCGGTTACGAGATTGATCCAAAGGATCTGCAGGGCGGTGATGGGAAGAGTTTGACCGAGCAGAACGGCGAGAATGATGAGGCCGGCCTCGCCGAAGCTTGTGGGCAGAATGTAAAGGATCGCCTTGCGGATATTGTCGTAGACCGTGCGGCCTTCCTCGACCGCGTCCACGATCGAGGCAAAATTGTCGTCGGTCAGCACCATTTCCGCCGCCTGCTTGGCCGCATCGGTTCCCATGCCGCCCATCGCCACGCCGACATCGGCATTCTTCAGGGCGGGAGCATCGTTGAAGCCGTCGCCGGTCATTGCGATGATCCGGCCGTCCGATCGGAGAGCGTTAACCATGCGCAGCTTATGTTCCGGCGTTGCGCGGGCAATGATTGCGTGGTCGCGAACAGCCTTGGCGAACTGTTCGTCATCGAGGCGGTCGAGTTCGGGGCCGGTGATCACATTCGGCTGAAGCCCGAGCGAAGCGCCGATCGCCTTTGCGGTGACGGCGTGATCGCCGGTCACCATTTTTACCTCTATGCCGGCGGCTTCGCAGGTCCTGATACTGTCCCGTGCTTCCGGCCTGGCCGGATCGATCATGCCGACGAGGCCGATCAGGGTGAAACCGCCCCTTTCGACGACGCCCGTATCGAGCCGACCAGTCTGCGTGTCTTGCCGTGCCACGGCGAGCAAGCGCTCCCCCTGACCGGCGACCTCATCCACGGCTTGGAGCCATTCATCGCGGCAGAGCGCTGTGTCTCCCTTAGCCGTTGCGACACGGTCCGACAGATCGAGAATGCGCTCCGGCGCGCCTTTCAGATAGATCGTCCTGCGGCCATCATCCTCATTGAGCGAGGCCATATATTGCTGGTCGGATTCATAAGGAACGGCATCGAGCCGGGGGGCTTTCTTCCGGACCTCGTCGGAATCGAAACCGACCTTGTGGGCAAAGACGATCAGGGCGCCATCGGTGAGGTCGCCCTCGATGCTCCACTCGCCGCCATTCTCGCTGAGCGAGGCATCGCTGCAAAGGATCGCCGCCTTGGCCAGATCCCGCAGCAGCTTGTCATCAGTCGCGCTGCCGGCGCCACCATGCTTCTCATTGCGTATGTCGCCTTCCGGCGCATAGCCTTGCCCGTCGATGGCGAAACGGCCTTCGTTGGTTAGTGCCGAGCGGACTGTCAGTCGATTGCTGGTCAGCGTTCCTGTCTTGTCGGCGCAGATCACGTTGACAGCGCCAAGCGTTTCCACCGCCGGCAGTCTTCTGATGATCGCCTTGCGGCGCGCCATCCGCGTCACGCCGACCGCCATGGTGATTGTCAGGATCGCCGGAAGCGCCTCCGGCACCGCCGCGATCGCCAGACCGACCGCCGCCTCGAACATTTCGACGGCGCCAAAGCCCTGGAGCCAGACGCCGGCCCCGAAGGTCACGGCGGCCAGCACCAGGATTGCCAAGGTCAGCCAGCGGCTGAACCGGGTGATCTGCTGACCAAGCGGCGTATCGGTCGTCCCGGTTTCTGCGATCATGCGGCCGATATGGCCGATCTCGGTTTCGTCACCGATTGCAATGACGACGCCCCGGCCTTCGCCGCGTGCGATTATGGTCCCGGAATAGGCCATGCCGGCCCGGTCGCCGAGCGCGGCATCATGCTCGACGGCTTCGGCGCTTTTGGACACCGCGTTCGATTCGCCGGTGAGCGCCGCTTCCTGCACTTCGAGCCCCCTCTCCTCGATGATCCGGAGATCGGCGGGCACCAGATCGCCCGATTTGACGAGAACGACGTCGCCCGAGACAAGCGTTTCCGCCGGGACGGTCTGCGCCCTGCCGTTACGGAACACCGATGCTTTCGGCGCGACGGCCTTCTGCACGGCCTCCAGGGCTTTCTCGGCGCGGCCTTCCTGAATGAAACCGATGATGGCGTTGATCAAAACGACGCCGCCGACCACCGCCGCGTCGAGCCATTCGCCGATCGCGACCATGACGATCGCCGCCGCGAGCAGCACCATCACCAGCGTATTGGTGAACTGAGTAATGAAACGCTCGAATGCCGTGCGTTCATTGGCGGGCGTCAGCCGGTTCGGCCCCTGCTCGCCGTGCCGGCGCGTGGCTTCCGCGCTGCTCAAGCCCTCCTGTTTCGCATTGAGCTGCTCCATGACGGCATCGGCCGGCATCGCATGCCAGGAGGGCGGTGTATCGGTGTCGCTGCTTGTGTTCATAGTCGCCGGGCTGATCGCACTTCGCGGGCGACTATAATGCGAAGCGCGCTGTAAGCATAACACTCAGGAGTTGATAGCTGGTGCCCGACATCGAGGCCGAAGTGGCGAAACCCGGTGATCCCGGGTCTCGACCGTGACGACATGAGGGCACGCCCTCAGCGCGGCGGGAGGCGCAGCGCGCCGTCCAGTCGGATCACCTCGCCATTGAGCGAAAGATTGGCCACGCAGCTCAAAACGAGCTCGCCAAATTCGGAGGGTTTGCCCAGGCGCTTCGGAAATGGGATCGCCTCGGCGAGCGATTTCTGGACGTCCTCCGGCAGACCCTGCATCATCGGCGTCAGGAACAGGCCGGGCGCGATCGCAAGAACCCGGATGCCGAACTGCGCCAGTTCACGCGCCGCCGGCATGGTCAGGGCGGCGACGCCGCCTTTGGAGGCCGAATAGGCGGCCTGGCCTACCTGCCCCTCGAAAGCCGCGACCGACGCGGTGGAGATGATCACGCCGCGCTCCCCATCGGTCAGCGGATCGAGCTTTGCCATTTCCGCCGCCGCAAGCCGCATCATGTTGAAGGTCCCGACGAGATTGACGCGGATGACGCGCTCGAAATCGCCAAGCGGCATGGGCCCCTCGCGGCCGACGATGCGCTTGGCGAGGCCGATCCCCGCGCAATTGACCAGGATGCGCGCGGGTCCGTGCGCTTCGGCGGCCTTGGCGATCGCCGCCTCGCCGGCCGACGCATCCGCAACGTCGCAGGCGATCCCGATGCCGTCGATTTCGCCGGCCACGGCCTCGGCCGCCTGGGCCTTGAGATCGACCACGGCGACGCGCGCACCGGCCCCGGCGAGGAGCTTCGCTGTCGCTGCGCCAAGACCCGATGCGCCGCCCGTCACGATTGCGGCCTGTCCCTTTATCTCCATGCAAGTTGCTCCTCTTGTGAGACTCAATCTTGTCCTCATCCAGCCCCATTTCGCGTGTCCAGGCAAGGCATTGTCCGCCTTGTCGATCACCGCGCGGAGCGCTGGAACGGGGCGGACCGGCCGTCATGCGCGGGTCGGTCATCGCCAATGAGCCGCCGATCGGATCCAAAGAGACAGCCGCCAAGAACTCCGCTAAGCTGATGGTCCGATAGGTGCGACAGCGGAAATTGAGGATTTGCGCGTGAGCGGGAAGCTCTATCTTCGTCCATTGGGCATGCTTTGGGGACGGGCCGCGTCGCAAGCCGTCGCCGAGGGTGCCGCGTTACGCATTGCCGGTGGTCCCGCCGCCTGCACGGCGTTCGAGCTTATCGAGGGCGTGCCGGGAGACGCAAAGCGCCGCCTCGCATCCGTGCCGGACCTTGCCGGGAGCGGGGATGCGGAGATAAGGGCATGTCTTGATCGCATCGTCAGGCCTCGACCCGCCATGGCGGGCCTCGAATTTGATCGTCCCCTGATCATGGGCATTGTGAACGTCACGCCGGACAGCTTCTCCGATGGCGGCGATTTCGGGACGGCGGAAAGCGCCATCGCCCATGCCCGGCGGATTGCGAGCGAAGGCGCCGATATTGTCGATATTGGCGGCGAGTCCACGAGGCCGGGGGCCGCCGCGGTCGACGAGGCGGAAGAGATGCGCCGCACCATTCCCGTGATCAGCGCCCTCCGTGATCTGGAATGCCCCATCTCCATCGACACAAGAAAGACGCGCATCATGGAGGCGGCGGTCCAGGCCGGCGCGGCGATGATCAACGATGTTTCCGCTCTGATGCATGAACCGAGCGCCTTGGCGGCAGCCGCACGGCTTCAGCGTCCGGTCGTGCTGATGCATGCCCAGGGCGACCCGAGAACGATGCAGGACAACCCGACCTATGACGATGTGCTCCTGGAGGTCTACGACTTCCTCGAAGCACGAATCGGTGCCGCCGAGGATACCGGTATCCCGCGGCGCATGCTGATCGCCGATCCCGGCATCGGCTTCGGGAAAACCGTGGCGCACAATCTCGATCTGCTTTCGGGAGTCGGCATTCTCCACGGTCTCGGCGTTCCGGTGCTCGTGGGCGCGTCGCGGAAAAGATTCATCGGCGGCTTGACCGGCGAGAGCGATCCGAAGCGGCGGGGACCGGGAAGTCTCGGCGCGGCCCTGGCGGCGGCGTCGCAAGGCGTTCAGCTTTTCCGGGTGCATGACGTGGCCGAAACGCGGCAGGCGCTCGATTGCTGGCGGGCATGCGCCAGTGCGTGATCGGGCCAGCGGCTCGCGGGCAAATGGCAAGCTGTAATTATTTGAGAAAATAATTTACTAGAATGTCCATCTTCTCGATGGTATAGGAAAACTTGGAAGTTTATTTGCAATTACTTGAAATGTTTTCACTGGATTTTTCAAATCTAATGATAGGAATGGAAGTAAAGGCCCTCTTTTTGATTGTCGCATTTTGAAATCTGGCTAGAAATCTCATTTGCAATAGCTCATTAGCAGTTGGGGATACAAATCCATGTCAAGGAAACTTTTCGGCACGGACGGGATTTGGGGGCAGGCCAACTCCAATCCGATGACCGCCGAAATTGCGATGAAAGTCGGCATGGCGGCCGGTCATCTCTTCAAGAATGGCGATCATCGGCACCGGGTCGTGATCGGGAAAGACACACGGCTTTCGGGCTATGTCATCGAGTCCGCGCTCGTCTCCGGTTTCACCTCGGTCGGCATGGACGTGTTTCAGCTCGGACCGATGCCGACGCCGGCCGTCGCCATGCTGACGCGGTCGCTGAGAGCCGATCTCGGCGTGATGATCTCCGCCTCGCACAATCCCTATCAGGACAACGGCATCAAGATCTTCGACAGGGAAGGCTTCAAGCTGTCAGACGAGATCGAGGTTGAAATCGAGCAGCTTGTGATGGGGGACACCTCCGAGCTCCTCGCACCGCCTGATGCCATGGGGCGGGCGAAGCGCATCGACGGCGTCTTCGACCGTTACATCGAATATGCCAAGCGGACGCTCCACCGGCATATCCGCCTGGACGATTTGAAAGTGGTCATCGATTGCGCTCATGGCGCAGCCTATCGAGTTGCGCCGCAATCGCTGTGGGAACTTGGCGCCGAGGTGACGGCGCTTGGCGTGACCCCCGATGGCTTCAACATCAACAGCAATTGCGGCTCGACCTCGCCCGACGCGCTTTGCCGAAAGGTCCGGCAGGTCGGGGCGGATATCGGCATTGCGCTCGATGGCGATGCGGACCGCGTCATTATCGTGGATGAGCGCGGGACGATCATTGACGGCGACCAGCTTCTTGCCGCCATCGCCGAGGCGTGGACGGCCGATGACCGCCTCGTCGGCAATGGTGTCGTCGCGACGGTGATGTCCAATCTGGGGCTTGAGCGCTTCTTGAACGGGATCGGTCTGCAATTGGTGCGCACACCTGTCGGCGACCGCTATGTGGTCGAGCGGATGCGCGCCGAAGGCTACAATCTCGGCGGCGAGCAGTCCGGCCACATTGTCATGACCGACTACACGACAACGGGCGATGGGCTGGTGACGGCGCTCCAGATTCTCGGCGTCGTCATCACCAGCGGCAAGCCGGTCAGCGAGGTTTGCAAGCGCTTCGATCCCGTGCCGCAGCTTACCAAGAGCGTGGCCACGAATGGGGCGAGGCCGCTCGAAAATGAAAGCGTCACGGCCATTATCGAGCAGAACCGTTTGCGGCTCGGCAATCAGGGCCGGCTGCTCATCCGTCCCTCGGGAACGGAGCCCGTCATTCGCGTGATGGCGGAAGGAGATGATGAAACGCTGGTCGCGTCGGTCGTCGGCGATATCGTGGATGCGCTGGAATCCGCCTCCGTGCACGCCTGAACATGACAGCGGGCGGGCATGCGACGATGCCCGCCCGCTTTTTCGCTGTTAGGCCGGTTTGCGGAAGCGCTGGATGCCCCAGGCCAGATATCCGTTATCCGCAGCCTTCACCCAGTTCTCCAGCCCGACGAGCATTTTGTCGAGATAGGCTTTCGATGCGTTTTCCAGAAGCGCATCGTAATTCGCGGCAAGCTCCTCGCGGACCCTCGCATAGTGATTGCGCAGATTCTGCGTCATCTCCATCTGGTCGAGGACTTCGAAGCCCAGCGCCTTGGCGGTTTCGCGATAAAAGCCGAATGACCCCAGGCTCGAAAGGTTCAGGCGGTCATAGACCGGCTGCAAGACGCCGTCCGGCACGTCGTCCGCCTGCATCGGGTCCGTGAACACGAACTCGCCGCCCGGCTTCAACACCCGGAACACTTCCTGAAGCACCTTTTCGCGCTGGTCGGAATGCAGGATGGCGTCCTGCGACCAGACGACGTCGAAGCTGTTGTCGCGCTCGGGGATCTCCTCGAAGACGCCGTGGACGACACTGACCTTGTCCTGCAACCCGGCGCGGCGGTTCTTGTAACGGTTCACATCGTTCTGGGTTTCAGAGATGTTCAGACACCGCACCTCACAGCCCGTGTTCTGCGCAATGCGGCGGGCCGAGCCGCCATAGCCTGCGCCGATGTCCAGCACGCGCGTGTCGGCATCCAGGCGGCTGAGCATCCGCGCCATGCGGTCGACCGTTTCCGTGCTCGCGGCTTTGATGTCCTGGGTCTCCTCATAGCAGCCGATGTGAAGGTCCTCGCCGCCCCATATCGCGGTGTAGAAGGTGTTCGCATCCTCGCTGTCATAATAGACCTCGGTATCGACGCGAGCCTTCGACTGATCGGCGCCGTCGTCCCGCCCAGTCCAGCGCGCACTCGGCAGTGACGATTTCTCGGCGATATGGACGAAAAAGTCGGGATCGTTTTCCTGATAGGTCTCCTGGAAGTCGCCATAGGTGCGAACGCGCTCGAACCCGGCCTCCTTCAGCAATTTGCGCATGTAATTCTTGCGCAGCGGGAAGAGGTTGAGCGTATAAGCGGCTCCGTCCTGGAAGCTGTATTGGAACCGCACGAGACCGTCGTCGATATATTCCGGCTCCGCGGTGACCCGATCGCCGCAATAGTAATATTTGTGCTTCGATTTGAAGCCGTGATCGAGCATGTAGTCGTAATTGCGCTGATCGATGATCAATATGCCGTCATGCTTCAGCGCGGCGTAAAATTCGGCGAATGCGCGGCGTCGATCCTGCTCTTCATGCAGATGGGTGAATGAATTGCCGAGACAGATGATGGCGTCGTATTTGCCCTGAATGTCCCGGTTGAGCCAGCGCCAGTCGGCCTGAACCGATTTCAGGATGAGGCCGCGCTTCTTCGCATTGTCGAAGGCCTTCGCAAGCATCGCCGCCGAGCCGTCGGCACTGGTGACGTTAAAGCCCGCTTCGGTCAGCCGCACGGAATGAAATCCGGTCCCGGTGGCCACATCGAGAATGGATGTTTTTCCGCGGGCGCGCAGAATATCGATGAAGAACTGCCCTTCCGACTGCGCCCGCGCATTCCAGTCGATCAGCTCATCCCATTTTTCGACGAAGGTTTTGACATATTCACCGCGATAGAGATCCGTTGCTCGATCGGTCAGCGGATCATCACTGTAAGCCTGTTCTTGAAGATCGAGTTCTGCGTTCAGATTAATCGCCACGATTTCAGATACCTCCATTTTTGCCGGTCCTCGCGGCCGGCGAAACCGAGCGCACCGCGCATCCAAATGGACGCGGGAACGGTTGCGCTCGTCTTTTGAAATAGATCAACTTGACCTCGTCCAAGTGATTCCACTTGAACGAGAGTTGATCTAGGCCCGGCCGAACGCGCCTTTTGGATCACGAAAGCTCTTGCCGTAACCGAAGCTTCAGCCGGACGAATGCGCACAGCGAGTCAGGGTGCTCGGCGCTTGGCCGAGCATGACGCCCGGGAGAGTTCCGGGCCTCGCCGCGCGGATACGCCCCTATGCAAATGGTTCAGATTGTCCGCAGGTTCGGATTGGCGCAGGGCCGCGCTGTAGCAGTGCAAACGCATATTACACGTTCGGCGCCAAAGTTTAAAGCCGGGCAATGACAATTTTCGCCCACATGGTCGCAATCTGTACAATTCACGGCCGCATTGATCGCTAGAATTATTGCAGGAGCTGTCAATTCTCTTGTCACATTCTCATCACAATATGTTTGCTCGGCTCCTGCCACAATCGCACGCATTTCTGTCGGACCATGTTGGAAATTTCTTTCCGCTCACGGAAATCTAATGCTAAGCGGGCAAAGTCACCAGAAATATTAATGGCTTGCGGCAAGGCTCTATGATGATGGCGCTATTCCGACTAGGGCTTTGGCCGCCGACTGACATGTCGGTCCCGACGCGTCACGCCCTATGCCCAGCCGCCGGCGATCGGGATGACCCGTCCCGTAACGAAATCACAGCGCCCGCCTGCAAAAAGTGCAACGAGCTCGGCAACTTCCTCGGACTCGCCAAGCCGGCCGAGGGGGATGTTCTTCAGCATTTTGGCCATGGCCTCCTGATTGGCGAGCAGTTCGGGCGGGAAATAATCCGGGTTCTTGATGTAGTTCGGCGCGACCGCGTTGACGGATATGCCCCAGCGGGCGAGCTCGCGCGCAAGCGTCGGCACCATGGCGTTCGCCGTGCCGCGCGCGGCTGCGTAAATCGAATAGTTGGGGATGCCCGTCAGCGGGGCGGCGGAGGTCAGCATCAGGATGCGTCCGCTTCTCCGGCGCTTCATCATGGCGGACGTCTTGGCGATCAGCGCGAACGGCCAGACGGCGAGAGCCTCAAGCGCGCGGCGGAAGTCTTCAGGATCGGCTTCGTCGATTGGCGCGCGAATGGCAGGATAGGGGTCGTTCGAAATAAGGGCATCGAGACGGCCGAAGCGGTCGGCCAGCTCGGCGGCAATCTCGGCGGGCTCGGTTGCCGTCAGGATTGCCGCACCCGGCTGTTCGGATTGGAAAGCGGCGCGCGCCCCGGCATCTGAGAACGTGCGATCATGGCAGACGACGGTCATCTCCTCGCGGAGCAGCCGGTTGACGGCGGCGGGACCGATGAAATGCTTCACATGGGTAATCAGGGCGACCGCCTTTTCGCTTTCGCTCATGGACCTGCTCTCCTTTCGAATTCAGATCGGAGCAACTATAGACAAAAAGCGCATCGCCCGCTTGAACGGCTGGCAGAAGCCCGCGCCAATCGGCGCAGATCCCGATTGCCGCCGCGGACCGATCGCTTTGAAACCGGCTTTCCCGCATGGTTAACTAATATTCAATGCGGCCGATCATGATGGTTAACGAAAGAGGGCGGAGATGGTTTTCCCGATTGGCGACGACAATAGCGCGCGGCGCAGCCTGCCGATCGTCACCTATATCCTGATGCTGGTGAATGTCGCCGTATTCTTCCTGGAGCTGAACGGCGGCGACGCCTTCATCCAGAGCTGGGCCTTCGTGCCGGTCGAGTTTGCCAACGATCCCGCGGGCGAGATCCAGACGGTGTTCACCGCGATGTTCATACATGGCGGCGTCGTCCATCTCCTGGGCAATATGCTCTATCTCTGGATCTTTGGCGACAATGTCGAAGACAATTTCGGCTCGCTGCCATTCCTGCTGTTCTATCTGATCTGCGGCGTCATCGCGACCTTCGCGCAAATGGCGGCAATGCCGGCTTCCAGCATCCCCAATCTCGGCGCGTCCGGCGCAATTGCGGGTGTGCTCGCCGCCTATCTCGTGCTTTTTCCGCACGGCCGGGTCACCGTGATGGTCCTCTTTGGCGGGATCGCGCGCGTTCCCGCCATCTTCGTGATAGGGCTGTGGATCGTGTTGCAGCTCATCAGCGGCATCGGCTCGATCGCGAACTCGACGCAGACGGCCGAGATCGGAGGCATCGCCTATATGGCGCATATCGGAGGCTTTGTCGGCGGGCTGGTGCTCGTCTTCTTCTTCCGGCGGACCGTTCGCTAGATCAACCCTCGTTCAAGTGCTTCCACTTGGACGAGGTCAAGTTGATCTATTTCTAAAGGCGAGCGCAACGGTTCCCGCGTCCGATTGGACGCGCGTAGCGCTAGCGGCGCGGCAAAAGAAAAGGCCCGCCGCGCAGGCGGGCCTTCGTGCGTCGTAGGCTTCGGACCGATTAGTAGTCCATGCCGCCCGGCATGGCCGGAGCCGCCGCTGTTTCCTTCTTCGGCCGTTCCGCGACCATGGCCTCGGTGGTTATCAGCAGGCCCGCGACGGATGCGGCATCCTGAAGGGCGGAGCGCACAACCTTCACCGGGTCGATGACGCCTTCCGAAACCAGGTCGCCATATTCGCCGGTCTGGGCGTTGTAGCCGAAATTGTACTGGTCCTTCTCCAGGATCTTGCCGGCAATCACCGCGCCGTCCTCGCCGGCGTTCGAAGCAATGATGCGAGCCGGAACCTGGATCGCCTTGCGGATGATGTTGACGCCCGCTTTCTGATCCTCATTCTCGACATTCAGAGATTTCGAGAGCGCTGACGGCACGAAGCAGAGCGACGCCGCCGCCGGGCACGATGCCTTCCTCGACAGCCGCGCGCGTGGCGTTCAGAGCATCGTCAACGCGGTCCTTCTTCTCCTTCACTTCGACTTCGGTCGCACCGCCGACGCGCACGACGGCGACACCGCCGGCGAGCTTGGCAAGGCGCTCCTGCAGCTTCTCCTTGTCGTAATCGGAGGTCGTCTCCTCGATCTGCTGCTTGATCTGACCCACGCGGGCTTCGATGTCCTGCTTTTCGCCGGCGCCATCGACGATGGTCGTGTCATCCTTGGTGATTGTGACCTTCTTGGCGCGGCCGAGCATGTTCAGAGTGACATTCTCAAGCTTGATGCCGAGGTCCTCCGAGATCATCTCGCCGCCGGTCAGGATGGCGATATCCTGAAGCATGGCCTTGCGGCGGTCACCGAAACCGGGCGCCTTGACGGCGGCAACCTTCAAACCGCCGCGCAGCTTGTTGACGACCAGCGTGGCAAGAGCCTCACCCTCGACATCCTCGGCGATAATGAGCAGCGGCTTGGACGACTGAACGACAGCCTCCAGAACCGGCAGCATGGCCTGCAGATTGGAGAGCTTCTTCTCATGGATGAGGATCACCGGATCGTCGAGCTCGACGCGCATCTTCTCGGCGTCGGTGACGAAATAGGGCGAGATATAGCCGCGGTCGAACTGCATGCCCTCGACCACTTCCAGCTCGGTCTCAAGGCTCTTCGACTCCTCGACCGTGATCACGCCCTCATTGCCGACCTTCTCCATCGCTTCCGAGATCTTGTTACCGATTTCGGTGTCGCCATTGGCGGAGATCGTGCCGACCTGAGCGACTTCGCTGCTGCTGGAGATGGTTTTCGCCTTTGCGGCCAGCTCATTGACCACCGCGTTGACGGCCAGATCGACGCCGCGCTTCAGATCCATCGGATTGGCGCCGGCGGCAACGGATTTCGCGCCTTCCCTGACGATCGCCTGCGCCAGGACCGTCGCGGTCGTTGTGCCGTCGCCCGCAACGTCGTTGGTTTTGGAAGCGACTTCGCGCACCATCTGGGCGCCCATATTCTCGAACTTGTCCTCAAGCTCGATTTCCTTGGCGACCGTCACACCGTCCTTGGTAATGCGCGGGGCACCGAACGATTTGTCGAGAACCACGTTGCGTCCCTTCGGGCCCAGCGTGACCTTCACGGCCTCAGCGAGGATATCGACGCCGCGCAGCATCCGCTCGCGCGCCTCTTGGCCAAATTTGACGTCCTTAGCAGTCATTGAGAGTGTCTCCTTCGATCAGTCTGAACTTTATGCAGCTTTTTTCTTCCCAGCCGATTCGTCTTCGAGAACGCCCATAATGTCGCTCTCTTTCATAATCAGAAGGTCCTCACCGTCGATCTTCACCTCGGTACCGGACCATTTGCCGAATAGAATCCGGTCGCCCGCCTTCACGTCCAGCGGGATCAGCTTATTATCGTCGCCGCGCGCTCCGGGCCCGACAGCTACGACTTCGCCCTGCTGGGGCTTCTCCTTCACTGTATCGGGAATGATGATGCCGCCAGCTGTCTTCTCTTCAGCATCGATGCGGCGAACGACAACACGATCATGAAGTGGACGAAACTTCATTATTAAGACCTCCTTAAATGACCGGACAATAATGAGGAACGGGGGCAGGATTACCGGATCACCGCCTCTGAGCGGCATCTATGACCAATTGTTAGCACTGTCAAGAGGTGAGTGCTAAAATTTCGAAAGCTCAGGAAATCTACTGAGATAGTCGGGGAGTGAAGACCAAGAAAACGGGGACGAGGGCCGCTTCAATGTAGAAGCCATAGGCGGGCCGTCATTCGCATGACACGGCGGGATCGCCCCGCTGATCCATGCCGTCCCAACCCACACGCGGTTTCGCTAAAATCCCAGCAGTGGCTGGACCATGCGCGCATACCACTTGCTATAGCGCGGCGGCATTTCGCTGGCAACGATGCAAACGCACTCTTCATCGCTGGTGCCGGCCGGCTCGTGCTCCATCCCTTCGTCCATCTCACAGATGTCACCCGGCACATAGTCTCCGGTGTGATCGCTGTAGATGCCTTTGAGCACCATCGTGACCTCCTGGCCCAGATGGGAGTGCTCCAGGAGCTGCGTATGCGGCGGAACCTTGAGCAGCCTCATCAAACCTGACCCTGCGGGGAACTTCACCCAATATTGCTTCACCCCGCGCGGAAGCGACTTCCAGGGTATGTCGGCGCTGCCCATGCCGAGATACCGTGCGAGCGGGGCGGGCAAGAGCTGATCATCGGGAGCCGGATCCGTGTGATCCGCATCCGCTGCAAAGAACGCCGGATCGAGCCTCGACGCCCGCCGCGCGGCCAATTCCTCCGCCGCACCTCCGCTGTCCGGCGAATTGAGGCGCTCAAGCATCAGCCCGCCAATCCTTTCCAGAAGGCGCAGATTGGCTCGACATTCGGGGCAGACCGACAGGTGACAAGCGACCACGCCGGCAATTGCGCCGGGAAGCGTTCCGGCGGCGTATGAGATCAGCGTGCCGGGCTGGGGATGACTGCGGATGCTCATACGCCGCCCTCTACCGAGCATCGCAGCTTGTCGTAGGCGAGACGCATTCGCGACTTGACTGTTCCGAGCGGCACATGGAGCCGGTCGGCGATTTCGGTTTGCGACAGGCCCTCCATGAAGGAAAGCTGGATGACCTGATATTGCTCCGGCGGCAGCGCGCCGAGCGCGTTGGCGAGGTGCATCCGGTCGGCTTCGCGGGCGAGCGAATTGTCGGCCTCGTCTTCGATGCCGTTCAGATTTTCGAGCTCGCCGCGGCATTGTTCCCAGACGATCTGCCGCCTGACGCGGTCCAGACGCAAATTCCGCGCGATCGCGTAAATCCAAGCGGAAATGGTACCACGGTCAGGAGCGAAAAGGTGGGATTTGGACCAGACGGCGAGCATTGTTTCCTGGACAATGTCGTCCGCCGTCGCACTGTCGGCCCCCTGGCGCATCAGCATTGCCCTGACCTTTGGGCCGAAGGTCAGGAACAGCGACTGGAACGCCGTCGCGTCCCGATCCTCAACGATTTTTTTCAATCCGTCGCTCATGCTGGCGTGGGGACATGGCCTTTCGGCCGAGACGCTCCCAGTATATTAGACTGCGCCACTACGATAGCTGCGTAACTCGCTGGATAACAGCATAATTAGAAGCAAGACATACGTGCAATGCCGCGATGAAATCGGACAGGTCCGGGGCCCGTTATGGCTGAACGACGCCTCAGGCTCTAACCATATGTCATTATCTATATTTCCGTCTCGCCGGTTCACGGAGACAGGCCGATCGGCGTTCTTTACGCGCGCCGGCGGCTAGGCCGCCGGCGCGTCGTCCTGTGCTGCGGGCGCCTCGACGAGAAAGCCGCCGGATTGGCGTGACCATAGCTGCGCATAAATGCCGCCCCGCTTCAGCAGCTTCGCATGATCGCCCTCTTCGACAATCCGGCCGCGGTCCATGATGATCAGACGGTCCATGGCAGCGATCGTCGACAGCCGGTGAGCGATCGCAATCACCGTCTTGCCCTGCATCAGATGATAAAGCTGTCCCTGAATGGCGGCCTCGACCTCGGAGTCGAGCGCCGAGGTCGCCTCGTCCAGGATCAGGATCGGCGCATTCTTGAGCAGCGCCCGGGCGATGGCGATCCGCTGGCGCTGGCCGCCCGAAAGCTTCACGCCGCGCTCGCCGACATGCGCTTCATAGGCCGTGCGCCCGCGCCAATCGGCAAGGTCCTCGATGAACTCATGCGCATGGGCGCGTCTTGCCGCGGAAAGGACCTCGCCCTCGGTGGCATCTTTCCGGCCATACTGGATATTATCGTAGACGGAACGGTGCAGGAGCGAGGTGTCCTGCGTAACGACGCCGATATGGGCGCGCAGGGAATCCTGCGTGACCTGTGCGATGTCCTGACCGTCAATGAGAATCCGGCCGCCTTCAAGATCGTGAAAGCGCAGCAGCAGATTGATCAGCGTCGACTTACCGGCGCCCGAGCGCCCCACGAGCCCGACCTTTTCGCCGGGCGCGATCGTCAGCGACAGATCCTCGATGAGCCCGCCCTCCCTGCCGTAATGGAACGTGACGCGGTCATAGCGGACCTCGCCCTTGGTGACGCGCAAGGGCTGGGCGCCGGGCTTGTCGATGACTAAGATCGGCTGGGAGATGCTTTGGATGCCTTCTTGCACGACACCGATGTTCTCGAACATGCTCGTCATTACGAACATGATCCACCCGGCCATGCCGTCGATTCGGATCGCCAGACCTGTCGCCAGGGCGATCGTGCCCAGGGAGATGCTGTTCTGGCTCCACAGCCACAAGGCAAAGCCGCAAGTGCCGCCGATCAGAAGTCCGTTCAGCGACATCACGACGATTTCGTAGCTGCTGCTCAGGCGCAGCAGATTTTGGAACTTCCGCGTGTGGTCATCCAGCGCCTCATGGGCATATTGGTCCTCCGACCGCGTATGGGCAAAGAGCTTCACCGTCGCGATGTTGGTATAGCTGTCGACGACGCGGCCGGTGAGCATGGAGCGCGCATCCGACATGATCGCGGCATTCGTCTTCAGCCGGGGCACGAAATAGGCCATCGCGGCGATGTAGAAGACCAGCCAGATTGCAATCGGCAGGATGAGCCTCACATCGGCTTCCGAAAACAGCACGATTGCGCCGGCCGCATAAATCATCACGAACCACAGCGCATCAGCGAGCTGGACCATGGTCTGGCGGACAGACGGCCCGGTCTGCATCACTCTGGCGGCAATGCGCCCGGCAAAATCATTCTGGAAGAAGGCAAGGGTCTGCCGGAGCACATAGCGATGGTTCTGCCAGCGGATCAGATTGGTGAAATTGGCGTTGATCACCTGGTTGATGAAGATGATGTGCATGCTGAACACGATCGGCCGTATGAAGAACGCGATCGCCGCCATGAAGATCAGCGTGTTCCGGTGCTCGGTAAAAAATGCGCCCGGCGACTCCGCAGCGCGCGCCAAGTCGACCAGCCGGCCGAGAAAAGCGAACAGCGAAAGCTCGACGATGCCGCCGACAAGCCCGAGGGCCAGGATCGCGACGAATCGCGGCCAGACCTGCCGGACATAGTACCAGAAGAATCTGAGCCACTCCGCAGGGGGCTGCTCAAGCCTGTGGGGCCGAAAAGGGTCGATGAGGGACTCGAACCAGGAAAACATGGTTTCGCTCTTGCCGCTGGCGTTAAGAAAGATGGGGTGGATTAACGCGGCAGGCGAAATGGCATTCGCGAAAGTCGCCGCGCGTCAGATGAAGCGCACGTGCACCTTCATTAAAGTCCCTCCACGAGGATTGGTCCCGGCAGCGTTCCACGCGCGGGAAAGGCATTTGCATACACGATCGTCGCCGAAAATCAACCGGAAGATGACCGCTCACGTGTTTTTGTTTCGAAGTGGAAACCCTTCTTTCGGAAGCGCCTTGACAGACCGTTCGTTTTAACGAACAAATTCGGTAAGTCGGTCGTATATGGGCCGCAGGAGCAAACGGTTCGCGTTTCGAAGGGCTTCCGAATGTCGGCGATGAACAGCGCAAGACGAGATGGCTCCGCCGGCTTCTCCGTTCTGGAGGGGGGCGGCACTTTGCTGGAGAGGCGAGCGGCGGAGCTCGACGACGCCCTGTCCGATGCCGCGCCGCAGGAGATCATCGCGGCCGCCCTGGATGCTGTGGCGCCGGGGCGCTTTGCCATCGTTTCGTCTTTCGGGACGGAATCGGCCGTTTTGCTCGCCATGGCCGCCGAGGTCGATCGGAACATTCCTATCCTGATGATCGACACGGGCTATCTTTTTCCCGAAACCCTCGCCTATCGCGACCGGCTCCAGGAACGGCTTGGCCTCACCGATCTCCGGACGCTCACGCCCGATCAAATCGGAGCGGGCACCGAGGACCCGGAGAATGACCTGTTCCAGCGTGATCCGGATGCGTGCTGCGCGCTTCGAAAGGTGCGCCCCTTAGCCGAGGCACTCGGCGGCTTCGATGGCTGGGCGAATGGCCGCAAGCGCTATCAAGGCGGCGGCAGGGCGTCGATCCCGGTCGTCGAAGTCGACGGGGCGCGGCTGAAGTTCAATCCGCTTGCCGCGTTGACCCGGGGCGACGTCGTTGAGCGCTTCCGTGCGCTCGGTCTGCCGCCCCACCCGCTTGAGAAAATCGGCTTCGCCTCGATCGGCTGCATGCCCTGCACGAGCCGCGTCGCACCGGGCGAAGCCCAGCGCGCCGGGCGCTGGCGCGGCCGCGGAAAGGCCGAGTGCGGGATTCATTCGGGGCCGCTTGCCGCATCCGGCGGAGGGCGCTAGATCAACCCTCGTTCAATTGGAATCACTTGAACGAGGGTTGATCTATATCGATAAGTCAGTGCAACTGTTCCCGCGTCCATCCCCGCTTTCGCGGGGACATGCTTGGACGCGCGTTGCGCGAGCGCACGAACGGTTCGGACGGAAACAACTTCGTCGACTGCGCTAATCACCTCTCCCAGGGGGAGAGGGGGCGACCCATGCAAGCCGGACCAATTCAGCGTAAAATGGTCCTGCGCTAGCGGATAATCTCCCGTGATCGGCACAAGTTGGGCTCGCAACTGACCGCCATGCGAAAAATCTGGGCTTTGCCATAGATCCGTGATCAGGCTCAGATATATTTCCTTCCGTCTTGACCTCGTGCTGATCCGGTCTTAGCAAATCCTATGACTTTTGAAGCTGTTGCAGTCCCGATCCTCAACTCCATTTCCGGCCTCGCGCGGCGCTACGACGCGTGGCTGACCGATATCTGGGGCGTCATGCACAATGGCATGCGCCCGTTTCCGCATGCCGTGGAGGCGTGCCGTCTCTTTCGCGAAGGCGGCGGCACGGTGATCCTGATATCGAATTCGCCGCGCCCGCGGGAGACCGCGGCGGAGCAGCTGCGTGAAATCGGTGTGCCGGCCGATTGCTATGACGGGATGGCCACCTCCGGCGATGTCACGCGGCAATTGATCGCCGGCTATGCGGGGCAGGCGGTCTACCATCTCGGCCCGGACCGCGACCTGCCGATCTTCGACGGGCTCGGCGTCGCCCTTGGCGATATCTGGGACAGCGCAGTGGTCGTCTGCTCCGGTCTTCGGGACGATGAGACGGAAACGCCCGCCGATTACACTGATCTGCTCGCCGAATTCCACGCGCGCGGCCTGCGGATGATCTGCGCCAACCCGGACCTCAAGGTTGAACGGGGTAAAAAGCTGATCTATTGCGCCGGCGCCCTTGCCGAGCTGTATGAGCAGATGGGCGGGGAGGTCGTTTACGCCGGTAAGCCTCACAGGCCCATTTACGACCTTGCCTTGAAGGAAGTCATGGCCAACCGCGGCTCCGCCCTCCAGCGCCACCGCGTTCTCGCGATCGGCGACGGACTGCGCACCGATATTGCCGGAGCGGCGGCGCAGAATATCGACAGCGTGTTCATCGCAAGCGCCGTCCACGTCGCCGGCGGACTCGAGGCCGGCCTCAACTCCGCAACGGTTGCCCGATTGTTCAACGGGAACGGGGCGCGGCCCATCGCGGCCCTCAGCCAGCTCATCTGGTGATCTCAGTCACTGTTACCGCATCGTTAATTCCCTGCCCGTAAGCGGTGCTGCCCAGGCATATCTGTATCAATATTACTGGGACTTTTTGCTGTGCAAAAAACATTGTGCTATGCAAAATGCGTGGGCAAATCCAATGGGGAGCGGAACGTATGGTCGCAGATCGCGGTGATGAGAAGTTCTTCGAGGACTTACATATCGGGATGACCGCGAGCTATGTCCGGTGCGTCAAGGAACAAGATCTTTACCAGTTTGCCGACCTGACAGGGGACACGAACCCGATCCATCTCGATGAGGATTATGCGGGCGCGACGGCGTTCAAAACCCGCATTGCGCACGGCGCGCTGACGGCGAGCTACATTTCGACCGTGCTGGGCACAATTCTGCCCGGACCGGGCGCGGTCTATGTCTCGCAGACCCTCAATTTTCGCCGGCCGGTCCGCATTGGAGACGAGGTCAGAGCCACCGCCCGTATTGTCGATCTGATCCCCGAGAGAAAACGCATCATCATGAGTTGCGATTGCTCGGTGGATGGCAAAACAGTATTGGAAGGCGAGGCTCTCCTGACGATGCCCTCACGCGAAGGCTGAACAAGAGCAAAGGGCTGAAGCTCCGATGGATGTCTTTCACGGCTGGCAGGACGTTCCGGAAGCGCTGAAAGGCGCTTCTCTCGCGATCGGCAATTTCGACGGCGTCCATCGCGGCCATCGCGCCGTTCTGGAGAAGGCAAAAAGCATTGCGGCGCCAGCCGCGCCGGCCGGAGCGATGATCTTCGAACCGCATCCGCGCAGGTTTTTTCAGCCCGACAAACCGCTTTTTCAGCTTACGTCCTTGAGCCGCAAGCTCGAACTCTTGGCCGACTGGGGTCTCGACCTGGTCGCCGTGCTGCATTTTGATGCCGAACTTGCAGGGCTCAGCGCCGAAGGCTTCGCGCACGACGTTCTGGTGGAAGGCTTCGCGATCCGGCATGCGACCATCGGCTATAATTTCTTCTTCGGGAAAGGCCGTCAGGGCAACCCGGCCATATTGCGTGCGCTTGGCGAGAAATACGGCTTCGGCGTGACGGTCGTCGAGCCGATCGGCAGCTCGGGCGAGATCTTCTCATCGACGCGCGTCCGGGAAATGCTGGCCGAAGGCGATGTCGCTGGCGCGGCCGACATGCTCGGGGCCTGGTGGCAGGTCGAAGGCGAGGTGGAATCGGGCGCGGGACGCGGGACGGGGCTCGGCTTTCCGACCGCCAATATCCGGCTCAGCGAAGGCCAGTCTCTCGGCCACGGCATTTATGCCGTCCGCGTAGCGGTGAACGGACATTGGTATGACGGCGCCGCCTATCTCGGCACGCGGCCGACCTTCGACGCCGGGCCGCCGCTGCTTGAGACCTTTCTCTTCGATTTCGACGGCAATCTCTATGGACGCCGGATCAAGGTCCAGTTCATCGACTTCGTCCGCGCGGATGCAAAATTCCGCTCCGGCATCGATCTCGCCGCACAGATGCAGACGGATTGCGAGAAGGCGAAGCAGATATTGAAGACGATCGGCACAGCCGGGCGGTCGGGCGTTGAGTAAGTCCGTCGGCGCGCGATGTGCGGACGGATGCCCTGGTGTCCCGATTCCGAAGTTCGCCCTCTCGTCTCGGCACCCTCCTTAGCGAACTTCGGAATCTCAAGGGACACGAGCCTTATTGATATTGCGAGTGTGATTCAGATCCAGAAGTTCGTTCGGCGCTTGCTGCGAGGGATGATGAACTTCTGGATCATCACACTAGGCTGCGTTGACAAAAGGGATTCCCAAATCAGTTGAGTTTTAATTCAAGGATGTCTTTTAGGGGAGGCATCTTTGGGATATCCGAGTGACGTCAGCGATGCAGCGTGGGAAATCATTGCCCCGCTCCTTCCATCAGAACGTGGCCGGTGGGCGCGACCAGCACAGGATAATCGCAGATATTTCAATGGCATGATGTGGATCATGCGCACGGGCGCACCGTGGCGATACCTGCCGCCAGACTATGGCAAATGGAATTCCGTCTACGTCCGTTTCAGGCGCTGGGCGGAGATGGGTGTGTGGGATGCGATCCTCGAAACGCTTGTCGAACTGGGGCTCACCGACGACTGGGCTCACATGATGGACAGCACCACCGTTCGCGCTCATGCTCAGGCAGCGGGCGGAAAAGGGGGACTCATTCAAATGCTCTTGGTCGAAGCCGCGGCGGCTTTTCGACAAAGATCCACGCCCGGTCAGACGGTAAAGGACGCCCTCTTGGCTTTGTCCTCACAGGCGGCGAAACCTCGGACTATCGCGGCGTAGACGACCTGTTGAAATTGCCGGTCAACAAACCGAAAATCATGTTGGCGGACAAAGGGTTTGACAGCGACGACGTTCGATCTGCCCTGCTCATGAAAGGCATTGGACCAGTCATTCCGCCGAAAACAAATCGCAAAGATCCGCCTGCCTGCGACTTCAAAGCCTACAAGGATCGCAATCGGATCGAGCGCATGTTTGGTAAACTGAAACAGTTCCGGCGCATCGCCACGCGCTATGACAAAACGAAACTGTCTTACGCTGGATTCCTCGCGCTCGCTGCCGCCCATATCTGGCTACCCGCTTTTGTCAACGCAGCACACTAGATTGTCATTCCTGCTGCCCGATTATTGCAGCCCTGATATGACGCATCGTATGGCTCCGCACGCCCGGTAGGCCTCGTTTTGGTCATGTCCAACGATTATTATGGTAGTATAAGGCATCGTATAGACGATGCCCCGTCATAACAGGATGTTTCGACCCTGAGAACCGCGCTTTGGCAGCGGTTTGAGTGCTCACCAAATAAGTATGCCGAGATGATCACACGACGCATGTTTCTGGCGGGCGGCGCAGCCCTGGCGGCGTCCGCGCTGAGATCGAATCCAGCCAGTGCCGCGCTGTCCTTTGGCGAGCCGGTGCGCTTTAGCTGGGAGGCATTGCAGAGCTGGGCCGAAGCCGTTGCAAGCTTGCCATATCGGCCGGCTCAGCCAAGCCGGCCGGAGTTGATACGCCGGATCGATTTCGATGCTCACCGGCAGATCCGTTACCGTCCCGAGGCAGCCATCGTGCCGGGACCGGGCTCCTACCCCGTCGAGCTGTTTCATGTCGGACGCTATTTCATGGAGCCGGTGCGCGTCTTCATCGTTCGGAACGGGGAGTCGCGCGAGGTCCGCTACAATGACGCGCTCTTCAACTATGGCGAGGCGTCGTTCGCGCGCGCCCTGCCCGCAAACACGGGGTTTGCCGGTTTTCGCGTGATGCGCGCCAAGGGTGAGGCGGACTGGATCTCCTTCCTTGGCGCTTCCTATTTCCGCTCGCCGGGTGAGACGAAGCAATATGGCCTGTCCGCGAGAGGCCTTGCGATCGACACGGGAATGCCCGAGCCGGAGGAATTTCCGCGCTTCAGCAATTTCTGGATCGAGAGCCTCGAAGGCGAGGACGGCATAATGATCTACGCCTTGCTGGACAGCCGGAGTGTGGCAGGCGCCTATCGCATTCGTGCGGTCCGCAAGACCGGCGTGATCACGCATGTCGATATGGTCGTCCATGCACGCAAAGACGTACACCGGCTGGGCGTCGCGCCGCTCACCAGCATGTTCTGGTACGGCAAGACCGGCCGGGGCAAGGCCAAGGACTGGCGGCCCGAAATCCACGACAGTGACGGGCTCGCAATCTGGACAGGGGCGGGCGAGCACATCTGGCGCCCTCTCAACAACCCGCCGGCCGTGAAGTTGAGCTCGTTCCTCGACAAATCGCCGAAGGGCTTCGGCCTTCTGCAGCGCGAGCGCAGCTTTGAGGCTTATCAGGACGACAATGTGTTTTACAATCGCCGCCCGTCCGTCTGGATCGAGCCGACCGGCGACTGGGGCGAAGGTGCCGTGCAGCTTCTCGAGATCCCAGCGGATGACGAGACAAAGGACAATATCGTCGCGTTCTGGAATCCCAAGACCCCCTATCGGGCGGGCGACCGGATTGCGATGAGCTACAGCATTTACTGGCGCAACGATGTCCCCTTCGCGCAAAACTATGGCCGCGTGATTGCGACACGCCGTGGAGTTGGCGGCATTCCGGGCGGCCGGGAGCGCCATAGCGCGACCAAATATGTCATCGATTTCGAAGGCGGCGAGCTGGGAAACCTCCACAATGAGGATGGGGTCGTCTTGCGTGTCGCGGCGAGCAGGGGCCGCTGTGACTCCGTCGCTGCCTACCGTGTCGTCGATCAGAAGCGCTGGCGTGGGATTTTCGACTATCTGCCGGAAGATGGGACCGCCGAGCTCCGCGCCTATCTCGAACGAGACGGTCATGCGCTGACCGAAACCTGGCTTTATCAGCATGTAGAGGCGCCACGTCCTGGCTAATTTCCATTTATCACCCGATCGGGTGATGTGCGCTCTGCGGATGGAGATAGGGTTGGGGGCATAGGTGCCGAGAGGACGCTAGGCGATTCTGCAGTTTTTTCAGAAAGCCCCACTATTTTGTAGGACGTAACAGGAACTGGCCCCGGCACCCTACCGGGGCCAAATTCTTTGCGGGCCTTGGTGCCAGCCGGGCGGGTTCACATATGGATCGCGCGCTTGCCGACCGCCATCGCCGCTTCCTTGATTGCTTCGGTCAGCGTGGGGTGGGCATGGCAGGTGCGCGCCAGATCCTCGGCCGAGCCGCCGAATTCCATCAGCACCGCCGCTTCGGCGATCATGTTGCCCGCATCCGGGCCGACAATATGCACGCCGAGAACCCGGTCGGTCTTTGCATCCGCCAGAACCTTGACGAAGCCTTCGGTCTGGCGGTTCACCTTGGCGCGGCCATTGGCGGTGAAGGGAAACTTGCCGCTGTTGTAGGCGACGTCCGCCTCTTTCAGCTCCTCCTCGGTCTTACCGACCGTAGCGACCTCGGGATAGGTATAGATCACGTTCGGAATGACGTCGTAATTGACGTGCCCGGCCTGCCCCGCAAGGATTTCGGCGACGGCGACGCCTTCATCCTCTGCCTTGTGCGCGAGCATGGGGCCATGGATCACATCGCCGATGGCGTAGACCCCTTCCACATTGGTGGCGAAGTGATCATCGACAATGATGCGGCGCCGATTGTCCAGCTTCACGCCGAGATCTTCGAGTCCTAGGCCGTCCGTATAGGGCACGCGGCCGATCGCGACGAGCACCACATCGGCATCGAAAGTGTCTTTGTCGCCGCCGTTCGACGGCTCGACCGTCGCCTTCATGCTCGCGCCGTTCGTCTCCACCGCCGTGACCTTGTGGCCGAGCTTGAATTCGATCCCCTGCTTGGTCAGGAGCCGCTGAAACTGCTTGGCGACTTCGCCGTCCATCCCCGGAATGATGCGGTCGAGAAATTCGACCACGAGCACCTTCGAGCCGAGCCGCCGCCAGACGGAGCCGAGTTCGAGGCCGATGATGCCGCCGCCGACGACGAGCAGTTTTTTTGGGACTTGCGAAAGTTCCAGAGCGCCGGTGGACGAGACGACTTTCTTTTCATCGATCTCGATGCCGGGCAGCCGGGCGACATCGGAGCCGGTCGCAATGACGATCGCCTTCGTCTTCAGCGCCTGGACATCGCCGCCATTTTCGAGCGTGACTTCGACCTTGCCGGGCCCGGCGATCCTGCCGATGCCGTGATAGGCGTCGATCTTATTCTTCTTGAGAAGGTAGTCCACGCCTTTGACATTGCCATCGACGCCCTCGTCCTTGTAGGCCATCATGCCCTTTAGATCGAGCTGGGGCTTCACCTTGATGCCCATATGGCTCATGCCGTTCGCGGCTTCCTCGAACAGCTCCGAGGCGTGCAACATCGCTTTGGACGGAATGCAGCCGACATTCAGGCAGGTGCCGCCATGGGTCGCGCGCTTCTCGACCACGGCGACCTTCATGCCGAGTTGCGCCGCGCGGATCGCGCAGACATAGCCGCCGGGTCCGGTCCCGATGACGATCAGGTCATATGCATCCGCCATTCCGCCCTCTTATCGCTCGTGCTCTTCCTGCTTCTCAGTCGTCATCATCGTGCTTGTTTTTGTTCTTGTGCTTGATCGGGGCGCCCAGAGACCAGACATGCCCGAACGGATCGCGAAGCCGTGCATAGCGAACGCCCACCGTCCCGTCGAGGTCATCATGCAAGAACAGCGGAGCACCATTGATCTGCAGCTGCGCATGCATCAGCCTGCCATCGGGCGCCGGCATCCGCTCCACGAGTTCGGCGCCGAACGCCGTCTCGTAAAAGGCGATCGCTTCGAAGCCGCCTTTGACAGCCAGGTGCGGGACAATGCCGGAAAATGCCGTTTTCCGCTGCTCCGCCATGACACGCTCCTAAAGGTCGAGCACCAGACGCTGCGGATCTTCCAGGCTCTCCTTGACGCGGACGAGGAACGTCACCGCCTCCCGGCCATCGACGATCCGGTGGTCATAGCTGAGCGCCAGATACATCATCGGCCGCGCCTCGACCTTGCCGTCGATGACGACGGGCCGCTCCTGGATCTTGTGCATGCCGAGAATGCCGGATTGCGGCGCATTGAGGATCGGCGTGGACATCAGTGAGCCGTAAATGCCGCCATTGGAGATCGTGAAGGTGCCGCCCTGCATATCCTCGATGCCGAGCTTTCCGTCACGGGCCCGGCGGCCGAAACCGGCGATCTCCTTCTCGATTTGGGCGATGCCCTTGTGGTCAGCGTCGCGCAGCACCGGGACGACAAGGCCCCGATCCGTGCCGACGGCGATGCCGATATTGTAGTAGTTCTTGTAGACGATATCCTCGCCGTCGATCTCGGCGTTGACCGCCGGTATTTCGTGCAGCGCCTGGATGCACGCCTTCACGAAGAAGCCCATGAAGCCGAGCTTCACATCGTGCTTCTTCTCGAACAGCTCTTTGTAATGTTGGCGCGCTTTCATAATCGCGGACATATCCACCTCATTGAAGGTGGTCAGCATCGCGGCGGTGTTTTGAGACTCCTTCAGCCTGCGCGCGATGGTCTGGCGCAGTTTGGTCATGCGCACGCGCTCTTCGCGGGCCCGATCTTCCTGGCGGACGGGTGGACGCCCGGTCGCGGGAGCCGGTGCCGACGGGCTGCGGGCGAGGGCCGTGCCGGCATCGAGCGCCGCGATCACGTCGCCTTTGAGAAGACGGCCGTCCTTGCCCGTGCCTTCGATGGATGAGGGATCGAGATCGTTTTCGGCAACCGCCTTTCGGACCGCCGGCGACATCGTCTCGGCCGCGCTCGCGTTCGACGTCGCCGCGGCGCTCTCGACGCTTTTTCCGGCGGCGGCCTTTTCCTGACCATTCGACTGCGGTTTCGCCGCCTTCTCCGCCTTCGAGGGCGCTTCGGCCTTGGCCGCACCCTCGCCGATGGAGCCGAGCAGCGCGCCAACCTCAACGGTCTCGCCTTCCGGAACGGCGATATCCGAGATCACGCCAGCCGCCGGCGCATTGACTTCCAGCGTTACCTTATCGGTTTCGAGTTCGACGACCGGCTCGTCCGCCTTCACCGCATCACCGGGCTTCTTGTACCATTTGCCGACGATCGCTTCGGTTATGGACTCCCCCAATGCGGGCACACGTATCTCAGTCGCCATGGTTTTTTCCTTTGCGGAAGGCCGCAACTCCGCCCGCGGCCCGCCTCCTCCTCTACACAGTCAATGCCTCGTCCACGAAAGCTCTCAATTCAGCCAGATGTTTGCTTGCCAATCCGGTCGCGGTCGAGGCGGAAGCGGCGCGCCCGACATAACCCGGTCGGCAATGTTCGGCGTTGATGTGATCGAGCACCCATTCGATATTGGGCTCGATGAAAGTCCAGGCGCCCATATTCTTCGGCTCTTCCTGGCACCAGAACATCTCGGCTTGCGGAAACCGTCCGAGCTCCTGGATCAGGGCGCGTGCCGGGAATGGGTAGAGCTGTTCGAGGCGCATCAGGTAGATGTCGTTGATCTTGCGGTTCTCCCGCTCCTCGAAGAGATCGTAATAGACCTTTCCGGAGCACATCACGACGCGCTTGATCTCATTATCGGGCACCAGCTGCACGCCCTCGCTCTCTCCGACCTCGGCGCCGTCCCACAGAACGCGGTGGAAGGTGGTGCCCGGCGCGAAATCGTCCATGTTCGACAAGACCTGCTTGTGGCGCAGAAGCGATTTCGGCGTCATGAGGATCAGCGGCTTGCGGAACTTCCGGTGCATTTGCCGCCGGAGAATGTGGAAATAGTTGGCGGGCGTCGTGCAGTTTGCGACCTGCCAATTGTCCTCGGCGGAAAGCTGCAGATAGCGCTCGAGCCTTGCCGATGAATGCTCCGGTCCCTGGCCCTCATAGCCGTGGGGCAGCAGCATGACGAGGCCGGACATGCGCAGCCATTTGCGCTCGCCCGCCGCCAGGAATTGATCGATCACGACCTGGGCGCCATTGGCGAAATCGCCGAATTGCGCCTCCCACAGGACCAGCGCCATCGGCTCGGCGAGGCTGAAGCCGTATTCGAATCCCAGCACGGCCTCCTCGGAGAGCATCGAATTGATGACCTCGATCTTGGCCTGCCCCTTGGCGATGTGATTGAGCGGCGTGTATTTCTTCTCCGTGACCTGATCGATCAGGACTGCGTGGCGCTGCGAGAAGGTGCCGCGCTCGACATCCTGACCCGAAAGGCGGACCGGAAAGCCCTCATTGACGAGCGTGCCGAAGGCGAGCAACTCGGCCATCGACCAGTCGATGCCCCTGCCTTCCTCGATCATCTTGCGGCGGTTCTTGAAAAGCCGCTCGATCGTCCGGTGAGCGTTGAAGTCCTTCGGAAGCGTCGTGAGGCGCTCGCCCACCTTCTTGAGCGTTTCGACATCGACGGCCGTGTCGCCTTTGCGCGGGCCTTCTTCGGCGCGGGACAGTCCCGACCAGCGGCCATCGAGCCAGTCCGCCTTGTTAGGGCGGTAGTTCTCGCTGAGCTCGAACTCGCTCTCGAGATGTTTGGAGACCTGCTCGCGCAGCTCCTCGGCCTCGCCTTTTTCTATGAGCCCTTCATCGACCAGCCGCTCGCCGTAAAGATCGGTCACAAGCGGGTGTTCGCGAATGCGCTTATACATCAGCGGCTGCGTGAAGGCCGGCTCGTCGCCCTCATTGTGACCGAACCGGCGGTAGCAGAACATGTCGATCACGACAGGCTTGTGAAACCGCTGACGGAATTCCGTCGCGACCTTGGCCACATGCACCACGGCTTCCGGATCGTCGCCGTTCACGTGAAAGATCGGCGCCTCGATCATGCGGGCCACATCCGAGGGATAAGGCGAGGAGCGGCCAAAGCGCGGCGCGGTGGTGAAACCGATCTGGTTGTTGACGATGAAATGGACCGACCCGCCGGTACGGTGCCCTCTCAGGCCGGAAAGGCCGAAACATTCGGCCACGACACCCTGTCCGGCAAAAGCGGCGTCGCCATGCAGCAGCATCGGCAAGACGGCCGAGCGCTCCTTATCGCGGAGCTGATCCTGCTTGGCGCGAACCTTGCCGAGCACCACCGGATCGACGATTTCCAGATGCGACGGATTGGCGGTCAGCGACAGGTGAACGTTGTTGCCGTCGAAATCCCGATCGGAGGAGGCGCCGAGATGGTATTTCACATCGCCGGAGCCCTCGACGTCGTCCGGATTGGCCGAGCCGCCTTTGAATTCGTGAAAGATCGCGCGATAGGGCTTGCTCATGACGTTGGCGAGCACATTGAGGCGCCCGCGATGCGCCATGCCGAGAACGATCTCTCGCACGCCAAGCTGGCCGCCGCGCTTGATAATCTGCTCGAGCGCCGGGATGATGGCCTCCGCGCCATCGAGCCCGAAGCGCTTCGTGCCGGTATATTTCTTGTCCAGGAACCTCTCGAAGGTCTCCGCCTCGATCAGCTTGGCGAGAATGGCCTTCTTGCCGAGATCGGTAAAGGTGATCTCCTTGTCCGCCCCCTCGATCCGCTCCTGAATCCAGCCCTTCTGCTCGGGGACGGAAATGTGCATGAATTCCACGCCGATCGTCGAGCAATAGGTGCGCTGAAGAATCTCGATGATCTGACGGATCGTCGCCATTTCCAGCCCGAGCACCATGTCGATATAGATCAGCCGGTCCATGTCCTCCGGCCCGAATCCGTAGGTCTCCGGCTGTAATTCGGGATGCGGCTTGCGCTCGATGAGACCCAGCGGGTCAAGCGTGGCGGCGAGATGGCCACGGACACGGTAGGAGCGGATCAGCATCAATGCGCGGATGGCGTCGCGGACCGCCTTCATCGTCTCCGCCGGCGACAGCTCCACGCCCTCGGTCTGGGCGTGCCCGGCGATCTTTTGCTCGATCTCACGCTCGGCGACCTCGGCCCAATCGCCGGCCAGCGCACTGACGAATTCGCCGTTCACCGGCATCGGCCAGTCCGCGCGTTTCCAGGATGGTCCCTGCGCGTCGGCAATCACGGTTTCCCGGCGCTCTTTCAGCCCGGTGAAGAACGCGCGCCAATCGGCCGTGACGGCGCCGGGGTTCTGCTGAAATCTGGAGTAAAGATCCTCGATATAGGCTGCGTTGACGCCGTGGAGGAACGACGTTTGCTCAAAAAGCTCGTTGGGGCCTTGCTTGCTCATAATGGAACACCTCGTCCAGGAGGCGCGGGCTAGCCTTTCACACAGGATAATGGTCCACCTTCAGCGGACCATATGGGAATGGTTGTATTAAATTGCGACTAAGGCTTTGTCATTAACCTCGCAAAAGTTCTACCAGGGTTGTTCCGAGAGCGGCCGGCGAGTTGGCCACCCGGATGCCGGCCGAGCGCATCGCCTCGATTTTGCTGTTTGCGTCGCCCTTGCCGCCCGAAATGATCGCGCCGGCGTGGCCCATGCGGCGGCCTGGGGGCGCCGTTACGCCGGCGATGAAGCCGACGGTCGGCTTCTTGACATTGGACTTGGCCACAAATTCGGCGGTGTCTTCCTCGGCGGTGCCGCCGATCTCGCCGATCATGATGATCGACTGCGTCTCGGGATCGGCCAGGAACAGCTCGATCGCATCGATGAATTCGGTGCCCTTGACCGGGTCGCCGCCAATCCCGACGCAGGTCGACTGGCCGAGGCCGGCGACGGTGGTCTGATGAACGGCCTCGTAAGTCAGCGTTCCCGAGCGCGAGACGATACCGACCGAGCCGCGCTTGTGAATATGGCCGGGCATGATGCCGATCTTGCACTCATCCGGCGTGATCACGCCCGGGCAATTCGGCCCGATCAGCCGTGTCCGGGAGCCGTCGAGGGCGCGCTTGACCTTGACCATGTCGTTGACCGGGATGCCCTCGGTAATGCACACGGCCAGCGGGATCTCGGCGTCGATCGCTTCCAGGATCGCGTCCGCCGCGAAGGCCGGCGGCACGTAGATCGCCGTTGCCGTGGCGCCGGTCTTCTCGACGGCATCGTGAACCGTGTTGAACACCGGCAGTCCGAGATGGGTGCTCCCGCCTTTGCCGGGCGTTACGCCGCCGACCATCTTCGTGCCATAGGCGATCGCCTGCTCGGTGTGGAACGTACCCTGAGCGCCGGTTAGCCCCTGGCAAATTACCTTCGTGTCCTTATCGACAAGAACCGCCATTCCATCGGCCTTTCAAAATTCCGTGTTTCTGACGTTGATGCGGGCATACTGTCTCTGAGGTCGCCCGGCTCGCAATCTCCGAATTCCCGATCCTCACCCGGCGCTTCGATGAATCTCGGCCACGATCTTTTTCGCCGCATCGGCGAGATCGTCGGCCGGGATGATCGCCAGCCCGCTTTCGGCGAGGATCTTCTTGCCGAGTTCCACATTCGTGCCTTCGAGCCGCACGACGAGCGGCACGGCCAGGCTCATTTCACGCGCCGCCGCGATGATGCCTTCCGCGATGATGTCGCAGCGCATGATGCCGCCGAAAATATTGACCAGAATGCCCTTCACATTCGGGTCGCGCAGAATGATCTTGAACGCCTCGGCGACTTTCTCTTTCGACGCCCCGCCGCCGACGTCGAGGAAGTTGGCCGGCTCCTCGCCATATAGCTTGATGATGTCCATCGTCGCCATGGCGAGACCGGCGCCGTTGACGAGGCAGCCAATATTGCCGTCGAGCTTGACGTAGGACAGATCATGCTTGGAGGCCTCGACCTCGGCCGGGTCCTCCTCGTCCAGATCGCGCAGCGCTACGATGTCCGGGTGGCGGAACAGCGCATTGCCGTCGAAATTGACCTTCGCGTCGAGGCATAGGAGGTCGCCCGCTTCGGTGACGATCAGCGGATTGATTTCGAGAAGCGCCATGTCCTTGTCGGTGAACGCGCGGGAGAGACCGCCGATCAGCTTGACGCACTGCTTCACCTCGTCGCCTTCGAGGCCCAGGGCGAAGGCGATCTTCCGCCCGTGAAAGGGCGAAAAGCCCGACGCCGGGTCGATGCTCAGCGTCAGGATCTTGTCGGGCGTGTTCCGGGCGACTTCCTCGATGTCCATGCCGCCTTCGGTCGAGGAGATGAAAGAAAGGCGCGACGTCGCGCGATCGATCAGCGCCGACAGATAAAGTTCGCGTTTGATGGCCGAGCCGTCTTCGACATAAACGCGCTTCACGACCCGCCCGTTCGGACCAGTCTGCGCCGTAACCAGCGTGTGGCCGAGCATTTCCTTGGCGAACTGCCCGACTTCTTCGAGGGACCGCGCGAGCCGCACGCCGCCCTTTTCCCCCGCCTCCGGCTCCTTGAATTGGCCTTTGCCGCGTCCGCCCGCATGGATCTGCGCCTTGACGACCCAAACCGGTCCGGGAAGTGACTGCGCGGCGCTTATCGCCTCTTCGGGCGTCGTCGCCGCCGCGCCATTCGCGACCGGCACGCCATAGTCGCGCAGCAGCGCCTTCGCCTGATATTCGTGGATGTTCATGTCGTCTCCAGCCTTGTCATTCGGTTCGAAGGGGCGCGGGCAGGGCAGCCTCGCCAGCCAAGGGCTCTATGTCCCCATCTGGGAAAGTCCGGGCGCGATGCGCATACAAGCCTCGACCAGCGATTGAACGGCGCCGACGGAGCGGGTGAAGTCCGCCTTCTCATGCGAGTTCATCTCGATTTCGACGACGCGCTCGACGCCCTTGGCGCCGATCACGACCGGCACGCCGATATAGAGCCCCTTCACCCCATATTCGCCATTGAGGTAGGCCGCGCAGGGCAGGACGCGCTTCTTATCCTTAAGGTAGGACTCGGCCATTGCGATCGCCGAAGCCGCGGGCGCGTAATAGGCTGAGCCGGATTTGAGCAGGCCGATGATCTCCGCGCCGCCGTCGCGGGTCCGTTGCACGATTTCGCCGAGCCGCTCCTGCGTGATCCAGCGCAGTTTGACGAGATCGGGGAGCGGAATGCCGGCAACGGTCGAGTAGCGCGGCAAGGGCACCATCGTGTCGCCGTGGCCGCCGAGGACAAAGGCGGTAACGTCCTCGACCGAGACGTCGAATTCCTGAGCGAGGAAGTGGCGGAAGCGCGCCGAATCGAGAACGCCGGCCATGCCGACCACCTTGTTGCGCGGCAGGTCCGTAATCCGGTGCAATGCCCAGACCATGGCGTCGAGCGGGTTGGTAATGCAGATGACGAACGCGTCGGGTGCATATTTCTTAATGCCCGCCCCGACCTGCTCCATCACTTTGAGGTTGATCTCCAGAAGGTCGTCGCGGCTCATTCCGGGCTTGCGCGGTACGCCCGCCGTCACGATGACGACATCCGCGCCCTGGATGTCCACATAGTCGTTCGTGCCTCTCAGATTGGAATCGAAGCCGTCGACCGGGGAGGATTGCGCAATGTCGAGCGACTTGCCTTGGGGCATGCCTTCGACAATGTCGAAGACCACGACATCGCCGAGCTCTTTTAGGCCGATCAGATGCGCCAGAGTGCCGCCGATCATGCCCGCTCCGATGAGCGCGATCTTTTTGCGCGCCATGTGACCACCCCTTTTAAGTTGTTTGCGCGGAATCTGCGTCTGTGACTATCGCGAAAGCCGTCGAGCCGCAAGACACCAGATCGTAGGGCCGGGAAGCCCGCCGAAGCGCATTACGCGAAGCTCATCCGGCACATCAGCCAACGGCACTCCTTGACTTCGGCAAAACCAAGTCCGTATGTGGATTGTACAAGCACGAATTATGCCATTGCCGGGGAAGGCATCCAACTGCCGGCAATGTTTGCGCCGACCCGCGAACATTTTGGGAACACCGCTTTTCCGGACCCGGGAATGTCGAGTGCAGTGGGTCAAATCCCCCGGCATCGTTTCATGATCTCGTCCGCTTCGAAACCTTTGCGCGGTTTGAGCACCGCCGGGTCGGCAGTTCTGGCGACCTGTACGATGCACCGGCCCAGCTCGATATCTTCGAGCGTCGGCGTGATCCCGTTGAGCAATCGCGCCACGTCCCGCCAGATCGCCGCCTCGGTGGGACGGGAGCGAATGAGCGGCCCTTCGATGAAAGCCGCCATCTGCTTGATCCGCTCGACGCTGACCGGATGGGTCATCTCCGACTTCACATAATCTTGCCACTGCTCGTCGGAGTCGAATTCGTGACGGTGCACAAGCCGGTAGGCCTGCGCCTGGAAATAGAGAATCGGACCGAGCACGCCGGTCGACGTTCGCCCGAAAATATCGAGAGCGAAGCGGTCGGCCTCGATCTCATCCGCCTGCGCCTGCTCGGCGCTGATCTCTTCAACCGGCTTATGGTGGAACCGGATATGCCCAAGCTCATGGGCGATGATGAAGGCGAATGCTTCGTTTCTGAGCCGTAGCGAGAGGTCGTCGACCTTTTTCGACGTCTCATAGGCGTCCTTCGGAACGCCGAGCGCCTCCAGGACGCGGGGGTGTTTTCCGCCGGGGAAGGCGCTTGGGTCGCGATAGCGCAGCATTGCGAAATAGAGGTCGATCGTGCTGAGGCTCATGCGGTTGACGTTCAGCCAGGCATAGGCGGTGGTGAGATCCTCGAGCGCCTTGAGCGACATGAGCGGCATCACGACGAGACGGCCATCGGTCGTCGACTCAAAATTAAGGATGTCATTCCCCGCCTTGGGCATCGGGAAATAGAACTCGAAATCGCCCAAGGCGCGCTTTTCCTCGTCGCTCAGCGACGGTTTGATGCCGATAGAGTATATCCTATGGATGACGCTTCGAAGCCGGGCGGCGTCCGCGCGAAGGTCGGCTTCGGAATAGATTTGCGCCGACGCCGGATTCGCCCCCGTGCCGAGTGCCAAAAGCAGAAGCAACAGGCCGCCGATGCTGCGAAATTCACGCATTGATACTCCCCCACTTGCCCCGGTCGACGGCGCCAAGCCCTGCCCCGATGGATCGTTGCATCTTGGCGCGATTGTTGCACAAGGCCACGGGGTTTCCGGAAAGGCAAGCGCCGAAAACGCCGTCATGGTAAGATTGAGATGTTTGGAACAATCGGGGACTGGCCGGGACTCATGACTTTACGGTTCTTCTGCCTCGCCTGTTTTCTCGCTTTCCTTACCGGCACGCCCGCAAGAGGCGCCGAGGATGTCGATGTCGAGATCGTCTTTCTCGCCGACAGCTCCGGCTCGATCGACAGCGCCGAGACGGCGTTTCAGAGGCAGGGGCACGCCCTGGCGATCACCCATCCGGAGGTTGTCAGCGCCATTCGCGCGGGGTTCCTTCAGAAGATCGCCGTCGCCTATGTCGAATGGGGCGATATGGAGCATCAGGATATCGTCGTCCCCTGGACGATCATCGACGGGCCGGAAAGCGCCAAGGCCTTCGCCGACCAGCTCGTAGCCGCGCCCCGCAGGGCGTTTGGCTATAACGCGATCGGCAGCGCGCTCGCCGCGGGCCAGCGCCTCATTCAGTCGAACGACATTCGGGGCACGCGCATGGTCCTGGATCTCTCGGGCGACAGCGCCAATAGCTGGGACGGCATTCCGATCCAGACGGCGAGAGATGCCGCTGTGGCCGCGGGTATGGTGATCAACGGGCTGCCGATCCTTTGCCGCGAGAAGAATTGCGGGGGCCGCCCCGTAACCTATGATCTGGAGAAGGCCTATGAGGAACGCATCATCGGCGGGCCGGGCGCCTTCGTGATCACGGCCAAGGACCGGGAGAGCTTCGAAAGGGCTGTCCGCCGCAAGCTCATTCTGGAGATCGCGGGATTGAACCCGCCCGGAAAGGTGCGGCTCGGTTTTGCACGGCAGGCAGGCGCAGGCGCTCCGATACGCTAATGCGGGATCAGATGTTCGGAGAACCGGATCTGCCGAAATGCGTCGCTCACCGTAAAGGTTCGCGAATGGGAGAGATCGGGATGCGGCAGCATTCCGGGTGAGGGGATCATGAATTGATAGGGTGTCACCCCTCACCCCCAGGGAGAGGGGGCGATCGGCGCGAGCTGGATCGATTCGGCTTAAAATGCGCCCGTATCGGCTTGCCGGATGAGCGTCAGAACAGGGCGGGCTGCTTTTCGTGCCTGCCGAACGGCGCGCCTTCATGCTCCAGGAGCCAGCGTTTGCGTTCCAGGCCGCCACCATAGCCGGTGAGTGAGCCGTCTGCGCCGATGACCCTGTGGCATGGGACAACCAGCCCCACCGGATTTGCGCCATTCGCCAGCCCGACCGCGCGCACGGCTGAAGGGTTGCCCATCTTGGCGGCCTGCTGGCTGTAGCTCGCGGTCCGGCCGGCCGGGATCGTGCGGAGCGCCGCCCAGGCTTTTCTCTGAAACACCGTGCCGCGCGTTTCGACCTCCAGAGCGTCGATCGCGTCGAGCGTTCCGCCGAAATAGGCTTCGAGCGCGTCGCGGACGATCGCCGGCAGGGCGCCTTCCGTGAGGCGCACGATGTCCCGCGCGTAATACCGCCCTAGCAGCTTGTGCAAACGCGCCTCGTGATCGTCCCAGTCAAGCGCCCGCAACCGTCCGTGCTCATCGGTCACCAGCTGCATCTCGCCGATCGGCGTGGTCATGCGGGATAGCGTGAAGAGCAAATGATGTGCATTCATGGGTCGCCTGTCGTCAATGCGCCCGGAAAATCTGACATGGCTCGTGCCAATCATCTAGCGGTTTTCGGACGTGGTAGGCACGACGCAAATTGGCCGGGTGAGACCGGGAAAAGCGCAGCGCAGAATTATGCGTGAATCCGGCGTGGAGCGGTTGCTGCCATCGCCCGACTTGCGTAGTGTAGCCCTCTTTCCAACACTCCACGGACGACAATCATGCGACCGTCAAAACGCGAGAAAGATAATTTACGGCCGGTCGCGCTTGAGCGTGCGGTGTCCATGCACGCTGAAGGCTCCTGCCTGATCAAATTCGGAAATACGCATGTGCTCTGCACGGCCTCTGTCGAGGAACGCCTGCCGCCCTGGCTGAAGGGGCAGGGGCGCGGCTGGGTGACGGGGGAATACGGAATGCTGCCGCGCGCGACGACCGAACGCGTGCGGCGCGAATCGAGCATCGGCCATCCCTCCGGCCGGACACAGGAGATCCAGCGGCTGATCGGGCGGTCCTTGCGGGCGGTCGTCGATCTGCAGGCGCTCGGCGAACATCAGATCACCGTCGATTGCGATGTGATCCAGGCCGATGGCGGCACCCGCACGGCGGCGATCACCGGCGGTTGGGTCGCGCTGCATGACTGTCTGCAATGGATGCATGCGCGCGACATGATCCGGGGCGATGTGCTGAAGGACCAGGTCGCGGCGGTATCCTGCGGCATCTATAAGGGGCAACCGGTCCTCGATCTGGACTATGCCGAGGACTCCGACGCCGACGCTGACGCCAATTTCGTGATCACCGGCAAGGGCGGGATCGTCGAAGTGCAGGGCACCGCGGAGAAAGATCCGTTTTCGGAGGAAATGTTCGCAGAGCTCCTGGAGCTTGCCAAGAAGGGCATTCGCGAGCTTGTGAGCCTGCAGAAGCTGACGGTCGGCTGATGGGCAAGCCTTTTGCCGCCGGGGATCAGCTCGTTCTCGCCAGCCACAATACGGGCAAGATCGCCGAATTCCGCGATCTGCTTCAGCCGGCGGGCATCGAGCTTCTGTCGGCCGGAGGGCTTGGCGTGACCGAGCCGGAGGAAACCGGCGAAACGTTCGAGGCCAATGCCAGGCTGAAGGCGGAGGCCACGGCACTGGCGACGGGCCTTCCCGCGCTTGCGGATGATTCCGGCCTCGAAGTCGAGGCGCTGGGCGGCGCGCCGGGCGTGTATTCGGCGCGTTGGGCCGGAGAGACCCGCGATTTCTATGCCGCCATGGCGCGTGTCGAGAAGGAACTGCGTGCGAAGGGCGCGCTCGAGCCGCCGCCGCGCGCCAACTTCACCTGCATTCTCTGCCTGGCGATGCCGGATGGCGAAACCGAGGTCTATAAAGGCCAGGTCTTCGGCCATCTGACCTTCCCGCCGAGAGGCACAAATGGCTTCGGCTACGACCCGATCTTCGTGCCCGACGGCCGCTCCGTCACCTTCGGCGAGATGGACCCTGAGGAGAAACACCGCATCTCGCACCGTGCGGTGGCGTTCGAAGCCTTTGCGAAAGCCGGGCTGCCGCGCATATAAAGCGGCATGGACGCGTTCGGCATCTACATCCACTGGCCCTATTGCGCGGCGAAGTGCCCTTATTGCGATTTCAACTCGCACGTTCGGCGCGATGTGAGCGAGGCGCGCTATCTCGCGGCGGTGCTGCGCGAGCTTGGCCTTTATTCCAACCTTGCGCCGGGCCGGACCGTTTCCAGCATCTTCTTCGGCGGCGGCACGCCGTCTCTGATGCATCCGGCGACGGCCGCCGAGATCCTCGACGCGATCGCGGAGCACTGGCCGGTCGCGCCCGATGCCGAGATCACGCTGGAAGCCAACCCGTCAAGCGTCGAGGCGGCGCGTTTCGCCGATTTCCGCCGCGCGGGGATCAACCGCGTCTCGCTTGGGGTGCAGTCCCTCAGCGATGATCAGCTCCGGTTTCTCGGCCGTCTGCACAATGCGGCGGAAGCGCTGGCGGCCATCGACATCGCCAATGAGCATTTCGACCGCGTTTCCTTCGATCTGATCTATGCGCGGCCGGAGCAGACATGCACCGAATGGCGCGCTGAGCTGAGCCAGGCCCTCACGCTGGCGGCGGGCCATTTGTCGCTCTATCAGCTTACCATCGAGCCGGGCACCGCCTTTCACCGGCTGCACGAAGCCGGAAAGCTCGACGCGCCGCCCGACGATGATGCGGCCCGGCTCTATGAGCTGACGCAGGAGCTGTGCGAGGCCGCGGGGCTTCCGGCCTATGAAGTTTCGAACCACGCCCGTCCCGGCGAGGAAGCGCGGCACAATCTGCTCTATTGGCGCTATGGCGACTATGCGGGCATCGGACCGGGCGCGCATGGCCGCATCGGGACGGCTCAAGGCCGGCTTGCCCTCTCCGCCGAGCGGGACCCCGCCAAATGGGCGATACAGGTCGAGCGGGACGGGCACGGACTCGCGACGCGCGAACCGCTCAGCAAGCTCGAGGAAGCCGAAGAAATGCTGCTGATGGGATTGCGGCTTTCGGAAGGTGTTTCGCCCCAGGCGCTCGAGCAACGGACCGGTTTCGCGATCCCCCGGGAGGTCCGGCAGCTTCTGATGCTTGAGGATCTGCTGGAGGGAGACGGGACCGATGGGCGGATCAAAGTCTCGCCTCGCGGCCGTCTCGTCCTCAATTCCCTGATCGAGCATCTCGCGGCCAATCTCTGTCCGGCCGATAGCCTCGCCGTCTAAAGCAAGATCGGTTCGGATGGAAATTACTTCTGCAGATTGCACTGATTACCTCTCCCTGCGGAAAGCTTTGTGCAGCCGCATAGTCTGCGTCGTCCCGGCCGAAGAGCCGGGACCCATTCGCCTACCAATTCGGCAAAGTGCTTGCTGACAGGCGATCGGATCCCGGCTCGGCCTGCGGCCGTCCGGGATGACAAAGTGCGCGGCTTATTCGTGGAGATCCCCCACGCGAGAGAGGGGCCACTGGCGCAGGCCTGATGCTTCGGCGTAAAATGATCCGGCTTTAGCGCCTCGGCGCCGCGCCACAGCGCCGGAATCCCGTCCGGCCGGATCGAGCGGCCTTTATCGGGTGGGAAATCTGTGAAAAGAATCCATCTCCATGAACCGAGAGCTGCGGTGGAGCTGGCGATGCCGGATGCGGGAAGTTGGATCGAGCGTTTTCCCGGCCTGGTGCGGCTGGAAGGCGAGCTGCGGGACGCAATCCTCACGCGGAGCCGGGTCGTGCAATTACCGGCCGGCAGCCGCATCTTCGGGCCCGGTCAGGCGCCGGAAAATTTTCTCCTGCTCCTCGAAGGCACCATTCGCGTTCAGCAGGTCTCCGAAAGCGGCCGCGAAATCGTTCTCTACCGCGTCGAGGCGGGCCAGAGCTGTGCGCTGACGACGGCCTGCCTGATGAGCTACGAGGACTATCTCGCCGAAGCGATCGCCGAGACCGACATCTGCGCCGTCGCGATCCCGCGCGCAACGTTCGAAGAGCTGATCGCGCGCTCGCCCGAATTTCGCCGCTTCGTCTTCACCGCATTCAGCGTCCGCGTAACCAATCTGTTCCGGGTCATCGAAGAGGTCGCATTCGCCAGGCTCGACATCCGCCTGGCCGAGCGGCTCCTGGCGATGGCCAAGGGAACCGATCACATCTCGATCACCCAGCAGCAACTTGCGTCCGAACTCGGAACCGCGCGCGAAGTCGTCAGCCGCCTCTTGAACGAGTTCCAACGGCGCGGCTGGCTGACCATCAGCCGGGGCGGCCTGATCATCAATGACCGGGACGCGATTGCGGCGCTCGCAAAGGAGGCCTGAGCCGATGCCCCCTTTATGTGACAAAGTTACAGAAGCCGTCTCGTTTTGGGTCCATTCTGCCGCCGCAACCTGAAAAGGACCCACGCCATGCCTTTAAATGTCGGAACTGTTGATCGCGTTTTCCGCGTCATCCTTGGGCTCGTATTGCTGAGCCTGGTCTTTATCGGTCCCCAGACCTATTGGGGCCTCATAGGAATCATCCCGCTTGCCACGGCGCTGTTCGGCTATTGCCCGGCCTATTCGCTGCTCGGCATTCGGACCTGCCCGATGCGCACGCAAAAGCGCGCCTGACCGGCCGCCGATTCGCACGAATTGCGCATCGGAGTGATGACCGAGTTTACACCTATCGAGGCCCTGATTGGCGGCGGGCTGATCGGAGCGGCAGCCGTTCTGCTCTTGGCCATTCATGGCCGGATTGCCGGGATCACCGGCATTTTGAGCGGCTTGCTGCCGCCGGTTACCAAATTGGATTAGGGCGGGCGCGCCGCCTTCCTTGCCGGCATGGTCGCCTCGGAACCGGATTGATTTTCGGCGTCGGCATCCTAATTTCGGGCATGACGAGCCCCTGCGAAGATACTGAATTTTTTCGATTTCGCGGGACATTGGGATCCGAGCCTCGCATTTGGCATGGCCGGCGCGCTGAGAAAGCGGCGAGCAGCTATGCTTGTTCTGGCGCGGGACAGGCCGCCCCTCGTGCCGCGCTTCAACGTGCCGGCGGCGATCGCAACTTATCGCCGGCGCGGCGGTTTTCGGTATTGGTCGGGGACTGAGCGGTTTCCGCCCCCGCGGTCTCATCCCTGCCCTCGGGCTCGGAAGGGGCGAACCGCGCCTCTTCTTCGCCGGCCTTATCTCAGGAATTGTGGGAACACGGGCGTCGGCGCGCCTGAATTATTGCCGTCATACCGCTCCTGCCGAATCTGACACCCGAAAGGAGAATGAAATGCCACACGACCTTCCCATCGACATGACCGTCAAGCCGGAAGTGACGGCGTTCTTCGACGAGCAGACCAACACGATTTCATATGTCGTTAAGGATCCGAACTCCCAAGCCTGCGCGATCGTCGATTCCGTCATGGATATCGACTACGCCGCCGGCAGGATCAGCTATGATTCCGCAAACGAGATCATCGACTTCGTTCAAAAGAATGACCTTCAAGTGGAATGGCTGATCGAAACGCATGCGCACGCCGACCATCTGTCCGCGGCGCCCTACATCCAGCAGAAGCTTGGCGGCAAGCTCGGCATTGGGGAGAACATTAAGATCGTGCAGGATGTGTTCGGCAAGATCTTCAATGAAGGCACCGAGTTCCAGCACGACGGCAGCCAATTCGACAAGCTGTTCAAGGAAGGCGACACCTATCAGATCGGTTCGATGACCGCCTTTACGATGCATACGCCCGGCCATACGCCGGCCTGCATGACCCATGTCGTCGGCAATGCCGCATTCGTCGGCGATACGCTGTTCATGCCGGATGGCGGCACGGCCCGCGCCGATTTTCCGGGCGGGGATGCGCGGCAGCTCTACCGCTCGATCAAGAAGGTGCTGGAACTGCCGGACGAGATGCGCCTGTTCATGTGCCACGACTACGCCCCTGGCGGACGCGAGATCAAATGGGAAACCACGGTCGCGGAAGAGAAGGCGGCGAACATCCACGTCCGCAACGGCATTTCGGAGGACGAGTTCGTCAAGATGCGCACCGAGCGCGACGCCACCCTCGACATGCCGAAGTTGATCATCCCGTCGATCCAGGTAAACATCCGCGCGGGTCAGCTTCCCCCGGCCGAAGACAACGGCACCCGCTATCTGAAGGTCCCTGTCAACAAACTATAACGCAAAGCGACAAGGAGACGTCATGGAGCTTCGTAAGATCACAGATGAGTTGACGGTCTCTCCGCAGATCGCGGTCGAGGACGTCAAGGCGATCAAGGCCGCCGGCTTCAAATCGATCGTGTCACACCGTCCCGATGGCGAAGCGGCGGATCAGCCGCTCTTCCACGAGATAGAAGGCGCGGCGAAGGCCGCCGGGCTTGAAGTCCGCCATCAGCCGGTCGTGTCGGGCCGCATGTCCGACGAGGATGCGGTCGCATTCGGCGAGTTGATGCGCAGCCTGCCAAAGCCGGTCTTCGCATTCTGCCGGACCGGCACGCGCTCGGCTTCGCTATGGGCGCTGAGCTACGCCAAGACGCACCCGGTGCCCGAAATCCTCGAACGGACCAAGATGGCCGGGTACGACATGGGCGGCATCGTCCGCCGCATCGCCAATGGCGGCAAGACGCCGACCAATGTCGCCGACGCCAGCCATGAGATCGTCATTATCGGCGGCGGCGCGGCGGGCATCTCCGTCGCTTCCAGCCTGCTCGCGCGCCGTCCGGATCTCGACATCGCCCTCATCGACGCGGCGGATGTCCATTATTATCAGCCAGGCTGGACGCTCGTCGGCAGCGGCGTTTTCGATCCCGGCGATACGGTCCGCACCATGTCGTCGGTGCTGCCCGGCGGCGTCAAATGGATCAAGGCGGCTGTGACGGCGTTCGAACCGAAGGACGACGCGATCATCCTGGAAGGCTGCCGGGTGGTGAAATACAAGCGGCTGATCGTCTGTCCCAGGCCTGAAGCTCGACTGGCACAAGGTCGAGGGCCTCGTCGACACGCTCGGCCACAACGGCGTCACCTCCAACTACCGCTATGACCTTGCGCCTTACACCTGGGAGCTGGTGCGGGGGATGAGGTCCGGCCGCGCGGTGTTCACTCAGCCGCCCATGCCGATCAAATGCGCGGGCGCTCCGCAAAAGGTGATGTATCTGTCCGCAGACCACTGGCGCCAGAACGGCGTTCTCAAGGACATCGATGTAAGCTTCTGCAACGCGGGCGGCGTTCTGTTCGGTGTCGCGGACTATGTTCCGGCGCTGATGGAATATGTGAAGCGCTACGACGTCGACCTCAAATTCCATCATAATCTGATCGCCATTGACGGGCTCGCGAAAAAGGCCTGGTTCAGGAAGACTGTGCCTGATACGGAGCCGGAAACGGTCGAAGTTCCCTTCGATATGATCCATGTCACCCCGCCGCAGACCGCGCCGGACTTCATTCGCGTCTCGCCGCTCGCCGATCAGGCAGGCTGGGTGGATGTCGATCAGCAGACGCTCCGCCATAAGACGTTCGACAACATCTACGCGCTTGGCGATGTCTCCTCGGCCCCCAACGCCAAAACAGCCGCCGCCGCGCGGAAGCAGGCGCCGATCGTTGCTGAAAATGTGCTCATCGATATGGGGCTGCGCCCTGTCGGCGATGCGATCTATGATGGCTACGGCTCCTGCCCGCTGACGGTTGAACGCGGCAAGATCGTGCTGGCCGAATTCGGCTATGGCGGCAAGCTGCTGCCGAGCTTTCCGAGATGGCTGATCAATGGCAAGCGACCGTCGCGGCTGGCCTGGTGGCTCAAGGAGCGGATTTTGCCGCCGGTCTATTGGAGGGCGATGCTCAAGGGCCGCGAATGGTTGGCGAAGCCGAAGGTGATAGAGCGGGTGCAGGTCGAACAGCCGATCGAGACCGAGACGAAGAAGGCGGCTTGAGTGCTGGTAAGCTGGATCAACCCTCGTTCAAGTGGAATCACTTGAACGAGGTCAAGCTGATCGATTTCAAAAGACGAGCGCAACTGTTCCCGCGTCCATCCCTGCCTTCGCGGGGACATGCTTGGACGCGCGTTGCGCTAGGCTGGATCGATGGACAGGCCCGTGTCGAACACCCCCTCGCCTGGGCGCGCCGCCGTGCGCCTGCCTGACGCGCTCAAACGGGCCATGCCCATCTTCCAATGGGGCGCGGCCTATTCGCGCGAGACCTTCTCGAGCGACATGCTTGCCGCCGTGATCGTCACGATCATGCTGATCCCGCAGAGCCTTGCCTATGCGCTGCTCGCGGGCCTGCCGCCCGAGGCGGGGCTCTATGCCAGCATTCTCCCGCTCGGCGTCTACGCTCTCTTCGGCAGCAGCCGGACGCTGGCCGTGGGGCCGGTGGCCGTCGTCTCCCTGATGACGGCGTCGGCTGCCGATCAGGCGGCGGCTTCCGGCGTCATCGATCACGTCAGCGCGGCGCTGTTGCTCGCCCTGCTCTCGGGCCTGTTCCTCATCGTGATGGGCGTGTTCCGGCTTGGCTTCGTGGCAAATTTCCTCAGCCATCCGGTCATATCCGGCTTCATCACCGCGTCCGGCCTCATCATCGCGGCGAGCCAGCTCAAGCATATTCTGGGCATCCAAGCAGGCGGCGACAACCTGGCTGCGCTCCTGACCGACCTCGTCTCCAATCTCGACCAGGTCAATCTGGCGACACTCCTCATCGGCGTTTCGGCGACGGCCTTTCTGTTCTGGTCCCGCAACAAGCTGAAGCCGTTGCTCATCGGGCGGAGGTGGCACGCCAGGTCCGCCGATATCGTCGCCAAATCGGCCCCCGTCGCCGCCGTCGCGGTGACGACGCTGCTCGCCTGGGCGCTCGCCTTGCCCGAACGCGGGGTGACGATCGTCGGGGATATTCCGCAAGGGCTGCCGCCGCTCACGCTACCCGGTCTCGACCTTTCAATTCTGGCGCAACTGGCCGGGCCCGCGGCGCTCATCAGCCTGATCGGCTTTGTCGAATCCATTTCCGTCGCCCAGACGCTCGCGGCGAAGCGGCGTCAGCGCATTCACCCGAACCGGGAGCTGGTCGGGCTCGGCGCGGCCAATGTCGCGGCGTCCTTCACGGGCGGCTATCCGGTGACGGGCGGCTTTGCGCGGTCCGTCGTCAATTTCGATGCCGGCGCCGAAACGCCTGCCGCCGGCGCCTTCACGGCGGTTGGCATCCTCATTGCGGCGTTGCTGCTGACGCCTTTCCTGTATTTCCTCCCCAAGGCGACGCTTGCGGCCACGATCATCGTCGCTGTCCTTTCGCTCGTCGATCTGGGCGCGCTGAAGCGGACCTGGGACTATTCGGGCAGCGATTTCGCGGCCATGGCGGCGACGATCGGCATCACCCTTATCTTCGGCGTCGAAGCCGGGATCATCACCGGCGTCGTCACCTCGATCGCGCTGCATCTCTGGCGCACGAGCCGGCCGCACTACGCCATCGTCGGCCAGGTTCCGGGCACGGAGCATTTCCGCAATGTGAAGCGGCACGATGTGGTGACCAGCAATGAAGTGCTGACCATCCGGGTCGATGAAAGCCTCTATTTCCCGAATGCGCGCTTTCTCGAGGAGGAAATCGCGGCGCTTGCCGCCGATTGTCCGGAGGTCAAACACATCATTCTGATGTGCCCGGCGGTCAATCATATCGATGCAAGCGCGCTGGAGAGCCTGGAGGCGATCAACCACTTCCTCCGCGACGCGGGCGTGACGTTTCATCTTTCCGAGGTGAAGGGGCCGGTGCTCGACCGTTTGCGGCACAGTCATTTCCTCGATGAGCTGACGGGCCGGGTCTTCCTCTCCCAATATCAGGCGATCCAGACGCTTGCGCCGCAATCGCTTCGAGACGAGCCTGTCCCTGCCTGAAATCGCCGGCCGTTATCGGCTTGCTCCGAAAGCCGTGCTAAAGATGCTGCATTGAGCGAAGTCCCGGAGAACAGCAGCATCATGAACGAGCTCAGGCAGGACCGAATCAGCGGTCAGTGGGTGACGATTGCGCAAAGCCGTGGAAACCGGCCGCAGCAAGTGGCGAAAAATTCGCAGACGCCGCCCGGTGATAAGACGCAACCCTGTCCCTTTTGCCCCGGCAATGAGAGCGAATTGCCCGGGATCGTCGCCGAATATCCCGCCGCGTCTGCGCCTGGCTGGCAGGTTCGTGTTACCCCGAATAGATATGCGGCGTTCAAACCCGAGGGCGAACCGTGCCAGCCGTCCGCATCCGGGGCGCTCCCCGCCTATGGGTACCACGAGGTCATCATCGAAACGCCCCGGCATGAGGCGAATCTGGACACGCTCCGCGATGACGAATTGCTGACCGCCATGCGGGCATACCGGGATCGATTCTCCGAGCTGATGTCGCGGGACAGCATTTCGACGGTCACTCTGTTCCGCAATTATGGGCCGGGCAGCGGCGCCTCGATCGTTCACGCTCATGCCCAGATCATCGCCACGGCGATCCGCCCCGAGAAGCTGAAGGCGCTGGAGGCCCGCGGGCGCGAGCATTTCGCCCAGCACGGCTCCTGCCTGGTCTGCGATGAGCTGGAACGGGAATTGGGGGCCGCGGCAAGGATCGTCGAGGAGGGCGAAGCTTTCGTCACCCTCGTTCCCTACGCGCCGCAATATGTGTCCGAGATCTGGATCGTTCCGAAGCGGCATCAGGCGCGCTTTGACGAGATGACCGATGGCGAGCTGGAAGCATTCGGTTTCGCGCTTCGCGGCGCCTTGCGGCGGCTGCGGCAGGTCCGCGGCGATGTCGCGTACAATTTCGCCATCAACTCCGCGGCAAGGGATGAGCGCGGCGCGCCGCATGTCCACTGGCGCTTGCGGCTCGCCCCGCATATCAGCGAAAAAGGCGGCTTCGAGCTGGGAACGGATATCGCCGTCGTCGCATCCAGCCCGGAACAGGACGCAGCCGCCTTGCGAGCGGCCGGCGGCGATTGAACCTAGGCTGCGTTGACAAAAGCGGGTAGCCAGATATGGGCGGCAGCGAGCGCGAGGAATCCAGCGTAAGACAGTTTCGTTTTGTCATAGCGCGTGGCGATGCGCCGGAACTGTTTCAGTTTACCAAACATGCGCTCGATCCGATTGCGATCCTTGTAGGCTTTGAAGTCGCAGGCAGGCGGATCTTTGCGATTTGTTTTCGGCGGAATGACTGGTCCAATGCCTTTCATGAGCAGGGCAGATCGAACGTCGTCGCTGTCAAACCCTTTGTCCGCCAACATGATTTTCGGTTTGTTGACCGGCAATTTCAACAGGTCGTCTACGCCGCGATAGTCCGAGGTTTCGCCGCCTGTGAGGACAAAGCCAAGAGGGCGTCCTTTACCGTCTGACCGGGCGTGGATCTTTGTCGAAAAGCCGCCGCGGCTTCGACCAAGAGCATTTGAATGAGTTCCCCTTTTCCGCCCGCTGCCTGAGCATGAGCGCGAACGGTGGTGCTGTCCATCATGTGAGCCCAGTCGTCGGTGAGCCCCAGTTCGACAAGCGTTTCGAGGATCGCATCCCACACACCCATCTCCGCCCAGCGCCTGAAACGGACGTAGACGGAATTCCATTTGCCATAGTCTGGCGGCAGGTATCGCCACGGTGCGCCCGTGCGCATGATCCACATCATGCCATTGAAATATCTGCGATTATCCTGTGCTGGTCGCGCCCACCGGCCACGTTCTGATGGAAGGAGCGGGGCAATGATTTCCCACGCTGCATCGCTGACGTCACTCGGATATCCCAAAGATGCCTCCCCTAAAAGACATCCTTGAATCAAAACTCAACTGATTTGGGAATCCCTTTTGTCAACGCAGCCTAGATCAACCCTCGTTCAAGTGGAGTCACTTGAACGAGGTCAAGTTGATCTATCCCAATAGGTTAGCGCAACTGTCCGCGTCCCTCCCCGCCTTCGCGGGGACATGCTTGGACGCGCGTTGCGCTAGCTCTCAGCGGATGCTCGCCTCCGCCTTGTCGAGATTGGCTTTGACCCGGCGCATGAAGTCGTCCCAGGAGACGTCGAACAGGTCGAGCAGCAGAACCAGACTGCCCGCCGACATGGTTTCGGCGCCATGCTCGACACGCGTGACGGCCAGCTCGGTGATTTCGAGCGCTTCGGCGATTTTCTCGCGGGGCAGCTTGCGCTCCTCGTGAAGCTCCTGCAGCACAAGGCCGATGGCCAGATTGTAGGTTTCCTTCTTGTGCACGTCGCATACCTCCGCTGAAATCCATGCTCGACCAATTAGGCCGGTTTGGGGCCGCGATTTAAGGCTTCCCATTCATGATCATGGCAAAGTAGCGCTCGGCTTGCGGACCGTCGCAAAGGTGGCTGGCTGGCGTGGTGACGGCCGAGGCCGCGGCGGCGACCGCGAAGGCGAGCGCCTCGCGCAAAGGAGCGCCGGCGGCGAGCTTGAGGACAAGCCCTGCGACGAAGCTGTCGCCCGCGCCGACCTTGCTGATGACGTCCACTTTCGGCGGAATGATGCGGAGCGTTTCATCACCCGAGACGGCGACGGCGCCGCCATTGGCAAATGTCAACACCAGGATTTGTACGAGATGGCGCGCTTTGAGTTCGCGGGCGAGTCCCTCAAGCGCATCCATGTCCGGAATTTCGCGGCCTGACAGGGATTCGGCTTCCTCCTGGTCCATGACCCAGATATAGGGCGGCTTCTCGCTCCCGTGCGAAGCGGCTTGGAGCGCCATGCCGGATGTGTCGAGAACGAACCGGGCTCCGGCGCGCTCCGCGACCGCGTTGATGCGGCCGTAAAAATCGCCTGAAACACCGGAGGGGAGGCTGCCGCTCCCCACGAGATAATCGAAGCGCCGGCTGCCGTTTTGCAGTGCCCTTTCGATTGCCGCGAGGACGTCATCGGCCTGCACCGCGCTCCATTCCGGACCGGGCAGGACGAAGCGGTATTGCTCGCCGCTCGAGCGTTCATACACCATGACGCTCTGCCGTGTGAGCCCGTCGATCTCGAACCACACGGCGTTCACGCCCTCCTGCTCAAGAAGGCTTCGGAACATCTGCCCGGTTGCACCGCCGATCGCGACAAATGCGGCGCTTTGGCCGCCAAGCTTGGCCACGGCCCGCGAAACATTGACGCCGCCCCCGCCCGGCTCGAAGCGCGCCGGGCCGCATCGAAGCTTGGTCGCGCTCCTCACTCTGTCGACGTCGGTCGAAAGGTCCATTGCGGGGTTCAATGTCACAGTCAGGATGCCCATGGCGCTGCGCTCTCTTCAAAGATCGTGTCAGAGTTCGATTGCTGTCTTTTAATATGTTGGGCCGCAACGGCAAAGCCAAAGGCTCGACGCCGAACCCGGCGCCCGGCAAATGAGGCCGCCAGGCCGCGGACGGAACCGCCTCTTTTCCCTCGCGTTATTGGAAGAATACGGTCGACGATCGAAGCAGAGAGGTACGCAATGAGCCCTGAACGGCAGCCGCATTCGCAGCGGGAGGAGGAACGCATCGTTCTTTCGGGGAAAAAGGCAAGGCAGGGCGAAACAAACCGCTATACGCTATGGGCACTGACCATATCGGCGATTTTAGCGGTGGTGCTCGGCTTCGCCCTGCTTACGACGACGGAAGATTATACCGCGGAGCAGCCAAACCCATTGGCAGACGCGCCGGGCTCCAATGTGCCGCCCCTGGTGCCGCACGATACGGCTGACGGGGGGCGGGGTTAGGAACGACCTGACCACTCTTGAGACACGTGGCGGGCCGTGCCGCCCGAACTCGGGTAAGAAGGAAACGAACGCGTTTATGCCGAAGGACGAAGCAAACGTGGCTTCAGACGCAATATCGAGCCCTGCGCGGGAGCTGCCATTCGCACAGCGTGTGTTTTATGCAAGTCTGATCTTCGTGGCAGTTGTCGCCCTGGCCGCGCTCGTTTGGCAGGTCGCGCATTATCTGCTGCTGTTCTTTGGCGGCGTTCTTCTGGCGATCCTGCTGGACGCGATTGCCACCGGAATTGGCAGAGTCGCCCCGCTGCCGCGAACGGTGCATCTGCTCGCCGCGATCCTGGTCGTTCTGGCCGTCGTTGCCGCGATCGCCCTGGTGATCCCCAGCGTCGTGGCCCAGACCCCGGAGCTAGCGCGCTATTTCGACAATTGGCTCGAATGGATTCGGCAGACGCTCGGCGACATCGAACCCTTGCGCCAGGCCTTGCAGAGCAGCGACTCGGGCGAACTGGCCCGTCTTCTGCCCAGCCCGGCCGGCGTTCTAGGCGGCGCAGCGCAGATTATCGGCGGGATTGTCAGCTTTCTGACCGGAACGGTGCTCATCATCGTGTTCGGCCTGTATCTTTCAGCCGATCCGGCTCGCTACTATGAGGGAAGCCTTTCCGTTTGCTCGCCCGGCTTGCGCGAGAAGCTGAGGCAGACCGGCGCAGATCTCGGCATGGTCCTGCGGCGCTGGCTCGTCGGGAAAATCCTGATGATGCTGATCATCGGCCTGAGCAGCTATGTCGTGCTGACCTTCCTGGGCGTGCCGCTGGCGCTGCTGCTCAGCTTCATCGCCGGACTGACCGCCTTCATCCCTTATATCGGCCCTCTGATCGGCGGCAGCGCGATGATTCTGGTCGCCGTAACGAAAGATCTGTCGCTCGGCCTGATCGTGTTCGGTTTCTACCTGGTCTTGCAGCTTATGGAGAGCTATCTGCTGACACCGATGATTCAGTCCCGGGCGATCTTCGTGCCGCCCGCGATCGTCATCCTCGCCCAGGTGATCTTCGGCGTATTGTTCGGCGTGCTCGGCATTGCGCTCGCAACCCCCTTGGCCGCCGTCGCGGATGTCCTTTTCCACCGCCTCTATCTCGGCGAACCTGTGGACGCCGATTAGCCACCGGAGGATTCTCCGGGAACGAGGTGGCATTTGTGTTGCGCCACTTTCCTCGTGGTCGCCCTGGAAGCCGGGTGTTTTGGTCAACGCCGTTGCCGGAACGCGCGCCGGCGGCGTCAGAAAGCGTTTGACGGCGCGGGGTTCAATGTCCTGAATACCGGAACATCGTCCGGATCGGGACGTTTCATAATAGGGGAAGAGCCGAATGGAGGCCGAGAATGGGTAATCTGATCTATTGGGCGCTCGTCTTTCTGGTGATTGCTATCGTCGCCGCTCTGTTCGGCTTCGGCGGCGTGGCCGGGACGGCGTCCTCAGCCGCTTCGCTCCTGTTCTGGATCGCGATCATCCTTTTCGTCATCACATTCATTGCCAGTCTTCTGAAACGTGGCTGACGAGGAAACCACGAATGGACGAGGGCGCTCGTTAACCAAATGGGCGCTTGCCGTTCTCGGCATTTTCGCTGTCGGTCTTTGGGCGGGGGATACCGTCAAAAGGCCGCGCCGCGGCATCGGCCGCGTGACCGACTGGATACTGCGCGGCCTGCTCTTCCAATCGAGAAAGGAGAGCCCGACGACGGAGGAGCGTTCCGCAAGTTCGCTTCTCGTGGACGTGACCACCACGGTCTATAACCGCTTCATGGACCACAGCATCATGAGCGTTGCGGCCGCGAGCGCTTTCTTCATCGTGCTCGCGATATTTCCCGGTCTGGCGGGGCTTGTCGCTCTTTACGGCCTTCTGGGCAATCCCGGCGACATTTCGACCTTCATTGCCGCGATGCCGGATATCATTCCCGCCGATATCATCAAGCTGCTGCAGAGCTTCGTAAGCCAGCTCATTTCGAGGACACAAACCAATCTGAGCACCTTGATGATCGCCGTCTTCGTCGCCCTGTGGAGCTCCAACTCCGCGATGAAATCGCTGATCAAGTCCCTTGATGTCGTCTATGAGCGGCGCGAGACACGCTCTCTGCTTCGAATCAACATTCTCGCGACCGTCATGACGCTGACCTTTCTCGGATTCATGCTTGTCGCGGTCAACATCATGATCCTGCCGGTCTGGAATTTGCTACTGCAGACGGTCGGCGGCGGGTTGCTCCGGCTGCGCTGGGTTGCGATGCTCTTCGCGGTGCAGGTGCTGATTTCCACGCTTTATTATTTCGCGCCTTGCGGGCGGCAGAAGCGCTGGCAACTCTTGACGGCCGGGGCGTCCATGGCAGCCGTCTCCTGGGTGCTGATGTCCATGCTGTTTTCGGTCTATCTCACGAACTTCGCAAACTACTCCGTCACATATGGGTCGCTCGGCGCGGCGGCAATCTTCATGACATGGCTCTGGCTGACCGTCACAATTCTGCTCACGGGAGCGGAAATCGACGCCGCCATCACCCATCTCGGCGGGGAACGGCCATAACCGATCCACACGACATCGCGTTGATCCTGGCGTCGGCCGCATTGGCACCATGCGCCCGGTACGGTGTATAATGGCGCCGGGGCGCAACGATCTGGAAAGGACTCCCCTATGGCTGACGCCTTTATTGTCGCCGCCGCGAGGACCGCCGGAGGAAAAAAGGGCGGGCGTCTGTCCGGCTGGCATCCGGCCGACCTCGCCGCCACGGTGCTCGACGCGCTCGTCGCCCGCGCCAGGGCCGATCCGGAGCGGATCGAGGACGTCATCATGGGCTGCGTCGATCAGGCCGGCGAACAGGCCGCCAATATTGCGCGTAATGCCGTGCTGGCGTCGAGCCTACCGGAATCGGTCCCGGCGGTTTCGGTCGACCGTCAATGCGGCTCGTCTCAGCAGGCGCTGCATTTCGCAGCCCAGGCGGTGATGTCGGGCGCCATGGACATTGTGATTGCCGCAGGCGTGGAAAGCATGACGCGCGTGCCGATCGGAATGCCCTCCTCGCTGCCGCGCAAGAACGGCTTCGGCTTCTATGTCAGCCCGAACATGGAAAAGCGCTATCCGAATGTAGAGTTCAGCCAGTTCATCGGCGCGGAGATGATCGCCGAGAAATATGAGCTGTCGAAGGACGCGCTCGATGAATATGCGCTCGGCAGCCATCGGCGGGCGATCGCGGCGACTGAGGCCGGCCGGTTCCATGACGAGATCGTGCCGGTCGAGGCGCGTGTGCAGGGGGCGGAGACCAGCGGCGAGATGCACACGGTCGATGAAGGCATCCGATTCGACGCCTCGCTTGAAGGCATTCGCGGCGTTAAGCTCATTCAGGAGGGCGGGCGCGTGACCGCTGCATCCGCAAGCCAGATCTGCGACGGGGCGTCCGGCGTCGTGGTCGTCAATGAGCGCGGGCTGAAGATGCTCGGCGTCGAGCCGATGGCGCGCATCGTCCACATGACGGTCATCGGCCATGATCCGGTCATCATGCTGGAAGCGCCGATTCCCGCGACCAAACGTGCGCTCGACAAAGCCGCCATGAGCATCGACGATATCGACCTGTTCGAGGTTAATGAGGCGTTCGCGCCCGTGCCTCTCGCCTGGCTGGAAGAGACCGGCGCGGACCCGGACCGCCTCAACGTCAATGGCGGCGCGATCGCTCTCGGCCATCCGCTTGGCGCGTCGGGCACCAAGCTGACGACGACATTGGTCTACGCCATGAAGCAGCAGAACAAGCGCATCGGGTTGCAGACCATGTGCGAAGGCGGCGGCCTCGCCAATGTGACGATCTTCGAGCGGCTCTGAGCAGATGGCTGCCGTCGGACGACGGTATCGTCCGGCGAGTTGCCGGCCGCGGCCCGCCACCGCCGGGTTCAAATCATACGGATGCGACCCTTGCTGGCCGCGATGCCCGCCAGAGCGCGCCAAGTCCGGCGAGGAGAGCGGCAAGCGAGACGAAAAAGCCAAGGATCGGCACGACACCCAGGAGCGCCAGGTTCAGAAGCCCGGCCACGAGCAGGAGAATCCGTCCGCCGATCGATTTGGGATCGCCCTCGCGATTGAGCAGCCAATCGGAGAGAGCGAAGGCCGAAAGGACGCCCGCCGTCATCATCGCCAGCGGAAATGCCAGGAGGGTGAGCAGGCCGACCGGCACGCCGACCACCGTGACCATGATCAAGAGCGCCGCGATCGGCACCAGAATGAGCACGCCGAGTCCGACGAGCATGGTCCAGCCCGGCTGCGCCCGGATCGTGTCGATGGCGCGTTCGACGAACGGCCTTCCCATGAGCAGCAGAAGAATGCCGAGCACGAGTCCAGCTCCGACGCCGAAGAGCACGACGAAGCCGAGCGCGGCAATAACATGCTCACCCTCGATTTTCCGCGGCTGCGGCAACGTCACGGTTTGCCGTCCGCGCAGCGTCGCGCCCTCTTCGATGACCGGCTCGCTCAGCGTCTCGAAGGTAATCGCCCCGTCGATGACGGCGGTCCGGCCGACCGTGACATTGCGAGCGCGGACCAGCACATCTCCGGCGATCTGCCCGGTGATCTGGACCGTATCACCGTAAATGGAAACCGGACCCTCGCTGGTTCCCGAGAAAACCACATCCGCGCCGGCGATCTGCGATGAGCCGCGAATTTGCGTCTGCGGCCCGATCAGCACGCGCGCGCCGGCGGCGTTCAGCTCGTTGCCGACGGTTGCCTGGATGCTGAGGCGGGCGCCCGCCACATTGGCGTTCTCCGTCGCCTCGCCGCCGAAGGAGACGATGGCGCCCGCCAGATTCATATTGGCCGCTCTGGCATTGACATCGAGCTCCGCGCCCGCGGCGTTTATGTCCTCGCGGACCGAGCCGCGGATTGAAATGATCGCGCCGATCGCGGAAACATTAGCATGATCGCTCGCAGTCACGTTGATGCGGGCGCCCATGCGCCAGATGTCGTCGGTTTGCGCAGAGGCTGTCGTCAGACCCGAAAGCAGCCCGAATGCAAGCGCTGCGATCGGCATGAGCCTGTTTAATGAAAGCATCGTCGTCCTGCCCCAATTCATTGACCGTTTGTCAAGAATAGCCGTTCGACGCGATGGGACTTTGACCATCGTCAATGTTTGCGCCGCCCATTATCGGCGGCATTGATCCGACTTCATCGTGCTTCCGGCAGAGGATGGGACCGAGCGCAACGCGCGTCCAGGCATGTCCCCGCGGAGGCGGGGATGGACGCGCGTTGCGCTCGTCTTTTGAAATAGATCAACTTGACTTCGTTCAAGTGATGCCACTTGAACGAGGGTTGATCTAGGCCGCCGAGGCTTCCCGTTCGGCAAACAGCCGGCTATGCGCGATCCGATCGGCTGCTTCGCTTGTTGAGATTCCCTCCGCATCCGCGGCGTTGAACACGGTCAGAAGCGTTTCGCCGATTGCGCGTATGCGGCGTGCAACCTCCTCTTTCGGCGCCCCTGTAATTTCCGAGGCGACCTGAATGATTCCGCCCGCATTGATCACATAATCAGGCGCGTAGAGAATGCCGCGCTGTTGAAGGGTGACGCCATGAGCCGGCGTCGCAAGCTGGTTGTTCGCGGCGCCTGCAATGATTGCGGCTTTGAGGCGCGGAAGCGTTTCGTCGTTGATGACCGCGCCCAGGGCGCAGGGCGCGAAGACGTCCACATCGGCGGCGTGGATCGCGTCCGTTTCGACGGCTTCGGCACCGAAAGCATTGACCGCCGTCTGGACCGCCGGTTGCCTTACATCGGACACGATCAGCGTGGCGCCTGCCTCCGAAAGCAGCCGGGCGAGATTGAGGCCCACATGGCCGAGCCCCTGGATCGCGACGCGAATGCCCTCGACGGATTGCTGTCCCAGCTTGTACCGCACTGCGGCTTTGATGCCTTCGAAACAGCCCAGCGCCGTACTGGGCGACGGATCACCGCTTCCGCCGGCGCTTACCGGCAGCCCGATGACGTGCCCCGTCTCCTTCCTGATTTCGACCATATCGGCCACGCTCGTCCCGACATCCTCGGCCGTCACATAAAGGCCGCCGAGACGGTCAATCGCCCGTCCCATTGCCCGGAGCAGCGCCGGCGACTTCGCGCGCGCCGGATCGGCGATGATGACTGACTTGCCGCCTCCGAGCGGAAGTCCCGCCATGGCGTTCTTCAACGTCATTCCGCGAGACAAGCGCAGCACATCGGTCAGCGCGGTCCGGTCGTCCGGGTAAGGCAGGATGCGACAGCCTCCCGCCGCCGGCCCCAGCCTGGTATTGTGAACGGCGATGATCGCTTTCAGGCCGCTCGCGCGATCCCGCGCAAACACGACCCTCTCGTGATCATCGAAATCGGCGATATCGAAAACCATTTCGCTCATCATCCTGTTGTCGTCGTTTCGTTGATTATTCCGCTGCAATCAGTTTCGGCTCGGTTGCCCGATCCGGCGTCGCCATACGATCGCAAAACGCATTGGCAAGCCGCCGTTCCGACTGTCGGTAGGCCTCGATGCTCGCGGCCTTGATCGAGCCAAAGCCCTTGATCTGCATCGGCAGTTCGGCGATCGCAATCGCGACATCGAGATTGGACCGCGAAAGCACGCGAATCAGCGTTTCGATCGTGCCCTCGTAATCATCGATGAGCCGGCGCTCGGCGCGGCGTTCCGAGGTCCATCCGAACGGATCGAAGGGCGTGCCGCGCAAGACCTTGAGCCTTGCAAGCAGCTTGAAAGCCGCGAAGATCCAGGGCCCAAAGGTCATCTTGCGTGGACGGCCGGTCGCCGGATCGGTGCGCGCCAGGAGCGGCGGCGCAAGCAGGACTTTGAGCTTCGGCTTCCCATCGAAGCGGGAGGCGAGCTTCGCCTTGAAGTCCGGATCATTATAGAGGCGCGCAACCTCATACTCGTCCTTATACGCCATCAGCTTGAACAGGCTGCGGGCCACCGCTTCGGTGAGGGCGAGCCGCTGCCCCGGCGATCCGCTCAAGGCGGCCTCGGCGGCGCGGACCTGCCCGACGAGGCGGTGGAAGCGTGCCGCATAGGCTTCATTCTGATAGGCGGCAAGTTCGCGGCCAAGTCTATCGATCAGCTCGTCCAGCGTCTCGGGAGCCGAAGCAGGCCGCCCGATGGCGAATGTGTTCAGCGCGTCCGGCTTCGCCATGATCAGGCGTCCGGCATGGAATGCCGCCAGATTGGTTTCGACCGCGACGCCGTTCAATGTGATCGCTTGTTCGATCGCATCCAGCGACAAAGGAAAATAACCGCGCTGAAAGGCGAGCCCGACCAGCATCATATTGGCGTAAAGCCTGTCGCCCAGAATGGCTTCGGCGGCGGCGCCGATCGGGTGGCTCGTCAGATCGCGCACGGTCTGGCGCAGCCGGATCTCCGGGCGGCTGGTCCGATAGGCTTGCGATCCGTGCAGGATGAAATCAGCAGTCGGAGCGATATCACTATCGGCGATCGCGACAGTGCGCTCGGGATCGCACAGGCTCAGCCCATCGGCGCTGGCGGCCACGACCAGATCGCCGACAATCACGCAGTCCGCTCCGCCAGGGGCAATTCGGGCAATCGGCGCTGCCGCGCCAGCCGGGGCGATTGCGAGGTGAGACAGGACCGCGCCGCCCTTCTGCGCCAGGCCGGTGACATCCAGCGATGCGGCCTGCTTGCCGTCGATGTGGGCCGCCATGGCCAGAATTGCCGAAACGGTCGTGACACCCGTGCCGCCAATGCCGGTCAGCAGGAGCTTGACCTCCCGCTCGGCGCTCAGGCTCGCAGGGGCGGGCAGGTCCGCGGCGGCGTCGATGATGGCCCGCGGCGCGACGTCCGGCCTCCTCAGCGCTGCGCTTTCGACCTCGACGAAGGACGGGCAGAAGCCCTTGGCGCAGGAAAAATCCATGTTGCAGGACGACTGATTGATCTGCCGCTTGGTCCCGAAAGGCGTCTCCAGCGGCTCGATCGAAGCGCAGTTCGACTGAACGCTGCAATCGCCGCAATTTTCGCAAACGCGATCATTAATGAAGAGGCGCTTGGCGGGGGTCGGATATTCGCCGCGCTTGCGCCGCCTGCGTTTCTCCGCCGCGCAGGTCTGATCGAAAATGAGCACCGTGACGCCGCCGGTCTCGCGCAGCTCGCGCTGCACCCGATCAAGCGCGTCGCGAGCGTGGACCGTGACGCCGCGCGCCAGGCCCCGCGCATCGTGGCGCGCCGGATCTTCGGCCACCAGCGCGATGTGCTTCACGCCTTCGGCGGCAAGCTGATGCGTTATCTCCGCGACGCTGAGCGGCCCATCGACCTTCTGCCCGCCGGTCATCGCAACGGCGTCATTGTAAAGAAGCTTATAGGTGACGTTCGCTTTCGCGGCCACGGCGGCGCGGATCGCGAGCGATCCCGAATGATGATAGGTCCCGTCGCCGAGATTGACGAAGATATGCGGCGTCCGGGTGAAGGGCGTCTGACCGAGCCAGGCAACGCCTTCGCCGCCCATTTGGCTGAAGGCGTCGTCCGCGCGCCCATCGACCATTTGCGCCATGATATGACAGCCGATCCCCGCCATGGCGCGGCTGCCCTCGGGCACTTTGGTCGAGCTGTTATGCGGACATCCCGAGCAGAAATAGGGCGAGCGGGGGCTGGGCGTGGCGAGCTTCAGGCCGTCACGTTTGCGTTCCTCCAATTTGAGGACCGTCTGTTTCAGCGTGGTTGTGAGTTCCGTCTCGGGCAGCAGCCCCGATAGCGCGATGGCGATGTCTTCCGCGTGAAGGTCGCCCGTCTGCGGCAGCAGCGGCCTACCTGCGAGATCGCTCTTGCCGATGATGGCGGGGCGCTTTGCGGCGTCCAGATGATAAAGCTGATCCTTGAGCTGCATCTCGATCAGAGGCCGTTTGGCTTCGATCACGAAGACCGTCTCCAGGCCGCAGGCGAAGTCCAGCATATCCTCCTTGCAGAGCGGCCACGGCATCGAAACCTTCATGAGCCGCAGCCCGAGCCGGTCCGCCGCCTTCTCGTCGATGCCGAGCAAGCGCAACGCATCTCTCAGAGCCTGCCAGTTCTTCCCGCTCGCAATAAGCCCCATCCGCGGCGCCGCGCTGTCCCAGACAATCCGGTTGAGACGGTTATGACGGGCGTAAAGCTGGGCAGCCGGCAGCTTGAAGAGGCGCAAACGTTCCTCTGCGCCGTGCCGGCTCTGAAGCTTGAGGCCGGCGAGCGTGATATGACGCGGCGATCCGTCATCGGGGGGCACCACGATGCCGAGCCGGTCGGGATCGACGGTCACGGTGGCCGATCCGTCCATCGTATCGGCCATCGCGATCATACCAACCCAAAGGCCGGAGAAGCGGGACATGGCGATGCCATGCAGCCCGAGATCCAGCACCTCCTGAACGCTGGACGGCGCCAGGACGGGCATTTCCGCGTCGAGGAAGGCGAATTCGCTCTGCGAGGGGAGCGTGGACGATTTCGCGAGAGGGTCGTCTCCGGCGATCGCGAGCACGCCGCCATGGCGCCAGGTGCCCGTCATATTGGCGTGTTTGAACACGTCGCCTGTCCGGTCGACGCCGGGCGCCTTGCCGTACCAGAGTCCGAAAACGCCATCGACCGTGGCGCCGGGATGCAGATTGACCTGCTGACTGCCCCAGACGGCGGTTGCGGCCAGATCCTCATTGATGCCGGGCCGAAAATGAATTTTGCAGGCGTCCAGATATGTCCTGGCGCGGTGCAGCTGCTGGTCGTAGCCGCCCAGCGGCGAACCCCGATATCCGGAGATGAAGCCTCCCGTGTTGAGGCCGGCGCGGCGGTCGAGGCGCGCCTGATCGATCGGCAGCCGGACAAGCGCCTGAATCCCGCTCATGAGGCAGGAGCCGCGCTCGGCTGCATATTTGTCTTCGAGAGAAATGCGAAGGGCTTTCATCACGCTTCTCCAAGCTGGTGACGAGCCAAATTCGGATTGCTTACGACGATAGCCCAGGATTGATGGAATTATTTGCCATTTGGCCTCATTCTGCTACAAAATGAGCAACAATTGTGCATGAAAGGCGACTATCTTGGAGAAACTTGATCGTACTGACATCCGGATTCTCGATCAGCTTCAGCAGGACTGCACCCTGTCCATGGCTGAACTGGCGGATCGTGTCGGGCTGAGCTCGTCGCCATGCTGGCGCCGCGTTCGCCGGCTTCAGGAAACCGGCGTCATCAAACGCCAGGTTGCACAGCTTGACCGCGAAAAGCTTGGCCTGCAGTTTGTCGTGTACGTCTATGTGAAGCTCGCCAAGACCAGCCGCGAAAGTCTTGAGAGATTCGAAACCGACGTGCAGCTTTGGCCCGAGGTCGTTCTGTGCGAATTGATGACGGGCGCTGCCGATTACCTAATCAAGGTCGTGACCGAGGATGTCCGCAGTTTCGACTATTTTCTGCGGGAGAAGCTGCTCGCCGAAACGGTGGTCGTCGATACGCAGTCGCGCATCGTCGTGCGGACGGTCAAGGATACGATTTGTTTGCCACTTGGGGCGTAGTCTTTCCCAGAATCGATGCTAGCCATCACTGAGTCTGGCAGCGTAACATAGAAGAAATGTATACACGCCTTGGCCGGTCCGGTCCGGCGGGCCCTCTTATCACAGAGTCAGAGCAATGATGATTGTTGACGACCCGCCGATCATTACCCCCAGTTTGACGAGGGTGAGGGATTACGTCGAACTGGTCGGAGAAGAGACCGTCGAACGCATTCTCGAAAAGGCCCGGCGCCTGTCGGACCTTCATGTGATCAATATCAATTCGACCTATTATGGCGGCGGGGTCGCCCAGCTCCTCGGTTCGTTGACGCTGCTGATGAATCTCGCCGGAATTCAGACCGGCTGGCGCGTGATTCAGGGCCGGCCCGACTTCTTCAGCATTACGAAGAAGATGCACAACGCGCTGCAAGGGGCGGAGATCAATCTCACCGATATGAAGATGCAGATCTACGAGGAGGTGGCCTACGAGAACGCCCTCCGGAACCATCTCGATCACGACATCGTCATCGTCCACGATCCACAGCCCTTGCCCATCATCGCCTGCTATCGAAAGAAGGCGCCTTGGGTGTGGCGATGCCATGTCGATCTTACCAATCCGAACCCTGAGCTTTGGAATTACATGATGCCCTTTGTGGAGCAATATGACGCCGTCGTGTTGTCCCTGCCGGAATATGCCCAGAAGCTGACCGCGCCCCAGCGTTTCATCATGCCGGCGATCGACCCTTTCTCGACGACCAACAAGGAGTTGTCGGAGACCGAAATCGACGATCGGCTCGGCATGTATGACATACCGGACGACCTGCCGCTGGTCGTGCAGATCTCGCGCTTCGACAAATGGAAGGATCCGCAAGGCGTGATCGACGCATTCCGGATCGCGAGAAAACAGGTGGACTGCACGTTGGTTCTCGTCGGCAATGTCGCAACGGACGATCCCGAAGGACAGGACGTGTTTGCCTCGGTAGCGGGATCCGAAGAGGAGCGCATCCGAATATTGTCCGTGCAGGATTCCTCGCTGGTCAACGCTCTGCAACGGCGCGCAGCCGTCGTGCTGCAGAAATCGATCCGCGAGGGATTCGGTCTGACGGTCACGGAGGCGATGTGGAAGGGCACGCCGGTGATCGGCGGCAATGTTGGCGGGATCCGGCATCAGATCCAGGATGGAGAAAACGGCTTCCTGATCGACACCGTCGAAGAGGCGGCGGAGCGTATCGTTCAGCTTGTGAAGGATCACGATCTGGGAATGCGGATGGGCGAGCGGGCCAAGGAGAGCGTCCGGCAGAACTTCCTGTTGACCCGCCTGATGGAGGACTGGCTCGATCTGATCGGCTCGTTCGAAACGTATTTCCAGCTCAAGAGCGGGTCATAGCCGCGGCAAACGCTTGGCGGGCTCGCGGCTTCACTTGCGATTTTCCAGCCAGGCCGTCAGGCGGGCCATCCCCTCACGGAGTTGATCGGGCGAGCGCAAATAGCAGATCCGGAAATAGCCCTCGCCTGCGGGGCCGAAAGCGCTGCCGGGAGCGAGACCGATATTGGCTTCGTCCACCAGCCTGAGCGCCGTGTCGAGCGAGCGCGTCTCGCTCTCAATGCCGAACAGCAGATAAAAGGCGCCGGCCGGCCAGGCGAAGCGGACATTGCCGAGCGGCTCGATCGCGGAACACACAATCTCCCGTCCCTGCCTCGCTCGCGCGATCTGCTCGCTTGCGACCGCTTCACCTTCCGTGAGGGCCACGACGCCGGCCGGCTGGAGGAAGGTCGGCACGCCGGAGGTGTTGTACTGGATCAAATTCTCGATCGTCTGCCCCAGCTCGGGCGGTGCCTGGAGCCAGCCCATGCGCCAGCCGGTCATCGCCCAGTTCTTCGAGAATGTCTGGACGAAGAGAATGCGGTCGCCCTCCTCACGCAGCGTCTGGAAGCTCGGTGCGACGTCGCCCTCATAATAGAAGCGCCCATAGACCTCGTCGGCGATAATCCAGAGGCCGCGGGACCGCGCAAATTCCAGAATGACGCGGAGCTCGTCCTGGCTGGCCGTCCAGCCGGTCGGATTGGAGGGCGTGTTGACGAACAGCGCGCGCGTTCGGTCGGTGCGGGCGGCGAACAGGCGATCGAGGTCGAGCGTCCAGCCCTCAGCGCCGAATTGCATGGGCACGAAACGCGGCACGCCGCCGCGCGAGAGGATCGCGCCGGCGAAGTTCGGCCATCCGGGCGAGGGCACCATGACCTCATCGCCCGGCCCGACGAGGAGCTGCACCGCCATCTGGATCGCCTGCATGCCGCCGCAGGTGATGAAGAACTCTTCCGATGAGAAGGAACGATGATAGAGGCGCGCGAAATAGGCGGCCAGCGCCTCCCGGAGCGGGGGAATTCCGCGCTGGTAGGTGTAGAAGGTCTGCCCCTCGGCCAGCGCCGCACTCGCCGCCGCCCCGATGAGCGCGGAGGTGGGCATATCGCCTTCGCCCGCCCATAGCGGCACCAGCCCCTCGCGGTTGCGGCCATAATTGAAAACTCTCACAATGCCGCTTTCGGGCAGACTGCCCGCCGAAGGTGCGAGCTCGTCGATCAGGTCGGACATAGGAAGGGCCTCTCACTTCATCTCACGCGCCCCAATCGCGACGGTTATTAGGGGCAGCTTGGAATGCTACCGCCGATTGGCGAGCGTTTGCATCGTTCATACGATGCTCGCGCCTTATGGACCAATTCCAAAAAGCGCCGCACTTTCATTCAAGCCAGCTGCGCGCCGAAATGCTAAGGTCCGTCCATGGATATGCTATCCCAGACGGAGGCGCTGCGGCAGATGCCGCTCGGTGTCGGCAAAGCCGCAAGGTTCTGGCGTGAGCCGCGCTATGACAGTCTTGAATGCCTTACGGCGCAGTTCCGCACCTATGCCTATGAGCGCCACACGCACGAGACCTATGTCATCGGCAGCATCGTTGCCGGCTGCGAACGTTTCGAGGTCACCGGTGTGCATTATGCGGCACGTCCGGGGGATCTGTGTTTCGTCTATCCGGACACGGTGCATGATGGTGAGGCCGAGGGCGACGGCTATGCCTATCGCATGATCTATCCCAGCCTGGAGCTGATGGCGGAGATCGCCCGGGACCTGACAGGCCGCGCGCCGAAGGGCACTTTGAGCTTTGGCGCGCCGGTGGTGCACGATCCCGAACTCAGCCGCGCATTCGTCACGGCGCACCGCTTGATGGAGCAGAAGAACGGCGCGCTGGAGGCCGATGAGGCGATGGTGCAGCTCCTGGGCCGGATTCTGATGCGCCACGGGCGGCTTTCGGCTCATGGCAAGTCTGCCGGCGAGCGTCAGGCGGTCAGGCGCGTAAAGGACTATCTAACCGAGAATGTCGCCGAGAACGTCGATCTGGTAACCCTCGCCGCGATTGCGGGCCTGTCCCGCTCGCATCTCATCCGGGCGTTCAAGCGCGAAACCGGGTTGACGCCGCATGCCTTCACGATCGACCAGCGGGTTCGGCTTGCCAGAAGGCTGCTGCTCGAAGGCGATGCGCCGGTGAACGTCGCCATCGCAGCCGGCTTTGCCGATCAGGCCCATATGACGCGGGCGTTCAAGGCGCGGATCGGGGTGACGCCCGGCTCTTTCGCGCGGATGATCTGACGGGGTCATCGACGATCAGCGGAAAGACAGTGATGCTCAACGAACGGAGCCCGTGGCGGCAATTCCGCCAAGGGGTGATCGCAATTTCGCCGATTTGTGTCGCCGCCGTGCCGATCGGTCTGGTCTGGGGTGCGCTGGCCGTCGAGCGCGAGCTGTCGCTTTTCGAGATCGGCCTCATGAGCGCGACCGTTTTCGCCGGCGCCTCGCAATTCGTGGCGATCGGGCTCTGGGCGAGCCCGCTGCCTGTCGCGGCGATCGTCTTCGCAACCTTCCTGGTCAATCTGCGCCATGTGATGATGAGCGCTTCGCTCGGGCGGCGCATGGAGGCGTTCACGCCGGCGCAGCGCCTCGCCGCCTTTTACGGCCTCACCGACGAAGTCTGGGCGCTCGCGGAGGTGAGAAGCCTGAAGGAGCGCCTCACGCCTTCCTATTATGCGGGGCTCGTCCTGCCGCTTCTCCTAAGCTGGACCTCGAGCACGATCGCGGGCGGCGCGTTCGGCCGTGTGCTCGGCAATCCGGAGACTTTCGGTCTCGACTTCGTTTTCGCCGCAATGTTCATCGGCCTCATTGTCGGCTTTCGCCGGATGCCGGCCTGGCTGCCGGTGGTCGCCACCAGCGCGGCGGTGTCGGTGTTCACCCACCGGCTTCTGCCGTCCCCATGGTTCGTGATCGCAGGTGGCCTTGTTGCGGTCGGTGTTGCGGCGCTTCTGGCGCCCGCAGAACGCGCCGAAGTCAAAGAGGCATGAGATGGAACTGCTCACGATCCTCGGCATGGCGGTGGCGACCTACCTCACGCGCATTAGCGGCGATCTCATCATGCGCCGCCGGACATTGGGGCCAAGGACGGCCGCCGCTCTCAACGCCGTGCCGCCGGCCGTGCTGACCGCGGTGATCGCCCCTTCCGTCCTCGCCGCAGGACCGCCGGAAGCCATCGCCGGGCTGATTACGGCGGCAAGTGCCTTTCGTCTGCCGCTTCTGGTGACGATAGCCGTCGGCGTCGGAAGCCTGACGGTTCTGCGCGCGCTGTTTTAACGCGGGCCGATCAGGCTTGCGCCGGTTCCTCCCTTTCCCTTGGGAGGGTTCTGCGAAACAGCATAGTCTGCGCCGCGCCGGCCGGAGAGCCGGGCCCCATTCGCATAAGTGTCTGTCCGGAAGCATGTTAAGTCATTCGGAATCGTTTATGATTCTCTGCCGTTCAAAGGATTCTTGGGGGCGAGCATGTGGACGGCAGAGAGCCGCGCTCGATACGAGCGGAACTCCAACCGATATCCCAGCTATGTGACCGAGGAGGAATGGGGTCTGGTTGAGCCGCATCTTCCCGCTCAGCGCCGTGTCGATAGACGCGAGGTGCTAAACGCGATGCTTTACGTTCAAACCACCGGCTGCCAGTGGCGCATGCTGCCGAAAGACTTTCCGCCCAAGAGCACGGTGCATGATTATTTCGTCGAGTGGATGTGTGCCGGCATTCTCGACCGGATCTACCACGCCCTTTATGTCGAGATTCGCGAAGGGGTGGGAGGTGAAGCCAGTCCCACTTGCGCGATCATTGATGCTCAGAGCGTGAAAGCCGCTGAAAAAGGGGGGCGAGAATTGATCCCGTTGGCTATGATGCAGGCAAGAAAGTCAAAGGCATCAAGCGTCATGCGGCGGTCGATACGCTTGGTTTGACGATCGGTCTCGATATTACGGCGGCCGATGTCCAGAGCCTGCCCTCGCGAAGGCGGGGGATCGCGACGGGTGCATCCCGATGCTGAAACAGGTGCGGCGGCAATACCCTTTTCTGGATGCAATCATAGCCGATGGCGGTTATCAGGGTGTCGAGACCGCCGCCGCCGTTTACAGAGCCACCAAGGCGCCGCTTCAAATTGTGAAGCGCAGTGATGCAGCAAGGGGCTTCGAAGTTCTGCCAAAACGCTGGATCGTCGAGCGGACTTTCGGCTGGCTCGGACGTTGCAGGCGGCTGGCTCGGCGACGGTCGGCGTCAGCATCGCCAAGAGCTTCTCTTACGACCCGATTGGCAATCTGATCTCAAAATCCGATGTCGGCGCCCACACCTATCCGGCCACCGGCCGGCCCCTACAGCGACGCCAATATCGGCGGTGCGAAATAGCTTGTCGATCATGAGACGTCTGGTCCTGCACCTTTGTCGTAAGAGCGGGGGCGATCCCGTTGAAATACCGCCTGTTTAGCGCTTCTCCATCACGGCGCATTGACAAACATCAATTCGGTCGATCTTGGAGGCGCCTCGCTCGGGTGACCGAATACGACGCACGGGTTCCGCCGGCCGCTGAACACTGTTGTGCATGGCTATCGCCTCAAAAAAGATTACCGACCATTGCTCGGCATGAGCGACGGAACCTCATAGAGCGCGGATGTCGAGAGAACCCGCGAAAATCATTCCAGCACAGTTCTGGGACGGAGAGGCCGGTGCGTCCTGTTTGTTCTGTTTTCTTCCGGGCAAGTGCCCTTGTGTTGACCAGCTGATTTCCCATGTGATAAGCCGTTTCAACCAGTCGGAGTGTAGCGCAGCCTGGTAGCGCACCTGCTTCGGGAGCAGGGGGGCGGAGGTTCGAATCCTCTCACTCCGACCAATCTCTTCAATCACTCCGCTGCAAATCTCCTAGGTAGCGGCATATTTAGCAGAAGCAGTGATTTGAAGAAGCGGATCGGGCTCGCGGCTCAGCGGCGATTCTCAAAGGCAGATCTGGCCCGCCAATGATGCCATCGGTGGCGAAGAATTGGTGAAAGCCAATCCGCAATCAACCCGGTCGCAATGCCGATGATGAACGCAAGGCCACGTTCCCACCATCTTTGTGCTCTCAATCGGTTCTCTTGCGCTTCAAAAAGCATCGCGCATCGCTAGCGCAACGCGCGTCCAAACATGTCCTCGCGAAAGCGGGGATGGACGTGGGAACAGTTGCGCTCATCTTTTGAAATAGATCAACCCTCGTTCAATTGATTCCAATTGAACGAGGGTTGATCTCGCCCTCTCGCCGCTTCACACCTTCCCCTCGGTGGTTTCGACTCCCAGCTTCTCTAATGTGCGCCGGACCGCTCCTAAATTCATCCACATCGACTGCGTTTCCCCAGCTTTGAACCCGGCAATAGTCCGCTTGAAAACGCGTGACATTTGCAAAAGCTCATCCCAAATCGTCCAACGCACTTTCGCGGGCTTTCCGGGAGAGCGGCCTACTGATATACCGTCACCGCCGGCGCGCAAGGCGACCCTGCCCCTCTTTGATCCGCCCACCATCCCACGGCACCGCGCCGTCTTCTCCGTTGCAACGGGTTTGCGCGCGCACTATCACCGCCGCATGGCCACCGAAGACCGAACCGCTGCAGATCGAAAAGGGAACGCCCTGCGTGTCCTCCCCGAAGGCGTCCGATTTCGGCTTTCGCCTTTGACCGCCGGGCTCGCCCTGCTCGTGGCGGTTTTGTTCATCGCCTCCCTGGCGATCGGTCCCGCCTCCCTCGGTCTGGATGCGGTCGTCCGGGGCCTGTTCGGCTTCGGCGATCCGGTCGATGTGCTGATCGTGCAGGAATTGCGGCTGCCGAGAGCCATTCTGGCGGCCCTGATTGGGGCAACGCTTGCGCTGAGCGGTGCGGCGCTGCAAGGGCTGGTCCGCAATCCGCTGGCCGCGCCCTCCATCTTCGGCGCGCCGAGCGCGGCGGCGTTCGGAGCGGTGCTCGCCATCGGCACCGGCCTCGCCGACACCCTGTCCTACGCGCTGCCCATCGCCGCAATGCTCGTCGCGCTCGTCTCGGTGGGGGCGCTGCTCATGCTGGCCGGCCCATCGGCGAGCATGTTGACGCTGCTCCTGGCCGGACTCGCGCTCTCGAGCCTCGCCAGCGCGGCGGTGTCGCTCGCGCTCAATCTGGCGCCAAATCCTTTCGCCGCGCTCGAAATCGCCTTCTGGCTCCTGGGTTCGCTGGAGGATCGCAGCTTTCAGCATGTGGCCATGGCCGCACCCTTGATGGCGGTGTGCTGGGTCCTCCTGATCGGGGCACGGGGATCGCTCAGGATCCTGACATTGGGCGAGGACGTCGCGCGCACCAGCGGGGTCAATATGGGCCGGCTGAAGCTGGTCACGGTGACGGGCGTGGCCATGGGCGTCGGCGCGGCGGTCGCGGTTTCCGGTGTGATCGGATTTGTCGGGCTCGTCACGCCGCATCTGGTCCGTCCGCTGGTCGGGCACGATCCGGCGCGTGTCCACGTCCCGGCGATGCTGGCCGGCAGCGCTCTCCTGCTTGCCGCGGATTGCGCGTCGCGGCTCATTCCGTCCTCAGGCGAGATCCGGATCGGCGTATTGACGGCGATCATCGGCGTGCCGTTCTTCATCTGGCTGGTGCTGAAACAGCGTGGGCGCGACCTTGTGCAAGGCATGGGGGGCACCGGATGACGCTGATTGCGGAGGGACTGAGCGTGACGCTCGGAGGGCGCCGCGTCCTTCAGGATCTGTCCTTCCGGGCGGAGCGCGGCGAATTGCTGATCGTCGTCGGGCCGAACGGCGCCGGCAAGACGACCCTGCTCAAGGCCGTTGCCTGTCTCATCGCTCATCAGGGCCGGCTCGACTGGGATGGCCAGCCCGTGACAAGCCTGAGCGCCGGGCAAAAGGCAAAGATGATGGCTTATCTGCCGCAGGGCCATGTGGCTCACTGGCCGCTCAAAGCGCGCGACGTGGTCACGATGGGACGCGCGCCGTTCGCGTCGAGCTTCAGCCGGCTCAGCCGCGCCGATTGCAATGCGATCGACCAGGCCATCGACGCCGTCGGAGCGGCCGAATTCATCTGCCGTCCGATCACGGAGCTTTCCGGCGGCGAACGCGCACGGATCATGCTGGCGCGCGCGCTTGCGGTCGGGGCGCCGCTGCTCCTTGCGGACGAGCCGGTCACATCGCTCGATCCGGCGCATCAGCTTGGCGTCATGAATATCCTTTCCGGCGAAGCAAAAGCCGGCCGGCTGATCATCGCGGTCAGTCACGATCTGATGCTCGCGGCGCGCTACGCGGACCGGATTCTCGTCCTGTCGCAGGGAAAATGCGCAGCCCTCGGAGCCCCTGGCCAGACACTCACCGCGGATGTTCTGCGAAGGATCTTTGAAGTCGAGCCGCTGGAGCTGAGCGCGAACGGAGTCTCGCTCGAAATTCCATGGCAGCCGGTTGCCCCGAAGGGCTGACGCCGCTCACGGCGTTGCCGATCAGGGAGCGGTGTCCTGCCGGAACAAGGATTGGATCCGCGCCCGTAGCCTCGCATTGGCCTTGACCTTCGCGTGGGTCACCGTCAGGGCGACACCGAGCAGATAGCCGATTTGGACGGCCGTAACCGTGCCAAATGCGTAGAGCACACAGAGCCAAAGGGACCAGCCGTGGCTTATGCTGAGAGCGAATGCCGCAATGAGCGCGATGAACGACAAGACGATGGCGGCGCCGGCCCTGTAGAGAAGCCCGGAAAGAAATCCGGCGAGACCGGCGAAGGCGAATGCCCACACGCCGATCCTCCATGCTTCAGAGGCGATGAAGAGGTCTCCTTGCAGAACAGACATGCCATTATCCCCGCAAATCGCTCCTGCATGACCCGCCATCTCCCTCGGCAAATAATGTGCCCGCATCTGCAACACCCCCAAGCATTCCTGAGACGCCGACAGCCGCTGCGGACGCATTCGACTGACCCACAGCACGTCTTTCATCTCAGCTATTCAACGTATAATCCCATGATTACATGTCATAAGCAACGAACAGTTCATAGTCCGCCTAAGCTGAAATTCAGTTTTGCTTTTTTTAAAGCTTCTTTCGCCATGTGATTTCATCTTACGAATCAAAAAATTCGACTAAGGGAGTGATACTAAACGGATTTTATGTTCCGTTAATGGCATGAGCCGCTCGTGCCGCAATTCCAGAACATGCCTGAGAGCGCATCTATTCGTTCGCAAACATTTCGCATTCCCAGAGTTGAAACTTTCGCGGCGCCCAGGAATTCAATCGTAGATGGTGTCCAAAATGGACTTTGACCAGTCTGAACTCTTATGTCCGTCCGCCATTGATCGCCGCGTTTCGAATCTGACGCATGGCACGCCTCGCTGACCGCGACAATGCGATCCGGATTTGAACAACTGTCGGGTCGGAACCTTGGCTCGCCCGCCAGTCTTTGTTAAGGGCTTTAAGGGAGAACGGCTGAACAGGAGATATCCATGAACTCGGTAGCGGCCCAGGCAACGCGGGTTGAGCTATTCGTCAACCAGCTCGTGACATGGGCGGCCGATATGGTCCCGCAATTCATCGGTGCCGTCGTCCTGCTGATTGCCGGTCTTTGGTTCGCCGGATTTGCTCAGCGGGCTGGGCAAAGGCTCATAGCAAGCACCGAGCGCGTGGACCCGACGCTCGAGATGGCGCTCAGCGCCGTCATCCGCTACGCGATCATCGTCGTGGTCGGCGTCGCCGTTCTCAGCCAGCTCGGCATTCAGACCACGAGCATCCTTGCAGCTCTCGGCGCTGCGGGCCTCGCGGTCGGCCTGGCGCTTCAAGGGACGCTGTCGAATGTCGCGGCCGGATTCATGCTCCTCTGGCTGCGTCCCTTCAAAGTGGGCGACTACATCGACGCCGAGGGCGTCGCCGGAACGGTGAAGCGGATCGGACTGTTCAGCACCGATTTGCATAGCTGGGACGGAATATTCCAGTTCGTTCCGAATGCGGAGCTCTGGAACAAGCGGGTGACGAACTTTAGCCGCCTGCCGACCCGTCTCCTGGAGCTGAAATTCGGCATTGCCTATGACGACGATGTCCGGCGGGCCAAGGAGGTGCTCGAAGAGCTGGTTCGCGAGGACGCACGGGTTCTGGAGGATCCCGCGCCGCAAGTGCTGGCTTATGAGCTCGGCGACAGCGCCGTGGTGCTTGCCGTCCGCGTCTGGACCCGGACGGCGGATTATTGGGCGGCCCGCTGGGCCCTCACCGAAGTCGGCAAACTTCAGCTGGAAGAGGCGGGATTGACGATCCCGTTTCCGCAGCGGGACGTGCATCTTATCGGCGGCGGTTCCCCGGCGGAAAGCCGGGCGCGAACTTAGGGCCCCTGCACCGGGCCGTCTCGCCGCCAAGAGCGTGCGTTTTACCTCGCCGACAGCGTTCACGTCCAGACGAAGCAGAAGCTCGGCTCCGGCTTTTTCTCGATCGGAACGCGCAGTCTGAAGAACATTGCCGATCCCGTCCTTGTGTGGCGGTGGCGTCCGGGGCCAGATATGCAGACGCCGGATTCCGTTCATCGGTTGGAGGATGGCTCCGGCGGATTCAAGGGCCAGCCTATTATCGATCCCAAGATCGTCGATCTGCTGTTGCGCCTTCATGCGCGCTCGGCCCTGCTGGCCGTGTCCAACGCGCTGGATGCGATCGCCAATGAGAAGGGCGCGGTAAAATTCGAGAATTTTTATCTCCACATCGGCGAACAGCTTTATTTGGCCAGGGATCTGCTTTACGGGGTCAAGGTCGAGCGTGTCGATAATCACCGCGAATATTCGACCAGCGGCGCCCAGCAGCAGACGCTGGGGGAATTCGTGTCGTCCATGTTCAACGACAGCAAGATTGGCTACGCCTTCAACCCGGATAACCCCAGCTTCGTGTGCCGCGGCAGCCATTTGGGCTTCCTGATACAATCTAAAACGCAGTTCGGGACGCAGGCGAATATCGATTAATGGCGTATGTGTCGAGCGACGCGAGGTAGAGGTGCTGCCGAAGCTCTTCTACCGCAGGCCCGCAAGTGCGCAGCCCGTTCCCGGGTCTCACGTTACGGAGTCTCGCCGACTCCCTACGCTCGAGCGGTCACGGTCGTGACGCGCACCGAAAGCGACAGGCCGCCGTCCACTTCGGCTACCCGCCACTCGGCGCCCACGTCGCGTTCGAGCGCGTCGCGTTGCTCATCGCCCACCTGCCCGATCACGCCCGCCAGCGGTGTGCTTTGGATGTACTGCCACATGAAGTCGGCCGGCGCGGGAAGGGGTAGGGTTGCCGTCGCCGCCTCGACGCGGACGTCCTGGAAGCCCGCCTCCGTCATCGAGGCGCGAATTTCATCGGCGTCGTGAAGGGAAAATACGACGTGCACGAAGCCGGCCGCTTGCGGGCCGACATGACGCGCTAGGGCATCGGCGAACGTCTGGAACAGAGGCGGCGTGGGACCCGGCAGGTTGAGCGCGACCCGTCCACCCGGCGCGAGGACGCGGCGCTGCTCCCGCAACGCAGCGGCCTTGTCCGGGAAAAACTGGAGGCCCATCTGGCATGTAACGAGGTCGAAGGCGTCGTCTGAAAACGGCAGTTTCTCGGCGCTGCTCTCGTGCCACTCGATGGGAGCGCCGGGACCCTGCACAGATCGCGCCACCGCCAGCATGCCCGGGTTCGCGTCCAGGCCCGCGACCGCCCCGGTCGAACCCACTCGCTCCGCCACGAGCCGCGTCACAACGCCCGTCCCGCACGCCACGTCCAACACGCGCTCACCCGGCTGGGGAGCTGCGACGTCGACGAGAGCAGCGGCCAACGGCGCGCCGATGGCGGGGACGAAGTACCGCTCGTAGTTCTCGGGCGCGCTGCCCGCATAGGATTTGCCAAAGGTTTGTTCGATCATCGTTTTGCCTTTCAGCCCACACCCGCCGGCTCCACGCGCTGTGTGGCTCGTCTGATCCAACATCCGCCGGATGACCGGCTTCTCCATGTGAAATGTCGCGCAAGAGGGCGATTTTGGCAAGGCAACCCTCGACCAATTTGCCCGTTACGCGTCATGGCCGATGCTTGGGGCGGCTTGTGCGCCAGGACTGGTGATTTCGTCCTCATCCAGACACACCTCGTCTGTGGTTTTCGTTCGAACTCATGCGCCGGTCCGCTCACGCCGGCGCAAGATCAGGTGGCGGCCGCAGCTCGGCAATGAGCCGAAGGATGTCGGCGAACAGAGTTCTCGGGATGGCGACCTCGGCCATCTGGAAGGCAACGGTGCGCCCGTGGCGAACGACCTTGGCGGTTGATCTTGATCAGCTTCTCCTTGAGGCTCGTGAGCGACCAGTCCTTGATCGGCTCGAGCGTGGCGAGAGTGCGCAGGACGTTGCCGAGATTGTAGGCGAGCGCACGGAGTTGGAGTCGCACGGCGTTCGCAGCGAACGATCGGCACGACAGCCGCGTCCACTTGATGGCGCCCTTGCCTTCCTTGATCCACTGCTCGGCCGTGCCGCGCTGATTGTAGAAGGCGACGACCCGCTCGGCCGGGCGGCTCATGTTGGTGGCGATGAAGCCGACGCGCGGATAGAGTTCTCCCGGATGCCACTCGACCTTGGCGATCACCCGGCGTGGCTTGGCCCAGCTTCCCGCTTGATAGGTGAAATTGGCATGGTACCGACGGACCTCGTTCGGGGGCCGTCCGACCAGCCGCTTGAGCAGGTAGCCGATCCTCTCCTGCAGGACACGGTTGGCCGGGAGCCGGATCGCATATTTGATGCCCTCACCTTCGAGGTACTCGTAGACCTCCGGCATGGCGAAGGCTGCGTCAGCCCGGAAGTACAGGCGTGAAACCTTGTCCTGGTATCGCGCCACGACCGGCTTCAGAACGCTCTCCCATCCGTTGGCGCTGTGCATGTTGCCGGGACGAAGCGAGCAGCGTTCGAGGGCGCCGAACTGGTTGAACACGAACAGCGGATGGTAGCAGGTGCATGCGTAGTGGCCGTTCCAGACGCTCAGCTCCTGATCGCCATGGGTCGGACTTACGCTCGAATCCATGTCGAGCACGATGCCCCGGGGCGGACGGCGGCCATGAACACGGTCGATCCATCGCCCGGAGAGTGCGCAGAGAGCCGAAAAGTTGGCGGGTGCTGCAAGCCACTTCGTCTCGAAGCGGCCCATCTGGCTCGAAGACGCTGCCGACCGTTCACCGGCCCCGCCCCCCACGATGACGCGCATCGCCGGATCGTGGCGCAGGCGCTCGGCATCGTTCACATCCTCATAGCCGGCGAGCCGTCCGAACACGGCCTGCCGCAATAGGCCGATCAGAGCGTGCCGGCCGTTTTTGCCGGTGCGTGCGTCGACAAGGACGTCGCCCGCGGCCGCGCTCAGTCCAAGGGCATCATCGAGCTCGCGATAGGCCAGCAATCCGGCATCCGAGGTCACCGCCAAGCCGCGGAACTGAACCCTCAAGCGGCGGTCGAAATCGAGCCGGAGACCTTCGCCGGTGGATTCACCCGTCGGGTTCGTCATCGCCGCCTCGCTCGGTCTCCCATAACCTGCTGATTAACCTATCTGAATCGCAGGAACGCAGCGAGAAAAATGACGTTTATTCGGTGGATGCGGGATCAAGATCATCCCGGAAGCTCAGGCCATCCTGGCGACCGATGAGCCGTTCATCGTCAAACGGAAGAAGCTTCTCGATCTCGTTCGGCGGCATCACAATGACGACTTCATCACCCAGTCGAAAAAGCTGATCAAATACGCCTATATCGACTGAGCTTCGCGCCGTCCTGCACCCGATCCGGCGTCCTTATCCAGGGGTCATGCGGACGATTCCCCGTTCCTTAGGACTTGCCCAGAGGATGGATTGGACCTTACTGTCAAAAACAGCTGAGGGTGGGATGCGGAGAATTGCGATGGTCTGCTTGGCGCGGCCGGTGATCCGGCGTGGCCGGTTCGTCTTGAGAACGACCGCTTCTTATCCTCGACTTCGCCTGCTAGCCGCAGCAATGGCGCTTTCCCTGGCCCAATCCGCGGCGGCGAACGCAGCGGAGGAGATCTCCGAGAAGGACGCGCTTTGGAAAGCGCTCTCCCGCGTGCCCCCAGCAGTCGACGCATCGCCGCTGCCGAACTACTCCGGCGAATACGTGTCGCTTGGCGCAGAAGGCAGATGGCACCGGCCGCTCGGCGCGCTGGCGTCGCTCTACAGCTTCGCTCAAGCCGCAGATCAGCCGCAGTCGGACTGTTCGCCCGAGGCGATCGTCCACTATGCGCAGCGGGCGCCCGATGTCTTCGAGGCCGAGAAGAACGGACTGCTCTACGGGGTCCGAACGCATACGCCTGCGACCCGCCTCGTCACGCGCTACTGGGACATGCCCGGCTTCAACTCCTGCGCCCTGGTCGTCTACGCCATCCTGAAACGGGCCGGTTGCCGGTGGGCGAGATATACGGCGAATGCAAAGGCGATCTATGACATGGCCAGCAGAAGAGGCGGCTGGCGTCCATCGGAAACGCAAAGGGGCGGCTGTATGGTGGCCTGGAATTCGCGTTGGAAGGGATCGCGCGCAAGGATCGGCACGACGCAGAAGCAGACCACGGGGGGAAGCACGCTGTTCCGCCATGTCGGCATTGCGACCGGCTCCTGGCTTTCGGTCGATAATAGCTCATGGCGCAGCCGTCCGAGGACATTCATCACCTTCCGCCCGGTCTTCTACGAACCTCCGATTTTTCTTTGCCCGCCGGGAGCAGGCTCGAAGCAGGAAGCCAAGCGGTCGCAGAAGGAGAAATGACGGCCGCGGGGGCCTGAACCAGCCGGCAATATCCGCCGCTCGCCGGGCACGCGAAAGCCGATAGTTACGCGCTCGTGGGGTGGGGGGATTTGATGCCGCGTTCCGACGGTGTTCATCTTAGATTACTCAATTTCGGATAGTTTCTGTTGATGAAGCCGGGCATTCCGCGAAACGTTGCAATTGCGGCACAGCCATCCATTCGAACCTATCAGACGGCATCCGCGCCGGAACGGGTCGCGCTAGATCAAACCTCGTTCAAGGGGAATCACTTTAACGAGGTTCACTTGATCTATTTCAAAAGATGAGCGCAACTGTTCCCGCGTCCAATTGGACACGCGTTGCGCTAGTGCATCGATCCAAACGGAGGCAACAGCCGGAGTTTGGCAAAATTGATGCATAAACAAGGAGCTAGTGTCCTGGTTCAGAGATACGTGCCATTATCGGGGTGAGCGATTCGCTGATAAGGGGAGAGGGATGATGGCGCGGCGCGCACCGGAAGTCGAGTTGAGCGAGGCACAGCGGCGAGCGCTTGTTGCGCTGGCGCGGCGCCGAATTACGGCGCAGGCGCTGGCGATGCGCGCGCGCATCGTGCTGGCGTGCGCCACGGGCGCCGAGAACAAGCAGGTGGCCGCGGAGCTCGGCGTCGATCAGGCGACCGCCGGCAAGTGGCGGCGGCGGTTCATCGCGCGCGGTGTGGATGGCTTGTACGACGAGCCGAAGCCCGGCGTTCCGCGCAAGATCACCGACGAACAGGTCGAGGCCGTGATTGTACGCACGCTGGAAAGCGCGCCCAAGGGGGCGACGCATTGGAGTTCGCGCCTGATGGCCCGGCAGAGCGGCATCTCAACCTCGAGCGTGCAACGGATCTGGCGCGCCTTCGGCCTGCAGCCGCACCGCACCGAGACGTTCAAGCTCTCCACCGATCCGCTGTTCATCGACAAGGTGCGCGACGTGGTGGGGCTGTATCTGGACCCGCCGGAGCGGGCGGTTGTGCTGTGCGTCGACGAGAAGAGCCAGGTTCAGGCGCTGGACCGCGCGCAGCCGGTGCTGCCGTTGCGGCCCGGGCAGGTGGAGCGGCGCACGCATGACTATGTCCGTCACGGCACGACCTCGCTGTTCGCGGCCCTGAACGCCGCAACCGGAGACGTCATCGGCAAATGCTACAAGCGCCACCGCGCGGTCGAGTTCAAGAGGTTCCTCGCCGAGATCGAACGCCGCGTGCCCGGGGACCTCGACATCCACATCGTCATGGACAACTACGCCACCCACAAGACCCCGGCGATCCGCGCCTGGTTTGCCCGGCGGCCGCGCTGGCACGTCCACTTCACGCCGACCGGCTCGTCATGGCTGAACATGGTTGAGCGGTTTTTCGCCGAGATCACCGAACGACAGATCAAGCGCGGTGTCCATCGCAGCGAACGCGAGTTGGAGCAGGCGATCCTCGCCTATATCGACGCCCGCAACGAAGACCCGAAGCCGTTCAAATGGGTTCGCACCGCCGACGACATCCTTGAAGCCGTCAACAGGTTCTGTCTCAGAACCAGCCCGGAAAATTATGAAGCATACCTCTGATTCAGGACACTAGGGCGCGGACGCATGAACCATGTGAATGCGTCAGTGCACTAGACATTGGCTGGAGCTAGACGCTATGACAGGTTTCCCGGTTTCCGAGCGTCGCATCAGGATTTTCTGCATATGGTTGAGAAGCAGCGAACCTCTTCTGCGAAAAGCGATTTTCACGAGTCCTTTGCGGCGGGCACGGTTGCGCCCCCCTCGCCGCGCTCGACAGGGTTCGTCTTCACCGGCGTCGCGATTATCGTTGGCGTGCTCTTTCGCAACGATCTGACCGTCGCCGTTGCGGCTGGCTGCGTGGCGGCGCTGCTCCTGGCGACAAGCTTTCTGGCGCCGCATCTGCTTCAGCCGCTCAACATCGCCTGGTTCCGCTTTGGCATGCTGCTGCACCGGATCGTCAATCCGGTCGTCATGTTTCTCATGTTCGCCATTGCCTTCGTCCCGATGGGTTTGCTGATCCAGGCTCTCGGCGATCCGTTACGGCTGAAGCGGAAAACGGAGCTGCAAACCTATTGGCTTGAGCCCGACCCCGCCGAGATCAAGCTTAGTTCGATGGAGAAGCAATTCTAAGGTTGGCGCGGGCGCGATGATAAGCATTGCCCGACACATGCGCCGATTGGTCAAGAACACCCCGGAGCGATGATGCGTATCCTCGGAATTTCAGCCTTTTACCACGACAGCGCCGCCGCGCTCATCGAAGACGGCACGATCAGGGCGGCCGCCCAGGAGGAGCGTTTCACGCGCAAGAAGCATGATGCGTCCTTCCCTGAAAATGCGATCCGCTATTGCCTGGATCAGGCGAAGGTCGATCTCGATCAGGTCGATCATGTCGTGTTCTTCGAAAAGCCGCTGGTCAAATTCGAGCGGCTCGTTGAAACCTATCTCGCCAATGTCCCGAAGGGCTTTCAGTCCTTCCGCATGGCTCTGCCGCTCTGGATCAAGGAAAAGCTGTTTCAGAAGAGCGGTCTGATCAAATCCCTCGAGCCATACTCCCAGAGTGGCGCGTTCGACGGCAAGAAGCTGCTCTTTGCGGGCCACCATCAAAGCCATGCCGCCTCCGCCTTCTTCGCTTCGCCTTTCGAGGAAGCGGTCGTTCTGACGCTTGACGGCGTCGGCGAGTGGACGACGACCTCCATTTCGATCGGGCGTGGCAACACGCTGGAGCTGAAGAAGGAGATCAAATTCCCGCACAGCCTCGGCCTGCTCTATTCCGCCTTCACCTATTACACCGGCTTCAAGGTCAATTCCGGCGAGTACAAGGTGATGGGGCTCGCGCCCTATGGCGAGCCGAAATATTACGACCTGATCATGGAGCATCTGATCGACGTCAAGCCGGACGGCTCGTTCTGGCTGGATATGGACTATTTCAACTATATGACCGGCCTGACCATGACGTCGGAGAAGTTTCACGATCTCTTCGGCGCGCCGCCCCGCGGCTCGGAAGGCCTCGTCACGCAGCGTGAAATGGACCTGGCCGCATCGGTGCAGAAGGTGACGGAAGAGGTCATGCTGCGCGTCACGCGCGACCTCGCAAAGACCTACGGGATCCGGAATCTCTGCATGGCGGGCGGCGTCGCGCTGAACTGTGTCGCGAACGGCAAGATCTTGCGAGACGGTCATTTCGACCGCATCTGGATTCAGCCGGCGGCTGGCGATGCCGGCGGTGCGCTCGGAGCCGCGCTTGCCTCCTATTACATCCATTTCGACAAGCCGCGCCATGTCAACGGCGCGCTCGATGCCATGCACGGCTCTTATCTCGGGCCGGAATTCGAACAGGGCGACATCGAGCAGCGCCTGACGAATTCCGGCGCGCGTTATGACGTCCTCAATGAGACGGCGCTTCTGGGACGCACGGTCGACTCCCTCACCGGCGGCGATGCGGTCGGCTGGTTCCAGGGCCGAATGGAATTCGGGCCCAGGGCGCTCGGCGCGCGCTCCATCCTCGGCGATCCGCGCAATCCGGAGATGCAGAAGACGCTCAATCTCAAGATCAAATACCGCGAAAGCTTCCGCCCCTTCGCTCCGGCGGTGCTGCGGGAGGACGTTGCGGATTATTTCGAGCTCGACGACGACAGCCCTTACATGCTCCTGGTCGCCGACGTGAAGCGCAATCGCCGCCGCCGGATGGATGAGGCCGAGGAGCAGCTTTTCGGCATCGACAAGCTGAATGTGCAGCGCTCCGATATTCCCGCCGTCACCCATGTCGACTATTCGGCGCGCATCCAGACGGTGCATGAGGAGACCAATCCGAAATTCCGCGCGCTGCTCGGCGCGTTCAAGGACCGGACCGGCTATTCCGTGCTGGTCAATACCAGCTTCAATGTGCGCGGCGAGCCGATCGTCTGCACGCCGGAGGACGCTTTCCGCTGTTTCATGGGAACGGAAATGGAGACGCTGGTCGTCGGCAATTGCCTGTTGCGCAAGGACGCGCAGGATCAGTCGCTAGCCCTGGATTATAAGGACAAATTCGAGCTCGACTGACGGTCGGGCGCACGTCCCTCTGGGCGTGCGGACGGCGTGGCACATTGGCAAGCCCGTCTCCGTCAAAAACCGATGCTGCGCTAGATCAACCTTCGTTCAAGTGGCATCACTTGAACGAGGTCAAGTTGATCTATTTCAAAAGAAAAGCGCAACTGTTCCCGCGTCCATTCCCGCCTTCGCGGGGACATGCTTGGACGCGCGTTGCGCTAGAAGATGCCGGCTTCGAGCCCGGCTGCGATGGCCGTCCCGAGTTCGGCACACTGGCCGACGAACGCCTCCTGAAAGTCCCCGCGGCAAATGAGCGGCTCCTGCACGGCCCGCCAGCGGAGCCCGGTGACGATCGTCTCGACCCCGCGCCGTGTTCCCGTTCCGTCATGTCCCGCGCGGATCACCAACGCATAGGGCAACCCCTGGGTTTCCTCCAGGCACGGATAGTAAATGCGGTCGAAGAAGTCTTTCAGCGCGCCGCTCATATAGCCGAGATTCTCGGTGGTTGCGAGAACGATGGCCTGCGCGGCTTTGACGTCGGCCGGCTCGGTGTCGAACGGTGAAAGACACCTCACCTTGACACCCTGGATTTCATCGTGGCGTGCGCCTGCGACCAGCGCATCGCGCAGCCGCGCCGTATTGGGGGACGGCGCATGCGCAACGATGAGGAGCGTCTTCTCGGTCATTTCGGCCCGTCCTGAGCACGTTCACGCGAGCTTAACCTTCCACCTTCCGCCGGTTCAAGGACGGAGACGGCGGCGCCTCGCCTTGCCTCGCGTCGGTTTTCGTCTTTTCCGCTCCGCTGATCTCATTTTTGCGTCCGGTAGACAATTATCAATCAACACGACCGATAATTGCTGCTTTGCGCCCGGAACTATCGATGACGTCTTATGCAAGGCAGGCGAGAAGCAAGCAAAACCAGCCTTTGGCTGGTGACTACCCATGGTGCCGGGACGTCCGGGCCGGCCGCCGCGGGGGCATTGAAACACCCTGCAGTCTGCGTGACTGACAACCGGAGATTCCAATGAGCACGGACCCCAATCTGCCGATCCTGGTTGTCGACGACTTCGACACCATGGTCCGAAATCATCAGAAAGCTTCTCCACGAGATCGGCTATGAGAATATTGACGAAGCCTCGAACGGCGAGGAGGCGCTTAAGAAGATCGAGGCGAAACGCTACGGGCTCATTATTTCCGACTGGATCATGGAACCGATGACGGGCTTTGAGTTGCTCAAGCGTGTTCGTGCCGACAAAGAGACCGCGAAAACGCCCTTCATTCTGGTGACGGCCGAGACGAAGCCGGAAAATGTCTTGGCCGCACGGCAGGCCGGTGTGAGCAACTATCTGGTGAAGCCGTTCAGCGCGCTGATGCTGAAGGAGAAGATCGACAGCGCTCTGCCTGGGGCGAGTTGAGCTCGTGCGGGGGCAAACTTGGTGGGAACGGCCCTCCTATGGGGAGCTCTGCGGAACAGCATAATCCGCGTCGCCCCGGCCGAAGAGCCGGGGTCTACTCGCCTAACAACTCGGTAACGTATTTGCGGAAAGGCGATTGGATCCCGGACAGCCCTTCGGGCTTCCGGGATGACGAATGGTGGCCTTATTCGCAGAGATCTTCCAAGCGAGAGGGGGTAACCGACGCAAGCGCGATGGGTTCGGCCTGAATTGATCTCGCTATAAGGCTGCCGCAAACAAAAGCCGTGCCGCCTCGGTCGGGTCGGCACGGCTCTGCAATCTGCGCTGTCTGCTGCGGAGGCAAGGCCCCCGGCCACTGATCGTCAGGTCTGCGGCTGCGGCTCCATACCACCGGTATCCGGCTCGGGCGGAGTCCGCCCCTGTCCGGCGGAAGGAACGGCCGAGGACGGACGTCCGGTGTCCTGGTCTTCCTTGACGGTGAATTCGCGCACCGGCGGCTTGCCGTTCAAGAGATCGGTGATCTCCTGTCCGCTCAGCGTCTCATATTCTAGAAGCCCTTTGGCCAGAATATGCAGCTCGTCGATATTCTCCTCCAGGATCCGGCGCGCTTTGCCATACCCTATATCGACGATCTGGCGGATTTCCTCGTCAACGAGCTTCTGTGTCTCGTCCGACATATTCTGTTGCCGCGCCACCGAATGGCCGAGGAAAATCTCTTCCTCGTTCTCACCATAGGCGAGCGGACCGAGCTTGTCGGACATGCCGAACTGCGTCACCATCGCGCGGGCAAGCTGGGTCGCCATCTTGATATCCATCGAGGCGCCGGACGTCACCTTTTCATGGCCGAAGATCAGTTCCTCCGCCAATCGGCCGCCCATCGCCACGCAAATGTCGGCTTCCAGCTTCTGGCGTGTGTGCGAGAGCTGATCGCGTTCCGGCAGGCGCATCACCATGCCCAAGGCGCGGCCTCGCGGGATGATGGTCGCTTTGTGAATCGGATCGGAGCCCACGACCTTGAGCGCGATCAGCGCATGGCCGCCCTCGTGATAGGCCGTAAGGCGCTTCTCCTCTTCGGTCATCACCATGGACCGCCGCTCGGACCCCATCATGACCTTGTCCTTGGCGTCCTCGAACTCATGCTGCGTCACGAGCCGCTTGGAGCGTCTCGCCGCCAGCAGCGCGGCCTCATTGACGATGTTCGACAGATCCGCGCCCGAGAAGCCCGGCGTGCCGCGTGCAATCACACGCAGATCGACATCCGGCGCCATGGGCACCTTGCGCACATGCACTTTCAGGATCTTCTCGCGGCCCACCACATCCGGACGGGGTACGACGATCTGGCGATCGAAACGGCCCGGCCGCAGGAGAGCGGGATCGAGCACGTCCGGCCGGTTGGTCGCGGCGACGAGGATGATGCCTTCATTGGCCTCGAAGCCGTCCATCTCGACCAGCAGCTGATTGAGAGTCTGCTCGCGCTCGTCATTGCCGCCGCCGAGACCGGCGCCGCGATGACGGCCGACAGCGTCGATTTCGTCGATGAAGATGATGCAGGGCGCGTTCTTCTTCGCCTGGTCGAACATGTCGCGGACGCGGCTCGCACCGACGCCGACGAACATCTCGACGAAGTCCGAGCCGGAAATCGTGAAGAACGGCACATTTGCCTCGCCGGCGATCGCGCGGGCAAGCAGTGTCTTACCGGTTCCGGGAGGTCCGACGAGCAGGGCGCCGCGCGGAATGCGTCCGCCCAGCCGCTGGAATTTCTGCGGATCGCGAAGGAACTCGACGATTTCCTGCAGATCGTCCTTGGCCTCGTCGACACCTGCGACGTCATCGAAGGTGACCCGTCCCTGGCGTTCGGTCAGCAGCTTGGCTTTGGACTTGCCGAAGCCCATGGCGCGGCCGCCGCCCGACTGCATCTGCCGCATGAAGAACACCCAGACGGCGATCAGAAGCAGCATCGGGAACCACGAGACCAGAACACCGAGAAGAGAAGGAACATCGTCCTCGCTCGGCTTCACGGCAATTCCGACGCCCTTCGAATGCAAACGCTCGACAAGCTGCGGGTCATCCGGCGCGGTCGTCTGGAAGGTGCGCCCATCGCCGAGTTTGCCGGTCAGCTGCTTGCCGGAGATGGTGACGGAGCGAACGTTCTGCTTCTCAACCTCGCCGAGGAACTGCGAATAGGTGATTTCATTCGCCCGTGCGCGTTGGCTGGGGTTTTGGAACAGGTTGAACAGCGCGACCAGGAGAAGACCGATGATGATCCAGATCGCGAAATTACGAAAATTCGAGTTCATGGGGTCCTTCTGCGCAAACAGGCCCGGATTGCGGAGGCTGCAAAATATCAGCTTACCTTATCCCAAGACCCTCGCCGATGTCGTTAGTCATTTAAATAAGCACCTGCGCAGCGTTTTCCAAGAAGGCCGGAGAAGCGTTGTTAATGGCGGGGTTGACTGTACGCGCTTACGCGAAAACAGAAGCTTAATCGCGGGCCGGAAATGGCCGGTTTTCCTTCATTCGCGGCGATTGGGCCGCGGAGCGAAAAGGACCGAGTGATTGGCGAATTCGGCGCTTGCCGCCTCGATCCAGCCATCTGGCGGCCCTCTCTCGAAGACAAGGAACGGAACGAAGACCAGCGTTTCGTCCCGCCAGAGCGAGGGAAGCGTCACGACCGCGGCGCGGGGCAATGGTCCGGCGCTGGCTTCATATGCTTTGACCGCTGTCAGGCCATCCGGGCCGAACGGGCGCAGGACAAGCCGTTTCGGCGCTGTGGCTGGCGCGCGGACCTTGAAGCGATGGTCCCAAAGACGCTCCTCTCCCGGCGAAATCGGCAGCTCTGCGCGGTCCATCCGTCCATATTCGCGGGTGATCAGCAGGCGATCACGCCGCACGCCGAGCTGACAGCCGCCAAGGGTGAGATTTCCCGGCGCTTCGCGCAGCTTGCCGTAAGTGACTTCGAGCTTGGAGAGCGGCGGCGGGACCTCCCGGCCTCCGAAGGCCAGCGTCATGCGGCCAAGCGCCCTCAGCGCGATGTCTTCCGGCGCATCGAGAAATGAGGGAAAGGCCATCTCGCCGAAGCCGGCCTCGTGAACGGCGAGCGCCGATTTCAGAAAATCCGCCGCGGAGGCTTCGAGCGCATTTCTCGCCCTGTCCATCCGCCGGGCCGTGAGCGCCAGCTTGTCTCGCGCGAGACCGAACGCTTCGGCTGTCTGAAGCGCTTTCCGGATGCGCACCCGCTCATAACGGTCATCCAGATTGGTGGGGTCTTCGAGCCAGGGCTGATCGTTCGCCCTGAGAAACGCCTCCAGCCGCGCCCGCGAAACGGCGAGCAGCGGACGCAACAGGGCAAGCCCCCGCCAGCGGGAGACCGCCGCCGTGCCCGACAGCCCATCGACGCCGCTGCCGCGCGCAAGCCGCATCAGAAGCGTCTCCGCCTGGTCGTCACGCGTATGGGCGGTGGCGATGGCGGGGATTGCGTGCGCGTGGCAGAACTCCGCCATCAGGCGGTAGCGCGCCTCTCGCGCCGCTGCCTGGAGTCCGGTTTTCGGCTTGTCGCCGGTCCAGACGAGCGTGCGATGCGCAAATCCCAGCCGCGCGGCCTGTTCCGCGACCCAAACCGCCTCGGCCTGCGCCTCCGGCCTCAAACGGTGATCGACCGTCAGAATTGTGATCTGTGGCGAGGCTCCGGGCTGCAACCCGGCCCAGCGGTGCGCGAGCAGCATCAGCGCCGTACTGTCGGCCCCTCCGGAAACCGCCAGTGCAATTTGCGGATAGCCCGCCAGACTTTGAAAGAGCTGCGCGATTCCAGCGTGGTCAAATGGCGGGCTTCCGCTTCCCCCGCTTCCGCCAGTCTTCGTGACGGCGATCATAGCCGGTCAACATTGAGTGCGGCTCTTTTCGCGCTCCGCACGCTGAAGTATGGCCGTCGCATTCGGGAAACGCCGCGCCAGTTCGGAAAAGGACGAACAGGCCGCCTCTTTCTGACCAAGCCTTTTCAGCGAGATGCCGAGTTTCAACAGGCTTTCGGCAGCTTTCTCATTCTGCGGATATTGCGTCGAGCTTTTCAGGAAATTGTCGGCGGCCTGTTTGTACTCCCCATTGATGAATGCGGCTTCGCCGAGCCAGTAATGAGCCGGACCGGCAAGCGGGTCTTTGGGATAGGTCTGGACGAACTGCCCGAAATCCTCCGCTGCGGTGCGGTAATTGCGCTGGACCAGCGCGTCATAGGCTTTGCTGTAAAGCGTTTGCGCCTCCGGCGACGACCGTGCTGCCGTTTGAACGGGCTGAGCGCTGGTGCTGGGCGGGCTGCCGGCATCCTGCGAGCCGGCATCGAAATAGCCGCTCAATCCGCCGCCGGCATCGTTCTTTGATGCGCCCGGCTCGATTGACGCGCCGAAATTGTCGCCTGCGGGCTCATTGCCGCCGATGCTGAAGCCGGTTCCCTGCTCGGCGGGCCGCGCATCGAGACGGTCCGGTGCGGCATTCCCGTAATCCGTGCCACCGCCTGCGGGCTGCTGAGAGGGCGGAAGCGCTCCCGAGCGCTGCTCGAGTTGGTCGAGCCGGCTCAGTATATCGCTCATCTGGGTGGACAGGGCGCGGAGCTGGGTTTCGAGATCGGCAAGGCGCGGCTCATCAGGCCCGCCGAGACCGCCGCTGCTCGGATAGGAAGAGCCGGACGGCGAGGCCGCCGCGCCGCCTCCGCTTTGCACCATCGTCTCGATGGTTCCGAGCTGCGCATTCATGTCGACGATCTGCTCTTCCAAGCGCTGCAGGCGCTTCTCGACGTCGGCATTTGTGCCGGCATCCGGACTCTGCGCTTTAACGTCCCCTGGCAGCAAGGACATCCCGGCCCACAGGATGGCGGCAAAGACGAAAAACGACCTTTGCATGGTCTTTCATACCCATTCGTGAAAGTGCTGAATTGGGTCGTTCTTAGCAAAGTTCACGGAGCGGGGCCAGCCCGGCTCTCCGGTCTGCGCCGAATTTCACAAAGCTCGGGAAGCGATGCTGTTTTCCCGCATCAGCGCTTAGCGCAACGCACGTCGGAAAGGATGCGGACAGTGGCGCCCGTCTTTTGAAATCGATCAACGTGCCGCGACTCTTGTCTTGATCGAGTACGGTCACCGCGCGCCGGTTCTTCGACCAGCAGGAGATGTTCGCGCACAGGGCCACGGGCCGCTCCTTGCCATAGGAGATCATCCTGATCCGGCGAGGTTCCACGCCGCGCGACAAAAGGAAATCCCGGGCGCTCTCCGCCCGCTTGGCGCCGAGCGCCAGATTGTATTCGCGGGTGCCGCGCTCGTCGGCATGACCTTCGACGAGGATCGAATGGTTCGAATAGCGATTGAGCCACTGAGCCTGGGCGATCAGGACCGTCTGCGCTTGGCGGCTCAGGCGGGTACTGTCGGTGCTGAAGTAGACGGTATCGCCCACGCGCGCCGAGAATTCGCGCATCGAGCCCGGCCTGATCGGACCGGATTCACGGCCGGCCCCGGTTGTGTCCGGGACGGCCTGCGCGCCATTTAAGGCCTTGTTCGGCGGCGTTCTTGAACATGCGGCAAGGGACAGAACGACAATGGCGACAAAGCTGACCGGCAGGGTCGCGAAACGGGACATCACTCAACTCCTCAACACAGGAAAACTTTCCCGGTGAGAGGAGGCTGCGGCCGGCGTGGTTAATGAAGCGTTACGGAATGGCCCGCCTACGCAACTTTTTCACGAAAATCATCAATCTGCACGCAAAAGTCGAGTTCTGAGGAAAAGCAAACGCCGTGAACACCAGGTTCAAGCTGGCGCACGGCGTTTTGAAGAGTTTGAAGCCCCCGCTTCGTGTGAAGCGAATTAGCGAACGATTGCGATCGAAACGTCGGAAGCGCCGAGCTTAAGCGGCTCACCGCCAACTTCCTTACGGCATGCGCCAAGCGCGAGAGCAGTCGCAACGATCGTCGCAACGACGACAACGCCTTTGAAACCCTGCATGATCATGTCTCCTCTGATTAAGCGACAACTCGCCGCTTCCTGTAGCTAGCCGAGCATGCCGCCGATTATCAAGTTGGCAACCAGTATCGCCCTTCTTTTCCGGGTCCCCTGATGCGAAAATACCACGTAGAATCACTGCTCCGTAGAGGGAATTTCGGAGCATCTTTTGAAATGGTATCAATAAGTTGCAAAGACGCGATGCTAACGCAGAAGTGGTGACCAAGCCGGGTCCGAGCCGAAGTTGGGGGTCGGTAGAGGCCGCTCATTATAGCCGGTGAGGTCGATGGTGAAGAGACGCGGGCCGCCTTTCTCCCCGGGTGATTCGCGGAAGAAAATGATGACCCGCCCATTGGGCGACCAGCTCGGCCCCTCATTGTGATAGCCCTCGGTGAGAATGCGTTCGCCGCTCCCGTCAGGCCTGACGACGCCGATCAGAAAGCGCCCGCGAATCTGTTTTGTGAAGGCGATCAGATCGCCGCGCGGGGACCAGACCGGCGTCGAGTAGCGGCCGTCGCCGCCCGTGATCTGCCGCGCGCCGCCACCATCGGCGTTCATGACATAGAGCTCCTGCTGACCGCTGCGGTCCGACTCGAAGACGATCTGCCGTCCGTCGGGCGAATAGCAGGGACTGGTGTCGATGGCCTCTGTAGCGGTCAGCCGGCGAAGCTGGCGGCTACGAAGGTCCATCGCATAGATGTTCGGATGCGCCTTGCCGCTGCAGGCTCATGACGATCCGGTCGCCGCCCGGTGAGAAGCGGGGTGCGAAGGTCATGCCCGGCAGGTTGGCGACGATCTGATGCCGGCCGCTGGCAAGATCGAAGCGCAGGACGCTGGGCTGCCCGCCTTCATAGGAGGTGTAGGTCAGCTCGCGATTGGTCGGGCTGAAGCGCGGCGTCAGGGCAAGGCTCCGTCCCCGCGTGAGATAACGCAGATTGTGCCCGTCCTGGTCCATGATGGCGAGGCGTTTGACCCGCTTGTTCTTCGGGCCGGACTCGTCGACGAACGCGATCCGGCTGTCGAAATAGCCCTTCTCGCCGGTGAGCCGCTCATAGATGGCGTCAGAGATGATATGGCCGATGCGGCGCCATTCGCCTGCGGGCGCGGAGAAGGCCTCCGCCTTCAACTCTTTTCCGGTGAAGACGTCCCAGAGGCGGAACTGCGCTTTGATCTGCCCCTGGCCATTGTCGCTCACCTGACCGACGACAAGCGCCTCCGCATTGATGGCGCGCCAGTCGCGAAAACGCGGCGGAAGATCGACATTGGAAATGTGTTCGATGAACGCCGCGCGGGCAATCGGCTTGAAGAGGCCGGAGCGTTCGAGATTGGACGCAATGATCCCGGTTACTGAGTTGGCGAGGCCCGCGCTTTCCTGCCCGCCGGGAAGAAATGGAGAAATGGCGATCGGCATCGGCCGCAGATTGCCCTGCGTAATGTCGATCTCCATCACCGCGTCGGCGGGTGCTGCCGCGCACAAGGCCAGGGCCGCGCCAGCGATCAGTGTTCTGAGCGTTTGCGCCATCGATCAGCCTCCATACATCCGGCTCGGGTCGAAGCTGAGCAGCATGTCGCGCCATTGGGCGTATTTCTCCGGCGGCATGCGGTAAGGCTGGCATTGAACGACGGCGCGCACGGCTGCGTCGGCGGCGGGCCGGAAGAAGGGCGAATTGTAGCTGTTCGCGATTTCAGGCGAGCGTCCGAGCGTTCCGTCCTTGTTGAGCATGATCCGCAGCTTGACGATGATGGCGCCGCCGCCGAGCCCGCCGACCGGCGGCGTCCAGCACCGCGAGATCTGAGCGCGGAAGGCGTCGATCTCATTGGCGCTCATGCGCGAATCGCGTCCCTCCGGCGCTCCATAGGTGGAGCGCGCGCGCGGCTCCTCCGCGAGGCCCGAGACCTGCTCTTCAAATGTGCTGGGCCTGCGCCAGGGCTCGCGCGGGCCGTCCAGCGAGGCGCGCTCGCCGGCGGTCGGATCGCGATTGAGCAGGGCAGCGATGCGCTGCGGATCGAAGTCGCTTTTGCCCGGCGCTTGCGGGGTCGGCCGGTCGATCAGCTCGGCGATCCGGTCGTTCCGGTCGCGCGGCCTTGGCTTGGGGGGGGCCTGGCGTGTTTCGCGCCGGGCGGTTTTCCGGCGCGGTCGCGGCCCCTCGGCGCGCTTGACGGGTGGCGGCACGCTTGCGGTTTTCGGCTGAGCCGGGGTCTTGAGAGCTTTTGCGTCCGGCTTCGCGTGAACCTCAGTCGGCTCCGGCGGAAGCGATTTAGGCTTCGGAGGGGGCAGGGCGGCCTCTTTCTTCGCGTTGCTCTTGGTAGGGTTGAGCTTTGCGGCAGTCCGGATGATCTTTTGTGACCGTTCGAGGGGCGTGGCTTTCCGCGCTGCCTTTTCGGGCTCGCGATCCGGTTTGCCGGATTTCAGTGCGCTGATCTCGGCGGGCGCGACAATATCCACGGGGACGGGCGCGGGGCTGTCGGCGCTGTCATGCGCGCCGAAACCGATGAGCGCGATCACCAGCACCATGCCGTGCATGACCAATGAAACGATGAGACTCGTCCGCAAGGACCTTCCCTCAACTGCTCTCTTCGATGTCGGTGACAAGCGAGATACGCTGAAATCCTGCCGCGTTGATCTTGCCCATGACCTGCATCAGCGCGCCGTAATTGGCGCGGGCGTCGCCCCGGACATAGATCACCCGGTTCGTGCCGCCCTCGGCGATGGCGCGCAATTTCTGCGCAATCTCGTCGAGAGTTATTTCCGATTCCTGAAGAAAGATGCGGCTGTCCCGCCGAACGCTGATTATCAACGGCTCTTTTTCGCTTGCGTCCTTGTTGGCGTTCGCCTCGCTCTTGGGCAGATCGACGGGCACGCCGACAGTGAGCAGCGGGGCCGTGACCATGAAGATGATGAGCAGCACCAGCATGACGTCGACGAAAGGCGTGACGTTGATTTCGGCTATGGGCTTGCGCCGAAGGCGCTTTCTGCCTCTCCGCTGCGTGGCCCCGCCGCTCTGCACGCCCGCTCCCATCGCCTAGCTCCGCAGATCGAGCTGGCGGGAAACGATGGCGAGAAACTCGTCGCAGAAGCCTTCAAGGCGCTGCGCGAAGCGTCCGGCCTCGGCGGAAAATTTATTGTAGAAGATCACCGCCGGAATTGCGGCCAGCAGGCCGAGGGCGGTCGCGAACAGGGCCTCGGCGATGCCGGGCGCAACGACGGCCAGGCTCGTATTCCTGGACACGGCGATCGATTGGAAACTGGTCATGATGCCCCAAACCGTGCCGAACAGTCCGACGAAGGGCGCCGTCGATCCGACCGTTGCGAGAAATAAGAGCCGCCGTTCCAGCCGGTCCATCTCCCGCGTAATGGTGACGTCCATGACGCGCTCGATCCGGTGCTGCACGCCGGCAAGCGGCTTCGGCGCATTGTCGATCGAACGCCGCCATTCGCGCATGGCCGCGACGAAAAGGGCGGCGGTGGCCGTCGTCGGCCTGGGCGAGATTGCGGTATAAAGCTCATCGAGCGACTGGCCCGACCAGAACAGGCGCTCAAACTCGTCCGCCTCGCGGCGCGTTCGGCCGAACAGGAACGACTTCTCGATAATGACGGCCCAACCCCAGATCGACGCCGCAAGCAGCCCGATCATCACCAGCTTGACGACGATATGCGCCTGCAGGAACAGCGAAAGGAACGAAAAATCTGCCGTGGCAGGGTCTGGCATGGCCGTTCCTCTGGTTCCCTTGCTTAATGGTCTTTATGCGTTCAGCGGTCTAATCACCTTGTTCGGCTTGTTTCTTTAGCCAATTCGCGCGCCCCTGCCGGAGTGGCGATTCGGCCTTTTGATGACGGATTGAACACTGTGTGGGAAACTGTGACTAAACTTTGGCGTGCGCAACTGACTTATACACGTTTTGCGCTAGCGCAACGCGCGTCCAAACATGTCCCCGCGAAGGCGGGGATGGACGCGGGAACAGTTGCGCTCGCCTTTTGAAATAGATCAACTTGACCTCGTCCAAGTGAGTCCACTTGAACGAGGGTTGATCTAGCTCTTCAGGCGTTCGATGATCCGGGCTGGAAGGCGCAGAGGCTTCCCTTCCAGGCTGATGAGCACGACCTTGACGACCGCGCGGCAGAGCAAGGTCTCACCGCGGCGGATTTCCTGGGCGAGCATCAGATGCACCCGCCCGGCTTCCCTGCATTCCGTGATCACTTCGAGAATGTCATCGATTTTCGCCGGGCGCAGATAATCGATCTCCAGCCGGCGCACCACGAAAGCTGCGGGCGCGCCGCCGCCGGCCTCCGCCGAAATGAGCTCGGAATGATTGATGCCGAGCAGACGGATGAAATCGGACCGCCCCCTTTCGCACCAGCGCAGATAGCTCGTGTGATAGACGAAGCCGGAAAAGTCGGTGTCCTCGAAATAGACACGCACGGGCAGGATATGCCTCCCGCCCTCGATCCGTCCGGCGAGGTCCGGCCAGTCGCGTTCAGCCGGCGGAGTCATCAGCCTCGAGCCGACCGTCGAAGAGATACATCTGCCCGTTGCCGGGCGCGGCCGGGGCGGCGATCCCGAGATGGCGGAAGGCTTTGAGCGTCAGCACGCGGCCGCGCGGCGTGCGTCCGATGAACCCCTGCTGCAGGAGGTAGGGCTCCACCGTTTCCTCCAGCGCGTCCTTGGCCTCGCTGAGCGCTGCCGCGATGGTCTCGATCCCGACCGGACCGCCGCCATAATTCTCGGCGATGCAGCGCAGATAGCGATGATCCATCCCGTCGAGCCCGAGATGGTCGACTTCGAGCTGGCCCAGCGCGCGGTCCGCGACGCGAGCGTCGATCTCGCTCGCGCCTTCCACGACCGCAAAGTCGCGGACCCGCCGAAGCAGCCGCCCAGCGACGCGCGGCGTCCCGCGCGAGCGTTTGGCGATTTCCCGCGCGCCATCGGGTGTCATCCTGACGCCTAAAACGCGGCCGCCGCGGGTGACGATCTCAACCAGCTCGTCCTCGGTGTAGAAATTAAGCCGGATCGGAATGCCGAAGCGATCGCGCAGGGGCGTCGTGAGCAGGCCCGTCCGCGTCGTCGCGCCGACCAGGGTGAATTTGGCGAGGTCGATCCGCACCGAACGCGCGGCCGGTCCCTCGCCGATGATGAGGTCGAGCTGAAAGTCCTCCATAGCCGGATAGAGGATTTCCTCGACCGCCGGATTGAGGCGATGGATTTCGTCGATGAACAGAACGTCGCGCTCTTCGAGATTGGTGAGTAGCGCAGCCAGATCGCCGGCTTTGGCGACCACCGGGCCTGAGGTCATGCGGAAACCGACGCCCAGCTCACGCGAAACGATCTGCGCAAGGGTGGTCTTGCCGAGGCCCGGCGGTCCTGCGAAGAGCACATGATCGAGCGCCTCGCCGCGTGCGCGCGCCGCGTCGATGAACACCTTCAGATTGGCCCGCGCACGTTCCTGTCCGATGAATTCAGCGAGGAATTGCGGACGAAGGCTGAGATCGCCTTCGTCCTCGTCCCGCCGCTCGCGTTCAATGAGCCTGCCTTCCATGGCGGCAAATCTAAAGGATTCCCCCGGAAGCGGAAATCAGTTTGTTTCGGAAATGAACGTCACGACGTCATTGCCGCCGAACCGTTCCCGCGAACTGGGCAGGCCGCTATTCTTCGGCACGCCTTGCGAAATAGAGCAGGCCGGCGAGCAAGAGTGTGATGCCCGTAATGCTTGCATAGACGTAGAGCAACTGCGCAATGCTTATCAGTTGAACGACGCTGAGAAAAAGCGCCACCCAAAAAGTCATCGCTGCGAACGCGGTGATCCAGACAAAAAACAGGCGCTCGAAAAGCGTAGCAAGGCGAGTGTTGCTCTTTGCAATGGGATATTCGCTCGATCTAAGTGACAAAAAATCTAAACTTACCATTTTTCGTGCCCTAATTTTCTATTTGGCAAGCTCCTTCAAGCCTTGCCGTATAAGCTCCTCGGTTTTCGCCGTATCGCCGACCTTGTCGGATACGGATGCGATCGCAGTGCTTGCATCCCCCACGCTGTAACCGAGATTGACCAAGGCGGAGATCGCGTCGGATATCGGCGATGCCCCTGCGGATTTGCCCGCTCCGGTGATCGTCACCCCAACGTCACCGGCGGCCAGCAGACCCGGCGCCTTGTCACGCAACTCACTGACTATACGCTGTGCTACTTTTGGCCCTACGCCAGGCGCTCGACCGACTTGCGCCTTGTCCTGCAGCGCGATCGCATTTGCGAGTTCGTGCGGCTCGAGGACGCCGAGCACCGACAATGCGACTCTGGTGCCAACGCCCTGGACATTCTGCAGAAGCCGAAACCAGCTTCTGTCAGCTTCACTCAAAAAGCCAAAGAGTTTGATCGCGTCTTCACGAACATGCGTTTCGATCATTAGCATCACAGCGTGGCCGATTTCAGGCAATTTGGATAATGTCCGCGCCGGGCAATGGACTTCGTAGCCCACGCCGCCGACATCGACGATCACCCAATCTTTTCCGACACTGTCTACAATCCCGCGAAGTTTTCCGATCATTCTCAGTTTACAGCCATCCAATAAGATTCCCTAAATTCAAACCTTTGAATTCTACTTATCCGGAAAAATGCGTAGCTTTTCTGTGGGCAAAAGGCTGATAAATCCGTAGCGGCGGGAATCGTGGTGCCTCCTGCAATCTTTTCGCCATTTTTTGTACCCTGAATGTTCTTTATTTGTGCCAAAAGTTTGCTTCATTTATGGCGAAAAGGTGAACAAACTACTTCACGCCACATTACATTTTGCTGGGTGATTCGCGCGAATTTGCGAGCGCTTCCTGCAGACGCGCCGTTTTTCTGTGATGAGCATGAGCAATCGCGGTTGCGAGCGCGTCCGCCGCGTCGGTGCTGTCGGGAGCCGCTTTCGGCAACAGATAACCGATCATCGCGCGGATCTGGGTCTTCTCCGCGTGGCCCGACCCTGTCACCGTCTTCTTGATCAGGTTGGGCGAATATTCCGCGACCGGCAGGCCCGCACGCGCGGGCGCGAGCAATGCGATCCCCCGCGCCTGACCGAGCTTCAGCGTGGCGTGAGCATCCCGGTTGACGAAGGTCTCCTCGACGGCAGCTTCCTGGGGTTGCCAATGCGCGATGACGGCATCAAGGCCGGCAAAGAGCGCCGCCAGCCTTTCGCTGAGCGCCGAATGTGCCAGGGACGTCACGGTGCCGCATGCAATGTAGGAGAGGCGCGTTCCCGCGACTTCGATCACGCCCCAGCCGGTTCGCCGCAGCCCGGGGTCGATCCCGATGATTCGCAAAGTCATCCGCTGCCCGCTGAATCAATTGCCCCTGATTCGCGCAGCTTTGCAGAGCCGGTCGCTCGTGCGCAACAAAAATGTTCCCTATCGGTTCGCGGGCAGCGGGGCGCTTGAAGCCGCAAGGGTGCGCGGTGTGGAGTCCACCTCGACGGGCGGACTGGATGAAGCCTCAGCCTTGGCGGGACTCGCGGCGCCTTCCGCTCCCGTAGCTTTCAGCTTTTCGAAGAATTGCTTGAGCGCGGCCGTGGTTTCCTTCGAGACCGAACTCGCCGGTGCCCCGCTCCGCGGCGCGCGGCTGACATTGGCGCGAGCGCTCATGGCGTTGTTGGTGCCGGGCGCCTTGACGACATAGTCGCCTTTCTCGTCCATGGTGATCCCGGAGATGTCATCCTGGCACATCTGCGCGGCAAGCGGCGTCGCCCCGGTCATGACAAGTGCGAAACACATTCCGGCGCCGATCTTCATTTACATCCTCCCCTCACTCCGAAGCCGTTGCTTGTCAGGCGCTCATGCGCGCCATGACCTCGTCGGAGATGTCGAAATTAGCATAAACATTCTGGACGTCGTCGGAATCTTCCAGCGCATCGAGCATTTTGAGCAGGCTCTCGGCCTTTTCGTCATCGACGCCGACTGTATTCTGTGGCCGCCAGATCAATCGGACGCCGCGCGCCTCGCCGAGCGTCTGCTCCAACGCCTGCGCAACCTCATGCAGCGCATTTGCCTCGCAGTAAAAACGATGCCCGTCCTCATCCGACTGGCAATCGTCCGCGCCGGCTTCGAGCGCCGCTTCGAGCATCTCATCGGCGGACCCGGCTTCGAGCGGGTATTCGATTTCGCCAACCCGGTCGAACATGAAAGACACCGCGCCCGTTTCGCCGAGATTGCCGCCATATTTCGAAAAGGTTGCCCGCACATCGCTGGCGGTACGGTTCCGGTTGTCCGTCAGGGCCTCGACGATCACGCCGACCCCGCCCGCCGCGAAGCCTTCGTAACGCACCTCTTCATATTCCTCGCCGCCTGCTTCCTGGCTCTTTTTGATGGCGCGCTCGATATTATCCTTCGGGACGTTTTGGGCGCGGGCCGCGGCGATGGCGGCGCGCAGGCGGGGGTTCATCGCCGGGTCGGGCAGGCCCATCTTCGCCGCAACGGTGATCTCCTTTGAAAGCTTGGAGAACATCTTGGAACGCCTTTTGTCCTGCGCACCCTTGCGGTGCATGATGTTCTTGAATTTGGAATGGCCCGCCATTGAAAATCCGTCGTTTCGATCAGCTGATTGAGCACCGCATCGTTGAATAGGCTGATGCAGCAAAGATATGTGATTTGGGATGTACAGAATCTGGCCGCGAGCATCAAGCATGGCAAGATCCGGCCTCGTGCTAGACCGCAGGCTCGATATGCGAGAGGATGCCCCCGATCCGCAGCGGTTGGATACGGGTCGACAGGCCGGTTTCGCCCTCGACGTCGATGAGAACGCCGCAGATTGTCGGGTTGCCCAGCGAGGGCTCGAAGCGTGCGCTGGGGATCTTGGTCTGCAGGCGCTGCAACGGCTCCTCTTTCCGCATCCCGATGACCGAGAGATAATCCCCGCACATGCCAACATCGGTCATATAGGCTGTCCCGCCGGGCAGGACATGCTCGTCAGCGGTCGGGACATGCGTATGCGTGCCGATGATCGCCGTAACCCGGCCGTCAACGAAATGGCCGAGAACCTGCTTTTCGGCGGTGGCCTCGCCATGCATGTCGACGACGATCGCATCGGCCTTGGCCTTCAGCGCATTGTCGTTCAAAGCCTGCTCCAGCGCCTGGAACGGGCAATCGAGCGGGTCCATGAAGACCCGGCCCATAATATTGATGACCATGATCCTGGCGCCGTTCGCAGCCTCGAACAATCCGCAGCCGCGGCCGGGTGTGCCGGGCGGAAAATTCGCGGGCCGCAGAAGCCGGGGCTGACGGTCAATGAAAACGAGCGCCTCGCGCTGGTCCCAGATGTGATTGCCTGTCGTGATCACGTCGGCGCCGGCATCGACGAGTTCCTGGCAGATCGGCTCGGTAATGCCGAAACCGCCGGCGGCATTCTCGCCATTGACGATCGCGAATTCGGCGCCATAGCGGCGCTTCAGCTGCGGCAGCTCTCGGCAGACGGCTGTTCGTCCGGATCGGCCGACAAGATCGCCGAGAAACAAAATTCGCATCTAGGCACTTTCTTTTGCGCGAATTGGCCCCGAAGGCGTCAGGATCCAGTCGAGCTGCTCGTCATAGGGGCACGCCGGAATCTCCGGGACTTCCTGGCTGTCGAAAGCGAGGCCGATTGCGACGACGCTGCCATTCTTGCGCAGCGCCGCCAGGGTGCGATCGTAATTGCCCCCGCCATAGCCCAGCCGGTAGCATCGCCGATCGAATGCAAGGAGCGGCACCAGGACGTGGGATGGAGAAACCGCCTGTCCGTCCGCGGGCTGGGGAATGCCGAAAGGCCCAGTCGCCACGGGAGCGCCAAGCGTCCACTCGTGAAATTCAAGCGGCGCGCCGTTTACGATCACCGGCAGGGCAAGGCGCCAGTCCTCCTCGGCCAGACGCCAGGCGAGCGGGAGACAGTCGAATTCGCTCCGGACGGGATAGTAAGTGCCCAGGATGCCCGGCGCGGCGTTCAGGAAGCTCAAATCCATATGCGCGACCGCCTTCGCGGAGTCCTCCCGGAAATCGGCGGGGATCGCACGCCGGGTCGCACGGGCTTGGGCCCGCATGGCCTGCTTCTGAGTTTCCAAATCGATGGTTGTAATCATTTCGGGCACTTTCCTTGGCAGTCCTCGCCCAGTGCCACAACGGAGGGACAAAGGCCAGAGATGCGGAGCCGCGATGACCGTCGGTTATTCGATCCGCTGGGCCCTACAATGTAGGTGGGCGCCGAGTGCCTGGAACCAGGGCTCCGGGCAGGGTCAGCTCCCTTTTGGATCGCATCGGCCCCGGGATTGAAGGTGAACCTAACGTATCCCGCAGCCCCGCGTCGATTATCTGGTGACTCGGTGCGCAAATACCAGAGCTTTATTCGAAGACTGCATTGATCATACTCATCTGTGACATGGCTTCAGCAAAGGCAATTATCTCGCCCGCAAGAGGTTCCGCACTGCGAAGAGGCAAAGCAAGATCAGGGTGATCCCTAGGACGTTCTCAATGATCACGACAGTTGAAACGCTCAGCGGCACGCGCACCAGCCGCTCTCCCTCGCCTGTCAAGGGTTCGAAGCCATAAAGGCAGCCATAGACGCGGCGCGCCACATCCGGGCTCTCCCAGCCGAAAAAGAGTAGCGAATTTTTCAGTGACAGAAACAGCGCTTCGCCGGTTGCGCCCGTGTCGCCGGAGATGCACCCACCGCCTGCGAACAGGTTGAAGATGCTGAGAACGAACCACCACACGGCCGATCCCGCCCATTCGAGCGCCGCACCGAAATTCGGATCGGCCGGCCAGGCGGGGAAAAGCGGGACGGCGTGCGCAGCCGGCCCGGGCGCGGTTCCGAAATAGTCCGACCGGCGCAGACCGAGATAGATCAGCGAGAACACCAGCACCGTGATCACCCACAGGGCTAGGGGGCGGACGATCGAACGGCCGAAATCGGAAATGCCGCCATAGAGCCAGCCGATCCAAAACCGTGCCAGACCTCTGCCGAGCGGCCGGTCGTGCCAGAACCGGCGGCAGCGAAGCTCCTGCGCGAAAAACTCCCTCGCGCGCTCACTGTCCTGCGTTTCCGATGCAAGCTTGTGCAGCCGTCCGTAGCGAGCGGCATATTCGGGGTCGCCGCAACTCCTCATCGCGCGAAAAAGCGCCGGCCGCAGGTCGGCCCCTCCATTTCCGCTCCGTGCCGGAAGCAAGCACAGCGGATCGGCGATGGTCATGTCATTGAGAGTTGGCGGCTCGCCGAAAGTCGTATCGTGAAAGCTGGGGACTTGCGCGAAATCCGCTCCGGACAGCACGAACGCACCGCGCGCCCGAGAGGCAGCGAATTCCGCCGGTCCGTGGAACGTCACCCTGCGAAAGCTGCTCCGGCCCCGGAAGATGGTCTGCAGAAAATTGGCGCGGCTGTGAAATTCGGCCTCGGCAAAGGAGACGCCATCCTTGAATTTTGCCGAAGGGAAATCGGCCGATTGCCAGAAGATCGCTTTGTCGAAGATCGCGTCGTCGCGGAAGGTGCTGTCGTAGAAATCGACCGCCTTGACGAAGGTGACCGAGGAGAAATCCGCTGTGTCCGCGAACTTCGCGGATCGAAAGATGAGGGTTTCGCCGAAATTCGTCTCGTTGAACCTTGCTTCCTTGGCAAAGCGGGCGGCCTGGAATGTCGTGTCCCCGCCGAATTTCGCGGATCGCGACGTTACCTTCCCCGTGAATTCGGCCTCTTCAAAGCTCGTATTGCCCTGGAACTCGGCCTCGCCCAGCCTGGCTTCGCTGCGCAGCTGCGCCTGAGTGAACTTTGCCGCGCCGGCAAAGCGGGTTTTCACGAGACCGACGGTCCCCTCAAACACCACGCCTTCGAATGTCGCGTCGGCCTGAAACTCCGCCTCGTCGAAGCGCGCATTGCCTCCGAAATGCGCCCGGATGTATTCGGCGTTGCCGACGAACTTTGCGGACCGAAAATCCGCGCGGGCATTGAACTGGGTCTTTTGAAACCGTGCGGCCGGGACCAGCGGGCCCGTCGTTTCGCGCAAGAACTCGGCCTTGTCGAAATCTGCGCCGGATGCGAAAGCCGCATCGTCGAAATTGGCGAGATCGTAGAACTTCGCCTGCTTCAGATTGGCTTCCCCATCGAAGCGCGCATTCTGAAACAGGGCGGTGTTGGCGAAATTTGCATTGGGGAAGATGGCCCTGCCTCTGAAATGCGCGCTTGTAAAGATCGCCGGTCCCGGAAAGACGAAACTGTCAAAGGACGCGTCGGAAGAAAACTCCGCGCCTTCGAAGTCAGCCTTCGCCTCGGCGAGCCAGGCCTCGGTTTCGGGGTTCTGTCCCTCGCCGAACCAATCGGCCGACCAGCCGCCGCTCTCTTCGAGCGCCTTCTTGCGCTCGAGGATCTTTAGCGCCCATTCATTCCAGGCTTCCTTTCCCTTCTCCAGAAGCGTTCGCGTCTCTTCCGAGTTCATGCGCTCAGCCCCCCTAAGCGCTCTTTTCATAATGAAAAGAAATGCCGATGACAAAGGCGTAAAGCACTCAAAGCTTCGGAAAATCTGTTAATACGTAATTGTAATGAATTATAGGCGATCTGTGTTTCAATCTTGCCGCAAGAAAGGGGTCGATAATGCTCTATGTGCTCATCTGCAAGGACAAGCCGGGCGACGGGTTGGCCCGGCGCATGGAGACCCGTCCGGACCATCTGGCCTATCTGGAAAGCCTGGGTGACAAGGTCCGCATCGGCGGGGCGATGCTGTCCGACGACGAAAAGGAGCCGCGCGGCAGCGTGCTCATTATCGAAGCCGGAAGCCTCGAAGAGGCGCGTGCCATTGCCGACGCCGATCCCTACAAAAAAGCGGGCGTTTTCGCCGAGGTGGAAATTCACCCCTGGCGGCAGGGTGCGGGTGTTGTGCCCCTGCGCTAGATCAAAAGGCGAGCGCAACTGTTCCCGCGTCCATCCCCGCTTTCGCGGGGACATGCTTGGACGCGCGTTGCGCTAGGCCGGCGGTGGCACGCCCGGTTCTGCCTATCCTTCGTGACGAATCGGGCGCGCAACCCGGAAGCCGCTTGCATTGTCATTGACCGATTGCGAGACCGGCTCCGGCGGGCAGTTGCGGCGCGGAGCCTCCTCCAGCCAGTCCCAGCCGTTAAGTTTGTGCCTCTTGCCGACCGGACTGCAGTTTCCTGGCGTTGATACGGGGCCTGCATCCGCCGGGGCCGAGAGAGCTAGAGGCATCACGATCCGATATCGCTGTCCCGTTCGCTTCGACAGCCATGCGGCATAGGCGCTTGCATCCCCCGCGCTCAGCCCGGTTACAGGTGTCTCGGCGCTATCCTGCTCCGCGCCGTAGGGTGGGCACCCGCCGTCGTCGACACAGACATTCCATTGCGCCACGGTTATTTCGGACAAGCTGACAGCCAGATTGGTTTCCGTCAGGACCGATTTGGGCCGCCGGGTCAGCGACATCAACGGACAGAATTCGCAATCGGCGAAAATGTCCGATGAACTTTGGGGGCTGGTCAGGGCGGCGACCTGCTGCTCCGGAACATCCGGCACCACCTTCGGCGCGGCCCCGGAGCCGGTCGCCGACGGCTCCTTCAGCATGGCCAGGATCCGCGCGGACGCTCTGGCATTGTTTTCCGCGCCGTCGCCGCTGCCCGCCTCGCTGGCTGGCGGATTCTCACGCTGTTCGCCTGCGGCCTTCTGCCCGGGCAAGAGGGAGGCAACCTTTTCGGTCCCGGAATTCGACGGATCCCCTTTAGCCGCGTCGTATCCCGGCGTATTCGGCAATTCCCCATCGTCTTCCGCAGCATTCGACGGGATGGACGATCGAATCTCGTTGATTGTCGCAGGGGGCGTATCCTGCTGTTCGCCAACAGCGGTGATGTGTGTTGCAGCCCTGTCCGGTGCTGCTTCGACAGGCGCCTCGGTCTTTGCGGGGGCGTTGGTAACGTCCTTCTTCGCTACCACCGGAGGCGTCTTGCCGAGATCGGCCGCCTTTTCGTCCGGTCCCGTTGCCGTATCCGCGCCGGCTTCGGTTTTCGAAGTGTCCGCGAGCTTGTCGGCAGCGTCTGATTGCCCCGAGACTGCGGCCTCATTCTGTCCACCGAACGGATCGAAGAGGGAAGGCCCGCCGAACACGATGACGCCGTAAAGCACGGCACTCGGACCGAGAAGCAGCAGAGCGAGCACGGCCGCCAGCCGGCTCCATTGCCGGCGATGGGACTTTTTCTGCCCCTCATTGAAGGCGACCCATTCATCATAGGTCTGACGCCGCGAAGCGTCCTTCAGGGCCTCATAGGCTTTGCCGACGAGCTTGAACCGCCTTTCGGCCTCTTCGTCGTCGGGATTGCGATCCGGATGAAAATTTTTCGCCAACTCGCGATAGGCCTGTTTGACCTCCTCGTCGTCGGCGCCCGGACGAATGCCGAGAATCTCGTAATAGTTTTCGGCGTCCATCGTCATTTAGCCGTCTAAAACATTCCGCCACATCTGTTTAACCTATGGGTGCAGCCTGTGTAATCTGCACCATTCCAGTCGGTCATTGCCGTCACTTATAGTACACAACACCCGACACGGTGGAGTTCGAAGCTGCCACCGGGCATGCTTTTTCAAGACCTATCGTCGCCATAGGCTGGATATTCCAGAAATTATGGCGCAAAAGTGGGCATTTCTATTGCCGCAGCTTCACAACTGGTTGATTTCGCTTTGAATCGGCGGTGACAGCCCCGCCCTAGCCTCCCGTCATGCTCATATGGCGGGCGACGGCGGGCTTATTGTGGCGCCGGTCGATAATGAAATCGTGTCCCTTCGGCTTCCGGCTGATTGCCTCGTCGATCGCCGCTTCGAGCAGCTCGTTCCCCTCGCTCTTACGGAGCGGCTCGCGCAGATCCGCCGCGTCATCCTGGCCGAGGCACATATAGAGCGTGCCGGTGCAGGTGATCCGCACGCGGTTGCAGCTTTCGCAGAAATTATGCGTCAGCGGCGTGATGAAGCCCAGCCGTCCGCCGGTCTCCTTCACCTCGACATAACGCGCCGGTCCGCCGGTCTTGTACGGAATGTCCTCCAGCGTCCATCGGTCGAGCAGCCGGCCCCGAACCACCGATAGCGGCAGATACTGGTCCGTGCGGTCGCCGTCAATATCGCCGAGCGGCATGGTTTCGATCAGTGTCAGATCCATGCCGCGCTCATGCGCCCAGACCATCATCTCTTCGATCTCGTCCTCATTCACGCCCTTCAGCGCGACGGCGTTGATCTTGACGGCCAGCCCGGCGGATTGCGCCGCCTCGATCCCCGCCATGACCTGATCGAAATTGCCCCATCGCGTAATCGCCTTGAACCGATCGGGCCGGAGCGTATCGAGCGAGATGTTTACCCGGCGCACGCCACAATCATAGAGCTCCTGGGCGAAGCGAGGCATTTGCGACCCGTTCGTCGTCAGGGTCAGCTCGTCGAGCGCGTCGCTTTCGAGATGCCGGGACAAGGATCGCACCAGCCACATGATGTTCTTGCGCACCAGCGGCTCGCCGCCGGTCAGGCGCAGCTTGCGCACGCCTTTGGAGACGAAAGCCGAGCAGAGCCGGTCGAGTTCCTCCAGCGTCAGAAGGTCTTTCTTCGGCAGGAAGGTCATATTTTCCGCCATGCAATAGACGCAGCGGAAATCGCAGCGATCCGTGACCGAGACGCGCAGATAGGTGACATGGCGGCCGAAAGGATCGATCATCGGCGCACCTTGGTGTGCATCGAACTGCGTCGTCACGGATGCGGACGATGGTGAACGCTGATCCGGCATTTCCTCGGCCCCTCACATCTTACATTTGTGCCATCAAGGTCATTGGGAAGGAATGTAGCATCTCGCATGACGGCTTTCAAAGGCGTCACAGTGACGGCGACCGCGGGAGGGGCTTCAGCGGCGCTTTGCGATCATGTCGATCTCGACAAGTCCGCCCCGCGCCCGCGCCTTCCAGAACACGCTTGAGATTGTCCATCACCTTGCGGGTCTGGGCCTCGATCCCGTCCGGGAGCGGCTCGGAATCCTCGTCCGGGTCCGTGGCAAGCTGGCCGGTCACGAACAGCCAGCCGTCACACTCCACGATATGGCTGTATGGCGCGACAGGCTTCGGCGCGCCGGAAATGAGATGGAAGATCGGGTCCGACATGCGAAATCCTTTCCTCGGCAGGAAACGAGCCGGTGGGATGGCGGCCTTACATCCGGCGTTTCAGCGACCCGTCCGTTTGCCGGGGTCAAGCCGCCGCAAAATATTGCCGCAAAAAGCCGTGATAGATCTCGGTCAGCGTCACAAGATCGGCAATCGGTGTGTGCTCATCGACCATATGGATGGTCTTGTTCACCAGCCCATATTCCACCACCGGACAGATGTCCTTGATAAAGCGTGCATCCGACGTGCCGCCATCGGTCGTGAGCTGCGGCCTCAGCCCCGTGACTTCGCCGGACACGTCCACGAGCATGTCGATCCAAGGAGCGGGCCGGGTGACGAAAACATCGGCGTTGGACTCGAAGGTAAGCTCATGGGTGAGGCCGGCGCTGTCCAGGGGCTCCGCGATGAGCGCCCCCAAGCGCTCCGCAAGCGATTTCGCGCTGTGATGATCGTTGAAGCGTACATTGAACTGCGCGGTCGCCGCTGCGGGGACGATGTTTACGGTCGGATTGCCGGTGTCGATCGTCGTCACTTCGAGATTGGACGGCATGAAATTTTCGCTGCCATCGTCCAGACGCTCATCGATGATCCGTTTCAGCGCGGCGACGAGCCCGGTGAGCGGATTGCGCGTCGTGTGCGGATAGGCGACATGGCCCTGCACGCCCTGGACCGTCAACCGGCCCGTCAGGCTGCCTCGACGGCCGATCTTGATCGCCTCGCCCATGCGCTCGGGATGCGTCGGCTCGCCGAGAATGCAATGGTCCGGGCGCTCGCCCGCCTCGCCCATCCAGGCCACGACCGCGCGTGTGCCGTAAACGGCCGGGCCTTCCTCATCCACCGTAATCAGAAAGCTGATCGAGCCGCCGGGCTTGCCGCCTCTTTCTTCGAGATAGCGGCAGGCTGCGGCCATCATCGCCGCGACCCCGCCTTTCATATCGACCGCGCCGCGTCCGTAAAGCACGCCGTCTCGGATCTCCGCACCGAAAGGCGGCGCCGACCAGGCGGCCTCGTCGCCGGGCGGAACGACATCGACATGGCCGGCGAAACACAGATGCGGTGTCCCGGTGCCGATCCGCGCATAGAGATTTTCAACGGCCGGCAAGCCATTCTTGCCGCCGAAGCGCAGGCGATGGCAGGCAAATCCGCGGCGTGTGAGACAGGCCTCCATATAGTCGAGCGCGCCGGCCTCCGCCGGCGTGACACTGGGGCAGCGGATCAGCGCCTGGGCATGGGCGACGGGATCTTGGTCATCACTCATGGTTATGATGAATACCACGGTCGTTGCCCTGAATCAGGACGATTTTCTGCCAGATCTTGCTGCTCAAATTCGTCGCGAGCTGTTCGACGTCGTTGACGGCGGAGACGACGGTGGAGTTGGGAAAATACTGTGCGTAAAGCGCCGCAAGCTTGCCGATGAAGGACAGCATTTCCGAACAATAGTCGAGATAGCGGAGGAGCTGTTCCTCCGTGAGATCGCGCACAGGCGAGGAGCCCGTCCGGCCCATCCGGATAACCGAAGGGGGGTCCTTGGTCAGCTGATGCATGTCGATGACATGAGCGATCGCGCGGAGCCGGTACAGCCCGTTCAGCGCCTTCTCCCGCTTATACAGTTTCTCCAGCCGGACAAAAAAAGCGATGAAGAGCGCCGAGAGCAGGACGATGTTCAGCGCCGCCTCGAGCGCCTGCGTGAACTCGGTCAAGTGCAGCTTGCCGTCGACCGACAGGTCGAAATAGACGGCAAGCTGAATCAGGCCCGCGACGCCGGCGCCGATCGCCAGGATGGAAAGAATCCGCAGACCCCATTGCGTCTTGCCGAGCGCCGCCGCCTCCCGCGCGGTGGGCCGCGAGATGTCGCAAAGGTGGGTTGCTGTCTGGGTCAGGCCGCGTGTCGGAAACCGCTCTGCGATCCGGTTCCTCAGCTGCTGCAGCTGGCGGACGACCGCCCGGTTATCGATCGTCTGATGTTCAAGCTCCATGGCCGCCGTCCCTCGCTGCGCCCCTGTTCTTGACGATCTCGTAAGGCAAGTCTCGCTAAAGGTCTAGCGCTGCGAGCAGGAGCGTGTTGATCCGGCGGCAATCGAATTGCTGTTCAGCAAGCTGCCGGCTGGCGCGCGCCATGGATGGGATCAGGTCCGGGCGGAGCAGGAGCCGGGCCATCGCTCCCGCAAGCGCCGCCGCATCGCCCGGCGGCACGATCATGCCGTTCTCGCCTTCGCGCACCGCCACGCGGCATCCCCTTGAGGTCGAGGTAATGATCGGCCGGCCCATGGCGATGGCTTCGATGAGCGCCTGCGGGACGATGTCGCTCCACGCCGGCAGCACGAAAACATGCGTTCGCGCCATATAGGGTCTCGGATCGGCCTGCGGCCCCAAATATTGGATCACGTTCCGATAGCGTTTCAGTGTGGCCAGCGGAAAGCCGTGCGGTCCGGGCACTTCGGGGCCGGCGACAAGGCATTTATAGCGGCCCGGCTTGCTTTGCAGCAACCGCGCCGCCTTGCAGAATTCAGCGATGCCGAAGCGGCGGTCGAGCGGACCGGCATAGAGGAACATGACGCCCTGATCGAGCGGAGGAAGCGGTGTCGGCGGGAACTGGCGCAGATCGACGCCGATGCCTTTGACGGGAAACTGGCGCAGGCGCTCCGGCAGAACCCCGCAATGCTCCAGGAGCTTATGGTTTTCCTCATTGAAGAACACCGCCGACTGACTGAGGCCGAAGGCAAGGCGCAAAAGTGTTTTTTGTAACTGGCGGCCAATGAAGGAGGATCGCTCGGGGGCTTCCTCGAAGCCGCGGCCCAACTCGCCGATCATCGCCACAATATGCGGCACGCCCGCCAATCTCCCGGCGATCCCGGCGATCGCTGCGCCTTTAGGCGAAAAACCCACGACAATGTCGGGACGCAGCTTTCGGAACATGAGCGTGAGGCGGAGAACGGCGCGCTGATCGGCAATCGGCGAGAAGCCCTGGCGGAATGCCGCGAGGCTGTCCACTTCCGCCCCCAGCCGCCGAAGCGTTTCCCAGGCCGTGCGGTCTTTGAGTTCGGGCGCAAAGCAGAAGGTGTAATGTCCGCCGCGGGCGATTTCGTCGAGCATGCGCCCCACCGTCACCGCGATCGAAGCGCAGGACGGGCCGACAAAGGCGATGGTTTTTTGCGGGACACGCTCAACGGCCAGAGTCTGGTGCGATGATCTGCGGGTCTGCGCGTTGCGCGTTGCGCGTCCCTCGCGCTGCCAATGTGGCTCGCCCCGCATTACAGTCTCCCCCAAACGGCGCGCGATGCGCCGGACTTGATAGCCTATCAGCGACCGCGCACCGCCGAGTTGCGCGGCATTTGCCCCAACTGAATAGGCTCGGGCGAGACATTAGCCAATTTGACAGCTGAGGGGAACGCTTTCATCGCTGCAGCGGGCGTTCGGGCTGCGCTTTTTTTTGCCGCGGAGAGCGAGATGGACTTGGGATCGCGTTCTTCCGGGCGCACGGCCGGGACCCCGCAGCGTCATGCCGGGCTTTCACCCGCAAGGTGAGGCTTTTGCCTTATTCAGAAAAATCTTGATTGGTTGCGCTCGATTTGTTAACCAACTGTTGGTTGCAGTCTCTTCGCAGCCTTTCTGCCGAAAGGCAGATCAGCGGGGTAACTTCACTGAAGAGGTGCCGGAAACGGCATCTCTTCATGTGTTGCGGCGCAAAAAAAATGCCCCGGCGCGGGGTTGCCGGGGCACTCCAAAGAGGGCGTTCACAGAAAATCCGCGAACTCCTCTAGCGTTGTTCAGGCTCATGGCGGATTTGTGACAGACCTCACGGCAGGTGGAAAAGAATCGGAGAATTGCCGGTCTTTGATCGGATTATCAAAGGCCTGTGTGAGTAATGACACATATACTCCGGCCCCAGCTTCAACATGCGGCGGGTGCACAGCTATGCTACACAAAATGTTGTGTTGGTCCCGCAAATGCCCGAAGCGCGGCATAATTTGTTATCCATGTGGAGAAAATTTCACGCGTCCCCCGTCCGTGACGAGGAATTTTCTTGGACCAGGAAAACCGCCAGCCGCCTCGGGCCGTGCGCGCCGCGAATGAGCATTTGTTCGATATCGGCTGTCGCGGACGGGCCGCTGACGAAGTTCACTGTGCGGGGAAGCGTGCGGCGTCCGTAAATCGCGCGCAATCCGTCCCAGGCGTCTTCATAGGAGCCGGCCAGATTCTCCGCCAGCAGCACGACGAGATGGGTTTCCGGAAGAAAGTTGAGCGTCGAGGGATTATCCGGCCCGGAGGTGAGGATCAGCGTGCCGGTCTCTGCCGCACCCGCCGCCGCGCGGCTCAGTGAGGCGACGTCGTCGCGATCGGCGGGCCCGGTTTGCCGCTCGATCAGCACTCCCTCCCAATCGAGGCCGGAGATGATCGGATCGCTCCCATGGCGCAGGCGAGCCGGAAGGTTGAACGCCGTCAACTGGTCGGCGATCGCCGCCGGAAGCGCGTCCAACGTCTCGACCACATGAACGACTGCGCCCTGCGCCGTCAAATTCGCGGCGAACTGATCGATCCGCTCCGCTTTCGGCGTGCGCGCCCGGCCCGGTATCAGCCCCTGCGGGCTCCGCTCCAGCCTCGCCCGGACTTCGCCCCGCCGCCCCGGCTCATCTCCGCGCGCCCCGAGCGAATTACGGATCGCGCCGATGATCGCGTCTTTTGCGTTTGGCTCTTCGTTCACAAGCCCATCTCCGCGTCTCGCCGGCGACGGTCAAGCTCTATCCGCCACAGCGCGTGGAAGGTTCGGCCGGCCGGGGCCGGAAGGTCGCGGTGCCGGAGCCAGGCGCCTGCGGGCGGCAGCCAGCGGAACGCGCCGCGCGCCTTGCCCCATTCTCCGAGCAAGCCGATCAGCGGCGCGGTCAATCGGCGGTAGAGTTTCGGGCGCTTGGCCGCATAGGCCCAGGCGCGCACGGCCATGCGCTGGACCCATGAGCTGTCGCCGCGCTCGAATTCCCGCTCCCGCCAATGGCGCATCATTTTCGGCAGTGGAATCTTCATCGGGCAGACGGCCTCGCAGCGCCCGCAAAAGGACGACGCATTGGGCAGATGTCCGGCCTCGTCCACGCCGATGAGTTGCGGCGTCAGCACCGCGCCCATTGGGCCGGGATAGACCCAGCCATAAGTATGGCCGCCGACCGCCCCGTAGACCGGGCAGTGATTCATGCAGGCCCCGCAGCGTATGCAGCGCAGCATGCCCTGGAAGTCGGTGCCAAGCATCTCCGACCGGCCATTGTCGAGAAGCACGACGTGATAGGCTTCCGGTCCGTCCGGATCGCCCGGCCGCCGCGGGCCTGTCGAGAAGGTCGTGTAAATCGAGATGTCCTGACCGGTCGCCGACCGGGCCAGCACGCGCAGGATGGCGCTGACATCCGACAGGTTCGGGACCATCTTCTCGATGCTGGTCAGAACGATATGCACGCGCGGGAGAAGCTGGGTGAGATCCCCATTGCCCTCATTCGTGACGATCACCGAGGTCCCGGTCTCAGCGATGAGAAAATTGGCGCCCGTGATCCCGACATCGGCGGCGAGAAACTTGTCGCGCAGAATCTCGCGCGCTTCCGACACCAGTTCGACCGGCTCGGTGAGCGAGCGGTCCTTCGGCAGATCCTTGTGCACCCGCCTGAAATCGGCCTCGACCTGATCGCGGTTGAGGTGGACGGCCGGCGCGATGATATGGCTGGGCGATTCGTGGCGGATCTGAATGATATATTCGCCGAGATCGGTTTCGGCGACTTCCATGCCCGCGCCTTCGAGCGCATCGTTGAGCGCGATCTCCTCGGCCACCATGCTCTTGCCTTTGGTGACGAGCCTCGCGCCGGCCTCGCGGCATATGTCGAGAATGATCCTGCGGGCGTCCTCGGCCGTGCGCGCCCAATGAACATGGCCGCCGGCTTCGTTCACCTTCTCCTCATAGGCCTCAAGGTAAAGGTCGAGATGCGCAAGCGTGTGGTCTTTGATCTGCTTGGCCTGTTCACACAGCGCGTCGAACTCCGGAAGGAGTGTCCGCGCCAGTGAGCGCCTTGCAATGAACCCCGTGCGCGCATTGGCGAGAGCGCGCTGAAGCTGCGGGTCGGCAAGGGCGGACGCAGCGTTTTTCTTGAAATTATGCGATGTCGAGTGCAATCGACCTTTCCCCCTCAATAAAGCCAGATTCGATAATCCGGCGTCTTGTCGTGCATGTCCTCGTATAGCCAAGCCATCCGGTCAATGAACCAGACCTTGCCAAAAAGGATGAGACTGGTCCCCAGCACGGTGGGCCAAATCTCAAGCGCGTACAATCCCCAGACATAGAATGGCACGCCTATCGCCGATAGCGTGCTGAGAAGCTTGGCGGCAAGCCGGTGATGTTCGGGGATCGGAACTGTGGTGCGATTGAGCCAGACTCGTTCGCCAAGCACCGCCTTGGATGCCCAATTGTCGGTGCTGCTTGGGGGCGGAAACGCACGCGGATTGATCCATGTCCAGATGAGAAGCAGCGCGACGGGAATAAGCGCCCAGCCTCCGATCCAGATACGGCTCCAGACTGCCAGAGCAAACAGCATAATGAACGGGATGCGAGTCCAAACGCTCCAGGGGTTGGAGTGACGCTTCCAGACCTCATCGGTCATGGCGAAACTTGCGGTGATTGCGCGCGTCCACGCCATCGCTTTATCTTTTTGCGGCAATGGGCGGAGCACCGGTTTCGCCCGCCAGAATCTCGGCGACATGGCGGACATGCATTTCAGAGCCGTCGCGGGACAATTTCCCGGCAATGTTCATCAAACAGCCCAAGTCACCGCCGAGAATGAGATCGGCATTCGTCCGGGTGAGCACCGCAGTCTTGGCGGTCACCATAGCATTCGAAATGTCCGGATATTTGATCGAGAACGTCCCGCCGAAACCGCAGCAGACCTCGCGATCCTCAGCTTCGATGAGCGTCAGACCCTCGACGGTCTTCAGAAGCGCACGGGGCTGTTCGACGGTGCCCATTTCGCGCAGGCTGGAGCAGGAATCGTGATAGGTGGCCGTGCCGGAATATTTCGCGTGAACGGCGGAGACGCGGAGAACATCCGTCAGAAACCCAACGAGTTCGAAGGTTCGCGCCGCGATGTCCTTCGCACGCGGCAGCATTTCCGGATCGTCCCCGAACAGCATCGGATAATGCTTGCGGAGCATGCCCGCGCATGAGCCCGACGGCGCAACGATATAGTCGAATCCCTGAAACGCCTCGATGACCTGGCGCGCAATGGCTTTGGCGTCGGCGCGGTCGCCGGAATTATAGGCGGGCTGTCCGCAGCAGACCTGCGTCTCCGGAACCTCCACGAGACAGCCGGCCCCTTCGAGCAGCTTGATGGCCGCAAAGCCGACCGAGGGGCGGAAGAGATCGACGAGACAGGTTACGAAAAGGCCGACCCGAAGCGGCCTTGCATTGGCGTTCATGACGGTCTCTTAGAGCACGAACGGGGAAAGTGGCAACCAGTTTTCCCGGGGACCGGCCCGCCGCAAATGCGGAAAGACCTCCGCAAAGGCAGGGGATCTATTTCACGGCCCCGACCTGGACGTCCGCAGTTTTCGCGCGCTGGCCGTCAATGCTGAAGACGACGCCCTGGTCCCAATAGGGCGTGGGCCCATATTTCTGCGCCAGAAAATCGATGAAGAGCTTGAGCTTTGTCGGGATGTATTGACGGCAAGGATAGACGGCGTAGATGGCAACGCCGGGGGGTTCCCGAAATTGGGGCAGAACGATCTTGAGCCGGCCGTTCTTGAGCTCCTCGCTGACCTCGCAGGTCGAACGCATGGCGATCCCCATGCCGCTGAGCTGCGCTTCGTGCAGAACATCTCCCGAATTGCAGCGCAGCTTCGGCACGATCTTGATCGTCGTCGGACCCTCCGGGCCTGCGACGCGCCAAGTATGCTGATAGCCGAGCGACAAACATTGGTGATTGGCGAGTTCGGCCAGTGTCGTCGGCTCGCCGTGCCGACTGAGATATTCCGGAGCCGCACAGATCACACGCCGGCAAGGGCCCAGCTTGCGCGCGACGAGGCTGAAATCATCCAGCTCGGCAATGCGGATCGCAACATCGACGGACTCCCCGACGATATCGACAATATCATCACGAAGCACCATCTCGACGGATAAATCGGGATGTTCCCGCATGAAATCCGGCAGGAAGGGTGCGATATGCTTGCGCGCAAACACGATAGGAGCCGTGATCCGCAGGGTGCCGCCCACTTTGCCGCTCACCTGCGAAACGAAGGCCTCCGCTTCGTCGATCTCCTTCAGAATACGGACGACCCGCGCATAGAAGCCCTCTCCCGTTTCCGTCAGCTTCAGCTGGCGTGTGGTGCGTTGGAAAAGGCGCGCGCCGAGGCGCTCCTCCATGTGGCTGAGACGCTTGCTCACGACGGCTGGCGAGAGCCCCATCTCCCGGCCCGCCGCCGACATATTGCCAGCGGCCGCAACTCGGGCGAAAATCTCCAGATCGGTTATTGGAGTCATAGGCAAGCCACAATGGCTCCGAATTAGGGTTAGAGGTGCGTGACCTGTTGCACCTGCGGGATAGTGTTGTATCCCAAAATGGCTGTCAATTATGCGAACGTGTTAAATCTCACACTCTCGCAGTGAAACACAAGCCTTGTCGTAACACAAATATGTTGCGCCGCAAGGATATGAAAGGAGTATGACCATTGTCCGGCATTTCGATACTCGAACCGCGTGATGTGGTCATCGAGAAGAAGGACGCCCTCATTAACTCCTTGAAAAAACTGCTTTCTGAGCGGTCGCTTGTGGCTGACGAAGCGGGGCGGCGGGTCTTCGAAACCGATGCGCTGACGGCTTACAGGAAACTCCCTATGGCGGTCGTGCTGCCCAGTTCGACCGAAGAAGTCAGCCGGGTGCTGAATTTTTGCCACTTGGCGAATGTGCGCATAGTGGCCCGCGGTGCGGGAACGTCGCTTTCCGGCGGCGCTCTTCCGCTGGAAGACTCCATCGTGCTCGGCATGTCGCGCATGAATCGCGTGCTCGAAGTCAATCTCGAGAGCCGATACATTCGCGTTCAGACCGGCATCACCAATCTCGGCGTTTCGAACGCGGTCGCCCCATCGCGCTTTTTCTATGCGCCGGATCCCTCCAGCCAGCTCGCCTGCACGATCGGCGGCAATATCGCAATGAACTCCGGCGGCGCGCATTGCCTGAAATATGGCGTGACGGTCAACAATGTGCTCGGCCTGAAGATGGTGATGATGAATGGCGACATCGTCGAATTCGGCGGGCCGCATCTGGATGCGGCGGGCTATGATTTTCTGCCGCTCATCGTTGGCTCGGAAGGCCAGTTCGGCGTCGTGACCGAAGCGACCTTGCGAATTCTTCCGCAGGCGGAGGGCGCGCGGCCGGTCATGATCGGGTTCCGCTCCAGCGAGGCGGCCGGCGCCTGCGTGTCCGGCATCATCGGCAAGGGCATCGTTCCCGTCGCGATGGAATTCATGGACAGGCCGGCGATCAAAGTCTGCGAGGAATTCGCTCATGCCGGCTATCCGCTCGATGTCGAGGCGCTGCTGATCATCGAGGTCGAAGGCGCTCCGGAGGAAATGGACGCGCTGCTTACGCAGATTAAGGAGATTGCCTCCGAATTCGATCCCAAGGTCATCAAGGTAAGCGAAAGCGAGGAGGAATCGGCCGCAATCTGGAAAGGGCGCAAGGCCGCCTTCGGCGCCATAGGGCGTATCTCTGACTATTATTGCATGGACGGCGTCATCCCGCTGGCCAGCCTGCCGCAGGCGCTGACCGGCGTGGCCGAGATCTGCCGCAAGCACGATCTTCAGGTGGCGAACATCTTCCACGCCGGGGACGGCAACCTTCATCCTCTTATTCTCTACGACGCCAATGACGAAGCCGAGAAGGCGCGCGCGGAGCATGCGGGGGAGGAGATTCTTACGCTCTGTGTCGAACTTGGCGGCTGCCTGACGGGTGAGCATGGCGTCGGCATCGAGAAGCGCGAGCTCATGGGCGTACAGTTCAACGAGGTGGACATCGCCCAGCAGATGCGCGTAAAAAGCGTGTTCGACCCACAATGGCTGCTCAATCCCGGGAAGGTCTTTCCGCTCAAGGCGCAAGAGGCGTTTACGGCCCGTGTACGCTAACGAAACCTATTTCCCGCCCGGCGAGGAGGAGTTGGCCGAGCTGATCGCTCAGGCTGCCGACAAGAAGCTGCCCGTCGAGATTTGCGGCAATCGTACGAAGCGCTGGATCGGCCGGCCGATGCAGGTGGCGGCACGCATCTCAATGAGCGAGATGCGCGGCGTGACGCTTTACGAGCCGACAGAGCTCGTGCTCTCCGCCAAGGCGGGAACCCCGCTGACCGAGATCGAAGCCCTGCTCGACGAACATAATCAGGAATTCGCCTTCGAGCCGGCGCGCCTGGAGCGGCTTTTCGCGGGACGATCCGACGAGCAGCCGACGATCGGCGGCATCCTCGGCAGCAACAGCTCCGGACCTCGCCGCATGCTGCGCGGCAGCGCGCGCGATCATCTGCTCGGCATTCGCGCGGTGAACGGCCTGGGCGAAGTCATCAAGTCCGGCGGCCGGGTCATGAAGAACGTCACCGGCTACGATCTGGGGCGCGGCCTGGCCGGTTCCTGGGGCACGCTCGCCGCGCTCAGCGAAGTCACGCTGAAGGTGCTGCCGAAGGCGGAAGAGGTTCGCTCGCTGATCTTCCTCAATTTGCCGGACGAGGGCGCGGTCTCGGCAATGTGCCAGGCGATGGGCACGCCTTACGAAGTCACCGGCACGGTTCATCTCCCGGCCGCTTTCGTCGAGCGGCTCAGCGATCCCGATATCGCCAAGCTCGGCCAGTCGGTCACCGCGCTTCGCCTGGAGAATTTCTCCCACGCCGTCGCCCACCGCGCCGGGCGGCTGCATGAGAAATTGAAGCCGCTAGGCACCATTTATGAGCTCGACGACGAGCGCTCGCGGAGCTTCTGGGCCGACATCTGCTCCTTGACCTTCCTGGCCGGAAGCGACCGGCCGCTCTGGCGGATTACGACGGCGCCCGACCGCGGGGCCAAATTGGTGCGTGCGGTCCGCGCTCATCTTGAATGCGATGCCGCTTACGAATGGTCGGGCGGACTGATCTGGGTGGAGGTCGCTCCCGCAAGCGACGCCGCCGCGACGATGCTGCGCCGGATCATTGCCGAATTCGAGGCCGATGCGATGCTGGTGCGCGCCAGTCAGACGACCCGCGGCGCGGTCGATGTCTTTCATCCGCTGCTGGAGGGGAATATGAGCCTCGTTCGCGGCTTGAAGGAAGCCTTCGACCCGCATCGGATCTTGAATCCCGGCCGAATGTATGCAGGGGTCTAGCGCAACGCGCGTCCAAGCATGTCCCCGCGAAGGCGGGGATGGACGCGGGAACAGTTGCGCTCGCCTTTTGATATAGATCAACTTGACCGCGTTCAAGTGATTCCGCTTAAACGCGGGTTGATCTAGGGAGACCGATGGAAACGCATTTCACACCGCAGCAGCTTGCCGATCCGGCGTTGAAAGAGGCGGACGAAATTCTGCGCCGCTGCGTCCATTGCGGCTTTTGCACCGCGACCTGCTCGACCTATGTGCTGCTTGGCGATGAGCGCGACAGTCCGCGCGGGCGGATCTATCTGATCAAGGACATGCTGGAGAATGATCGCAAGGCGTCCAACGAGGTCCGTTTTCATATCGATCGCTGCCTCAGCTGCCTCTCCTGTATGACGACCTGTCCGAGTGGGGTCGACTATATGCATCTGGTCGATCTTGCCAGGGTGCGCATCGAAGAGACCGGAAGCCGGTCGGTGAAGGATCGCCTGACGCGGCGGCTGATCCAGACGGTGCTGCCCTATCCGGGCCGCTTCCGCGCATCGCTGGCGGCGGCGACGCTCGCCAAACCGTTCCGGGCCCTGGTCCGCGTGATCGGTCTGAAGGAGCTGGCGGTGATGATCGGCATGGCTCCGGCGATGACGCCCAAACGCTCGAGCTTTTCCGGTCCGAAGGTCATTCCGGCCGTCGGCCCGCGCGTCGCGCGCGTCGCGCTGTTATCCGGCTGCGCACAGCCTGTCCTGCGGCCTCAGATCAACGACGCCGCTATCCGGCTTCTCACCTCGCAAGGTGTCGAAGTGGTGCTGGCGGCGGGCGAAGGCTGTTGCGGCGCTTTGGTGCATCACATGGGGCGCGAGGAGGATGCGCGCGATTTCGCCCGCCGAAATGTCGAAGCCTGGGAAAAGGCGATGCAGGATGAGCCGCTCGACGCCATTCTCGTGACCGCTTCCGGCTGCGGCACCACGGTGAAAGATTATGGCCATATGCTGGCCCATGACCCGCAATTTGCCGAGCGCACCGCGCGCATCAGCGCGCTTGCGAAGGACATCACCGAGTTTCTCGCCGACGTCATCGATCTCGGCGCGCCGGCCGGCTGGTCGGATATCCGCGTCGCTTATCATTCCGCCTGCTCGATGCAGCACGGTCAGCGCGTGAACGATCAGCCGCGCCGCCTCCTGCGCGAAGCGGGCTTTTCGGTTGCGGAAATTGCCGAGGGGCATATTTGTTGCGGTTCGGCGGGAACCTACAACATCCTGCAGCCGGAGCTGGCCACCGAGTTGCGCCAGCGCAAGCTGGCAAATATCGCCGCGACCAAACCGGACTGCGTCGCGACCGGCAATATTGGCTGCATCACTCAGCTTTCGGGCCAGGACGCACCGCCCGTCGTTCATACGGTTGAGCTCCTGGAGTGGGCCTATGGCGGCAAGTGCCCCGCGGAAATCGCGCATTTGCAGGACCGGATGCGGCGGATGGCCGATAGCTACAGACGCGAGCCGGCAGACGCAGCGGCGTGACGCGGACCCCATCGGAGCCTCTGTAAGACGGCCAGCCGGTTGCTGAGGTTCGGCCTAAACCAGTGAGCGATAGACCTTGAAGTCGACCGGGCTGAGTAGCTTCAGCTTCAATCGCTCGGCGAGCGGCGGATCGATCGGGTCGAAAATATTGTCGCTGGCGATTGCTGTGTCGTCGGCCGTGTTCTCCAGCACCACATAGATGCGCCTCGGGCTCTGCCGGTAGGTCTCGCGGACATAGTTCATGACGCCGGCGATCATCGGCTCGCGCCAGGCACTTGAAAACCAGATGACGCAGGGCTGGTCGGGCAGCCTGATCCCATCGACATCTCCGCGATAGCTGTCGATATTGCGGCATTTCATGCGCGAACGCGGGTATTGCGCCACATTCATCTGCAGGTCGTCGAAGATCTCCGCATCATACTCATAAGCGATGATCCGGTTGAACTCCAGCTTCGAGGCCAGAAGCGACGTCCGGCCCCGTCCGGCCCTGATATCGACAAAGGCGTATTGCCGGAGATCGCTGGGCATGAGCGCCATGATCCAGTCGAAGACGGCGGAGGACACCGGCCCGTCATAATGGATGCCCCGCTCGACGGCCGGATTGATAGCCTCGGATTTCCGGGTCGGGATGAAGAAGAGCGGTTCGAGTTTCCGGTCGGCAATCCTGGTATGCCCGAAGACGAGCGCGCGATTGTAGCGCCTGCGGATCTCCCGACGCCGGAGATTGTGCGCCAGCCAGAGCGCGCTGTTGACCAGGGCGGGAGCGGCCTTCGTGCGAACCGTGCCGGCAACCGCAGCGAGGGCGCCGGCGCCTTTTCTGCCTGCCTGCTTCAGTCTATGGCCGCGCCGCTTCTCCGACTTCTGGGCGGGCGCCGGCTCGGCCGCGGGCTCTTGGATTTCGGCCTTTGCGGTCTTTTCGGCCAACGGGTCGCGCGGCGGAGGCGCTGCCTTCCGCTCGCCGGGCAGCTCACTGAATTCGGCCTCGATCGGCGTGCTCATCGGGCTTGGCTTCGGCGGAGCGACCGGGTCGGGGTCGGGGCTCGGTGCCTGGCGCGGCGCCGGATCGGGTGCCTCCCGCGTCTCCATTTCCCAGAACACGCTCGGGTCTGGTGGCGGCGGCTGCTCCCAACCCCGCTGGCCTCCGCTGTCCCGGCCCGCCGGACCCAAATCACGGGCGGAGTTGTGATGACCGTTCAGTGCACGCATGACGATTTCCGCAAAGGACGGCTCCTCCGGCGGAGGCGGCAGCACGTCATCATAGGTGGATTGCGAAAAGCGGCTGTAACGCTGTGCGGGTTTAGGGCGCCGTTCATTCGTCATCGGATGATCCCCTTACCGAATTTAGATCACGCTAGGACAAAGTTACGGCGGACAAAAGGCAGAAAGATGTTGGGCGGTACCAATGGTGGAAATCGGTTAAATCGGCCGGAACCGGCGGATTCTCAAGCGTTTCAACATGGAACGGGGCGGGACCATTCCGAGAACGGCTTTTATTCGTGGCTTGTTGCATTTTTGCCACGATTTGCAAGGGCGGCATAATCGGGGCAACAAGTCCGTCGGTTCCGGCGACTGCTTATCCTTCGGAAACCGCCGTGAGAGATGACGCTCGGCGGGTCCAGAGTTGGGCGGGCTTCAAAGCTTGTAGGGATGGGCCATTTGCATCCAGAAGCTGGCCGCCATGGCCTCGAAATCCTTGGCGTGCTCCTCAAAGCTCTCGGGCGCCGCGATGTATATCACATTGGCCACGATATTGAGGCACCACAGCGTGTAGGCCTTGACCTTGACCGTGCTTCCCTTGGAGTTGACCGCGTTGTAGACGGTCTCGACAACCTCGGAGCTGGAATAGCCCTCAAGGCCCGGCTTCGACATGATGTATGGCGTTCGCATCAGGCCGGCGGGCAGGATTGACCGGCTGACCTGCTCTCTCTTCGGGCAGGATTCGGTCGAGGTCCTGATCCGCATGGGAGAGCCAGCTCTTGGTCACGGCGACGTCCAGAGGCAGTGCCCTTATTCTGATGATTGCGAGATCCGGTGAGCCGTCCTTGCCGTCATCCGAAGGCGCGAGCACCTTGACCTCCATGCTGCCATGTTGGGCTTCGGCGCTCGCCGGGGTGGTTTCGCCTTCGACAACCGTCCATCCGGGAGCGACATTAAGGCTGAAATCGAGATTGACGAAATAGGTCTGCCGCTTCGACAGGTTGACGGTCGGGCTCTGATATTTGGTCCATTTGCCCTCCCCGGCCGACGCCGGCGCGAGCAGGAGAACAGCCAATGCGGCTGCGGCCCATGCCGCAGTCAGCAACCGAAGCGCACCCGCGTGGTTCCAGATCCTCAGCATCTCGCCCCGCTTTCCCGCAAACCTTGTCTCACTTCTGAATGAAGATCCCGCTGACGTCATCATACGCATCGACCTTGATCGGCTTCTTCGGATCGTTGTCGATGCTGAGCGTGCTGGGGTTGATGCCGTATTTGTTGATGAGGTCGCCGAAGTCGCCCTTGCCGGGGATGAAGGTGATGTTGACGCCGGTCTTGACGTCCGTCCCGCTGATCGCGCCGGTCTTGGGATCGATACTGCCGCCGACGACGACAAATGCCTTGTTGCCGAGCTTGATCTCCCATTTGTATCCGCCTTTGCCGTCGGGACCGACATTCACCTTGAAGCCGGGACCGACGATGGTGAAACCACTCTGGAGCCCCGGAAGCTGGATGCCGAATTTCGGGAACTCCGCTTCACAATTGTAGGCGGTCGGAATCGGCGCGCCCGCGCGGCAGGCGTTGATGAAGTCCGAATTCGACATTGTACAGGTGACGAAGTTCAGGCATCCGACGATCGATGTGCATTTGCAGGTCTCCTTACACATCGCCACGACATCGAGATGGTCGCATTGCGGCATGGGCGAGGCGTTCCCGGCGCCTGTGATGCCCGGGCTGCGCCGGGCGGCGGCGATGACGGCCGGATGCATCGACCAGCGCGTCTGCGCCTCGTTGAATGCCTGGCGTGCCGCCTCTGCATCGCCTATCGCCAGAAGGGCTTCGGCGAGATGCGCCCGGGCGAATGGATTGTCCGGGTCGCGTTCAATCGCATGCCGGAGCGCAGCAACGGCGTTCTCCAGCCCGTCGGTGTTCGACTTCTGGCGCCATTGCTCAAGCAGCGCCTCGCCATAATTGGCATTGACGATGGCGTTGTCGGGGGCGGCCATCCGAGCCGAGCGGAGCAATGCGTAACCGGCGTCCACCCATTTTGCATCCGTCGCCGGCAACTCCCCGGCTCCGGCAGCGGCCTGAAGGGCGACCCCGAGATTGCTGCGCGGAGCGGGCCCATCCGGATGGTTCAAGGCGTCCTGGGCGAAGAACCACGCGGCGGGAACGGATTTCCCCTGCAGCATCATCGCCATACCCATCACCGGCGGCGCGATGGCCGGATCCGGTTGCTCTGCAAGCGCTTCCTTGGCCGATGACAGGACAGCCGGATCGAGCCGCGACTCGATCTGAGGCACAAGGCTTTCCACGAGCGCTCGATCATCGGCCCGCGCCGGAGAAGCCGACCAGAAAAGAGCAATGCCAAAGATGACCAGGACAGCTTTCTGGACAATTCTCATGTTCTTGGCCTCGTGTCTTCATATTCGTGTGTCGTCTTGGAGGCGCAGCCTATTGGAGATGCCGGTCTTCCTCAACCACCAATTCCTGCCGCGCCGGGATGAAATCAAATAGCTGTGGAGAGACAATAGGCCAACGCGCTCGACAATTGAGACGTGCGGTGACCAGGAAAATCCAGCACCCTGAATATCCTTAAACTGAAAGCCTGAAGGCGTCAGAGAATGGTGGCCTGCAAACCAGAATGCCGCCTCTGATAATGGACCTGTTACCTGGATCTTCGACGTACCGTTTACGGATGCATCGACGCATAGTGCGGCGGCAGTTGCAAGGTCGTCTCCACACCGTGCGGGAAGGCCGCCGCTTTTATCGAGCGGGCACTACGCCGAACTGATCTGAAACGGTCTCAGGGGCCCGAAGGCACCGCACTCATCGGCAGTTTGGCGGCTTTGCTGCATGATGCCGATGAAAGAGCCGCGAAGTCATTCATCGATCAGGCGCTGGAGTCGGAGCCTCACCATGCCGTGGCCGCAGCGCTCCGTTCGGTTCAACGCTATTCGCACATCGGCTACCGGCAATCGACTTTCCTCCATCTTCGTATCGTCGAAGACACCACGATCGATGAAGGGCAGGATGCAACGCGATGGGTGAAGCGATGGCTGCAAGAGGTGCCTGTGCAGGATCTCGAAAGCTGTCCCGGCTCATGTGGTGTCATGATACCTCTTTTGTCAAGTATATAATTCCCCAAGCATGTCCCCGCGAAGGCCGGGATGGACGTGGGAACAGTTGCGCTAACTTTAAGAAATAGATCAACTTTCCGACGTTCAACTGATTCCAGTTGAACGTCGGTTGATCTAGCGCCGGGCCCGCTTCCCTTCGTTCGCAATGCTGCGCGTCAGTTTTTCGCCTTGTCGACCAGCGCGCGCTCCGTGATCCACGGCATCATCTCCCGCAGCTTCTTGCCGGTCTCTTCCATCGGATGGGTGGCGGTTTTGGCCCTCATCGCCTTGAAGCTCGTCTGATTGACGCGGTTCTCCAGCATCCAGTCGCGGGTGAAGCGGCCTTCCTGAATGTCGGCCAGGACCGCTCTCATACGCTCTTTGACATCGGGCGTGATAATGCGTGGACCCGTTACATATTGCCCGTATTCGGCCGTGTTCGAGACGGAGTAATCCATATTGGCAATGCCGCCCTCGTAAACCAGATCAACGATCAGCTTCACCTCGTGCACGCATTCGAAATAGGCCATTTCCGGCGAATATCCCGCCTCCACGAGCGTCTCGAAGCCGGCGCGCATCAGCTCGACGAGACCGCCGCAGAGCACCGTCTGCTCGCCGAAAAGGTCGGTCTCGCATTCTTCCTTGAACGTCGTTTCGATGATGCCGGCGCGTCCGCCGCCGATCGCCGAGGCGTAAGACAGGGCGATTTCGTGAGCATTGCCGGTTGCGTCGTTCGCCACGGCGATCAGGCAGGGCACGCCGGCGCCGCGCTTATATTCCGCCCGCACCGTATGGCCCGGACCTTTCGGCGCAACCATGCCGACGTCGATGCCGGCGCGCGGCTCGATCAGATTGAAATGGATGTTCAGACCGTGCGCAAAGAGCAGCGCGGAGCCGTCCCGCATCGTGCTCTTCAAATGCTCATTATAGATGTCGGACTGCAGCTCGTCGGGCGTGAGCATCATGACCACATCGGCCCAGCCCCCGGCCTCGGCAACGCTCATCACTTTCAGCCCTTCGGCCGAGGCCTTCTTCGCCGAGGACGAGCCCTCCCGCAGGGCAACGGCAACCTCGGAAACGCCCGAGTTCGCGCAGGTTCAGCACATGGGCGTGGCCCTGCGAACCATAGCCGACGACGGCAACCTTCTTGCCCTTGATCAGATTGAGATCGGCGTCACGATCATAATAAACGCGCATGATGTTCCTCCCTCTTCTCGGGAAATCACCTAAAATGAACGGCTGTGTCGGGGTGAGGCCAGGCGGGGTCAGCCCCTTGAGCTGCGTGCCGTCCTTATAGCGGATGGAAAGACGCAATCAAAGGTTTAGATTGGTAGGCGCGCCCGTCACTATGGCGCGCTGCCAAAAAGGGGATTGTCGATGAAACACGGTGGGGATCTGGCGGAGGCGATAAGGCGTTACGGCATACCGGATGAGGATTGGCTCGATCTATCGACCGGCATCAATCCGGACAGTTACCCTTTCCGGCATCTCGATCAGACATGCTGGAGCGCATTGCCGCAGTCCGGTTCGCTCAGGGCGCTGCTCGCGGCCGCCCGGCGGTGCTATGGCGCGCCGGACAATGCGCCGATCCTCGCCGCGCCGGGCACGCAGATCCTCATCCAGCTCCTGCCGCTCATCCGGCCGGCAAAGACCGTGACGGTTATCAGTACGACCTATAGCGAGCACGCGCTGTGCTGGGGGCAGAGCGGGGCGACGGTGTCGTTTCTCGATGAGCTATCCTGCTCGGAGGGGACCGAGATCGTTGTCGCCGTCAATCCGAACAATCCCGACGGCCGGATCTGGACGCCGGAGCGCCTCCGGCATTGCCGCGAGGAAATGGCGGCGCGCGGCGGGCTGCTGATTATCGATGAAGCCTTCGCCGATCTCGCGCCGGAGGTCAGCCTTGCCGGAGAGGCGGGGGCGGAGGGGCTCGTCATCTTCCGGTCCTTCGGCAAATTCTTCGGCCTCCCCGGGTTGAGACTCGGCTTCGCGCTCGGACCGGAGGATATTCTTGGGAAGTTGGATGGCCTGCTCGGTCCGTGGGCCGTCTCGGGCATCGCATTGGAGGTCGGACGCCAGGCACTCGACGATGTCGGCTGGCAGCAGGGCGCGCGTGCGCGGTGCTACGAGCTGTCGGCGCAGCTTGACGAGGTGCTGGGCGCCGCCGGCTTTCAGATCCTCGGCGGCACGGCTTTGTTTCGCCTGGTCGCTCACCGGCATGCGCAGGGCATCCACGATCGCCTCGCCAGGCGGGGCATATGGGTGCGCCGCTTCGACAACATGCCCGCATGGCTTCGTTTCGGCCTGCCGGGCGATGCCGCCGCCATCGACAGGCTCGCCGCCGCCCTTCGCTCGGCTCTCGGCTGATGCGGGTTGAGGTGAAATGGACGCTTCCTGCCCTCTCCCAATGGGAGAGGGCGTAGAGCGAATGCTTCCGCTTCGGGTAAACACTCTCTAAAACCGTGCTCTCAGCCCGACATAGCCCGACCGTCCCGCCGTTCCGAAGCCGGTGATCTCCTCATAATCGGCATCGAAGACATTATCGGCGCGGAAGAACAGCTCTGCCCCCGCACCGAGATCGTAGCGCCCGGCCAGATCGACGCGAATGTAATCATCGAGCGGATTACGCTCGCGGCTGCGGTTGAAGCGTTCCCCGACATAGGTGGCGCTCGCCGAAAATGTGAGCTCATCCAGGGGCCGGAGGATGACTTTCGCGTTGAAGGCGTGCTCCGGCCGGCGGGCAAGTGCGAGCCCCGTTTCCGCGTCGATCGCGTGCAGATAGGTGTAAGCGCCTTTGAGCGTGATCCAGTCCGCAGCCCTCCAGCGTCCCGACAGCTCGACGCCGTCGATTTCCGCCGTATCGACATTGATGAACGTGCAGGGGAATCCGCCCTCGCAGCTAATCAGATCCTCGATGTCGTTGGAGAAATAAGTGCCGGACAGAATGACTGCCCCACCCCTGAACTCCTGATCGATCCCGACATCGAAGCCCTTGCTGGTCTCGACGTCCAGATCGGGATTGCCGGTCGCGAAGGGGGAATTCTCAAATCGCTGCTGGATCGTCGGAGCCTTCGCCCCGGTGCCATAGCTGCCGCGCAGCTTGGTCCCCCAGTCCGGAATGCGGTAAGCGGCGGTCAGCCGGTATGTCGCTTCCGTCCCGACCGCTCCGAACTCGTCGGCCCGCACCGCGCCGGTGAGATTGAAGACCTCCGTCGGGTTGAAGCTGTAGATCGCGAAGGCCGACCGCCAGGTCTCCTCCACGTTATAGCGCGGCACGATGCCGACGGGCTCGAATGCATCGAAAGAGGTGGCCGACTGCTTATCGATCCTGCCGCCGAAACTCAGCCGATCGACGCCGCGCACGGCCAGATCGCCTTGATATTCCAGCCCCCGGCTTTGGCCTCTGAAAAAGCTCGTGCCTGGGAGATCCGTGGCGGGATCGGCATCAAATCCGTCATCGTCGAAAAAATCGCGGTCGCTATCGGCAAGAAACGCGGTCAGCTTGTTCTGGAAAGCGCCGTCCATCAGATTGAGGCGCGCGCTTGCGGAGGCGATCTGCAGCACCTTGAAGGAGGTGTCGCTCGAATCGCGGCTGCGCGACAGGCCGACGCTGTCCAGCTCGGCATCGACCTCATAGCGGCCGGCGATAACGGTGACGCCCCAGACCGCCGCCGGATCGTCATAGTCGAGCCGCGCATTGATCGACCGTTTGCGTGTCGCGTCGTTCTCCGTTCCGCCGGAGAAGCGCGAAAATCCGGAGCTGCGGAAATTCGAGGCGGACATCGACACGGCAAAGCCGTCCTTCGCGCCGCTGGCGGAAGCGCGCTGGGTAAAGGTCGCATAGCTGCCGCCTTCGACCTCGGCGGCGACCCTCGGCTCGCCCTCGCCCTTTCGCGTGATGATGTTGATCACGCCGCCGACGGCGTCGCTGCCGTAAACGCCCGATTGCGGCCCGCGCAGAATTTCGATGCGTTCGACATTGCCCAGTGAGAACACCGAAAAATCGAACTCGCTGCCGGTACTCGCCGGATCGTTGACGCGAATGCCGTCGATCAGGACAAGCGTCTGGTCCGGCTCTGCGCCGCGGATGAAAACGGATGTCGAGCCGCCGACGCCCCCCGCCTGATTGACCGTCAGCCCCGGAACGGTCTCCAGAAGCTCAGCGACGTTTTCCGCGTTTGCGGATTTGATCTGATTACGGGTGATTACGGTCACAGCGCTGCCGACCTTGCCGGCCTGTTCCGGAAAGCGGCTCGCCGTGATGACAAGCCCCTCCAGCGGAATCGACTCCTGCGCCGCGGCGGAGCCGGAAAGGATGGTGAATGCTGAAAAGATTGAGAAATAAGCGCAGATGCGCGCCTGGGACATTGAGGACCTCCGCTTGGATCGGCCTTGCCGCTTGGGCGCCCGTCACGATATGTGTCTCGGGCAGGTGAAAGGGCTAGCATGGCGCGAAAAGCATCGGCAATAAGGGCGAGCAACGGACGCGCCCTTTATCGCACAGCTGTGTCTTTGCTGTGGATAGTTGCTTGTGGGGGAGCCGGTCCGGCGATCGCGCAGACGGCGGAAGGCGCTCCGCCGAAGCGGATCGTGTCGATCAACGCCTGCACCGATCAGCTTGTCTTCGCGCTGGCCGACCGCGATCAGATCGCGGCGCTCACCCGCTATGCCGTGCGCAAGGATTATTCGATCTATGTCGAGCAGGTGAAGGCCAGCGGTATCAAGCTCATTCGCGGCAGTGCGGAGGAGGTGCTGAAGCTGAAGCCGGATCTGGTCCTCGCCGGCACCTATACGCGCCGGGCGACGCGCCAAATGCTGCAGCGGCTCGGCGTCAAGCTCGAACTTTTCCCGCCCGTCGACAATATCGCGGAGACCGAGGCGGCAATCCGCAAAGCCGCCGGTCTCTTCGGTCATGCCGATCGCGGCGAGGCGCTGATCGAAGAGATCGATCATGCGCTGGCTGTGGCGCCGGACCTGCGCGCCCGGAGGTTGGCCGTGCTGCAGCTTCAGCGGCGCGGCTTCGTCTCCGGCCCTGAAACGCTTGTCGGCGACCTTCTGCAGAAGCTCGGGGTGGCCAATGCCGCCGCGCGGCTGGGCATCCGGCAGATTGGCAGGGCTTCGCTCGAAACTGCATTGAAGGCGCGGGCGGACGCGCTGCTCCTCTTCGATCCTTCGCCGCGCGCCAGCGACCAGGGAACCGCGATGCTGCTTCATCCCGCGCTCAGGGCCATCTATCCTCCAGAGCGCCGGATTTCGCTGCCGGGGCGGCTGGCGATCTGCGGCGGACCGGCCTTGCCCCTGGCCGTTGCGGAGCTGACCAAGAGCCTGCAGCAGATTTCGCCGCGATTGCAGCGCCGCTGATGGCTTTCCTCGATCCGAAGATCGCGCTCGTCCTGCTTTTCGCCTTGACGCTCGACGGTTTGCTTGGCGATCCGGACTGGGTCTGGCGGCGCGCCCCGCATCCGGTTGTGGCGATGGGGCGCCTGATCGGCTGGCTCGATCGCTGGCTCAATCGCGATGGCTTGGCGAGGACGAGACGCCTTCCCGGCGTCGCGGCTCTCCTCATGCTCCTCGCGATCGTGGCCACCTTCGGCCTCGGGTTGCACTGGTTGGTCGCACAGCACCCTCTCGGGCTGGCTGCCGAGGTTATCCTGGTTGCCATTCTGCTGGCGCAGCGCAGCCTTTACGATCATGTGCGCCGCGTCTTCCGCGCCTTTGACGATGGTCTGCCCGCCGCGCGCGAGGCCGTTTCGCGGGTCGTGGGCCGCGATCCGAACGCGCTCGACGAAGCCGGCATTTGCCGCGCGGCGATTGAAACGACGGCGGAGAATTTCTCCGACGGCGTGGTCGCGCCTGCCTTCTGGTATCTCGTCGCGGGGCTGCCCGGCATTCTCGTCTACAAGGCGGTCAATACGGCCGACAGCATGATCGGCCATCGCACGCCCCGCCATGCGGCCTTCGGCTGGGCTGCTGCGCGGCTCGACGATCTCTTGAATCTGATCCCGGCGCGGCTGGCCGGCGTTCTCGTCATAGCCGCCGCCTTTATAACCGGCGCGGATGCGCGCGGCGGATGGACCGCCATGCTGCGCGATGCAAGGCGGCATCGTTCCCCGAACGCCGGGTGGCCCGAGGCCGCGATGGCCGGTGCGCTCGGCCTTGCCCTCGCCGGCCCGCGCTACTATGCAAGCCGGCGCATCGAGGATGCCTGGATGAATGAAAGCGGACGAAAAGAGCCGCATCCGGATGATATCGCCCGTGCCCTGCGCCTTTTCGCGGCGGCTTGCAGCGCCCATTGGCTTGCGGTCGCGGTGATCGGTTTTCAGACGCTATTGCACTGACGCATTCGTATGGTTCATGCGTCCGCGCCCTAGCTCTTTGTTTATGCATCAATTTTGCCAAACTCCGGCTGTTGCCTCCGTTTGGATCGATGCACTGTGAGCTGTGGCGGCCATCGGCTGCACTGACGGCGGATTATCCTGCGCGGGCGATGGCGAGGATGCGGTCAATGTCGAGATGCGCTTCGAGATGGTCCGCGAGCTGATCGAGGGTCGCCTCGACGGCGGCGCCGAAATCCAGCGTTTCATCGGCGGACGCGCCAAGCCTGGTCAGGAAAGCGCGGCGGAAAGCATCGCTCTGAAACAGCCCGTGGACATAGCTGCCCATGATCCGGCCGTCCGCGCTGATCGCCCCGTCCGCCTCGCCCTCGATGGTCAGCCAGGGGCGCCGTGTCCCCACCCCGCTCGTCCTGCCGAGATGGATCTCATAGCCTGAAACCGGATGCTCCGACGCGATCTCGATACCCGACACGGGACGCACGCGCTTCTCGCCGGTCAGCACTGTCTCGATATCCAGGAGGCCGAGGCCGGGATGCACGCCCGGCGTGCCCTCCAGCCCGTCCGGATCGGCGATCGTCCGCCCCAGCATCTGATAGCCGCCGCAAATGCCGACGACAAAGCCTCCGCTACGGACATGCGCGGCGATGTCGATGTCCCAGCCCTCGCGGCGGATGCCCGCCAGATCGTCGATGGTCGATTTCGAGCCGGGCAGGAAGATCAGATCGGCGTCGCGCGGCAGCGGCCGCCCGGCTTCGGCGAAGCGGATCGATACACCCGGCTCCAATTTCAGCGGATCGAGATCGTCGAAATTGGCAATGCGGGAGATCACCGGCACCACGATCTTGAACGCCTTCCGGTCTCGCTGACTGCCCGTCTCGCGAATATCGACGGCATCCTCGGCAGGCAGACGCGCCGCGCCGTCGAAATAGGGCACGACGCCGAGACTGTCCCAGCCGGTGCGCTCGGCGATCAGCCTTTCGCCGTCAGCGAAGAGCGAAACCTCGCCGCGGAACTTGTTGATGAGAAAGGCTTTGATGCGCGCGCGCTCGGCGTCGCTCACCAGCGCATGCGTGCCGATAAGGCTGGCGATGACGCCGCCCCGGTCGATGTCGGCCGCCAGGATGACCGGCACGTCCGCCGCTTCGGCAAATCCCATATTGGCGATGTCGCCTGCCCGCAGATTGACCTCGGCCGGACTGCCCGCACCCTCGATGATGACGAGGTCGGCCTCGCGCGCGATCAGCCCGAAGCTCTCGAGAATGCGCGGCAGAAGCTCGGCCTTCCGCCTGCCGAATTCGCGCGCCCGCATCCGGCCGAAACGTCGCCCCTGCACGATGATCTGGCTTTGCCGGTCGGCTTCGGGCTTCAGCAGCACCGGGTTCATATGCACGCTCGGCGGTACATTGGCGGCCATGGCCTGCAGCGCCTGGGCGCGTCCGATCTCGCCGCCATCGGCGGTCGCGGCGGCGTTGTTCGACATGTTCTGCGGCTTGAACGGGCGCACCGCCAGCCCCTGCCGGACGAAGACGCGGCAGAGCCCGGCCACGATCAGCGACTTGCCGACATTGGAGCCGGTGCCCTGGACCATGACGGCCGGGGTTTTAATTTGAGCCGGATCGGTCATCTTCGGGCACAGGAAGTTGCGCCAGATGAAATTCGCGCATGAACCGGACCGCGGGCCGGGCGGCAAAACAGCCTGAGCCGAGGACAAACAGCCATGTTCCGGCATCCATCAGCTCGGAATAGAAAAAGAAAATGCTGCCGACCAGAAACATCAATGCGGCCGTGAGATCGACGGTCGTGTAGATGCGTTCATAGATCCCGTAAACGCGCCTGTGCTCGGGCGTCGCGGTGAACAGTTCCGGCTTGAACATCAGAATTCGATGCCCGCTTGCGCCTTGACGCCGGAGCGGAAGGGATGCTTCACGAGCGTCATTTCCGTCGCCAGATCGGCGATCTCCATAAGCGCGTCCGGCGCGTTCCGGCCGGTGATGATCACATGGGTGTCGGCCGGCTTCTCCTCGGTGAGAAAGGCCAGGACCTCCGCGAGCGGGATATAGTCATAGCGCAGCGCGATATTCATCTCGTCGAGCAGCACCAGCCGGATGGCGGGATCGCGGATCAGCGCCTTCGCCTTTTCCCACGCGGCGCGCGCCATGGCGACGTCACGCTCGCGGTCCTGCGTCTCCCAGGTGAAGCCCTCGCCCATGGTGTGGAACTGGCAGATGTCGGAGAAATGCTCGGTGATGAGCTGGCGCTCGCCGGTCTCCATGCCGCCCTTGATGAACTGAACCACGGCGCAGGGCATCTTGTGGGCGATGGCGCGGAAGACCATGCCGAAAGCGGCGGTCGATTTGCCCTTGCCCTTGCCGGTATGGACGATGATCAGACCGCGCTCCTCGGTCTTGGTGGCCATGATCTTGTCGCGCGCGGCTTTCTTCTTCGCCATTTTCGCGGCGTGGCGCTCGGCATCCTCGGCAATATTTGGGGTCATCGCGCTCTCCTTTAAGGCCCCCTCACTTGAGGTGTGTATGGAGTTTGCTCGTCAGGATTTCGACGAGTTCCGGCTGCATGAAACTATAAAGGTCCGGCACATCAAGGTTTATGATCGGCTTGCCCCGAAGCGGTCCCGCAAATTTCGCGGCCAGCTGCGTCTTATGGCGGGCCTCCATCACGAAAATCACGTCCGCCCATTCGAGCTGCTCCAGCGACAGCAAATCATCCGCATCATTGCTGACTCCGCCGCAATCGGCGCGCACGCCTTCCATTTGAACGGCAATTTGTGCGGCGGTCGGCCCGCGCGCCTGCGCCCTTCCGCAGATAAACAGCGCACGGATCATGGCTTATCCCCCCGCAAGAATGGTTTCGATCGCAGCGGCTACGGAATTCGACCTCGGCCACCATAATCCGCGCTCCATGGCCTCTTTGAAGCGTGACGCGATATCGCTCAAGGCGGCGTCATTGTTCGACGCAAGGAATTCTCGGACGGTCTCATCGACGATATAGGCCTCATAAAGGGCGTCGAAATGATGGTCGCCCACCGCGCCGGTCGTTGCCGCGAAGGCGAAGAGATAATCGACCGTGGCGGCGATCTCGAAGGCGCCCTTATAGCCGTGACGCATGACGCCCGCGATCCACTTCGGATTGGCCGCCCGAGCGCGCACGACGCGGCCGATCTCCTCCTCCAGCGCGCGCACGACCGGGCGCTCCGGGCGCGAATGGTCATTGTGATAAATGCGGACCGGCTCACCCTTCAGCGCTTTGACGGACGCCGCCAGTCCGCCCTCGAACTGATAATAGTCGTCGCTGTCGAGAATGTCGTGCTCGCGATTGTCCTGATTGTGGAGAATGGCGTCGAGCCCGGTCAGCCGCCGTTCCAGCGCCTTGCGTTCGGCGCGGCCTTCGAGCCCCGCGCCATAGGCATATTGCCCCCACTCCATATAGCTTTCCGCAAAATCGGCATCGGTTTCCCAGATGCCTTCGTCGATCAACGCCTGCAGGCCTGCGCCATAGGCGCCGGGCTTGGACCCGAAAATGCGGGCGCTGGCGATACGACCAGCGATCTGCGGCGAGGTGCCCTCGGCGACGAGGCGGCGTGCCTCGCGCGCGGCGTTTTCGGCCAGTGGGTTTTCGCCTTCCGGCTCGTCGAGCGCGGCGACTGCCCGCACGGCGCTGTCGATAAGGTCGATCTGCGCCGGAAAGGCATCGCGGAAGAACCCCGAGACACGGAAGGTCACATCGACGCGCGGGCGTCCGAGCTTGGCGAGGGGGATGATCTCGAAGCCGGTCACCCGGCGGGATGCTGGCTCCCATGCCGGCTTGACGCCCATCAGCGCCAGCGCCTGAGCGATGTCGTCGCCGCCGGTGCGCATATTCGCCGTGCCCCAGGCGCTGAGCGCCAGTGCGCGCGGCCAGTCGCCATGGTCCTGCACGTACCGCTCGATCACCAGCTCCGCCGATTTGCAGCCGAGTTCCCAGGCGGCTGGCGTCGGTAGTGTACGGCTGTCGAGCGAGTAGAAATTGCGCCCCGTGGGCAGGACGTCGGGACGCCCGCGCGTCGGCGCGCCGGATGGGCCGGGCGCGAGGAAGCGGCCGGAAAGCGCGGTCAGGATACCGGCGATTTCGGCCTCGCCGGAGGCATCGACCTTCGGCGCAAGGCTGGTCCGGATTTCATCGAGCACGGCGCGGCTGCGGGGCCAGCCTTCGGGCAATGCGAACGACGCTGCAGCCGTCGCCCCGGACTTGATCCGGGGCCTACTCGCATCATCGCCAGCACCGTGCTTGCCGAACTGCGAGTGGGTCCCGGCTCGGAGGCCGGGACGACGATCCGCTTCGTCGTTCGCATACGGAGCAGAACTCCCTCTCCCATGGGGAGAGGTGAAAATCGCGCGTGGCAAACTCGTCTGGTACATTCGCGACAAGCCGTTGCGCCAGGATCTCCAGCCGCTCGACCGTATCGCCATTGGTGCGCCAGGGCGCATCGCTCAGTTCAAGGAGCACATCGGGCCGCGGGCCGGTCCAAGACTCGCCGAGTTTGCAGCTCAGCGGATCGAAATCATCGAGGCCGAGATCGCCCGCCAGGGCCGCGATCAACGAAGCGCCCTGCGCCTCCCCTCCTCCACGCGGGACGCGCGCCAGCGCCACTAGCAGATCGGTGCGCTGCTCCCCGTCCGGCGCGCGCCCGAACACATGCAGCCCGTCGCGGATCTGCATTTCCTTCAACTCGCAGAGATGATTGTCGAGCGCGGCCAGCGCCTCATCCTGCGGAGCGTCGAGATCGATGCCGCAATCCTTGTCGAGCCCGAGGCGCGCAGTTGTCGCCAGGATCTCGCCGGCCAGATAGCGCCGCCGCGCCTCGTCCACGCTCGCCGCCTCGAAATATTCGTCGACCAGCGCCTCCAGCTCCTTCAGCTCGCCATAGGTCTCGGCGCGCGTCATGGGCGGCGTCATGTGATCGACGATCACGGCTGAGCTGCGCCGCTTGGCCTGACTGCCCTCGCCGGGATCGTTGACGATGAAGGGATAGATGTTGGGCACCGGACCGAGCGCGGCTTCGGGATAGCACTCTTGCGAAAGCGCCAGCGCCTTGCCGGGCAGCCATTCGAGATTGCCGTGCTTGCCGAGATGGATCGCGGCGTGAATGCCCGCCTCCTCGCGCAGCCAGAAATAGAAGGCGAAATAGGCGTGCGGCGGCACCAGATCCGGGTCGTGATAGCTGGCCTTCGGGTCGATATTGTAGCCGCGCGCCGGCTGGATGCCGGCGACGACATTGCCGAAGCGCAGCGCGGGGATCGCAAAGCCGCCGGCGGCAAAAAATGGATCGTCCTCCGGCGCTCCCCAGCGTTCGACGACCTCGGAGCGCACGGCGTCCGGCAGCCGGGCGAAACGCTGCATATAGGCGTCGAGCGGCAGATGCTCGGCGATGTCGCGGCCGGCGGACCCGGCATTGGTCGGCCCCTGGCGCAGCGCTTCGATCAGCGCATTGCCGTTCGCGGGAATGTCGCCGACCCGATAGCCTTCCGCTTCGAGCGCGCGCAGGATCTCCACCGCGCTCTGCGGCGTATCCAGCCCGACGCCATTGGCGAGGCGGGAATCCCGGTTCGGATAGTTGGCGAGGATCAGCGCGAGGCGGCGTTCGGGCGCGGGCGTCTTCCTCAGGGCCACCCACGCCGTGGCTAGATGTGCAACGAACGCCACGCGGTCAGGCTTCGGCTCGCTCCGCGTCAGATAATATTGCGTCGCTTCGTCGAAACCGCTGTCGGATTTGAAAGAGACCGCGCGCGTGAGGACGCGCCCGTCGACCTCCGGCAAGGCGACATGCATGGCGATATAATGCGGGGAGAGGCCGCGCGTTCGGCTTGCCCAGCCCGCTTCGCTCTCGCCGGAAAAGACGACCTGCAGCACCATCGCATCCAGATCGGCAAAGGGCGAGGACGTCGCCGCTCCCCCGGGCGCGAGAGTTGCCGCGAAGGCCGTGCTGTTCAGGATGATGTCCGGCGGCGCCTGTTCGAACAACGTGCGCATCGTTTCCTGCGAAAACGGGTCGCGCAAGCTGCTGACGTAGATCGGCAGGACATTGAAGCCTTGCGCGCCGAGAGCCTCGATGAGCGCGTCCGCGGCCGCCAGATCGCCGGATTGCAGCAATGCGCGGTAGAAGATCAGCGCGGCAACGGGTTGGTCATTCTTCCGATCGAGTGGCGTCTCATCATCTGTCGCTCCACCCTCACCCGGCGCTTCGCGCCGCCCTCTCCCGCCGAAGGCGGGTTGGTGAGGGGGAAATCGCTTGTCTCCAGAGCCTGCCGAATAGGGCCAATAATGCCCTGCCTTCAATAATGGACGCGCCGGGGGCGGCGGCTCCTTCCCGTCGAGCATGGCGGCGAGGCATTCCAGAAACCCGCGCGCATTGTCCGGTCCGCCTTCGCGCAGATAGCTCCAGAGCGTCTCGCGCGTTTCCCCATCGACGGTGGAGAGGCCATCCAATTGCGGATCGGGCTGGTCGTCGCCGGGCAGCACGACGAGGCGGAACGCGCCCTCCGCGGCCATCTCCACCAAGCGCTCGAGGCCATAGCTCCAATAGCTCTTGCCGCCAAGCAGCCGCAGCACCACGATGCGCGCGCCGCTCAGCGTCTTCTCCGCATAAAGATCGACGGAGAAATGATGTTTGAGCTGCATCAGATTGACGAGGCGCAGAGACGGCTGCGGCCCCGCCGCCGCGCGCGCGCGATGAGCATTGGCCAGCAACGCCAGCTCGGTATCGGCGGACGACAGCACGACAATGTCACCGGGCGTCTGGCCAAGGTCGCGCGGCTCCGCGCCATCATCGATCGTGCCTGACTGCGTGACGAGCAGATGCATCAATAATGGCCGTCGAGCATCGCTTGTGCGGGCTTGCGGCTGTGCGGATAGAAGAGCGCGCTGGGCGCGAAGACTTTCGGCAGCGTCCAGCCGGAGGGCAGTTCGCCGGCGCCGGCGCGAAGCGCTGCGGCGTTCAGCTCGGCGGACGTGCCGGAGACGCCGTCCACCGTGGGCGGCGAGAAGATTTCCGCGCGGCCCAGCGCCGTCTCGACCACCGTATGCGGCCGGGCAAGGTCGATGAGCGTATCAAGATCGTCCAGCGCCTCGCGCCACGGCCGGCCGGAGGCGCGCGAAAGCGCCTCGATCAGCTCGGGATGATCCGTGCGCAGCTTGAAGCGAGCCGCGAGGTCGCCGGTGACGCCGAGGTCGAAGAGCTGCGCCCCGCGCTGGGCACCGCAGATCGCTGCGACATCGGCTCCTTCCCCGGCGAGCGCGTCGCCCCCGCGCAGATCGACGCGCCCGCGCGGCAGGACCAGGCCGATCGCCTCCGGGCCGTTTGCGTCCGCCGCATCGCCGAACGCCACGGCAACCGTCTTGGGATGGATCGTCAGCCGCAGGCCCCCGCGCGCCGTCATCGCGGTGATCGCATCGGGGCGGCCGTCAATGTCGGCATCTTCGTCCGCACCGATCTCGAAAGAGGCGCAAGCGCCGTCAATGCCGAGCACCCAGCGGCCCCACCGCCGCCGAAGCGTGCGCTCGACCATGCAGGCAATGTCGGCCAGCGACCATGGCAGGCGGTAGGCGTTGAGCGATGCCTCGGCCCGGCGCGGCGGCAAGGCATCCCAGACACGGAGCTTATAGTCCGCCTCGGCCTCCTGCCATGCCGCAACCTCCTCGCCCGTGCGCGCGCAGCCCTTGCAAAGGCCGGTCGCCTCGTCGATCTCGCAAACGCCGATGCACGGCGTCGGGACCGGCGCTGCTGCCGGCTCCATCTGCTCGGCCACGCTCATGACACGACACCTCCGAGTTTTGCCGCGACGCGCTGGCGGTCGAGTCCCTTCAGGCCGATGATGACCAGATGTCCCCTGTCCCGCTCGTCGCCGTGCAAGGGACGGTCGAAATAGCTGTCGACACGCGGGCCGACGCCCTGAACGGCAAGGCGCATCGGCTTGTCCTCGACCGTGACGAAGCCTTTCGCGCGCAGCACCGGCATTTCCCCGGCCATCTCGATCAGCGTCTTCGACAGGCTGCGCGGATCCGCGATCGGCGGCATGGCGACGACGAAACTGTCGAAATCGTCGTGATCGTGATCCTCGCCGCCTTCCTCTTCGTGATGGGACTTGCGGCCGTCCAGATCGTCCTCGGCGCGGGCGTCGAGTCCGATCAGCACTTCGGGGGACAGCATCCCGCGCACGCTGCGCACGATCTGCGCCGCAAGACGCTTCTCGCGGCCGATGATCTCGGAGACGCGGGCGAATTCGTCGTCGTTCACCAGATCGGCCTTGTTCACCACGATCAGATCGGCGCAGGAGAGCTGGTCCTCGAAAAGCTCGTGCAGCGGGCTTTCATGGTCTAGCTTCTCGTCCGCCACGCGCTGGGCATCGACCGCCGCCTCATCGGAAGCGAAGCGGCCATCGGCGACTGCGCGCGCATCGATCACCGTGACCACGCCGTCCACCGTCACCCGCGCCCGCACTTCCGGCCAGTTGAAGGCGCGCACCAGCGGCTGCGGCAGCGCCAGGCCGGATGTCTCGATGACGATATGATCCGGCGCGGGATCGCGGGCGAGCAGCATTTCCATGGTCGGAATGAAATCGTCGGCGACCGTGCAGCAGATGCAGCCATTGGCAAGCTCGACGACATCGTCACCGGCGCAGGCGTCATCTCCGCAATCGACGAGGAGCTTGCGGTCGATGCCGACATTGCCGAACTCGTTGACGATGAGGGCGATGCGCCGTCCGCCGGCATTCTGCAGGAGATGGCGGATCAGCGTCGTCTTGCCGGCGCCGAGAAAGCCCGTAATGATGGTAGCCGGGATGCGTGGTGTCATCGTGCTCTTACCATTTATGGATGAAAGCGGTCGATCGTCGTGCGCCGCCCGCCGGCATAAAACAGTGCGAAAGCGAAGCTCCTTACACAGATCATTCGCCGGCGAGATGATGCACTTTTATTCGGACGCCAGGCCCTCATCACAGATTGTTAACCTCGGCCATCGGCCCGGAAAGGTCGGCCTAAGCCAGCGCCTGCCGGTTCATTCGTTGCCACAAATATCCTGCGACCGCTCCCACGAGCGCCCACGTCACGGCGTGCACGACCAGAGATGCGGAAGCGAAATGTCCCGCGAGTTCGGCGGGAACCCTGCTGATCAGCTGATGGGGATGTGGCGCGCCGATGACATGCGGCAAAGCGATGAGAACAACCCCGGCAATGATCGCCCAAGGAGACGAAATCCGAAGAGCGAGCCAGAGCGCAGTCCCCGTCGCCGCCACGGTGGCGATCCACCAGACTTGCCGCGCACTGAGATCGGCGGCCGCGGCGCCAGGGAGTTCCGGGGCCAGTCCCAGGCCCGGCGCGAGCCCGGTGGCGACGAATGCGGCGGCGGCCCAGATCAGCCCTGTGCGCGCCGTGATTGCCACGCCGCCGAGGATCATGGCAGACAACAGCATCAGGGCAAGGCCAAAGGCGGTGGCAATCGTGGCAACGGAGCTATAAAATATGCGCTCGAGTCCGTCTGCCGGCTTCCATTCCGCCGCCGCTGCGTGATCATGTTCGTGCGCGCCGACGGACGCGAGTTGCGCTCGTCTCACACTGTTCACATTTGAGCTGCGATGAGCGCGCCCCTCATCGCTCTTCTCGTAGACCTCCGCGGCTATGATAAGTGGCGTCGTCGTAAAATGCTGCAGCAGAGCCGTCGCCGCACCTGCGGCGATGCCCGCCACGAGGCAGGCCGCCAGAATACGATTGAGCATAGCGTCCCCCTAATGGCAGGGAAACGCGAACGCGTGCCGCGTATCGTGTGCCGCGTTATGTAATGTGGTGGAATGAGCAAAACCGGTTAGATAAACCAGCGTGGCGCCGAACAGAAATAGAACGATGGCCAGCGCGCGAACACTGGTGTCGCTGCCGAAAGCAGCCTTCGTCGTCGCGATCATATTTATCTCCCGGCCGCCCCATCGGCAGCCCTGACGGATTCTACTTTCCTGCGGCAGGTCTCCTGGCTTGCGTGTCATCCCGCCTGTTCTCCTTCCCGGCCAAACAGCCAGTGGATCATGAACAGGCAGTCTCCGCTTACAGTCGCGAGGGCGGCCTCGGCATTGGTTCCCGCAATTTGGTCGAACCGCACCGTGTTCCCTTTTCATGCCCTGCGCTTTGGCGCATTTGTGGGCAACCGGAGCGCTCACATTATGGACGGCTGTTTGATCTGTCAATTGCGGTCAGAATGGCTATTCTGTGCGCGGATTTGAGGTCAATATTCCGGTGACTGCCCATGTTTCCCAGTCTCTCAGCCTTCCAGGAAGCCCTTCATGATTTGCCGCCGGCGAATGACGCTTGGCGCGATGCGGCACGCGCGCGACAGCGGCGGCTGACCAAGCCGGCCGGATCACTGGGGCGGCTGGAGGACTGCGCGGTCTTTCTCGCCGGCTGGGGCCGCGCGCCCGAGCCGCGGGCGGAGGCGGCGCGGGTCGTCATTTTCGCGGGCAATCACGGCGTGACCGCACGGGGCGTCAGCCCGTTCCCGCCGGAGGTGACCGAGCAGATGGTTGCGAACTTCGCCAATGGCGGGGCGGCGATCAATGCCATCGCCAGAGCCTGCAATGTCGAGCTGGGGGTGGTGCCGCTCTCGCTCGACCGGCCGACCGGCGACATTTCCCGCGAGCCCGCAATGAGCGAGGCCGAACTGCTTGACGCGCTGAACGCCGGTGCGAAGGTCGTCGGGCCGGAAACCGACATATTGGCCTTCGGCGAGATGGGCATCGGCAATACCACGATCGCGGCGGCGCTGGCGGCCGCGTCTCTCGGCGGAACGGGCGCGGATTGGGCCGGGCCGGGGACCGGACTCGACGGAGAAGGCGTTGCCCTCAAGGCGGCGGTGATCGACGAAGCGCTCGCTTTGCACGAGGGCGCAGGCGAAAGTGCGACGGAAATCTTGCGCCGGCTCGGCGGGCGCGAAACGGCGGCGATCGCCGGCGCGGTTCTGGCGGCGCGCCACAAATCGATCCCCACCGTGCTCGACGGCTATGTGATGACAGCGAGCATCGCGCCGCTCTTTAAAGAGAGCCCGGCGATCGTGGACCATTGCATTGCCGGCCATTGTTCGGCGGAACCGGCGCATCGCCGGCTGCTCGACGGTCTGGGCCTGAAACCGCTGCTCGATCTCGATATGCGTCTCGGCGAAGGCACCGGCGCCACGCTTGCCATCACGATCTTGCGGGCCGCCGCCGCCGCCCACAATGACATGGCAACCTTTGCGGAGGCGCGGGTCGCCAATCGGGATGGCGGCGCATCATGAAGATGCCGGATCCCGCCATATTCCGGCAGAGGGCTGAAGAGTTGGGGCTGGCTGTCGGATTGCTTACGCGCTTTCCTATGCCGGCGTTCGAGAAGCGGACCGAGGCCAGCAATGGTTCGGCCTTCTGGGCCTATCCGCTGGTCGGCGCGCTCGTCGGCCTGTGCGCGGCCGCTTCATTCGGGCTGGCGCATCTCATCGGCTTCAGCGCGACGATCTCGGCGCTCCTTGCCATAGCCACGATCCTGCTTGCCGGCGGCGCTCTACACGAAGACGGTCTCAGCGATTTCTGGGACGGTCTGGGCGGTGGCCAGTCGCGCGCCGCCAAGCTCACCATCATGCGGGACAGCCGCATCGGCACCTATGGCGCGCTCGCGCTGTTCCTGACAATCGGCTTGCAGGTCCGGTGTCTTGTCGAACTGCAATATTATTCCGGGACCGCCACGGCGGCGGCCGGCCTCATCGCGGCGGAAGCCGCCGCGCGCGGGGCGATTGCGCTGCCTGTCATCTGCCTTGCGCCGGCCCGGCAGGACGGCATGGGGCAGCTCATGACCGAGCTTGGCCCGGTTCCCCTCGGGATCGGCTTGGCGATTGTGGTCATTCTCGCAAGCGTGCTGCTCGGCGCTCGCGGCGTGATATTGATCATCGGTGCGGCGCTCGGAGCGAGCTTCGTCTTGCTGCTCGCCTGGCGATTTCTGATGGGTTATACCGGCGACGTTCTGGGGGCGACGGCGGTGACGGCGCGCATGGCCGCTCTTGCCGCGCTGACGCTCACGGTGACCCCATGAGTCCGCGATCGACGCTCATCATCGGCGGCGCGCGTTCAGGCAAGACGCAGCGCGCGCTCGCCCTCGGTGAGCCATTTGCCGAACGAGTCTATATCGCCACGGCGGAGGCGCTCGATGAGGAGATGTCGGCGCGCATCGTGCGTCACCGGGCGGAGCGCGGCGGGGCCTGGACGACACGCGAAGCGCCGCTGGATCTGCCCGGCGCGATTTCAGCGATTTCCTCGGCCGGCGCGGTGTGCGTCGTGGATTGCCTCACCCTGTGGCTGTCGAACCTGATGGGCGCCGGCGGCGACATCGACGCTGCAACGCACGCACTCTGCCGCGCCATTGAGGCGGCGCCGGCCTCACTGATCATGGTCTCGAACGAGGTGGGGCTGGGGCTGGTGCCCGAGACGGCGCTCGGCCGCGACTTCCGCGACCATCAGGGGCGGCTGAACCAAGCCGTCGCCGCCGTGGCGGAGCGGGTCGAATTCATCGCGGCGGGCCTGCCTCTGCAGCTGAAGCCTTGAGCGCCGTTGGGTCGAGGGGATAGGCGGTGACCGATTGGGGCACGAGGGCCTGATCTGGGGTCGCTCTTCTCAGCGTGGTCAGCACGCCCGAACCGGCCTCTTGACGCTCTCGGCACTGGTCACCATAACCTTCGTGGCGGCACAAATGCCTTCGATTGGCCAGGCGCAATCCGGCCGGGTTAAAGGACGTGGATTTTGCCGCCGAACCATGTTACTCACGGGTGCCGCCATTCGCGGTCAACCGTGCGGCCGGCAACGACGTTTGCCGCTGCATATCTTCCCAGGGCGCATAGCTCAGTTGGCAGAGCAGCTGACTCTTAATCAGCGGGTCGTAGGTTCAAATCCTACTGCGCCCACCAAATGACCAAGTTATTTCAGGCACTTAGCAACAGAGTCTCAAACTGCAAAGGCTATGAGGCCGGTAGTGTCATCATTATGTCAACAGATGACGTGGCACCAAATTGCGCTTTTCAAGACGAATCTGATCGGGGCGGGGCGCGGTTGGCAGCTTCGGCCGCCGCGTGATTGGTGCTGATCCGAAACACACTTTTTCGGTTGATTTCGGTCAATGGCGGAAATTCGGAAGATCCATTGCTAATTTGATCCCGAGGCCGGCCTCGGAATGGAAGACGCATCAGGCTGGCCGCTCGAAGTTGAATGCGATGCAAGGATGGCGATCAAGTCCCTTCTCATCGGTGTGGCCGGCGCCATGACCATCGGCATGGCCGCTGCCCGGACCGGTTGCGAACGCCTGCAAAGACGATATTGCCAAGCTTTGCGACAACAAGAACCACGAGAACCGCGAAGTGCGGACTTGTCTGGAACGGAATGTGGAGAAGGTGTCGGAGGCATGTCGGAACGCGCTCGATACGACGGGAGGCGGACAAGGACGCGGACAGGGCCAGCGCAATCAATGATGCGACGGGCGAGCGCGAATTGACCCCGGTCAACTGACTCCCATCGAATTCTTTCAGGAACTGCCCGCCCTCGGTCGCAAAATTCCGCGTCCGGGGGCGAATTTTCTCGGGTAGGGTGAATGTCCCGCTGATCGGTGGCCGGGATTGCTGGCGCCGCTCGGACCACGACCGAGTAAGATCCGATGAAAGTCAAAACCCTTATGGCCTTCGGACGCCACCTTGATCTGCCGCAAGGCCGGATGGACCGTTCCCGGGCAAGGTGCCGGAAAGAAATGCACCTAACGAGGAGTTCATTCCATGCATGCGCCTTTGAAGATCAGCTTCCAGAACATGGACCCGTCTCCGGCTATCGAGGCACGCATCCGGGAGAAGGCCGCAAAGCTTGAACGCTTCTCGGACCGTATTGTCGGCTGCAGCGTGACTGTCGACGTGCCGCACCGCCATAGCCACAGCGGACAGATCTACAGCGTCCGCATCGCGCTCAATGTCCCGGGCAAGGATATCTATGTCGGCCATACGGGACCGGAAAATCACGCGCATGAGGATGTGAATGTTGCGATCCGCGATGCGTTCGACGCCGCAATCCGGCTGCTCGAGGATCATGTCAGAACGATGCGCGGCGACGTAAAGACCCATATCGCACCGACCCACGGCAAGGTCGCCCGGCTGCTGGACGGCTACGGCTTCATCGAGACCTCAGCGGGTGAGGACATTTATTTCCACCGAAACAGCGTCACCGGCGGCGGTTTCGACCAGCTTGAACCCGGGAGTGAGGTGCGCCTAGTCATCGCCGAAAGAGAGGGGGAACACGGGCCGCAGGCGAGCGCGGTCACGCCCATAGGCAAGCATCACATTGTCGATTGACACGGCGGCGAGCGAGACGATTCAGCTGCTGCGGTCTCATCGTGAAAACGACGAGGCGGCCGAGGCTTGGCGCTCGAACGTCGTGCGCTGGCCGGGATCGAGCCGTTCGAACGCGTCCAGCTCGATCCGCCCTCCGTCGATATCAAACGCCGTCGTCACCCCATCATGGCGGATCAGCACCGCAATGGGGCGTTTCGCGCAATAGGCCGAGAGCGAGCGCCAATATTCGCTGCAATGGACCGAGCTTTTGACAAGGGCAGCGACGGCAACGCCGCCCACGCAAATCACCCTGTCCAATCCGATGCTCATGAGCGCGGCCCAAAGACGTACCACGCGAAACGAGCGGCAGGGGCAATGAACGCAACCGGCGTGACGCTCAGCCTTGCAAAGACCTCGCCGGAGACGCCTGGTGTCACGAAGTCGGGTCTCACCGCGATCGACACGACATCAGCCGTAAGCCGGGAATAAATCACCGGGGCCAGCAAGCCGACGACTTGCCCCGTGTCTGCAGGGTCGGCCAGGCCGATATCGGCATCGACGGTCAGCTGTTCGATACGGATTGGACGCAGCAAATCGGCCAGGAGGTGGGGCGCCGCGAGGATTACGCGGCGAACTCTCGCAATCGCCTGATGAGACGTCTTCCCCCTTTCCCTTCGCCTGGGTCTGACGACTGTCTGACGGTGTTTCTCCTTTCGGCCTTGACGATCGCTATTGTGGATGACGATCGGCGGAGTCAGGCCGCCGAGGAGGCGGGCAGCGATCTTCACCCGCTGCTTTGGCGAGGAGCGCATCGTGAATTCAAGCTTCACTGGCGTCACAAGCGCCGCCAGCGCGAGCACGGCCAGAACCGCCAACGCGAAGAGAAGACCCCAGGACAAAGCTGACATGGGGGCCGTGCCTACTCAGTAGTCTTGCCCTCGCGTCCCGTGGATCGATCCATCGCACGGACCGCGGCCTCGCCGATCGCCTCCACGAGACTTGTCATTCCGCCTTTAATGCCTTCGACGCGCGCACCTTGCTTGTCGATGACGATTGCGCCAACCGGTTTGATTCCGCCCGCCGCGCCGGTGCCACCGCCCCGGCCGACTTTCTGATTTGCGCTCCCACCGGCACCAAATCCAAAGCCATAGCTCACCATCGGAATGATGGTTGCGCCATCTTTCTCAATCGGCGCACCCAAGACGTTCTTTGCGTTCAAGAGACGGTCGAGCTCCTCGACCGTTCCTTTTAAAAGCTGTTCGATATTGTCCACCGGCTCCTCCTAAGAGTGGTTGCACCAGCCAAGGAGGGGATACGACGCGCCTTCACGGGTTGCCTTGACCTCGATCATGTCCGATGCGCGTATGGTTGTTTGAGAGGGGGGAGGCCGCGAATGGACATCTTTTTGTCCGTTCTCACTTTACTTCGTCGATTTGCCTGCCGAAGGATTTCGAGCGCAAAGCGATCACGCCCGTTGGCGAGCTTCGCCGCGTTGACTTATGTCAGCGATCACCCTCTGATGAGCCTGTCCCCTTTCCGATGGCCGTTGCCGGATCGTCCGGCACCGGAGGCGAGGATATGGTGCTGTCATGAGCAGCTTCGTCTGGATGAGGTTTCTCGAATCCGCGCCCGAACGCTACGATCGCGGTATCCGCATGCTATCGGGCGGCCGAATCGAAGAGGCCTATGAGCGGATCGCGGCCTTGGTCGCGGCGCCGGGCAAGCGTATCCTCGACATCGGTTGTGGCACTGGCGGCGTCTCGCTGGCATGCGCAGCCTGCGGCGCGACGGTCACCGGCATCGACATTGATGCGGGCATGCTGGAGGTGGCTCGGCGCAAGACCGTACCGGCGGCGGGCCAGGCGGAGTTTCTTGAACTTGCGGCTGCGGAGATCGAAGATGTTTTCGCTGAGCAAAGTCTGGATGCAGTCGTGTCGTGCCTTGCGATGAGCGAAATGTCGGCCGAGGAGCAGGACTACGCGCTCCGCATCGCCTATTCGCGCCTCAGGCAGGGAGGCATGATCGTGATCGCCGATGAGACGATCCCGGAGGGCGGCCCTTCACGCCTGGCCTATCGGCTGCGGCGCTTGCCGGCCATCGCGTTGACCTACCTGCTGACGCAAACGGCGACCCGCCCGGTGCGTGATCTCGCGCGGCGCGTGCGCGCGGCCGGCTTCTCCGAAGTCGAGGAAAAGCGGATGTGGTCGGGGAGTTTCCTCATCGTGCACGGCGTGAAGAGGGGATCATGAGGCTCGCCGATCTGCCCGCATATCTTCGTGACACGGTGCTGCGATTTCTGCCGCATCGCGCGCCGACAGGGCTTCTGCGCCTTGGAAAACCGGGCCGCGGCTCGCCCGTGCTGGTTACGGGGAACTTCACCCTGACCGTGCGGCGTCTCCGCGAGGCGTTGCGCGGGCACGCTGTCTGGCTGCTCGTGGCCAATAGCAAGGGCATCAATGTGTGGTGCGCGGCCAGCGGTGGACACTTGACCCATCATGACATCATCTCGGTGATCCGCACGTCGCGTATCGCCGACCAGGTCGATCATCGCGAGGTGATCTTGCCGCAGCTTTGCGCCACGGGCGTGGAGCGCCGCCGCATCACCGAGGCGACGGGCTTTGCCACGCGCTGGGGACCGGCGCGGCTCGAGGACTTGCCGGCCTTCCTGGACCGCGGTGCGCGCCTGCGCAAGCGCGAGCGGTTCATGCGCTTCCCGGCGTGGGAGCGTCTGGAGATGGCGGCGATGTGGGGCGTGCCGATGCTGATCATCGCCCTGCCCATCCTTTGGCTCATTTCCGGCCTGCTCACGATGGCGGCGGCGGGCGCCGCGATTGCACTTCTTGTCTGCGGTGTGTTCGGCCTGTTGCCGTGGCTTAAGATTGATGGCAAGGGGCAATTCCTGACTCTCGCTGGCATCGCAGTGATCGCCGCGCTTATCGGGAGCGCACTCCTTTTGGCGCTTGGAGGGGCGACTCCAGGGCGCCTCACAGCTGTATCCGCCGCCAGCCTGCTGGCGATGGCCGTCCTGTCGATCGATCTGGCCGGCACCACGCCCTGGTACGCCAGCGACATCAACACCTACCACAACGCGGCGCATATCGAGCTGATCGCAGACCGCTGCACGGGCGCTGCCGAGTGCGTCCAAGTGTGTCCGCGTGACGTGCTCAAAATGAACGGACGCCGGCGCAAGGTCGAGATCGAAAATCCTGACCAGTGCATCCAATGCGGCGCTTGCATTGTTCAGTGTCCGGAGGATGCGCTCCGCTTCCATTATGATGATGGCCGCGTCGTGGAAGCGCCGGTCATTCGCCGAACGCGCATGAATTTGTTGGGCCAGCGCAGTGTCGAGGTGAGCGACTGAGGCGCCTTGCGGGCGGAAGCAGCCGCCAAGACACCGCGTATTCGCGCGATACTTACGGCCCGGTCCCGCATGTATGTTGTATATTGGACCTTTGGTGACGGCCGACTGCTAGCGAAATTATTCGTCAGCATTGTCCCACAAATTCCTGAAGCCAGAGTATTCTGGACGGCAGGAGTCGAGGAAAGGGGTAACGGAAATTGCCCAAAGGGGAAGAAAGCGGTTTTCACGAGATGGCGGAAGAGCCGGGATGGGCGGAAACAGTCGGCCTTGAGCGAGCCGGAATTGACGAGTCCTGCTTGTTCCAGAAATTGCAGCAGAGGTTTGCCGATCAATTCCGCGAAATTTTCTCAGATCCCGCTGCACCGCGTAGGGTGCTGATTCTGCCGAGCCTCACGCTCGATAGGCAAGTCCTGGCCAAGATCAGCGGCGCCCGACATTACGAGCAGCGGATGCTGTGCCTGCTCATGCTGCTGCGGTTCCCGCATACGCATGTGATCTATGTTACCAGCGAACCGATCCCGCCGGCGATCATCGACTATTACCTCCATCTCCTCCCCGGGATTCCGCGCAACCATGCCCAAAGGCGGCTGACGCTCTTGTGCTGCTACGATGGTTCGGATCAGCCGCTCACTGAAAAGATCCTGAGCCGTCCCCGTATAATCGAGCGCCTCCGCGCAGCGATCGGCGCGCCGGAACGCGCGCATATGACCTGCTTCAATGTCGCGGGGCCCGAACGGCGTCTCGCTCTGCGTCTGGGCATTCCGATCTATGGCTGCAATCCGGATTTGCTGCCGCTCGGCTCGAAGAGCGGCTCACGCGCGGTTTTCAGGGAAGCCGGCCTCCGGATGCCGGAGGGTTTCGAGAATCTTGCCGATGCGGATGCCGTCATCGACGCGCTGACGGAACTGAAGGCTCGCACACCGTCTTTGCGCCGCGCCGTCGTCAAGCTCAATGAAGGTTTCTCTGGGGAAGGCAACGCCGTCTTCGATTACACAGGCGCACCCGCCCCGTCGCAACTCAAAGGCTGGATCGCCGGCCGTCTACCCGAGATGGGCTTCGTCGCACATGAGATGGACTGGGGAAGCTTCAGCGCCAAGATCGAAGAAATGGGCGGGATCGTCGAGGCGTTCGTCGAAGGAGAGGACAAGCGATCGCCTTCGGCACAATACCGCATCGACCCAACCGGCCGATTGGATGTGATCTCCACCCATGATCAGGTGACCGGCGGTCAATCGGGCCAGGTGTTTCACGGCTGCAGCTTTCCGGCCGACCAGGCCTACAGGCTCGAAATCCAGGCCGAGGGGCTGAAGGCTGGCGAGGTGCTGAAGAAGCGAGGTGTCCTGGGCAAGATTCGGCGTCGACTTCATATCCGTGCGGAACGGCGATCGCTGGGACCACTACGCGCTCGAGATCAATCTGCGCAAAGGAGGAACGACCCATCCATTTCTGATGCTGCAATATCTGACGGATGGCACCTACGACCCAACCAGCGGGCTATTTCATACGCGCGGCGGGCTGGACCGCTACTATTACGCTTCCGATAATCTGGAAGCGCCCCATTATCGCGGTCTCACGCCCGACGACCTCATCGACATCGCCGTCGAGAACGGCCTGCATTTTCATTCGGCCAATCAGGACGGCGTCGTCTTTCATCTGATCGGCGCGCTTTCCGAATTCGGCAAGCTTGGCCTTGTCTGCGTCGCCGAGTCACCCGAGGCCGCCGAACGCCTCTATCGAGAGACTGTCGCAGTATTGGATCGCGAAGGGCAACGCGCAGGCGCGACTTGAAGAACGACGCGACAGCGATCCGCACCTGCCTACCGCTCAGATCGAATGGCTAGCGCAACGCGCGCCCAAGCATGTCCCCGCGAAGGCGGGGAGGGACGCGGGAACAGTTGCGCCAAACGCATGCAAGCCGCCGGTCGGACCATGGCAACGCCAAGCCGCGCTCATGCTATTCGTGGCGCAACGCGTCGATCGGATCCAGACGCGCCGCCTGACGGGCCGGGAAGTAGCCGAACACGACGCCGACCAAAGCCGAAAAACCGAATGCAATCAGGACAATGGTCGGATCGAGCACAAACGGCACGCCGAGCAGGTTTGTCAGGACACCCGCGAGGCTCAGCCCCAGCGCGATACCGATCAGCCCGCCGAGCATCGACAGAACGGCCGCCTCGACCAGAAACTGCAGCAGCACCTGTCCCTCAAGCGCGCCGATCGCAAGGCGAATGCCGATCTCGCGCGTTCGCTCCGTCACCGAGACGAGCATGATGTTCATGATCCCGATGCCGCCGACCAGCAGGCTGACGGCCGCCACAGCGCCGAGCAGACCGGTCAGGACCGTGGTCGTTCCCGATATTGTCTGAACCAGCTGCTTCATGTCGCGGACGCTGAAGTCGTCTTCATCACCATTGGCGATATTGCGCCGCTCGCGCAGGAGCCATTCGACATCCGCCTGCAGCTTGGCCGTATCGACGTCGTCACGCGCGGAGATGAAAATCCGGCCGATGTCCGTGTTGCCGACGATACGCCGCTGGAATGTCCGCAGCGGCATGAGGACGACGTCATCCTGATCGGTGCCGAAACTCGACTGTCCCTTCACCGCCAGAACGCCGATTACCTCGCAGGACACCTGCTTGACCCGCAGGCGCTGCCCGATCGGATCGGTGCCGCCGAAAAGCTCCGTCTTGACGGTCTCTCCGATGATGCAGACGGCGCGGCCGCCACGCAGCTCCCCGCTCAGAAACTGACGGCCGCTGGAGAGACCCCAGTCCTGGCTGATGAAAAAGTTGTTCGTCGTCCCGGTCACGGTGGAGGAGCGGCTTTCCGAGCCAAAGATGATCGTTGCACTGGTCTGGCTGACGGGCGTCACCGCCTTTGCGCCGGTGAGCTGCTCGATCATTGCCTCGACATCCCGGGAATTGAAAGGCTTTGCGGTGGATGAAGCGCGGCCGGGACCGAACTGACCAGGAGCCACAAAAAGCAGGTTGGAGCCGAGCTTCGCCAGATCGGCGGTCACTTTCGCCGTCGTGCCGTTGCCGATCGTGACCATTGCGATCACCGCGGCGACGCCGATCACGATGCCCAGAACCGTGAGGAAGGACCGCATCGCATTACGGCGTATCGCCTGCATGGCGAGCTTGAGCGCTTCGATGAGCATCTCAGGCGGCCTCCTTGTCCATCGTGTCCGATGCAACCCTGCCATCGATGAAGTGAACGAGGCGATCTGCATAGGCCGCGATGTCGTGTTCATGGGTGACCATGATGATGGTGATGCCCCGGTCTCGGTTGAGGGTGGTCAAGAGGTCCATGATTTCCAAGCTGGTCTTGGTGTCGAGATTGCCGGTCGGCTCGTCGGCGAGCAGGACTTGCGGGGCGGTGACGATTGCCCGGGCAATGGCCACGCGTTGCTGCTGGCCGCCGGACAGCTCTGCGGAGGTGTGCATTTCGCGCCCTTCGAGCCCGACCTGATCCAGGGCCGCCATCGCTCGCGCACGGCGCTCGGATACCGGCATGCCCCGGTAGATCAGCGGCAGCTCGACATTCTCCAGCGCTGTCGTTCGCGGCAGCAGGTTGAAGCCCTGAAAGACGAAGCCCAGGAAATGGCGTCTCAGGAGCGCGCGCTGATTGCGCCCGAGATTGCCGACCGAGACGCCGCTGAACCGATACTCGCCCGAGGTCGGCGTATCCAGGCAGCCGATGATGTTCATGGCCGTGGACTTGCCCGAGCCGGACGGGCCCATGATGGCGACGAATTCCTGCCGCTGTATCGTCAGATCGACCCCGGCGAGAGCGAAGACACGGGCCGCGCCCTGACCGTAGACTTTCGTGACACCGCTCAGCTCGATCAGCGGAGCCGCCTCCGGCGCATCGGATTTCAGCGTCTCACTCGCCATGGTCACGGGGCGCTCAGCTCCCAGCCGCCTGCTGGTCGACAATGACCTTATCGTCAGGCTTGAGATCGCCTTTTACGATTTCGGTCTTCCGGCCATTGGTCGCGCCGATCTCGACGGAGACCGCGACGGGCGCGCCCTCCCGCAGGACATAAACGGTTCGATAGCGCCCGGTCGCTTCGGGCTTGCTGGGCTTACGGAAACGGGGCGGGCCCGGCATCAGGCGCTGGATAAAGCTGCGCTGATCACCGTTATTGGCGTCGGCGGGCACATAACGCAAGGCGGCATTCGGCACGAGCAGGGCATCTGTAACCTGTTCCACGGTGATTTCCGCCGTCGCCGTCATGCCCGGCCGCAGCGACATGTCCGCATTGTCGATCGCCAGCACCGCCTTATAGGTGACGACGCCCTGAACGACCTCGGAGGCATAGCGGATCGTGCTCACCTCTGCCGGGAAGGTGCGCTCCGGATAGGTGTCGACCGTGAAGGTCGCCGGCTGGCCTTCCTTCACCATCCCGACATCGGCCTCATCGACATCGACCTGCAGCTCCATCTGCTTCAGGTCTTCGGCGATCTCGAACAGAACGGGCGCCTGGAGCGTGGAGGCGACGGTCTGGCCCGGATCCACATTGCGGGTGAGTACGACACCGTCGATCGGCGAGCAGATACAGGCCTTGGACAGGTTGGTTTCCGCCAGTTTCAGATCCGCTTCGGCAGATGTGACAGTGGCCTTGGCGCTTTCCACCGCCGCAAGCGCGCGGTCCCGCGCCGCCAGCGCGGCATCCAGCGTATAAGTCGAGGCGACCTGCTTGCCGGCGAGCGCCTGCTTACGGGCGTAGTCACGATCCTTCTCCGTCACCGTCGCCTCGGCTTCGGCCACATTTGCCTTCGCCGCAGCCACTTTTGCGCGAGCGGCATCGACGGTCGCCTTGAGCTTGTCGAGGTCCAGCTCGGCGAGCGGCTGGCCGACTTTGACCTGCGAATTGTAGTCGACGAGCACTTTGCGGACCGTCCCGGACAGTTCGCTGGAGACATCGACCTTGTTGGTCGGCTCAACCGATCCGGTCGCCGTTACGATCACGGTCAGATCGCCGCGCGCCGCCGGTTCGGTGACGTAACGCGTCGCTTTGCCGCTGCTGCCGAACGACCAGAAGGCGAGAAGCAGAACGGCAGCCGCCCCGATCGCCACAGCCCAGCCAAACGCTGGCCGCTTCCACCAAGACCGCGCTCCTGTCTCGCCCACGCCCAACATCTCTTCGATGTCCAAGCGGTCTTTCGATGACATAGGTTTGCTCAAATGGAGGCCCGTCGAAGAGATTTATCAGCGAAAGCACTGTACCGCTTCCGATCCATTCGCCGATTGATTTCTGTCAATCCAAGAGAGATGGCTCGGTAAGGTCGCGGCAGCCCAATGCGCTGCAAGCGCCTTTGTAAGCTGGGCGATCCCGCCCTTGGACGCCGAATAGGCCGGCACAAGGGGGCCGCCGGAGAAGGACAGCATCGACGCCGTACTGACGATTGCACCGCCGCTTGCCTCAAGAAGCGGCTTGCTGGGCACGCACATGCGCATCGTGCGGAGCCACAGTTGCCGGATCTTCGCTTCGGCCGGGGTGACGGTCGTTTCCACCGAGACAGAGCCCGCCTAAAGCGTTCTCACTCCTGCCGCCAAATAGGCTTCGAGCCGGCTGAACGCCAGCGAGATGTGCGTGCGCCGCAGATAGCCGACGCTTTCAAGGTCCCCGCTCTCGATCGCGCGGATCGTGTCGCGGATTTCATCGTGAAAGATGTCCAATTCCTTGATGATGACGTCATCAGTCGTCATTGCGGTCCACATGCGTGCGGTCCGGTAGAACAAGAGTTCCAGCATTTCGCGCAGAGGCGCATTACCGACAAGCTTCATCAACTCGTTGAAGAAGGCGATATTGATCCGCGCGAACGCCTTTTTCCGGTTCGACGCCCGAGCGACGGAATGGCATTGTCGCTGGAGATCCCTCATCACCGCGATCGTTTCCGGCGTGGCCGGGTTCGAACTGAAAGTGCCGATGAGCGTGGCAAGCTCCTTGCGCAGCCTGTAGGTGTCGCGCAACTCTTCGAAATCCAGAGTGGTGACGAATGTGCCGACGCCATGCCGGCTCTCCACCAGCCCCTCCGCCTCGAGCCTGGCGAGAACCTTTCTTACCGGCGTTCGGCTAACACCGAACTCGTCAGCGAGATCGCCTTCCGAGAGCCGCTCCTCGGGAAGATAATCGACCAGCGCGATGCGTTCGCGGATGGTGTGGTAAATGGTCCAGAAACGTTCCTGGACGGCGGAGAGTTCGCCATCCGAAGCCGCGGTTCCGTCATACTGCCTCGAGGAAGGCGCTGAGGAATTGCTGGGTTCGCTCATTTTTTTGGATTGCCGAAGATTTCGTAAGGGGTTGCTTGGTCTGCAATCTTTCCTGCATAGAAAAGGCAAGCCTGGTCGGCGAACCTCCTGGCGAAGCCGGTCTGGTAGGCCACCATCAGCATGGTCAGATCGTGATCATCGCTGAGCTGCCGGATGAGATTCAGAATAGGCCGACGGCGGGCCGCGCGCCTCGATGCACAAAGTCACCCCTGAAATTAGGATTGCAAATTCGGCCAGTGTCATCAACAGTTATGTACAACTGAGCAATGATGGAGCGCTGGAGAGGTATTTTCGTGCAAATTTGCCCAAAACAACCGCATGTTGTGCACAACGGCGTCGTCTCGTAGCCAAAATGGGAGCTGGCGCCGCTTCGACGTCCTGCACTTTGGGGTCTTCTCTAAAATGCAGCAAGACAACACGAGCCGCTCGCACTCCTATGATCCGAGGAACCCGCATCAGCCCGATGATCTCAAGGGAATAACGGCATGGAGCCCACCCGTCCCCGCCTGCGCTTCAGCGTGACCGAGTTCAATGTCCGCCTCGCGGCGACCCGCGCGGCCATGGAGGCCGAGGGGATCGAGGTGCTCATCGTCTCCGATCCCTCCAACATGGCGTGGCTCACGGGCTATGACAGTTGGTCCTTCTACGTCCACCAATGCGTGGTCGTTCCGCTGGACGACCTTGTCTTGTGGTTCGGCCGCGGAATCGACGCGCCGGGCGCGCGCCTGACCACGGTTCTGGAGCCGGTGCAGATCCTGACCTATCCCGATATCTATGTTCAGTCCCGCGAGATGCACCCGATGGACAAGCTTTCGGAAATCTTTCACGCCAAAGGCTGGAGCCGGGCCGCGATCGGCGTGGAGCTGGACAATTACTACTTCTCCGCGGCGGCAATGCGCTCGCTGCAAACCCATCTTCCGGGGGCGCACTTCATCGACGCAACCGGACTGGTCAACTGGCAGCGTGCGGTGAAATCAGAGGTGGAAATCGGCTATATGCGCTCCGCCGCCCGGGTCATCGAGAAGGTTTATGAGCGGATCGTCGAGGTCGCCGAGCCGGGGATGCGGAAAAATGATCTGGTGGCGGAGATTTATCATGCCGGGATCAAGGGAACGCCCGAGCATTATGGCGACTATCCCGCAATCGTTCCCCTGATCGGCAGCGGCGAGGAAGCGGCGGCCTGTCACATGACATGGGATGCGGCCATTCTGGGAGGCGAGACCGGCTTGTTTCTCGAACTCGCCGGTACGCACAACCGCTATCACTGCCCCTGTTCGCGCACGCTCTATTTCGGAAAGCCGCCGGCGAAATATCTCGAGGTGGAAAAGGTCATTCTGGAGGGGATCGAAAAGACTCTGGAGCAGTTCCGTCCCGGCAATAGCTGCGGAGAAGTGGCGAGAACGTTCTTCGATGTGCTGAACAAATACGGCTACGAAAAAGAAAATCGCTGCGGCTATTCGATCGGCCTCAGCTATCCGCCGGATTGGGGAGAGCGGACCATGAGCCTTAGGACAAACGATCCGACGGTCCTCCAGGAGGGCATGACCTTCCATTTCATGCCGGGCCTGTGGTTCGACGATTGGGGTTTCGAGATCACCGAAAGCGTGCTGGTCACCGAAAGCGGCGGCGAGTGTCTGGCCGGCGTCCCGCGCAAGCTGTTCGTGAAGTGAGTTCCGCGAAATCCACGCGCCCTTTTTCTTCGTCGTCCCGGAAGCCCGGGAGGGCTGTCCGGGAACCACTCGCAGTTCGGCAAGCACTGGGCCGGACGGAGAAGCGAGTAGGCCCCGGCTCGCGAACCTTTACGGTGAGCGACGCTTGTCTGGTCGCGATCACCAAGACATCGCGACAAGCGCTCACCTTCGGCCGGGGTGACGCAGAGTATGCGGTTTCGCAGAGGTCTCCACGCAGAAGCGAGCCTGATCGATTCGGCGCAAGATGATCCCGCGTTAGAGCGTAGCGTAAACCCTGTCGACCGCGCGCTTCGTCATGGCGACAAGGGCGTCCACCTCCTCGCGGCTGACAATGAGCGGCGGAGCGAAGCCGAGGATGTCGCCTTCCGGCATGGCGCGGGCGATCAGCCCCTCATCGAGGCAGGCAGCCGACACCGCCGGCCCGACTTTCTTCGACGGATCGAAGCGCTCTTTCTTCGCCTTGTCCGCGACGAATTCGAGCGCCGCTATCAGGCCGACGCCCCGGACCTCGCCGACCATCGGGTGATCGTCGAAGGTCTCGTGCAGACGCTTCTGCAGATAAGCGCCGACCTCCCGCGCATTGCCCGTCAGATCTTCGCTATCGACAATGTCGAGATTGGCGTTGGCCGCGGCCGCACAGACGGGATGCGCGGAGTAGGTCCAGCCATGGCCGATCGGGCCGAGCGCGTCGGTACCCTCTTCCAGAACCTTCCAGACGCGCTCGCCGACGATGACGCCGGAGAGCGGCAGATAGGCCGAGGTCAGCCCCTTGGCGATGGCAATCAGATCCGGCTGCATGCCGTAGGTGTGCGAGCCGAAATACTGTCCCGTGCGTCCGAAGGCCGTCACGACTTCATCCGCAATCAGAAGAATATCGTATTTTTCCAGAACGGCCTGCACGGCCTCCCAATAGCCCTCCGGCGGGGGAATGAGACCGCCGGTTCCCATCACCGGCTCGCCGATAAAGGCGGCGACGGTCTCCGGGCCCTCCTCGAGAATGCGCTTTTCCAGCTCGTCCGCGCAGCGCTTGGCAAATGCCGTCTCGCTCTCACCCGGCTCCGCATTCCAATAGGCATGCGGACAGGCCGTGTGCAGGATCGGCCCCAGGGGCAGGTCGAAGGCCTTATGAAAGAGTTCGAGCCCGGTCAGGCCGCCGGTCATCACGCCCGACCCATGATAGCCGCGCCAGCGCGAGATGATCTTCTTTTTCGCCGGACGTCCGAGAATGTTGTTGTAGTACCAGACCAGCTTGATGTTGGTCTCGTTGGCGTCCGATCCGGACAGGCCGTAATAGACGCGGCTCATGCCCATGCCCGCCTTGCGCACAATGCGCTCCGACAGCCGGATCGCCGGCTCGCTCGAATGGCCGACATAGGCGTGATAATAGGCAAGCTTTTCTGCCTGCTCGGCGATGGCCTTGGCGACCTCGGTCCGGCCATAGCCGATATTGACGCAATAGAGCCCGGCAAAGCCGTCCATGCTCCGCCTGCCCTCGCGATCGACGACATAGACGCCCTCGCCGCCCGTCATGATGCGGCTCGGCGCCTCGCCCCGCGCAAACTGCGCCAGATGGGTAGAGGGGTGGAACATGTAAGCCCGGTCGAGAGCTTCCAGATCGTTGGTGCGGTCCATGTTCATGTCTCAAGCCTTTCCATGATCATGCGGCGCGATAGGCGGCGCAGACATATTTATAATCGGTGAATTCATCCAGCCCCCAGCGACCGCCCTCGCGGCCGAGGCCGGATTGCTTGACGCCGCCAAAGGGGATCGGATGGCCGGTCACGTTCACGCAATTGACGGCGACCATGCCAAATTCGAGCGCATCCGTCAGCCGGCAAATCCGGCTGTGATCGTTCGTGTAGAGATAGGCGATCAGGCCATATTCCGGATGATTCATCTGGGCGATCAGCTCCGCTTCGCTGTCAAAGCGCGTGACCGCCGCGACCGGCCCGAACGTCTCCTCGTGGCTGATCGCCATGCCGGGCGTGACATCGGCAAGAAGCGTCGGCTCGAAGAACAATCCGCCCTTCTGATGCCGCTTGCCGCCGCGGATCAGCCGCGCCCCTTTCGCAAGCGCGTCTTGCACATGCGCCTCGCATTTGGCGATGGCGCTTTCATTCATCAGCGGCCCGATATCGGTATCGGGATCGAGGCCGTCGCCGACATTCAGCTCGCCCATGGCGTCGGCGAAGCGTTCGAGAAAGGCCTCATAGCGATCGGCATGAACATAGATGCGGTTGGCCGCAAGGCAGTCCTGGCCGGAGGTCTGGAATTTCGCGGCGATCGCTCCGTTGACGCCTTCGTCCAGTTCCATATCCGGGAAGAGCATGAACGGCGCATGTCCGCCAAGCTCCATTGCCATGCGTTTGACCGTATCGGCGGACTGGCGAAGCAGGATACGGCCGACATCGGTCGAGCCGGTGAAGCTGATGGCGCGCACGGCCGGGTTGGCGCAAAGCTCCCCGACAATGGCGCGCGAGCCGGTGATGACGGAGAAGACGCCCGCCGGCATCCCCGCCCGTTCCGCAAGCTCGGCCAGTGCGAGCGCCGAGAAGGGCGTCTCGGAGGCGGGCCGCACGATCACCGGGCATCCTGCGGCGAGCGCCGCGGCGGCCTTGCGCGTGATCATCGCCGAGGGGAAATTCCAGGGCGTCACCGCAGCGACGACGCCGATCGGCTCCCTGCGCACGCTCATGCTCCGCCCGGGCAGATGTCCGGCGATGACCTCGCCATTGACGCGCTTGGCTTCCTCGGCGAACCACTCGACAAAACTGGCCGCATAGTCGATCTCGCCCCGCGCCTCGGCGAGCGGTTTGCCCTGCTCCAGCGTCATGATCAGAGCCAGATCCTCGCGGTTCGCGATGATCGCCTCGTGCCAGGCCCGGAGCTTTGCGGCGCGCTCCTGCGGCAGAAGACGCCGCCAGGCCGGAAAGGCTTCCTCCGCCGCTTCGACAGCGCGGTGGGTCTCGCCCTCCTTCATATTCGGAACATGGCCCAGCACGGCCCCGGTCGCCGGATTGGTCACGGCAATGACGGAGCCATCGTCGGCCGCCTGCCAGCGGCCGTTCAGATAAGCGAATTCGCGCTGGAGACGCGGATCGGCGAGGTGCTTCAGGGACGCATCCCGGCTCAGATTCGGGTTCGGCATGTCCATTCTTTCCTCCTCCTTCGTCTCAGGCTGCGTCGGCCTGTCCGATCCCTTCGCCCGCGCCGCGTTCGATGTATAGCGCGTGCCCGTCGCGGATGAGTTCGCCGACGCTCTCCGGGACCAGCCCGACACGCTTCTCATTCGACTTGATCTCTTTAGGGATTCCGATACGCATCGCACTCTCCGAATCTGGAATGAATGGGGCAATGCGCTGCACGGGGCTAGGACGGCCGAGGCTATGGCGCTTCGCCAAGCCCCCTCAGGGAGGAGGTGGCGCGCGCGGCACCCGTGCATACGCACGATGTTCTTGAGACGCTTTTAATTCTAGGAAATTCTGCGCAGAGGGTGCTTTTGAACTCAGCACCGTTTTCGGCAATTCCTTCGGCGCCGAGCCGGATCCTCAGCTGTTTTTTCCGATCAGATGAGCGATCGGCAGCGCGCCGCCCTCCTTGACCGGCTTGGTGACGATATAGCTGAAATAGCGGTCGATTCCGATCCCGGCATCGAGTAGCCGGTCCATCAGGCGCTGATAGCTGTCCACATCGCGCGTGACCACCTTCATCAGATAGTCCACGCCGCCGCCGGTCGCGAGGCATTCGACGATTTCCGGTATGTCGTGGATCGCCATTTCAAAGCGGTCGAAATCCTCACTCTGATGATGGGTGAGCGTGACCTCGACCATCACCGTCGTCGTCGGGACCAGCTTTTTGGTGTCGAGCCGGGCATGATAGCCGGAGATCACGCCCGCGCGTTCGAGGCGTCGCAGACGTTCCCAAGCCGGGCTGGGCGAGAGGTTGATCTCCTCGGCAAGCTTGACCTTGGAAATTCTGCCGTCACGCTGCAGGATTTCGAGGATCTTCAAATCATGCGCATCGAGCTTGATCATGCCGAAATCGTCGTTCCATAGCCGCGCGCCGCAACGATGGCCGCTGCATGGGTCGCGATGGCGGTGTCCTGGGCGCCGGTGCCGGTGAGGTCGCAGATCGTGATCTCGTCCTCGGACTGACGGCCGGGCTTTTGACCGGCGCAGATTTCCCCCAGCTCGTCGGGCTCCAGGCCAGTTACGCCCCCGGCCATGGCCGCGCGCATCTCCCCGCGGCTCTTCGACTGTTCGATCCGGTCGCAGATGAAACGGTCGGCGCGGGTGAGCGCTTTCGGCGACAGCTCGCTCTTCTCCGGCGAGTCCGACCCCATCGCCGTGATATGCAGTCCGGGATGCAGCCACTCGGCCATGATGATCGCCTCGCGTGCCGGCGTCGTCGTCACGATCGCCTGCGCATTTCGCACCACCTCCTCGGCGCTGCCCGCGGCATGAACCGGCACGCCCAGCAGATCGCTCTGCTCCTGCGCATAGATCTCGGCGGCCTCCCGGCTCCGTGTCCAGACCAGAAGCTCGTCGAAATCGCGCTCCAGCTTCAGGGCCTGAACTTGCAGCCGCGCCTGCATCCCCGCGCCGATCACACCGGCGACCTTCACCCTGTGAGGCGCCAGATGGCGCGCCGCGACCGCGCCCGCGGCCGCCGTGCGCAGATCGGTCAGATAGCCATTGTCGAGCAGAACCGATTTGACGATGCCGGTCTCCGAGGAGAGAAGCACCATCAGCCCGTTCAGGCTCGGCAGGCCCATTTTCGGATTGTCGAAGAAGCCGGGGCTGATCTTGATGGCGAAGCCGTCCAGGCCCCGGATATAGGCGGTCTTGACATCGACCTCGCCGTTCTTTTCCTCGATCGTCATGCCCAGTATGGGCGGCATGATGACGCCCCCTTCCGCCAGCGCTTTAAAGGCCCCCTCGATGATGTCCACCGCCGCCTTGTCGAGCTGAACGCAATCCCGCAATTCGCGCTCGATCAGGATCGTGATCTCCGGCATGGCTTCTCCTTCAATAGGGCACTTCGCCCGCCACGACCCGCTGGAATAGGCCCATATCGACATTGCGGCCCGATATGACGACGGCAATATGCTTGCCGAGCTGCTGCGCGAGACCGTCGAGGATCACGGCCGCGCCGCCGGCTGCCGCGCCTTCGGTCACGAGGCCTTCGGCGAGATATAAATAGCGCATGGCGCGGGCAATCGCGGCTTCCGGCAGGAGGACCACTTCGTCCACGAATTTGCGGGCGAGAGAAAATGTATACTGATTGTTGAGCCCGATGCCGCCGCCGAGCAAATCGGCAAGCGAGGCTTCCTCTCCGACCTCGACCGGATGGCCGGCCGCAAGGCTCGCCTGCATCGCCGCGCCGCGCTCCATCGAGACGCCGATCACGCGAATATCCGGTGAGGCGGATTTGATCGCCAGGCCAATTCCGCCGATCAGCCCGCCGCCCGAGAGCGGCACGATGACGGTATCGACCTCGGGCCAGTCTTCGAGCATCTCAAGGCCAATCGTTCCCTGTCCTGCAATCACATCGGGATGATCGAAAGGCGGGATCTCGGCCATCCCCTCCTCGGCGACGAGCCGGGCGACTTGCCTTTGCGCCTCGTCCTGGCTGCGGCCGGTGACATGCAATTCGCCGCCCGCGGCGCGAATGGCCTCACGCTTGTTTTCCGGCACCAGCTCCGACAGGCATACCGTCGCCTTGATTCCTCTGCGCGCCGCGACATAGCTCACCGCGCGCCCATGATTGCCCGTCGAGGCGCAAACGACGCCGCGTGCCGATTGGTCCGGCGAGAGCCGGGAGATGGCATTGGCGGCGCCGCGAAGCTTGAACGCGCCGGTCGGCTGGACGGTCTCCAGCTTGAGGCGCACATCGCGGCGTTTATCGGAAAGGGAAGCGGCCGGCGTGAGCGGCGTGCGCAGGGCAATCTTCCCGACAGGCGCGCGCGCTTCGTAGATCGACTGCAACGTCAACAAGGTCACACCTCAAACGCGCAATGTTGTGTACAAGTCGGACGCAGATCACCTATAAGGCCCAGTTGTGAAGTGGGAAGACGGCGCCCGTCAAGCGCTATTGTGCACATCATGAAAGACGACTGAGGTTCCACGATGATCGAAACCTCGATGGAGCTGCGCAGCAAAATCTCCACCGACGCGGATTTGCACTCCGACGGCGTCCAGCACCGCTATTTGACCATTCCCCATTCGCGCAACAACTCCGCCTGGGGCTCGATCCTGATGCCGATCTCGGTTTTCAAGAATGGCGAAGGGCCGACGGTCCTGCTGACGGGCGGCAGCCATGGCGACGAATATGAGGGGCCCATCGCTCTTATGAACCTGGTCCGCTCGCTTGACATCCGCAAAGTCTCCGGGCGGGTCATTGTGATCCCGGCCCTCAACTACCCCGCCATCAAGACCGGAACGCGCCTTTCGCCCATCGACGGCGGAAATATGAACCGGACCTTTCCCGGCAACCGGAATGGCACGGTCACCGAGATGATCGCCGACTATGTCCAGCGTTTCGTTCTGCCGCTCTGCGACGCGGTGGTCGATATTCACGCCGGCGGCAAGATGATGAGCTTCCTGCCCTGCTCGGTGATCCACAAATTGCCCGATGAGGAGCAGATGGCCCGGACCGTGGCGGCGGCGAAGGCTTTCGGCGCGCCGAACTGCCTTGTGCTTGAGGAGCTGGATGCGGTCGGAATGCTGGACACGGCGGTCGAGGAGCTGGGCAAAGTCTTCGTCTCGACCGAGCTGGGCGGCGGCGGTACGGCCAGCGTCGAAACGATCAGGATCGCGGCCGGCGGCGTGCATGACTGCCTTGTGCATTTCGGCGTGCTGGCGGAGGAGCCGCGCGGCAGCGGCCAGAACTCGTTTCCTCGAAACGCCGAAAGGCTCGTTCGTCATCGCCGATCGGAGCGGAATTCTGGAGGCCGCCGTCGAGCCGGGCCAAACGGTCGAAGCCGGGATGCCGATCGCCTATATTCACGATATCGATAATCCGGTGGCCGAGCCGGCTGTGTACCTGGCGCCGCTCGACGGCATTCTCGTCCATCGCCATGTTGCCGGCCTGATCGCACGCGGCGATTGCCTGTCGGTCATCGCGCGGGAGATTCCCTCGCCATAAGCGCTGATCGGTCCGCCCAGCCCTTGTTTCGGCTGCCGAAGCCGGTGCTTAATATCTTAAATATTCAGTAAACACCGTTTGAATTATTGGCCGGTATTGTCGTACGCTGCCTGAAGGCAGCGAAATTGTTTTGTTGAAAAAGGCCCGTTTCGCCGCAGAAGAGCAAAGCATCAGCGGGCGGAATAAAACTGTCATGGATCTGGAATTCTGGCGCAAACGCCTCCTGCAGGAAAAGCAGGAACTGGAAAGCCTTAGCGAGGATGCACGCGAGGCGCGGGGAACCGTTGCCCTCGATCAGCAGGGTGTGGGCCGCCTTTCCCGTGCGGACGCGATGCAGCAGCAGGCGATGGCCATGGAGTCGGAGCGGCGGCGGCGTCTCCGGGCGCGGCAGATCGAGGCTGCCCTGGAGCGGATCGAGAACCGAGAGTTCGGCTATTGCGTCAAATGCGGCGAGTCGATTGCCGGTGAGAGGCTCAATGCGGATCCGACAAGCGCATGCTGCGTCGATTGCGCAAGCGCAGGACGGCGCTGAGATCGCCCCCCTCCCAACCCAGCCGCTCGCGGCGATGACGTCCCGACTGGCGCGGCCGCGTTCGCCAACATTGTCAAAGTCGCCAAGGCCCTCTGGCGCTCTGCGCTGTTGAGCGCCATTTGACGCTGTGCAGCAAGTTGCTAAATTCCATGTAACGGCTTTTTGCGTTGGAAGTGGAGAATTTGGATAACCGTCAGAAATTATCGGCTATGCAGCGCGGGAAAGATCTTCATTTTGCCAAGGAGCTGGCGGCCCACGCTTTCGGCGCGCATGGCGAGATCACGAGCCTGAATGATCTCAACGAGCGCTCGCGGGCGATATTCCGCCAGATCATAGAGACTTACCTGGCGACGGGTGAGCCCGTCGGCTCGCGCAATGTCAGCCGGCAGCTCCCCATGACGCTCTCGCCTGCATCGGTGCGCAATGTGATGGCCGACCTGGAAGCGCTTGGCCTGATCTATTCGCCTCACACCAGCGCCGGACGCCTGCCCACCGAAGGCGGCCTGCGGCTGTTCGTCGACGGGCTGTTGGAAATCGGGGATCTGGCGCATGATGAGCGCGCCCAGATCGAGGCGCAGATGACCGGCCAGCTCACCATGAATGAGCTGCTCTCGGAGGCCAGCGAAATGCTTTCCGGCCTGTCCAGTTGCGCCGGCGTGGTCCTCACCGAGAAACTCAATCGGCGAATCAAGCATTTCGAATTCGTCAGTCTCGACACCGAACGCGCCTTGATCGTGCTGGTCGGCGAGGATGGGACGATCGAGAACCGTCTCCTCAACCTTCCCCAGGGGCTGCCGGTCTCCGCCCTCACGGAGGCAACGAACTATCTCAATTCGCGTCTCCTCGGCGTCACGCTCGGCGAGGCGCGCGAAAAGATCGAGAAGGATCTGGCGGCAAAAAAAGCGCAGCTGGATGAGCTGACGGCGAAGGTTGTGCAGTCAGGGCTTGCGCAATGGTCGGGCGGGAAGGAGGAGTCGAAGAGCCTCATCGTGCGCGGCCAATCTCACCTGCTGAACGATCTCAACGCCATTGAGGATCTTGAACGCATCCGCCTGCTCTTCGACGATCTGGAATCCAAGCGCGAGATCATGCAACTGCTCAATCTGACGGAAGCGGCGGAAGGCGTCCGGATTTTCATCGGCTCGGAGAATCAGTTGTTTTCTCTGTCGGGATCGTCGTTGATTGTGGCGCCATTCAGCGACTCTGGAACATAAAATTGTCGGTGTTTTGGGGGTAATAGGCCCGACACGCATGAATTATGCTCGGATTATCCCCATGGTTGATTACACGGCGAGGCTGGTTGGCCGCCTCCTGACTTGATTATTGCGGCGGCCTTGCCAATATCCGAACTAAATCGTCGTCAAGACAATGCTCTACCAGCGGAGGGTAGAACCCGAATGGAAGAAGACAAGCGCGGCCCTGCCGAAGCCGATGATCACTCCGCGAACACCGCGCCGGAAAGCGGGGACGCGGAGGAGGAGACGCGGGCGAATGCCGGAGCCGGGTCCGATGCCAGCTCCGATTTGGCTGCCGAGATCGAGAAGCTGAAGGCCGAAAATACGGAGCTTAAGGACAAGTCGCTCCGGCTCGTGGCCGAAATGGAGAATCTGCGCCGCCGCACGGAGCGCGACAAGTCCGAATTCTCCAAATATGCGATTTCCGAGTTCGCCCGCGAAATGATCGGCGTGGGGGACAATATCCATCGCGCCATCGAAGCGGTCCCGAAGGAAGCGGTTACGCAAGACCCCGCTTTGCGCAGCTTCGTCGAGGGGGTCGAAATGACCGAGCGCGAGCTGCTGAAGATCCTCGAGAAATATCAAATCAAGCGCTTCGACCCACAGGGTGAGCCGTTCAATCCGCATCTCCATGAGGCGATGACCAAGATCGAAGTGCCGAATGTACCTGCCGACACCGTCGTTCAGGTCATTCATGCCGGCTATATGATCGGCGAGCGCGTCTTGCGGCCGGCGGCTGTCATCGTCGCAAAAGGCGGGGAGGGCTCCGAGGCTTCCAAGACCGGCGCGGAAGAGAAGCAGGACAAGGAAGAGCCGCTGCCGCCAGGAGCGATGAAGATCCCGGAGGAGGTTGCCTCCGGCACCCCGCGCGGCGGCGGCGCCAATGCGGACACGCAGCAGACTGTGCTGGGCCGTGACTTCCAGGCGCATCGGCGGCGTCAGGGCGGGGCGCCCGTCGAAGCCGGCGAGCGCATGTCGTCGCAATCTCGCCGGCCGCGTTCACCGGCGGGCGACCAGTCCTATAGCGAGGTTCGGCCGAGCAGCAGTTCGTCAAACACCAAACCGTCCGCTCTCCACAAGCCGGTCATCTCGCGCAACGATTAGAGGCGGATTGCTTTAATCGGAAACGGTCCACCGATCTTGCCAAGCACCCCGACGTCATTCCCGCGCAAGCGGGAATCCAGTAGACGCAGGTGTCTTTGATCAGATCGAAGTGCTGCGGCGTACTGGATCCCCCCATCCATCCCCGCCTTCGCGGGGACATGCTTGGACGCGCGAAGCGCTAACCGAGAGGACTGTTTCCATCTCATCTGAGCTTGCGTTAGCCGGCGTCCAATTCCATAAGTGGACCGCGCTGACGCCCGGCCCAGCCTAGGGCTGGGAGGTGTGCTCCTGGTGCCGGGGCTGCGCGTCTTCGCCGGGTTCGGCGCTATGCGAGATGGCGGGAGCATCGATGGTCTCATGTTGACGGGCCATCCTGGTGTAACGCCGGGCGCTGAGCGGTATCAGCGTGAGATACGCAAGACAGCCAAGCGTCAGGGACAGATAGGGGTAGGTCACCAGCGTCGCGACCAGCACGACGGCGAGCGCGATGACCGGCGCGATATATTCCGGCTCGATGCGCCGGCCGATCAATTTGCCCGAGAACGTCCGGATACGACTCGCCATGAGCGCCGCGATCAGAATGGCGTAAACGGTGATCACGGGTGAGAAAATCCAGGATTTCGGTACCCCCAGCCCCTCGACGTAGAGCGGCAGCAGCAGCAGGATCGCTCCCGCGGGCGCCGGCACTCCGATGAAATAGGCATTCTCCCACATCGGCTTTCCGGGGCCGTCCAGCGCGACGTTGAAACGCGCAAGGCGCAGAGCCGTCGCGACGGCGAAGACCAGAACGACGATCCAGCCGAGGCTCCTCACGTCGGAGAATCCCCAAAGATAAAGCACGACCGCCGGCGCGACGCCGAAACAGACGAAATCCGATAGGGAATCGAGCTCCGCGCCGAATCGCGACGACGCTTTCAGGAGACGCGCCATGCGCCCGTCCAATCCGTCGAGCGCCGCCGCGCCCGCAATCGCCGCCAGCGCGAGATCGAACCGTCCTTCCATAGCCATGCGGATGGATGTGAGGCCCACGCACAGGCCGAGCAGCGTCACCACGTTCGGGATGAGGATACGCATGGGCACGCTCTGCCGACGTGCACGGAGAAAGGCGCGGCGGCTATTGATCATCCGGTCGGAAAGGCGGTGCTTCATATCGGGGCGTTTCAAACTTCCGTACTGTTCCTGGTTATTTACGCATGGAAATCATAATTCGTCCCGAAAACCTATCATTTCCCTGATCTGCCGCGCGGTCGCGCCTTCTTCCCGAAGGCTCCTGAGGCTCTTGTCGCGATGGGATTTGGACAGTTTGCGGCCCTCCCGATCGACGATCAGCGGGTGGTGGCAATAGACCGGCTCGGGCAGATCAAGGAGGATTTGCAGCAGCCGGTGAATGTCTGTCGCCGCTAAGAGGTCCGTGCCGCGCGTCACATGGCTGACCCCTTGGAGCGCATCGTCGGTCACGACCGCAATATGGTAGCTCGTCGGGACGTCCTTGCGCGCAAGAATGATGTCGCCCCATCGTTCGGGCCGGGCTTCGACGAGCGTCTCGCTGCCATCTTCGCTCAGGCTGCGAAAGCCAATTACGCCGCCGGCCTTCTCGCGCGCCAGGGCGGCCGCCGCTTTCATGTCGAGGCGCAAGGCGTAAGGCTCGCCCGCTGTAATCCGCACTTCGCTGATTTCGGCGGGGACGTTTCGGTAGAGGCCCGGATAAAGCGGCGCTCCGTCGGGGTCGCACTCGCCCAGCCTGCCTTTGGCGGTCATGGCCTGGACAATTTCGCTTCGCGTGGCGAAACAGGGATAGACCAGCCCCAGCTCCCTGAGCATGGCGACAGGCTTGGCGAAATCATCGAAATGTTCGGACTGGCGCCGGGCCGGCCGATCCCACTCGAAGCCCAGCCAGGCAAGGTCGTCATAGATCGCAGCTTCAAATTCCGCGCGTGAACGGCCGAGATCGATATCCTCGATCCGCAAAAGCAGCCGGCCGCCGTGGCGCCGCGCCATGGCTTGCGTGAACAGTGCCGAATAGGCGTGCCCGAGATGTAAAAAGCCGTTCGGGCTCGGTGCGAAACGGAAAACAGGTCTGGCATCTTGCATTCCGTCATCTTCACCCTTGGGAAAATTTCTGCAATATGCCTCTTATCCTAGCTGTCACGGCTCACCAAGCCAGCGGAGATCTTCATGACCGAACCTGTTCGAAAGCTCGACGGCCCACGCATCATGCCTGCCTCCGGTGGCGCGGCCAAGCAGCTTGTCGTCATCGTGCATGGCTATGGTGCGAACGGCAATGATCTGATCTCTCTCGGCAATTACTGGCGCGGCGTGCTGCCTGACGCGGCCTTCATCGCCCCTGACGCGCCGGAGCCCTGTCCCGGCAATCCGTATGGCGGGCGTCAGTGGTTCGGCCTGACGTTCCGCGACATGCAGGAACGCTGGCGCGGCGTTCAGAAGGCGGCACCGGATGTCAATGCCTTCCTCGACCAGGAGCTGGCCGCCCTGGGGCTTGGCGACGAGGCACTGGCGCTCGTGGGATTCAGCCAGGGCGCGATGATGGCGCTGCATGTCGGCCTGCGCCGGGCAAAGACGATGGCGGCGCTTGTCGCCTATTCCGGCGTGATGGTCGAACCGAACCGGCTGAGAGCGGATATGACGGCGCGTCCGCCTATTCTGCTGGTTCACGGCGAACAGGACGATGTGATCCCGGTCGAGGCCATCCATCAGGCGCGGTCCGCGCTGGCGGGCGCCGGTCTTGCGGTCGAATGGCACATCCGCCCGGAGATGGGGCATGGCATCGATCCGGAGGGTCTGGAGATCGGCGGGCGCTTTCTCGCCAACGCATTCAGGCCCGAAAGCCAGCGCGAAGCTTAGCCGACCAGCTCATAATCTTCGGCGAAGCCCCGCAAGATGTCAGCCGCGCTCCGGTCGGGAGTGAGGCCGAGCCGCCTCGCCTCTTCGGCGACGATGATGGATGGCCAGCTATCGACGATCGACTGTATGTCGTCATTCACTTCCCAGCTAATCCTCCCGCGCGGTCCGGCATGATCGAGGCTCTCGACGGTCGCGGCCAATTCCGAAAGCGGAACGGTCAGTGCGGGCATGTTCATCGCCCTTGTATGACCGAAGCGGTCGGCCGGAATTTCATGCAGGCGGATCAGAGAGTTGACCGCGTTCCGCACCGATGCGACCGGGATGCAGGTCTCCGGTTTGAGCGGACAGACGACATTTCTGCCGAGCAAGGGTTCTCTCAGCACCGCCCCGACATGGTCCGAGAGCGAAGCGCTCGACGGCTCCGGACGCACGATGACCACCGGCAGACGCAGCGCACGCCCGTCGATGAAGCCATGCCGGCTGTAATCGTCGATCAGGAGCTCGGCTATGGCCTTCGCGGTGCCATAGGAGGTTTGCGGATTGCGGGCCACTCTGTCATCGACGCGTTCCGGCAACGGGCCGCCAAAGGTCGCGATGGAGCTGGCGAAGACAAAACGCGGACGCGTGCCTTGCGTGCGGCAACGTTCCAGAAGCGCGATCATGCCGAGAATATTGACCGTGAGGCCGCGCTCGAAGTCCTGCTCCGATTCCGACGTCAAGGCAGCCGCAAGATGGAAAATGCTGTCGATGCGCTTCTCGAAGACGCGCTTCAGATAATCCGGGGCGCTGATATCGCCGATCTCGACCCTCAGGCGCGGATCGTTGAGCTCGCGTAGGAGGGTGCTGTTGCGGCTGGTGAGGACGATTTCGTCGATCTGCTCGGCCCGGTTGCCGTCACGGCCGAGAGCTGGTTCCGCGAGCAGTTCTTTGACCAGTCGCTTGCCGATGAAACCGCCCGCTCCCGTGACCAGAACGCGCATCCGCATCTCCCTGGCGTTCCTAAAGGGTCATCATACAGCGAGAATGAGACGGCTGTAAAATGAGGACCCTAACGAGGTTGAGGCGAATGGGCGCCTCCCGATCATCGGGGAGTGCTCGCCGGAAGCGTGGCCCAACGCGCATTCGAACTTGCGGAAAAGCACCTTATTGCAAGCGGTTCATACGAAATGGACCGGCGCAGCGGCCTTGCACGGATGGGGGCGCGATTTCAAACTTTTTGTCTGCAAATAATTTGCACTTGCAAAACACATCCGTTCGCTCCTACATTCTAGTTGCAAATAATTTGCAACTAGATGGGGGATTGTTCGAAGTTGGCCCAATTCCTAAGACGCTCCGTTCTGGCGGCGATTGCGGCAGCGTTGATGTTGGGCCTCATGCCCGCGGCCTTCGTATCGGCCAGCACGGCAAAGCCTCTCACCATCGTCGCGACGACCAGCATGATCGCCGACGCCGTCCGTCAGGTCGGCGGCAAGCATGTCGAGGTGACCGCGCTGATGGGGCCGGGCGTCGATCCTCACATCTATCGCCAGACCCGCTCCGATATTGCCGCCATGACCCGCGCCGATGCCGTCTTCTGGCACGGGCTTTATCTGGAAGCGCAGCTCGAAGAGTTCCTCAAGACGCTCAGCCGGCGCAGGGCCGTGGTCGCACTCGCCGAATATTTGCCGAAAGACAGGTTGATCTCTCACGACACCTATCATGGCCGCTACGATCCGCATATCTGGATGGATCCCCGCCGCTGGAAGACCGTCGTTCTGGCGGCGCGCGACGAGTTGACCAAGCTGGCGCCCGAAGCCAAGGCCGATTTCGCCGCCAATGCCGAGGGTCACCTCGCCGAGATCGACGCCCTCGCCGCCTATTCGGACAAGGTCCTCGCATCCGTTCCCAAAACGGCGCGCGTCCTGGTCACGGCGCATGATGCCTTCAACTATTTCGGCCGCGCGTTCGGTTTCGAGGTGCTCGGCATTCAGGGGATTTCGACGGAAAGCGAGGCCGGGCTGAAACGGGTCGAGACCCTTGTCGACGCCATCGTCGACCGCAAGATCGGCGCGATCTTCGTGGAATCCTCCGTTTCGGACCGGAACGTCAAAGCGCTGGTCGAAGGCGCGGCGGCCAAGAGTCACGAGGTGGTGATCGGCGGCGAGCTGTTTTCCGATGCGATGGGCCAGCCCGGCACCTATGAGGGCACCTATCTCGGCATGATCGATCATAACGTCACCGTCATCACGCGCGCGCTCGGCGGCAAGGCGCCCGCAAAAGGCATGAACGGGCGTCTCACCCCGATATTGAGGAGTTAGACAGATGAGCTTACCGGCGGAAGACCTCTTTGCCGTCCCTCCCACGGACAGGCGGCAGAGCGTCGATAGTCCGCTCGCCATCTCCGGGCTGACGGTCAGCTATGGCGAAAAGCCGGTGCTTTTCTCCGTGGACTTCATAACGCCGCCCGGCGTGATGATGGCGATCGTCGGACCGAACGGTGCGGGGAAATCGTCCCTCATCAAGGCGGCGCTCGGGATCGTGCCGAAACTTGCCGGCGAGGTCACGGTCTTCGGCCGGCGCTATGAGGAGGCGCGGCACCGGATCGCCTATGTGCCGCAGCGTGCGAGCGTGGATTGGGACTTCCCGGCGACCGTTCTCGACGTCGTGCTGATGGGGCTTTATCGCGACATCGGCCTTCTGCGCTTTGCGGGCCAAAGACATAAGACGCGGGCCTTGGAATGCCTGGAGCGCGTCGGTATGACGGCATTCGCCGACAGACAGATCGGCCAGCTCTCCGGCGGACAGCAGCAGCGCGTCTTTCTCGCCCGCGCGCTCGCCCAGCAGGCCGACCTTTACATCATGGACGAGCCCTTTGCCGGGGTCGATGCCGCGACGGAGCGCGCCATCGTCGCCGTGCTCAAGGAGCTGAACGCGGCCGGCAAGACGATCATATGCGTGCATCACGATCTGGCGACCGTGGCCGATTATTTCGACCATGTGCTGCTGATCAATGTGCGCAAGATCGCCGACGGCCCGGTTGAGAGCACCTTCACCTCGGAGAACCTCCAGGCGACATATGGCGGACGGCTGGCAGCCACCCATGTGGCGGAGGTCGCGAGATCGCCCGGCTTGGGCATCGCGGGCCAGTCATGATCGCTCCGCTAGATCAACCGTCGTTCAAGTGGGCTCACTTGGACGAGGTCAAGTTGATCTATTTCAAAAGACGAGCGCAACTGTTCCCGCGTCCATCCCCGCTTTCGTGGGGACATGCTTGGACGCGCGTTGCGCTAAGGCTTTGGCAGGTTTGAAATGGATGCGCTGATCTCGGCCCTGCTCTTTTCCGCAGGATACAACACCGCGCTTGTGACGCTCGGTGCGGCGTTGCTCGGCGCAAGTGCCGGGGCAATCGGCGCATTCATCCTCCTGCGCAAGCGCTCGCTCGTCAGCGACGCGATCAGTCACGGAACGCTTCCCGGCCTTGCCGCGGCCTTCATACTGATGGTGGCTCTGGGCGGCGACGGCCGGTTTCTGCCGGGGCTCCTGATCGGAGCGGCGGCGAGTTCGGCAATCGGGCTGTTTTTCGTCGAGTGGATCGCCCGGCGCACGCGGCTCGGGGAGGACGCCGCGATCGGCGCAGTGCTCTCGGTATTTTTCGGCGCGGGCGTCGTGCTCATGACCGTGATCCAGACGCTCGAAAGCGGACGGCAGGCCGGCATCGCGACGTTTCTTCTCGGCTCGGCGGCCGGCATGCTGCGGAGCGAGGCCGAGACGATCGCCGTTGCCGCATTGCTGGCGGGCCTCGCCATATTCGTTCTCCGCCGTCCGTTCACGCTGGTCTGCTTCGATCCCGAATATGCGGCGACGAGGGGCATCGATGTCCGCATGACGGATTTCGCCATGATGGGGCTGCTGCTTGCCGTTACGGTGATCGGGCTCAAGGTCGCCGGGCTCGTGCTCATCGTCGCCCTGACCATCATCCCACCCGTCGCGGCGCGTTTCTGGACCGAGCGGCCGGGCCGCATGGTGCTGATCGCCACGGGCCTCGGCGCGCTCGCCGCCTATTTCGGCGCCGCCCTCTCCTCGATTGCGGCGGGCCTTCCGACCGGCGCGCTGATCGTGCTCTGCGCCTTCGCGCTGTTTCTGGTGTCGCTGGTTTTTTCGCCCGTGCGCGGCCTGCTCGCCACGGCGCTCAGCCGTTATCGCTTTCAGAAGATGGTGCATGAGCGGCAAGGGCTCCTGGCGCTTGCGAGGGGCGAACCTGTCTACGACGCCTACACGCTGAAGGTTCTGCGCGGCAGAGGCTTCATCCGCCGGGATGGCGTGGCGACGGATGCGGGGCGCGAAGCGGCGGCGTCGGTCGCCCGCGACGAGGCGCTCTGGAGCCTTTATCGGCGGTTGCACCCGGAAGAGGCGGCGTCGATGGAGCATAGCGGGCTGCTTCCCATCGCCGAGGCCCTGCCGCCGGACGTGATCGAAGACCTCGACCGCCAGTTCAAGCCGCGGGAGGTCCGGATATGAGCGCCGAATTCCTCCAGCTCAGTCTCGTGCCCATCCTGATCGGCACATTTGCATCCGTCGCCTGCGCATTGCTCGGCAACTTCCTTGTCCTTCGGCGGCAGAGCCTGATCGGCGACGCAGTGAGCCATGTGGCGCTGCCCGGCATCGTGCTCGCCTTTCTCGTGACCGGAACGATCGCCGCGTGGCCGATGCTGGTCGGCGCCGCCGCGACGGCAATCGTCGCGGTCCTGCTGATCGAGCTGATCCGGCGTGTCGGGCGCGTCGAGCCCGGCGCGGCGATGGGCGTCGTCTTCACCGCGCTCTTCGCCGCCGGCGTGCTGCTGCTCGAGCAGAGCGATGCGAGCTCGGTGCATCTCGATGTCCAGCACGCGCTTTACGGCAATCTGGAAAGTCTGATCTGGATCGCGGCCGAGGACTGGCACGCCCTTTTCGACCAGACGGCCCTCGCCGAATTGCCGCCCCAGCTTCCCCGGCTCGCGGTCGTTCTGATTGCGGTCGTGCTGTTCCTCATTGTGGCCTGGAAGGAACTGGTGATCGGCACCTTCGACCCGGAATTCGCCAGAAGCATCGGCGCCCGCCCGACCCTCGCCAGCCTGGCGCTCGTCATCATGGTCGCGGTGGGCGCTGTCGCCGCCTTCGACGCCGTCGGATCGATCATCGTGATCGCGATGTTCATATGTCCGCCCGCCACAGCGCGGCTGATGACCAATCGTATCGCGCCTCAGGTGGCCTGGAGCGTGGCGATTGCCGCCTTCTCCGCGGTGGCGGGGTATGTGCTTGCAGGGTATGGACCGCTCTGGATCGGTGCGAATTCCAGCGTCAGCGCGGCCGGCATGATCGCCACGGTTGCGGGCATTCTGATGGGCCTTGCCTGCCTCTTCGGCCCACAGCGCTACGGCTCCTCCGTCGCGGCACGGCGCGCGTTGCGCTAGAGTCCGTGGACAATTATCTCAGTGCGATCACGATAGCGGCAAGGTTGATCGTGGCTTTGTAGCTCAGGTCTGTTTTGTCGTATCGCGTATTCACGGATCGAAAGTCTTTGATTTTGCTAAAGTAATTCTCGATGAGATGACGCCACCGATATTTGACCCGATCGTGCGGGATCGGCTGTTTTCGATCCGCTTTTGATGGAATGACGGCCTCCGCTTCGCGCCTCTCCAGCTCGTCTCGTATAGCGTTATTGTCGAAGGCTTTGTCGCCGAGCAGAGCCTCAAATGTCAGTCCCCCGATAAGGTCCGAGGCACCGATGCTGTCATGGCGCTGCCCTGGCCACAAGGAAAAGCGCACGAGATTGCCCAAGGCATCGACCAGCGCCAAAATCTTCGTTGTCAGGCCGCCTTTTGAGCGGCCGATGGCCTGATCGAGAGTCCCCCTTTTGCGCCGCTTGCCTTCTGATGCACGCTAACGATCGTTCCGTCGATGAGGATATATTCGAAATCGGGCTCTCCGGACAAGGCATTGAAAATGCGATCGAAAACACCGGCCATCGCCCAACGGCGAAACCGCCGGAAGATGCTGTTCCAAGCCCCAAAGCCAGATGGCAAATCCCGCCAGGGTGCGCCGGTACGAACGCGCCACAGCACGGCTTCGAGAAACAGCCGGTTATCCCGAGCCGTCACACCGCAATCGCTCGCCTTGCCCGGCAAGAGCGGAGCGATAACACTCCATTGAGAATCCGAAAGCACGAAGCGTTCCCAGCGCATGCAAACCTCCCAAAAGGAAGTTTGAATTACTGTTCGAGGAAAATGTGAATCCCTTGATTGTCCACGGGCCCTAGATCAACCGACGTTCAACTGGAATCAGTTGAACGTTGAAAAGTTGATTAATCGCAGATATTTCAATGGCATGATGTGGATCATGCGCAGGGGTGCACCGTGGCGATACCTCCGCCAGACTATGGCAAGTGGAACTCCGTTTACGTCCGTTTCAGGCGCTGGGCGGAGATGGGTGTGTGGGATGCGATCCTCGAAACGCTTGTCGAACTGGGGCTCACCGACGACTGGGCTCACATGATGGACAGCACCACCGTTCGCGCTCATGCTCAGGCAGCGGGCGGAAAAGGGGGATTGATTCAAATGCTCTTGGTCGAAGCCGCGGCGGCTTTTCGACAAAGATCCACGCCCGGTCAGACGGTAAAGGACGCCCTCTTGGCTTTGTCCTCACAGGCGGCGAAACCTCGGACTATCGCGGCGTAGACGACCTGTTGAAATTGCCGGTCAACAAACCGAAAATCATGTTGGCGGACAAAGGGTTTGACAGCGACGACGTTCGATCTGCCCTGCTGATGAAAGGCATTGGACCAGTCATTCCGCCGAAAACAAATCGCAAAGATCCGCCTGCCTGCGACTTCAAAGCCTACAAGGATCGCAATCGGATCGAGCGCATGTTTGGTAAACTGAAACAGTTCCGGCGCATCGCCACGCGCTATGACAAAACGAAACTGTCTTACGCTGGATTCCTCGCGCTCGCTGCCGCCCATATCTGGCTACCCGCTTTTGTCAAGCCTAATTCTTAAAGTTAGCGCAACTGTTCCCGCGTTCATCCCCGCTTTCGCGAGGACATGCGTGAACGCGCGTTGCGTTAGCGCGACAGCTCGAGTGTCATTTCCTTGCCGCCATAGCCTTCAACCTTGTCATGGGCACGTACGATCACGCTGGTGACCTCGGCCGGAATGACGACGCCGCCCAGACTGCGTGTGAACGGTTGCTCGGTCTCGTGGGGATGGAGAAGTACCCGCGTGCCCAGCACTTTGCCGTCAGGACCGATGACATCCCATTTATCGGCGTATTTGTCCCAACCCGTTTCGTCGGACTTGACCGTGACGTCGAAGCGAAACGTGCCGCCCGCCTCTTTTTGGACCTTGACGTCCATGACGTCGGCTTTGTCCGCCCACGCCGTGATTGGTGTTGCAAGCGCCAGTGTGAGAGCTGCAAAAAATCCTAAAGATCTCATGATCCTTCCCCATCATTCAGATTCCGATCGGAACGATTCAGCCGATCGTCTTAGCCAGCTATGTCATTGCGGCCAGACCATGGGCACGAGCGGCCAAAAAATCTGGATCAATGGAATGCTGATCAAGAGCACCAGCAGCTCCAGCGGCGCGCCAAGCCGCCAATAATCGCCAAAGCGATAGCCGCCCGGCCCCAGGATCAGCGTATTGTTCTTATGGCCGATCGGCGTGAGCAAGGGGCAGGAGGAGGCGACCGCCACGCCCATGAGGAAGGGATCCGGCGTCAGTGACAGCTCCCGCGCAATGTCGATCGCGACCGGCGAGGCAATCACCGCGGTAGCCGTGTTGTTGATCACGTCGGCCAGCATCATCGTAATGACCATCAGGGCGATAAGCACGACGATATGCGAATAGCCGTGGGACAGCGAAACGAGATGCCCCGCGATGAGCGAAGCCCCGCCTGTCATATCGAAGGCCTGCCCGAGCGGAATGAAGGAGCCGAGGAGAACGATCACCGGCCACTCGATCTGGTCATAGAGCTCCCGTATCGGAACGATGCCCGTAAAGGCATAGAGCGCGACAACGCCGCCAAGCACGATCGGAAGCTGCACCAGGCCAGCGCTGGCGAGCAGAATTGCCCCGGCGAAAATGAGCGCCGCCATCCCGGCCTTTTCCCGCCGGATCAACTGCAGTCCGCGGCCGGCGAGCGGCAGACAGCCCAAATAGCGGGTTGCCTCCGCCAGCGCTTCGGCCGGTCCCATCAGCAGCAGGATGTCGCCCCGGCGAATGATGGACTGGCGCAGTCGCGCGCGGATATTCATGCCCCGGCGCGATATGCCGACGAGATTGACGCCGAAACGGCTACGGATCCTTAACTGGCCGATGGTTTGCCCGTCGACGAAAGCATTTTCGGGCACCACCACTTCGTTCAGCACCAAGTCGGATCGGCTTCGGATTTCGGGCGTCTTTTCGGTGCCCATATATTCCAATCCGAGCTTGCCGGCGAATTTCTCGATCCCCTCCGGGCGGCCCTGGATAAGCAGCACGTCGCCGATCTGGATCACATCGTCACGATTGATGCTTGGCAGGCGCTGCTCGTTGCGGATCAGACCGATGATCTGGATTTCGCCGGTTCCCGACAGCGCTTCGAGATCGCCGATCCTGGCGCCGACCGCCTTGCCCTCGTCCTGAATTTCAAGCTCGGCAAGATAATCGTCCACGTCGAAGAGCTGTCGGGCGGCATTGCCGCGGCGGCGTTCCGATGGGATGAGGCGCCAGCCGATCAATGTGATGAAGAGAACGCCGGCGGCGGCGCAGGCGGCGCCCACGGGCGCGAAATCGAACATGGTGAACGGCTGGCCGACCGCCTGCCCTCGAAACGTCGCCACGATGATGTTCGGCGGTGTGCCGATCAGCGTGACCATGCCGCCGAGGATCGTCGCGAAGGAGAGCGGCATCAGGGTGAGAGCCGGGCTGCGCTTCGCCTTGTTGGCCGTATCGATGTCGACCGGCATCAGCAGCGCAAGGGCCGCGACATTGTTCATCACGGTGGAGAGCGCGGCCGCGATCGTCGCCATGATGCCGATATGCAGCGACACCGGCCGCGACGCCTTGATGATGCGTTTGGTCGCGAGCTCGATGGCGCCGGAGTTCGACAATCCACGGCTGATGACCAGCACCAGCGCGACGATGATCGTTGCCGGATGGCCGAAGCCCGAAAACGCCTGATCGACCGGAACGACGCCGAGAAGGAGCGCAGCGATCAGAGCTGAGAACGCCACCAGGTCGTAACGCCACCGGCCCCAGATCAGCAGCGTCATGACCGAGACCAGAATGGCGAACAACAGGGTTTGGCTTCCGGTCAAGAGATCCACCCCGCAAAGCGACAATGCGTGTCGGTCGATGGCATTAGATGATCCGCGCTGCGCTGGCAACCGCAAGCATTCGACGGCATATTGAGCAAAAAATCTGGCAGTGAACAGGTTAAGGACGGGTTGAGCCCATGAGGGGCGCAAGGTTCCGATACCGGCGGGAGCCTCGCCATAGTGGTTTTTTTAGCAATATTTTAGGGTCGATCGATCAAAAAATAACGTTCATATCGCGGTTTTGAGCCGACGCCCCTTGTCATCGGCACCGCCACGGGTTAGATAAACGCATCGACTTTTGGCCGGACGATTGGGCCGAGACACCCTTACAGGGTGCGCGTTCAACCTCTCCCCAAATATCGACGAACCGAGTCTGCATATGCCGCCCGCGGTCAGTGCGAACTCATAGAGACGCATCCTGTGAATTAAGGGACGACGATGAATACAGGTACGGTTAAGTTCTACAACGCTCAAAAAGGCTATGGCTTCATTCAGCCCGATAATGGCGGCAAGGACGTGTTCGTTCATGCCACTGCTCTTGAGCGCGCAGGGACTCCGGAGCTTGTCCGAAGGACAGAAGGTCAGCTTCGATACGCGCGAAGATCAGCGCACCGGCAAGATCGCCGTCGACAATATCCAAGCTGCTTAGCGTAACGCGCGTCCGAGCATGTCCCCGCGAAGGCGGGGATGGGCGCGGGAACAGTTGCGCTCGCCTTTTGATATGGATCAACTTAACCTCGTCCAAGTGAGTACACTTGAACGAGTGTTGATCTAGGCGACGACTTTCGGGCGCGGGCACCCGCGCCAAAAGGAAAAGCCGCTCCGATCGGGGCGGCTTTTTTCGTCGGGCGGCGTTCCAAGGCCGGCGACGCGATGCGGACTCTCATCCACCGGTCGAAGCGCGATCGCATTAGGACGGGGTGGAGTCGCCGGAGGCTTTGCGGTATAAGCCCGGTCATTCGGCTCTTTCCGGTCAAGGATGCCGGACCGAGTCACACTGAGACAAGGGGTTCGGGCGGTTAGCTCAGTGGTAGAGCGCTTCGTTTACACCGAAGATGTCGGGAGTTCGACCCTCTCACCGCCCACCAGCGATCCCGCAGCGCAGCCGATCGCTGAAATGCCGGCCCGACAAGGTTCCGGATTCCGGCGTGTAGCGCTTGACGGACCTGACCGTGTGGCTTACATCAATCACTCGCAGTGTGAGCGCATTGCGCCACGCTCGGATGGATGTCTGGGGGTGTAGCTCAGCTGGTTAGAGTGCCGGCCTGTCACGCCGGAGGTCGCGGGTTCGAGCCCCGTCACTCCCGCCATCCCTCGAAGAACGCGTCCCGCGAACTGTTCCCGCCCGCTCTTCGGCCGCTTCGATAATTTGTGGCGCAAATGCCTCATTCCTTACCGCATCGTGTTCCCGTAAAGGTTGCAGAAACGCAAATATGCAGCCGCTTAATCAATCCGTAACCCTCAGGCGGTGATCTCGGCAAGGAAAGGTCTGGCCTTTCGATGGATCACGGCATTGCCGGTCTTCTTGCCTGAAGGTTTTGCGATGAAAAAAGAACTCGCCTCAATGGCCATACTCATTTTTGCCACCGCCCAAACAGCGTCCGCGGACGAGACCGGTCTCGCCGCCATCCACGAATTGAAGTATGAAAAGGGACGGCGGGTCTGCATGACGGAACATTTCCACGACGGTGCCGGCACGGGGAAGACGAAGAAGGACGCCGCGCACGCAGCGCAGCGGTCCTGGATCGACTTTACCGCCTTCGAATATGGCAGCAGCTGGGGCAGCTATAAGCTGGCCGTGAGCAAGACGATGGATTGCAGCGAGGTGGGCGGCGAATGGTCCTGCATGACCACCGCACGCCCCTGCAAGCGCTACGTCAAGCCGGGGACCCATTACGCCAAGTCGGCCGGGCGCTGAGCGACGCCGGAAGCGATCGTGCTAGCGCACTGACGCATTCACATGGTTCATGCGTCCGCGCCCTAGCTCTTTGTTTATGCATCAATTTTGCCAAACTCCGGCTGTTGCCTCCGTTTGGATCGATGCCCTAGGGCCCGTGGACAATCAAGGGATTCACATTTTCCTCGAACAGTGATTCAAACTTCCTTTTGGGAGGTTTGCATGCGCTGGGAACGCTTCGTGCTTTCGGATTCTCAATGGAGTGTTATCGCTCCGCTCTTGCCGGGCAAGGCGAGCGATTGCGGTGTGACGGCTCGGGATAACCGGCTGTTTCTCGAAGCCGTGCTGTGGCGCGTTCGTACCGGCGCACCCTGGCGGGATTTGCCATCTGGCTTTGGGGCTTGGAACAGCATCTTCCGGCGGTTTCGCCGTTGGGCGATGGCCGGTGTTTTCGATCGCATTTTCAATGCCTTGTCCGGAGAGCCCGATTTCGAATATATCCTCATCGACGGAACGATCGTTAGCGTGCATCAGAAGGCAAGCGGCGCAAAAGGGGGACTCTCGATCAGGCCATCGGCCGCTCAAAAGGCGGCCTGACAACGAAGATTTTGGCGCTGGTCGATGCCTTGGGCAATCTCGTGCGCTTTTCCTTGTGGCCAGGGCAGCGCCATGACAGCATCGGTGCCTCGGACCTTATCGGGGGACTGACATTTGAGGCTCTGCTCGGCGACAAAGCCTTCGACAATAACGCTATACGAGACGAGCTGGAGAGGCGCGAAGCGGAGGCCGTCATTCCATCAAAAGCGGATCGAAAACAGCCGATCCCGCACGATCGGGTCAAATATCGGTGGCGTCATCTCATCGAGAATTACTTTAGCAAAATCAAAGACTTTCGATCCGTGAATACGCGATACGACAAAACAGACCTGAGCTACAAAGCCACGATCAACCTTGCCGCTATCGTGATCGCACTGAGATAATTGTCCACGGACTCTAGCGCAACGCGCGCCCAAGCATGTCCCCGCGAAGGCGGGATGAACGCGGGAACAGTTGCGCTCGTCTTTTGAAATAGATCAACTTAACCTCGTCCAAGTGATTCCACTTGAACGAGGGTTGATCTAGTCAACTGGCGGCCGCCAGCCTTTGGAAGCCGGCCTCCAGATCGGCTTTGAGATCCGCAGGATCGTCGAGACCGATATGGAGCCGCAGCGCCGGTCCTTCGGCGCTCCATTTCGTCGCCGTGCGATTGGGGGTCGGATCGAACGGCACGATCAGGCTTTCATAGCCGCCCCAGGAATATCCCATCGTGAAAAGGGCGAGCCCGTCGAGCATTGCCGGGAGGGCTTTCTCCGAGCAGGGTTTCAGGACGATCGAAAACAGCCCTGACGAGCCGCTGAAATCCCGCTTCCAGATCTCATGGCCGGGATGGCTTGGCAGCGCGGGATGCAGGACACGCGCAACGTCGGGGCGGGTCTCCAGCCAGCTCGCGATTTCGATCGCGGAGGCCCCGTGCCGCGCCAGCCGAACGGCCATCGTCCGAAGGCCCCTGAGCGCCAGGAAGCAATCGTCCGGTCCCGCGCAAAGCCCAAGATCCTCATGAGCGCGCTGCATATAGGGCATGGCGCGTTCATTCACGGTCACCAGCCCGAGCATTGCGTCGGCATGACCGACGACATATTTCGTCGCCGCCTGGACCGAGATATCCGCGCCGTGCGCAAGCGGCTTGAAGTAAAGCGATGTCGCCCAGGTATTGTCGAAAGCGAGCCAGACATTCCGGGCTCGGCAAGCGCCGGCAATCGCCCCCAGATCCTGCATTTCGAAGGTCTGTGAGCCGGGCGATTCCGCGAAGACGAGCCTGGTCTTGTCGGTGATCAACTCGGCGATGCCGGCGCCGATGGTGGGATCGTAATAGCGCGCCGTGACGCCCAATCGGCCGAGCAGACGGTCGGCGACGCGCCGCGTGGGGTGGTACACATTGTCGGCGATCAGGATCTCATCGCCCGCTTCGACGAAGGCGATCAGCACCGCGGTGATTGCGGCAAGGCCGGACGGCGCGACCCAGCTCCGATGCCCGCCTTCGAGCGCACGGATCGCGGAGCAGAGCGCTTTGACGGTGGGCGTTCCCCGCCGCCCATAGGTGTATTCCTTGTCATAGGCGAGGAGCTCCTGCATGGTCGGAAAAGCCACGGTGGAGCCGCGATAGATCGGCGTATTGATAAAGCCGTGCTGGGCACTCGGATCGCGTCCGAGATGCACGAGCCGCGTTTCGTCGGAGGGCGTTTTGCCGAGTCGCTCCTCGAATGACGCCATGATCCGTCTCCTTGTCGTGTGGGTGTGTTCGCTTGGGTCTTGCTTCAGGGGAATAGGTCAAAGGCCGGTTGGAACGCAAACGCTCTTTGCGCGCGCCCCTGCTGCAATCCGGCTTGCGCCGGATTTGGCCTGTGATAAATGTAGGAGAGTTGCGGGCGTAGTTCAGCGGTAGAACGCCAGCTTCCCAAGCTGGATGTCGTCGGTTCGATCCCGATCGCCCGCTCCAATCAATTCAATGAGTGAGACGGATTTTTTAGATCGACCCTCGTTCAAGTGGGATCATTGGAACGAGGTCAAGTTGATCGATATCAAAAGGCGAGCGCAACTGTTCCCGCGTCCATCCCCGCCTTCGCGGGGACGTGCTTGGCCGCGCGTTGCGCTCGTGCCGCCGAAATGGGTGCAGGCATTTTTTGCAGACAGTTCGGTAACAGGACGGCGAGGGTGTTTTGCCGGACAACATAAAATCGGCTCGCCTAAGCCACCAAAGCCTCCTCAACGGCGGCGGGATTGCATTCGATAATGCGCAGGAGAACGCGGCTCGCGCCAGACGGTGCACGCCGTCCCTGTTCCCAATTGCGCAGCGTCGAGAGCGCAAAACCATATTTCTCCGCAAAGGCTTTCTGAGAAAGTCCCTGCCTTATGCGGATCGCCTGGACATCCAACGGGTGCGGGACGCTTACGGTCGTTGCTTTTCCCCGAGAAAGGTCACCGCGCGAATAACGCACGGCGTCCTTCAGACCCGTGATTATCTTGCTCTTCCGTGCCATGCCTATCTCCTTTTCCTTCCGCTGCCGTTAAGCACTCGCAACTTCACCGGATGGGTTTTGATCTTATTTTCTTCATCCAAAGCGGCAACGAGCTTCCGTATTGCTTTCTTCTCTGGCTCAGTAATGTCCAGCTTCTCTGATTTCCCATAGATTGCGAGCAGGAAAACCGGCATATGATCCCCGCCATAATAGTAGATGATCCTGACACCCGCTCGCTTACCCTTCTCTTTCGCGCCGTAGCGAAACTTTCTGATCCCGCCCGTCCCTTTGATGATCGTGCCTAATTGTCGAAATATCGCGACGTCCTGCTTCAGCTCCTCCAAGTCCTCCTCGGTCAAGATCGCCTTCGCATCCTTCGCGAAGCCCGCAAGCTCGACAACCGCCAAAGCCCGCTCATCGGCGCGTTCGGTGACCAAGGAACCGATTAACTCCGGCGCCGGATTTGTCGTCTTCTTAGCCACCGCGACATATCCTTTTCAAATATAGAAAGGTTTCCGATGTACGTCAATGGCGTAGTATGCCAATGGCGTATCTTTTGATTGACAGGCTTAAAATTTTACGAAGACGAAATGCGAATGAATAGACGCGGAAAACACGGGGGCCGGATGGCTTTGCTCACCCCGCCAATCCGGTCCGCGCAAGCGGTCAATTCGGCGTGATCTGCAATGGTCTGCCTCCCAGGGCCGCGAAAGCCCGGGTGCGGCAGGTCAGAACGATGATCTGCTGTCTCGATCCGGCCCGGCTGAGCGCATCGAACATGCGGGCGATCCGGTCGTCATCGGAAAAGACCAGCGCATCGTCGAGGATAATCGGGACCGAGCGGCCCTGCTCGGCCAGCAGCGCGCCCATGGCGAGGCGGACGAGAACGGCGATCTGCTCCTTCGTGCCGTCGGAGAGCTGGCCGAAATCTTCCGCGCCCGCGCTCTCCCGGGTCAGGTTGCTGACCTGGAAACTGTCGCCAAGCTGGAGCGCCGCTCCGGGGAACAGGTCGTTGACGAACGGCTTCAAGTGACGCAGCACCGGCGCATAAAAGCGCTCGCGGCTTTCGTCGAGCGCGCGCGCAATCGTCTCCGTCAGCAGTTTGAGGACCGCCACGCGCTTTTCATGTCTGGCGACCTCGGCGTCGGCCTGCGCGCGCTGGCTTTCGAGCATGGCAACCCGTTCGCCCAGCCCGTCGCCGCCCGCGCTTTGGATCTGCCCTTCGAGGTTGGAGATGGTCCGGTCGAGCTCGGCAAGGCGCGTCTTGCGATTGGCGATCGCCTGTTCCAGACGCGCCAGCTTGTTGCCGAGCCGTTCGATTTCCTCCGGCGGCGGACTTTTGCCGCGCAGATCGGCAAGCGCGCCGGCCGTCTGCTGATGCGCCGTCGTCGCCGCGTCCAGCTGCGTCGAGGCTTCAGCGATCGCCGCATCCCGGCTCTCGTCCGGAGAGGCGGCGAGATTTGCGGAGAGGGCGCGGCGAAGCTCGTCAAGCTCACCTGACAGATTGCCTTTCCGCGTGACGATCGCCTCAAGCTCTCCTTGAAATTCCTGGGCCGTCGCATCGGAGATCTTGCGTTGCCGGCGCCGCTCCTCATGCCGTTTCGCGATGTCCCGGCGCTCCTCATCGACGGTGCCGGGCTCAAGCAAGATCTCCACCTTGGCGCGTTTCTTGGCCTCGGCGATTTCCGCGCCGATCCGGGCGATCTGCTTTTGAAGGGCGGCAAGCGCATCCCCCGCCGAGTTGGGATCGACGTCCAAGGCATTGAGCTCGGCATCGATGCCCTTGAGTTCGGTTTCGAGCGCTTCGCGGCACGCAAAGGATTGCCGGGCTTCCTCCAGGCTGACGACATTGGCGGCGCGCAAGAGCTTGTCGCGCTGACCGATGAGGGCGCTCCGGGCTTTCTCCTGATCGGCGCCGAAGCCGTCCGGGGGCGACAGCGTCAATGTCGCGATATTGCCGATCGAAACGGTGAGAGGCGAGGTAATCGGCAGGCTTTCGCCGTGCTTCGCTTCGCGGTCGTCAATGAGCACTGGCACGTCCGCGCCGCGCTTCAGGGCGACAGTCAGCTTCGACGCCGAGGAGGTGAGCGTCGCCTCCAACAGCTCAATTTCGCGCTCGGCCTGTTCGAGCGATTGGAGGGTTTTCGCGGTCACGTTGCAGGCATCGCGTTCGCCCCGCGCTTGCGTCCGCCGCTCGATGATTCCGGCGAGCAAGCCCGCCTTTCGCTCGATTTCGGCTTTGGAGCGCACCTTCGTGGCCGCCTCGGCAAGCTGCTCAAGGACGCGATCCCGACTTGCGTCGGCCTCCTCGGCGCTGTCGATCTCCTTCGCCTTTGAGCGAATTTCGGCAAGCTTGCTTCGAAGCGCCTTTTCCTCACCGCTCAGTTTCTCGACATCCGCCGCAAGCTTGGCTTCCCGCTCCCGCTGGCTGGCGATCGTTGCCGCCAGCTCCTTCAACCGCTCCAGCTTCGCGGCGGCGCTTTCCTTCTGCGCGTGACAGCGCCGTTCATCGGCCTCGAATGCCGAAACCCGCTCGGCGGCCTGCCTGGCGGCCCGCAACTCGCTCGCGGTCTCGTTCAGCTCCCGCTCCTGCCCTGCGGCGGCGGCAGGGTCGGCGTGACGCTCATATTCGGATCGCAGTTGAGCAAGCCTTGCGAATTGATCCTCAAGATCGCGGAGCCGTGACGAATAGCCGTCCAACGCCTTCCGGCAGCCGTCCCGCTCGCGGCATGCGCGGTCAAGCGGGCCTTGTGCAATGGGTTTGCCGGTCTTTTCCGTGACATAGCGTGCCAGCTCCGCCTGCATGGCCGCCAGGATCACCTTGGCCCGGTCGCTGCCGGCGACGGCGCCCACCTCCGATTCGATCGCGGCACCGAGCACGGTTTCACCGGCCTTGGTGATTGCGGGCAGGGTGAAGGAGTTGCGCTGACCGACCCAGAGCATGGCGAAGGCGGCCTGATCGACAGACCGGGCATTCATCGGCTCGATGCCGAGGATGTCCCAGAGTTTTTCGTCCGCGGCGGCGCCCTTGGCGATCTCACGGCCATTCTTGGCAAGTGACGCGCGGGGGCTGCGGATGAAGGACTTCGTAATACGATAGTCCTGTCCTTCATGGGTGAAATCGACGGCAATTGTCGCGGGAAGATTCGTGCCCTGGCTTATCAGCGACTTGACGGCGTCGTTCTTCGATTTGTGCCGCTCGAAGATGCAGGCGCGAAGCGCCCGAAACAGGGTCGACTTGCCGGCCTCGTTCGGGGCTGCCAGAACATTGACGCCAGGTCCAAGGCCGTCGATCACCACTTCGCTCGCGAAACGGCCCACGCCGCTGACGGAAAGCCGGGTGATCTCCATCAGTTGCTCCCTTGGCGCGGCATATTGGTGATGGCGCCGTAAAGCTGGATCAGGGCTGCTTCGGCGGTCTGCCGCTCTTCCAATGCAAGCGCCATATCGGCGGCCCGCGCCTGAAGCTCGCGCGCGACCGTAGCGAGCACGCCGTCGAATTCTAGGCGCTGGAGGTCCTCGGGCGAAGGCGCTGTGGTCAGCGCGTCCTGTCTCACCGTCAGGCAGAAGAAGGCGGCCTCGATTCCCGCCAGTCGGTTCTGCAATTCGGCATGTCCGGCCAGCGACAGGAGGCCGCGCAAGGTCAATCGCAGCAGCGTCTGCGAGGGGGAGGGCAGGGTACGCAGCCGGTCTTCCAGCCCGGGAATCTCATCGTCGCCGCTGATCGTTTCCTCGAGCGACCGCCAGATATAACGCCCGACGATCTTTTCGGTGACGGCCGGCGTCGCGCGAGGGCCGTCAATATCGACAAGCAGAACCTTGCCCTCTTCCTGGCTATCGACCCGGTCCGGCTCAGGCGTGCCGGAATACCAGATGGAGGGCGAAATCCGGCGCGTGCGGTGCCAATCGCCGAGAGCGAGATAGGAAAGTCCTGCACTTTTGGGACGCGCCGGGTCGATCGGATTGCCGGCCTCGCCGGAGGAATCGAACCCGGTCACCGATCCGTGCGCGAGGCCGATGCGGATCGCCCCCTCAGGCGTCGGCGCGTCGTCCATCCAGCCTGTCAGGTCATTCGCCTCGCTCTTCCGGGAGAGCGGGCTGGGTAAGAGCGCGATGTCCGGCGCGATTTGCGCAACGCGGTTTTCCAGATGCAGATGGATGTTTTCCGGCAGGTCGGTCGCGGCAACGCGCTCCCACAGGCCCTGCGGACGATGCGGATCGTGATTGCCCGGCAATAAATGCCATTGCACCTGCGGAAAGCCGCGCATCCGCTCCAGCGGCGCCCGCATCGTGGCCGGCGTCGGCGAATCCGTGTCGTAAACATCGCCGGCAACCAGGACGAGCCGCGCATCTTCCTCATGCGCCAGGCGCCCGATCGTCTCGATCACATCGAGGCGTGCCTTCTGAAGAACCGCCTCGCGATCGCCGACCTGCCTGAAGGCCTTGCCGATCTGCCAGTCTGCCGAGTGGATGAACCTCATGCGAAATACCGCAACTCCAGCGCCGAATTGGGGTCCGGAGTTGCCCGAACTCCGCCCCCGTCGCCGGGCAGTCTAGCGGATTCGTCGGGCAGCCAATGCCGGTTGTCCACAGGGCAGTTGCGTGATTGCGGGCAGCAGTCAGAACATCTTGCGGACCTTCATATAGTCCCAGAATTCGGCAAGAAAGCTCATGCGGTGTTACCTTCCATTCGCCCTGCGCGTAGCGCGGCCGCTTGCCCGTAAGCTGCCGCTTCGAAAAAAAGAGCCCCGCTCGGGCGAGAGCGGGGCTCAGCGCTAGCGCAACGCGCGTCCAAGCATGTCCCCGCGAAGGCGGGGATGGACGTGGGAACAGTTGCGCTAACTTATTGAAATAGATCAACTTAACATCGTTCAAGTGATTCAACTTGAACGAGGGTTGATCTAGGGCGCCGACGACGAAAGTAGGTGAACGCCGTCGACACCATAGCAAACGCGTCACGGGGGTCTTTAATCCCCACCGATGAAAAAAATCCTGCCGGGGGTGTCGTGAAGCTCCGACGTCTGGAAGGCGGCGCTGGCAAACAATCGAGGAAACTGGCATCGTGTCAGCCATGAAGAGACGAAAGATGCGGATCTTCGGTCTACCCTTGCACCCGCTTCTGGTGCATTTTCCCATCGCTTTCTGGCTGACTGTGCCGGTGCTGGATCTTGCGGCGATTTACGCGGGACCGGAGCCCTGGTGGACCTTGGCGCTCGGCGCAACGACAATCGGAATCGTGACCGGCGCAGCCGCCATTATTGTGGGCCTGCTGGAATATCTCGAGCCCTCCCTGGCCGGCATCGACATGAGACTTGCCGCCCGGCACGGGATCAGAACCACGCTCGCCTGGTGCCTGTTCACAGGGAAGATGGCGGTCGCCATGCTCCTGCCCGCCGCGCTCTGGTCAATCGCCGTCTGTCTTGGGATTGACCTGATCGCGTGCGCCCTGCTGGTGCAGGGCATCTATTTCGGCACCAGGCAGGTCTACGACCAGTTGGAGACCCATTAACGCGCGATCATTTTAAGCCGAATTGATCGGGCTTGCGCTGGCTGCTCCCTCTCCCGTGGGAGAGGTGATCAGTGCAATTTAGAGAGTCGTTTCCATCCAAATGAAGTCAGGTCGGACCGTCGGACGCCGCCGACATGCGCATGGAGGTGAGCTCCTCCTCGACCTCGCCCAGCTCCTCCAGGATTTTCAGTGTCGCGGCTGCTTCGGCCTCATCGATACAACTCATGGCGAAGCCGACATGCACCAACACCCAGTCGCCCACACAGTCTTCGACGGCATGATCGTCGGTGACGACGCAGGTTAGGTTGACCTCGCGCCGCACGCCCGACACATCGACAATGCCGAGCGCGTTTTCAGGGTCCGAGATCGAAACGATCTGCCCGGGAATGCCTAAGCACATAGCGCCAGCCTACATCGACCGAATTCGAAGATATCGAACAATATCGCGCAGATTACTGATGATCAGTAGTGCGATCAAGACTGCCACGATAATCCAGAAGATCTCCCAACCGCTCATAGCGTGCCTCCTTTCAATGCGCCTGTTGTTCTTCAAAAGATGAGCTGCTTGGCAGCTCATGACCCAACATCTCTGCGATCAGGCGCTCGACAATCGTGATCGCTTCATCGACCGCGGCCGCAACCGGCTCGCTCAGGCCCATCGCACCGGTTTCCTCATCGCCGAGCGTGGCCGGTTCGCAGGCGACCAGCAAGATCCGCCCGCAGCCACCGCCGAGCGCGGCGACAAGCGCCAGCACTTTTGCCGGATCGAGATTATGCAGCTCGACAAACACGCCCTCCGGCGGAAGCGCATCGGGCGAAGGTTGATCCGGTTCGATGACGGAGATGGTGCCGGGTGCATGATTGCGCTGGGCCGCATCGACCAAAATCGCAGCGTCATAGTCGTCGAGCAGCGCATAGGTCAGGTCGATACCGCGAATACCGAAATCGACGATCCTGACGCCGTCGGGATGCGGCCTTCGAGCCAGACGCTGAGCAACCTCCACGCCGAACGCATCGTCGCCCTTGAAAATATTGCCGATGCCCGCGACGAGAATTTTGGTCATGCCGATGCGTCCTCGTCAACGGGTTCGAGTTCCTCGGGCGAGAAGAAGAAGCGGTGGCCCGGCATCCGGTCAAGGCCGAATTCGCGGCCGGGATCGGCATCGAGCACCACCGCGATGTGCACCTTGTCCTCGAAATCGCGCTCGATCGCTTCGATCACAGCCAGCTCGTCTTTCAGAACGATGTCCATGACATCGCCTCCCGCCTTGGGACGAAGCCGGACGCGATCGCCGATCTTCAGATCCCGGCCGCCGAGATGCAGGAAGGCGAGTTCCGGCTTGACCGCTGCTGCCGGCCCCCGTCCGGATGCAAAATGCGGGTTGCGCAGCGTGCCGTGCAGCCTCTCCATGTCAGCCGCGGTCAGGCCTTCGGTCCGCTCAAGCAGCGCGCGGGCGCGCGGATCGGCCGCCGCCATCTCGCGCTTCTCCTCATCCGTCATCGCAAGGATGCGGAGTGTCAGGATCTCGTCGATTTCAGTTGCATCGAACAGATCGCCCGGACTTTCAGGCGCAACCTGCGGATAGTCGTAGAGAATGATTGGCGACGAGAGCACCGTGTTCGTTGCGCCTTCCTCCCCGGCCATCACCGGCCAGGTCCCCTGATTTTCGCAAGCCGCCGCCACATCCTCAAGCTCCGTAGGCGGATCGAGCAGGGAGATGAACGCGCCGCCGCGGGCGCCCAATATGGTGTGGGTGGAGGCGAAGGCGCGCCACTGGGCGTCGGCCTGATCGGCGGACGGCGTCGTGTCGAACGGCGTCAGGTTTTCGATGCGAACCGTCAGGCGGAAGACGGCCGGCGCGACCTCCGTGGCTCCGATCGTGAGCGCACCCTCCAGCGTCGCACTCTCGCGGATCAGCAGGCCGGCGATGAGCCCGTCCGCCTCCCGAAGCGGCTCCAAAGCGCGCCGGCTCTCAAAGCGGAACGGGACGCGTCTGGCTTCGCCCGTGATTTCCGCGATCGTCAGCCCTGGCGCGTTGACATCCCGCTCGACCGCTTCTTCCCAGGCATGGAACACCTCTCCGCCGATCTCCAGCGAGGCGACCTTGCTGAACGCCGGCTCCCCATCGGCAGGCAGATCCGCAATCGGCGCGGGCAGGGCTCCGACCTCCCGCCTGACGAGCTGGAGGAAGCGCACCACCACCTCGATCTCCGTCTCGGAACCGCCGCGAACCAGGCATTCGGTCTGCATTACCGAAGCGCAGCTTTCATCCGCAGCCGCATAGGCGCTCGGATAAACGCCGCCGAATGTCCAGCGCTGCCGGTTCTTCACGCTCGATGGCCGGTAGGGATAGAGGATGTAGCCCTCATAGAGCACGGCATTGACGATCGCTTCGACGCGCGAGAGGTTCATGAGAGGCTCTCCTCGCGCTGCCGGTCGAGAAGCGCGCGCAGCGTCTGCTCCCAGCTGGTGAAGCCTTCCCGGCGTTTGAACCGGTAGATCTCGTCGAACAGATCGCGCTCGATGCGCAGCCAGGCGCTCGCCGGGTAATAATGGTCCATCATGCCCTGCCAGACGCCGACCGGCAGGCGATACTCGGCCTCCTTGCTCCAGGGGATGTGGCCCATCTGCAGGGTGCCACCAGCGTCGCGATAGAAAACGGTGCCGCTGAACAGCAGCGTCAGCGGCACCTCGCCAGCTTCGAGGCCATAGAAATATTTGGTCGCCGCGACGTTGAAGTCGAAACTGCAGGGAACGGGCAGATCGACCAGCCGTTCAGGTTCCCCCTCGAAAGCGGGAACCTGAACCGCCGCATGCGTCCAGAGCATACTGCGGAGCGTGTCGTCCCAGCGCGGCGCCTCGCCGAAGAGCTCGCTGAGGCGCTCTTGCTCCTCGGCCGAATAGCGCCGCCGTGTCGCCTCGATGCGAAGCTGGCAAGTCAGCATGACATTCTGCACCGCCGTCTCGGGCACGGCATTGGCAAGCCGCAGCTTGAACAACAGCGTCGGCGCTGCGGCAAAGCGCTCAATGTCCACGCCCTCGACTGTGAAATGCAGATCAGCCATGACGGGCGGTCCCGGACGCAATGCGCCTCTGCCGAAGATCATCGAAGAAGCCATCAATCGCCGCCCAAGCCTCGCTGCCGCCGGACACGCCATGCCAATGTTTGCGGATCAGGCCGACGAGCACGTAGCAGCGATCGATCGGCACACGGAAATAATCGCGCGCGCCATTCACGCGATTGACCAGGAGCGCCTCGACATCGGGCTCAAGCGCTGCCAGCACCGGATTGTTCGAGACGAGCCCGGACCAGGCGGCAAGATCGAGCAGCGATTCCGTCGGGCCGGCGGGACCCGGATAGAACGAGACGACGCGATCTTCCGCCGCGCTGCGGAAAAAGAAGGCAAGGCCGATCGGGATGCCGAAAGCGTCCCATTCGACATCGCTCAGATGGAAGTCTTCGAGCCTCTCCGCCTCTTCGGGGACCCGCCGGTACTTATTGTCGGCGCGATTGCCGAGCAGCAGGGCGCAGCCGCGGCAGACACAGAGCAGACGCCGGCTGGCCGGTTCGGCCAGATGCGGGTGATCATGGGCGATCGGCGCGGCGCAAAGCTCGCAATATTCGTCCGCCGCCGCCTGCGGACCGCGCATGAAACGTTGCAGCTTGGCGACCCAGTTGCCCGCCTGAACACTTGTCATGGTGGTCCCGGCGTCCACAGCCCCAATCACTCCGCCGCGTGACTGACAGCGGCACGTTCAAAGCCGAGCCCATCGATCAGAACCTGCTCGACATCTGGCGCCGCCTCCACGATGGTGGCCTCGATTTCGCTCGGCAGCGACCAAAGCATCGGCGCCTTCAGCCCCGGCGCGTCGGTTCCGTGGAGGCGAAGCCGCACCGTCCCGTCGGCGATCTCGACGATCTCGACACGCAGGCCATGCACGCCGAGATGCGGCCTCAGCCGTTCGACAGCCTGCCGGACTTCTGGTCTGCAGATCCTCGGGATGCAGGCCGTGCAGGAGCAGCATGGCCCGCACCCGCTCATCCGCTACCAGCCGGGCGAGAATGGCGTCGCCTCCATCGGCCCTGGTCACGATCGTCATCAAGCTTGCAAGCCCGACCCCGTGCAGATCGAGCACCAGCGAGACCAGCTCGCGCGCCGACGCGCCGGCCGAGGAATCGGGATGCGTAGCGAGTTCCCCGATCAGGTCCTCAAGCCGGCGCAGAGCGGCATCAAGCTCGTCCTTCTCAGGACTAGTCATGGCCGTGGCCGTCGCGGCCGACGCCGAACATCGGCGAATGCGTCGTCTCGATCGTCTTGCCGTCGCCGACATACATATGCACGCCGCAAGGCAGGCACGGGTCGAAACTGCGCACCGCGCGCATGATATCGATGCCCTTGAAGTTGTCCGGGCCGTTCTCCTCGAAGATCGGCGTGTCCTTGATGGCGTCTTCGTAGGGGCCGAGCGTTCCGTAAATATCGCGCGGCGTGCCGTTCCAGGGGGTCGGCGGATAGGGGTGATAATTGGCGATCTTGCCGCCGCGGATCACCAGATGGTGCGAAAGCACGCCCCGCACGGCCTCATGGAAACCGCAGCCGATCGCCTCATCGGGTACGTTGAAGTCGGTCCAGGTATCCGTGCGGCCGGCTTGCAGCTCGGCAAGCGCCTGCTCTGTGAAATAGAGCGCCGCGGCGGCCGAATACGCCTGGAAATAGGTCCGGGCGCGGTCGCGCTCAATGGCGTTCGACCATTTCGGGACATTCCATTTAAAGCTGACTTCTGGCTTCAGCGCCGTCTTGGGAAGATTGATGACGACGCCGTCGCCGGTCGCCTTGACATATCCCATGTCGACGATCCCGGCCAAAGCTGTCGCCCAAAGCCGGGCGAAGGCGCCGCCGCCAGTGTCGAGCGCCAGATGGTCGCCGGTCCGCTTGTCGAGCCAGCGCGGGCACATCACCCAGGAATATTTGCCGTCGAAATTGCGCTTCTGCGGACGCGGGATCGTCGTCTGGTTCCAGGGGTGCTTCTTATCGATCGGATTGCCGAGAGGATCGTTTTTAACGAAGGTTTCGCCCTCATCCCAATCGTCATAGAAGGAGTGGCCGAGCAGAATCCGGATATTCAGATTGATGTCGACGAGGTCGGTCGTGACCAGCTCGCCGTCGACGACGACGCCTGGCGTCACATACATCGCCCGGCCCCAATCGGTCATGGTCTTGTAGTTGTAGTCGCAGACATCCGGGTCCTGGAACGAGCCCCAGCAGCCGAGCAGGATGCGGCGGCGGCCGACCTCCTCATAGCCCGGCAGCGCGTCGTAGAAGAAATCGAACAGATCGTCGTGCAGCGGCACGCATTTCTTCATGAATTCGCAATAGCGCATCAGCCGGGTGAGATAGTCGGTGAAAAGCTGCATGGTCGGCACCGTGCCGACGCCGCCAGGATAGAGCGTGGACGGATGCACATGCCGGCCTTCCATCAGGCAGAACATCTCGCGCGTATACCGGCTGACCTGCAGCGTTTCACGATAGAACTCGCCGGTGAACGGATTGAGCGCCGTCATGATCTCGGCGATGGTCCGGTAGCCGTGATCGGCCGCATGCGGCGCTTCGGTCGTCTTGGCGAGTTCCCAGACGCCGGGATTGGTCTCGCGCACCATCTTCTCGCAGAAATCCACGCCGACGAGATTGTCCTGAAAGATGTTGTGATCGAACATATATTCGGCGGCCTCGCCGAGATTGGTGATCCACTCGGCCATCGCCGGCGGCTTGATGCCATAGGCCATATTCTGAGCGTAGACGGAGCATGTGGCGTGGTTGTCGCCGCAAATGCCGCAAATCCGGCTGGTGATGAAATGGGCGTCGCGCGGGTCTTTGCCCTTCATGAATATAGAGTAGCCGCGGAAGATCGATGAGGTCGCGTGGCAGTCGGCGACGATGCGGTTGGCGAAGTCGATCTTGGTGTAGATGCCGAGGCTGCCGACGATCCGGGTGATCGGGTCCCAGTTCATTTCGACGATCTGCGACGGCTGGGTGGCGGGTGTACGGGTCGGTGCTTCGATGGACATGGCTGTCTCCGAAAAAGTGTTCCTTGCGGGAAGGCCTGAATTAGCGTGGCGGACGATAACCGGTCGTCAGCTTCGGCCGGTTGTGGCGCCACTTCGGCTCGTCATTCAGCGCTGCAGTCGTCAAGGGACGCAGCGCCCGGATAAGCCAGCCATAAGGCTTGATGAGCGTCGAGGAGAGCGTTCCCCCAGGCGGCTCGTCCATGAACGGCATGAATTTGTCGGGGAAGCCTGGCATGGTGCAGCCGATGCAGATCCCTCCCACATTCGGACAACCGCCAACGCCGTCCATCCAGCCGCGCTTGGGTACGTTGCACTGGACGGCGGGGCCCCAGCAGCCGATCTTCACCAGGCATTTCGGTGAGCCATATTCGTGGGTGAAGTCGCCGACCTCATAATAGCCGGCGCGGTCGCAGCCTTGGTGCACCGTCTTCTCGAACAGCCATTTCGGGCGTCCCGCCTCGTCGATCGGGATCATCGGAGCGAGCCCGGCGAGCTGCCGCAGAAGATAGAGCAGCGTTTCCATGAAATTATCGGGCTGAACCGGACAGCCGGGCACGTTCACGATCGGCAGGCCCGCCTTTGACTTCCAGTCCCACCCGAGATAGTCGGCAACGCCCATGCAGCCGGTCGGATTGCCTTTCATGGCGTGGATGCCGCCATAGGCAGAGCAGGTGCCGGCCGTGACCACCCCCAGCGCTTTCGGCGCGAGACGGTCGAGCCACTGCGGAATGGTGATCGGATCGCCCGTATCGGGATCGCAGCCGAACGCCGCCCAATAGCCGTCCCCACTGATATTCTCATTGGGGATCGAGCCTTCCATCACCAGCACGAAATTCTCCAGCTCGCCCCGCGCCGCCGCATGGAAGGGCGCCATGAATTCGTCGCCGACCTCGTAGGCGAGCACCGGATTGTGCAAATGGACCTTGGGAAGGCCGGGGATCGCGCCGAGCACGACCTCCTCGATACTGGGCTGGCTCGCGGCCGTAATGGAGACAGAGTTGCCGTCGCACCCAAGCCCCCCCGTGATCCAGAGGATGTGAACCTCGCTGATTTCGGGTTTATGCTCGGTCATCCTGCCGAGCTTGGGCTGCATTTTTCGCCCGTGCTCACCACGCTCTGCTGTAGCGGCCATGTTCGCCTCCCTATGATTTATATTTTGGCGGCGCTCCTCTCCCTCCTCATCAGAACACCACCAATTGCGTCCCCGCCGTCCACGCATTGCCCGTCAAAGAACAAAGCTGGGTGGCATGTCGTCTTAATTCGCGAAATTTCGGGAAATGCCGGTCCGCATCCGAGCAGAACCGGTGCCTGAAGTCGGCATGTGCCGGCGGGTCCTGTCGGTGCGCACGAATCATCTCAGCTTACCCTGAGCAATATGAGCTTGTCGGGAGCTGCTTCTCGGCGTTCCCACCCATCGCACCAAGCTCGTTCTCCGCCGGACTAGGTTTTTTTAGCGATCCGGCGCCCATTGCAACGTTCCCCTTCACCGCCTGGGTAACAAACCACCCCCCAGACACGTGAACCGATCTGTCAGGGATAATTGCAATGTGAAAACTAAGTTTATAGTCTGGGTCACGAATTCCGTTCGGTCAACCGGAATTTACGGATAGGTGTGAAATATCGTCGCGTAATAAGCCGCCGCCGCCGCCAAACAATAATGGCGACGTTTCTTTGGCGCTTATCGTGTTTTGAATTTGCGAGGGCCGGAAGCGAAGAGCCGCCCGTCACCCGTCAGGCGGAGCGTTTCGCCTGGAGATAGGCAACGGCGCCGTCAAGCGTGATCAGTTTCGGGTAGTCGAGTTCGGGGACGTTGACACCAAGGCGCTGGTCCATCGCCGTGATGAAATTCAGGAAGTCCATCGAGTCGATATCGAGCTCCTCGCGCAGATCGGCCGACGGATTGACTGTGCTCATATCGACCTCCGGCGCAATATTGCTCAGTTCCTCCAGGACGACGGCTCGAATATCGATATCGCTCATAGCTTCTCAGGCTCCTCCAGCAGCTCGCCGATTTCGGCAAGAAATAGCGCGCCTGCGTGACCATCGCTGACCCGGTGGTCGGCTGCAAGCGTAACGGTCATGACCGAGCGGGGGACAATTTCGCCATTGACGACCCACGGGCGCTCAACGGCCTTGCCGAAACCGACGATCGCCACCTGCGGCGGATAGATGATGGCGTAAAGCGCCTCGACGCCGCGCTCGCCCAGGCTCGATACCGTGATTGTCGGGTCGGACATTTCCGAGCCGCGCATCCGTCCGGCGCGCGTGCGCGCAACGAGATCGCGAATGTCCACCATGAGTTCACCGAGCGGCTGCTTGTCCGCATCGTGAAGAGCAGGCGCTACGAGACCGCCGCCGCGAATGGCGATCGCCATGCCGACATGGATGGCCTCGGACGGCTCGAACCTTGCGTCGTTATAAAAGCCATTGAATGCGGGGAAGCGCCGGGCAGCAAGGGCGACGGCCTTTACATTCAGCGCGCCCATCAGAAGCCGCTCGGCGGGCGGCTTGGCGGCGTTGACGTCCGCCAGCCAATCCGAGCAGCGTGTGACGTCGATCTGGTGCTGGAGATAGTAATGCGGGATCTCCCGCTTTGAGCGCGCCATCGCCGCAGCGATAGCCGTTCGCATTGCGTCGAGGTCGAGGCCGCGGGCGCGCTTCTTCTCAGGTGATGGAGCGCCGGCGGCTGCGCGTTCGATGTCCTCTCTGACGATCGCTCCCCCTGGTCCGCTGCCCTTGATCGCGTTGATGTCGAGTCCGCGTTGCTGAGCGAGCCTCCGCGCGACCGGCGATATGCGAATCCCGCAGCCGGCGGGCGGCGCTTCGACGACGGCCGGTTTCGGCGCGACCGCAGGCGTGGCCGGCACAGTCTCGGCGGGCGGCGGCGCTGGCGCTTCGGATGGAGGAGCAGCGGCGCCGGTCTCGGCCTCGCCCTCCGTGCGAATGATCGCCAGTGGCGTTCCGACTGGAACTTTGGTGTCCAGATCCACGAGGATCTTCTCGACCCGCCCGGTTTCGAAGACTTCGATATCGATCGCGCCTTTTTGCGTCTCAACGACGGCAACGATATCGCCGCGCTTAACCTCATCGCCCGGCTTGACCATCCACTCAACGAGTGTTCCCGCCTCCATATCGGCGCCGAGCGAGGGCATACGGAATTCGGCCACAGCACTTACTCCCGGCCGAGCGCGGCCTTGGCGGCGGCGACAATCTTTTCAGGCTGCGGGATAGCCGCTTGCTCGAGGTGACGCGGATAAGGAATCGGCACCTCCTCGCTGCAGACCCGGCCAAGCGGTCCGTCAAGTTCCCAAAAGGCCTGTTCCATGATGCGCGTGCAGATTTCCGCCGCGAGGCTGCCGGTTTTCCAGCCTTCATCGACAATGACGGCACGCCCCGTTTTCCTGACCGACGCCATGATCGTGCTGTCATCCAGCGGTCTCAGGCTGCGCAGATCGATGACCTCGGGCTCGATCCCGTCGGCGACAAGAGTTTCGGCGGCGGCAAGCGTCTTCCACAAGGATCCGCCATAGGTGATCAGTGTGATGTCGCCGCCGCCCCGGCGTATCGCGGCTTTGGAGATGTCGACCGCTCCGGCCTCGGCGGCGAGCGTTCCGCTCATATTGTAGAGCATCACGTTCTCAAAGATCAGCACCGGATCGGGATCTTCGAGCGCTGACCACAACATGCCGCGCGCGTCTTCCAGCGTTGCCGGCGCGAGGACTTTGATCCCCGGAATATGCGCGTACCAGCCTTCCAGGCTATGCGAATGCTGCGCGGCGAGCTGTTTGCCGGCGCCGGTCGCCATGCGGATCACCACGGGCACGCCGAACTGATTGGCGGACATATGCCGGATCGTGGCCGCATTGTTGACAATCTGGTCGAGCGCGAGGAGGCTGAAATTGACGGTCATCAGCTCGATGATCGGGCGCATCCCGGCCATCGCCGCGCCGATCCCCGCGCCGGTAAAACCGGATTCCGACAGCGGCGTGTCGCGAATGCGCTCGGGGCCGAATTCATCGAGCAGGCCTTTGCTCACCGCATAGCAGCCGCCATATTTGGCGACATCTTCGCCCATGAGAAAGACCCGCTCATCGCGTTTCAGCGCGTCGCGGATCGCCTCGCGCACAGCTTCGCGATAGGTGGTCTCCTTGGCCTCGCTTTTCGCTGTCGCTTCTTGCATCGCTCAGGCCGTCCCCTCGGCGTAAAGATATCGGTTCAGCTCGGAAACCGGCTCCCATGTCCCATTTTCGGCAAAGGCCACCGCTTCGGCAATTTCGGCGTCGATTTCCGCCTCGATCTCCGCGACCTCACCTTCGTGAACGATACCGTTACTATCAAGCCATTCCCGGAAACGGATGATCGGTCCCTTGGTGCGCTGGGCTTCTATTTCGGCCTTGTCGCGGTAAAGCTGCGCATCGAACATCGAATGCGCGCGAAACCGGTAAGTGCGGCATTCGAGGAAATAGGGCTTGCTCATCTCGCGGACCTGCCGGATCGCGCGCCGGGCCGCCGCTTCAACGGCGACCACATCCATGCCATCGACCACTTCGGACGCGATCTGGTAGCAACTTGCCTTTTGATGAATGTCGGTCTCAGCCTCGGAGCGCTCGAGCGCGGTGCCCATCGCATAGAAGTTGTTTTCGCAGACGAAGAGCACGGGCAGAGACCAGAGCGCGGCGAGGTTAAGGCTTTCGTGGAACTCACCCTCGGCGACAGCGCCCTCGCCGAAAAAGCAAGCTGTGACGATATCTTCGCCCCGCATGCGATCGGCCAGCGCCAGGCCGACGGAAACGGGCAAGCCGCCGCCGACGATCGCGTTTCCGCCATAAAAATTCGTTGCGCGGTCGAAGAGATGCATCGAGCCGCCGCGTCCCCCGCTGCAGCCTTCCCGTTTGCCGAACATCTCGGCCAGCACCGCCTTCATTGGCACGCCGCGCACCAAGGCGTGGCCATGCTCGCGGTAGGTCGCAACGATCCGGTCGCGCGCTTCCAGCACCGGAATAACGCCTGCCGCGACGGCCTCCTCGCCATCATAGAGATGGAGAAAGCCGCGGATCTTTTCCTGCGTGTAGAGCTGAGCGCAGCTGCCTTCAAAGCGGCGGATACGGATCATATGCCTCAGCAGCTCAATGGCGTGAGCCCGTGACAGATGGGGTTTTTCGGCGGCTTCGCTCATCGCTCGTCACTCTCAAGAGTGGAAATATCGCCTTCCGGCAGGCCGAGTTCGCGCGCCTTCAGCAGGCGGCGCATGATCTTTCCGCTGCGCGTTTTCGGCAGGTTCTGCCGGAACGCGATGTCGCGTGGGGCAACGGCGGGTCCGAGCCGCTTGCGCGCATGTCCGATCAGCTCCTTGCGCAGCGCATCGTCCGGCTGGTAGCCGTTCTTGATCGCGACATAGGCCTTGACCAGTTCACCGGCCGCTTCGTCCGGGATGCCGATGACGCCGACCTCGGCAACCGCCGGATGCTCCATCAGCGCGCTTTCGACCTCGAACGGACCGATCAGATGGCCGGCGCTCTTGATCACGTCATCGGCGCGGCCCACGAACCAGAAATAGCCGTCCTCATCGCGCATAGCCAGGTCGCCGGAAAGATACCAGCCATCGGCGAAGCATTTCTTATAGCGAGCCTCCTCGTTGAGATAGGCGCGCATCATGGAGGGCCAGCCCGGCCGCAAGGCGAGCTCGCCGCTCTTCATCGGCTCGGCGATCGGCCTGACATGTCCGTCCTCGCCATGTTCGACCACGGCGGCGGTGACGCCCGGCAGCGGCTTGCCCATCGATCCCGGCTTGACGTCCATCGAGGCATAGTTGGCGATCATGATGCCGCCCGTTTCGGTCTGCCACCAATTGTCGTGGAACGGCTTGCCGAAGGCTTCCGCGCTCCACACCACCGCTTCCGGATTGAGCGGCTCGCCGACGCTGGCCATGAAGCGCAGCGCCGACAGATCGAAGCCCTTGACGACATCCGCGCCGATCTTCATCAGCATGCGGATCGCGGTCGGCGCGGTGTACCAGACATTGACCTTCTGATCCTGCAGAATGCGGTACCAGCGCTCCGCATCGAATTCCGCCTGGTCGACAATCATCGTCGCACCGTTGGTCAGCGGCGAGATGATGCCATAGGAGGTGCCCGTCACCCAGCCGGGATCGGCAGTGCACCAGAAGACATCGTCCGGATGAAGGTCGAGCGCGAGCCGTCCCGTGATGTTGTGGGAGACGACGGCCTCATGGACATGGACGGCGCCCTTCGGCCGTCCCGTCGTGCCGCTGGTGAAATGCAGAAGCGCCATATCTTCCGGCATGGTGCGAACAATCTCGAAGGACTCCGGCGCCGATGACATGGCGGCGCTCAGGTCTATCGTGTCGGCGGGAGGATTGTCCGAGCTGTCGATCAGGAAGACATGCCTCAAGCTTGCCAGCTCATGCCGCCAGGGCTCGACCTTGCGCCGGTAGAGCGTCTCCGTCGTCACCAGCACCGACGCTTCGCCGATTGTCATCCTCGCCTTCACCGGCTCCGGGCCAAATGCCGAAAACAGGGGCGAGAACACGCTGCCGTTCTTCAGCGTGCCAAGAGCGCCGATATAGAGTTCCGGATAGCGCCCGAGCAGCGAAAAGACGCGATCACCCTTCCTGATCCCGTAGCATTGCAGTACATTGGCGAAGCGGTTGGTGGCGCCGGCCAGCGCCGCATAGCTGAAGTCGCGGACCTCGCCATCCCGTCCGATCCAGCGCAAAGCGATCTTTTCGCCTTTGCCGGCGGCGACATGGCGATCGACAGCCTCGTGGGCGATATTCAGCCCGCCATCCGGTAGCCCCTCCAGCAAGGCGCGCGCCTGGTCCCACGAAAAATTCGAAGCATAGGCATCATAATCGGTCAGATTGGCGGCTTGATAGTCTTCCGGGCGTTTCTGAATCCGTTCTGATGGCATCGCCAGTACCTAATTCGGGGCCGAGGAACATTGATCTTCTGTTCGTAGAGACTGGGGGATCGCAGCCCCTTCCGCCTTGATCGGTGTCAATTGGGAGGAGACTTTTCGGGGGGCTCGGCCCGATACGACAAAACCAAGCTGTCATATGCGGGGTTCCTAGCACTCGCAGCCGCGCATATCTGGTTGCCCGCTTTTGTCAACGCAGCCTAGCTTGTAGAGAGCAATCTTGCTCATTCAACCATTCCATGAACTTCTGTTTCGCGTGTTCCCGCTTCCCTTCCTTGCTGCGGCAGCCCGGCACATTCTTTGCGTAGCGATAGCGTGAGCGACCTTGCGCGCTATGTGATCCTGGGGCCAGCCCCCTGGCCAAACGGGCACCGCATCGCTGATCAGCTCTTCGGCCAGCTCGGGCGAGATGCCGAGATCCCGCAAATAGCAGGCGGCCTTGAACACAGAGACTCCACCGTCTGACGTATCTGACCAATTGGACTCGACCCCCAACCACGCCTTGGCGCGCTTTATGTCGCCGGGATGATCCCAGCCCCACGGCGGCGGTTCGGCTTCGACCGCAGGCCGAAGCCGCTCCGCGTGGCGCTCCTGCGCTTCGGCCGGGTCGATCCCGAAAGCGGCGGCGAAAGCGTCTAGGCTCATCACCTGCGAGGTTCCCTCGCTGACGATGTGGACAAGATGCGGTTCCACCTTCATATGGAACAAACCGGCACAGTGCCCGACCTGGGTCGTGAGCGCGCGTTTCGGGTCAGCGCCGTACATCTCGATTAAATCGAGATGAACCGCCCGTCATGCATCGAAGTCCGTTCCGGGCGTCAAGCGCCACCATGCCTGATATTTGCCCGGCGACAAATTGACGATAAGGCCCGGCGCTATAGGCCATGTGGTCGGCAGCGGTGCGCCGTCGAAGTCGAGAAAGGCGGCGCGATAGGCCGTCATGTTCTCTTTGCGCCGCCCGGTTCCGTCGGTGCGATTGACCGCGATATAGACGCCGCAGCGCTTGCGCTAAGCGCCTATGAGGCGTTGCCGGACCTGCGCCAGCGTGCCATGAAAGCCTTGGGCAAGCTTGGGATTCTGTTTCGTTTCGTCAAAGATCTGCCACGCCACGGTGGCGTCGTCGGAGTCGGTCAGAAATTTGATATGGCGACGGGCAGCTTCCCAATCAGGCCGACTTACCATCTGCATTTACCTGTGATCGCCGCTACTGCGGACCAACGTTTGTGTGTGCCGTCTTGGTATACGGCGTAAAATGCGCTCGTACGGAAAGCCGCATATTTCACGGCAAAATATGCTATAGGCTTGGCCGCGGTCTCGTCATAGTGAGGATGACGGGAGCATAACTCCGCGACGTCTAACGCCTCTTGCCCACTTAACGGTTCTTCTAGTGTCGCGTTGTTTCGGATAGCGTCGAAATGGGCTTTCATCGCCTTATTGGTCGAAGACCTTGAGTTTAGATCAGTCAGCTCTTTCACTCTTTAACTGCGGCGAGCCGATTTAACCCGGAGGCTAAGGCAGCTCGCCCATTTATCGGTCCTATATTGGCGTGCGCCGGGCTTCACTTGCACAACGCGCCATTGCACAACTTTAGCGGTTATTGTCTGCCTAACGACAATCTGACGTCAAGCGCTGTGTCCGGCCAATGGGGGACGGGGGATTGCGTGCATCTCGGTACCGGTATCCACCTAATTTCTCACATGGTCGATGTGAGAACCGAGGCTTTGTTCTCGGAGCGGTGAACGAAGGCTTATGCGCCTGCAAAGGCAGTGTTCGCGTATCCGCTTGACCGGCAACACACTGCACCACGCGCATTAAGCATGCGTGGGCGAATTCCGGCGTGCCACGGCTGCGATGCCTCAGTCACTCTGGTCAGAGGCGCGCTGGCTCTCCGAAAGCGAATCCATGCCCAGCACCGCTTTGGCATCGGCCGACAGCAGGATCGCCACCCATTGCAGCGAGCGGATATGGCTGCAAACGATGACCAGCGCCGTCGTCATCGGAACGGCGAGGAAGGCCCCGACGATGCCCCAGATCATTCCCCAGAACGCCAATGACGCAATGACGACGAACGGGCTGAGATTCAGGGTCCTGCCCATCAGGCTCGGCTCGACCACATTGCCGATGATCACCTGCGCGCCCGACAGAAGAGTGGTGATGATGAAGAACGGCCAAAGCGTATCGAACTGGATAAGCGCGAGCAGCGCCGGAAACGCCACGCCAAGAGCCGACCCGATGCTGGGAATGTAGTTGAGCAGAAAGATGATGAGCGCCCAGGTCTCGGCGAAATCGACACGGAGGATCTTCAGGACCGCATAGCTGACCCCGCCTATGAGCACACTCATGAGGGTCTTGATCCAGAGATACCGGCGAATGCTTTCGGAAATGTCCGTGAGCGCGCGCTGCATTTCGCCGGCGCGGTCGGTGCTGCTGAAAATCAGATCGATCTTGACCGCAAGACGGCCCCGCTCCATCAGAAGGAAGCCGGCATAAATCGCAACCAGTGCGACCGTCACGACGAAGCCTCCCGCCGAACCCAGGACGCCGGGAACTTCCCGGAGAAGATTGAGATTTCGCATGGCGTCGGTGACTTTCCCCGCAATCTGAGGACCCGCCCAGCCTATGAGCTGATCGGCGACCGCCTTCAGGCGCTCGACATAGCGCGGCCAGGCCTGAGCAACGGCATCCGCCTGCCCGGTGAGGACGTTAAAGACGGCAACGATCGCGATCACGAGAATGGCCACCGCGCTCAATGTCGCGAAGGGCTCGGGCAGCCCCAGCCGATGCAGGCGGTCGGCTCCGGCGCCCACGAGAACGGTGATCAGCAGGGCAATGACGATCGGGACAAGGAACGGCCCGCCGTAGACAAGGCCGACGATGAGGATCGCCAGCGTTGCCAGAATGAAGGTGACGTTTCTGAATGAGAGGTCACTACTCGGAGCCGCTGACATTGTAATCCCTCGATTGACGGTCCGCTCGGCCGTTCCCGGTGGCCGCGGAGCACTGCGAGCTTAGCGCAACACGGTCGCGGCCGCGACCCGGCTGTGAAGGCAAGACCTTCAAGCTCTCAAGGCGGTTGGAAGGAACGGTGATCATCGACGCTTGCGATCAACCGGTGGCGACACGTCCGGCGCTGCGCCCCGACGTCCCGGCCGGAGCCGCGGGATTTGTGGTAAAAGCCCGCCGATCGCCGCGGCAGATGGCTCGCGCGACGCCGCGGCCCATCGCGGCGACCAGCGGCACGCCGCCGACACCTGCCCATTGCCCGACCATGAAGAAGTTGCCCAGTCCTGGGAGCGTCTGACTCAGCCGCTGGTGCATGAGGAGCACGCGCGCCATTGTACTTGCCGGGAAGTGATACGGCTGGCCGTTGCCGGTGAAGCGCAGCGTCGTCATTGGCGTCGCCACGTCGACGATTTCGATCTGCTGCCTGAGACCGGGGAAACGCTTCTCCAAGAGGTCGATGACGCTCTCCGCAATCGCCTGCTTCTGCGCCTGATACTGGTCGGGCGTGCAATGGAGCGCCTCCCAATATTTGTAGCTCGTGGCCATCACCACTTTCAGCGCGGTCTTGCCGGGCGGCGCAAGGCTGGGATCGAAAGCGAACGGCTCCACAAACAGCCGGTGCCGTACCTCATCGGCGATCGTGACCGGCTCATCCAGCGGCAGCACAATCGCATGAGGCTCGGCGGGCATTTCGCGGGCGAGTCCCAGCGCGACATGGATGCCCATTTCCATGCGATCCTCCGGCGCGCCGTAAAACGACCGGATCGCGGCGTTGGTGTAGCGACCGCCCAGCATCTCATAGATCGTTGCATAGCCATTGGCGTTGGAGACAACGATGTCGGCGCGCTCCTCCGAGCCGTCGCTGAGCCGCACGCCGACGGCGCGGTCGTTCTCGACAAGGATGGACTGAACGCGCGCCTCATAGCGGATCTCGCCGCCTAATTCGAGGAAACGCCGCTCCATGGCGCGCGCAAAGGCGATCGAGCCGCCGGCGGGCCAGCCGAGATCGCCAATATGCAGCCGGCCGAGGAAAGAGAGCAGGAACAGGACCGGCGAATTGGGCCAGTCATAGATCAGGCTCGGAATGGCGCGGCGCAGGAAGGGGTCGGAAAAGCGCTGCGCGAATTGCTCCAGCGTCACGCCGCTATATTTCGCGAGAGTGGGCAGCATCGTCAGTGCGCCCAAACGCTCGATGGGGCTGGCGAGCGCAAGGCCGAGCAGATCGAAGCGGGTGAAGCGGCGAGCCGCGCCGATCAGCTCCTCGATCGTTGCGGCGTCGGCGGGCGCGAGCTGCTTCATATGCGCTTCAAGCCGGTCGAGATCGGTGTAGATCACGAGAGGCTCGCCGTCCGGCCGCTCCACCCGAACCAGCTCCTCATAGGCGTGCATCTCGATCGCCGGCACGACGCCCAGCTCGCCCCACATGGCATGAAACGCGCTTTTTGGGCTGGTGCCCGCCAGATTGTGAATGCAGCCGTCGAAAGTGTAGCCGTCCCGCTTCCACGACGTGCAGACGCCGCCGGGCGTCGTGTGCATTTCGAGGATCTTGGTGCGGTAGCCATTCATCTGCGCGTAGGAGCCGGTCGAGAGCCCCCCAATTCCGGCGCCGATGATGAGAATGGATCGGTTCGTCATGGCTTGATGCTCGCAGCTTTCAACGTGATGCGATCGGCCTTAGATCAACCCTCGTTCAAGTGGAACCACTTGAACGAGGGTTGATCTATATCAATAAGTTAGCGCTAGTGTCCTGAATCAGAGGTATGCTTCATAATTTTCCGGGCTGGTTCTGAGACAGAACCTGTTGACGGCTTCAAGGATGTCGTCGGCGGTGCGAACCCATTTGAACGGCTTCGGGTCTTCGTTGCGGGCGTCGATATAGGCGAGGATCGCCTGCTCCAACTCGCGTTCGCTGCGATGGACACCGCGCTTGATCTGTCGTTCGGTGATCTCGGCGAAAAACCGCTCAACCATGTTCAGCCATGACGAGCCGGTCGGCGTGAAGTGGACGTGCCAGCGCGGCCGCCGGGCAAACCAGGCGCGGATCGCCGGGGTCTTGTGGGTGGCGTAGTTGTCCATGACGATGTGGATGTCGAGGTCCCCGGGCACGCGGCGTTCGATCTCGGCGAGGAACCTCTTGAACTCGACCGCGCGGTGGCGCTTGTAGCATTTGCCGATGACGTCTCCGGTTGCGGCGTTCAGGGCCGCGAACAGCGAGGTCGTGCCGTGACGGACATAGTCATGCGTGCGCCGCTCCACCTGCCCGGGCCGCAACGGCAGCACCGGCTGCGCGCGGTCCAGCGCCTGAACCTGGCTCTTCTCGTCGACGCACAGCACAACCGCCCGCTCCGGCGGGTCCAGATACAGCCCCACCACGTCGCGCACCTTGTCGATGAACAGCGGATCGGTGGAGAGCTTGAACGTCTCGGTGCGGTGCGGCTGCAGGCCGAAGGCGCGCCAGATCCGTTGCACGCTCGAGGTTGAGATGCCGCTCTGCCGGGCCATCAGGCGCGAACTCCAATGCGTCGCCCCCTTGGGCGCGCTTTCCAGCGTGCGTACAATCACGGCCTCGACCTGTTCGTCGGTGATCTTGCGCGGAACGCCGGGCTTCGGCTCGTCGTACAAGCCATCCACACCGCGCGCGATGAACCGCCGCCGCCACTTGCCGGCGGTCGCCTGATCGACGCCGAGCTCCGCGGCCACCTGCTTGTTCTCGGCGCCCGTGGCGCACGCCAGCACGATGCGCGCGCGCATCGCCAGCGCCTGCGCCGTAATTCGGCGCCGCGCCAGCGCAACAAGCGCTCGCCGCTGTGCCTCGCTCAACTCGACTTCCGGTGCGCGCCGCGCCATCATCCCTCTCCCCTTATCAGCGAATCGCTCACCCAGATAATGGCACGTATCTCTGAACCAGGACACTAGGGCCCGTGGACAATCAAGGGATTCACATTTTCCTCGAACAGTGATTTCAAACTTCCTTTTGGGAGGTTTGCATGCGCTGGGAACGCTTCGTGCTTTCGGATTCTCAATGGAGTGTTATCGCTCCGCTCTTGCCGGGCAAGGCGAGCGATTGCGGTGTGACGGCTCGGGATAACCGGCTGTTTCTCGAAGCCGTGCTGTGGCGCGTTCGTACCGGCGCACCCTGGCGGGATTTGCCATCTGGCTTTGGGGCTTGGAACAGCATCTTCCGGCGGTTTCGCCGTTGGGCGATGGCCGGTGTTTTCGATCGCATTTTCAATGCCTTGTCCGGAGAGCCCGATTTCGAATATATCCTCATCGACGGAACGATCGTTAGCGTGCATCAGAAGGCAAGCGGCGCAAAAGGGGGACTCTCGATCAGGCCATCGGCCGCTCAAAAGGCGGCCTGACAACGAAGATTTTGGCGCTGGTCGATGCCTTGGGCAATCTCGTGCGCTTTTCCTTGTGGCCAGGGCAGCGCCATGACAGCATCGGTGCCTCGGACCTTATCGGGGGACTGACATTTGAGGCTCTGCTCGGCGACAAAGCCTTCGACAATAACGCTATACGAGACGAGCTGGAGAGGCGCGAAGCGGAGGCCGTCATTCCATCAAAAGCGGATCGAAAACAGCCGATCCCGCACGATCGGGTCAAATATCGGTGGCGTCATCTCATCGAGAATTACTTTAGCAAAATCAAAGACTTTCGATCCGTGAATACGCGATACGACAAAACAGACCTGAGCTACAAAGCCACGATCAACCTTGCCGCTATCGTGATCGCACTGAGATAATTGTCCACGGACTTCTAGCCCGGTGCACGACCGGCTGCGTCAGATCTGGGCATGGCGCCGCTCACCGGAAACGGCGGGCAGATAGGCGTCGAACGCCGCCGCAATGAGACGTGCGAGCGGACGGCCGCGCCGGGTGATTGTCAGCCGGCCATCTTCGAACCGTATGAGACCCTCCGAAGCATAGGCGGAGAGACGGCCGAGATCCGGCTGCAATGCCGAAGGCACGGTGTCGAAACGCGCGCAGATCTCCCGCAAATCAGCCGTAAAATCGCACATCAGCCGCTCGATGATCGTGCGGCGTAGATGATCGTCCCGCGTCAGCCGCATGCCCTTGGCGACGGGCAACCGGCCTTCCGCAATCGCACGCATATAGGCGCCGGTTTCGACGATATTTTGCACATATCCCTGCGGCAGAGCGGAAATGGCGCTCGCTCCAAGGCCGATCAGCGCATCGGCGTCATCTGCGGTGTAACCTTGAAAGTTGCGGCGCAGACGGCCGGTACGCGCAGCTTCTGCAAGAGCATCGTCCGGAAGCGCGAAATGATCGATACCGATCCGTTCATAGCCGAGGCTTTCGATGAGATCGGCGGCGGCTTCGGCCATTTCGAAACGCGCCGTCGCACCGGGCAGCAAGGCCGTATCGATAAGGCGCTGTTTTTTGGCCATCCAGGGCACATGCGCATAGCCGAAAAGCGCGATCCTCGACGGCGCAAGATCGATCGCCCGTTCGACCGTCTCTAAAAGCTTGGCCGTTGTCTGAAACGGCAGGCCATACATCAGATCGAAATTGATCGCGCCGACGCCATGTGAGCGAAGCCAGCCCGCTACCTTCGCTACGGTCTCGAAAGGCTGAATTCGATTGATCGCCTGCTGAACGCGCTCGTCGAACTCCTGCACGCCAAGGCTCGCGCGATTGCACCCCATTTTCGCCAGCGCCCCGACGGTCTCTTCCGTCAGTGTCCGAGGGTCGATCTCGACCGCGATTTCGGCGTCCGGCGCAAGGTCGAAGCGCTTGCGCAATGCCGCGTCCACCCGCGCGAAATCCTCTGGGATCAGAGTTGTCGGCGTCCCGCCGCCCCAATGAATCTGGCCGACGCCGGGCCGCTGCGGCAGCGCATCGGCAATGAGCGCAATCTCCTCGATCAGCCGGTCCACATAGGCCTGGACTGGTTCATAGCGCGCGGCGAGCTTCATGTTGCAGCCGCAATACCAGCACAGCTTCCGGCAAAACGGGATATGAAGATAAAGCGAGAGCCGCGCCTCGTCCGAAAGACGGCCAAGCCAGCCGTGCAGATCCGCCTCGCCGATCCCGCCCGAAAAATGGGGAGCAGTCGGATAGCTCGTATAGCGCGGGACGCGGGCGTCCAGATATTTGGAGATCGTCTGATCCATCGAGCTGGCGTCACCTCCAGCGCGCATAGGTACCAGAGGTCTCGATGAAGATCCTTGAGCTTGATCAAATCGGCCGGACGCCGCCAGCGCCGGACTCTCCTCAGAGGCGGAAAGCCATGCCGGTCAGACGACCCTGGCATGCAGGTCGCCCACCCCGTCAACGTGCCCGTGAAGCGTATCGCCTTTCTGAACCGGGCCGACGCCGGACGGCGTGCCGGAAAGGATGATGTCGCCGGGTTTCAGCTCGAACAGCCCGGACAGATAGGAAATCATCTCCGGAATTTTCCAGATCATGTGACTGAGATCGCCGCTCTGGCGCGTCTCGCCATTCACCTTGAGCCAGATTGCGCCTTCGGAGGGATGCCCGATGCTTGCGGCGGGCACGATATCCGTACAGGGTGCGGAATGCTCGAACGCCTTGCCGATCTCCCACGGCCGGCCCGCCTTCTTGCATTCGCCTTGCAGATCCCGCCGCGTCATGTCGAGCGCGACGGCATAGCCGTAAACGCAGTCCATGGCGCGATCGAGCGGAATATCCCGGCCGCCCGCCGACAGCGCCACGGCAAGCTCGATCTCATGATGCACGTCGCTCGATTTCGGCGGATAGGGAAAATCGCCGCCGCCGAGGACCAGATTGTCCGGGTTCTTCTGGAAAAAGAACGGCTCCTCGCGGTTCGGATCGCCGCCCATCTCGATCGTGTGCGCCGCATAGTTGCGCCCGACGCAATAGATGCGATGCACTGGAAAGACGGCATCCGTCCCTTGTACGGGCACCACCATCTGAGGCGCAGCGGCAATCACGGTCTTCATCTGTCGTTTTCTCCTGATTAGCGCAACGCGCGTCCAATTGGACGCGCGTTGCGCTCGTCTTTTGAAATAGATCAATTTGATCTAATAGCGTCATGATCGCGACGCGGCGTAGTACTCCACCTTGCGCTCGAGCCAGGCAAGCCCTTCGTTGATCGCGAAGGCAAAGGCGAACAGCACAAAGAGCAGCGCCCAGAAATGCTCCATAAGGAAGCGGGACGAATAGAGCTCGAAAAGCCGGCCGAAACCGACGACCGAGACAAGAAGCTGGCCGATCACCACGCCTTTCACCGCGCGGATCACGCCGAGCCGGACGCCGGACAGGATTTCGGGCAGCGCTGCCCAGACATAGATATGCCGGAACGCCTGCCAATGTGTGGCGCCGAAGCTCGCCGCCATATCCACAAGCGAGGGCGAGATGGCGTGCACGCCGGCCCGCGCGTTGAGCACGATAATCCAGATGGCAAACAGCACGACCGTCAGGATGATCGTCGTCTCGCCGAAGCCGAACAGCACCATGATCACCGGCACGAGCGCGGTGAGCGGGGCGGAGAGAAACAGGTTCACCCAGGGCAGCAGCAGGCGGTCCATGATCACCGAGCGCGCCATGATGACGCCCATCGGCACGCCGATGACGACGGCGATGAGCACGCCGGTCAGAAAGGTCCGCCCCGTGATCCAGAGCGCGGCGAGGAAAGTCGGCGTCGGGACGATCTCGATCATGCGCGCAACGACCGCCGACAAAGGCGGCATCACGAGCGTCGCGCCAAGCCGGCCCGTCACCTCCCAGATGATCGCCCAGACGATCAACGAGGCAAAGAGCGGTATGCGGTAGCCTGCAATTCTCATCCGCGCCGCTCCTCACTCCAGATAACGCTTGAGGCCATGCCAGATCTCCTCGACCGTATCGAGATAGACCGGATCGCGGCGAATGCGGTCAAGGCCGGCCTCGCGCGGAATATCCGGCTCGACAATGGCGGTCACGCGGCCCGGCCTCGGCGCCAGGAGAACGATGCGGTCCGAGACATAGACCGCTTCTTCGATGGAGTGCGTCACAAACAGGAAGGTCTTGCGCTCCTTAGCGACGAGTTCCAGAAGGTCCTCCTGAAATTTCCGGCGGGTCTGCTCGTCGACCGCCGAGAAGGGCTCGTCCATGAGCAGCACCTTCGCATCGACGGCGAGGGCGCGGGCGAGGCCGACGCGCTGGCGCATGCCGCCCGAAAGCGCATGCGGATAGGTGTGCTCGAAGCCTTGGAGACCGACCACCTCAATGTAAGTCTGCGCGATCGCCTCGCGCTCCGCCTTCGGCATGCCGCGCAGCTCCAGTCCGAATGCGACGTTGCGCAGAACCGTGGCCCAGGGCATCAGGGCGAAATCCTGGAAGACGAAGGCCCGCTCCGGACCGGGCTTCGTTACCGGCCGGCCATCGACCTCGACGGTTCCCGAGGTGGCGGGCAAGAGGCCGGCGATGATCTTCAGAAGCGTCGTCTTTCCGCAGCCGGACGGCCCCAGGAGCGAGGTAAGCTCGCCTTCCGGGAAATCGAGATCGATGTTCGACAGGGCTTCAACGCCGCCGGGATAGATTTTCGAAATGCCGCGAACGCTCACCATCGGAGCGGGAGCCGGCTCAGCCGTCGGCTTGAGGTTCGATACGGTGCTCATGAGTAACGTTTCTCCGGCCGGAACAGCACCATCTCCGAGCGTTCAACCAGCTCAATGAACAGCACCGAAAATACGATGATCGAGAAGATCGCGGCGTACATTTTCGGATAGTCCGCGATCGACTGGCTATAGGTGATGATGTCGCCGATGCCGGTCGGCGTGATCAGCAGTTCGGCGAGAATGACGCCGATGAAGCCAGCCGCGCAGCCGAGCCGGAGCCCCGCGAAGATGATGGGCGCCGCCGCAGGCAGGATGATCTTCCAGATCACTTGCGCGCGCGTGCCCAGAAATGCCTGCCCCATTTCCAGCAGGTTCAACGGCGTGTGGCGCACCGCGCTCAGTGCATTGAGCACGATCACCGGCATCGCCATGATGCAGACGGTCAGCACTTTGGCGGTGAGCCCGATCCCATAGGCGAAGGTCAGAACCGGAATGAGCGCGGCAAGAGGGGCGGATTGGGCAATGATGAAAATCGGTGAGCCGAACCATTCGGCAGCCCGGCTAAGTCCCATTGTGACGCCAAGGCCGACGCCGACGACAATGGAGATCAGCAGGCCGACCGCGAGCGGCTGAAGCGTGACGGCGAAGGCTTTGAACAAGGTGCCGTCCGCCATAATGGCGCCGAGCGCCGACATCGTCACGCCGAAGGTTGGAAAGGCCGGGCTGATCGGGACCCGCCCGGCAAATTCCCACGCCGCGAAAAGGACGATTGCGGAGAGGACTCGCAGAGTCAGGCGATGGGTCAGTATTCCGGCCGGGGTCATACGAGTCCCAATGACATTGCTTCATTCAGGCGCGGCATCTCGGATCGGATCGCTCCGGTGATATTGCGGCGTCCATCCCTCTCACCCGCGCGCCTCAAGCGGGAGCCCTCTCCCGGCTCCTGAGCCTTTGTGGTGAACGACAAGCGTTCGCCTCGGGGAGAGGGCGGCGCAAAGCGCCGGGTGAGGATGGAGCCGCATCGTCGGAGCTTGCCGAGCCTTAACCGCCAATCTTCTCTTTCGCTCTGTTCAGCGGACCGAGATCCCAATAATCCTCGACCTTCAGCTCGGATGCCGGTCCTTCCAGCTGGCCCGCCTCGGTGTAGAAATCGAAATCGGCGCGGGCCGCCTTCTCGCCGCCGCCATCCGGATCGAACAAGCCCGCCTTCGTTCCTTCCGTATAGAAGGGAACAACATCATCCAGAATCTCTTTCGGCTGATCGGCGAGCAGGCCGCGCTTGGCGCGCTCTTCCTCGATGATGCCCGGATTCTTGTTCATCTCGCGCCAGAGCTTCAGGAACTCCTCCACGATGATATCGGCTTTTTCCTGATTACTCTTCAGCCAGTCGGCGCTGGCGAAGATCAGCTCGTCACTGGCCGGATCGGAGAGGCCGGGCAGCACGTGGAACCGGTCGCCCGCCTTGGCCATCAGCACATTCTTATTGGCGAGATCGACGATCGTGGCGCTGATCTGTCCGTTCATCATGGCAATGATACGGTTTTCGGAACCCGGTACATAATTGCGCTCGCCGAAGCTGATGCCCTCGCGCTTGGCGATGATATTGCCCATCGCCTCGGTGCCGGAGCCGCGGCCATGGAATGTGAAAGGTTCGCCGTCGAGCGACTTCCAGTCCGGATATTTCTCCTTGTCCGCAACCGCGAAAAACACGCCGCGCGACATCTGGAAAATAGCCCTGAGCGGCACCTTCGCCTTCTGGATCACCGAATAGGGCGTGCCGATGCCGATATCCATTTGGCCGTTCACGATGGCCTGAATTGCCAATTGCTCCTTGGCGAAGGAGGTCAGCTCGTAATCCACGCCGCGGTCCTTGGCGCGCTCAAGCGCGACCGCGACGGCGAGCGTCTCGACGGAAAGGACGTCACCGAGCGCGACGCGGACCTTCTCCTGTGCGTTGGCAACGCCGTATGCGGCAAAGATTGCCAATGTGCTTAAGAGTGCGAGCCCACGCGCAGCCCGCTTAGTTTGTTTGATCATGTCACAATTCCTCCCGGGCTGCGATTGCTGTTATGGGCGTTGTTGCACTCACCCCTTGTGCAGCCTCAGCCAATATCTTAACCAATATTAAATTGGTTAAGCAAGCCGCTTCGGCCGGCGGTATGCTTGGTCGAGTGGGAGCGATCACCGGCCACAATGAATTGGGGCATCGGGCCGATATGGCCGGAACAGCGTCCATGGACGGAAATGGATAACGGACAGAGCGCCCTCATACAGTTGAAGGCTTATTTGGCGCAGGTTGACCTGCCGGAGAATGCCAGACTCCCCCCGAGCGCGAGCTATGCGAGATGCTCGGCGTCTCCCGCGGCGAACTGCGCAAGGCGCTCGCGCTATTGGCGGCCGAAGGCGAGGTCTGGCGCCATGTCGGCAAGGGCACGTTCATTGGAGCGAAACCGCCCGAGGAGCATGCGATCATGGCTGGCGTTGCCGGCCGCTCGAACCCGGCGGAGGTCATGCGCGCCCGGCTGCTGATCGAACCCCTCCTGGCCGGCGAGGCCGCACGTCACGCAACCGGCGAGGGCATTGCCGAGATGCATCTCTGCCTCACCGGTGCCCGGCGTGCCGAAACCTGGCGGCAATATGAGAATTGGGACAACCGTTTGCACCGGGCCGTTGCCGAAGCGGCGGGCAACCTTGTCCTGCTCTCGCTTTTCGATGCGCTCAATGCCATCCGCAGGACCGTCGTGTGGAGCCGCCTCAGACAGCAGCCGGAACGTCCGCCGGCCGACCATCACAGCTTTGCCGATCATGACCGGATCGTTGCCGCGATCGAGAAGCGCGACGCCGAGGCGGCAAGTCTTGCCATGCGCCGCCATCTTAACGCGGTGCGCAGAAGGCTAGCCGCGGTCCAGGCACTCGTCGAGCCGTGAGCCGACGATTTTCCGTTCGCTATTACGGCGGCGCGGGGCTCGAAAAGCCGATGGCGCGAGCCGCCCTCAGCCACAGCCCATCGTCGGAGCGGCCTGCTGGATCTCTTCCGGGGTCATGTCGCGAAGATGCGTCGCGACCGACCAGCGGTGACCGAACGGGTCTTCGAGCTGGCCATAGCGATCGCCCCAGAACATATCTGTAATCGGCATCGTGATCTTCGCGCCGGCTTCGACGGCACGCGCCGTGAACGCATCCACGTCATCGACGAAGAGGTGAATGATCACCGGCGAGCCTTTGAGTGCCTTCGGTCCAAGGCTGCCGTGATCGGGGTATTCATCGACCAGCATAATCGCCGAGTCGCCGATCCTGATGCAGCCATGCATGAGCTTGCCATCCGGTCGCGGCACCCTCATCATTTCCTCTGCGTTGAAGGCTTTCTTGTAGAATTCGATAGCGTCGGCCGCGCCGGCGCAAACCAGATGCGGCGTGACGGTGCGCATTCCGTCGGGAAGAGGCTTCGCTTTCGATGCGGCCATGAGAGTGTCTCCTTCGAATGATGGTTATGCTGGTCACCTTGAGGGCGCCTGAGGCAGCCGTCTCCCGGCGCCGCGTCCCCGCGCTATTAAGACGGCTAAGGGCGCGCCCTTCCGACATGGCGATGCGAAATTTTTTTGAGACCGACAATGTCGATCTTGTGAGTGTTACAATAAGCGCCGGTTGCGGTAATCTCGTGGTCCGACCTCTGCGGGCCCACCAGCGGCTGAACATTAGGGTCAAACCGAAAGGCCCCATCATGGATCTCAATGCGGACTTTGATCAACGTGTCGCGGTTCATGCGGGAAAAATCCCGTGGAAGGCTTCGCCCATGCCGGGAGTGGAGCGCCGTATGCTCGACCGCCTCGGCGATGAGGTTGCGCGGGCGACGTCGATTGTGCGCTATGCGCCGGAGAGCCACTTCTCGCCGCATGTGCACACCGGCGGCGAGGAGTTTCTCGTCCTCGACGGCGTCTTCCAGGACGAGCACGGCGATTTTCCGGCCGGCTGCTATGTCCGCAACCCGCCGGAGTCACGTCACACGCCACGCTCAGCGCGCGGCTGCACGATCCTGGTCAAACTCTGGCAGTTCGATCTGGCGGACCGGACGCATGTGCGGATCGACACCAACAAGATGGCATTCCTCCGCGACCCGGAGCATCCGGCTGTCGAGATCATGCCGTTGTTCCGCGACGGACACGAGGATGTGAGGCTGGAGCGCTGGGCGCCGGACAGCACCGTCGTCATCGATGAGGCCGGCGGAGCGGAGATCTTCGTGCTTCAGGGATCGTTCACCGAGAGCGGTGAGACCTTCGAGGAGCAATCCTGGCTGCGCCTGCCCAAACATTGGCGCTGCGAACTCCGGACCGGAGCACAGGGCGTCCGCGTCTGGATCAAACGCGGGCATCTTGTGGAAACGCCTGCGAGACCGCACAACGCGTGACGCGGGAAGCGGAATGGGGCATCGCATGTGCAGTTGTTTCTCAATTCCGCTGCGAAATGCGCTCCGCTCCTTACGTAGGAGGTGATTGTGTGAGCACTTTCTCCTATGTGCTCGCATCGTCGATCAGCAGATTGGGTTTTGCCAGCGTTTCGAGCGATTTCAAATCGCTGAGCCGGATATTTGAACCGTCGACCTCGACACCATAGGGCTTCAGCGTGTTGAAGGCGCGGGAGAGGTTCTCCGGCGTCATCCCGAGCAGCGACGCCAGGGTGCGCTTATCCTGTTGAAGCTCGACAATGCCGGTGCCGCCCTGATCCTTGTGGTAGCGCAGAAGTCGGTTCGCGAGCCGTTCGACCGCCGTGCGCAGCTTCAGATCTTTGTGCTCCTTTACGATCGTCCGATAGCAAACGGCCAATTCAACGACGATCGCACGCGAGAAGGCTTCATCTTTCTGGAAAGCGTCCCGAATATTTTCCGAGGGGATGAGCAGGATTTTAGAGCGCTCACAGGTGCGCGCCGACATCAGATAGACGGCGTCTTTGAGCACTGCCGCCAGAATGAACGTGCTGACAGGGTTTACAATTCCCATCGTCGTTTCCCGCCCGTTCGCACGAGCGCAAAGCTCTACGCTCCCCTCGATCACAATATAAAGGAAATCCGCCGGGTCGCCTTCGGCGATCAGTTCAAGCTGGGCGGGGAAGGTCTGCAGATAGGCGGCCTGCATGAGCGTCTCGAAATTCGAATCGGTCATGCTCTCGAAGAGGCGCAGCGCTCTCACTTGTGGCAGATCGGATGGGCGCACTTTGCCGCTCGATTGATGATTATCAAGACACCGATTGATGAATCTATCGGCACGAACCCACATACGCAACGTACCATTTGATCTGCGCCGCACGCAATCTTGACGTCTGCGCGTGCCGTTCTTGTTTCTTCCGCTCTTGGCGCATTTGTTGATTCACGTCAAGCGCATCACCGGCCCCGGACGAAAAGCTGCCCCCGTTTCGACCATGCAATGCGGCCTCGCGCCGCCCTGACTGATGGGGCCGGATCCATGCAATCGCTCGAAGGGGTCACACCCGCTCAACAGAACAAAGCCCTCGGCATGAGCACACTCGCCTTCACGGTGTGCTTTGCCGTTTGGACCATCTTTTCAATCGCAGGCGTCGGAATAAAACAGGAACTCGGACTGACCGATACCGAGTTCGGCCTGCTCGTCGGCACCCCGATTCTCACGGGCTCGCTTTCGCGCATCTTTCTCGGCATTTGGACCGACCAATATGGCGGGCGCATTGTCTATGTGATCACCATGCTGGCGGCGGCCGCTTCGACCTTCGCGCTGTCCTACGCGACCACCTATGAAATGATGCTCCTCGCGGCATTGGGCATCGGTCTTGCGGGCGGCTCATTCGCGGTCGGCATTGCCTATGTGTCCAAATGGTATCCGAAGGAAAGACAAGGCACCGCGCTCGGCATATTCGGTGCGGGTAATGTCGGCGCCGCCGTCACCAAATTCTGCGCGCCTTTCGTCATGGTTGCGTTCGGTTGGACCATGGTCGCGCAGGTCTGGGCGACGGTTCTCGTCATCACGGCCATCATCTTCTGGCTGACGACCGAAGACGATCCCGATCTGAAGGCGCGGCGCGTCTCCGGAGAGCAAGCCAGAGGCATGCTGCTTCAGCTTGAACCGCTGAAGAACCTGCAGGTGTGGCGCTTCTCTCTTTATTATTTCTTTGTCTTCGGCGCTTTCGTCGCGCTGGCGCTGTGGCTGCCGCGCTATCTCGTCGGCGCTTACGGGCTCGACATCGAAAGCGCCGGCATGCTCGCCGCCTTCTACTCGATCCCCGCCTCGATCTTCCGCGCTTATGGCGGGCACCTCTCGGACAAGTACGGCGCGCGCACGATCATGTACTGGACGCTTGGCATATCGGTGCTCGTGACCTTCATGCTGTCCTATCCGAACACGGATTATACGATTCACGGCATTCGCGGTCCGATCACCTTCTCCACCAGCATGGGGCTGGTGCCTTTCATCGTGGCGATCTTCGTCTTGGGCTTTTTCATGTCACTCGGCAAGGCGGCGGTCTACAAGCACATCCCCGTCTATTATCCCGACCATGTCGGTTCCGTGGGCGGTCTGGTCGGCATGATCGGCGGACTTGGCGGCTTCGTCCTCCCGATCGTTTTCGGTGCGATGCTCGACCTGACCGGCGTGTGGACAAGCTGCTTCATGCTGCTGTTCGGCATTGTGGGCGTGGCGCTTCTATGGATGCATTTCTCGATCCGCATGATGGAGCGCAAGGCGCTGCCGGCCGAGCTCGGCGCATTGCCGGAGCTTCCGGAGATGCAGGAGATCCACGGCGAGGAGCAGAAGGGCGCGCTCGCCGGCCTCATCGAGGACTGGCGCCCGGATGACGAGGAATTCTGGGAGGAGACCGGGCGCAAAGTGGCGCGCCGCAATCTCTGGATCTCGATTCCGGCGCTGCTGCTGGCCTTCTCGGTCTGGATGGTCTGGTCCGTGGTCGTCGCCAAGCTTCCGGCGATCGGCTTCAACTACACGACCGACCAGCTCTTCTGGCTGGCGGCGCTGCCCGGCCTTTCCGGCGCGACGCTGCGCATCTTCTACTCCTTCATGGTGCCGATCCTCGGCGGCCGGCTCTGGACGACGCTGACGACGGCCTCGCTGCTGATCCCCGCTTTCGGCATCGGCTATGCCGTGCAGAATCCGGACACGCCGTATCTGATCTTCCTGGTCCTGGCGCTGCTCTGCGGCTTCGGCGGCGGCAATTTCGCCTCCTCCATGGCCAATATCTCCTTCTTCTTCCCGAAAAAGGAGAAAGGCAATGCGCTCGCCTTGAATGCCGGCCTCGGCAATGCGGGCGTCAGCGTCATGCAGTTCCTGGTGCCGCTGGCTATCACCGCCGGCGTGTTCGGCATGCTTGGCGGCGAACCTCAGACGCTCAGCGAAGGCGGCAAATTATGGCTGCAGAATGCCGGCTTCATCTGGGTGCCGTTCCTGATCGCAGCGACGATTGCGGCGTGGGTCGGTATGAACGATATCGCCTCGGCCAAGGCGTCCTTCGCCGAGCAGTCGATCATCTTCACGCGCCGGCATAACTGGATCATGTGCTGGCTCTATACCGGGACATTCGGTTCCTTCATCGGCTATTCCGCGGGCTTCCCGCTCCTGGCCAAGACGCAGTTTCCGGACGTCAACTCGCTGCAATTTGTCTTCCTCGGCCCGCTCGTCGGCGCGCTGTCGCGGGCGGCGACGGGGTGGATCTCCGACAAATATGGCGGCGGACGCGTCACCTTATGGACCTTCGTCCTGATGATCGCGGCGGTCCTCGGCGTGCTGTTCTTCCTCGGCATCAAGGATCAGCCGGGCGCGTTTTGGGGCTTCTTCGCGATGTTCATCGTGCTGTTCTTCGCCACCGGCGTCGGCAATGCCTCGACCTTCCAGATGATTCCCGTGATCATGCGCAAGGAAGTCGACCGGCTAATGCCGCAGCTCGAGCCGGCCCAGCGGTTGCGCCAGGCGGAGAAGGAATCGGCCGCCATTATCGGCTTTACCTCCGCCATCGCGGCCTACGGGGCCTTCTTCATCCCGAAATCCTACGGCAGCTCGATCGTGCTCACGGGCGGGCCCGAGGCGGCCTTGTGGGCTTTCCTGATCTTCTATGCAAGCTGCGCCGCCCTGACCTGGTTCGTCTACAACCGGCGCGGCGGCCTGCTCCGCGACATCGAACGCGGGTTTGCCACGCCCGCCGCGCAGCCGACGCCCGCGGAATAACGAGAGGAGACGAAAATGAGCCACCTTCTCGACCGCCTGAACTTCCTGGCGAAGAAGAATGTCGGCACGTTCTCGAACGGTCACGGCGTGACGACGAACGAAAGCCGGGACTGGGAGGACGCCTATCGCAAGCGCTGGCAGCATGACAAGATCGTGCGCTCGACCCACGGCGCAAATTGCACCGGTTCCTGCTCCTGGAAGATCTACGTCAAGGGTGGGATCGTCACCTGGGAAACGCAGCAGACGGACTATCCCCGCACGCGGCCCGATCTGCCGAACCACGAACCGCGGGGCTGCTCCCGAGGCGCCAGCTATAGCTGGTACATGTATTCGGCCAATCGGGTGAAATATCCGCTGATCCGGTCGCGGCTTTTGAAGCTCTGGCGGAAAGAGCGGGTCATGAAATCGCCGGTCGCCGCCTGGGAGGCGATCCAGGCCGATCCGGCCAAGCGCGGCGACTACACCAAGATGCGCGGCCTCGGCGGCTTTGTCCGCGCCACATGGGACGAGGTCAACGAGATCATCGCCGCCGCCAACGCTTATACGGCGCGCAAATGGGGCCCGGATCGCGTCATTGGCTTCTCGCCGATCCCGGCCATGTCGATGGTCTCCTACGCGGCGGGCTCGCGCTATCTGTCGCTGCTTGGCGGCACCTGCATGTCCTTCTACGACTGGTATTGCGACCTGCCTCCCGCCTCGCCGATGACCTGGGGCGAGCAGACCGACGTTCCCGAAAGCGCGGACTGGTACAATTCCGGCTTCCTGATGCTCTGGGGCTCGAATGTGCCGCAGACGCGCACGCCGGATGCGCATTTCTATACGGAGGTCCGCTACAAGGGCACGAAGTCCGTCGTCGTCTCGCCGGACTATTCGGAAGCGGCCAAATTCTCCGACCTCTGGCTGCATCCGAAACAGGGCACCGACGCCGCGCTCGCCATGGCGATGGGCCACGTCATCCTGCGCGAGTTCCATCTCGATCGGCAGGCGGAGTATTTCGAGGATTATTGCCGCCGCTATACCGACATGCCGACGCTGGTCAGGCTGGTGAAGAAGGACGGGGCTTATGTGCCGGACCGGCTCGTTCGCGCCTCGGATTTCGAAAGCAGCCTTGGCGAGGCGAACAATCCGGACTGGAAGACCGTCGCCTATGATGCTGCGTCCGGCAAATTCGTCGTGCCCAATGGCTCCATCGGCTTCCGCTGGGGCGAGCAGGGCAAGTGGAACCTTGAGGCGAAGGACGGTCAGGGCGAAGATGTGAAGCTGGAAATGAGCTTCATTCTGGACGACCGCTACGATGAGATCGCCGAAGTCGCCTTCCCCTATTTCGGCAATCGCGAGCACGACTATTTCGAGGGAACCGAGCACGAAAGTATCCTGCATCGCGCCGTTCCCGCGAAGAAAGTTCAGCTTGCGGACGGTGAGGCGCTTGTCGCCACCGTCTTCGACCTGTTCGTTGCCAATTACGGCCTTGATCGCGGGCTAGGCGATACGAACTCGGCCAAATCTTATGAGGAAAATCTTCCCTATACGCCGGCATGGGCGGAAAAGATCACCGGCGTTCCGCGTGCACAGATCATCGAAGTCGCTCGCGAATTCGCACGTAATGCGGAGAAGACCGGCGGCCGTTCCATGGTCATTCTCGGCGCCGGTTTGAACCACTGGTACCACATGGACATGAATTACCGGGGGATCATCAATCTCCTGGTGATGTGCGGTTGTGTCGGTCAGTCCGGCGGCGGCTGGAGCCATTATGTCGGACAGGAGAAGCTGCGTCCGCAGACTGGCTGGCTGCCTCTTGCCTTCGGTCTCGACTGGAGCCGCCCACCCCGGCAGATGAACTCGACCTCCTTCTTCTATGCGCATACGGATCAGTGGCGCTACGAAACGCTGAAGGTCGACGAGATCCTGTCGCCAACCGCGCCGGAAGGCCCGTGGGACGGCACGCTGATCGATTACAATATCCGCGCCGAGCGCATGGGCTGGCTGCCATCGGCTCCGCAGCTCAAGACCAATCCTCTGGAGGTTGCCAAAGCGGCGGAAGCTGCCGGACAGGAAGTGAAGGACTACGTCGCCACCCGTTTGAAGGCTGGCACGCTGCAAATGTCCTGCGAAGATCCGGACGATCCGGCAAACTGGCCGCGCAATATGTTCGTCTGGCGCTCCAACTTGCTCGGCTCGTCTGGCAAAGGCCATGAATATTTCCTCAAGCATCTGCTTGGCACCGCACATGGCGTCATGGGCAAGGATCTGGGCGAGGAAGGCCGCGAGCGCGCGAAAGAGGCCGTCTGGCACGACGAGGCCCCGGAAGGAAAGCTGGACCTGCTGGTCACGCTCGACTTCCGCATGTCCACGACCTGTGTCTATTCCGACATCGTCCTTCCGACCGCCACTTGGTACGAAAAGAACGATCTAAACACCTCGGACATGCATCCCTTCATCCATCCGCTGACATCTGCAGCAGATCCGGCTTGGGAAGCGCGCAGCGATTGGGACATCTTCAAAGGAATCACGAAGAAGTTTTCGGAAGTTGCACCGGAAGTACTCGGCGTCGAGAAGGATGTCGTCCTTGTGCCGATCCTGCATGACACGCCCGGCGAGATGGCGCAGCCACTCGATGTGAAGGACTGGAATAAAGGCGAGACCGAAGCCATCCCCGGCCGGACGATGCCGAACATCGCTGTCGTCGAGCGGGATTATCCCAACCTTTACAAACGCTTCACCGCGCTCGGCCCGCTGATGGACAAGCTGGGCAATGGCGGCAAGGGCATCTCATGGAACACCGAGCACGAGGTTGAACTGCTGGGCAAGCTCAATGGCGTCGTCACGGAAGACGGCGCAACGAAAAGCCGTCCGCGGATCGATACGGATATCGATGCAACAGAGGTTATCCTGTTGCTCGCGCCGGAAACCAATGGCGAGGTTGCCGTCAAGGCATGGGAGGCGTTGTCGAAATTCACCGGCCGCGATCACACCCATCTCGCGATCTCAAAGGAAGACGAGAAGATCCGCTTTCGTGATGTCGTTGCCCAGCCGCGCAAGATCATCTCTTCGCCGACCTGGTCCGGTCTGGAGTCGGAGAAGGTCTGCTACAATGCGGGTTACACCAATGTCCATGAGTTGATCCCCTGGCGCACTTTGACAGGCCGCCAGCAGCTCTATCAAGACCATCTCTGGATGCGCGCTTTCGGCGAAGGCTTCTGCGTCTACCGTCCGCCGATCGACACCAAGACCGTCACCCCAGCGATCGAGGCCCGCTCAGACGGACGCCCCCATGTCGTGCTGAACTTCATTACGCCGCATCAGAAATGGGGCATCCATTCGACCTATACGGACAATCTCTTGATGCTGACGCTCAATCGTGGCGGTCCAGTCGTCTGGCTATCAGAGAACGACGCGGCCAAGGCGGGCCTCGTCGATAATGACTGGGTCGAGGTCTACAACGCCAATGGCGCGATCTCGGCGCGCGTGGTCGTCTCCCAGCGCATGAAGGACGGCACGATCTTCATGTATCACGCTCAGGAGAAGATCGTGAACACGCCGGGCTCTCAGCTCACCGGACAGCGCGGCGGCATTCATAATTCGGTCACGCGGGCGATCACCAAGCCGACCCACATGATCGGCGGCTACGCCCAGCAATCCTACGGCTTCAACTATTACGGCACGGTCGGGTCCAACCGCGACGAGTTCGTCATCGTCCACAAGCTCGAAAAGATCGACTGGATGGAAGGCCCCTATGTGGAAACGACCGCTCAAGTGAAGGAGGCGGCTGAATGAAGATCCGTGCACAAATTGGCATGGTGCTGAACCTCGATAAGTGCATCGGCTGCCACACCTGCTCCGTGACCTGCAAGAACGTCTGGACCAACCGCGAAGGCGTCGAATACGCCTGGTTCAACAATGTCGAGACCAAGCCCGGTATCGGCTATCCCAAGGAATGGGAGAACCAGAAGAAGTGGAATGGCGGCTGGGTTCGCAAATCCAACGGCAAGATCGAGCCGAAAATGGGCTCGAAATGGCGCATCCTCGCCAAGATTTTCGCCAATCCGGACCTGCCTGAGATCGACGATTATTACGAGCCATTCGACTTTGATTATGGCCATCTCCAGACGGCGAAGGAAAGTCAGACCATGCCGACCGCACGTCCGCGCTCGCTGATCACCGGCGAGCGTATGGAGAAGATCGAATGGGGGCCGAACTGGGAGGAAATCCTCGGCGGCGAATTCTCCAAGCGCTCGAAGGACTATAATTTCGAGGGCGTCGAGAAAGAGATTTACGGCCAGTTCGAAAACACCTTCATGATGTATCTGCCGCGGCTGTGCGAGCACTGCCTCAACCCGGCCTGCGTTGCGGCTTGCCCGTCCGGTGCGATCTACAAGCGCGAGGATGACGGCATTGTCCTGATCGATCAGGAAAAATGCCGCGGCTGGCGCATGTGCGTCTCCGGCTGCCCCTACAAGAAGATCTATTACAACTGGTCGTCGGGCAAATCGGAGAAATGCACTTTCTGCTATCCCCGCATTGAAAGCGGTCAGCCGACCGTGTGTTCGGAGACCTGCGTGGGGCGCATCCGCTATCTCGGCGTAATCCTCTACGATGCCGACCGGATCTCGGCAGCGGCCTCTGCCGCCGACGAGCAGGATCTTTACGAGGAACAGCTCAAGGTGTTTCTCGATCCGAACGATCCGGCGATCATCGAGCAGGCCCGCAAGGAGGGCGTGCCCGAAGCATGGCTGGAAGCAGCGAAACGTTCGCCGGTCTACAAGATGGCGATGGACTGGAAGGTCGCCTTCCCGCTGCATCCGGAATATCGCACCTTGCCGATGGTCTGGTATGTGCCGCCGCTCTCGCCGGTGCAGTCCGCCGCCGAGGCCGGCAAGCTCGACTGGGATGCCGGCTTGCCGGACGTCAGGAGCCTGCGCATCCCGATCCGCTATCTCGCCAATCTGCTGACGGCCGGCAAGGACGAGCCGGTTATCTCCGCCTTGGAACGGATGCTGGCCATGCGCGCCTATATGCGGGGCAAGAGCGTAGACGGCGTGATCGATGAGGCCGTGGCGGAGAAGGTTGGCATGACAGGCCAGATGATCGAGGAGATGTACCACGTGATGGCCATCGCCAATTACGAGGACCGCTTCGTAATCCCGACCTCGCATCGTGAGATCAGCGAGGATGCCTATGACGTGCGCGGTTCCTGCGGCTTCTCCTTCGGCAATGGCTGCTCCGGCGGCACGTCCGATGCGGACCTGTTCGGCGCCAAACGCAAGAAAGCCGTTCAAACGCCTACGGAAGTTTTCTAAGGAGAGCACTCACATGAATATCTCGCCGAAAGTTGTCTCACTGCTGCTCTCCTATCCGACGGAAGAGTTGCAACAGGGCGTGCCCGAGCTGAAGGCCGCGCTTGAGGCCGACAGGCTCACCGGGGAGCGCGAAAAGGCGCTGCTGGTCAAGCTTGCGGACGACATCGCCGGGCTCGATCTCTATGACGCACAGGAACGCTATGTCTTCCTGTTCGACCGGACCCGTTCGCTTTCGCTGCATCTGTTCGAGCATATCCATGGCGAAAGCCGCGACCGCGGTCAGGCCATGGTCGATCTGATGGCCATGTATGACAGCCACGGTTTCGAGATCGGCGCGAAGGAACTGCCCGATTATCTGCCGCTGTTCCTGGAATTCCTCTCAGCCGTCCCGGAGGCTCAGGCACGCGAGCTGCTTGGCCAGACGGTGCACATCATCTCGGCTCTGCGCGAGCGGCTGCGCAAACGCCGCTCAATCTACGGCAATGCCTTCCGCGTATTGGAAACAATTGCGCGGGGAAAGGTCGATCCGGCGGTGCTTGCAGAGATTCTTGAGGAAGAAGACGACGATCCGAACGATCTCGAAGCGCTCGACAAGGTCTGGGAGGAGGAGGCCGTCACCTTCGGCGGAGGCCCGGGAAACAATCCCTGCGGTGTCGATCGCATTCGTACCCAGATCCGCGCCGGGCAGCGCCGCCCCGCCGATCCGCCTCAAAATTCCTCCGTTCCAGGAGCTTGAGCGATGTACGACTATCTGAACACGCTCGTCTTTGGTTACTATCCCTATATCGCGCTGGTTGTCCTGGCGATCGGCACGATCATCCGCTATGACTGCGAACCCTATAGCTGGCGGTCAGGATCGAGCCAGCTTTTGCGCCGCAAGCAGCTCATGTGGGGCTCGGTACTGTTCCATGTCGGCGTGATCGTCATTTTCTTCGGGCATCTGGTCGGCCTGCTGACGCCGATCTGGGTGTTCGACGCGATCGGCATCAGCCACGGCGCGAAGCAGCTTCTCGCTATCGTCGTGGGCGGCATCGCCGGCGCGATGGCGATCGTCGGCGCGACGCTGCTCGTTCACCGGCGGCTGTTCGATGCGCGGGTGCGCGCGGCCTCCAGCTTCTCCGACACCGCCATCATCATCCTGCTCTGGGTCCAGCTCGGCCTCGGCCTGGCGACCATCCCGATCTCGCTGCAGCACCTCGACGGCGATGAGATGGTCAAGTTCATGAGCCTGGGCGCAGGGGATCTTCACCTTCGATCCGGCGGCGTCGAGCTATGTGCTGGATGCGCATCCGATCTTCAAGGCGCATCTCTTCCTTGGGCTGACGATCCTGCTGGTCTTCCCCTTCACCCGGCTGGTTCACATGCTGAGCGCGCCGGTGCGCTATCTCTGGCGGCCGGGCTATCAGGTCGTGCGCCATAAGGCGCCGCGTCCAGACAATGATCCGCATTCCGGCGGAGTGAAGCCGATGGCGACGCTTTATCAGAACCCATCGCTGAAACATGATGTGACATCATCCGGCCGGGAGGGGCGCGGTTATAATGGCTATGTCGAGCCGGACACCACCGTGCCGCCGAAGGCTCGGCCGGTGCTGAAGCGAAATCTCCGTCAATGGCGTCTCCGATCGCCGAGGCGGACATCCTTGCTGAAGCGCAGAACCATCCGGCGGAGACGCCCGGCGCAGCGCTGATCGCGGCGGCGCAGGCGCTGGTCGTCCGCGAGCTGCTGCTGCAGGAAGCCCGGCGTCTCGGGATCGAGGCGCAAGCGGAGGCCGTCGGGGAGCGGCGCTCGGAAACGACAGGAGGATGCCGCCATCCGCCTGCTGATCGAAGCGCGAATTGCGGCCCCCGCGGCGAGCGAGGAGGAATGCCGCCGCTTCTATAAGAACAATCCGGCGCGCTTCCGCTCCGAGCCGATCTGGGAGGCCCGGCATATTCTTCTCGCCGCTCCCGCCGGCGACGAGACCGCACGCCGCCCGGCACGGGACGCGGCAGAACGCCTGCTCGCTCATCTGACGCGAACGCCGGAGGATTTCCCGGCCCTGGCCGCCGAACACTCCGCCTGCCCGTCACGCGAACAGGGCGGCAATCTCGGTCAGATCACGCGCGGCTCGACCGTGCCCGAATTCGAGCGAGCGCTTGAGACGATGCGAGGAAGGCGAATTGCTGCCGCATCCGGTGGAAAGCCGTTTCGGTTTCCATATCGTCTTCCTTGAGCGCAGGATCGAAGGCGCGCAATTGCCCTTCGAGCATGTCGCCGACCGGATCGCGGGTTGGCTCGAAGCGGCGAGCTGGTCGAAGGCGGTCGCGCAGTACATCGCCGTGCTCGCCGGCCGCGCCGAGATCAGCGGCATCGACATCTCGGCCGCCCACGGTCCGCTCATTCAATAGGCTGATGGCAATGAACCGCGGGGCTCGGAACCACACGCCCGCAATCAGGGTTTTCAACGAGGCTCGGACGTCCGAATATCCGCAGTGCAGGTGATGCATGCGGCGACGGCAGAAGGCCCGATCATTAGGGCCGAGCTGCCGACTTCGCACACTCCACTATATTTGCAATGGTCTCATTCAACGCCGTTCGCTGGAATGCGCCCAATGCGCAGCCGAAGCCCGCTGCGCGTCTGCTTCGCCTCAAATCGCGGCGCTGAAGCCCTTGCATTGTCCGGCTGCCTGCAACAGCAGATCGCGGATCGTGCGGACCGGCTCGGTCGGCGCTTGGGCGCTGACATGCAGTTCCACCATGACATTGCCAAGCGGCGGCAGGCCATCCGCGAAGTCGAGAAGACGGCATCCTTCCGGCAGCGCACGCTCCGTTTTCACGCAGATCCCCAAGCCGGTTTGGACGGCGATATTTGTACTAGCCGGATTCGCGCTGGTGAACGCGACGCGCCAACGCCTGCCGGCGCGGTTCAGAGCGGCAATTGCGCTGGCGCGATAGACGCAGCCGTCGGGATTGACCGCGAGCGGGATGACCTCCTGAGAAGCGACCGGGAGATCCGTTGCCGCAACCCAGCGGAGATTCTCCTGTCCAATCAATGTGCCCCCATTGCAGTCCGGATGGCGAATGGTGAGCGCGATATCGAGCAATCCGTCATGGACCCTCTCGACGAGCTGTGGGCTTTGATCGCAGATCACCTCCAGCCGCACCCCGGGATAGTGCCGGGTGAATGCGGGCAGCAGGACCGGCAGATAGGCGACGGCCTGCTCGTCGGTCATGCCGACGCGCAAATTCTGCGCAACGGCCGATTTGCTGATGGCTTCCTCGGCCTCGCCATTGAGGCGCAGAATTCGCTGCGCAAACGGAACGAGAACTGTCCCGGCTTCCGTCAGGACGACCGACCGGCTGGTCCGGGTGAACAGGCTGACGCCGATCCGTTCTTCCAGCCGCTTCACCTGCAGGCTGACCGCGGACTGGGTCAGATTGAGCTGTCGTCCGGCAGCGCTGAACCCACCAAGCTCAGCGACCGTCAGGAATGTTCTGAGCAGCTCCGCATCCATCCGGTCCGCGCCTCATCTATTGCCGATCCTCATAGATACTATGACACATAATCGTTTCCCTTTTCGATGGGGCATTACTAGGCTCGGGATACTGGCAGCTTCGCATGCCCCGATCTTGCTTACCCTGGCGAACGAACCCGATGTCCATATCTGCCGAGACCCGTCCCGAGACCGCCTTGCCACTGGCCGAGATTGTTGATCTTTGCCGCTATTCGATTAACCGCTTGGATGACGCGGACGGCGCCGGACTTCTGGCACGCTGCCGGGCGCAGCTCGCCGATGATGGCTGCGTCGTGCTTGAAAGCTTTGTCAGACCGGATGCCCTGGCGCGTCTGGAGGCGGAGACCGGCCATCTTGGCCCGCACGCCCATTACAATTCCACGGTCACGAACATCTACAACAGCGACGGCGATCCCTCGCTGCCGGATGATCATCCGGTCAACATCTTCAATGAGCGCACCAACGGTTTCGTTGCCGGCGATCTGATCCCGCGCGGCACACTCATTCGCTCCCTTTACGAAAACCCGCAGTTCCAGACGTTCGTCGCGGCTGCGATGGACGAGCCGGCGCTTTACGAATATGCCGACCCGCTGGCGGGTCTGGTCGTCAACTGCCTCAGGCCCGGTTGCCAGCATCCCTGGCACTATGACAGCAATGATTTCATCGTTACCTTGATGACCAAGGCGCCGAGCGCAGGCGGCACTTTCGAATACTGCCCCAAGATCCGCAGCGCGCGTGACGAGAATCTCGGCGCGGTCGGCGCTGTTCTGGACGGCGATCGGACGCTGGTGCGCCCCCTCGATCTGAAGCCCGGCGACCTGCAGATCTTCTACGGGCGGCTATCCGTCCATCGCGTCACCAGGGTTGAAGGCGAGCGCGACCGCCACACGGTCATTTTCGGCTATGCGCGCGAACCGGGCTTCATCGGCCGCGCAACGCGAACGAAAAAGCTGTTCGGGCGCATCGCGCCGATCCATGAGCGTGAGGCGGCCCAGGGGTTGGCGCGATCGGACACGCTGAAAGATTGAGGAGCGCGAGGTGAGTCACGGCGAACAGACAGGCGGCGGACCACGGCCACCGATCACACCGTCCGGCGCCGTCGCGAATGTGGACAGTGTTCCCCCCGGCTTCGATCCCGTTTCATTGCGGGCCGGCCGGCTGAAGCGTCTGCGCGCCATGATGGCGGAGAAGGACTACGCCGCGCTCGTCCTGTTCGATCCGAACAACCAGCGTTACGCCACCGGCTCGCGCAACATGTTCGGCTATTTCCTGCGCAACTCCACGCGCTACATCTATGTACCGCTCGACGGACCGGTCATTCTGTTCGAATATCCGGGCAGCGCGCATGTTTCGACCTGGCTGGAGACGATCGACGACGCCCGCACGTCCAAAGTCGTTTGGGCGGCAGTCAATCAGCGCCAGGACGTTAGCGCATCGCCCTTTGCCCAGGAAATCGCCGGTCTCGTGCGCGAGCATGGTCGCGGCAGCCTTCGGGTCGGGCTCGACCGCTGCACGCTCGGCCTCGCCAGAGCGCTCGAGGAGCAGGGTCTGGAGGTACGCGACTGCATGGGCGACACGCTTCACGCCCGCCGGCTCAAGACACCGGAGGAGATCGCGTGCCTTGCCATCTCGATGGCATCGACGGAAGGCGCGGTCTATGCCGTCGAAGAAACGATCCGCCCCGGTCTGACGGAAAACGACCTCTTCGCCACGATGTATGGCGCAGTGATCGCGGGCGGCGGCGAGTTCATTGAAACGCGGCTCCTGAATTCCGGCCCGCGCACCAACCCTTGGTTCAATGAAGCAAGCGAGCGCGTCATCCGTCCCGGCGAACTGGTCGCGCTTGATACCGACACGATCGGTTCGAACGGCTACTATTCCGATTTCTCGCGCACCTTTTTTGCCGGCCCGGGGCGCCCCAGCGGCTATCAGCAAAGCCTTTATCAGATGGCCTGGGAGCAGGTGCACCATAATATCGGTATCCTCAAGCCCGGCATGAGCTTCCGCGAGCTTGCCGAGGCGGCCTGGCCGATCCCTGAACGCTTTCTCGACCGACGCTATCCCTCGATCATTCACGGTGTCGGCCTGCATGGCGAAACGCCGCTCGTGGCCCACGCAATGGATCTCGACCGCTTCACCGGCGACGGTATTCTGGAGCCCGGCATGGTCGTGTCGGTCGAAAGCTATATCGGCGAGGTCGATGGCGCGGAAGGCGTCAAGCTCGAAGAGGAGCTCCTGATCACCGAGACCGGGGTCGAGATGCTGTCACGCTACCCGGTCGATGACGCTCTTCTTGGGCGGCAGATTTGATGGCGCCTATTGCGGCAGGGCGCCTGAACGCGATAGGGGGCCAAAATTGTAAGGTTTAAGAGTTTTGCCTGAAGGCCCTATGATGTAGACTGCCGAAAGCAAACAAAAAATCGCAATAAGCGAATGGCTTGAGGAAACGTCTGAAGGAGCTCAATGGAAACGATCGGATTTGTCGCCGATAATATTGACGTTATTTTTTCACTCACCATCGAGCACATCACGATCGTCGGTGTTGCCGTTGGGGCTGCAATTCTGACAGGCGTCCCGATCGGCATTGGCATCACGCAGAACCAACGCGTTGCCGAGATCGTCATCTATATCGCTTCAATCATCATCACCATTCCGTCGATCGCCCTGTTCGGCCTGATGATTCCGATCCTGTCGACCATCGGACATGGCATCGGCTATCTGCCGGCGGTGTTGGCTATCCTGCTTTATTCCCAGCTCCCGATCATCCGGAACACCTATACCGCCATCACGAATGTCGATCCCGCCCTTCGGGAAGCGGCTCGGGGCATGGGGATGACATCGGTGCAAAGATTGCGGCAGGTCGAAATCCCTCTCGCCATCCCGGTCATCATGGGTGGGATTCGGACAGCGGTGGTGATGAATATCGGTGTTGCCGCCATCGCGGCCTATATCGGCGCGGGCGGCCTCGGCGTTCTGATTTCGCGCGGCATTTCGCAGACCGACGTTCGCCAGCTCGTTGTCGGCGCGGTGGCTGTAAGTCTGCTTGCGATTATCGCCGACTATTTCCTGCTATGGGTGCAGAATAGGCTGACCCCGAAAGGGGTCAAACTCTGAAGGGCATCACCGGCTGCGCATACCCCCGCGGATGGCCGCCGAGGAGATCTCGATGATCAGACTGGACGACCTGACCAAGATCTTCACGACCCCGAGCGGCGAAGTGGTTGCCGCCGATCACATCAATATGAACGTCAATGAAGGCGAGATCTGCATTCTGCTCGGGCCGTCCGGCTGCGGGAAGACGACGACGCTGAAGATGATCAACCGGCTGATCCCGCACACTTCCGGCAAGATCTACATTAATGATCAGGACACGGATACTTATAACACGGTCGAGCTCCGCCGGAACATCGGCTATGTGATCCAGCAGATCGGCCTCTTCCCGAATATGACGATCGAGGAAAATATCTGCGTCGTGCCGAAGCTTCTCGGGTGGGACGATAAGAAGGCCAAATCCCGGGCCGCCGAACTGCTCGAAATGGTGGCGCTCGATTCCGCGCAATTCCTGCACCGCTATCCGAGAGAGCTTTCCGGCGGCCAGCAGCAGCGTGTCGGCGTGATCCGCGCGCTCGCGGCGGACCCGCCGGTGATGCTGATGGACGAGCCCTTCGGCGCCATCGATCCGATCAACCGCGAGGTCATTCAGGATGAGTTCCTGAGGATGCAGGCCGAACTGAAGAAGACGGTCATGTTCGTCTCGCACGATATCGATGAAGCGGTGAAGATGGGAGACAAGGTCGCCATCTTCCGCACCGGCAAGCTCGAGCAGTTCGACACGCCGGACAATATCCTCGCGCACCCGATCAATGACTTCATCGCCGATTTCGTCGGCTCGGATCGCACCCTGAAGCGCCTCCGGCTGGTGAAGGTCAGACAGGCCGCGGATATCGACGCGCCGGCCGTGCTGCAATCGGACAGTCTCGACAAGGCGCAAGGGCTGATGCGCGAGCGAAACATGGATGTCGTCGTGCTGGATGAGAAGCACCATCCGGTCGGCTATGTTCCGATGGACGGCGCCGGCAAGGGCAACGGCTCGCTCGCTGAGAACATTCAGCCCATCACGGTCATTGTCGACGCGGGCGCCGATCTGCGCACCGCCGTTTCCGAGATGTTCGCGCATGCCGTGACCTGGCTCCCGGTTGTCGACGGCGACGGTCGATTTACGGGATGTGTCACCCAGTCCGGAATCACACATCTGCTCGGTGAGACGTACCGGCCGGCCCATCCTCATAAGCAACCGGAGAGCGCTTATGAGCAATGAGCGGCGCGGCGGCGGTCCACTTCTTTCTGTCGTCACGATTTTCGCGCTCGTCGCGATCATCTATGTGACAGGCATATGGGCCGAAATCGCGCGCTATTGGGAGGACGTCGTCTATCTCACGCGGCAGCATATCGAGCTGGTTGCGATCTCGGGCAGCCTCGCCATTCTCATCGGCATCCCGGCCGGCATCCTGCTTTCGCGCCCCTCGATGCGCGGCGTCGCCGAGACGCTCATGCAGGTCTTCAATATCGGTACGACGATCCCGACCCTGGCGGTGCTCGCCCTGTCCATGAGTTTCCTCGGGATCGGCAAACAGCCGGCGATATTCGGCCTCTTCATTGCGACACTGCTTCCGATCGTTCGCAATACCTATGTGGGCCTGCTGGCGGTCCCGCCCCATCTCAAGGAAGCGGCAACCGGCATGGGGATGACACCGACCCAGATTTTGCGCCGGGTCGAGGTGCCGAATGCGCTTTACGTCATTTTTGCGGGCATCCGAACGGCGCTCGCCATCAATGTCGGAACGGTGCCGCTGGCCTTTCTGATCGGCGGCGGCGGGCTCGGCGAGCTGATCTTCACCGGCATCGACCTCATGGAGCCGGGCATGCTGCTTGCCGGCGCCGTGCCGACAGCGCTTCTTGCTGTGCTGGTCGATTTCGGCGTCGGGCAGGGTCAGTTCTGGCTTATACCGCGCGGTGTCAATCCGCTGCGCGCGTGAATGCGGCGACATCAAAGGAGGAATAACAGATGAAGTTTGGAAAATTTTTTGCACTGGCTCTCGGCGCGTTCGCCGGGCTGGGCCTCGCAGGACTGGCAAAGGCTGAAAACATCGTCGTCGGCGGTAAGAACTTTACCGAGCAGCAACTGCTCGCCGAAATGACCTCGCAACTCCTGAAAGCGAAGGGCTTCGACGTCGATACACGGTCCGGAATGGGCTCGGCTGCGGTGCGTTCTGCGATGGAGAACGGCCAGATCGATGTCTATTGGGAATATACCGGCACATCTCTGATCACTTACAACAAGATCAAGGAGCGGATGTCGCCGGAAGACACCTATAAGAAGGTCAAGGAACTCGATGCCAAGAAAGGGATCGTCTGGCTCGACGCTTCCAAGGCAAATAACACTTACGCTCTGGCCATGCGTAAGGCAGACGCCGAAAAGCAGGGCATCAAGACGCTCAGCGACCTTGCCGCCAAGATCAATGGAGGGGACAAACTGACCTTCGCCTCCAATGCTGAATTCTATGCCCGGCCCGACGGATTGAAGCCCTTGGAGAAAGCCTATGGCTTCGAATTCGGCCGCGCGAATATCAAGCGGATGGATAGCGGCCTCGTGTATCAGGCGCTCAAGGATGGGCAGGTCGATGTAGGTCTCGTCTTCGCGACCGACGGGCGCATACCGGCCTTCAACTTCTTAGTATTGAAGGACGACAAAAATTATTTCCCGGCCTACGCGCTCACGCCGACCATACGCAAAGAGGTGCTGGACAAGAACCCGAAGCTCGCCGAATCCTTGAATGCACTCTCGGCCAAGCTCGACGACCAGACGATGGCATCGCTGAATGCGGCGGTTGACGTGGAGAAGAAATCCGTTGAGCAGGTCGCGGAGGAGTTTCTGAAGGAACAGGGCCTCGTGTGACGGGCTCTTCTCCTTTCCCATGGTAGAGCTCTGCGAAATGTAGGCCCCATTTTCTCGTCGTCCCGGAACCCGGCTCGCGAACCTTTACGGTGAGCGACGCTTGTCTGGTCGCGATCAGCAAGACATCGCGACAAGCGCTCACCTTGGGCCGGGGCGACGCAGAATATGTTGTTTCACAGAGGGCTCCATGGGGGAGAGGCAAAGTATTGCAATCGCTCTAACTGCGAGAGCATCGCTATGAACGACCGCCGTAAGCTGACCGCCGCCGTCTCACAATTCGCGTCGGAAATCGGGGACATCGACAGCAATCTTAAGACGCATCTGGCTCATATCGACGAGGCGCGGTCGAAATCCGCCGACGTGCTCCTCTTCCCCGAGGTCTCATTAACCGGCCACACGGCGTCCCGCGAGGTTCTACGCCTCGCCAAACGCCGCGATGATCCGGTGATTCAACGCATTGCCGATGCCGCAGGGGACACGCTGGTCGTCTTCGGGTTGATCGAGGAAGGACCGGCCGCCCAGTTCTACAACGCCGCCTTCGCCGTCCAGAACGGCGAGATCGTTTTCATCCATCGCAAGATCAACGTCCCGACTTATGGCCAGCTCGAGGAGGGCAAGCATTTCGCCACGGGCCGCTATGTCGAAAGCTTCCCGCTGACCGCCCCCTGGCGCGGCGGGCTCCTGATTTGCGCCGATGTCTGGAACCCGGCGCTCGTCTGGCTTACCGCCCTGCATGGCGCGACCTGTCTCTTCGTTCCGATCAGTTCGGCCGTGGAAGCCGTCGGCGCGGAGTTCGACAACCCCGGCGGCTGGGACACAACGATCCGCTATTGCGCGATGATGTACGGGATGCCGGTGCTGATGTCGAACCGTGTCGGCCGGGAAGACGGGCTGAATTTCTGGGGCGGCTCGCGCATCCTCGACCCGTTCGGCCGTGAGCTTGTCCGCGCCGGGAAAGACCAGCAGCTCATTACCGCCGAGCTGGATTTCGAGACCGTCCGCAAGGCGCGCTATTTGCTGCCCACGGTGCGCGATTCCAATCTCAGCCTCGTCATGCGCGAGACGAACCGGCTCGGTGCGCTGCTTGGCGTGCCCGACATTGTGAGAACAAGCTGATGCGAGATTTTTTCCTGAGTGATGAAGACCGCGCCTTCCGCGCCGAGGTTCGCGAGGTCCTGGACCTCGAGCTCGCGCCGCGCGCCGCCGCGATCGAGGATGATGAGGATTGGGAGGCGGTGAAAGCCGCCGTGCGTGCGGTCGGCGACGCCGGCTATCTGACCATGATGTTTCCCGATCTTTACCGGGGACGGCTTTCGGCGCCCGGCCTGACACACGCAACGATCGTCTCGGAGGAAGCCGCCTATATCAACTACGCCTTCGAAACGACCATCGCGACGGCGCTGTCCTGCGCCTATCCGCTCCACCGCCATGCAAGCGCCGAGATTCGCGATCGCTATCTCATGCCGATCCTCGAGGGGCGCGCAGTGGGGTCGATCTGTATGACGGAGAAAAATGTCGGCTCCGATAGCGCGGGAATGGAGACGCGCATCCGGTTCGATGACGCCGCGCGCGAATGGGTGATCAGCGGTTTCAAGCGTTACATCTCCAATGCGACCAAGGCCGACATCTATATTGTCTGGGGCATTACCGATCCGGATGTCGCGCCGCAAAAAGGCATGAGCGCCGTCGCCGTTCCCGCCGACACGGCCGGCGTGAGCTTTCCGCGAACCTACAATTTCATGGGCCGGCGCGGCTGTGTGGTCGGCGAAGTTTTGTTCGACGAGGTGCGCGTGCCCGAGGCGAATTTGCTGGGCGCGATCAACACGGGCTTCCGCATCATGCTCGAAGCCTTCAATTTCGAGCGGGCGATCCTTGGCGGCTCCGGCCTCGGCGTCGCGCGATCGGCCTTCGACATCGCCAAGGCGCACGCGCAGACGCGCACCGCCTTCGGCCAGAAGCTCGGACAGAAGCAGCTCATCTGGGACATGATTGCCGAAATGAGCTGGCGGATCGACGCCACCGAGCTGCTCACCTACCGGGCAACGAAAATGTATGACGTCGGGATTGACGGCAAATCCCTCATGCGGGAGGCGGGGCAGGCCAAACTCGTCGCCACCGAAACCGCCAATTTCTGTGCCGACCGGACGGTGCAGATCCTCGGCGGCGACGGCATCACCAAGCAATACGGCCGCGCCGAGCAGATCTATCGCGACGCCCGGGCGCTCCCGATCGTCGGCGGAACGTCCGAAATGGCGAAATATCTGATCGCCAGCCGGGAATTACCGGAGATCAAGCCAAACCTTTAGAGGCTGCGAGTACGATGCCGCAACGGCTGCCTAGCACGGAACGCTCTATGAGCACCGTTTCCACCTCTCCCATTGGGAAAGGTCGGTGCGCAGCGCCGGGTGAGGGGCTCGGGAGCCGACAGCTGACACTGCATCCCCTCACCCCAACCCTCTCCCCCTGGGATAGGGAGCCCATGCGCCTAGCAATGGAACAACCATTCCCAAACCCAGCCAACAAACTGAGGAGGGCGTCATGGACATAGCGAGCGTCCTAAGATCGTCAGTCGAGAGATATCCGAACCGGACAGCGCTTGTTTTCGAAGACCGCTGCTGGACGTATACGGAATGGTTCGACCGGGTCAGCCGCTTCGCGCGCGCTTTGTCGGAGCTCGGCGTGCGGCCCGGCGACCGGGTGGCGTTCTATGTGTCGACCTCGGAAAATTCCGTGACCACCTATTTCGCCTGCCAGCTTCTCGGGGCGGTCGCCGTGCCGCTGAATTTCCGGCTTTCGCCGGGTGAAGCCGCATACATCCTGAAGGATTCCGGAGCGCGCATTCTGGTCTATGGCCGGACTCTGGCGGAAAACGCCGTCGAAGCCCTAAGCCGGGTGCGCAGCGTGCATGACGCCATTTCCTGTGCTTACGATCCCGCCAATGTGCCCGAGGGCCATCATCATTTCGAAACGCTGTGCGAGACGACCGAGCCACTCAGCGAGAATTTTCCGATCCCTGTGAGCGATCAGCTCTCGGCGCTCGTTTACACGTCCGGCACGACCGGGCGCCCCAAGGGCGTGATGCACACCCATGCGAATGACATCGCCATTGCGATGAACTGCGTCATGGAATATGGGCTTCGCCCTAAGGACATCGCCCTCCATATCGCGCCGCTCTACCATGTCGGCGGCATGCAGGCCTTCTTCATCCCGCATCTCATGGTCGGAGGCACCAATATCGTCACCGGCCGCTATGAGGCTCAGACCACGCTGGAGACGATTGCGTCGGATCGCGTCACAACGCTGTTCGCAGTGCCGACGCAAATCCAGGAAATGCTTTTCCATCCGTCCTTTAACGAATTTGACATTTCGTCCCTGCGCCTCATCACGACGGGCGGTGCGGCGATTGCCTCCGCGGTCATGGAGCGCGTCATCAACGAGTTCTGCCCGAACATCTTCAACGGCTACGGCATGACCGAGGCGAGCCTGACGCTGCTGCTCCACCCGGAGGATGCGCTGCGCAAACTCGGCTCCTGCGGCAAGTCCACGCTGATCAGCACCGCCCGTGTTATCACCAATGATCCCAATCGCGAAGTGCCGCCGTCGGAAAGGGTGGCAACCGGCGAAATCGGCCAATTGATCGTCCGTGGTCCCCAGGCCATGCCCGGCTATTGGAACAATCCGTTCGAGACATCGAAAAAGTTGAAGGCAGGCTGGATCTATACCGGCGATCTGTTCTCGGTCGACGATGAGGGCTTCCATTATTTTCATGGACGCGCCGACGATATGATCGTCTCGGGCGGCGAGAACATCCATCCGCGCGAGGTGGAGGAGATTGCTTTACAAATGTCCGGGCGTTCAGGAGGCAGCCGTCATCGGGCTTCCCGATGAAAAATGGGGTCAGATCGTCGCCGCCTTCATCGTTCGCAGCGACGAGACGCTGACGGCGGAAACGGCTGACGCCTTCTGCAAATCATCGAAGGACCTCGCAAGCTACAAGCGGCCGAAACGCTACGAGTTCGTCGAAGCGCTTCCGATGAACCCGAGCGGGAAAGTCCTCAAACGCGAGCTTCTGGCCGCCTATAAGACGGAGGCGAAGTGATGTCGGATAAGCTGCTTTACGATCAGGACGGCCATATCGTCACGCTCACCTTCAACATGCCCGATACGCGCAATGCGCTGACCGATCACGATCTCGCCGAAGCCTTTGTCGCCGCCTGCAAACGCATTCAGCAGGATCTCAGCGTTCGCGCGGTGATCGTTACCGGGGCGGGCACGGCATTTTCCTCGGGCGGCAATCTCAAACATATGCGGGACAAGGCCGGGTCATTCGGGGGCGATGCGCTGCAAGTCCGCGACGGTTATCGCAAGGGCATTCAGAGCCTCGCCCTTGCGCTTTACCGCCTCGAAGTGCCCACCATCGCGGCCGTGAACGGGCCCGCTTACGGCGCGGGTTGCGACACGGCTTTTGCCTGCGACATCCGCATCGCTTCGGAAGGGGCGGTGTTTGCGGAGAACTTCGTGAGGGTGGGGTTGATTTCCGGCGATGGCGGTTCCTGGCTGCTGCCGCGTGCGATCGGCCTTAGCCGTGCCTGCGAGATGACCTTCACAGGGGAGCCGGTTGACGCGAAAACGGCGCTGGAATGGGGCCTTGTTTCCCGCCTTGTCCCGGCCGCCGAGCTGATGCCCGAAGCGATCGCGTTGGCAAAACGGATCGCGCACAATCCGCCGCAAGCGCTCAGACTGGCGAAGCGGCTCGTCCGCGAAGGCCAGACGACAAGGTTCGACACGCTCCTGGAACTTGCCGCCGCATTTCAGGGCGCCTGTCACCAGACCAAGGATCACGAAGAGGCCGTCAGTGCGATTTTGGAGAAGCGGCAGCCGAATTTCACCGGGCGCTGAGCGATGACCAGGCGCTCGCTGGAAAGCTTCGTGCTCGAAACCGGCTATGCCGACCTTCCGCCGCATGTCATTCAACAGGCAAAGCGCTGCCTGCTCGATCTGATCGGCGTGGCTGCCGCGGGATCGACGACCGAGCTGTCCGGCATCATCAGAAATCATGCCGCCCGGCATTTTGCCGCTGGCGACGCCGGAGCGCGGATGCTGTTCGATGGCCGGCCTGTCAGCGCTGTTGGCGCGGCGCTGGCGAACGGCATGACGATCGACGCCTATGACGCCCATGACGGTCATCCGCTCGTCAAGGGCCATGTCGGCTGCGGCGTGCTGTCCGCGCTGCTGGCCTTTTGCCAGGCGGAGAAGATCAGCGATGCGCGCGCGTTTTTGACCGCACTCGTCGTCGGCTACGAGGTGGGAACGCGCGCCGGGATCGCGCTGCACAAGACGGCGGCGGATTACCATACGTCGGGCGCATGGGTGGCGCTTGCCTGCGCGGCGGTAGGGTGCCGTCTCATGAAGCTTGGCCCGGACCAGCTGCAAGAGGCGCTCGGCATTGCCGAATATCACGGTCCGCGCAGCCAAATGATGCGCTGCATCGACCACCCCGCCATGGTCAAGGACGGCTCCGGCTGGGGCGCGATGGCCGGCGTGTCCGCCGCTTATCTGGCAAGCGACGGGTTCACCGGCGCGCCGGCCATGACCGTTACAGATCCGGACATAGCGGAGATCTGGAGCGACCTCGGCGGGAGGTGGCGCATCCTGGAACAATATTTCAAGCCCTACCCCGTCTGCCGCTGGGCGCAGCCCGCCATGGAAGCGGCGATGCAATTGGCGAAAGCCGAGCAGATCGCGGCGGATAAAATCGAAAGCGTGGAGGTCTTCTCCTTCCACGAAGCCGTCCGCTTGGCGGCGCGCGCTCCGAAGACCACGGAAGCAGCCCAATACAGCTTGCCCTTCCCCGTCGCGGCGGCGCTCGTTCACGGAAGGATCGGCGCCGCGGAGATTTCCACGGCCGGTCTTCGCGACCCGGAGGTTCTGCGCCTGTCCCAGGGCATGGCGCTGTCACAGGATGCGGACTATGATGCCCTCTTCCCGGCGGAGCGCTGGGCGCGGGTCGTGCTGACGCTGAAGGATGGCCGCAAGCTTGCCTCGAAACCGGCGGTCGCGCGCGGAAGCGCGGAAAACCCGCTGAACGACAGCGAGATCCTGGAGAAATTCCACGCGCAATGCATTCCCGTCCTCGGCGTCGAGCGATCGGAGGCAGTGTCAGCCCTCATTGAAGCGTTACCCGAGTCGGACCTCGTCGGTATTCTCGCGCTCATCACCGAACCCGGGATATCAGTCGGCTGATCGGAGAGCTGGCTGCGCCAGCACAGGATCACTTGGAACGGGACCGAATAATCATTCGGCAGTCTGCTGCCGGACGACTTAAATCAGATCGGCCTGCGTCAATTGATCAAGACGACGAAGCCGGAGGAAATCGTTCGTTAGCGGTCCAAGACCACCATCGGCGATGATCATTGACGAGCCTGGCGTGAGCAGTTTCTCCAGACGGTCGCGAACAGCCTGCGGAATTTCGATACGGTCCAGCGCGGCGCGAGCGCCTTCCTCCTCCTCGCCATTCGCGGTCAGCGCCAGCCACTTTGCGTCAGCATCCCAAGGCTTGAAGCCGAGCGTCGAATAAAAATGGGTACCTAACGGCTTGTCCGGATCGTTAATCCCGATCGGGGCGTCGAACAGGCGATCGAAGCCTCGCCGGACATAGAGATGACCGGCCGGGGCAGGTTTTTCGCCCGCCGTCGCGTAGAGCGCATCAACCATTTGCGGGGAGAGCTTGCCCGTGACCTCCATGCCCCTCGCCTCTTCGAAAGCGCGAATTGCCGCCCGGGTCTGCCGTCCACGGTAGCCGTCCGCCGGTCCCGGATCATAGCCCAATTTGCCGAGCAGATGCTGCATGTCGCGGACCCGTTCGGTCTTCTCCCTTTGGGTAATCAGAATACGCAGCGGCTTAGGGGATTTCTTAGTAAATGCGTTGAGCTGTTCGAGATCGTACTCCAGATCCGCGAGCCGCAGCGAGGCTTCTTCCGGAGAAAGCGGCCGCGGAGTGTGCCGCCGCTTACCCTGTGGACTATAGCTTATGGGGAGAATTTCGGCATCGATCCGAGGCGCCCGGACTGGTGGCGGCATCCAGTAATGCGAGGGCTTGACTTTCTTTGTCCATTTACGCAAGCCCTCGCCCGCATCCATCGTCACAAGATGCAAAGGACGGGGCTGCAACAGCGCCGGGTGTTCGACGGGGCGGAAGGCCGGTTTCTCGTGCGCTACGATGACCGGTATGCCGACCTTGGTCTTTGCGAAGAGCTTCCGGGCGAATTTTCCCGGCAGGCGGATGCAGCCGTGTGAGGCGGGACGGTTGGGCACATAGCCCTCATGCAGGGCGATACCCGACCATGTCAGCCGCTGCATATAAGGCATCGGCGCACTGCTGTAGATATTGGAACGGTGCCATCGGCGCTTTTGCAGGATGCTGAACACACCGGCCGGTGTCCGATGGCCGGCCTTGCCTGTCGAGACCCGCGAAGTGGAAAGCAGCTCGGCACCACGGTAAAAATAAAGTTGCTGCTCCTGCAGCGATATAACGATTTGTAAGGGATCGGTAACGGTGAAGCTATCGGATCGCGAAGCGCTCTTCGATCCTCCGATAGCAGGCTGCAGACCGAGGACGAAGGCCGCAACCGCGCAGCCGAAAGCTAGGCTTGATCCGCGCAACCGAACCCTGAGCATAGCCGATACTCCCAAACGCAAATACGCAATGCGAAGGCACTATCAGCATGACGGCCCTCCCAGTCCCATCAATGATGATACCGGCTCGTTGAAGAGGCGTAAACCGTGCAGGAAATGCGGTGAGGCGTTTTCGCAACAGCGATCGGCGCTTGATCCACCCGGTTTGCTTTCACGCCGCTAGCAGGCTGCTGAAAATCCTGTCGACCTGGAACTATCTTGCGCTTTCACGGAGCAATCGGTCTTTTTTTCCTTCTGCCGCCTTCATGCGGCGAGGAGTTTGGGCAGCCGGATCAAGTCATACGCGGCCATCGTCAGGATGAACTTGAAGCCAAGTCGCGCCACGCCGCGCAGCATCGGCCGGGCGAGGCCGCCGATCGTCTTGCCCCAGCCGAACGGCTCCTCGATGCGCTTGCGCTTCTGCTGGCTCACCGCATAGCCGGGATGCCGGGTTGTACGGCCATCGATCGCCGAGCGGCGCGCGGTGTCGTTCTGCGCGATGTGCGGCGTGACGTTCAGCGCGCGCAGGTCCTTTACGAACTCGCCCGCGTCATAGCCCTTGTCGGCACCGAGCGTCACCCGCCGCCGGCCGGAGCGATGGCTTTCGATCATCGCGACCGCCGCCTCGCGTTCGGCATATCCCGACACCGTGGTGACGCTGGCCTCGACAATCAGGCCGGTGCGGTTCTCCATCAGCGTATGGCCGAGATAGGAGAGCTTGGCTTCCTTGCCTTGGCCTTTTCGGTAGAGGCTAGCCTCTGGGTCGGTCGTCGAGACATGGGTGGCGTTCGATCGCTTCTGGCCACGGAAGTCCAATTCGGCATTGCGGCGCTGGTTTTCGGTTTCGGCTGCATCCGCGGGCTCCGGCAAAGGCGCGGTTTGATCAGTTTCGCTGGATGGAGCGGCATCGCTACCCACCGCCGCAACGGGCGCCAGGGCGTGGGACGTGTCAGGTGCCGACGGCGTGTCAGGTCCCTCGCCGGAGGTCGCCGCCATCTCTTTCGGCACGAAGCTCTTCATCGACGCCCAGGCATGGAGTTGCGTGCCGTCGACCGAAAAATGCTCGTCCGACAAAAGCGGGCTGACCTCCTGATGCGCCAGCAGCCGGCTCAGGAACTGCTTCGCAACATCGGCCTCGAGCAACCGGTCCCGGTTCTTCGTAAACACCGTCGGCACCCAGACCGGGTCGTCGATGCCGAGACCCACAAACCAGCGATAGAGCAGATTGTAGTCGAGTTGCTCCATCAGCTGGCGTTCCGATCGGACGGTGTAAAACGCCTGCAACAACGAGGCTCGAAGCAGCCATTCCGGCGGGATCGAGGGGCGGCCGTGGGCGGCATAAAGCCTGGCAAATTCGCTATCCAGACTCTGGAGCACATCGTTGACGATCTGCCGGATCTTGCGCAGCGGATGCTTCGCCGGCACACGCTCCTCAAGATCGACGTAAGAAAAAAGCTCCCCAGACCGCAAATCCGAACCGCGCATTCCGTCCTCCCTGGCATTCCAGAAAGCACGGAATCATATTCGCCACAGACTGTCATCCTCGGGGTTTTTCAGCAGCCTGCTAGATCAACCCTCGTTCAAGTGAGTCCACTTGGACGAGGGTTGATCTAGCGAATTGGGTGAACGCCATCCGGCGCTACGGCCTGCATCGGATCGAACTTCTGCCGGAGGGCTGCCGGTCATTCTGTCGCGACGAATGTCTCGCGGTCACATTGGTGGCTGCAAGTGAGCACCGAAACTGCCCGGCACTGCAGATTTGTGCCTACACGCTCCTCGGCGCGGACGACATTGAGCCGGCACTGGCTGCCGCCCATGGCTTCAACAGGACCCTGAAGCTCTGCGGCATTTCCTTCGAAGCGGATCCGCTCCCACCCGACAGGCAGATCACCCGTTACGTGCGCCCGAACTGAATGACGTCACCGCGCAAGAAAAGAGCCGTTCCGGGGAGAACGGCTTTTCAGTCTGCAGGGTTCGAAATGGGGGGCGAGAGGGGCGGGCCAATGGGGGGCATGGGGGGGCGAACCGACCCGCACCCTCTCTATGAAAATCGAATAAGGAACCGCGGCTATCGTCGGCAGACGAGGACATGCCTCGTCTGCCTTAAGGTATTCAGTCAGGAGCGACTCTCCGCATCGGCCCAAAAGCGAGTTCTTACACAATACAGACCCGCAATTGGCATACGCTTTACTCATACCGCGCTACAGTTCTGCCCTGACCAATTGGTTTCCATACTCTACGCAACGCTACGCAACTTTACTCATACGCAACAAATACTAAACGCAACCAACAAATCTAATGATACCGTTTTGTATAGTTTGGGAGCCTCGATTTGATTGTCAAGACCTCCGGCTCCAAGCGAACGTCCTCACCCCGTAACTTTCTTGCGAGCATCTCCAGAACCGAAGCATGAAAGCTTTTGTCGGGCTCACGACGCGGCGGATTGAGAGCCAGAAACCTCAGAATGTCTTGATATTCCGCCATGATCGTCCCGCTTTCATAGGTTCCGCTCATGTGTCTTTTGTGCCTCAGACATTTGTCAAAACTATGGCCTCAGAGCTAAATGCACTTGACACTGATGCGAACACCACGGTTTCCCGCTACTTATCCACAATATGTGAAAGCGTCAAGCCTCTTGACCGGAATTGCGGCACCGCTTTCCTGTGCAATAGCAGCGCCGTATCAGCTCATTGCCCGTCCGAATCGCCTAAGCTCGCGCCGGCTCAAACGAATGAGGGACAGGCCATGGCGGACTTTGCGACGCATCTAGGCTGGGGCGCCGTCGGCGCGGGACTGGGGGCCTCGGCAACCTACGCAGCGGACATCGTGCCCGCGGGCGATCTTCTGACGCTGACCACGGCCGGCGTTCTCGGAAGCGTGCTCCCGGACATCGACCTGGAACAGGCCGTGCCCTCCCGGCTGCTGTTCACCGGGCTCGGTCTCCTGCTCGCCTTTGTCGTGCTGTTCAATCTCAAGGTCAGCTATTCGATCACGGAGCTCTGGCTGATCTGGCTCGCCGTCTTTGCCGGCATCCGTTACGGCGCCTATCACCTGTTCCACCGGAACGCCGTCCATCGCGGCATCTTTCATTCGCTGCTCGCCGCGCTCTTCTTCATGATCGTCACCGCCATCATCGTCGCTTATGCGCTCGGGCATGCGCCGATCGTCGCCTGGATGGCGGGCCTGTTCGTATTTCTCGGCTGCGTCATTCACCTCGTGCTTGACGAAGTCTATTCGGTGGATTTCGTGGGCGCACGGATCAAGCGCTCCTTCGGCAGCGCATTGAAGCTTTTCGACCGCCGGTCGGCAAGTTCCTCCCTGCTGATGGCGGGGGCGGTCGTCGCGTTGCTCATGATTGCTCCGCCCTCAGGTGAATTCCGGCGCATCATGGAACCCTCCCAGGTCAGCCACTTCTTCAAGGAGCGCATGTTTCCCCAGAACGGCTGGTTTCAGTCGCGCATGGCGGACCTCGCGCAACGCGCGTCCAAAGGGACGCGGACAGTTGCGCTAACTTATTGATATAGATCAACTTAACCTAGTTCAAGTGATTCCACTTGAACGAGGGTTGATCTAGCCGCCATATCCGCGCCGAGGCACACCGCTTCGGCGAATGCCAAGCCGGAAAGCCGTACCGAGTAGGAGGGAAAAGAAAAAGCCGCGGGAGCAATACCGCGGCTCTCATCATTGAGGCCGGGTCAGCCGACCCGGCAATTGGCTAGATCATGCCAAGGACCATCGCTGCAAGAAAGCCGAATACCAGAATGGTCGCAACCATCTTCCAACTGGCAGTCAGTCCCATGATTCGCCTCCGAATTTCTTGGCCGAGGGGTTGCGGTAAATCCCCGCTCCCGCAATGACAGAAGGCCGTCATGCCGGCCAGATATAGTTTTGCTCTTGAAAAGACCGCATTCAATGCCAGCCTATTCGAAAGTTGTATGCTAAGGTTTTCGTGATTGTTTCTGCAAGAAAATATTATAATGCACTGCAGCATTGTGATGACATTGAGTCTCACTATCTAATATTCCAGTGATCATCTTCGCCAAATGCTTCGTATTATGAAAAGAATAAAATCTCTCAATTCGGGGCGCCCCTAGCAAAATTGCGGTGCCGAAGCGCTTGATCAGGGTATCCGGTTGCTGCCAAGGTGGGCGCAGAGGTGCCCAGCTCAAGGACTTAGCCCGATGACCGCTTTCGATGCTCTGCTAATCTCAAAATCGGATCATGGCCAGACGGCCGAATGGACCAGCCTGACCGAGGACGATCTGATGGAGGGAGACGTCACGCTGAAGGTGACGCATTCCACCATCAATTATAAGGACGGGCTGGCCATCACCGGCAAGGCGCCGGTCATCCGCCGCTGGCCGATGATCCCGGGCATCGATATGGCCGGCACGGTCGTGCGGTCCTCCAATCCCGATTTCCGCGAAGGTGACGACGTTCTCCTGAATGGCTGGGGGGTCGGCGAGACCCATTATGGCGGCTATGCACAGATGGCGCGGGTCAAAGGCGACTGGCTGCTGCCTGTGCCGAGCGGTCTCAGCCGGGCAGACTGCATGGCCATCGGGACGGCGGGCTACACCGCCATGCTGTGCGTGATGGCGCTCGAAGCGCATGACGTGAAGCCGAGCGACGGGCCGGTTCTTGTGACTGGGGCAGCGGGCGGTGTCGGCAGCGTCGCCATTACGCTGCTCGCCAGGCGCGGCTATGAGGTCGCTGCCGGTACCGGCCGCCCCGAGACGGCAGAGTATCTGAAATCGCTGGGCGCAAGCGAAATCGTCGGACGCGAGGAATTGGCCGGCACGCCGCGGGCGCTCGGCAAAGAGCGCTGGGCCGGCGCGGTCGATGTTGTCGGCAGCACGACGCTGGCGAATGTCCTTGCACAAATCAAATATGGCGGGGCGGTCGCCGCCTGCGGCCTTGCGGGCGGCATGGATCTGCCAACAAGCGTTGCGCCCTTCATTCTGCGCGGCGTCACGCTCGCCGGCGTCGATTCCGTCATGGCGCCGAAAGCCAGGCGCGCCGAGGCCTGGGCGCGTCTCGCCAAGGAGCTCGATCTCGTCAAACTTCACGCAATGACGGAAACGCGGCCCTTGCGCGACGTCCTCACGCTTGCTCCTGAAATTCTAGCGGGAAAGGTCAAGGGCCGGATCGTGCTCAAGGTCGGCTAGGGTCTTTAGACATTCGCAATTGAAATCGCCGCATTTTCTCAGGTGACGGGAACTTGCGGGCACGTGGGGAGCGCTTGATTCGAGATTTGCGTCGTGAAGCAATTACGACGAAGACAAAGAACGATGTTCTAGCAGGTGCGCGCACGGCAGAACTCAAAAGTGATATGAGTCGCGCCCAGGAGGGTGTTAAGACAGCGGCAGATCTAGCCACGGGACGGTTTGGCAAGCTCCTGGAAAATCTCTCAAACCGTCTCGAAACACAGCTTGGACGGGAAGGTGCAACTGAGGTCATGCGTGTCCTTACAGAGACCGATCCTGCTCAACTTCTGCCGATCCTGAACCGACTTGCTCGCGCTGCTACGACACGCGCCGAGCGTCAAGCATATGTAACGGCCATACGGCAATACAGGCGTGCCGGTGCACGCCCCGCTGCACTCATGGGTACGGTCAGTTCAACCAGTAGATAACGGCTCCCCAGATCGTCATCATCGTAAGGACGGCGAGGATGAGATAATCCCTTGTGGCTTTATCTTCGCCACGGTTCTTCGCTCTTATCATCGCATTGATGTTTTCATCATAGTCAAAGTTTTCCATAAGAACCTCGCGAAGCCCTGCTGATCCTGGCAAGGCCCCAAATGAGAAGACCTGCCGCTATCGCCAATGCAATTACCGCGCCATAAGCGATAAGCTTAAGATCGATCTGGCCTTCAAGCAGAAAAACAAACCCGAAAAGAGCGGTGAAGAACGTAATGTTTCCAGCCCATTCGATCGGGCGAGTTAACCATGTCCTTTTTTCCTCGCGCGTTGCGCTCGCGCTTATGACAGACATCGTAGCACTCTCCTGAAAACAGGTTGAATATGGACCCTAAGACAATAGCCCAGCTTATCGCTTCCGGCGATAAAGAGCAAATAAAAGAAGCTCAGCGCCAATTGCAAGCCTTGGGATATTACCAAGGCGCAATTGATGGGTCGCTTGGCAAGAATCCGTCACAGAGCCAGACGATGCAGGCCATGCAATCCTATGCACAGGCCGAATTGGATCGGCAGGCCCAAGCCGCCGAGGAAGCGCAGCGCAATGCGCGGATACGGGAAACGCAGGCCGTTGCTGAAGCGGAACGCGGAAAGGCAGAGGCGGCGAAATCGACAGCCGAAGCCGGAGAGATCGAGCAAAAGACCAAGGCGCGTGAGGAATATCAGAGGCAGGCGACCTCACCGCTTGGAATGGGAACGCAATTTGCCGCGAGCGTCGCCGCTCCAGCCGCCACGACGGCTCTGGGTTATCGTGTCGGCGGATCAATCAATAATCGTATGAATGAAGCGCAAGCTTTGCGCAATCAGACTTTGCGAGGCGCTGCCGAGGATCGCGTAAGAGGCTTGACGACACGCGAAGGTGCGGTGACCGGCACGAGGCTGGCGGGTGCCATGCCTCCTCGCAACGCCCTGCTTCGTGCCGGAACACCCTTAGGCATCCCGACACTAATAGTAGAGCAGACATTTGCCTACATGCTCCGGGAATATATCCGGTTCATGGATGAGGTGCTTGCGGTTCCTCCACCTTACCGCGTCGAAGGTGGCGCCTCTAACGTTAAGGGGCATGTCATTTTCATGCCAAGCCAGTATTTCCACCAACATTGGGGACCAATCCAGCAGAACCATGTGTCTTGGTCGGGTACTCTGGCAACCCTCGATGCAATGGCTATTGATGAGGTTCTGTTAGCAATCTTTGAAGCATTTTTTGATGCTGGCGCAGAGACCCGGCCCAACCACCTTTATGGATTTCCCGGAGAAGAACCCGGAGCTATGCCCCGCTAATAGCGTATGCACTCCCACTCCTAATGCTGAAACGGTTTTGACAGAACCATCAGAAACACTTATTCGTCGCGCCGGACCTGATCCGGCGCCCAATTTTCTATCAGCCACGCACTGAGCCTGCGGATCTGCCAATGGGCCGGATCTCCGCTTCGCTCCGCCTGTCCCGGCCTTGAGCCGGGATGATGTTCGTTTCCATCGGATATGATTCCCTATCAGGCCCGCCGTCCAAGGGGTTCGTCTATAAGCCGTGCATCATCAGAGTTCCGAGGCGATCCGCTTCAGGCTGCTCAGGATCGGCTCATAGGCTTCTTCGTCCCGGTCCTCCGGATAGACTGCATAGGCCGGATAGACGAATCGCGGCAGCCGTTTGACGGGCGTGAGTTCCCCGCGGTCGATATAGGCTTGCGCCGTCCGGGCCGGGAAATAGGCGACGCCCCCCGTGGCGAGCAGAGCGCTCACCCCTATGGCGCCGAGATCGAGGGAGAGCCCCGCCATGTGGCTGTTGGGAAAGGCCAAAGCGTGATCCGCTTCGAATTCCCGCCCCCAATTCACGTATACATAGTCGCGGATCGGCGGCTGGCGCGCACCGCTGGCCGAGACCATGATCAGCTCCTCGTCGAAGAGATGCTCGATGACGAGGCCGGGGCGGTTGGTCGGCCGGTACATGATCGCAAGGTCGAGCGTGCCGTCGATCAGCCGGTCCATCAGGCCGATCGAGGAGGCGGCCACCGCCGTGACGGCAATGTCGGGAAGCTGCTCGCGCATCCAGCATAGCCAGGGCAGCAGAAAGCCGTCCCAGAAGCTCGGCTGCCCGCCGACCGCAAGATGATCGCGATGGCTTTCGGCAAGCTTGAGCTCAAGCCGCGCATGTTCCCACACCCGGACGAGGGCGAGCGCATGCTTGTGGAATTGCTGGCCGGCCGGCGTGAGCTTGGCGCCCGATTTGGATCGCTCCAGCAAAGAGCGCCCCAAGAGATCCTCAAGCGCCTTCACGCGCGAACTCACCGTCGACTGCGTGACGTGCAGCCGCTCTGCCGCATCGACGAAGGAACCCGTGTCGGCAATGGCGAGGAAGGTCTTGGCGAGCGTGATGTCCATGGCCCGAAACTCTTTGCCCTATCAATCGGTTTTTTCGATATCAAGCAAAGAAAAAATTCGTTTGTCTAATGGCTCGCATCGGCTCAGATTCCGGACCGGCGGACCGAGCGTCCGCTTTTCTTGAAGGTCAATCCAAATGAAGAAGAAGACACAGGACAAAACGAAAGCCGCTCCGGGCACATCGACCAAGGCTGGCGAGAAATCCGCCAGCGGCCCTAAAAAGGACCGTAAGAGATAAGAAGCCGGTCCGGCAAAATGAGGGAAGGAGAAATTCTTCCCTTTCTTCTCGCAGTTTCCCTCAATCCAATCTCAGTGAGTGACTCATGGCACGGAGCGTTTACGCTTTAACGATCTGCTCTGTGGCGCTGCTTGCGGCTTCTCAGGCCAGCGCGCTGCAGCTCACTAATCGCGACACAGCGGATCACAAGCTCGTTGTGACCGAAAACGGCGCAACACAGGACATCGTCATCCAGCCGTCCCAGATGCTCGACAGTATCTGCGTGAAAGGCTGCACGATCAAGATGTCGGACGGCGAAGAATACGAGTTCGACGGGACGGAAGTCGTATCTATTGAAGAGGGGCTGATGTTCCTCGACGAGCCGGGTGACACGGAACCCGATCTCGGGAACGCCGACAGCGAAGCCAGCGGCGACAGCCCCGAAAAGAAAGATCAGTAAGCTGACGACTCTTTCCGTCGGAGGTGGCATCCATGCTCCGGCGGATGGACGGTCTTTGGCTCCCGCCGTCAAAGCGCCCCGCCAAACGCCAGATCATTCCGCCCGCTTATTCGGCGACCAGTCACGCGGCCTGTTTGTGCGCAAGCAGCTTCCGCTCCCAGTTGAGCGCGTGCTCGACAATCAGCTCCAAATCCTGGAATTGCGGTTGCCACGGAAACAGCTCATTGATGAGGCGTGTCTCGGCCACCAGCTCGGCGGGGTCGCCCGCGCGTCTGCCGGCATAGCGGACTTCGAAATCCACGCCTGACACGCGCTTGATGGTCTCGATCACCTCCAGCACCGAATAGCCGCGCCCATAGCCGCAATTGAGAACGGCATTTTCCCCGCCGCCCCGCAAATATTGCAGAGCGTGCCAATGCGCCCGGACCAGATCCGTGACGTGGATATAGTCGCGCACGCAGGTCCCGTCGGGTGTCGGGTAATCCGTGCCGAAGACGTCGAGATGCGTGCGCTGGCCCGTCACGACCTCGCCCGCCACCTTGATCAGATGGGTGGCTTTCGGAGACGCCTGTCCAGACCGGCTCGCCGCGTCCGCGCCCGCGACATTGAAATAGCGCAGCGCGCAATAGCGCAAAGGATGGGCCGCCGCTGCGTCCGCCAACATGCGCTCGGTCATCATCTTCGACGCGCCATAGGGCGAGATCGGCTGCAATGGCGCCGTTTCCGCGACAGGCACGCGATCGGGGATTCCGTAGACGGCAGCGGTCGAGGAAAAGATGAAGCGCTCGACGCCATGCGCGACCGCCGCCGCGATCAGCGCGCGGGATTTGACGGTGTTGTTGAGATAATAGCCAAGCGGATCGGCAACCGATTCAGGAACGACGATCGAGCCGGCGAAATGCAGGACCGCTTCAATGTCGAATTCGGAGAAGACACGGCGCAGAACGTCGTCATCGCCGATATCGCCTTCGACGAAATGCGCTCCTTGCGGCACGAGCCGTTTCAGCCCCGTCGAAAGATTGTCGACGACCACCACGGATTCGCCATTGTCGGCGAATTCGAGGGCCATATGGCTGCCAATATATCCGGCGCCTCCGGTAACCAGGACAGCCATACCGTATCCCTCTCAGTTTTGCTGTCGCCTATGAAAACCGTGACGCCCCGCTGCTGACGGGCTACTCGTCACGGTAGATGCGTTCTCTGCGCTCGTGCCGTTCCTGGGCTTCCAGGCTCCGTTCGACAACCGGCCGGGCCTCGAGCCGCTTCAGGCTGATCGGCTCGTCCGTGTCTACGCAATAGCCATAGCTGCCCTCGTGAATGCGCATCAGGGCTTCGTCGATCTTGCTGATCAGCTTGCGCTGCCTGTCACGCGCGCGCAATTCCAGCGCCCGCTCCGTCTCCGAACTGGCGCGATCGGTCAGATCGGGATGATGCCCCGAATCCTGCAGATTGTTCAGAGTTTCACGACTTGAAGCCAGGATCTCCGACTTCCAATCCAGCAGCTTTTTTCGAAAATAAGCGAGCTGCCGCTCGTTCATAAACGGTTCGTCTTCCGACGGCCGATAGTCGTCCGGCAGATCAGAGCCGCCCATACAAAACCTCTTGCTAGCCAGGCGATGCCGTATCCTGCGTCCGCGCTGCGCCTTGGTCGATCGTTGCCATAGCGCTGCTCACCGACGGTTGTGCGGCACGTATTTAGCCGTAATCGCCCTTGAGTCAAGCGCAACGATGCCAAGCTACACGAGCCGGGCTGCGATAGGGTCTATGGTGAAGCAGCAATTTTCTAAAAATCTGAGCGGCTTCCGGGTGCCTGTTCAAGCGACCTGGCGTTCCAGCGGCTCGTCCCACTGATCATCCTCACGATCGTCGAACCAATCTTCCTCGCCGGTGAACTGGATATCGGCGAGCGGACGCATCACCCCGTTGGCATAATGCGCAAAGAGCCGTCCGCGCCCCGACATGGACAGGCCGGTGAACGCACCGCCGATGCAGCCGTCGGCTTCCGACTTCAGCACTTTGACAAGGCCGCTGCGGTCGGCGAATTGCGTGATGCCGCTGGCCCCGAAGATGAGCGAGATATTCCCCATTCGGATGCCGTCGATCATCATGTCCATGACCGGCACGACAAGCGAGGCCTCGGTCAGACGGCCATCGGCGCCGAACATAAAGGCGTAACCAGTATTCTTCCAGGCGACCTCGCCGCTGCGGGCGTCGCGCCGCACCCGGTAGAACAAATTCCAGCAGTCGCGGCCTGCGCTGCGCAGCGAGCTCATCTTGGCCCAGCGCAGCACGAGCTGGACGGTCCTGCCCTCCGGCGAGATCAGCGTCAGCGACCCGCCGGCAAGCGAGCGGTCGAGGAATTTAAGCCGGTCGTCGCCCAGGACGAGTCCCGAGCCCTGAACGGAAGGGTCGCGCGCAAGGTTCGTCCGGTCGAGAAGCTCGCTCTGGTCGAGATCGAAATCGGCATTGGCCGTCATCGGATAGCTCGGCAGATTGGCGCGATAGGTGATGCGGATCGTTCCCGTGGTTTCGATGCCGCCCGGTTCGAGACGGACGATCTTGGGCTCATGCCCGGCGGACTTTCCGTCCTCTTTGAGCGGCAGGCCGAGCAGGAATTGCCCGGAGGCGTTGATCAGATAGCCGTCCTCGCTGAGGGCGAGATCCTCATCGCTCGATGCAAACGCCCGGCTGAAAATCGGCTCACCCGATTTGGTGATGCCGGACTGCTCGCATACGAGGAAGATGTCGCGCGGCGCCGGCTCGATATCGTCATCGCTTTCGGCGAGTTCGGCTTCCTCCTGGCCCCAGGGCAGCTCGAGCTCCGGCTCGAATTCGCGGAAATCGTTCGGCAGCTCGAATGAGGCGGCCTTTCCAAATTGATGCAGGCCGGCGCTCGCCGCCAATGCTTCGATGAACCCCATCTCACGCCTCCTCGCATAGGCTGAACTCAGTTTCCTCCCAAAATTGCCGCATCAACGCTTATGAAAGGTAAACGGGCGCGCGAAGCTCGAAAGAAAATTCGACTAAAATCTCTTGGCACTTAACCGGCCGTTGAGGAGGCGTGCCCGCGCGGAAGGCTTGTCGGGCAGGGCGCGTAGCCGTTAAGTACCAGGAGCAGCAACAGACCGGGACAGAGAATGCGCTTCGAAGGGACGAAGAACTATGTCGCAAGCGAGGATCTGCGCGTCGCCGTCAATGCGGCGATCACGCTTGAGCGTCCTTTGCTGATCAAGGGCGAGCCCGGCACCGGCAAGACCATCCTTGCTCATGAGGTCGCCGAAGCGCTCGGCCTGCCGCTGATCGAGTGGCACATCAAGTCCACCACCAAGGCGCAGCAGGGCCTTTATGATTACGATGCGGTGAGCCGGCTTCGCGACAGCCAGCTCGGCGACGAGCGCGTCAAGGACATCCGCAATTACATTCGCCGCGGCAAGCTGTGGGAAGCGTTCACGGCCCCGCGGCGTCCGGTCCTGCTGATCGATGAAATCGACAAGGCCGATATCGAGTTTCCGAACGATCTGCTCCAGGAACTCGACCGGATGGAATTCTATGTCTATGAGACGGGCGAGACGATCAGAGCCCGGCAGCGCCCGATCGTCTTCATCACCTCGAACAATGAGAAGGAGCTGCCCGACGCCTTCCTGCGCCGCTGCTTCTTTCATTACATCCGGTTTCCGGACGCCGACACGATGACGGAGATCGTGGAGGTGCACTTCCCGGGATTGAAGCAGCGCCTACTGAGAGAGGCGCTGACCGTCTTCTATGAAATTCGCGACGTGCCGGGGCTGAAAAAGAAGCCATCGACCTCTGAGCTTCTGGATTGGCTGAAACTGCTTCTGAACGAAGACATCGACGCCGAAACACTGCGCGAGCGCGACCCGAAGAACATGATCCCGCCGCTTCATGGCGCGCTCCTGAAAAACGAGCAGGATGTCCATCTGTTCGAGCGTCTCGCATTCATGATGCGACGTAAAGAAAGTTGATCACCCGTAAACCCTTTGGGCACACATCGTGTTATAAGAGCAGTGCCGGGGTTGAGAGGAGATTCGACAATGCGCAGCGTTCCCGAGATCGTTGCCCGTACGGCCATCATTGCGACGATTGGATTTCTGTCGGGCCAGGCCCATGCGGCGCCCAGCCTGTGGGATCATAATGGCTCGGTGATGCAGTTCGAAGAAAAGGGACAGAAGCGCCGCTTCATCTATGAGGAGCCACGAAGCGCGCTGACCCCGGCCGGGGTGAAGAACGGCACGGTGCTTTTCGATGGCGAGGAAAAGAAGGACGGGCGGCTCGCGGGCTATGCGAAGCTTTTCCGTAAGGGTTGCGACCCGATCGACTATTTCGTCGAAGGCGCCCATGACAAGGCGAAGGGCGAGATTCTGCTCCAGGGCCAGGCGCCGATCTACTCCGGCGACGGCTGCAAGATCACCGGCTACACGGATGACGGCAGCGCCAGCAGTCTCCGCTTCACGCGGCTGACGTCCCCCGACCGCTATGTCGCTCATAATGACCAAACACGCGAAGACGGTCTCGACCAGCGCGCGCCGTCCTACCAGCCGCCACGCTCCGAGGAACGGGCGGACCGGGAGCCGGCCTATACCGACCCGCGCGGCGAGGAACGCGATCCTGTTTATGGCCGCTACTCACGCGACTATGCCTCCCGGCGCGACCGCTTCCGCCGCTACAATCCCTATGACCGCGTCTACGAATCCGATCCCTATCTTCGCGAAGCCCCGGACGACGATGATTATTACGATGAGGAAGATCAGGAACCGGCTTACGCTCCCTTCCGACCCTGGCGGTTCAATCGTTTCTGACCCGCACTGCTCGACAGTCATGGCCGGCCGGCCGAGGCGGGCTCTTGATTCTTGACGAGTTGACCGGTCTTGCCCGCTCGGCAGGAAACCTCGCCGGAGACTGGCTCAGCCCCAGCCTGCGCCTCGGCGTCACGGGGCTGGCGCGCTCGGGCAAAACCGTCTTCATCGCGGCGCTGGTGCACAATCTGATCGCCGGCGGCCGCCTGCCCTTTTTCAGACCTGCCGTTCAGGGGCGGATCATCCGCGCCTTTCTCGAACCGCAGCCCGATGACAACGTCCCGCGCTTTCCCTATGAGGACCATCTGGCAAAGCTGACCGGCTCGCCGCCCGAATGGCCGGAGAGCACCCGGCGCATCAGCCAGCTGCGGCTCACCCTCGAATATGAGCCGACCACCCTGTTGCGCCGGCAGTTCGGCAGTTCGACGCTGCATATCGATATTGTCGATTATCCGGGCGAATGGCTGCTCGACCTGCCGCTTCTGAAGTTGAGCTACGAAGACTGGTCTGCCGAGGCCCTGGCGCTGAGCCGCACATCGGAACGCCAGGCTTTTGCGCAAGAGTGGCATGAATTTCTCGCCAGCTGCGATCCGGCGGCAGACGAGGACGAGATTCTTGCAATGCGCGGTGCCGAGCTGTTCGCCGCCTATCTGCGCCGGTGCCGCATGGAGAAGCACCTCGTCTCCACCCTGTCGCCAGGCCGTATGCTGATGCCCGGCGATCTCGAAGGCTCGCCCGCGCTGACCTTCATGCCGCTCGATCTGCAAGGGCGTACGCAAGGCGGCCGCGGCTCGCTGCACGTAATGATGGCGCGCCGTTTCGAAGCCTATAAGGCGCATGTCGTCAAACCGTTCTTTCGCGATCACTTCGCCAGGCTGGAACGCCAGATCGTCCTTGTCGACGTACTCGGCGCGCTGAATGGCGGACAAGCGGCGCTGGCCGATCTCGACCGCGCGCTCCAGGCCATCCTCACCTGCTTTCGCCCCGGTCCGAATAGCTGGCTGTCGAGCATTCTCGGCAAGAAGATCGGCCGGATCCTCTTTGCGGCGACCAAGGCGGATCACATCCATCACACCAGTCATGACCGGCTGGAGGCGATCCTGCAAAGGCTCGTGCAGAAGGCGATCGACCGGGCTCTGTTCGCGGGCGCCGATGTGCAGTCCGTCGCGATGGCGGCCGTGCGGGCCACACGCGAAGTCGAGGCGCGCCAGCCGCAGGGTGGTCCGCTCGCCTGCATTGCCGGAACGCCGCTGCCCGGCGAAGCGCTGAACGGCCAACGCTTTGACGGCCGGGAAGAGGTGGCGCTGTTTCCCGGCGATCTGCCCGATCTGTCGAAGGAGCGGGGCGAAACGAGCCTCGGCCGGCTCAACGGCACCGATCTCGCCTTTCTGCGCTTCCGCCCGCCCGCCCCGCAGGCGGAAGGGTTTGGCGCGCCCGCGGTCCTGCCCCATATCCGGCTCGACCGGGGCATGCAGTTCCTTTTCGGAGACAAGCTCGAATGAGCGCCGACAATCAGCAGAGAACGCCGAAGGTCTTCCGTCTGGACGACACACGGCTCGGCCCCCCCGAAGCGGAGCCCGTTGACCAGCCCGCAGCGCCGGCGCCGGCGCCGGACGAGGCAAAGCCGCCGCCCGCCAGCTACGCCGCCGCCAAGCTGATGCGCTTCCGCGGCATAGGCTGGGGCACAATCTTTTTCAGTGCGCTCGCCGGTCTGATTTCGATCGGCATCAGCATCTGGGTCACCAATTTCATCGCCGATCTCTTCGCGCGGGGCGGCTGGCTCGGCTATCTGGCGCTCGGGCTGGCGCTGATTGCGGCACTGGCGGCATTGGCGATCGCCGCGCGTGAACTATTGGGCTTCTTCCGCCTGGGCCGGGTCGCCGCCATCCGCCTGTCGGCGGAAAACGCCCTCGCCGAGACCGACAAAAGCCGCGCAACGGCCGTTTCCCAGCAAATCGAGCGGCTTTTCTCTGGCCGTGACGAACTGAAATGGGGCGCGGGCCGCCTCGCGGACCATCGCCGCGAGGTGCTCGATGCACGCGAACTCCTGATCCTCACCGAGCGCGAACTGGTGCTGCCGCTCGACCAGGAGGCAAGACGCTTGGTTTCGGCCTCGGCCCGACGGGTCGCCATGATCACCGCAGTCAGCCCTTCCGCGATCGTCGATGTCATCTTCGTCGCCGTAGAAAATCTCGGCATGCTGCGCCGTCTCGCCACGCTCTATGGCGGCCGGCCGGGCTTTCTCGGCTCGCTGCGACTGGCGCGGCTGGTCATCGGCCATCTTGCGCTGACAGGCGGCGTGGCGCTTGGCGATGATGTCGTTCAACAGCTCATCGGCCACGGCCTGACCGCGCGCCTCTCGGCAAGGCTGGGCGAAGGCGTCATGAACGGCGCCTTTACGGGGCGCATCGGCATTGCGGCCATAGAGCTGTGCCGGCCGCTCCCCTTCATCGAGGCGGAACGGCCGCGCCTGCGCGACTTCGTCGCCGAGCTGAGGAAGGCGCGGCGTTTCGCACAATCCTCATCGGCCGCCGGCGTCAAGGGCGAATGACGATCCGCGTATTCGACTTGCCGTAATCTTTAATCAAATAGAAAAGCTCACGGGCATTGGACGGGTGAAGCCGAATGCAGCCGTGAGACGCCGGCCGGCCCAGACGGCGAATGGCGTTCGTGCCGTGAATGGCGTAGCCGCCGCGATAGAAGATCGAATAGGGCATCGGCGAATTGTACCATTTCCTGGAGCGGTGGAAGCGCTTCAGGAGATAGGGCCGGTGCGAGCCCGTAGGCGTGCGATAACGGCCGCGACCCGTGGAGACGGGCCAGACATAATAAAGCTGGCCATCGACATAGACCCGCATTCTTTGCTCGCTCCGGTCGACCTTGACCAGCAAAGAAGCCTGTGCCGCCTGGGCGAGGCCGAGCGAAAGCAGAAAAACAGACAATAGGCCAAATAGGAAACGCATCGTACCAATCCCGCTCTTGGTGCCAACATCGACGATTTTAACCTATTATGGCGGCAAGACGCATCAAGTTGCAGCCACAGTGGTTAAGAGCGGCCTTCATCAAGATCTCACCGATGGTGCGGCAACGAAGTCTTGAGGTGCACAGAACGGAAACATTGCGCCGTTGGCGCGATGCGCGTAAAAACGAAGCGGGTTCGTGTGAGTGCCCGCTGCTTCGGGGGGGGCCTTGGCTTTTTGTGCCGTCACATTCTTGAAACACGAATCCCCAACACTCAACCCGTGTCGCCAAAGCGTTTGGGATAGGATTGTGCAGCAACCCAGCCAGCAGGTCGGCCTGAGCAAACGCTACCGCACGCTGTTTATTTCCGACGTCCATTTAGGGACGAAGGCGTGCCAAGCGAGCTATCTTCTCGAATTTCTTAAGCGAGTGGACGCCGATACTTATTATCTCGTCGGAGATATCGTCGATTTCTGGCGCATAAGGCGTAGCCCGCACTGGCCGCAGGCCCACAACGACGTGATCCAGAAGCTCCTGCGGAAGGCGCGCAAGGGCACGCGTTTCATCTATATTCCAGGCAATCACGATGAAGCGCTGCGTGCCTATTGCGGGCAGCATTTCGGCGGGATCGAATTCAAGCGGAACGATATTCACGTCGCAGCCGACGGGCGCCGCTTTCTCATCATGCATGGCGATGAGTTCGACGTCGTCATCCAATATGTGAAATGGCTCGCCTTCCTCGGCGATTGGGCTTATGCGCTGGCGCTCGGGCTGAATACCGGCTTCAACAAGGTCCGCCGGACGTTCGGCTGCTCCTACTGGTCGCTGTCGGCCTATTTGAAGCATAAGGTCAAGAAGGCGGTGAACTATATCGGCGACTTCGAAAGCGCGCTGGTCGGCGAGGCCAGGCGCCACGCCGCCGATGGCGTGATCTGCGGCCATATTCATTTCGCAGCGATGCGGGAAATCTCAGGCGTCAGTTACATCAATTGCGGCGACTGGGTCGAGAGCGCGACCGCCGTCGGCGAAACCTTCGATGGAAAGTTCGAAATCATTCGCTGGCACGACATTCTCCAGGCCGAACAGGCTGAAGAAACCGCGCTCCGCCCGACCGCCGCCGCAGCCTGATGCGCTTCCTGATCGCGACGGATGCCTGGCGTCCCCAGGTGAATGGCGTTGTGCAGACCTATGAGCGGCTCGGCGAGCACCTCATGCATCTCGGCCATGACATCGCGTTCATCACGCCGGAGGGATACCGCACCGTCCCGCTGCCGACCTACCCGGAAATCCGGCTGGCTCTCATCAGGCCGGCACAGGCGAAAAGGCGGATCGAAAGCTTCCACCCCGATTACGTCCACATCGCCACGGAAGGCCCGATCGGGCTCGCCACACGCGCCGTTTGCCTGCGGCAGCGCCGGCCGTTCACGACAAGCTATCACACCCGGTTTCCCGAATATGCGGCGGCGCGCCTGCCGATCCGCGAACTCGTGGGGCTACGCCTTCGAGCGCTGGTTCCACAATGCCGCCAGAGGCACGATGGTCGCCACGGCCTCGCTGCTGGAGGAATTGGCGGACAAAGGATTCGAGCATCTCCTGCCCTGGTCACGTGGCGTCGATACGGCACGGTTCCGCCCGCAGGACGTGCGCATCTTCGGGGACGGGCCAGTGTTTCTCTATGTCGGCCGCGTCGCGGTGGAGAAGAATGTCGGCGCCTTCCTCGATCTCGATCTGCCGGGAAAGAAGGTTGTCGTGGGCGGCGGGCCACAGCTCGACGAGCTCAAATCCGCCCATCCGGACGCCGCGTTCACCGGCCCGCTCCTGGGCGAGGCGCTGGCCGATGCCTTCGCCTCGGCGGACGTCTTCATTTTTCCGAGCCGGACGGACACTTACGGCGTCGTGCTGCTCGAAGCGCTCGCCTCCGGGGTTCCCGTTGCGGCCTATCCCGTCACCGGTCCCAAAGATGTCCTTGCCCATGGAAAGGTCGGCTATCTCAGCGAGGATTTGAGGGAAGCGGCTCTGCAAGCCCTGACCATAGACCGGGACGCCTGCCGGGATTATGCTCTCCGCTTCAGCTGGGAAAGCTGTGCCCGGCAGTTCATCGCGAATATCACGGCCGCTTGTACAGGCTCGCCGGCAAGATTATGAGCCGGCCGTTCCGCGTTCCCTCGATCACAGATGTGCGCGAGGACGTCCGGTCACGGTCGTGCTGTCAGGAGGGAATGTCGATCCTGCGGTGCTCACAGAATGCTTAGCCACGGTTCCCGGCTAAGCGTCACGCATTCGAGGGACCGTAGAAATCGCCCTCATCGGAAGGGTCCGACAGGGCCGCAGAAATTTCTTCCACCACGTCATCCGGAATGGCGCGGTCCTTGGGGAAGGCGCGTTTGAAACCGTGGATCTCGCATCCGCCATCGTCGAATTGAAACATGACGTCGCGTTCCTCCTCGAAAGCGCTCATCAGCTCCGATTCGATTTCGCTCAAAAGCGAGGCCATACGCGCGGCGCGCGCAAGCACGGCCTCCTGAGCCGTGCAAGCATGTTCGATCGCGTCCGCGCGTTCGGCGATCTGCCGGGCCACGCCTTGGAAAACCCCCGCCGCCTGCAGCGCATAGGCAGCGCTGTGAATACCCTCGGCGGCGTCGCGGATCGTCTTCACATGGTCTCTGAGAGCTGCGGGGACGGTTTCGAAGTTGAAGCGCCGCAGAGGCAGCTCGACGGTGTCCCGGTCCGCGCTGGGCAAATACGCCATGTCGCTGCGTGCCTGGTTCAGCGCCTCGCGCAGCGTTGCCAGTGTCTCATCCGTTTCCGTCTCTTCCAGCACCTGCCCGTTCTCACGCATGGCCGACTCAAGCTTGGTAATGGCGCTGAGAAGCATTCTGGTTTCGGCAGACCGGTTACGCTGCAGATAGCAGGAAAGGAACCAGCGCCCACGGCTGGTTTCGCGAATAGCCCGCTCGATGGCATCGTAATCCGCCGTGAGCGAGGTGATATGTGACGTAGATGACGGCATCGCCATTTTTGCACTCGATGTCGTTGGGAGACCCCGGCCGACCCTGATTGCGGTGACTATGCAGCGAATATCTTAGCGTTTGGTTTAGCGGATCGTGCTTCGTACAAATGAATTTCGGCGGCTGGGAAGGGACGACGCGTTCGGGCTGCGCCTTTCCGCCTTTTATGTCGCGATCTTCTTCATCGTCGGCTGCTATATGCCCTTCCTGCCGCTGTGGCTTCACTGGCGCGGGCTGACCGACTTTCAGATTTCGCTCGTTTACGCCGTGCCGGTCTTCGTTCGCGCCCTGTTTACGCCGGCCATGACCTTCGCGGCGGACCGGTCTGGCCGTCCCATCCGGCTGCTCAACTGGCTCGCCTGGGGTTCGCTCGCGACGGTGCTTCTTCTGCCGCTCACCGAGGGCTTCCTGGCGATTTTCAGCGTTATTCTCTTGTTCACCTTATTCTGGATGTCGGTGATACCGATTACCAACTCCATTGCGCTGGCGGGCGCGCGCGCCGGACGGGCCGATTATGGCCGGATGCGTCTCTGGGGATCTTTGAGCTACATCGCGATGACGTCCGTGGGCGGCGTCGCGGTCGATTTATTGGGGCCGGCGGCGGCGCTCTGGCTGTTTATCGGAGCGGCGGGCTGCGTTCTCCTTGTGGCGCACGCGCTGCCGCGCGAGGGGCTCGTCAGCGGCTCGACCCAAGATGACGGCGGACAGAGCGGGCCGGCCTTGCCGGGCGGTCAGCTCCGGCTCGACGAAATGCTTCAGCTGATGCGCGAGAAGCGGCTCTGGCTCTTTCTCGCCGCAACCAGCACCATCCATTCCTCCCATGCGGTCTATTACATCTTCGGAACCCTGCATTGGACGTCGGCAGGAATCGCGCCCTCCGTGATCGGCGCGCTTTGGGGCATCGGCGTGATCGCGGAGATAATTCTGTTCGCCTATGGCGCGCGGGTCAGCCGCTGGTTCGGCCCGGTCCGGCTTATCACCATCGGCGGAGCAGCGGCAGTGATCCGCTGGACCGTCACCGCTTACGATCCGCCTCTGGCCTTGCTGTTTCTCGTTCAAACGCTGCATGGCCTGACCTTCGGTGCGGCGCATCTGGGAGCGATGCAATTCATGGACCGGGCGATCCCGCATCGCCTGGCGGCGACGGCGCAGGGGCTCTACGCCTCCGTAACCGCCGGCATCGTCATGGGCCTTGCCTCTCTCGCGGCGGGTCCCCTTTACCGCATTTTTTCCGGCGAAGCTTATCTGGCCATGGCGGCGCTCGGAGCCGTCAGCTTCATTGCGAGCCTCGTGCTCCTGCGGCGGTGGAAGGGCGGCCCGATCGTTGGCTCCGGCTCGGCCGACAAGCCGGCGGCGTGAAGGGGCATGATGCGCCTCTTGAGGATGCGCGCCAACTCGTTCTCGAGCGCGCGGTTCGCCGAACCGGGCCTCGTCGCAATAGCCCTGCTTGCATCGCGATCCGTTCTTGGGCTAATCCGTTCCCGAACGGAAACGCGCCGATCCGCGAGTCTGAATTGAGGGAGAAGAGCCATGGCCGAGCCGGTTGCCGCGCAATTGAGCCCCTATCTGGTGGAACTGGTCGAGGGCCGGACTTATTCCTGGTGCCGCTGCGGGCGCTCCTCGCGGCAGCCCTTCTGCGACGGCTCGCATCAGGGGACCGATATTCGGCCGCTTGTCTTCAAAGCCGAGCGGACCGAATCCGTCAACCTTTGCGGCTGCAAGCAATCCGGCGACGCGCCTTACTGCGACGGATCACACAACGTCCTCTGACTGATTGCCCGGTCCGGTCAATCGCGTTCTGCAGCCGGACGAGCGCCGACTTCCGCGGCGACGGCGCTCGCAAGCGCCTGACTTTACGGCCAATTCTTTCCGATTCCGTCTGGCTTTCCGGCTTAGCAGGCCTGAACGCGCGCGCCCACGCATTTGGGTCAATTTATCCGGCGATATTCACCCGCATGACAGGAATATTGTTTAAGCCCAAGGCCGAAGAGGCCTCACTGATACGCTTTCGCTGCTCAAAAAAAGCATCAATAGGTCTTGCCGAGTTTGGATCGCTCCGACACTGTGCGATATTTGGACAGTCGAAAAAGCCGAGATCGAGTCCGGGTTTGCGTCATGAACCAGTTGAACATTGCCGCCGTTTCCAGCGAGGTTGAGAAGGTCGTATCGGCAGAGAGCCCCGACGGACAGCTCGCCGCCAGCTTCACATCGGCGCTCTTTTCCGGAACCGGCGACGGCCAGGAGGAATTCTCCCAGGCGCGCTTTGCGAAGATCGCGGTGAACGCATTCTCCTTTTTCAAGGAACGCCAGCCCAAGACGCGCAAGCTGCGCATCTATGATTTCGATGATAAAAGCGCGGCAGGTCCGATCACGGTCGTCGAAGCCGTTAATGACGACATGCCTTTCCTTCTGTCCTCTGTCCTTGCCGAGCTGATGAGCCTCGGTTTGAGGGCGAGATTTGTGGCGCATCCGATCTTCCGGGTTCACCGCGATGAGGAGGGACAGCTCACGGGCTTCGTCAGTTCATCGAGGGCGCCCGCGAATATGGGCCGGGCGGAAAGTTTCCTTCACATTCAGATCGAGCCGCCAGCGGGTGAGGAAGTCCGCAAGGCGCTGACCGGCCGGCTCGAGAAAATTCTCGGCCAGGTGAGAATCGCGGTCGCCGACTGGATGTCGATGGTCTCCCGCCTGCGCGAGGTGATCGATTTTTACGTCAACATGCCGCCACCCGTCGCGGTCGACGAACTCGCCGAGTCGATTCAGTTTCTCAAATGGCTCGCCGACGGCCATTTCACATTTCTTGGCGTGCGGCGATATGATTTCTCGATGCGGGGGGAGGAGCCGCATCTGGAGATGAATCCCGAGAGCGGCCTCGGCCTGCTCCGCGATCCCAATCTGCACGTGCTGCGCCGCACGGGCAGCGATCAGGAGATGAGCCCGATCGCGCGCGAATTCTTCAGCACACCCGCGCTCCTCATCGTCGCCAAGGCCAATTTTCTGTCGCCCGTTCAGCGCCGCGTTCACGTCGAACTCGATCAGCATCAAGCTCTATTCGGCGGAGGGCGTGCTGACCGGCGAGCTGCGCCTGATCGGGCTGTTCTCGGCATCGGTCTATAATGAGTCCTCGAAGCGGATACCGTTCCTGCGCCACAAGGTGGAGCAGGTCTTCCGCAATCTTGGCTACGGAACCAACAGTTACTCCGGCCGCGTGCTCACCAATATTCTGGAGACCTTCCCGCGCGACGAACTTTTCCAGATCTCCGCCGATCGTCTCACCGACATCGCGGATACGCTCGTCCGTCTGGAGCTGATGCCGAGGACGCGCGTCATCGTCAGACGCGACGAGTTCGGCCGCTTTGCCTCCGCGCTCGTCTATGTGATGCGCGAAAGGTTTACGACCGAGGTCCGCCAGGAGATCGTCGTACTGCTGGAGAACGCCCTCGATGGCTACATGATCGAGTTCACGCCGGTCTTCACCATCGGTCCGCTGGTTCGCCTCCATGTGGTGATCTGGAAGGACGGGGGATCCGTTCCTGAGGTCTCGACCGACGAGTTGGAGGAGGAGGTGGAGAAGATCGTCCGCAATTGGCGGGACGATCTGCACGACCTGATCCGCAGACACTACGGACGAGACACGAATGGCATTCTGGAGCGCTACGGGCATGTGTTTCCGCCCGGCTATGAGCATGCGACCGCGCCCGCCAGAGCGCTGATCGACATCGAGAAGATCGAGCAACTGTCGACCGAGGTTCCCGTCGGGATCGACTTCTTCGGTACCGATCAGGGACCGGCGCAAGAGCTCCAGGTCATGCTCTATCAGCTCCATGAACCGATTTCCCTCAGCCGCCGCGTGCCGGTTCTGGAGAATCTCGGCTTTGCGGTGATCTCGGAGCAGACATTCGAACTCGCGATCACCAAGGGCGGCGAAAAGGTCACCCTGTTCCTGCACCAGCTGCTTCTGGAGACGGCAAATGGCGAGCAGATCGATCTGAAAACCCACCAAAGACGCCTGGAAGAGTGTTTTCTTGCGATCTGGCGGGGTGATGCGGGCAACGATCTGTTCAACCGGCTCATTCTGGAAGCGGGGCTCGACTGGCGCGAGGCCGCCCTCATGCGGGCCTATGGCTCTTATCTCCGGCAGATCAGCGCCCCATTCGGGCAAATCTATCTGGCGCAGACGCTCGGCCAGCATGGCGGCATCGTCAGGGATCTCGTTCTCCTGTTCCACAGGCTGTTCGATCCCGCGAGCGGCAAATCGATTGAGGAACGTGACGCGGAGGCGCTGCCGCTCATCGAGCGCACCGAACGCGCGCTGGACAATGTCGCGAGCCTCGATGAAGACCGGATGCTCCGGCGCATGCTCAATCTCGTCCAGGCGACCATCCGCACCAATTTCCATCAGCAGCCCACGCACCTTACCGGCGGTGCGACCATCGCGGTGAAGATCAAGAGCGAGCATGTGGACGCCATCCCAGCGCCGGCGCCGTTTGCCGAAATTTTCGTCACCTCCCCGCGCTTCGAGGGCGTCCATCTTCGCGGTGGGAAAATTGCGCGCGGCGGCCTGCGCTGGTCCGACCGTCCGCAGGACTTCCGGACGGAGATTCTCGGCCTTGCCAAAGCGCAGCAGGTCAAGAACGCGATCATCGTTCCGCAAGGCGCGAAAGGCGGCTTCGTGCCGCGCAATATCGCCAAAGGCGCAAGCCGCGACGTGATGATGAGCGAGGGGGTCACCTGCTACCGCTCCTTCATCTGCAATCTGCTTTCGGTGACCGACAATCTGAAGGACAGCGAGGTCATCCCGCCGAAGGATGTCGTCCGCCTGGATGGCGACGATCCCTATCTCGTCGTCGCGGCCGACAAGGGCACGGCGACCTTCTCCGATATCGCCAATGAGCTCGCCGTTTCGCGGGATTTCTGGCTGGGCGACGCTTTCGCGTCCGGCGGATCGGCAGGCTACGACCATAAGAAGATGGGCATCACGGCGCGCGGCGGATGGGAAGCGGTGAAGCGCCATTTCCGCGAGATGAACATCGACATCCAGACGACGCCTTTCAGCGTGATCGGCGTGGGTGACATGTCCGGCGACGTCTTCGGCAATGGCATGCTTCTGTCGCGGCAGATCAAGCTGCTGGGCGCCTTCGATCACCGGGATATCTTCATCGACCCCGCGCCCAATCCCGAGGCGAGCTGGGAGGAACGCACGCGCCTGTTCGACCTGCCGCGCTCAAGCTGGCAGGATTACAATCGCGAGCTGATCTCCGAGGGCGGCGGCATTTTCAGCCGCTCCGCCAAGAGCATCCCGCTCTCCGCCGAGATGCAGCGGCTGCTCGGGACGACGCAGAAAGCCGCCTCCCCCACCGAGCTCATCCGCCTGCTGCTCAAGGCGCGGGCCGACCTGTTGTGGTTCGGCGGGATCGGCACCTATATCCGCGCGTCCACCGAGACCGACGAAGACGCAAATGACCGCGCAAATGACGCTGTCCGCATCAACGCGCTCGAGCTGAACGCCAAGGTGATCGGCGAGGGCGCCAATCTCGGCATCACCCAGCTCGGACGCATCGAATTCGCCATGGCAGGCGGCCGCATCAACACGGATGCGATTGACAATTCGGCCGGTGTCAACTCCTCCGATATGGAGGTGAACATCAAGATCGCGCTCGCGACCGCCCTCCGCAGCGGATCGATCACCATGGAGCAGCGGAACGAGATCCTCGCCGCGATGACGGACGAAGTCGCGCAGACGGTGCTGCGGAACAACTATCTGCAAACCCTGGCGATCAGCCTCGGCGAAAAGCGCGGGCTCGAAGATCTCGGCTTCCAAAGCCGGCTGATGACGACGCTTGAAAATGCCGGACTCCTGGACCGGACGATCGAGCATCTGCCGTCCGACGCCGAGCTTTCCGAGCGCCGCCAGAAGCGGCACGCCTTGACACGGCCCGAGCTTGCGGTGCTGCTCGCCTGGTCCAAGATCGCGCTCTATTCGGAGCTCATCGAGTTCGACGGTCGTCGACGATCCGTATCTGAGCCGCGTCCTGGCCGACTATTTCCCCAAATCCATGCGCGAGCGGTTCCGCGAGGAGATCGAAACGCACGCTCTGCGCCGCGAGATCATCGCCACCATGCTGGCGAATGGCGCAATCAACCGCGGCGGCTCGACCTTCGTCGTCCGCTTGAAAGAGGAGACCGGGCACAACACCGAGAACATCGCCTATGCCTTCGCCGCTGCGATCGGTGCGTTCAGGCTCAATGAATTTTACCGCACGATCGACGAGCTCGACGGCAAGATCGACGGCCAGCGCCAGCTTTCGCTTTATCTGCTGGTGCAGAACGTGCTGCGCCGCCAGACGGCCTGGTTTCTCCGCTACGGCGATTTCCGGGACGGCCTGTCTTCGCTGATCGAATGCTATCGCAACGGGCTGGATGCACTCGGCGGCGCGATCGACACCATCTTCGACGAGTGGCTGATCGGCCGGCTCGAGGATACACAATCGCGCCTGACGGCGGAGGACTTCCCGGCGGAGCTCGCCCGCCGCTTCGCGACCCTGAAGGCCCTCATCGATGCGCCGGACATCATTTCACTGGCCCTGCGCCTTGGCCAGCCGGAGATCGAGGTCGGCCGCCTCTATTTCCGCGTCAGCAGCCATTTCCGCGTTGACGAAATGCACAGCGCAAGCGAGCAGCGGGCCCCATCCGATTATTATGAGCGGCTGGCGGTCAACAGCGCGCTCGCCGCCGCGGCTTCGGCACAGCGCGCCATCGTGGAGAAAGTGTTCGCGGCGGCGGATGGCGGACAAGCCGATTTCGACCTCTGGGCCGCGGACAATCGGGCGGCAGTCGAAAGGGCGCGAAATGCCGTTGACGAAATTCTCAACGGCAGCGAGCTTACACTTGCCAAGCTGACCGTCGCCGTCGCGCAGTTGAGGGAGCTGGCCGAGCTGTAATGTCTTAGGCAAGGGGGGTGGGCGCAGGATGACAGCGAGCGTGACCGGCGGCTCTGCGGCACCGCGCGAATTGGCCGGATCGCTGGCCATCGCCTCCTGGATGCTGTTCGACTGGGCGGCGCAGCCCTTTTACACGCTGATCACCACCTTCCTTTTTGCCCCATATTTCGCCGCCGTCTTCATCGGCGATGCCACCGAAGGGGGCGCGATCTGGGGCTATACCACATCGGCGGCGGCGATCCTGGTCGCACTCGGCGCGCCGATCCTCGGCGCCATGGCCGACAGCCGGGGACGCCTCAAGCGTCTGATTTTCCTTCTGTCCATCGGCTTCGTGCTGGGCCAGGCGGCTTTGTGGTTTGCGCTGCCGGGCGCGACGGAAAATATGTGGTTCATCGTCCTCGCCGTGATCGTCGCAACCATCTGCGCCGAGTTCAGCGCTGTCCTGAACAACTCGCTCATGCCACATCTCGTCCGGCCCGACCAGCTCGGCCGGATGAGCGGCGGCGGCTGGGCTCTCGGCTATGTTGGCGGGCTCATCAGCCTGATTTTCATGGCGTCATTCGTGATGATCGATGAACGGACGGGCCTGACGACCTTCGGGCTCGACCCGATCTTCAATTTCGATATCACCACCCACGAAGCCGACCGCTTCGTCGGCCCATTCTCGGCGCTCTGGTATGTGATCTTCGTCATTCCGTTTTTTCTGCTCACGCCGGACGCGCCGCGGCGGCCGGAGGCGCAGCGCGTGTCGCTCCGGGGCGCTTTGGCCTCGGTCGGCAATACGCTGAGCCATATCCGGCAACTTCGCGATGTCGCGCTGTTCTTCATCGCGCGGATGCTGTTCATCGACGGGCTGCTCGCCATCTTTACCTTCGGTGGCATCTACGCCGTCGGTGTGTTCGGCTGGCCGACGCTCGTGGTCGGCTATTTCGGGATCATTCTGAGCGTGGCGGCCGGCATCGGCGCCGCGGCCGGCGGCTTTCTCGATGACAGGCTGGGCTCGAAAGCCGTCGTTATCGGCTCGCTTTTGATGCTGATCGGCGGGGCGCTCGGCGTAATCTCGATCGACAAGTCACATGTTCTGTTCGTCCTCGATGTCGCTCCGCCCGCCGAGGGTGCCGGCCCCTTCACCTCAACCGGAGAAATCATCTATCTCGCCTTCGCCATTCTGATCGGCCTTGCCGGCGGGCCGCTGCAATCGGCCAGCCGAAGCTTGCTCGCCCGCATGGCGCCGCCGGAGCATATGAGCGAATTTTTCGGCTTCTTCGCCTTCTCCGGCAAGGTCACGGCCTTCGCCGCCCCGCTCCTGATCGGTATCCTGTCCGACACGACAGGCAGCCTGCGGATCGCCATGTCGGTGATCCTGGTGTTTCTGTTTGTGGGGCTGGCGGTCATGGCGCTCGTGCAAACGCCCCACCGTTAGCCGCCCTCGGCCTAGATCAACCCTCGTTCAAGTGGAATCACTTGGACGAGGTCAAGTTGATCGATATCCATAAGTCAGCGCAACTGTTCCCGCGTCCATCCCCGCCTTCGCGGGGACATGCCGGATCACGGTCTTTACGACCACGGACCTAACGGTCTCCGCCCGCAACCATTCTGACAGAGTCGCAACACACAGGGACCTAATCGCAGTTCGGCAGGCACTGGGCCGGAAGGAGAAGCGAGTAGGCCCCGGCTCGCGAACCTTTACGGTGAGCGACGCTTGTCTGGTCGCGATCAGCAAGACATCGCGACAAGCGCTCACCTTGGGCCGGGGCGACGCAGAGTATGTTGCTTCGCAGGGGGCTCCCCATGAGAGGAGGTCATCTGCGCATTTCGGCGGAACCGTCTCTATCCGAACCGATCCCGTCTTAGCCGCCCGGCGCTGTCGCGGTCCGCAGCTCCTTTTTCGACAGCTTGCCGACCATCGTCTTCGGCAGCTCATCGCGCAACTCGATCTGCGACGGCATTTCGATCTTGGACAGTTTCGGTTCCAGGAATTTCAAAATGTCCTTCGCCGTCGCCCTCTGCCCTGCGCGCAGCTTGACGAACGCCTTGGGCGCTTCCCCGCGATAGGTGTCGGGAATACCGACCACGGTCACTTCCTCGACCGCGGGATGCTGATAGATCGCTTCCTCGATCCGGCGGGGATAGACATTGTAGCCGGAGCAGAGAATGAGGTCCTTGATGCGGTCGACGATATAGGTGAAGCCGTCCTCGTCCATCGTCGCGACATCGCCGGTGCGGAAGAATTCGCCGACAAAGGCCGCCTTGGTCTCCTCGGGCTTGTTCCAATAGCCCTTCATCACCTGCGGACCGGCGATGCAGATCTCGCCTTTTTCGCCGAGCGGGACTTCCCGGGTCGGGTCTTCGAGCGAACGCAGCGAAATCACGGTGCGCGGCATGGGCAGGCCGATCGAGCCTTCCTTGACCGGGCCGTCGAGCGGATTGCAGGTGGCGACGGGCGATGTCTCCGACAGACCGTAGCCTTCGACCAGAATGACGCCCACCTCTTTCTCGAAATTGCGCTTGAGCTCGATCGGCAAAGGCGCACCGCCCGATACGCCGCTGCGCAGCGATTTCAGATCGTCGGGCTTCAGCTTCGGATGATTGCGCAGCGCATTGAACAGCGTCGGCACGCCGGGCATCACCGTCGGCCTTGTCTCGCGGATCAGCTTCAGCGTCATGTCGACATCGAAGCGGGGCACCAGAATGAGTTGGGCCGCATTGGAAATGCCGCGATTCATGATCGTCGTCATGGCAAAGACATGGAAGAAGGGCAGGATCGCCATGATGCGCTCGGTGCCTTTCTCCACATGCATCTCCCACAGATCCGCCTGCTTCAGGTTGATGGACAGATTGCCGTGGGTCAGTATGGCGCCTTTCGGCACGCCGGTCGTGCCGCCCGTATATTGCAGCACCGCAATGTCATCGACATCGATCGGGACGGGCGTGAAATTGCCGTCATTGTCGATCAGCTTTTCATAGGGCACGATCTTCTGCCGCTGCGGTGAGGCGTCGATCCTGGAAAGGTGCTTGGCTTTCAGCAGCTTGAACGAGGCGCTCTTCAGGCGCGGAAGAACCTTCGTGAACGGGCAGACGATCCCCTTCTCCACCGTTCCGGCCGTAAGCAGCGCTTCCAGCTTCGGAAACAGAGCCGCCAGATCGAGCGTCACCATGATCGTGGCGCCGCTGTCCTTGGCCTGATGGGTGATTTCCTCGACCGTGTAGAGCGGATTGAAATTGACGACGATGCCGCCGGCTTTGAGGATCGCGTAGTAGATGATCGGATAATAGGGAACGTTCGGCATGAGCAGGCCGACGCGGGTTCCCTTGGTGACGCCCATTTCCTGCAGGCCCTTGGCCGCCTTGTTCGCGAGGGCGCCGATGTCCTTATAGCGGAGCTTTGCGCCCATGAAATAGGTGCAGACGGCGTTGCCGTACTCGCGCACCGTCCGGTCCAGCACATCCGGCAGCGGCTCGCCCTTCAGATCGGCGAACCAGTCGACGTTCTTGGGATAGCTCCGAAGCCAGGGATGGTCATTGCTTCGCTGCGCCTCGCCCTCCTGCGGGCTCACGTCCAGCGCTGGTTCACTCATTCCTTCCTTCCCATCCGCGGATCGCCGCCAAGGCGCATCCTGCCCCCGCGGCCCATCTGGCCAAAGTCGCGTGAAGGTCCGCCGCATTCCCTAAATGCACCGGCGCCTCATTCTTCTTTTCGAGAGCCGCCCCAAAAACCCCATGTTCCGCGACAGGCAACTGCGTCTCGTCGATGTCGACTTTGGTAGTGATGATTCTAACAGGATCGGAGACACCGTCCAGCGCCGATGGAGGAAAGATCCTCGAACAGAGAGGACTCGAAACGCACTGCCGGACGCAGCTATATCTCTTCTCTGACCTGCGCATAGGCAATCAGAGAGAAAAGGGCGGTCCCTCCGAGAATATTGCCCAGCAAGGTCGGCAGGATGACGGCGCCGAACGCCGCGAGAAGCGAGATCTGCCCGGCGACGAACAGCAGGAACACCTCGACCGAGCCGGCAATAACATGCGCGAAGTCGCCGAGCGCGATGACATAGGTCAGGACCACAATGATCCAGAACTTGCTGCCCTCGGAATTGGGCAGCATCCAGCTCAACGCCGCGATGAGAAAGCCGGCGGGCACGCCGAGCAAAACGAGCTCCAAAAAGCTGTTCTCGGTGAAGTGCCGCGACAGCGCGATGAAAGCGGCGAGCTGTTCCGGTGTGGTGGCGGGGCTGAGCGCGCCGAAGCCCGCCGCCGCGAAGGCGCCGACCAAATTGGCGACGAACACAACGCTCCACAGGCGTGCGGTGCGAAGGAAATTGTCCCAGGTCGTATCGCTGAGAAGCGGCAGGATCGCTCTGACGGTTTGCTCGGTGAAGAGCTGAAAGCCGCCGAGGATCACAATGAGGAAACCGACCGTGTAGCCGATATTTCCGATGAGAGGCCGCCAGGGCTCGTCCGCCAGTTGGAGGTTGATGAACCCTTCGCAGTAGATCGATGCCGACATGGCGAGCCCGGCCGCGATGCCGGACCACCAGAGCGAAACGACCGGCCGCTCAAGCTCGTCCAAACCGCTTTGGCGGATTGTCTCGTAAAGAACCGGCGCCCGAACGCTGCGCCTCTCATCCACCTGATCGCGCTCTTTGGAATCCAACCCCCGATGTGTCGCCATGCTTCGCCCGTCCGTTTATCTGACGTTGGGCAGCAATTCTAAGGCGGCGAGATTCAAATGTCAGGCCGAAATCAAGGCGACATCCATGTCGGCGCGATCAGAACCGGATTTCCATACCGTCTTCGGCGACCTCCCAGTCGGAGGCCTCGACGGCGCGCCGCTCAGCGCTTTGCTCACGCAAAACGGGGTTCGAATTGTTGATATGGGTGAAGATGCGGCGCTCGACCCGGGCGTCGGCAAGTTGTGCGATCGATCCCTCATCGCCCGACATGCTGATGTGCCCCATACGGTGGCCCGACTTCTGCGAGAGTCCCTGCTCGATCATTTCTTGGTCCGCATAGAGCGTCCCGTCGAACAGAAGAAGCGATGCGCCGGCCATCCAGTCTTTGAACCGGTCGTCGACCGCGGCGCAGCCGGGAACATAGCACGCAAAGCGCCCCGCGGTTTTGTCGACCAGTTTGAGACCGACAACGTCGCCCTCATCGGAGCCGAAATTCGGCCCCGCGTCCGGGTTTTCGAGATACAGCGCGACCTTGCCGGGCACGGTGAACAGCTCGACCGAAAGACCGGGGCATCCGTCTGGCTCGAAGATCTCGCCATGTTCGATCGGAATGCGCCGTACAACATCGGGATTCAGCACATTAAAGACGGGGTTGTCCTTCAATGCCGCCAATATGCGCGCGCTCGCATAAATCGAAAAAGGCTGCCCCTCCCGAAGGTTCAGGAGACCGGCAATGTGATCCACATCGGCGTTCGTGAGAACGACACTCTTGATGGGGGTATTGCGCGCGCCCTTTTCGGGGGCCGGCGCGAATGCCGGATAGAGGGCGATCTGCTGTCGCAGATCAGGCGAGGTGTTTAGCAAACACCAATTGTCGCCCTCCGCGCTTACGGCCACAGAGGATTGGCTGCGAGGCGTCAGGCCTGGAATCCCGCGCCGCACATCTGCGCAGTTTTGACATGCGCAATTCCATTGCGGGAAGCCTCCCCCCGCAGCCGATCCCAGTATTTTGACGAGCATAAGCCCGGCTGCAGCTTACTTCTTAAGCTCAGCCGCCACATAGGCGGTGACTTCCAGGCTGCAATCCTGCTCGCTAACCTGCGGCTTAATCCAGGTTTTCTTCATGGGACGTTCTCCTTCGTTGTTTATCGGTCTAAGCAGACTATAGATCGATTTCCTTCGTGGCGGCTACAAGAGCCGCGAGGCTTAAATTTTACGCAATTTTTCGACAACCGCCAACTCCAACCTGCGCAGAACGCCGCATAACGCCCTTTGTGGTCCGGTTTGCGACGATCTGACGCTGATGGTCCGAGCAACCGTCGATGTCGCCGCGCTGCGCCCGGATTCAGAAGAACAACCGCCAGAGCAGCGGTAACAGCACCGCTGTCGCAAGCGCATTCAGCCCCATGGCAAGGCCGGAAAAGGCGCCCGCGACCTCATTCACCTGCAAGGCCCTCGCCGTGCCGATGCCATGGCTCGCCGTCCCGATGGCAAGGCCCCGCGCGCTCCAGTCGCGAATGCGAAGCAGATCGAGCAGCGGCGGGCCAAGCATGGCGCCCAATATGCCGGTCAGAATGACAAGCACGGCCGTCAGGGAGGGCAGGCCGCCGAGCTGCTCGGAGATGCCCATGGCGACGGGCGCCGTGACGGATTTCGGCGCGATGGAAATCGCCGTATCCAAGCTCCCGCCAAGCAGCCGGACCAGCGCAACGGCCGAAAACGACGCCGAAAGCGATCCCGTGATGATGCTGGTGAGGATCGCGAGCGCCGAACGCTTTACCCGCTCGAATTGCCCGTATAGCGGAATGGCGAGCGCGACCGTCGCCGGGCCAAGCAGGAAGTGAACGAACTGCGCGCCCTCGAAATAGGTCGAGTAGCTGGTCCGTGTCAGCATCAGCGCAGCGACCAGCAGGCAGACCGCCAGCAGCACGGGATTGAGCATCGGATTGAGCCCGCCCTTGCGATAGACCCAGCTTCCGGCCTGGTAGGCGAGCAGCGTCAAGGTCAGATGCAGAAGCGGGCTTGCCGCCAGATAGACCCAGATGTCGCGCAGATTTTCAGGCATCAGGACGTCCCTTTCCCGCCATCCTCGCCGCGCCCGCCGCGGCTCAGCCATTGCATCAGAAGTGCGGTCACCGCGACGGTGATGAGCGTTGACGCGACCAGCGCGACCGACAGCGGCAGGATCTCCGCCTCCATCAGTTGCAGATGCAGCATCACGCCGACGCCCGCGGGAACGAAGAGCAGCGAGAGATTGCCGAGCAGCACGTCCGCCGCATTGGCGATGTCCTCGGGAATGCCACCGCGTATGACCAGCGCCGCGAACATTAGCACCATGCCGCAAACCGGGCCGGGAACAGGCACGCCCGTCGCCGTTATGAGCAATTCTCCGGCAAGCTGACAGCAAAGAATAAGCGTGAGAGCGTTGAGCATCGGGTTAAGGCCGCCTTTCCTTCATGCCAATCGGGATCGGATTCGTAAGGAGGTGGAGGCCATCATAGCCCCATTCATTGGCAATTCATGACGCTATCGGAATATTCACGAGTCGCAGAATAAAGATCAATGATCGGACTTGACGGAAACCGCTTTCGCATTCCCTCGCGGACCAGTCATATTGATGCCATTCGGACCGGCGCAAAAATGCCAGGCAGCGCATCGAGACAAACCGTTCCTTCGATCGTCATCCGGCGAGGACGCGTCAAAAATGGAAGGGCTTCATGAAAAAGATCATCGTCGCGGCGCTCGCCGCCAGCTTGTCTTCCAGCGCCATGGCTGAGGAGCTTCCTCTGAACCGCGTGGTTCTCTCGACCGCGGGACTCGCCCAATTCACCCATTCCGGCGAGCTCGCCGCCGGCGCGACGGTCGAACTTTCGGTACGGCTCGACCAGGTCGACGACATGCTCAAGAGCCTGACGATTTTTGACGAGGAAAAGGCTATCGGGGCGGTCAGCCTGCCGGGCCGGGCGCCGCTCGCCGAGCTGTTCCGCGACCTGCCCTTCGGCCCCGATGCGCTGAATTCGCTGCCCGCGCTGCTCAATAAGCTCGTCGGCTCCGAGGTCGAGATCGACGGCAATGTCAATGCTCAGGGGCGGCTGCTTCGGGTGAATGAGGAAACCGCTCAGCTCCCCGACAATGGCGGCCAGGTGACGCGCCATCGCCTGACGCTGATGACCGAAAACGGACTGGTGCAGGCGGTACTCGAAGATCTGGCGTCGATCCGCTTTACTGACGCCGCAACCCAGGCTCAGATCGACAAGGCGCTTGCAGGCGTCGCCGCCAACCGCGCCAAGGAGCGCCGCACGCTGTCGATCAATCTGCTCGGCAATACGGCGCGGCATGTCGGCTTCAGCTATGTCGTGGCCGCGCCGGTCTGGAAGACGGCCTATCGCCTCGTTCTGCCGAAAGACGAGGAGACGAAGGCCCGGCTGCAGGGCTGGGCGGTCGTCGAAAATCTCAGCGGCAATGACTGGAGGGATGTAGAGCTTTCGCTGGTTTCCGGCAATCCGGTCGCGCTGAAGCAGCCGCTTTACACCGCGTTCTATGTGGACCGCCCGGAGATCCCGGTCACCGCGGCTCGGCGCATTGTTCCGCGAACGGATGAAGCCGATGACCGTGCGCCTGAACCTGCGCCGCGCGCTGCGCCGGGCGTCGCCATGCTGGATGGGGCACGCAGGCGGTCCTTTGCGAAGACGGGGTTGTTCGCGGGCGGCGCCGTCGCCAAGGAAGAAGCCGAAGCGACGATGCCGCAAGAGCTCGGCGGCGCGGCGCTCGCAGCCGAGGCCGAGGAAGCCGCCACACAGATCTCCTACAGCTTCCCGGCGAAGGTGAGCCTCGCAAACGGCTCGACCATGATGGTGCCTTTCGTCGACCGGGAGATCAGCGCGGCGCGGACGTGGCTCTACCAGCCGGAAACCAATGCGCGCCATCCGCTCGCTTCGATCCAGCTTAAGAACGACACAGAGACGGCGCTGCCGGCGGGGATCATTACCGCCTTCGATCGCACCGCCGAGGGACGCACGAACTTCGTCGGCGACGCGCAATTGCCGCTGACCGGCAAAAGCGCCTCCAAATTCGTGACATTCGCGCTCGATGCGAAAACGGACATCCGGCGCACCGACCATGGCGTCAGGCAAACACAGCTCGGCAAGGCGGTCGATGGCGTGCTGACGATCAGCACGAAAATGGTCAACACCATCGATTACGAGATCATCCCGCCGGCCGAGGAAGATCGCGAGATCGTCATCGAGGAACGGCGCGGAGATGGCTGGAAGCCGGCGGACGACAATGCGAATGTGGAGCAGAATGCGTCCTTGTTCCGCTATCGCGTCAATGCACCGAAAGGCGCAACGAAAAAGGCGACGCTGAAACTTGAGCGGAGCGAACGGCGGACCGTCCGGCTCGCCACGTTCGATGCCGCTCAGATTTACGCCACGCTCAGGGGACTGGAAAATGCCGATCCCGCCCTGAAGAAGGCGATTTCGGAGCTCGGCGAGATCGTGGCTGCGATCAACAGCGCCAACCGCGAACGCAATAAGCTGGAATCGGAAGTTGCCGAGATCGCCGACGACCAGGAGCGCATTCGCAAGAATCTGCGTGCCGTCGGACAGGGCTCCGATCTCGGCCGCCGCTATCTCGATACGCTGCGCAGCCAGGAGGAACGCCTCTCGGCCATTCGTCAGGAGCAGGAAAATCTGGAGGCGGAGATCGTCGCAAAGCAGAAAGAAGCCGCCGAGGTCGCCAAGCGCCTGACGCTATAGAGCCTCAAGGCGCCGCGATACCGCATCGACAGGGTATCACCCCTCGGCGCAGCCCAGCCCGTTCCTAAGAGGTTTCCTGCCGAAGAGCATATTCTGCGTCGTCCCGGCCGAAGGTGAGCGCTTGTCGCGATGTCTTGCTGATCGCGACCAGACAAGCGTCGCTCACCGTAAAGGTTCGCGAGCCGGGACCTATTCGCCCGGCAACTCGGCGAAACGCTTGCTGAGAGGCGATTGGATCCCGGATAGCCCTTTGGGCTTCCGGGATGACGAATTGAGAGGTCCGTTTCGCTGAATTCTCCAGGGGGAGAGAGGGAGCTGCTGGCGGAAGCCTGACCGGTTGTTCGGCAAAAACGATTTCCCTAGATCAGCCCTCGTCCAAGTGGCATCACTTGGACGAGGTCAAGTTGATCTATTTCCATCGGTTAGCGCAACTGTTCCCGCGTCCGTCCCCGCCTTCGCAGGGACAGGCTTGGACGCGCGTTGCGCTAGCCATTACTCGCGCGCAGCACGACGGGCTCGCACGGCGCGGCAAGGGAAATCGGCTTGTTCGGTGCCAATGCCGCGGTCGGCTGCATGATGCGGTTCGGCGGGAAGGTGATCCTGACCTCGGTTCCCTGACGCGGCCGGCTCTTCAGATCGAATTTGCCGCCATGCAGATCGACAAGCCCTTTGACGATCGGCAATCCGAGCCCGCTGCCGCCCTCATTGGAGATGGTGGCGAGCGATCCCTGGCCGAACGGGCTCATCACGCGCGGAATTTCGTCAGACGGGATGCCCGGACCGCTATCCTTGACGCTGAGGAATTGCTGACATCTGCGCGTCACACCGACCTTGAGCGTGATCGTGCCGTTCGGCGGGGTGAATTTGATCGCGTTGGAAAGCAGGTTGAGGCAGATCTGGCGGATCGCCCGCTCATCCGCCCAGAGCCGCGGCAGGTCGTCGGAGAAATCCTCCACGATCGTGAGGCCCTTGCTGTCGGCCCGCAGGCTGAGAAGACGCCGGCACGCCTCCATGACGTCCGCCAGGACCACCGGCTCTTCCCTCAGCTCGAAGCGGCCCGCTTCGATCCGCGAAAGGTCCAGGATCTGATTGATCAGATTGAGCAGATGATCGCCGCTATTATGGATGTCGTCCGAATAAGCCTTATAGGTCGGATTCTCGATCGGGCCGAGCACTTCGGAGCGCATCATCTCGGAAAAGCCGAGAATGGCGTTGAGCGGGGTGCGCAGTTCGTGGCTCATATTGGCCAGAAAGGTCGATTTCGCCACATTCGCGGCCTCCGCGCGCCGGCGGGCCTCGTCCGACACCGCCTTGGCCTGCTCCAACTCGCCGACGAGCGCGTCCTTTTCGGCGCGATATTCGAGCATGGCGCGCACGGTCCGTTGCAGACCGCTCGCCAGGAAGACGAGATAGACATGAATGCCGATGGCGACGGCCGCCAGCGCCCAATAGAAGGCGTGGTCGGCGAACAGGAAGCGCAGCACGAGCGCCGTGGTCATCGGGACGGTCCCGGCATAGAGGATGCGCAGGACGGTGGAGGCGAACATGGTCCGCATCGCAACGACCACCATGATCGCCGCGAACAGGAAGAAGAACGCCGAAGCCTGGTTCTGCACCGAGAAATTGGCGAAGACGACCGAGGCCCAGGTCGTGCCATAGAGGAATTCCGCCGCCGCGAGGTAACGCCGCCAGAGATCGCAATCGACCTGCTTCCGGTTCAGCATTTGAAAGCGGCGGCAGAGGAAAATCAGAATGCCTTTGGAGATGAACACCGTCGCCAGCCAGAACAGGAGCGTTTCCACCGGCGCCCATGGCAGGAGCCCGACGGCGACGACGACCGCCAGCACGGGGATGGCGAGCGAGGCGGTCAGCTCCGAGCTGACGAAGATCGCCAGCAGCTCATAGCCGAAATCCGGCCGCGCGCCGCCCTGCCTCATGAGCTTCTCGCGGGCCTGTTTAACGCGCAGCGATGTTGGAGGGGTGGCTGATTTCGGCCGGGGAAAGGGGACAGGCGCAGCAACAGGAGTACTCATACTCGTAGACCTATTTTGCAACAGTCGGTTGCATATTAGAAACAGCACCGGCGGTCCCGATGACTTGGCGTCACCACCTAAGCGGCAAGGCGGAAGGCCTTGAATCGCAACAGTTTTAGTGATGAACGCAAATACATGGTTGATCTTTGCATCAAAACCGAACGCGGCTGGGCGCGTTTCGGATGACCGTGCTCTCTATTGAAGGGGGTAAAGGTAAATTCGGATTTAAGCATGAGCCGAAAATCTGAATGAGAGGCGTTTATTTCTCTTCACCGTTTAACGTCATCGCAACTTCCGGGCTCGTCGCGGGGGCGAGCCAACACGTTAAGGCAATGATAAATCTCGTTTAAATCGCTTAAGCGCTGCGAGACGATGGCGACCGACCCAGCGCACGATCAGCTTTGACGGAAACGGGGGCTATCGCTGGGGACGGCAACAGCCGCGGGACCATGACCGGCGCAAACGGGCCGTTCAGTCGGCGTCCGAACCTTCGTCTTCGCTCAACACGCGCTCCCAGCCATGCCGCGTGAGCCGCTCCTGCGGCAGGAAGCGGGATTTGTAAGCCATCTTCCGTGAGCCCTCGATCCAATAGCCGAGATAGACATAGGGAAGGTTCAGGGCCTTGGCGTGTTCGACATGCTCAAGGATGATGTAGCTCCCCAAACTGCGGTCATTGAGATCCGGATCGTAGAAGCTGTAGACGAGCGACAGTCCGTCGCTCAGCTTGTCGCACAGCGCCGCGCCGGCGAGCGGCAGATCGCCGGTTACGGCGCTGCTCAGCAGCCGTGAGCCGGGCTTGCGGCGATATTCGGTGATGAACGTCTCAACGGCACTATCCTCGACCATCATCGAATAGTCGAAGACCGACATATCCGCCATGCCGCCATCGGAATGGCGCTCGCCGATATAGTCGCGGAACAGGGCATATTGCTCGGAGGTCGCAATCGCGCCGACCCTGCGGATCTCCAGATCCTGGTTCCTCTTCGCGATCCGGCGCATGGAGCGGGTGGGCTTGAACTCATCGACGACGATCCGCACCGACACGCAGGCCTGGCAGCCATCGCAATAGGGCATATAGGCGATGTTCTGGCTGCGGCGAAATCCGCCTTTCAGCAGATTGTCGATCATCGCCGACGATTTTTCCGGCGTCAAATGGGTGAAAATCTTCCGTTCGAGTCGTCCCGTAAGATAGGGACAGGGTTGTGGCGCGGTCACATAAAATTCTGGGAAGCGTCGACTCTGCTCTGTCACCTCAGGGCCTCACTCGTCACCTGCCATTACTCCAGACCGCAATCCCCTGAAGGCACAGCTTAAGTGACACATAGCATGTTAATCAAGTGCAAGAATCTTCCGACAACGAAGTTTGCGGCGCCGGAACAGTTCCGGACCTGCGTAATTTTACTTACTCGAATAATGACAGTGATTTACCGCACAAGAATACAAGCACGGAAACACTGAAGAATGTATACAATTTGAGATCTTGCCGGGAAGGCACATCGCAATACGGCGAGGAACTTGGCGAGGAAACTTGGTATTCATGATGCCAGGCGGGTCACGCTGAAACCCTTCTCCTCCAATCGCGCAATGATTTCGGCCGCATGTTTTGCGTCTTTGGTTTCGATCCTCACATCCAGCGTCGTTCCCTTGGCCGGGACATTGAGAAACATGCGCCGATGCTCGACTTCCAGAATATTCGCCCCGGCCTCACCCAGACAGGTCGCAACCCGGCCAAGCATGCCCGGCTGATCGTCAATGACGAGCCGAAGCGAAACGATCTTGTCCTCACGCTCCAGCCCCCGAACCATGATCGAAGCGAGCATGCGGACGTCGATATTTCCGCCCGACAGGACAAGCGCGACCTTGCGCCCGCGAAATCGCTCCGGCTCGGCCAGAAGTGCCGCAAGCCCCGCAGCTCCGGCACCCTCCGCCATCGTCTTTTGCAGCGAAAGGAAGGCCGAGACCGCCTGTTCGATCTGAAATTCGCTGACGAGAAAAATATCGGATATGAGCGTGGTGACAATAGGGATGGCGAGTTGCCCCGCATTCTTGACCGCAATGCCTTCGGCGAGCGTCTGTCCGCCGCAAGCCGCCGGAACGCCGTCAAGCGCGGCTTTCATTGAGGGATAGAGCGCGGCTTCCACCCCGAAGATCTCGACCTCGGGCTTGAGCTTCTTCATCGCGGTAGCGCAACCCGAGATCAGCCCGCCGCCGCCAATCGGCAGGATCGCGCAGTCGAGATCCGGCTGGTCCTCGATAAGCTCGGCGCCCAGCGTCCCCTGACCGGCCATGACGCGCGGGTCGTCATAGGGGTGAACGAATGTCAGCCCTTGTTCTTCTCCGATCGCCCGTGCCTTTTCCTGCGCCTCGGCGAGCGTCTCGCCGATCAGCACAACCTCGGCACCGAATGCCTCGGTGTTACTGACCTTCACGAAGGGCGTCTGCTGAGGCATGACGATGCGGGCCGGAATGCCGAGACGGCGCGCGTGGAAAGCGACGGCCTGCGCATGATTGCCCGCCGACATCGCGATGACGCCGCGCGCCCGCTCAGCCTCGGTCAATGACAGCAGCTTGACGAGCGCGCCGCGGTCTTTGAACGAGCCCGTTACCTGAAGATTTTCATATTTCACGAAGACATGCGCGCCGGTCAGCTGCGAGAGCTTAGGCGCCGGCAGCGTCGGCGTGCGCAGGACGCGCCCGCTGATCAGTTTCGTCGCTTCGAAAACATCGCGATAGCTGATCGCGAATTCGGTGCCGGACGCATCCGGTGCGGGCAGGCTCATGGCAGATCCCCAAACCGCAGGCGGCACCGCCGCCTGCCAGCGGCCGCGATCATTCCTTGCGGTCCCGCAACTGAGCCGCGACGTCCCGTGCGAAATAGGTCAGAATGCCGTCGGCGCCGGCGCGTTTGAACGCCAGCAGGCTTTCGGTAATGACCCGGCTCTTGTCAAGCCAGCCATTGCCGATGGCCGCCATCAGCATCGCATACTCGCCGGAGACCTGATAGACGAATGTGGGCACGGCGAAATGGTCCTTCACCCGGCGGACGATGTCGAGATAGGGCATCCCTGGCTTGACCATGACCATATCCGCGCCTTCGGCAAGATCCAGCTCGACCTCGCGCAGCGCCTCGTCGGAATTGGCCGGGTCCATCTGATAGGTCCGCTTATCGCCCTTCAAGGTCGATGACGAGCCGACGGCCTCCCGGAATGGGCCATAAAAGGCGGAGGCATATTTCGCCGCATAGGACATGATCATCGTATTCTTATAGCCGCCCTCTTCCAGTACATGGCGGATGGCGCCGATCCGGCCGTCCATCATATCCGACGGCGCAAGCACGTCGCAGCCGGCTTCGGCCTGCACGAGCGCCTGCTTGACCAAGACCTCCAGCGTCTCGTCATTCGCGATTTCGCTGCCGACCAGAATGCCGTCATGGCCGTGCGAGGTGTAAGGATCGAGCGCCACATCGCAGAGCACGCCGATTTCGGGCACTGCAGCTTTGATCGCTCGCACCGCCCGGCAGACCAGATTCCCCGGATTGATGGCTTCCGACGCCTGCTCGTCGCGCAGCGACATATCCGTACAGGGAAAGAGCGCGATGGTGGGGATCGAGAGGCTGGCCGCTTCCTCCGCCGCGGCGACGGCCAGATCGATCGACAGGCGTTCGACGCCCGGCATGGACGCGACCGGCACGCGCTGGTTTTCGCCTCCGGCAATGAAGATCGGCCAGATCAAATCGTCCGCCGTCAGGCGGGTCTCGCGCGCAAGCCTGCGCGACCATTCGGCCTGCCTGATCCGGCGCATTCTCGTGGACGGGAACCCGGCTCCCGGCATGACGGGCGCCTCGACAAATCCGGGCCGGTTCAAACGATGGTCGCTTTCGACTTTCTTGTCCATCATCGGTCATTCTCTCGGCAAGCGTTCATCAGAGCATTAACAGCACGGCTCAAGGCTGGCAATTGGTGTCCACCGTAAACATCTTGATGTTTTTCTCGAACAACAGCGCTACACATAGCTTTGCGTGCATGTTTCATAGCCGCGATCTATCTTTATGAGGAAACAAAGATGTCTTTTCCGAGGAGTTTTCGTTCTTCCTTGGCCGGTCTCGCCGCTGTGGTGATCATCGGCGCCAGCTTCATTGCCGCATCTCCTGCCGACGCTCAAAATCGCCGTTCCTTCTGCCAGGATTATGCGCGCGAGGCCGTCAGGCAATATGAAGCAAACGAGCGCAGAGATTGCGGTTACAAAGGTGTGCGTTGGAGCGACAACCGCACGGCTCATTTTAGCTGGTGCATGCTCTTTCCACGCCAAGCCGAGCGGGAAAGCAACGCACGCAAGGAACAGCTGCAAAATTGCCGGCAGGACCGCCGGGCCGAGCGCATCGGCAAACGGGCGGCGTGCGAAACCTACGCCAAGATCGCCGTGACGCAGGCAGAGGCGAATAAGAAATATGATTGCGGCTTGCGCGGCGGCGAATGGAACGATGACACCCGCGCGCATATGCGCTGGTGCATGCGGTCGCGGCGCAATCATCTGTTCGATGAGATCCGGTTCCGCGCCGGCGAGCTTCAGAAGTGCTTCGACAAGCTCGGCGACTATGATGACGATAGTAACGACCGCGGCTATAAGCGCCGCCGCTTCTAAGCCGGTCTAAGAGATGCGACCGGGTGGCCAACTCCATCGGCCGCCCTTTCTATTGGCAATAGGAGCCATGGCGCCGTTTCGCCATATCGAGGTGAAAATGGCTCTTGTGAGCGGCATTCGCTTCGGGCCCGAGAACCGTGCCGAAAATCCTGCAGGCGCCCGCATGAATTTCCCGCAGAAATTTGTTGCGGGGGGCCTCGCCCTCCCAATCATCGAGCACGCTGATGCGCTGGCCCTTGGCTGTGCCGAATGCCGAGATATCGAGCGCCTCGCCGAAGGCATGGTGGCTGATGCGCTGCCTCGGGTCGTTATACCGCGTCCGGCAATGATAGGACGAGATATTCGTCAGGCTGACGATTTGGTCATCCAACAAGTCCTTTGCACGCGGCTGGACGACCTCGACCATCCAGCGGTTGAGCGCCGCCGCCAAGACGCAGGTCATGGTCGCATGGGGGGTTATTTCCACTTCGGGTGTCAGTTTCAGCGCGGCGAGCCGGATGGGAGCGGGCATGCCGCATACGCCGTCTTTCACGGGCTCAAGCGGTTTGAACGCATAGGCTTCATCCGACACTGTCTTTGCGCATTGGGCCTTGGCTTCCGCGATCTCGGCCTCGCTCCAGGTCTCGGGGGGCGGCGGTGGACCGAGCTTTTCCGCGGCAATTCGCGGTCTGCGTAGTGATGGCGGCGGCGCGCGGGATGGGATCGGCGGAGCGGCCAGGTCGATCTCCTCCGTCTCCTCATCCGTTTCGGCCACGGCGTCGGGCTCATCGTCATCGCCCGTCCGGGCATCCGCTCTTTCAGGAATCGTCGGCCGCATCTCCGGAAGTGCAACGACCCCTGCGTCGCCCTCGTCGTCATCCGGCTCCTCAGCCGCGTCCGGGCGTTTTTGCGGGATATCGACGCCGAGGGGTCTCTTCGATGGAAGGGGAATGCTGCGCACCTGGCTCAAGCCGACGAACAGGCAACACAACGCGGTCAGCCCCGCCAATGTTCTTCGCACTCTTGCCGACATGAGTAGCCTACCGCCTCATTGAACAACTCACACGGCCGATTGTTTCACTTGTCCCGTGCCATGGGCGGTGTATAGCCTGCGCCAGAAAGGTCATCGCCGTAGATCGCGACATCGCGTTTTTCAACCCAAACCTCAGCGCCGTCAGGAGAGGTCATGTCCCAGACGTCCAGCCCTTCCGATGAAATTCTGGTCCGTGAGGAAGGCCGCGCCGGCTTCTTGACCCTGAATCGGCCCAAAGCGCTGAACGCATTGACGCCTGGAATGCTCAAGACGTTAGAGACCCATTATCTGAAATGGGCGTCCACCGCACGTATTTATGGCGTGGTGCTCGATGCCGTCCCCGGACGCGCTTTTTGCGGCGGCGGCGATCTTCTGGCGCTGATCGAAGACATCGGCACCGATTTCGATGCCACGGCGCAGTTCTTTCGCGAGGAATATCAGCATAATTGGACACTGGAGCGGTTCACCAAGCCCAATGTTTCGCTGATCGACGGCCTCGTCATGGGAGGCGGCGTCGGCATCTCGATCTATGGAACACACCGCGTCGCGGGGGAAAATCTGGTCTTTGCAATGCCGGAGACGGGCATCGGCTTCTTCCCCGACATTGGCGGCGGCTTCTTCCTGTCGCGCTTCCCTGGCGAAACCGGGCTTTATCTCGGCCTGACCGGCAACAATGTCGGACGGGCCGACGCTTACTATCTCGGCATTGCCAGCCATTGCATCGACAGCGTGGATTTCGACAAGATCCGCCATGCGATGATCGAGGGTGACCCGATCGATCCCGTTCTCAATTCGCTGCATCGCGATCCCGGCGAAAGCAGCCTCGCCGCGCTTCGTCCCGCGATCGACCGCATCTTCTCCGCCGAAAGCGTCGAGGCCATTCTGTCCCGGCTCGATGCCGAAACCGGTCCCCACGCCGACTGGGCCCGTAAAACCGCCGCGACGATCGGTCAGCGCGCGCCGCTCAGCCTGAAGGTGGCGTTCCGCCAGATCCGCGAAGGCCGCTTCCTGCCCAGCCTGAAAGAGGAGCTGAAGGTCGAGTTCCGGCTGGTCTGCCGTCTCGGCGTGCGGCATGATCTGCGTGAAGGCATCCGCGCGGCGCTCATCGACCGGGACAGATCGCCGAAATGGCAGCCCGCAAGGCTCGAAGATGTGACGGAGGACATGGTTGAGGCCTGTTTCGCACCACTCGACGGGCGCGAGCTCGAACTCGAAGATCACTGGACGCTAGTCGATTAAAATCGCTGGAGCGCCGAGCAGAGTGCGCTGGCGCAACGCGCGTTCAAGCATGTCCCCGCGAAGGCGGGGATGGACGTGGGAACAGTTGTGCTCATCTTTTGAAATAGATCAACTTTGCAACGTTCGATTGTATCCAATTGAACGTCGGTTGATCTAGCAAGGGGAGAAACGCCGTGGCAAAGATCGGATTTATCGGACTTGGGAAAATGGGCGCGCCGATGGCGGCGAACCTGCTCAAAGCGGGCCACCAGCTCAAAGCCTATGACATCGTCCCTGCAAATGTCGAACGCGCGGCCAGCGCCGGAGGGGAGACGGCCGGCAGCCTGGCGGAGGCGGTCTCGGGCGTCGAAGCGGTCATCACGATGCTGCCGGCGGGAGCGCAGGTCCGCGACGTCTATCTCGGACCCGACGGCATCCTGACGGCGGCTTCATCGGGCACGCTCTTTATGGATTGCTCCACGATCGATGTGGCGACAGCGCGAGACGTCGCCGCGGAGGCCGACAAGGCTGGCATGGCCATGGTCGACGCGCCGGTCTCCGGCGGTGTGGCCGGCGCGGAAGGTGCAACGCTCACCTTCATGGTCGGCGGCAGCGAGGCGGCTTTCGCTCGCGCCGAACCGATCCTGCAATCTATGGGCAAGGCGGTGGTCCACGCCGGCGGGCCGGGCAACGGTCAGGCCGCGAAGATCTGCAACAATATGGTCCTCGGCGTCTCGATGATCGCCGTATGCGAGGCGTTCATCCTGGCGGACGCGCTCGGACTCGATCGGCAGAGGCTGTTCGACATCGCGTCCAAAGCCTCGGGCCAATGCTGGTCGCTGACGTCTTATTGTCCGGTGCCCGGCCCGGTGCCGAATTCGCCCGCCAACCGCGATTACGCGCCGGGCTTCACCGCGGCGATGATGCTGAAGGATCTGCGCCTTGCCCAGGAGGCGGCGCTCGGGCAGGGCGCGGCAACGCCCCTCGGCGCCGAGGCCGCACAGCTCTATAGCCTGTTCGACGCACAGGGCGGCAGTCAGACGGACTTCTCCGGAATCATCGAATTTTTGCGCGGAAAACAGGCCGCAACTTAAGGTAGTTTCATGGCCTGAGACTACAATTTTAGCTTGTCGAATTAATTTCAATTTAGCAAATTGCGCGCTAAGGTAGCGATTAGACATCGTTATCAACCTTAAGGGGCGCGTGATGAGCGTAGTGTTAGACTACTCGCGAGCGGAGGCGAATTCGGACGAACGTCCGCTCATGGCGCAATATTTGCTTTCACTCAAGATCATCGAGCGGCTGCATCGTTTGCTTCTTGACGTGGTCAAGGCCGAGTTCGAACGGGCAGGCCGCACCGACGTCAACGGCGTCCAGGCGCTTCTCCTATACAATATCGGCGACTGCGAGCTGACGGCCGGCGAGATCCGGACTCGCGGCTACTATCTCGGCTCGAATGTTTCCTATAATCTGAAGAAGCTCGTCAACTCTGGCTATATTCATCACCAGCGCTCGAAGACGGACCGCCGCTCGGTGCGCATCCGGCTGACGCCGAAGGGCAAGGAGGTCTACACCATCGTCAACGGCCTGTTCGAACGGCAGCTGACCATGATTGAAAAGGTCGCCGGGCTGTCCTTGTCGGACCTGAAGACGCTGAACCACAGCCTTTCGCGGCTCGAGCGCTTCTGGGGCGATCAGATCCGCTACCGCCTTTGATCGCGCCGCTTCCCTCGGGCATGGAAGCCGTTGCTCAGGGAAGGCGCTCAAGGGGTGCAATTTGCCGAGGCATACCAACGAATCGTTGCAAGAATTCAACGCAGTCTATCATTAGTTCAGCGAGCGGGCGTAAAGCTTGATTTCGGGGGCGTTTTCCCACAGGTTGTTAAGCATAGCTTAAAAAAGATCGCGCAGAGACGGGGCAGAATGAGGGCTCACCCGCGCGATCGCGAGGCGGTCGGACATAACACCAGACAACGCTTTGTGAGTTGGACGAGCGGCCAAGGCGGTTTAAGACGGAACTTGCGCTTGATCGCGACATTTCGGGTAGGCCATCATTCGATTTGATTGATTAAGTCATCTATACTTTGCGGGGGGTGGCGGTGCGGCAAAGCAGAAAGCAGAGGGGAGTACGAAAGGTGAATGTGACGCGTAATCTAGGGGGCCTTTCACGTCGTGCGATCGTAGTGATCGCGGCAATCTCCATTGGCGGCCTCGTCCTTTCGCCAGGCCCGCATGCCCAAACAGTGGCCAATGTCGACAACTGGCCGAATTTCGGCGACAGCGGCAACACATGGGACCCTGGGTTCGATCGCTCCTTTGCGCGCAAATGGGAGCAGGAGCCCGCGCGCGGATATCCCACGATCTCTCCGAGCAATATCGACCATATGAAGGCGACGATTAAGCGCTACGCGCAGATCGTTCAGCGCGGTGGCTGGGACAAGCTTCCGCTGGTCGAGCTCAGGGTTGGAAAGACGCATGCTGCCGTCGCGGCCCTGCGGCGGCGTTTGCAGGCCGAAGGCGATCTGGCAGCATCGAACGGCTATCCTCAGACATTCGACTATTATGTGGAGAAGGCGGTCAAGACGGCGCAGCTCCGTAATGGGCTCGCGCCGACGGGCGTGGTGGACAAAGCGACGATCATGGCGCTGAATGTCCCCGCCAGCGCCAGGCTGCGTCAGCTCCGGACGAACCTTACCAGAATCAAGTCGCTGTCGGCGCCGGCGAAGGGCCGATACGTTCTGGTCAATATTCCGGCTGCTCAGATCGAGGCGGTCGAGGATGACAAGGTCGTTTCCCGGCATGCCGGCGTGGTCGGCAAGATCGACCGGCCGACACCGATTCTTCAGTCCTATATCCACGAAATCAACTTCAACAAGGCTTGGATCCTGCCGCCGACCGTCATTCGCGAGGATCTGCTTCCCAAGGCGCGCGGCAAGAACGCGGCGAAGATTTTCAAGCGTTACGGGGTCGACGTCTATTCCGATTACAATGCGTATCAGAAGGGGCATCCCCTCGATCCGCAAACGGTTAACTGGTCCAGTCCGAGTGCAAACAACCTCTTCTTCGCGCAGAAGCCCGGAGAGGACAATCCGCTCGGATTTTTGAAGATCAATTTTTACAATCCCTATTCGGTCTATATGCACGACACCCCGTCGAAGAGCATTTTCGCCCGCAATTTCCGGGCCGAAAGCTCCGGATGCGTCCGTATTCAGAACATTCCGCAACTGGCGGCGTGGATTCTGCGGGACAATGGGTGGGATTTGTCGCGCGTAACCAGCATGAAGCAGAGCGGCAAGTCGCTCAATGTCGATGTGAAGGGCAAAATCAAGCTTTACTTCGCTTATGTGACCGCCTGGGCGACGCCTGATGGACAGGCGCATTTCCGCCGCGACCTTTACAAGCGCGACGGCGTAGGGGTCACCGCCACGGTCTATTAACGAGCTTTGCTCATTTGTTTGACGACCGCACCGGGGTTCCAGCGATGTCGGCCGACCGGCGGCTATGTCGCGGCCGGCGCATCGGCGCGGTCGAGCACTTGGCGGATGACCTCGATAGCCTGAAGCACATCGGACCGGTCAACGTCGATATGCGTCGCGGCACGGACGGCGTGCGGGCTGACCGCGCCGACGCGGACACCGTGTTCCGCGACACGGCTTGTGAATTCATCGGCAGTCAGTCCTGTTCCTCCAACATCGAAAAAGACGAGATTGGTCTCGACAGGCGTCAGGACGATCTCGATGCCTGGCATCTCGCCTAAGGCGGAGGCGAGGAGCTTCGCATTGGCATGATCTTCGGCAAGCCGCTCGATATGGTGATCGAGAGCATGGAGCGCCGCTGCGGCCATAATCCCGGCCTGGCGCATGCCGCCGCCCAGCCGGAGCTTCCAGACCCACGCTTTCTCTATAAATGCCCTATCGCCGGCCAAAGCTCCGCCAATCGGGCATCCGAGGCCCTTGGAAAAGTCGATCCAGACGCTGTCGACCAGCTCCGCATAGCGCCGAGCGGGCGTGCCGGTCGCAATCGTGGCATTGAACAGCCGCGCGCCATCCATATGCACCGCCAGGCCTTCCGCACGGGCTGCTTCACTCGCGGCCTGAAGCTTCGCGAGCGGCCACACCGCGCCGCCGCCGGAATTGTGGGTTTGCTCGACGGTCAGGAGGGTGGTCCGGGGCGCGCGCGCATAGCCCTTGGGCTGCACCGCGTCGCGGACAGAGGCAGGCTCGAATATGCCGCGCTCGGCCGACAGCTCGCGCACGAAAGCGCCTGCCAGGGCGGCGGCGCCCGCTCCTTCCGAATGGACGATATGGCTTTGCGCGGCGGTCAGAATTTCATCGCCCGGCCGGCAATGAACGAGGATCGCGATCTGGTTGCACATCGTGCCGCTCGGCAGGAAGATCGCTGCCTCTTTGCCGGTCAACTCCGCGACCCGCCGGCAGAGCGCGTTGACGGATGGGTCCTCGAACCGGCTCTCATCGCCGACCGGCGCGGCCGCCATAGCCTGGCGCATCGCATCGGTGGGCCTGGTGGCCGTATCGCTGATGAGATCGATCTTCTTTCCAGTGCTCATTGCCGTCCATCCGAAAGCTCAAGGGATCCGATCCGGGGGCCATTATTGCAGAATTGCGCGCCGCACTCAGCAGCGAAGAAATGCGGTGCACGTATTGGGCAGCCGTCGCTGCCACGGAAACATATGACGGCACGGCCGTTTCCGAACGGCTGGAACAGCGGCTTCAACTCACGAGCGTGCGCGGGAGAGTCTTCGTGGCAACAGCCGGTCTCCCTCCCTACCGGCAATTCTTGCCCCAGACGACCGTGTGCTCGTGGCCCCGTCCATCGATATGCTGCAGGAAGACCGGCGGCTTGCTGGCCGAGATCAACCGGCAGTAAACTTTGCCGAACATCCGGGTGCGGCAATCGCGGACGGTGAAGGTCTTCCCCCGCTCGACCGCCCGCGTCCAGACGCCCCCATGGGCGACAACGGCGATGACCGTCGCGCTCGTGACCCGTCTGCATTCGTCGGCATTTGCAGGCGTCGCGAGCAAAAACGATAACACAAACAATCCGAGTACTGCTTTCACCCGCGCCCCCATCATAACCGCGTCGGCTACTCTAATCGTCCCCATTGCTGCAGCTGAATAAGGGGTTCTACGGATAGAAGAGGCGGGAGCGGACCGGCCGCGCATTGCGGGCCGCAGGAAGAATGAAAAAGCCCGCGGAGGTGGCGAGCTTTTCGACGACACCGCGATGTGTCTCCGCCTAGCGCAACGCGTGTCCACGCATGTCCCCGCGAAGGCGGGATGGACGCGGGAACAGTTGCGCTAACTTATTGGAAATAGATCACCTTAACCTCGTCCAAGTGATTCGACTTGAACAAGGGTTGATCTAGCGGAACTTCACACCCAAAATCTCATAGGATTTGTGACCGCGCGGCGTTGCGACTTCGACGACGTCGCCCTTCTTTTTCCCGATCAGTGCGCGCGCAATCGGGGAATTGATCGCGATCTTGCCCGCCCGGACGTCCGCTTCGAATTCGCCGACGATCTGATAGGCCTGCTTTTCGTCCGTGTCCTCGTCCACAATCTTCACGGTCGCGCCGAACTTGACCGTCTCGCCGGAGAGCTTCGACACATCGATGACGTCGGCACGGGAGAATTTGTCCTCGAGTTCGGCCACGCGCGCCTCGTTGAGACTCTGCGCCTCCTTGGCGGCATGATATTCGGCGTTCTCCGACAGATCCCCATGCGCCCGGGCTTCCTCGATCGCCTTGATGATGCGCGGCCGTTCAACGGTCTTTAATTGCTTGATTTCCGCTTCGAGTGCGGCATATCCGGCTTCGGTCATTGGAATTTTTTCGAAGGACATTCCCAAATTCTCCCTTGGCCCTCGAACCTCCGCAGGCCATTCTTCGCATAGGAAATTTCGTGAAAAGGAAGGGTGGCTATCGGACGATCCGAAATCGTTCAGCCGGGCCACTTCGGCCGATATATTTTTGCAATGGAGCCACTTCAAGTATCCCGGCCCGCATTGCGGAAATAGCTTTGGTCACTGCTAGCGCACCCGATGTCGTCGTGTAATAGGGTATGTGGTAGAGCAGCGCGGTTCTTCTGATCTCGGAGCTGTCCGCAAGTGCTTTAGCCCCTTCCGTGGTGTTGAAGACCAGCGCCACCTCGCCATTCTTCATAGCGTCCACGATATTTGGCCGGCCTTCAAGCACTTTATTTATGCGCTCACACGGAATTCCATTGGCTTCCAGGTGCCTCTTGGTGCCTCTGGTCGCCAGAACCTCGAAGCCCATATCGACGAGTTCGCGGATCGGCGGCAAAATCCGGTCCTTGTCGCTATCCTTGACGGAAACGAAAACGGTGCCCGAAACCGGCAGTTTGCTGCCGCTGGCAATCTGGCTCTTGGCGAAGGCGAGCGCATAGTCGGTGTCGATCCCCATGACCTCGCCGGTCGAGCGCATTTCCGGCCCGAGCACCGGATCGACCTCGAACCGCGAAAATGGAAACACCGCTTCCTTGACGGCGATATGCTCGAAGCGAGGCTCGACCAGGTCGAAATCCTTCAGCTTCCGGCCGGCCATGATTTCGGCGGCAATTCCCGCAACGGGCAGGCCGATCGTCTTGGCAACGAAGGGCACGGTCCGGCTCGCACGCGGATTGACTTCCAGGAGGTAGATGTCGCTGCCCTTGAGCGCGAATTGCACATTCATCAGTCCGACGACCTTCAGTGCCAGCGCAAGTTTTTCCGTCTGCTCCCGCAGCTTGGCGATGATGGCATCCGGCAATGAATAGGGCGGGAGCGAACAGGCGGAATCGCCGGAATGAACGCCGGCCTCCTCGATATGCTCCATGACGCCGCAGATGAAAACCTCCTCACCGTCGGACAGCGCATCGACATCGACCTCGATGGCGTCGCGCAGATAGCTGTCGAACAGGACGGCATTGTTGGCGAGCACGGCATCGATCTGCGCGCCCGACTTGCCGGGGAAGCGGTGCTTGATGTCGGGCGGGACGAAGGTCGCGAGCGTGGTCTCGATATAATCCTTGAGCGCGGCTTCGTCATAGATGATCGCCATGGCGCGGCCGCCGAGCACGTAGGACGGGCGTATCACCAGCGGATAGCCGATCGTGCGCGCCATCTCGTGGATTTCTTCGAGGCTGTGCGCAATACCGTTTCGCGGCTGACGCAAGCCAAGCTTGTCGATCAGCAGCTTGAAGCGGTCGCGGTCCTCGGCAAGGTCGATGGCGTCCGGGGAGGTGCCGAGGATCGGCACATTGGCCGCTTCGAGCGCCTTCGCCAGCTTGAGCGGCGTCTGACCGCCGAACTGCACGATGACGCCCTTTACGCCGCCTTTCTGGCTCTCGACACGCACGATTTCCAGAACGTCCTCGGCGGTCAGGGGCTCGAAATAGAGCCGGTCGGAGGTATCGTAATCGGTCGAGACGGTCTCGGGATTGCAGTTCACCATGATCGTCTCATAGCCGGCTTTCGACAGCGAGAATGCCGCATGGCAGCAGCAATAATCGAACTCGATCCCCTGGCCGATCCGGTTCGGTCCGCTGCCGAGGATGATGATCTTCTCGCGGTCCGACGGGTCGGCCTCGCAGACGGGCTCCGATCCGATGCCGCTATCATAGGTGGAATACATATAGGCGGTCGGCGATCGGAACTCGGCGGCGCAGGTATCGATGCGCTTGTAGACCGGGTGAATGCCGAGCGCCTGCCGGCGGCGCGTGACCTGATCGGCGGGCACATTCGCCAGCGCGGCGAGGCGCTCGTCGGAGAAGCCCTTCGCCTTCAGCGTACGGAAGAGCTGCGGAGAGTCCGGCAACCCGAATCTGCGGACCCGGTTCTCCCAATCGACGATGTCCTGAAGCTGGGCGACGAACCAGGGATCGATCTTGCAGGACAAATAGATCTGCTCGTGATCGACATTCAGCCGCAACGCCTGCGTCACCTTCAGGATCCTGTCCGGCGCGGGCCGGCCCAGCGCCTCGCGGATGATGTTCTTATCGTCGCCCTGGCCGATCCCTTCAAAGGCGATATCGTCGAGGCCGGCAAGCTCGGTTTCCATCGAACGCAGCGCCTTCTGCAGCGACTCCTGGAAATTGCCGCCGAGCCCGAGCACTTCGCCAACCGATTTCATCGATGTCGTGAGCGTCGGGACCGCGCCGGGGAATTTCTCGAAGGCGAAGCGCGGGATCTTGGTGACGACATAGTCGATCGTCGGCTCGAAGGACGCCGGCGTCGCCCCTTTCGTGATGTCGTTTTCCAGCTCGTCCAGCGTGTAGCCGACGGCGAGAAGCGCCGCGACCTTGGCGATCGGGAAGCCGGTCGCCTTGGAGGCCAGCGCCGAGGAGCGCGAAACGCGCGGATTCATCTCGATGATGACGAGCTTGCCATCCTTCGGATTGACCGCGAACTGCACGTTCGAGCCGCCCGTATCGACGCCGATCTCGCGCAGCACGGCAATCGCCGCATTGCGCATGATCTGATATTCCTTGTCCGTCAGCGTCAGGGCCGGAGCGACGGTGATCGAGTCGCCCGTATGCACGCCCATCGGATCGATATTCTCGATGGAGCAGATGATGATGCAGTTGTCCGCCTTGTCGCGGACAACCTCCATCTCATATTCCTTCCAGCCGAGGACGGATTCCTCGATCAGCACCTCATCGGTCGGCGAAGCGTCGAGCCCCCGTTCGATGATGCGCAGATATTCCTCGCGATTATAGGCGACGCCCCCGCCCGTTCCGCCGAGCGTGAAGGACGGCCGGATGATCGCCGGCAAGCCAACGAAATCGAGCGCCTTGAGCGCTTCGCTGAGATCGTGAGCCAGCAGGGAGCGCGGCGAGCTGAGGCCGATCTTGTCCATGGCCTTGCGGAAGCGCTCTCGATTCTCCGCCTTGTCGATGGCGTCGGCGCTGGCGCCGATCATCTCCACGCCCAGCCGTTCGAGCGTCCCGTCGCGGTGGAGGGCGAGCGCCGTGTTCAGCGCGGTCTGACCGCCCATGGTCGGCAGCAGCGCAACCTTCTCGTCCGGATGCTCCTTGCGCTCGCGCTCGATCACCTTGGCGACCATTTCCGGCGTGATCGGCTCGATATAAGTCGCGTCCGCCAGATCCGGATCGGTCATGATGGTCGCCGGATTGGAATTGATCAGAACGATCCGGTAGCCCTCGGATCGCAACGCCTTGCACGCCTGGGTTCCGGAATAGTCGAACTCGCAGGCCTGCCCGATGATGATCGGCCCTGCTCCGATGACGACGATGGAATCGATATCGGTCCGTTTCGGCATTGCGTCCCGCAAATGGCTCTGCGCGCTTATAAAGGAAATGGTGCGACTTTCAACAACGAGCTGTATAGCGGCAATTTAAGATTTCTCGGCTGAACGGGAGATTTCCACTGCATGGCTGGCGGAAAATGACCAGAATGATCATCTGCATTGGCGGGAGCGGGCTGATCCAGGCAGGCTGGCGCCGGCTCGCTAGCGCAACGCGCGTCCAGATGGACGCGGGAACAGTTGCGCTCGTCTTTTGATATAGATCAACTTGACCTCGTTCAGGTGATCCCACTTGAACGAGGGTTGATCTAGACGCCTATTTCACTTGACCACGCTGGAGAAAATCGACAAGGTGCGGCCATGATGATCGCTCGTCATTCGCCTATCATCATCTGCATTATTATTGCGCGCTGACATAACGCTGGCGCGGCCGTTCCCCTTTTCCTCACGAAAAACGAGATCGACGTCGCGCCGGGCGCAGCCAGGAGACCGGCCCCGTGGTGCTGAAGCTTTACAATACCCGCACGCGGAAAAAAGAGACGTTCCGTCCGCTCGATCCTTCCAATGTGCGCATGTATGTCTGCGGTCCGACCGTCTACGACTATGCCCATATCGGCAATGCGCGGCCCATCATCGTCTTCGACGTGCTGTTCCGGCTGCTCCGGCATCTCTATGTTGAGGATCACGTCACCTATGCCCGCAACATCACCGACGTTGACGACAAGATCAATGCCCGCGCGGCAGAGCAATATCCCGACATGCCGCTGAACGAGGCGATCCGGAAGGTGACGGAGGAGACGGCGGCGCAGTTTCAGGCCGATGTGAAGGCGCTGGGCTGTCTTGAGCCGACGGTCCAGCCGCGCGCGACCGAGCATATCGAGGACATGAAGCGCATGATCGAGGCGCTGGTCGCGAAGGGCTGCGCCTATGCCGCGGAAGGCCATGTGCTGTTTCATGTCGCCGCGATGAAGGATTACGGCAAGCTGTCGCGTCGCTCGCTCGACGAGATGCAGGCGGGTGCGCGTGTCGAGGTCGCGCCTTACAAGAAAGATCCGATGGATTTCGTCCTGTGGAAGCCATCGAAGGCGGGCGAACCGGGCTGGCCGTCACCCTGCGGGATTGAGGGGCTGGGCCGTCCGGGCTGGCATATCGAATGCTCGGCGATGGCCGATCGATGGCTGTGGGAGGAAGTGAAAGAGAAGCTAACGCCCGAGGGCCTGAAACACCCTCACGTCTTCGACATCCACGGCGGCGGCATCGACCTCGTCTTCCCCCATCATGAAAACGAACTTGCCCAAAGCCGCTGCGCCCACGGCACGGATCTGATGGCCAACATCTGGATGCATAACGGTTTCCTCCAGGTCGAAGGCGAGAAGATGTCGAAATCGCTAGGCAACTTCATCACCATACGGGATGTGCTTGAAAACTGGCACGAGTTCGGCTGGCCGGGAGAAACGATCCGGCTCAACATGCTGCGAACACATTATCGACAGCCCGTTGACTGGACGTTCGAAGGTCTTGATAGCTCCCATAAAATTCAGTGGGATTGGTACAAAGCGCTTAAGGACGTTGAACCTGCGAACGAGTGTCCAGAGTTGTTCCTGAACGCTTTGTGCGATGATCTGAACACGCCCGGCGCAATCGCTGAGCTTCATACGCTTTATAATGATGGGCGCTATGCGGAGTTGCGGAAGGCGTTAGATTTCATGGGGTTTTCAGGAAAGGAAGGAAAACTTCTGAGGATCAAAGGGTATGCACCGCAAATTCTCATAACACCCTCCGCAGCGAAGATTGAAGAAGCGATCGATGCCCGCCTTGCTGCCCGCAAAGCCAAAAACTGGGCCAAGGCCGACCGCATTCGCGATGAGCTGGCCGCACAGGGGATTCTATTGAAAGACTATAAAGATCCTGAAACTGGCGAGATCAAAACAAAACATGAGATCGCCCGATGACCGAGCGCATGATCGACCATATGAGCCTGAGCGTTTCGGATTTTCCCGGGGTGCTGGCCTTCTACGAGAAGGCGCTTGCTCCGCTGGGCATCAAAACCCTCATGCGGTTCGGCAAGGAGGTCACGGGCGGCTATGAGGTTGCCGGGCTCGGCGGCGAGAAGCCGTTCTTGTGGATCGCCGACGCCGGCAGGACCGAGCCGCGCATGCATATCGCGATCCGCGCGGACAGCCGCGACGAGGTCGATGCCTTCTACGAGGCGGCCACAGCAGCGGGCGGCAAGGACAATGGCCCGCCCGGCCTCAGGCCGCATTATCACCCCAATTATTACGGCGCGTTCGTCGTCGACCCCGAAGGGCACAATCTCGAAGCGGTCTGTCACAAGCCGGGAGAGTGAAATGGAAAACGGTCACAAATATACCGGCGGCTGTCTTTGCGGTGCGGTGCGCTATGCCTTCGATGTCGAACCTATCGACGCCGATATCTGTCATTGCCGGATGTGCCAGAAGGCGACCGGCGGCTTCTTCGCGCCTTTCACTGGCGTACCACTCGATGAGTTAAAATGGACCAAGGGGCAGCCAAAGCTTTACCGCAGCTCGGCCGTCGCCGAGCGCAGCTTTTGCTCCGATTGCGGAACGCCGCTGACATTCCGGTATATCGACAAGCCGAGGATCAGCGTCTCCATCGGCAGTCTCGACAATCCGGCAGCCGTCAAGCCATCCGCGCAATGTAGCATCGAGAGCCGGGTGCCCTATTTTGAAGAGCTGGCCGGTTTGCCCGGCACCCGCACGGAAGACGACATGCCGCAGGAGTACATCGACAAGATCAGGGCATCCCTTCATTCGGATCAGGATTGAACCAAGAAAAAAGTAAGTGGAAGTGACGCATGAGTAAGGAGCGGCTTTATCTTTTCGACACGACATTGCGCGACGGGGCGCAGGCGCAGGGCGTGACGTTTTCGGTGGAAGACAAGCTGCTCATCCTCCGCACGCTCGACGATCTCGGCCTGGATTATATCGAGGGCGGCTATCCCGGCGCGAACCCGACCGACACGGCGCTGTTTGCCGAAAGACGCCATCTCAGGAATGCGCGCTTCACCGCGTTCGGGATGACGAAGCGCGCCGGCCGCTCGATCTCCAACGATCCCGGCTTCGCCGAGATTGTGAACGCGAAGGCGGACGCGGTCTGCTTCGTCGGCAAGAGCTGGGACTATCACGTCAAGGTCGCGCTCGGCGTGAGCGAAGAGGAGAACTTGGAATCGATTGCCGAGTCGGTCCGCGCCGTGACGGAGACCGGCCGCGAGGCGCTGATCGATTGCGAGCACTTCTTCGACGGCTATAAGGCCAATCGCGACTACGCCCTGGCCTGCGTCCGCACCGCCCATGACGCCGGCGCGCGCTGGGTCGTGCTCTGCGATACGAATGGCGGAACGCTGCCGCACGAGGTGGAAACCATCGTCGCCGACATCGCCGCGCATGTGCCTGCCGATCGCCTCGGCATCCACACGCACAACGATACGGAAAATGCCGTCGCCAATACGCTGGCGGCGATCCGGGCCGGCGTTCGCCATGTGCAGGGCACGCTCAACGGCGTCGGCGAGCGCTGCGGCAACGCTAATCTGACGTCGATCATCCCGACCCTGCTGCTCAAGCCCGATTTCGCCGACCGCTTCGAGACGGGCGTCACGCTGGAACGGCTCAAATGGCTGACGCACGCATCCCGCCTCATAGATGAGATCCTCAATCGCGCGCCGAACCGCTCGGCCGCCTATGTCGGCGAGTTGGCCTTTGCGCATAAGGGCGGCATTCATGTCTCGGCTGTGCAGAAAGATCCGCGCACCTATGAACACGTGCCGCCGGACGCGGTCGGCAACAGCCGCAAGCTGCTCGTCTCGAACCAGGCGGGCCGGTCGAACATCATCGCCGAGCTGGCGCGGATCGGGATTTATATCCGCTCGGACGATCCCCATATCGGCGAGCTGCTCGAAGAGGTGAAGCGGCGCGAAGCGGTCGGCTATGCTTATGAGGCGGCCGACGCTTCCTTCGAGCTGCTTGCGCGCCGGGTGCTCGGCGAGGTGCCGGAGTTTTTCCGTGTCGAGAGTTTTCGGGTCATGGTGGAGCGCCGCCATAATGCGCTGGGCGAATTGGTGACGGTCTCGGAAGCGACCGTCAAGACGCATGTCGCAGGCAAGACCGTGATGAATGTCGGCGAGGGCAACGGCCCGGTTCACGCGCTCGATCAGGCGCTCCGGCGCGATCTCGGCAAATATCAGGAGTATATCGACGGCATCGAGCTGGTGGACTACAAGGTCCGTATTCTGACGGGCGGCACCGATGCGGTGACGCGCGTGCTGATCGAGACCCATGATTGCGATACGGGCGACAGGTGGTTTACGGTCGGCGTTTCGCCCAATATCGTCGATGCATCCTTCGAGGCGCTGGCCGACTCCATCACCTACAAGCTTCTGAAAAACAAGGCCCCCGCGCCGGAAGCGCTGGCGGCGTAAGGAGGGCTCATGTTTCGGATCTGGCTTTTCATCGCCGGCCTTGTCGCCCTGGCGGCAATGGTCGCGGCAGCGCATGGCGCGCATGAGCTCAATCGCTACGCGCTGTTCCCCACCGCCGCCAAGATTTACGATACGGCCCAGCTCTTCCACATGGTGCACGCGATCGCGCTGTTCGGCGTCGCCGTTCTGCTGGCGACCACGGACGGACGCCGTACCGGCTGGTCGAGCGCCATGCTCAATCTGGCCGCGCTGGCGTTCCTCGCCGGCATCGTCATGTTCTCGGGCGGCATCTACTACCATGTTCTGCAAGGTGTGCGGCCGAACGTGCCGATCGTGCCGGCGGGCGGCATCGCGTTCATGATCGGATGGGCCGCGCTGGCTCTATCCGCCTTCGGCTTCCGCAATGCGGAACGCGCCGCTTAACGCGCGGCGCATCGCATCCAGTGCAGGATCGGAATTGACGGAACCGTCCGAAATCCTTGTCCGTTGCGCCGGAGTTGATCCGGCGCCCAATTCTCTATCCGTTGCGCATTGAGTTTGCGGATATGCCAATAGCCCCCGGATCTCCGCTTCGCTCCGTCCGGGGCGACGGTCGTTTCTGCCCAAACATGATCTGGCATTAATGCTTGCGGTTGGCGACGAAATGGGCGGCGGCGATGAGCGTCGCGGCGGCATCGCCGAACGGAGCAAGCGCATCACAGGCCTGCGCCTCCAATTGGCTCAGGCGCGTTCGCGCCGCATCGGCGCCGATCAGCGAAACGAGCGTCGCCTTGCCCGCGCCGTGATCCTTCGCGACCGCCTTGCCGACGAGCGCCGCGTCGCCTTCGGCATCGAGCAGATCATCCGCAAGCTGAAAGGCAAGGCCGAGCGCGCCTCCATAGGCCACAAGAGCGTTGCGCCGCGCCGTCTCCGCACAAGCCAGAATGGCTCCGGCCTCGCAGGCAAAGCAGATCAACGACCCGGTCTTCATCGATTGAAGGCGCAAAATCTCCGTTTCGCTCAGATTTGCGCCCGGCGCCCGGAAGTCGAGCATCTGCCCCCCCGCCATGCCCGCCCGCCCCGCGCTTCGTGCCAGCTCAAGCGACAGGGCGCTGCGAACGCCGGGATCGGGATGGGTTTCCGGATCGGCGAGGATCTCGAACGCCAATGTCAGCAGCGCATCGCCCGCCAAGATCGCCGTCGCCTCGTCGAACGCCTTGTGGACCGTCGGGCGGCCGCGCCGCAGATCGTCATCGTCCATTGCAGGCAAATCGTCATGGACGAGCGAATAGCAGTGAATGCATTCGAGCGCCGCGCCCACATTCAGAGCCGCTTCATCTGGCAGGCAGCACAGTCGGGCGCTCTCCAGGACAAGGAAGGGCCGCAGCCGCTTTCCGCCTCCCAGGACGGCATAGCGCATCGCCTCGTTCAGCCGGCCGGGGACCGCCTCACCCTTCTCGGGCGCCGTCAGCCATTCGTCGAGGCGCCGCTCTATGAGGGTTGCGCAGCCTTGAAGCCGCTGGTTAAAGGATTGATAGTCCGATGGCCTTTGCACGTGTCCCGCCAATCATGTCGAGCTTTGGGGAAAAGATGCGCCAGATGCGCGATCGGCTCAAGTCTGCCGGTGAGCATCTCCACCGAACGGCTCGCGCCACTGGTCAGGACGCTGCACAGGCCCTGCAAAGGGCGGTGCGATGGCCGGGGGCGTGGTGGACCGGACGCAGGACGGCGCAGATCGAGCCGACAGAGCCCGCCTGGGGCGAGGGCCCGCGCGAAATGCAGGCCGTCGCCGATGCTGCTGCCGAGGGGCCCTCGGCGGCCGCAGGCTGGCGCGATCGCCATCCCACTCTCGTCAAGGGATTGCGCATCGCGGCGATTGCGCTCGCAGTGTTCCTGGCGCTGCCTTACATTTTCATTCTGATCTACCGCTTCGTCGATCCGCCAATTTCCGCGCTCATGCTGCGCCATGCCCTTCTGGGTCACGAGATCCGCCATCAGTGGGTCGATTTCGACGCGATCTCGCCGAATTTGGCAACGGCCGCGATCATTGCGGAGGATGCGCGCTTCTGCAGCCATTGGGGGGTGGATTGGGGCGCGGTCGGCGAGGTTCTGGATGACCTCGAAATCGGGGAAACGCCGCGCGGCGCGAGCACCATTGCGATGCAGACCGCAAAGAACCTGTTCCTCTGGCCGGAGCAGATCTATATCCGCAAGGTCCTTGAGGTGCCGCTCGCCTATTTCATGACGCTGGTCTGGCCGAGGCAGCGGATCATCGAGATTTATCTCAATATTGCCGAATGGGGACCGGACGTTTTTGGCGCGGAAGCGGCGGCCGAAGATCATTTCGGCAAATCGGCCGCATCGCTGAGCCGTCGCGAGGCGGCGCTGCTGGTGGCCGCTCTGCCCAATCCCTATATACGCAATGCCGGCCGGCCGGGACCGAAGACGCGCCGTCTGGCCAGCCGGATTTAGAGCCGCGTCAACCGCGAGGCGCAGGACGCATCCTGTGTTTTCGCGCGTTAACACCTGACGAGGCTCTGGCCAAAGACATTCGACATCTTTATAAGGGCAAGTGAAAATCGCTCTTGGAGTGAATGGAATCCCGAAGAGCTGCAAGCGCCGCGCGCCGCTTGTCAGTCTTTTTTGCTTTGTTGAGGTAGGACGATGGCTGTTCCAAAACGAAAAACATCCCGCATGAAACGCGGGAACCGTCGCTCGGCAGATGCGCTGAACGCGCCGACCTATGTCGAGGACAAAGAGTCCGGCGAGTTGCGCCGTCCGCATCATATCGATTTGAAATCGGGCAAATATCGCGGCAAGCAGGTCCTGGAGCCCAGCGAAGAGATCTGAGGATGGCTGCCGGGTTGCGCGGTGAGCGATCGGTTCCCGCGCAGGCGAGCAATCTCTGGGCGTTGATCCCGCCCGCATCGTGGACATGAGAGATGGAGAATAGACAATGATCCTCAGCATCCCCTGGATTCTCCTGGCGATTATCCTTTACAATCTGATCGCCTTCGCCTCGTCCTGGCCGCCCGTCGGTTCGGAAGGACCGACGGTTTTCGACACGCATCTGTTTTCGATCCATATGATCTCGGACGCGACCTGGTCATTGACCGTCGGCGATCTCGTGACGATCATCACGCTCGTGCTGCTTTTCGTCGAGCTGATCAAGGCCACGCGAACCGGCGGCTCCTCCATCGTCGACCATGCGCTTTCGACCATTCTGTTCGTTCTCTGCCTGGTCGAATTCCTTGTGGTCCGTCAGGCCGCGACCTCGGTCTTCTTCTTCATCCTGGTGGTGACGCTGATCGATGTCATTGCCGGCTTCTCGATCACCATCCGTGCTGCGCGGCGCGACTTCGGCTTTGGCGGAGCTGTGGACTGATCCACGAGGCTTTGACCGGCCGGTTTACGTTGTGTAAGGGGGCGCTTGAGGGCGCCCTTTTATTTTGCGGCGCATGGGATCATGACCTTGAACGGTCACTAGCGCAACGCGCGTCCAATTGGACGCGGGAACAGTTGCGCTAACTTATTGAAATAGATCAATTTAACCTCGTTCAAGTGAGTCCGCTTGAACGAGGGTTGATCTAGAAAGGCGGGCTCAGGCTTGGACATGCGGGATGATGTTTCGGTCGAAATCGGACTGACCGCCGCGATCGTTTCGGTCGATGGCGACAATCCGCGCATTCTCGTCGTCCGCCCCGGAAACGGAGCGCCCGGCACGCCGGTCGCGCTGCCCTTTGGCATGTTCGAGCCGCTCCGTCACCGGACGCTCGAAATCGGTCTGCGCAATTGGGTGAGGGACCAAACCGGGCTACAGCTCGGCTATGTCGAGCAGCTTTACACTTTCGGGGATCGCGGACGCCATGCGCGGCCGGGCGATACCGGGCCACAGGTCGTCTCGATCGGCTATCTGGCGCTGACCGGCGCCGGCGCACATTGCGGCCTGAAGCACGGCATGTGGGAGAGCTGGTACCATTTCTTCCCCTGGGAAGATTGGCGGAATGGAAGGCCCCCGATCTTCACCGACGAAATCCTTCCCCGCCTGACCTCCTGGGCGGAGCGAGCCGAGCCCAGCGATGCGCCAGCCCGCCCCCTGAGCCGCGATGAGCGCCTCGGCATCTGTTTCGGCAGCGAGCAGGGCTGGGACGATGAAAAGGTGCTGGACCGCTATGAGCTGCTTTACGAGGCCGGCCTGGTCGCCGAAGCGCGGATCGACGGGCGCGAGGCCGCAAGACAATGGCCGGCGCTGCCGGCGTTCGGCGTGCCGATGCAGTTCGACCATCGCCGCATTCTCGGCACGGCCATGAGCCGGCTGCGCGGCAAGATCAAATACCGCCCGGTGATCTTCGAGCTCATGCCGGAGAGTTTCACCCTATTCGAGCTTCAGAGGACCGTGGAAGCCATTTTGGGGAGCCATCTGCATAAGCAGAATTTCCGCCGCCTGATCGAGGCATCCGGGCTGGTCGAGCCGACGGGCGATATTCACATGGCGACAGGCGGGCGGCCCGCGAAAGCCTATCGCTTTCGGAGGGAGGCCGTGCTGGAACGGCCCTCCGCCGGCGTGCGCGTCCGAGCGCGCGGCTAGATTTCAAGACGATTCACACAGCTCCGGGCAAAAAAGTCGTGGATCGGTGTGCATATCCTGTGAAATTTCCCCGCTGTGGCTCCACGAGCGCCTTTTACCGGCTAAGCGACGGCATTTCCTTGGCTTTTCGTCGGGCAAATGAATTGCCTGTGGCCTAAACGGCACAGCCCATTGGCTTCCGCTAACGGCCATTGTTAATAATGTTGCGCAAATGCCTAGCGTAAACCGATTTTTTATAATGTGACAAGCTGCCGTGGCTTCCAAAAAAATACAAATGTGGTATTATGTCGTGATAAAGCACACGACTGGTGACGACGCGCAAAACTCTCCGTTACTACGGTAGCATTTTTTCAAATTTGCGTAGATGAGGACGCGGTCCGGACAATGAGATCGCTAGCGATTTTATTTTCGCTTTCTTCTTCACCAATTTGTGCTTTCAGCTTCGTGCGGTCGTCGCTGGTGGGGGCCTTGAGCTAGACCGCTTAAACAGCCTTGGTGAATGCGTGGCTGACCGACTCTCGTTCGTCGGATGTGGCGGCAACGGCACAGTCGGTAGCAAGCTTTCGGCATTTCGCGCCAAGACAGAAATGTGAGAACGAGTATGGCTGCAAAAAAAAGATCGACACAGAGGAATGGGTTTCGGAAAGACGAGTTCGTCGTCTATCCGACCCACGGTGTTGGGCGCATTGTGGGAATCGAAGAGCAGGAAATCGCCGGCAGCAAGCTTGAGCTGTTCGTTATCAACTTTGAAAAAGACAAGATGATGCTGCGTGTGCCGGTCACGAAATGTGAAAGCGCCGGGATGCGGAAGCTTTCCGATTGCGACATCGTCTCGAAGGCCATGGAGACGCTGGCCGGCCGGGCGCGCGTGAAACGGACCATGTGGAGCCGCCGCGCCCAGGAATATGAGAGCAAGATCAATTCTGGCGACCTCATCTCGATCGCCGAAGTCGTCCGGGATCTCTACAGATCGGACAGCCAGCCTGAGCAGTCCTACTCCGAGCGCCAACTTTATGAGGCCGCTCTGGACCGCATGGCGCGCGAGATCGCAGCCGTGCAGGACGTCGACGAGGTTATGGCGATTCAGGCGATCGGCGAATCCCTGAATAAGACCGCGCGCATGAGCCGCAAGGAAGAAATCGAAGAGGCTCACGACAAGGCCGCTTGAACACACGCCTTTTCTCTCCGACCGAACAGATGCGGCGGGCACTCTTGCCCGCCGTTTGTCATTGGTTGGAGCTATGCGTGAATCTTGGTGACGGCTTTGGAATTGATGAGGCGGCGGCATAATCTCGGTCAGCTTCCAAGCCGTCGGTGAATTTGACGCCTTCGATCAGTTTGGGCAACTGGTTTTGTCCATCGAGCCTGCGCCAGGAGGCCTGCGCGGCTTGGATCAACTTGAACACCATGATGATCCCCGTATCATGCGACAGGCAACCTTTCGCTCTCGTCGTCCGGTGACGTACAGTTGCGAAGGTGCTCTCGATAGGGTTGCTCGTTCGGATGTGCTTCCAATGCTCGGCAGGAAAGTCGTAGAACGCCAGCAGCGCTTCGCGATCCTTGGCCAGGCAATCGGCGGCTTTATCGTATTTGGCTTTGTACTTGGCAATGAAGCGATCGAAGGCTTTTCCGGCTTCATCCCGGCTCTCGGCCATCCAAATTTCCTTGAGATCCGACTTGGCTTTGGGCTGGACCGATTTCGGCATTTTGTTGAGCACATTCATGGATTTGTGGACCCAGCAACGTTGCTGCCGGGTTGAACCGAATTCTTGCTCCAACGCTTTCCAGAACCCCAACGCGCCGTCACCGATGGCCAACTCTGGCGCAACCGACAGGCCGCGCGCTTTCAGATCTGCGAGCAACTCGCGCCAGGACTGAGCGCTTTCCCGGTAGCCTGACTGGAAGCCGATCAGCTCCTTCTTGCCTTCCGGCGTCGCACCGATGAGCACCAGGATGCACTGTTTGTCAGGGTCCATCCGCGCCTGGAGATAAACGCCATCCGCCCAGACGTAGACATAGCGGCGCGCCGAGAGATCGCGCGTCTTCCAACGCTCATATTCCTCCTGCCAGCCCGTTTTCAGACGAGCGAGCACCGCAGGCGAGAGGTTCGGCGCATCCTTGTCGAGCAAGGCGGCAAGCGCCTCCTGCATGTCGCCCATCGAGATCCCGCGCAGATAGAGCACCGGCAAAAGGGCGTCCAGGCTCTTTGTGCGGCGGGCGTAAGGTGGCAGGATACTGGATGAAAACCGGATGCGTTCGCCATCGGTCCCGCCGCGATCGCGCAGCCGAGGTTGGCGGACCTCCACCGGACCGATGCCGGTCTGGATCGTCCGTTCCGGCATATGACCGTGCCGAACAAGACGCTGACGGTCGTCCGTGGTCGTCAGGTGGGCATGGGTTGCAAGGCATTCGGCGAGCTCGGCTTCCACGGCCTGTGTCAGAAGCTGACGCGCGCCATTGCGCAGCACCTCGGTAAGCGGATCGGCAAACTCTCCCGGCTGGCGCAAGGTGACAATCTTATCGTCCTTCATGGCGTATCAATCCTTGTTTGGATATGTGGCTGGCTTTGTCACCGCCACGATACGCCGCCTCCCTTTCCTCGGCCGTCACCAACATTTCCGCATAGCTCGACCCACACGGTGAGCATGACTTCGGAGTCATTGAGCACAACGGTATGACGTTCTTCTGGAAGATCGACTTGTATGAGGACCCGTCTGTCAAGAGCGAAGATGGCAGCCCCGCGGTCACGCGCGTGCTGACGATCATGTTAGCCGACGAGTACTAACGTACCCGGCTAACCCTGGCCCCATCCTAGTTAGGGCCTTTTCTTTGCGAACAAAACCGTTACCGACTTCTCCCCCAGCTATGCCGTCGCGGTCCTGATGGAAAAGACCGGACCTGCGCCAAGCAGACAAGCCTCGCGCAGGCCGGAACGCCTGTCAGAGCCCGCCAACAAGCGTGGTCACTGCTTTTGCAGCCGGGCATGTTCCGCGAAGCTGTCCGCATCCCAGGCAGGATCCACCACCTCGGTAAGAACCTCGCCTACCGAGCCTGACGGCGGTTTGATCCTGAGATAGTTGGTCACCGTCGCGGCAATGTCTTCAGGGCCGACGAGCCGGCTGACAACTGCCGGCTTGATCCCGGGCCCCGCGAACATGATCGGCACGTAGGTGTCGTAGGAATAGGGCGAGCCGTGCATTGCGGCAAACAAGTCAACTTCGGGATAGAGATACCAGCCGGGCTTTTGCACGATGAGAACGTTGCCGGAGCGCGTCGGATGAAAAGCCCTTTGCACCTTGTCGAGGATTGGCGTGCCCGTGACTCTGCCGGCGAGCAGGTCGGTGCGCGTGACGGCGAGCGCGAAGCCCGGCACTTTCAGGATTTCATCCCTCAGCGCGTCTTCGACCTCCGACACATCGAGCTTCAACTTCTTCACGGTTTCCAGGTTCAAATAGATGCTCGGGTTCCAGAATGCGGTAACAAAGGACTCCTGCGAGCCGTAGCGCTTCTGCAAGGCGGCATCCACTGTTGCCAAGAAGCGCTTGGGATCGTGCCGTCCGGAGCCCTCTCCGTGCCGGGTCATGTAAAATCCCGTCGTCAGGGTTTCCGGCACCTGGTCGATGCCGTGGTCCGACGACAGAACGATCAGCGTCTTATCGAGCCCTATCGTCTCATCAATGAAGCTGAACAGATCCGCCAAGGTCGCATCCAGCCTGATCAGATTGTCTTCCGCTTCCAGACTGTTCGGCCCATAGGCGTGACCGATATAGTCCGTGACCGAAAAACTGATTGCCAGCATGTCGGTAGCGTCGCCTTGGCCCACACGTTCCCGTTTGACCAGTTCCTTAACGAAGGCGAGAGTCAGTTCATCGCCCATCGGCGTGAAGCGCAGCGCCTTATAAAAGTCGGAGTCTTTCTTGGCGTTGCCGAGTACGTGTGGGAACGTCCTTTTCAGATGCTTGTAGCCCTTCTCGCCTTCCCGATCGTCCTGCTCGCCATAGACGTAGTTTGCCCGGGGCTCCTTGAGCGTCCAGGTATCGTCCTTGTACTCCCCGGCGAGATCGCGGGCGTTCCAGGCCTTCACCCATTCGGGATAGTCGCTGTAGTAATAGGTGCTGGTCACGAACTTGCCCGAGCCCGACGAATACCAGAACGCCTTGCCGAGCTGGCCGCCAGGCAGGATGGCGCCGCGATCCTTGATCGACACGGAGAAGACCCGCGACCTGCCGCCCGAGGCTATAATCAGCTCGTCACCGATGGTGCTCGAGGTCAGATTGCGCGGGGAGGTTCCGGCGTGCATGGTCTCTTCCGTCACCTCCTTGCCGATAATCGGATGACGGGGATCTTCGACACAATAGACCCGTTCGCCCGTAGCGACATCGTGCCAATCGTTGCCGGCGAGGCCGTGCTGGGCGGCATTGCCGCCGGTGGCCAGTGTGGCGTGACCAACGGCGGTGAAGTTCGTCGAGTGTCGATAATGGGCGTTGGTGTAAGAGACGCCCTTGCTCATCAAATAACGGAAACCGCCTTTACCGAAACGGCTCGAAAACCGCAAAGGCATATCCCCGCGCAATTGGTCGATGGTGATCTGCAGCACAAGCTTGGGCGGATCGGCTGCCCAAGCCGATACCGCTGTCAGAATCAATGCGACAACCGCCGGCGCCGAGATTGCGCCAGTCCAAAATGACAGCCTTTTCATGACGTTTCCTCCCAAGATTATGGTCAGAGACGGCTGTACGGGCGTGCCGCAATAAGCGCCCCTGTCTTTGTGTCGTAGAACTTCGATGGCGAAACAACGCCAAGGCTATGAGACCACGGTCGCGCACAAGAACAAAGTGAAAAACCGCTTGATCTTATTGTCGTTTTGTTGAGGCGGCTCGGCCCTACCAGCTTGGTTGATGCCATGTCGGAGCCTATTGTGTGTGAACCGGCGTGCAATTTTGACCCTCTGACGGGGGTGATCGGCATCCAATTTTAACCCCACCCGCGAAGGCGCAACCTCCCCGCATGCGATTCGCGAGCGGGGGCTTAACGGGGGATGGTGACGGTGGAGACGATCGGGCGTGTGCGGCACGCTTTTCATATCAAGGGTAAGAAGATCAAGCAGATCGCTCGCGAGCTTCGGCTTGCGCGGAACACTGTCCGGACGATCGTGCGCGGGGATGAGACGAAGCACAGCTATCATTCGGGATAGTCGCTGTAGTAATAGGTGCTGGTCACGAACTTGCCCGAGCCCGACGAATACCAGAACGCCTTGCCGAGCTGGCCGCCAGGCAGGATGGCGCCGCGATCCTTGATCGACACGGAGAAGACCCGCGACCTGCCGCCCGAGGCTATGATCAGCTCGTCACCGATGGTGCTCGAGGTCAGATTGCGCGGGGAGGTTCCGGCGTGCATGGTCTCTTCCGTCACCTCCTTGCCGATAATCGGATGACGGGGATCTTCGACACAATAGACCCGTTCGCCCGTAGCGACATCGTGCCAATCGTTGCCGGCCGGCACCATGACGGTCATGCCATCTATCGTAACCGCCTTGTGGTCGGATGGACCAGCGCCGCCTCGCCTGCTCTCATGGCCCGCTCCCGGATCAACCAGCCGTATCCCGTAGGACTGCAACTCGTTGATCAGCTGCTCCGTCGGCATTTTGGTCGTCGGTCTCGGAGGGAGAATCATCGGTTTCATCGGATTGGCTTCCTGAACGATCGGGACGACGCGGCGCGGTGAAATGGATCGGCGCAGTCGCTCGATCATCGAGATTGAGGCTGAGGAGTTCTGGCCTGGCATAATGCCCGACCGAATCCATCATCCGTTTGCGCTTGACGATCAGACCGAGGTCGAGATCCGCCAGCAATATGCCTTCGCCCTCTTTGAGCAGCGGCACGATATGGTTGCCTTCGGGCGAAATGATCGCCGTCAGGCAGCCGCCTCTGAGCGCCTTGCGCATCGGCTCCTGGGGTGAGATCCGCGCGATCTGCTCCTCGGTCAGCCAGCCGGTCGCGTTGACGACGGAGCAGCCGGATTCAAGCGCGTGATGACGGATTGTCACCTCCATCTGGTCGGCAAAAATCGGGCCGACCAGGGCGCCCGGAAACTGGGCGACGTGGATTTCCTCCTGCTGCGCCATCAGCGCATAGCGCGCCAGCGGATTGTAATGCTCCCAGCAGGCCAGCGCGCCGAGGCGGCCGACCGCGGTCTCGACGACCTTGAGGCCCGCGCCGTCGCCCTGCCCCCAGATCATCCGCTCATGGAAGGTCGGCGTGATCTTGCGCCTTTTCAGGACCAGGCTGCTGTCGGCGTCGAAGATGAGCTGAGCGTTATAGAGCGAGCCGTGATCGCGCTCATTGACGCCGAGCACCACGACCATCCCATGGCGCCTGGCCGCGGCGGACACGGCGTCCGTCACCGGTCCCGGAACCGTCACCGCGTTTTCGTAAAGACGGATATGTTCCGCCCCTGTCGCAACCGGCGGGTGCACGAAGGCGAAATAGGGATACCAGGGGACGAAGGTCTCCGGGAAGACCGCAAGCTCGGCGCCCTTGGTAGCCGCCTCGTCAATGGCCGCGAGAACGCGGTCGAGCGTCCCTGCCTGAGTGTCGAGATCGGGCGCAATCTGTACGGCGGCGACGCGCACGGATTTCCTGTCGGCCATTTCAGCCTCCGTCGGTCACCTGGCCTCCTGCGCTACAGCGTCCAGGTGTCCAGGATGAAGGCGTTGTCCTTGCGGTGAAACAGGATCAGGTCGAGAACGTCCAGCGGATTGATCGGTATGATGCCCGGGATCGACGACGGCTCGCCATGGCCGTAGAGCGCCTGGAGTGCAAATCGACAGGCATAGACCTTGCCGCCTTCCTCGATGAACTTCGAAATCTGATTATTGAAATTCTGATGGCCGGGGAAAGCATCATCGCCGATCGTGGGAAAACCACGCTGCACGCCGAGCGTCACGCCGGGATCGTAAAGCAGAATGGAGGTATCGAACCCTTTCCGCTTCAGCCGCGTCGCCTGGAGCAGATTGACGAAGCCAATCAATCCTTCGAAAGCAACGGTGTGAAACGTAACCAGCGCCTTCTCGCCGGGCTCGGCCTTTACGTCTTCGAATTTCTTTTCTTCATAATCGACAAAATAATCGCTCTTCTGATGGGCCGGCTTGGTCACGACTGGCATGGCGGTCTCCTTTTTGGCCGGTATCCGGCAAGCCGGATCTGAGGAGAACGAATCAATCTGCATGCCAACTTAAAGCCATTGGTTTTGCAGGGAATAATGCGGCCGAATTCGAATGGCAGGCCCTCACTGTCACCGATTAGGCGGCAATTGCCCAAAAATGTCGCTGTCTGCCGTCGGCACCTCTCAGCCAGCTTGCTGCAAATAGAGATGACGCGATCGAGGCGCATCGTGAATCCCGCCGACGCCTGCTTTCGCGCCCCAGCCGTCCTATGTCGCTATGGCGCAATCAAAGGTTGTGTAAAAACACGCTAAAGCTGTGGTGATTTACATGGCCGCACTTTTGGTTGTGATAGCGTGCCGCCTCGAAGCTTGAGCATTTGGGCGCTTGCTGCGGATCGCGGATATTTAAAGTGATTTCGTCTCAGCCACAGTCACATTCCCAACCTCGGCCTTGTTCCGGCTGGGAGAGTCTTCGCCCCGGACAACGTACCGAGAGAGGGGCCTGGCAATGAATGGGCCGGCCGCCGCCGCACTGGAGACGGTCGCTTACGGGGCGTCCTCCGTAGAGCTGGAGACGGCTTCCGATCACAGGTCTTGGCGGGTTGTCGTCGATCTGACCGATGTGGTTGTCCAACTCGCCAAAGGACAGGTTCTGACCGGCATCCCGCGGGTCGTTTTGGAATTCGCCAAGGCTGCGCCCGCCGTCGCACGGCGCGAAGAGATTTTGCTTCACTTCGGCTATTTCGATCAGGCGGTCGGGAAATTCATCGAGCTTCGGATGGAGGAAGAGCCCGCGGAAACGGCGCCGTCAGGAAATCGTCTTCAATGGCTTCTCGATGCCGCGGACGCCTTCTCGAAGAACGCCGCAGTCAACCTCCCGAAGATCCGCGCAAAATATGCGGACCGGCCGATCAAACGGCATCTGCAACTCGCAAAGGGCACGCTGCGTCTCGCCGGTTATCGCCTGATTCACAAGATCAAATCCGAATTGGAAACCGGCACTCGCTACAAACCCTTGGAGTTCAGGCCCAATGATATCCTCCTGATGCTTGGCAGCGGATGGCATACGCTGCCGCTCTTCGACTATGTGACGCCGCTTGTAGAACGCGGCGTCGTCAGGCCGGTCATATTGGTGCATGACCTGATCCCGCTCCTCGATATCGGTGAGGATCCTCCCGTTCCGCCCTCTGTCTTCCAGACATGGCTCGACAGTGCCGCAAGCCTGACGCAAGATTTCATTACCTACTCGACCAACACACGAAACGATCTGCTGCATCATTTCGAAAGCGCGGGATTGCCCCCGCCCCACATCGGCATCATTCCACTCGCCCATGAATTGACCTGCGATCAGCATACGCCGCCGTCTCAAGCCGTCAGGGATCTGATCGAATCAAAATATGCCCTCTTCGTGGGGCCGGCTTTTGGACGCAAAAATGCCAAGCGCCTTTTCGAAGCCTGGCGAAAGGTGCTGTCGCATCTCGGGCCCGACGCGACGCCGCTTCTGGTCGTGACCGACCGAACCGGCGCGGAGAAGATCGAAGCCACTCACATCAAGCCGATCGAAAGCCATGTCCGTCTGCTGAATCATCCCAGCGACTTCGAGCTGGCTCTCCTTTACCGGCACGCCGCGTTCACAGTGTTTCCAAGTCTTTACGAAGGATGGGGACTCCCGGTCGGCGAGAGCCTGTGGAACGGTACGCCCTGCGTCACGTCGAATGTCTCCGCGCTGCCGGAAGTGGGCGGCCCGCTTTGCGACTATGTCGATCCCTATTGGGTCGACAGTATTGCGAGCGCCGTCGAGAGGCTGGCAGGTGACGAAGACTATCGCGACTGGCGCGCAGAGGCGATCCGTCAGGCAACGTTCCGCACCTGGAGCGATTTTTCAGAGGGTATCCTCGACACAGTTGCCGCCTATGCCCAAAAACACGCCCGCAACGCTGGCATCGAAAGCGTGGTGTGATCCCGGAAGTCGTCAGAAGACAGAGCTATTGCAGGAATTGATGCCGGCGGTCTTGGGCGGATGCGCCACGGCAACTCCTTCGCCTTCGAGATGGTGCGCCGCGCGCAGGCACAAATCCTCGCGCCAGGGCGGAGCGATGAGCTGGACGCCGATGGGCATCTCGCCGGGCGAGAAGACCGGAACGGTGACGATCGGCAGCCCGATGCAGGAGAAAGGCTGGGCAAGCATGCCGATATTCGGCCGCGCCGGCACTTCGACGCCGCCGAGCATGACCGTCTGTTGATCGATCCGCAGCGCGCGGAAAGGCGTCGCCGGGGCCAGGATCAGATCGATTCTGTTGAACGTCTCAATGACCTGATCGAGCCACCACCGGCGCACGCGCTGCGCACGCGATACCCATGCTGCCGGGATCAGCGCGCCGGCAAGAAAGCGGTCGCGCGTCTCCGGATCGGAGTCCGCCGCACGTTCCCGCAAGCGGGGCAAATGGTAAGCGGCGCTTTCGGAATTGGTGATGATGAAGGCGGCGGCGCGGGCTTCGGCGCAAGGCGCGATCGCGCGCCTCAGCAGCGAGACGTCGTTGCCGAGCGTTTCGCCAAATCCGCCAGGCTCCAGAAAGTCCCGCTGCATGTCGATAATGATGAGCGCCGTCCGGCCCGGATCGAGTGCGATGGGCGCCGGTTCCGCCTGCAGAAGGATATCCGTCATCTGGCCGCCTCCTCATTTGCTTCGGCAAAGCAAGTCCCGGGCCATTTTCGCGAAGCACGGAGTCCCGGGCTGCTAAGTCTCCGCTGCCGCGCGCAATTTCCGCACGAAGCCGGTTCGACCGACGATCGGCAGGAAAATTGCGTATAAGTTTGCATGTGAGATTGTATGGAATAGTGCATACAATTTGATCAGCATTTCGATTTTCTGCTGTCTGAGAGGGCAAGCCTATGACGCCGATGACCGATGACGAGGAGCGCGTAGCGCGGGAGATCAGAGACGTCTTCGACCGCTATGAAGCGGCGTTGATGGCGAACGATGTCGAGACCTTGATCGCATTCTTCTGGCGCGATCCTCGGGCCGTGCGGCTGTCGCCCGGCGGCGGGCTTTACGGCTTCGACGAAATTGTCGGTTTCCGGCAGACGCGGGATGCGAGCGATATTGCGCGCGATCTCGGCCGCGTTGAGATCCTCGTGCTCGGGCTGAAAATGTGGGGCGGCGAGAGCTTCGATCCCTCCAGCATCTCCTGGCCACAGCCCTTGCCCTATACGACCGATTACGACAAGGCGAAGGATCTGCTGGCCCAGACCGAATATAAGGACGGCTTCGAAGTGCCGCTCTCATTCGATCTCGGCGCGGGCGCATGGGCCGAACCTGCCGCGCTTCTGATCCAGGAAGGCCTCGCCAAGATCGGTATCAACGCCACCATCGACAAAATCCCCGGCGCGAACTGGCGCACGGTGACGCTCGTCGAGAAGAAGCTGCCGCTGCTCTTGGAGAATTTCGGCGGCTGACTGGATACGCCCGACCGTTATTTCTACTGGGCCTATCTCAAGGGCAATTTGTTCAACGCCTCGAACTATGACGATCCGGAAATGGCCACGCTCGTCGACGAGACGCTGCATATCGGCCCCGAAAATCCGGATTACGAGCCGAAGATCAAGCGCATGCTGGCGAATGCCTTCGATGAAGTTCCACGCATTCCGATGTGGCGGCCATTCATCGACAGCGCCATGAGCAAGAACCTTGAGGGCTACACCACATGGTTCCACCGCCAGCCGGAAGTGCGGTTGCTGAAGCTGACATAGTTGGCCAACCCGTCACCCCGGACGGCCCTTGAGGCCGAGCCGAGGTCGCACGCGGCACCATCTCACGAGATCCCGGATAGCCCTGTAGGGGGCTGTCCCGGCCCGCGAGCCGGGATCCGGGATGACGAAGAACATGCTGCAGGCGGAACAATATGCCGGCGATTGACTGATGAGCGAAACACCATTTGCTGAGAGGTAAGAAGCCACGACCGGGCGGGGCAAGCTTGCCATCATCGGGAGACGTCTGTTCCAGGCCGTCCCCGCCTTGATCGGCATCATCATCGTAACCTTTCTTCTGACCCGGGCCTTGCCGGGCGATCCAGCAGCCTATTTCGCGGGACCGGCGGCCAACCCGGAATCGATTGCCGAAATCCGCAAGGAACTCGGCCTCGACCGTAGCCTGCCGGAACAGTTCCTGTTCTATCTGAGCGACCTCTCCACCGGCAATCTTGGCCAGTCCATCTAGACGGGACAGCGCGTCGCCAATGGCAGCATCACCTTCTCAGGCGTCGATCTGATCGCTGCCTCGGAACGGACGATGCGCGACATTCGCGGGCGCGAAATCTCGATGATCTTCCAGAACCCGCGCGCAGCGCTCAATCCGATCCGCAAGGTTGGCCATCAGATCGAGGACGTGCTGATCGAGCATGCGCAGGCCGGACGATCGAACGCGAAGCAAAAGGCCATCGAGCTTCTGAAACTGGTGCGCATCAACCAGCCGGAAGCGCGCTATGACAGCTATCCGTTCGAGCTGTCCGGCGGCAGGTGCCGGCGTATCGTCATCGCCATCGCGCTCGCCTGCCGTCCGCGCTTGCTGATTCTCGACGAGCCGACCGCGGCGCTCGATGTCTCCGTTCAGGCCGTCGTGCTCAACCTGCTGGTTGATCTGAAACGCGATCTCGGTATGAGCTATCCGTTTGTGAGCCATGATCTGATGGTGGTGCGCCTGCTTTGCGACCGGATCATCGTCATGAAGGGAGGACGCATCGTGGAGGAAGGCCCGACCGATGTGGTGATGGACGCGCCCAGCCAGGAGTATACGCGCGATCTGTTCGCCGCCGCGCCGCACCCTCCGGTGCGAGTTGGCATGAGACCGTTTCTCCGCCCCCTCATCCACACGCCTTTGGCGGGAGCCCTCTTCGTAGGGTGGGTTGACGCTCGCACTAGCA
>CAVVOX010000006.1:0-216301 GCA_963749875.1 uncultured Alphaproteobacteria bacterium
TAGAGCGGTTTATGTTCTAAGCTGCTTTCTTAAGTAACGCTCCCATTGCGGTCGGCGCTTGGCTTGCCTTTAAAGTTGCCTCCAAATGGCAAGCTTGGACTAACGTAATCGCGGTTCCGAAGGTGATCAAAGGCTTCGAAGACGAACTTGACTTTCTAATTGCGCGCCGTCGTTGGGGCTCCCACGTCCTCATGACCTTTCTGATCGGGACCGCATACAACATTCTCGCAGGAATGCTCGGAGCCGCAGTTGCTCTCCACTGGCATCAGATCTCCAATTTCGTGGGCTCGTAACCGCCTCAGTGTCACTCCGAAAACAGACACGACCTTACTTAGCACCGGAGGGAAGCTGCTCAGAGTTCCGAAACATCGATCAAGGTCTGTCCTGTTTCCATGTGGTGAAACCAAGCGAGGTTCGGCTGGATTGAGGCGCGGTCCACATTCGGGGCGCCACGTCCCTGCTGCAGATGCCCCAGATCGACGGTCCGCGTTTCGCTGGAGATGCGGGCCTCGTCCGTCGCGTTCGGCACGCTCGCGTGCAGATGCGACGCCGAGAAAGCGACAAGCGAACCCGGCGGGACAACGAGACAGACCGCATCGCTCCACTCGACCGGCTCCTGGGCCGTCGGCAAGGTCGGATAGTCCGGCTCTTTCAATGCGCGCTGCCATTGCCAGCCATCGCTATCGTTCTCAACAGCCCGCTCCCAATAGCGCGGGAAGATCGCCATGGTCCGCCCAGCGGTGAGGTCATAGATCGGGAGCCACCAGTTGATCTGGCAATCGAGCCCGGCGCCCCAGCTGTCGCGATGCGGCGGAAGGGCGCCGAAGCCGGGCGCGTAGGCGGCCTGGAATGGCGGCGCGGCGCGCAGAGAGAATTTGTCGGCAAATGTCGTTTCCGGGCTCACGCCGGCCTCGATCAATGCGCTGCGGTAAAGCGCGCCGACCGTCTCGCTCTTGCGGAATCGGCTGCGCGCCCGCTTCATGCGCTCCCGGTAAGCCTCCATGCCGAGCGGTTCGAACGCCGTGGTCGGTGGCAAACCCTCGAACACATCGCGGAGAATGCGCCGCGCCGCTTCGACGAGGTCGGCAACCGGCCGGAGGCCGTCAATGACCAGAATGTGCCCGGCAAACACGGCATCGGCCAGGGCATCCGGCGGGAGCCCACCGCTCAGATGCCGGATGAAGTCCTTGTTCATCTCCGCCTCGCGAACTCCGCGTTAATCCGCCTCTCGATGATAACAGGAGCAAAACGACATGCTGGCGCAGTCGCGACCTCCGCACGCCGATTTTGGAATGGCCGAGGTCGCTTTTAGCTTATCGCCCGCGCGCCACTTGTGGCTTTCTCAATCTCATTAATCCCCCGTGTCGATGAGAGGCATGCCATGGCTGTGCTGGACTTAGTGCAGACGGACGAGACGCAGGGCGTCTCGCCAAACCGCTCCCACCCCAACGTTCCCGACATCGACCAGTCGGACCGGTTGGTTCCTATCAATCTGCGCCAGTCCGGGCCGACGCCGGTCCAGATGCTGATCTCGACGCGGGTGCGCAAATCGCCGTTCTGGCACCTGTCGGTCGAGGCCGGCTGCTGGCGCGCGACGGTCTATAACCGGATCTACCATCCGCGCGGCTATGTCCGCCCCGAAGATGGCGGCGCGATGGCGGAATATGATGCGCTGGTCAATCGCGTGACGGTTTGGAATGTCGCGGTCGAGCGCCAGATCCGTGTCAAAGGTCCGGATGCTGAAAGCTTCGTCAACTATGTCATCACGCGCGACGCGACCAAGATCAAGCCGATGCACGGCAAATACGCCATTCTCTGCAATGAAAAGGGCGGCATTCTGAACGATCCCGTGCTCCTGCGGCTTGCCGAGGACGAGTTCTGGTTCTCGATCTCCGACAGCGATCTGATGATGTGGCTGCAGGGCGTGAATGTCGGCAAGGGCTACAATGTCGATATCGCCGAGATCGATGTCTCGCCGCTGCAGATCCAGGGGCCGCTCTCGGAAGATCTGATGGCGGAGCTGTTCGGCGATGCCGTCCGCACCATGCCTTATTATGGCCTGATGCGGGCAAAGCTCGCCGGCGCCGATGTGCTCGTCAGCCAGACGGGCTTCACCGGCGAGAAGGGCTACGAGATCTACACGATCGACTCCACCATTCACGCCGAGGCGATCTGGTACGCTGTGCGCGGCGCGGGCGCGAGCTATGGCCTGCGCGTGATCGCCCCGGCCCATCACCGCCGCGTTGCGGCGGGCATCCTGTCCTGGGGTCAGGATCTCGACAATGAGACCTCGCCCTTCCAGGTCAATCTGTCCTATCAGGTGCCGCGCAAGAAACAGGCCGACTATATCGGCAAGGCGGAGCTGGAGCGGCAGCGCGCGCAGATCGATGCGGGCGAGTTCCCGTTCAAGATGCGCCTGGTGGGAATCCAATTGGGCGGCAAGCCGATCACCGATTATGCCAATGATTTCTGGCTGATCTCGGAGCCGGAAGGCAACCGCGTCGGCTATGTCACCTCGCCCTGGTGGTCGCCGGAGCTGCAGACCAATATTGCGCTGTGCTGGGTGCCGAACCGGCTGTCCGAAATCGGCACGCGCCTGACGGTCGAGGTGCCGGAAGCCTATTGCGAGCAATCGGGCAAGCCCGTGGGCGCGGTGGTGGCCGAAGTGCCGTTCCGGCCTTCGGTCAATCCGAGCGCACGCGAACAGGCGAAGGCCCGCGGCCGGGATTTTGCGTACTGATCCTGGCGATCAGGTCGAGCGGCCAGGCTATCTCGCCATAGCCCGGCCGCCGCAATTTTCTATAGCGAGACCAGTTTGGGTGGAAGCGACCCGATCTGCGGGAGCTGCTGCTCACCTATCCCATAGGAGGGGCCTGCGAAATGTGGCCCCATTTCCTCGTCGTCCCGGAAGCCTGAAGGGCTATCCGGGACCCACTCGCGGTTCGGCAAACACTGGGTCGGATAGAGAAGCGAGTAGGCCCCGGCTCGCGAACCTTTACGGTGAGCGACGCTTGTCTGGTCGCGATCAGCAAGACATCGCGACAAGCGCTCACCTTGGGCCGGGGCGACGCAGAGTGTGTTGTTCCGCAGAAGTCTTCCTCGGGAGAGGGGGCTGCCGACGCAAGCGTGATAGATTCGGCTCAAGATGATCCCGCCGTAGCGCAACGCGCGTCCATCCCCGCGAAGGCGGGGATGGACGCGGGAACAGTTGCGCGCGCCTTTTGAAATAGATCAACTTAACCTCGCTCAAGTGATTCCACTTGAACGAGGGTTGATCTAGCCAAATGACGATGACGGAATAAACAGGCGCCGTCAGCGGTCGGCGATGTCCACATAATCGCGGGTCGCGGGACCGGTATAGAGCTGGCGCGGCCGGCCGATGCGGTATTCCGGATCCTCGATCATTTCCTTCCACTGCGCGATCCAGCCGACCGTGCGCGCGATCGCGAACAGGACGGTGAACATCGAGGTCGGGAAGCCGAGCGCCTTCAGCGTGATGCCGGAATAGAAGTCGATATTCGGATAGAGCTTCTTCTCGACGAAATATTCATCTTCCAGCGCGATCTTCTCCAACTCCATCGCGACCTGAAGCAGCGGGTCGTTCTTGACGCCGACCACCTCGAGCACCTCCCGGCAGGTCTTCTGCATGACACGGGCGCGCGGGTCGTAATTCTTGTAGACGCGATGGCCGAAGCCCATCAGCCGGTATGAATCGTCCTTGTCCTTGGCGCGGGCGATATATTCCGGAATCCGGTCAACCGTGCCAATCTCCTCCAGCATCCTCAACGCGGCCTCATTCGCGCCGCCATGCGCCGGTCCCCAGAGGCAGGCAATGCCGGCCGCGATACAGGCGAAGGGATTGGCGCCCGAGGAGGATGCGAGCCGCACCGTGGAGGTGGAGGCGTTCTGTTCGTGATCGGCATGCAGCAGGAAGATGCGGTCCATCGCCCGCGACAGCACCGGATTGACCCGGTATTCGTCGCAAGGCACCGCAAAGCTCATATAGAGAAAGTTCGAGGCGTGATCGAGATCGTTGCGCGGGTAGATGAAGGGCTGGCCAATCGAATATTTGTAGGCCATGGCCGCGATGGTCGGCATCTTGGCGATCATCCGGATCGCGGCGATGTCGCGCTGGACCGGATCGGTGATGTCGGTGGAGTCGTGATAGAACGCCGACAGCGCGCCCACGACGCCGACCATGATGGCCATGGGATGAGCATCCCGGCGGAACCCCGTATAGAACCGGTTCATCTGCTCATGCAGCATGGTGTGATAGGTGACCCGGTTTATGAAATCGTCATATTGCTCGCGGTCGGGCAGCTCCCCGTAAAGCAGAAGGTGCGCGGTCTCCAGGAAATTGCCGTTCTCGGCAAGCTGTTCGATCGGATAGCCCCGGTGCAGGAGAACGCCCTGCTCGCCGTCGATGAAGGTGATGTCGGAACGGCAGCTCGCGGTCGAGGTATAGCCGGGATCGTAGGTGAAGCAGCCGGTCTCGGTGTAGAATTTGGAAATATCGATGACGTCCGGCCCCATCGTGCCGGCATAGACCGGAAGCTCGACCTGTTTGCCGTCAATCGTGAAGGTCGCCGTGCTTTTCGGTTCCAGCTTGTCCTTATACGGCATAGGTCTTGGGCCCACACGGTTCATTACTCATCTCCTGCGTCAAGGGGACATCGTCTCGGCGGCGTGGTGCTCCGGCGATTTGTTGCAGCGCGTGGCACCTATTTTGCGGCGCAATAATAGACCGCGGCTTCGCGCGCGTCCAGCCAGTCGAGGTTGCCGCTCAAATTTTAGGCGCGATCGGCGGCGTGTGTCGCCGCTAGCCCTTCAAGGCCTGATCCTTAATGCGCGCCAAGGCTTCCTCGCGCCCCAAAACCACAAGCACGTCAAAGATGCCGGACGATACGGTACGCCCGGTTAAGGCGGCACGCAATGGTTGGGCGAGGTCGCCGAGTTTCACGTTTATGTGCTCGGCATGGGCCCTGACGGCGGCCTCGATTGCCTCGGCGGTCCATTCATCGAGCCCGGCAAGACGCTCATGGAGAGAGGCGAGCCGCTCGCGTGCCTCGGGTTTGAGCAGTTTCGCGGCCTTCTCTTCGAGTTCGAGCGGACGCCTGGCGAAAAGGAATGCGGCATTGTCAAGCAGCTCGATAAGGGTCTTGGCGCGTTCCTTCAGGCCGGGCATCGCCAGTTTCAGCTTACGCCAGTCGTCCTCGCTCAGACCGGCGGCATAGACCTTTTCCCTCGGCAGATGCGGGAGCAGGGCGCGGAGCGCCACAATCAGCTCCTCGTCGCTCGCCGAACGGATATAGTGGCCATTGAGATTTTCGAGTTTGACGAAGTCGAAGCGCGCCGGTGATTTGCCCAGCGCATCGAAGCCGAACCAGAAGATCATTTGTTCCGTCGAGATGATCTCGTCATCGCCGTGGCTCCAGCCAAGCCGGACCAGATAGTTGCGCATTGCGGCCGGCAGATAGCCCATGGCGCGATAGGCATCGACCCCCAATGCGCCATGCCGCTTGGACATCTTGGCGCCGTCCGGTCCATGGATCAGCGGGACATGCGCGAAGACCGGCACGTCCCAGCCCATCGCCTTGTAGATCTGCGACTGGCGCGCGGCGTTGGTGAGATGGTCGTCGCCGCGGATAATGTGTGTGATGCCCATATCGTGATCATCGACCACCACGGAGAGATTATAGGTCGGCGAGCCGTCGCTGCGCAGGATGATCAGATCGTCGAGATCCTTGTTCTGGAAGATGACGGGCCCCTGAACCTGATCGTCGACAAGGGTTTCGCCTGAGATCGGGCTTTTGAAGCGGACCGCGTAAGGCACTCCCTCCGGCGCTTCGCTCGGATCGCGGTCGCGCCAGCGGCCGTCATAGACCGGAGGCCGTCCTTCGGCGCGGGCCTTTTCGCGCATCGCCTCAAGCTCCTCGGACGTCGCATAGCAGCGATAGGCCTTACCCTCGGCAAGAAGCTGTTTCGCGACCTCGGCGTGGCGCTCGGCGCCGGCGTGCTGCATGACCGGCTCGCCGTCCCACTCCAGCTCAAGCCAGCGCAGCCCGTCGAGAACGGCGTGGATCGCCTCCTCCGTGGAGCGCGCCCGGTCGGTGTCCTCGATGCGCAGCAGGAACTGTCCCTCATTGGCTTTGGCGTAAAGCCAGTTGAAGAGCGCCGTACGGGCACCCCCTATATGTAGAAACCCGGTGGGGGAGGGTGCAAAGCGTGTGACGACTTTACCGGACATGCGATTGCGTTCCATACAGTCTATGAGTGAGCGAGGCGAAGCTGCCGAGGGTTTAGCACAGGGAGGCCGCGCGTGTAAGGCGGGCCTTGGCATATGTCACTGAGTGAAGCGGCCCTGAACCGGGGGGTGCGTCCGATGGCGGAGGCGGCCGGCGGGCGCTCGGATGCGGTGACGCCCCGATCGCGCGCGAGCTGGGCGGCGGAGATCGCGCAGGCGCTCGATGCCGAACGGGGCCGCTGGTTCCTTTGGCTGCCGGTGTTTTTCGGCGGCGGAGTTGCGCTCTATCTCTCCTCGCCTACCGAACCGCCCCTGACGCTCGCAATCGCCGCGGTCATGCTCGGCGGCGTTCTGCGCGTCTTTCTCCATTCGACCGCGCCGCGTCTCATAATGAGCAGCGTGCTTCTCGCGATGGCGCTTGGGCTTCTGACGGCGAAGCTTCACGCGCTCGCCGTCGATGCGCCGGTTCTCGACCGGACCCTGCGCTATGTGACGGTCGAAGGGTGGGTGGAGCAGCTGGAACGCAGGGACAGCCGGGTCAGGCTGACGCTCAGGCTCATTCATCTGAACCGTCTCCCGCGCGAGCATTGGCCGCGCCGCGTCCGTGTCAGCGTTCGCGGCGATCCGCCGGCTGTCCTGCCCGGCGATGCGATCCGGCTTCGCGCAACGCTGATGTCGCCGCCTGAGCCGGCGCTTCCCGGCGGCTTCGACTTCGCCCGGTTCTATTGGTTCAAGGGGATCGGGGCGAGCGGCTATGCGATGGGCAAGATCGAAGCACTGGACGCGCCGCCGCCCGAGCCGTGGGATCTGGCCGTTCGCGCCTGGTTCGCCAATCTCCGTCACGCGATTGCGGCGCGGATCGGTGCGGTGCTGGACGGCGATAGCGGGGCGATCGCCAAGGCGCTGGTCGTCGGCCAAAGGGGGGAGCTGTCCGAGGAGGCGCGCCAATCGCTGCGCGACGCCGGACTTGCCCATGTGATCGCGATTTCCGGATTCCATATGGCGCTGACGGCGGGCGCGATGTTCTGGTTGATCCGCGCCGTTCTTGCGCTTTTTCCCGGCATCGCCCTGCGCTTTCCGATAAAGGTCTGGGCCGCGATCGGTGCGCTCGCGATCGCCAGCCTCTATCTTGCCGTTTCGGGGGCGGCGGTCACGGCGGTGCGCGCCTATATCATGGTGGCCATCATCTTCATCGCGGTCATCCTCAACAGGCCCGCGCTCAGCCTGCGGAATCTGGCGATTGCCGCATTGCTGATCCTGGCCGCCATGCCCCAGAGCCTGATCGACGCCGGCTTCCAGATGTCCTTTGCCGCGACCGCCGCGCTGATCGCCTTTTACGAGGTGCGCTTCGGCTACCGGTTTCTTGAGGGCTGGCCGGCCCTTGTGGCGCTGCCTCTCCTGTTCCTTGCCGAGGTTCTCACGACGACGGTGCTGGCGAGCCTGGCGGTCGATCCGTTCGCGGCTTACCATTTCAACCGCATCGCGCTCTATTCGGTCCTCGGCAATCTGCTCGCCATGCCGATCGTGGCATTCGCCATCATGCCGATGGTGCTTTTGTCTCTCCTTGCGATGCCGGTCGGACTGGAAGCCGGCCCGCTTTGGCTGATGCGGCAGGGGATCGACGCGATGCTGGTGATCGCGAATTTCACCTCGACCCTGCCGGGCGCATCGCTGATGGTGCCATACTTTGCCGATGGCGCGCTTTCGCTCCTGATCGCGGGCGGGCTTTGGTTGATGATCTGGCGCGGGGGCTGGCGCTGGTTCGGCCTTATCGGGATCGCGGCCGGTCTTGCGCTTGCCCCGCTCGGGGAGCGCCCGGATATCTGGATCGACCGCGAGGGCAAGCTGGTCGCCATTCGCGACAAGGACGGAGCGATCGCGACGCCGGACAACCGCAAGGCGTCCTTCAGCCTGGAAAGGTGGATGGAGGCCGATGGCGATGACAGGCCGGTCAAGGAGGCGCGCGGCTCAAAGGCGTTTCGTTGCGACCGGGCGAGCTGTATCGCGCTGGTGAAGGGCAAGCTCGTCAGCCATCTCTATCATCCATCCGGCCTCGCCGAAGACTGCCGGAGAGCGGCAATCCTCATCGCGACATTCCCGATGCCGGAGCGATGTCGGCAACCCGAGCTCGTGATCGACAGTCTGGATCTGAAAGAAGGCGGCGCGCATACGCTGCGCATCGAGGGGAACCGCATTATTGTCCGCACCGCGAATGGCAGGCGCGGCAACCGGCCATGGGTCATGAGCTATCGGCGGCGCCAAAGAATACCGGCCATTGCCTCGGAGGGCGACTCCGGCGCCAATGTCGGTGGGAAGGAGGGCGGGCCGTCTCAGTAACGCCGCAGCAGCCCGACGAGCCTGCCCTGGATGCGGATGCGGTCCGGACCGAAAATCCGCGTCTCATAGGCGGGATTGGCAGCCTCGAGCGCGACGGACTGACCCTTGCGGCGGAAGCGCTTCAATGTCGCTTCCTCATCGTCCACGAGCGCGACGACGATGTCACCATTGCTTGCGGTGTCCATCCGTCTGATGATCACGGTGTCGCCGTCGAGAATGCCCGCGTCGATCATCGAATCGCCCTTGACCTCGAGAGCGAAATGCTCGCCTGAGGCCAGCATTTCATCGGGAACATTGATCGTGTGGCTGTGATTCTCGATGGCCGCGCGCGGCACGCCCGCCGCGATCCGCCCCATGACGGGAACGCCGGACGAATAGCCGTCGCCGTCATCGACCTCGCTGAAGCCGCGCCTGCGGGATCCCTCGATGACCGCCGGCGAGAAGCCGGGCGATGAGCGTCTGAAACTCGGCTGCGAGGGTTCGGGCAGCCTGATGATTTCCAGGGCGCGCGCCCGGTGCGGCAGCCGTTTTATGAAGCCGCGCTCTTCAAGCGCCGTGATCAGACGGTGAATGCCCGATTTGGATCGCAAATCGAGCGCCTCCTTCATCTCGTCATAAGAGGGCGGCACACCCGTCTCTTTAAGCCTCTCATGGATGAAGAGAAGCAGTTCTTTCTGCTTGGGCGTCAGCATCCTTCTTCCCCAAAGCCGGTCACGGTCGTGGCCGACCGTTGATTATCGAGTTTGTACAAAGCAGGAACATCTATAATTGTTCTAGTTGTGTTCCGCAAGGCATTTAGTGCCTGATTTGGCGTTTTTCGGCAAAAGAAATCTGCTCAAAGGCCGAGCGGGAGGATTGAAACGATGTCGCCTTCCATCAAGCCGGGCGCGTGAGGCGGACGGATGATGAGGCAATCGGCTTCGGCGAGGGTCGCGGTCAGCGAGCTGTCCTGAGAGGGCAGGGCCTCGACCGCCGGCTGGTTCCCGCGCAGGACGCGTTTGGCGCGCATATAGTGCTGGCGGGGACCGTTCGCCGGCAGGGGAGCGGCGAGCGGCAGCAGGCGCTCCTCGGTGGGCGGCGGTGTTTCGCCGAGAAGCGCGGAGATGAGCGGCATGAGAAAAATGATGCTGCAGACCATGGCCGAAACCGGATTGCCGGGCAGGCCGATAATGCGCTTCTGCCCCCGCGCGCCGGACATGAGCGGTTTGCCGGGCCGCATGGCGATCTTGTGAAACGCAATTTTGTAGCCGGCGGTCTCCAGCGCCTCCCGGACGAGGTCGTGGTCGCCGACCGAGGCGCCGCCGATCGTGACGAGCAGATCGGCTTCGCTCGCGGCCCCGATGCGGTCGCTGAGGCTCTCGAGCGTGTCGCGTGCGATGCCGAGCGGCAGCGGCTGGGCGCCGGCATTTGCGAGCATGGCGCAAAGGCCCGCCGGGATGGACGATATGATCTGGCCGTCCTCCAGCGTTCCCCCTGGCGGCACAAGCTCGTCGCCTGAGGCGAGAACGGCGACGCTGGGACGGCGGCGCACCGGCAGGGCGGGGTAATTCATCTGCGCCGCCAGCAGGAGGTCGCGCGCTGTCAGCCGTCTCCCGGCGCGCAGCAGGATGTCGCCCTCGGAGAAGTCGAATCCGCGCGGACGGACGAAGTCCTCGCTACCCACCTCGCGGATCTCCGCATAGCCGTCCGATGCCGTCACATTTTCCTGGATGACGACGCAGTCGGCCCCTTCGGGAATCGCCCCGCCCGTGAAAATCCGTACCGCTTCGCCCGGAGCGAGCCTGCCCCGATAAGGATGCCCGGCGGCAGAGGTGCCGGCAAGTTTCAGCCGTGCGGGCGGGTTAGCCACATCCTGGCGGCGCACCGCATAGCCGTCCATGGCGGAGGACGGAAAGGGCGGCTGGGTCAGCTTCGCCGCAATGTCTTCAGCCAGCACCCGCGCATGCGCCTCGGCGAGCGGCACCGTTTCGGCGGGCAAGGGCTCGACATGGGCGAGAATGCGCTCCAGGGCTTCGGCGACGGACAGCATGGATCATGATTAGCAAGTTGTGCGGGGGGAGCCAATAGATCAGGTTGCCGGAGTGCAGGACGAATAGTGGGCCTGATGAGCTGCTGCCTCAGGCAACCAATCGCTATGCTGCCGAGGGCGCTTGCGGCAACGGCTCAACCTGCACGTCGATCTCGTCGGCAACATCGACGTCATAGGCCATCTGCATGGCCAGCCAGTAGCGCACAGACCCGCCGAGCGCTTTGACGAGCCGGGCGGCAAGGTCGAGCGTAACCGGCGCTTCACTGCGTAAGACGGCGGCCAGCCCCTCATGCGAGACGCCGAGATGCGCGGCGAAATCGGCTTCGCTCATATTGAGACCAGGCAAAACGTCCTCGCGCAACACTTCGCCCGGATGTGTCGTCATGTGGTTGCGCATCAGTGATAATTCTCAAAATTCACATCATATGGCCCGGCTTCATCCCAAGAAAAGGTGATACGCCAGTTTGCCCTAACGGTCACGGACCATTGCCCGGCGCGGTCGCCTTTCAGCTCATGCGCATGATAATCGTGAATGCTGCGCAAGTCTGTCGGATCAGTGATCACATCAAGCGAACGCAGAATACGTCTGATTTTGCCCAAATATTCAGGCGGCAAACCACGCGTCTCGCCTGTCTCGAAGTACCGGCGCAAAGCCTTATGCTTGATTCGATCCGCTTCCAGCATAGCATAATTTGTGCACGAGCGACGGCCGGTCAGCCGCCACGCAGTTTTTCAAGATGCTTCAGATCTGCGCCCACGTGCCCACCGCTTGCGATACCACGCCTCGCCCTGTTGCGTCATGATTGCGTCCTTTCGATCGCCCCGGCACGGCCGGGTAAAATCATCAGGAAACAGCTTAATGCAGCTTTGGCGGTATCAACTTTGAGGGGCTAGCCCGCATATCTCACGGGTCTATCTCCAGCGCCTATTGTGGTGCTGGATGAAGCGTCCGGCTCGGGGCGGCGATCGAATGCACGTGTCTGCTTGCGCCGCGATGGGGGCGGCGTTGGTCCGGCCTGGCGATGTATCCTCTGTTGTTGGCGTTGGGATTCAAGCGGCCGCATCAGGCGGCGGTCTGGCATAATCGCGCATGGGCTTGTGCGAAGACGGTTTTGAGCGGGCTGGCGAACGCGATGGCGACCTTGATGCGCCGGACACTGACGGTGACCAGCGCGCCAAGCTTGAGCAGCTTCAGCCGGATCGTCCCCGCGGTGGCCGTGGCAAGCTCCGTTCCCTGCAAGGCGAGGCGGCGCAGAGCCGTGACCAGCACATAGGCGAGCGAGGCGAACCACAGCCGGAGCTGGTTGGCTCGCAAGGTTGCCGCCGAAGTGCGATCCGCCATGAGATCGAGCTGGCACTCCTTGATGCGGTTCTCCATCTCGCCGCGCGCGCAGTAGATTGTCTCGTAAAGCTCTTGCGCCGCAACGATCTTCGCTGGCAAGCGAGGTGACGATGAAGCGTGGATTGGCGCCCTTGGTCAGATGCTCGGCCTTGGCCACGACGCGGCGCTCCCGCTACCAGCTTCTGCGGGTTGATATTGAAATTCCTTGAAAATCCGCGCTGGCTTGCCGCTTTCCTTCGCCTGCCGCTCAGCTTCGGCCAGTTCCTCCGCGATCTCGGCCTCGAGCCGGGCGTTGCGCGCCAGGCCGAACACGTAGTGCAACGCCATTGGCTTCGCACCATGCCATCAGTTCCTCGCGGCAGAAGCCTGAATCCGCCCCTGAGTGAGCGCTTGTCGCTCACGATAAACGTTCGCCACCAGATTTCGACGTCCGGCCATTGCGCGCGAAATTGGGCGACGATCCAGGCAATCTCCTCTTTCGCTCCCGCCGAGGCGTCGATGTTGGCGGGCCGCAACTTGGCCAGCAGCAATTCACGGCCGCAGAAAATATAGAGCGGCAGATAGCAGTAGCATTTGTAGTAGCCATGGAAGAAGCGCTCCTCCTGATTGCCGTGGACCGGATCGTCGGTTGCGTCGAGATCGAGAATGAGACGGCGCGGGAGCGGTTGTGTTGGCCTGAATGAAGAGGTTGACGAACAGCCTCTGCATTGCCTCGCTGTTCACGGTGAATTTGCGATAGCGGTCTTTGGCATCCTCCGGCGCATGCTCCAGCCGGTTGAGCGTCGACTTGCCAGCAAGCACGGCGCAATCGGAACGGCGCGCTTCGAGCTTGCCCGACACCAGCCCGAGCACCGGATCATGGCGCAATTCGTCGTGGTCGTTCAGATCCTCGTAACCCAGCGCAATGCCATGAACACGCTGGGCAAGGAGCGTTTCCAGGCCGTGCTCGATCCGATCCTGATCGCGGCTGTCGGCGAAGCAGGCCGCAATCTGCCGGGACAGGCCGATGGCGTGGTCGGTCCGGCGCAACAGCAAGCGCGCCTGCATTGGACGTGATTGCCCCGCCGTCGAACGAGGCTGTGACTTTACGGCTTCCCAGGGCTTCAAACTCGAACTGTCCCGCGTTACAGTCTGTTGGCATCGGCTGCGGCTCCTAAAATCAGATCAAGTCTTTGTTGCAGAACAACTTTCTCTGATTCGCCCAGCCGATGCACCCGCCGCCGTGAGATATGCGGGTTAGCCAGGGTCCGCCAACAGCTTGCAAACCCTGCTCCGGAGAGCCCGGAGAAAGATTCCGTCCAACCTATTCGGATGTCTTCTTGATCGCTTCGAGCCCGCTGTCGAAGATGCCTTGGATGACTTTCACGTGTCGCCGCTCGCCTCGACCGCGAGATTTGCGGTGTAATTGGCGACCGATGACCGATTGCGCCAGGCAAGGCTTCTCAACAACGGTTGGATAAGGCGATATACAACTTATAATTGAGAACAAGATCGGCTAGGCTCGTTCCGTCGCTCACTGAAAGTCGCGGAATGGCTCAAAATTCACCTTTGCCTTTTCTCTTGTCCGACCTCAACCGTCCCCTCACCTTGATCGATGTCGGAGCGCGATGGGGGTTGGAATCACCATTTGCGCGGCTTGCGTCGAACGCTCGCTACATTTGCTTCGAGCCCGACCGTGACGAAGCGGAGCATTTGCAGCGTCTCGCCCCTGAAAATGTCCGTTATCTCCCGATTGCGCTTGCTGAGGAGGAGCGGCTGCTGACGCTATATGTTACGCGGCAACCCGCATGCAGCTCGGTCTATCCGCCTATAAACGAGCTGTATGAGAACTACCTGGATCTGGCCGAGATTGCTCCCGAGAAGGCGATCGGCACGCTGGCGCGACCGCTTGACGCGGTATTAAGCGAACTCGGCGAGGCTCAGGTCGATGCCCTCAAGCTCGACACGCAGGGCTCAGAAACCGACATCCTGAAAGGCGGAAGGAAAGCTCTTTCCGCCGCGTTGTTGGTCGATATAGAGGTCGAGTTTAACCCGATCTATCGTGGACAGAATCTTTTCTGGGAGGCGGACCGCTTCCTTCGCGAGCAGGGATTCGTTCTCTGGCGCCTTACGGATCTTTGTCACTATGCGCCCGAAAAGCTGACCGGCTGCAGTACGGATTTACGAGTTATTGCGGCCCCTGGCCAGCATCAGAGCGTTTCTGTTGAAAACGGTCAGCTCTTTTGGGGGCAGGCGCAATATGTGCGGGCTGAACTTCCGCCGACATCGACCGCCAGGTTGGACAGGGATATGGCGACCAGAGCCGCCGCTTTGCTCGGCGCATTTGGCTATTGGGACCTGGCATTGCACGCACTGGAAAAGGCCGATGCGCATGACGTTTTAGCCAGGGTCCGCCAACAGCTTGCGAACCCTGCTCCGGAGAGCCCGGAGAAAGATTCCGTCCAACCTATTCGGATGTCCTCTTGATCGCCTCAAGCCCGCCGTCGAAGATGCCTTGGATGACTTTCACCGCTTCCGCCTCTTCGGCACCCTTGGGATCGAACTTCGCCGTCCAGCTCACATTGACCGTGTCGCCGCTCGCCTCGACCGCAAGAGTTGCCGTGTAATTGGCGACCGGGAGCGGGCTCTCATCGATCTGATAGCGGTAGCTGGTCGCATCGCTTGTCAGCATCGTCTCTTCGATGACGGCGCCGTCCACCGTCGTCAGGATCCGGTGTTTCTTGCCGCCCTTCTTCGTCTCCTCGCATTTCGCCACAACGGGATGCCAATCGGCAATGGCGCACCAGCCTCCGATCTTGGCCCAGACGTCGGCCGCATCCCCCTTGAATTCAACGCTGCTTTCCACTTCGGCGGCATTCGCCGCTCCCGTCAGCGCAAGGCCAAGACCGAGAAAGACCGCGATAAAGCGACTGGACATGCGTTTCACTCCCTGATTTTGCCGCCCGGAGCGGGCGCGAACCCTTTTGATAGGCGGCAAGTCTGACCGAGAGGCGCGGCGTCTTCAATCGCACTTCCGAAGGACAAATCGGATGAAATTGCCAGCAGGTAGCCCGCCGGAAGAAGCACTAATCGGATCAAGGACATGGGCAGACCGCTAAAGTCCTGCCTTGGCCGGGAGCGCGCCGTCTGCGGCCGTCGCCTGCGCGGGCTGGCGCTCCATCAGCAGAAAAGCGAGCGCCGATCCCGTCAGCAGCGCCGCGAGGCCTCCAAGCAGGAGGAACAACTCGGCGAAACCGCCATAGGCGCTGTGGAACCAGGAGGCGGTCGGCACGGCGGCCGCAACCGCGGCGAAGGTCACCGTATAGCGCACCGAATAAATGCGCGTCCTCCACTCGGGCGCGGTATAGCGCGCGACCATCACTTCATTGACCGGGATCAGCCCAAAGACAACGAACATCATCGGCAAGGCGGTCAGGAGCGTGGCAATTCCTCCGACAAGCCCGGTCAGCGCGAGGAACGGCGCCTGCAGCGCGGCGACGACGAGAAAAATGCGGCCCAGCGTGTGCCGGTCGAGCAGCGAGCCGATGATCATCTGCGCGATCGCGGCCAGAGCGTAGACGACGAACACGAAGAGGCCGACGCCGGAAAGGCTCGTGGTCAGATCCACCAGGCGCTGCTCGAACAGCTTCGGCATGACGACGGTCGTGGCGCTGAAGATGAAGCCGCCGATGGCCGTCGAGACGATCAGAATGCCGAACACCCGGATCATTTCGGCGCGCGGCGTCCTGCGGTCTCCGGCCTTGCGCGACGGCGAGCGCATCGGTCCCGGATCAGCGACCAGGACCCAGAATGCGAGGCCGATCGCGATGCCGATGCCGCCCGGCACGATGAAAGCGGCGCGCCATGAAATCAGGTCCGTTAGAATACCGGTGATGAGCGCCGCCGACGCCACGCCGAGATTTCCGCAAAGGCCGTTCTGCCCCATGATCCGCCCAAGACGCGCGGCGTCGATGACCGAGAGCATGGCATTGCCGATCGGATGGTAAATCGCGGCGAAGACCCCGACGAAGGTGAGCGCAATGCCGATCTGCAGCGGCGTCTGCGCAAAGCCCGCCAGCAGACAGCTCGCTCCCGTTCCCGCGAAAAACAGAGTAATCAGCGTGTGACCGCTGACCCGCTTGCCGATCCAGCCGAACGGCATGGAGAAGAGTCCGAATGCGATGAAACCGCCGGTCGAATAAGGCAGCAGCTCACCGAACGGCCGGTCGAAGGAGACCGATAGCGCCAGAACCGCCGCCGGATAGATCAGCATGGCGAAGTGATCGAGGGCGTGTGCGAAATTGAGAAACCCGATCAGTCTGGTTCTGTTGGCTGCGTCCATCGCTCGACCTTCCGCCCTTCACTGGATGTGAAGGCGCCAAAGATGAATTGTATACGACCCGTTCCGCCTGCGCACCAGCCGAAATGGCGGGCCATTCATGCATATTTCAGGCAGCGCACGGTCAAAATAGCGGCATCGACCTGCTGTAAGACCGGTTCAGTCCCGCCCATCGTAACGAGAGCGCTCATGGCCACCTCCTTCATCGACAGCATCAGCCGACTAGCCCGATCCCCAGGATTCAAATTCTTCCTCGTCGCCGGCCTCATCCTTCTCCTCAGCATTCCGCTGGCGCTGGTCTGGTTTCTGGTGTCGGAGCGCGAAAGCCGGTCCGCCGCTGTCAAATACGAGCTGGCGCGGCTCTTCGGCGGCGAGCAGCAGATCATCGGGCCGCTGCTCATCGTCCCATATGCGGTGCGCGTCAAGCGCGTGCAGAACGACAAGACGATTGAGGATGTCGAGGAGCGGTTCGCCGTCTTCCTGCCGGATGCGTTCAATGCCGAGGGCGAGGCGACCTCGGAGGTTCGCCGCCGGTCGATTTACGACGTTACGCTCTACACGGCGCGGCTGAAGATTTCCGGCAATTTCCCCGCGCCGGACATCCGCCTCGTCGATCCGGACGCGACGTCCGTGAGATGGCGTGACGCCTTCCTCTCACTTGCCCTCAGCGATGTCTCAGGCCTGAAAGAAGCCTCCGTCATACGCCTGGGCGCCGGACGGACGATCAATTTCGAGCCCAGCATCGGCCTGGCGAACAACACCATGCCGGGACTGCATGCGCGTCTGTTTCCGGTGGATGCTGCGGTCGATCAGCCGCCGGAAGCGTTTGCCTTCGAGACCGAGCTCGCCTTCAACGGCTCCTCCAGCCTCACAATTGCGCCGATCGGCCGGGAAACCCGGCTGTCTCTCTCATCCGACTGGCCGCATCCCAGCTTCATCGGCGCATTCCTCCCCGATACAAGGGAGATCAGCGGCAGCGGCTTTTCGGCGAGCTGGCGCATCCCGCATCTTGCGCGCAGCATTCCGCAGGCCTGGCGGGTCGTCCCGACTCAAACCTATCATTTCCACAATCAGCTTTCCCCGGTGCTCTCGGGCGTCAATTTCTTCGTGCCTGTCGATTATTACGCTCAGGTCAATCGCGCGGCGAAATACGGCCTGATGTTTCTGGCCGTCGCCTTTTTCGCCGTGCTCGTGCTGGAGCTGACCTCGGGCCGGCGCGTCCATGCGGTGCAATATGTGTTCGTCGGCGTCGCTATGATTTTGTTTTACATCCTGCTTCTCAGCCTTTCCGAACATATTGGCTTCACCATCGCCTATCTGATCGCGTCAGCGGCGACCGGCAGCATGCTGTCTGTCTATGTCGGACGGTCGCTGCAAAGCGCCGCACGAGGCTTCATGATGCTCTTTGTCTTTCTTATTCTCTATGGCCTGCTATATCTCATTCTGCGCCTTGAGGATTATGCACTGCTCGCGGGTGCGGTCGCTGGTTTCGTCATGCTGACGGTCACCATGTTCGCGACGCTGCGGGTAAACTGGTCCGGCGAAAGGGCGGAGGCATGAAATCGCGACATGAGCGGAAAGAGCGATGGTCGAACTCACACTTCCCAAGAACTCTCAGATCACCAAGGGCAAGAGCTGGAACGAGCCGGACGGCAAGGGCAAGGGGAATTGGAAAGAGTTCCGCATCTACCGATGGTCGCCCGATGACGGGAAGAATCCCCACATCGACAGCTATTGGCTCAACCTGGAAGAGACCGGGCCGATGGTGCTGGACGCGGTCATCAAGATCAAGAACGGGATCGATCCGACACTGACTTTCCGCCGCTCCTGCCGCGAGGGAATCTGCGGCTCCTGCGCCATGAATATCGATGGCACGAACACGCTCGCCTGCATCAAGGCAATCGATGAGATCAGCGGCTCGATCAATATCTATCCGCTACCGCATATGTCGGTGATCAAGGATCTCGTGCCGGACATGACGCATTTCTATGCGCAGCATCGTTCGATCGAACCCTGGCTGCAGACCGAGAGCACGACGCCGGAGAAAGAGTGGCGCCAGTCGCGAGAAGATCGCGAGAAGCTCGACGGACTTTATGAGTGCATCCTGTGCGCCTGCTGCTCGACGGCCTGCCCCTCCTATTGGTGGAACTCCGACCGCTATCTCGGCCCGGCCGCGCTCCTGCAAGCCTATCGCTGGGTCAATGACAGCCGCGACGAGGCAACCGGCGAACGGCTCGACGATCTGGAAGACCCGTTCCGCATCTATCGCTGCCACACCATTTTGAATTGCACCCGCGTCTGTCCGAAGGGCCTCAATCCCGGCCAAGGCGATTGCCGAGTTGAAAAAGAAGATGGTCGAGCGGCAGGTCTGATAAATTGGGGCATTTGTGTTTGTCTCAGAGGGATGGAAAAAACGCCGGTCTCCATATGGGGAGGGATGCTTCTGCTCTTCACTTGGCAGGGTCTCACGCTCTCGCAACTGTAGAAAAGCATTTTTGGGCTTCAATCAGCGCTTTTCTTCTATAAGTGTAAATACCGGTCGGAATCTCGCACGAAGATTTCCGACCGGTATTTACACTCCTGTCCGATGCCGAGACCTTCTGGACCACTTTCCTACGTAAGCACACACGCCGTGGCCTGCGCGGTGTCGGGCTGGTCATCTCGGACAGTCGCGGAGGGCATCAATGCGGCGGTGTCGAAGGTGCTCAGCACGATCTGGCAGCGCTGCCGCGTCCACTTCATACACAATGTTCCGGCCAACTCATGTGCTACAATCCACCTTCACAGCAGACCTGCATAGAGACCGGCGATGGGTGAAGCAAAGCGAGCGCTGCTGCTGAACGACACTGCACTGGCGGGCAACCATGGCAGCCAATTGGTCATCAACCAACTGATGCAGCTTGCTGAAAGCCACAATATCAAAATTTCGCAGCGGCATCCCCTCGACGTCAAACTGGAGGCGTTGCGAATAGACGATATCGATCTTGTCATCGTCAACGGAGAAGGCTCTCTCCATCACAGTAAAAAAGCAGCGAGGGCCATCGCTGCGGTTCCTGCGTGGGCCGAAAAAAAAGGGGCGTGCATGCCTTTTTGATAAACTCGATCTACCAGGACAATAACGCCGCTATTTTGGAAGGCGTCCGGAAATACAAGCAAATCTACGTGCGCGACGGGCGTAGTTTCGAAGAACTCCAAAATCTGGGCAAAAGGCCAAAGGGCATCGTAGACCTTTCTTTGACCTGGCAACTCGATCGCGAGCTTGCCGACGACCGCGCGACCGTGATCGTGACGGATTCGACCGTGCCCAAAACGAATGCCGAACTCTTTGCGTTCTCCCAGACATTGCCGAACGCCTATTTCATGCCGTTTCGATCGAGCCCCCCCACTTTGTCCGGTAGTAATTTGCGAAGCTTGATAAATCTGACACAATTCCGCCTGCGCAAATTCGTCGCTCGCCTGCAATCGAGCCCACTTGATCGCGCCCGCTATGCCGGTATCTTGCCGACATTTGAGGACTTCATCGCCTTCATCTGCCAAAAAGCGAACTTTATCGTCGCCGGGCGATACCACGCGGTTTGCATCGCCCTCGATCTCAAAATTCCGTTCGCCGCCGTTCCCTCAAACAGTTTTAAGGTCGAAGCGTTGCTTGAAGAAATCGGAATGGAAAACCGCCTATTTTCCGGGTCCCTTAGCCAGCTTTCGGCAAAAGGCCTGATGTCGAAATATGGTGTCTACACAGACAAAGAGCTTGAGCGGATCGCGGAATTCGGCGCAGAGCAACGCCGCAACGCCGATTTGATGTTCAGTGAAATTGAACGCGAGTGTCGAGGGAAGGAATTAACGTAGAATGATCATCAGTCACGAGCACAAGTTCATCTTTATAAAGACTGCCAAGACCGCGGGAACGAGTATCGAAGTCGCTTTAGCCCAGATCTGCGGCGACCGCGATGTCATCACACCGCTGAGCGGTTCGCAGGAAGCCAAACGTCCCGGGCGTGGAGCGCAAAATCTTGAACTCGATCACCCGATGGTGCCGAAGCGTCCTTTGCTGCATCGGCTGCTGCGGCGCCCCGAACGCGAATGGCATCCAAGCAAGGGGTATTTCAGCCACATGCCTTCTTGGCGCGTTCGGCTCTATGTCGGCGAAGAGATCTGGAACAGCTATTTCACCTTCGCCTTCGAGCGAAATCCCTGGGACCGGCAGGTTTCCCACTACCACTACAAGATCCGTAACAAGATTTCCAAGCCCAACTTCGACAGCTATCTTTCGAAGGAAAAGAAAGCTTTTGTCGACAATTACGATCTCTATTCAGAGAACAACAAAATCATTGTCGACTTCGTCGGCCGCTATGAAAATCTGACCGAAGATTTTGACATCGTCTTGCGCCATCTAGGGCTTGAGGGGAAAGTCACCCTTCCCAAGGTCAACACGAGCGCGAACCGCGAAGCCGACTATCGCGCTTATTTCACCGAGAAAACGAGAAAGCTTGTGGAAAGCTGGTACCAGCGGGAGATCAGCACATTCGGATACAGTTTTGATCAGACAACGCCCGCTCGTTTTTATACAGCCGAAAGGCGTCAAATGGTGGCGCAAGGCGTCTAAATGAGTTCAGGCTTGTGCTGCTGAGCCGACTATACGAAAAGAGCTACTCTCCAGTATTGACCCGACAGGCTCGACACGGATTACCTTCATATGAGGGTACATGGCACAGGCGTGATCTAAAAATCTATCCCATGCTCCATAGCAATTCCTCAGCCATCGTGGATCGCGGTAAATATCTTCTTTGACTAGGTGGTGTTCTCGCCTCAAGCGGAGCTGCACCTGCCTTAAAGGCGTGTGGACCAGCTTGCGCCACAATAGCCTCAATTTGCCTTTGCGGGATCGCTGCTCTTGCTGGCGGTGCAGAAACTGCTCGAGAAGACGCTCCGGAGATGGACGAATATCGCAGAAGGTGATTTGACCACAATAACTGAAGATCTTGAATATCGGATCGTTGAGATAATCTTGGGCATACCCGATCCTCAAAATATGAACAAAATCATAGTGAACGATGACGCCTTTAGTTTTGGTCTCCTTGGGCAGGACCTCCTCGAGCGCAATATCTCGCTTTAATAGGTCGTTTCCATCAACAAGAGGCCACTCGGCGACGGCATGCGGCAAGAAGCGCATCAACTCTGTGTCGAGCCGTCCCTCACTCAGCTGATCGATGAGCGTGCTCTTTCCTCCGGCTGACGGCCCAGAAACGATCAAAACATGCTCAATTTGCATCGCTCTATACATCATGACCGCCCCGAAACAACTCGGTTTGGTACTTCATCCCGCCCGCTTCCGCAACTCAACTTTATCCAACGTGCTGAACCGCCCCGGATTTGCCGGAGGCTACAGATTCCCTGGACCGGGGCGGATCAAGAAAGGCGGCAAGCGCGTCGGCGTCGGCCATGCCGTGCGCTACCAGAACTTCCGGTCGCGGATCTGGGTGAAAGCCTTCAAGAGGCTAGGTTTGCCGTATATCAGCCCGCACGCGGCGCGGCATCAGTGGATTTCCACGATGCAGGCGCAAGGCATCGAGGTCGGGCTGGTGGCGAAGCTCGCAGGCCATGCTTCACCCAATGTGACGCTCAGCCATTATACTCAAGCCGTGCGAAACGGCGATGCCGCGGTGAAGGCGCTGGAAGACGCCTATGCGCTTGCATAGCGTCCGGACGTAGAAGCGGGCGATGGCGCGCCGCCGCGACGGGCCATGGGCCGGTCGGCGCGGGGCGCTTCTCGCGGGGGGCGTATCGCAACATTACGAAAACGCCGTCACCGCCGTCACCAGCGTCACGTCGGAAAACATAGACGCCTCCGAAAAACCATTCTCAGAGGAGAGTTCGTCGAAGCCGGGTCGGCTCGCGCCGAGGCGGGATCTTCCATCCAATCATTACGAGAACGAACGCAGTAGCATCGCCGCGCTGCCGAGCGCACTCAACTGCCATCCGCGTGCTGGGGTGTCGGCGCGGCGAGGAAACGACGCGGCGACGCCGGTTGAATTGGCGATGCGCCGTCGGTAGCGTGGCATCCTCCTTATGGGGTCTCCGGAAGAAAGCTAAAGGGCCCTTGATGCCGTACCCCCTACTTTTGACGCCGTACCGCCCTATAAGCGAGCCATTGACGGGGTCACAGACGGCCTTCTATGTGGTATCGGGACACCACATATCAATCTCCACGAAGTTTAAACACAACTTACACCGTACCCCGTCCAGGGGGGTACGGCGTCAAAAGTAGGGGGTACGCGACGACCCGCGTCCCGCCCCGTCTCCGGGGCCATGTGCCCCCCGTACCCACCGTACCCCCCCCATCTATATGGCGTGGGGATGACATGGGGGGAGGAAAGGATTATTGGGGGATATATACGTATACGACGTACAGAGTTGGGACATCGGGGGTACGGGGGGTACGGTGGCAATCCTCACGGCCCGTCCGTGTGAAATCGTCGGCACCCGCTGCTATATCCGCGCCGATATAGCGCCTATGACCTCCCCGCCACATCTCCTCGCCGCATGAAATCGTCCCCCCACGTCGATAATTGCGCCGGATATTCAGCCCGTGGTTTCATTTTCCCGATGCAAATCAGAGGGTTATCCAATGGCCACTTATCAGATTATCAACTTAAAGACCGGCGAGTTCCGCACCGTCAGCCTCGAAGAGGCAGCGGAGATTGCTTCCCTCGACCCGAACGAGATCGAATGGGCGATCGAGCAGGAGGGGGTGTGCGAAACCGACATCTTCCAGATCACGAAGCTGCCCGAGCCGCCCGAAGGAGGTGGCGCTTCAGCCCGCGACCAGGCGGAAGATGGCGAGCATGAGAGGCCCGAAGGAGATGGCGGTGCCGATAATTGCGCTTCCAGCGTAATTCCGGTCTTCGTCTACATCAGCCGGGAGGAATTCGAGGCGCATCTGGCGGAAAGCCCTGCGGCCGTGATCCGGCTGAAATGGGATGAGCCGATCGTGCGGGAAGCGGTCGAGGCGGATAAAGGGAGGATAATGGCGGAACTGGGGTGCGAGGCGGAAGAAAGGGAGCCGAGCGGCGTGCTCCACCTAACGCGGGAATCGATTGCGCTGATCGGATAATGCAAACAGACCTGACGATGCCGGCCTTTTTGCTGACGCACACTGTCGATGCAACGACATAAACCCTCTTGGAGAGGAGCCTGGATCAACGCATTCTGATTTTCATGTGGTTCGACGACTCTGTCGGTCTCCCCTCGACCCAGGCTTGATATTCCCCTGGCCTAAATGTGTGGCTAGTGCGGACCTCGATGAAATCCGCTTGCGAGATGCCTATCGGAATTTCGACGGGGCGCCGCCCAGGTCGCCGCCGCACCAAAAGCGTCAGATCGTCTCTTCCTGGTTCAAAATCTCCGATCAGACGGAAGCCTCCGCGGATCGGGGTGATCGCGTCGAGTTGCGGAATATAACCGTTGCGCACATCCCACCAGGACACTACGGCGTCGTCATTACGAAGTTGGCTCACTCTTATCCGAAGGCCGGTATCGATAGTTGGTCGACCGCCGTCTCGTCGCGTCAATACTGCACTCCCATCGGTAGGTGTCCAATAGTTGCCGGCGGACTTACCAGTGGTTCCGATTGTCCAGGCACCGGCCATCTGTCCCGGCCCCCCTGGCCCTCGCCAATTGAACTGAATCAAATCCCTGTGGTTGCGCAAGCGGCGCTCAACATACCAAATCGCGAGGCCTTTATTGAAGGTACCGGCATCATAGCTTGACCGGCTGTTGGGATCGCGATGCTCAAGTATGTACATCCTTTCAAATCCCCGCAGCGGCTCGACCAGCAATAGCGGCGCAAAGCGCTCGAATCGATTCTCATGGTCGTACTCGCGCTTGATCACTCGCGTGCCGGCGGCGCCGCCCAAAGGAACAATTAGCGGCTTCATCCACCCCGCGCGCATCTTATGCCATGGATCCAGCCCGACGGGCAGTGCCGGCGATGACGCCATATAGGTTGCCCTGAAATTACGCCCCCCGTCCGGTCTGTACAGATCAACGAATCCCAGACCGTGTGACATCTCATGCGCCAGCAGCGGAATGGCGAACGTTTCGTCGATGGCAACGTAATGGACAGTGCCGATGTCGACACCGTCGAGCCTTAACTGCGGGGCGGCCCGCCCTGCCCGCCGCCGCCACCTGCTCCTCTAGGCATGGCGTTGACGACGATAATGTAGGCTTCGTCCGACGTTACTTTGCCATTTCGATCCCGATCTAACCGGGCGAAATCAAACTCGGCATCCGCAAGTCGAAGCACCTCGCGATCAAAGGTAGCCGCTGGATTTTGATTAGCTTGAGTTCTCGTGACGCTCACTGTGACCGTCACCACGCCGGCATCCCGAAGCCCAAGCCGGCCCGACGACGTATATCTCAGTAACCCTTCTATTGACTGCGATCTGCGGTTTTCAAAGACAAAGTCTTTCAAAACAGCAACCCGTTGTTGAAGCGGAACGTCCTGGAAATTGACCCTAATGATCAGAACGTCGACGACGCCCTCACGATGGTCGCTGTCGTAGCCGACTGCGGTAACAAGCGACTGTTCGTCTCCAAATCCGGCGCAAGAATCCAGCCTTCGCGTCGTACGAACGATAGTTTGGTGGACGCGTATCGTTTGGCCGTCCCCACCAGCGTGCGTCGCTCGTCGTGAAATAGTCGCGTCTGTTTGGATCGTACCAGGTATAGAGTGGAACCGTTCCTGCAAGGGACGGTCGAAGACATATCCTTCGAGTTTGTTAAGCCGTCGATATCCTCGTATTGAGGGCGCGTCGGTTGACAACGCAGTGTCCTGCGTTGTTTCGTTCCAGTAGCTATATATTGGCGTCATACCGCTGATGCGGTGGTCAGGCGCAACGAGATATCCCTCAAGCCGCGCCCAACGATAGCCCGGATCTCGACGATTATCCGACCGATTGCCACGCCATCGTGGATCGGAAGTAGAGAAATTGTCTTCTCGACCGCTTCCACCCGACTTAAATCGCCATCCCACCAAAGATTAAGTGGCACATAGCGGTTCGTGACTGGGGGGCCGGCCTGGAGGGCACTAGGCTGCGTTGACAAAAGGGATTCCCAAATCAGTTGAGTTTCGATTTAAGGATGTCTTTTAGGGGAGGCATCTTTGGGATATCCGAGTGACGTCAGCGATGCAGCGTGGGAAATCATTGCCCCGCTCCTTCCATCAGAACGTGGCCGGTGGGCGCGACCAGCACAGGATAATCGCAGATATTTCAATGGCATGATGTGGATCATGCGCACGGGCGCACCGTGGCGATACCTGCCGCCAGACTATGGCAAATGGAATTCCGTCTACGTCCGTTTCAGGCGCTGGGCGGAGATGGGTGTGTGGGATGCGATCCTCGAAACGCTTGTCGAACTGGGGCTCACCGACGACTGGGCTCACATGATGGACAGCACCACCGTTCGCGCTCATGCTCAGGCAGCGGGCGGAAAAGGGGACTATTCAAATGCTCTTGGTCGAAGCCGCGGCGGCTTTTCGACAAGATCCACGCCCGGTCAGACGGTAAAGGACGCCCTCTTGGCTTTGTCCTCACAGGCGGCGAAACCTCGGACTATCGCGGCGTAGACGACCTGTTGAAATTGCCGGTCAACAAACCGAAAATCATGTTGGCGGACAAAGGGTTTGACAGCGACGACGTTCGATCTGCCCTGCTCATGAAAGGCATTGGACCAGTCATTCCGCCGAAAACAAATCGCAAAGATCCGCCTGCCTGCGACTTCAAAGCCTACAAGGATCGCAATCGGATCGAGCGCATGTTTGGTAAACTGAAACAGTTCCGGCGCATCGCCACACGCTATGACAAAACGAAACTGTCTTACGCTGGATTCCTCGCGCTCGCTGCCGCCCATATCTGGCTACCCGCTTTTGTCAACGCAGCCTAGGTGTTGCGAGCAAAACGATCGTGAGTAAGATTGTTAAGGCAAATAACCTGTGCCTGAAACCACGCAGTGTAGATGCGTCCGCACGACAAATGGGATCCCAAATCGGGTCGGCATGACGTGAGCTCCGCAATGTAGCATGGTGTCCATAATCGCTTCCCGAAGCCGTATATGCGTTGTGGACAAGTGCACTCCCCCAGGGCGACACTACGAATAACTCGGAGCCGCAAAGCAGTTCCACAATATAGATAAAATTAACGATCTGTCGACCGCAAGTGTATCCACATTTGTGTAATTTAGCGCTGAGCTGTGTCCTCAATTCATCCGTTGCCGACCGCGGCGCATGGGAAGCAATGACTTGTCGTTCTCGAGAAAAGAGGCATCGGTTGCGGATTTGTAAGCTGGAGCACCCTGAAGTTGCCCAGTTTCGGATTTGGCTTCACCATTCCCTCCCAGCTTCCCCGCCAGCACGAACGCATAAAGGTGAGCACGACGAGTGCTTGATTGACGACATTATCCGTAAACAGACCAATGGCCAACATCAGTATAACCGAGAAGATGGCCATCGCAATCCATTCCAGGGCGCAATAGATCAGCGTGGGAGCGGCGAGGCACAATCGGCCACGCCAGTCGGATTAGCGGCCATGCCAGCACAGTGAAGGCGCGATGCCACAGCTGCGGTTCGCCGCTCGCGGCCGGTCGGTAGGCAGCCCGGAAATCTTTGCTTTAAAGAGGCTCAGCGCAGATTGCACCTCACAAGCAACGCGCCCTCACCATTCTGGTGCGCAGACTGTTACGAAAGCGCTCCGCAACACTGCTATTCATGGAAGAAGCCACAACGGTAACCTGAGAACGGTTGCCCAAGGGATCGCAAATAACCAACACAGCAACATTTCGACCACCCCGGAGGGCGTGTTCCCCGATACGGTAACCCGCAGCCCTTCGTCTCGCATAGCGCTGGGAGCAACAGTTGCGCTACACCAATTATGGCCGCCGCAGTGCGGTGGAGCAGCAATCGTAAAAGTGCCCCAGTGCATGGAGGGAGATTGGGCGTTGGCTTGATCGGCTATACAAAGTGAAACTATTGCAAACATTAGAACAAAGAGCACTTTATACATCATTGCACTCCTCGATACCAGAAACACTGCGCCAAATGGCTATGCTTTAACAAGTCCCCGTCCGAGTTTATACCACGGGGACAAAGTGAATTCTTTCGAAAAATTCAGCCTAGAGAGAAAGGGCCATAACAGAGCGAGACGGTAAATAAGCGATACTCTCATTCTGGGACGTTCCATAATTTTTAGCAAGCATTTCAAACGAATTACCATTCGGGTATTTCGTTGATCCACGCTCGGAGACGGGAATGAGCTTCACCATTTTCCCTATCCTCGGCAAATCTCTTATGGCAACAGAAGACGACCGCCAGCGGAAAGAGGTGCTCGCGTTCACGCCAGCCCGCACCGCAGCGGGGCGGACGTCTGCGAGCGCCCAGGGCTTCGGCAAATTCAGCCAGCCCTCCCGCTTTCGAAGCCGGGCCTACATTTCAAACTTGGAATTGGGCCAGCGGAACCCGACGATCATCACGCTCTGGCACGCGGCGCAGGCGCCCTGGGTGGAAGTGCACTTGCTGCTGAAAGATAGGATTTAAGCTGACCGATCAAACCGATGATCTGGAGAAGTCGATAAATAGGCGCCAATAGAGGATATGGTTGGCTCTGTCCGCGTTGAGTATGTGTTTCATCCAATGGCGGCGGCCAAGCAGTGCTCGGGCGCAAGGGAAGCAGCGGATTTTTCCAGCATTCGCCGCCAGCCGAGATAGTTGGGTAGATATTTCGTCGCCACGCCGTTGAAGCGGTTGAGCCATTTCTTGAAGCGGCTGATATAGCTATTGACGGTCTGGATGTGCAGCACCTTTTCATGCACGTGCTCGCCGTGGCTGGCGAGGATCAGCTCGTATTCGATCGCTTCTGCCTTGGCGAAAGCGATCAGCGCCGGATCGCCGTCCATGCACAGCAGCACGTCGTGTTCGAAACTGCTCCCTTCAAAACCGCGTTGACGGCGTCCTCCGAGCGATTGTGCAACACCGCATCCAGATGATGGCCGTAGCGGTCGCGGGCGATCAGGATCGGCGTTTGTTCGCTGGACAAGCCTGGCTTTTCAGCCTTGCCGCCGCGCTTCCTCGCCTTGCGCGGCAAGCGCCGCTCACCTTTCCGGCTCTGCAGAACGAAACATTCGTCGACCTCGACGATGCCGGTCAGCCGCTGGTCCTTAAGGTCTTTCTGCGCCTTCAAAAAACGATGCCTCCAGCGGAAGGACGTGCTCTTGTCGATCCCGGTCCGCACCGCCGCGGCGCGGACGGTCTCCGAGCCGTTGAGCGCTTCGGCGAATTTCAGCCAGCGGTCCCGCTTTCGAAGCCGGGCCAGCGGCGTGCCGGTCAGAGCGTTGAACGTCCTGGCGCAGGCCAGGCATTTGTAACGCCACAGACCCCGCGCCATACCATGGCGATGGATGCGACGCCCCTTGCAATGCGGGCATTTCAGATCGGTCTGAAACTGGCCATCGATGAGCTTTTGCGTTTCATTTCCAGCGCTCCGCTCGCGAAGAGTATCGATCAGCTTGCGGCCCTGCGCGGGCGTGAGTTCCGCGATAAGTTCCGCTAGCCGCTGTTTGAATTTTCGGTGCTCCATGATCGGTCTCCCTTAATGGGAACAGATCAGGAACTTGAGCTGCCGTCAATCCCCATACTCAGCGCGGACAGAGCCATATGGTTAGTATGACGACAACTCTGCAAATACACTAAGAGTGGTACTTGATATCACGGTTCGCGTCGCCTCGCCGCTCTTCAGAAATAACATTTAATAGGCGCGCATGCGCATTCAAAGCCCAATCGCGAACCATAGCCTTAGGGTGGCGCCACCAATTCTGCAGCAATGGTAGATGCGGTTCGAGTTGATCCGCGAGCGAACCGGACCATGATGTAGGGAACAACCGTTGCTCAATAATGACGAGTTCGTCCTTCCTCGTAAGGAATTTATTAACAATCTTCTCAAAATCTGGGTGCCACTGTTCGCGTCCATTCCCTAAAGATTGTGTAAAAGGTACCCACCCGAGAACATGCTGCAAGCGAGCTCGTGGGTTTGCTTTCAACCACGAGAGATAAACCTCCTCAGGCAATTCATTGAGTAGTCCGGCTTCGTCGACGGCGTTTCCCTGCGTCTGCAGAAGATGAGCCATCCTATACGACACGGTCGGATCGTCAAAATCGAAGCATCTATTGACCTGATTCCATACCTCATTGGGATATTTGTTGACTAATAACTTTAATATGTTTTGGGCAAAATCTTCGAGAGCAAGCTGGGCATCGAAATCAGCATCTGTCCCTAGCCGTAAGATCTGTTTTGTCAACTGCTCGGCATCGATTGCCGATACACATCCATGCCGATGAAGCAGCGTTACGGCTTCCTCAAAATGATGGCTGTTCATGCCATTGGCGCGTTTTTCGAAGAGTAATGGATGCAGGAGTATTGCCTTAAACAAGGCAACGACCTCTGGAGCAATTTGCTCTCGCCAATGCTGATACATATACAACGCTTCTAATGCTGCCCAAAGACCGTCTGCGTCAGTAGCAATTAAGGCTTCAAAAAACGGGCGGACCTCTGCCGGCTCAAGATGATCAAGACGTCTTCCAAATGACAATTGCGTGGCAGATTTCAGGGGGGATAACGCCGGTCTCTACGTTTTCGACGATTATCGATAAAACCTTCGCGTCGAAGCGAAGCGCCCCTATAACACTTACAATTCTGTCTTTGAATGCCGGTTTGTTGCGAAGGAGCGCAAAACACCGTAGTGCCGCTTCGTGTGAGACGCTGTCTGCACCGGACAGAAATCCGGAAAAGAAGCGATGTTCGATATCTCGTTCCGAGACATTCTCAACTGCTACAAGGGCATTTTTCAGCACCTCAACAGGATCTGACGATCGCTCAGCGAGGCGACGTGCAAATGAAAATACCCCATTCAAGGTGCCGCACGTCAGATGATTGAGTGCCGCGTTGACAGATTGCTTATCGGACGCAATCAAGTCTGCCAACCTAAGGGCTTGGCGCTCCGCGTAATCGAAATCGCGGTCTTTTTCATTGTAACTTCTATCGGGATCATGAAGATCGCTACTCCACCCGCTACAATAGAGAATGGCAAGTCTAATTGGGTCGTCTGGTATTAATTCATTGTAAAACAGGCGGATTTTATCGCCATATTCTTTTGAGGCATGCCTTCGTTCAAAATAGAGCCACGCATTTACTCCTGTGATCCCTCCTACCCAAAATCCGTTTGTAGCGGTTATCTCCAGAATAGTCCGTCGAACATCCTCAAATAGTGCAGGAAGGGAGAGTAATCCTCGAATGTTGGAGCTAATGTAATTACGAGAAATTTCGGCCAGCGGATCGTCCGAGCACGCAATGGTACGGAGATGATCGAGAGCTTTGCCATGAAAATCGAATACTTCACCCCAGGTGCTTGGACGCCAATCGGTTAAGGGAGGCCCACTTCCAATTTGCTCGCTTCCGCCACTGCGCGTGAAATTCGACCGACGAAGCATCCGGCCCAGTGCATCCACAGACAATTTGCGTTCGTCGTTGTCTTTAGATGCAAGCCCCTCCCTGAGGACTTCCAAGCGCATCGCCGGATCGGCTTCCGTCCCGCCAAGATATAGCTGATAAAGGTCGACGAATACGCCTGCTGCGTTGTTCCCCCAATCCTCCGTTTCGGCAGCACCGAGGCGTCGAAGAAGAGTTGCGGCCGCAACAAAGGTCTCCTTTCGGAAGGCAAGTTTTTCTAACGCCCAAACAACGTAGCGGCGCCCCTCGATAAGCGTTCGCAGCTTAGGCTTGGGCTCTCCGCCGATTAAGCGCTCTAAGGTTGCCATCGCGCGGTTCGGGTCAATGTGAACAAGGCAATCTAGGCGTCGAGCACCATCATCAGTGTTCAGAACCTCGAAGCTATTTAGCTCGGATGCAAGCACGCAGTCCGCGAATTCGACGGCCTTCTTCGACTTATCTAGCCACCGCAAGCGGCGAAGCAATCGCATTTGCATATCCGGATCGATTTTGGCAAAAAACTCTGACAACCAATTATCCGGCATGCGCTCCAGGCATTTGGCGCCAAGTCGGGCAGCCAATGGCAACGGCTGTATTCCCAGATAGTCGCCATGCGGAACGACAATGCCCCGGTGTCTAAATGACAGCAGAGAATCGCGCATTTGCTGAGGAGAAAGCTCGGCCACGTCGGCAAGAACCGACAGTTCACCTGCAACGGCTCGTTCAATCCCAACGAAGGCAAATAAACTTGCAAATTCCAGGGCGCGGGACGCGCTTTTGTCGGGAATATTGCGGCCCCAAACGATACGATCAATCAGTTCGTCGATGTTGCCTATAACGTAAAACCCATCATTGAGGGCCTCAACGGCAAGAATTGCCATGCGAGGGAACCCCTGGGACAATTCGCGAATGAATTGTACCGCAGTGGTGGCGAGGGAGGAGTTCCTGGCGGCGATAATTCGTTCAATGAGCTGATTGGAAGCGGGCCCTAGTTCAACAATGAGATTGTGTCCGCTTTGTTGGGTCTGCGCCTCGACGTCAATTGTGACAATGCGCAATCGCGATCCATCGCGTCGTGCTTTGTTCAGCAAGTCCTGATGAACTGGGGAAGGGCAATCATCGACAACGAGGATCGTCGCAGCACCGTTCTCAGCCAAATCTAGCGCAATCGCGCCAAGGCGATCTTTGACGTCCTCATAATTTGCAAAGACAACGGCGGTAAACTCTAGACGATCTGCTCGCGTCTGATCTGGTGAAAACAGCTGAAACGCGGCGCGCGTCTTTCCGTATCCAGACGGCCCGACGATACGTACGGCTCTTTTCAATTCTGAAAGAAAGCTTGAGACTCTTTGAGCCATCTCGGCAAACGCCAAGCGCGCATCATATGAACCCGCACGCCCGGTCTCGCGGGCATCTGCGCTACCCGACAGTGAAAAGCGAGGTTCATCATCCTCAATGAATGGGATATTTGCGATCGCTTCAGACGCAGCCCATTGGTCATACGTTTGAAAGCCGGAGAGGCCTACTGTCCGTAGAGCTCCATTCACCCAGAGCGCGATGCTTGGATGTGAATTTGCCCAATCGGCAAGCACATCGGCATGGTAGATTTCTATGGCTGTCAGCCGATCAGGCTGCCCACCCGCGTCCCCAATACTCTGACGAATTGCATCGATGCGAGCTTGAACCATGGAGTCGCTTAGCCGGGAGCCAACAACGAGGATGTAGCTGCCCCCGCGATCTAGGAGGTCAGATATCGCTTCCGTCAATTCAGGTGGTCTTCCGGCTTTACCCGTGCTTTTCTTCCAAACTTCCTTTTTTAGTTTCGCCGCGCCTACATCTTTGACTTTGCATTGAAAAATACAGAACCGGCTGGGCAGATAGTCCGTTTCATTGGGGCTTCCGTACCAACTAACGCGACCATCGACGCCACCGTCCGGGATATCAATCTCTGACGGAACGCTTGCGGTGCGCAAAGGAATGCTTGCATCGGATAATTCTGCGGCGATAAGTCGACGCAGCAACTCAACAATCTGATATTTGTTCAGTGCGGAGATCTGATCCGCTCTCACTTCGAACAGAGAAGATCCCGCCAACCGTTGATTCCTTGTTCGTCTTTCACGGCGCGATATTCTCCGAGCATCGACTAAAACCAATGGTACCGCGTGGGCGGTCGAATTCTAAGGGCCGATCACGAAGCCATTTGCTGAGCAATTCAAGGCGCAAAGTCCGACCCACCGCACGTGCGGCCTTCTCCAACGTAGCCAGCGTGACACTCTCATTTTCGGGATCAAGAAGGCGGTCCAGAGCCGGGCGACTAGTCTGCATACGCCGAGCGAGTTCAGATTTTGATAGCCCCTCTTCCGCTAAAGCCTTCTCAAGCTGATGGGCGAGCGCATGCTTGATTGCTGAGGCCGTGGCTTCCTCGTATATGCCCTCGTCTTGAAGCCATCCGCCGAGATTGGTATCCGATTTTGCCATGGTTTTTTCTTTGCGCGTGTCCTGGGACGGTTTTCCGCCGGAAGCGGCGGGCTCAATTATAAAATCAGGCAGATGGCGATGAAGAGCAGCACAAGTCCCAAAACGCCAAGCGGTCCTTCAGCCGCTCCCTCGAATTTGCCGATCTTTAGGAAGACCCGGTTCTTTCCGCTGAGCATTACCGCCTCCTGAGAATAACAGGCGGCTCATGCCACCACCGATGTACCATTTCTGATGCATGGCCAGAACTGCACCAAAAATGATGCGGCGTCAATCCAAAACAAGCCTGCCGCCAGACCTGACTGTTGATGGCCTCGAGGTTGCGTCACCGTTGCTGGGTAAATTCCGAACGCGGATAATAATCTCGGCAACTGTAACCCCCTTGTAACCACGGCTTTTTCTGCCCGCTCCTTCCTCTCTCGTCTCCCGTTCGCCCATTACCCCCGGTTGCACCGGATTGCCTTCCGGTGCCCTTCTCGCAATCCGGAATTGTTCGGAGGGATGGTGCCGCAAGAGGGATTCGAACCCCCGACCTACGCATTACGAATGCGCCGCTCTACCGACTGAGCTATTGCGGCCCTTTGTGAGCCGGCCCCCTGGTCCAAGACCCATGCGCCGGAACAAAGGTAAGCGTGAATAGCGATAGCTGCAAGCCGGCTTTATTGCAAGTCCCCGCCGCGCTGTGGGTGGATAGATGCTCTCACGCCACCCCTGCGAACAGCGCAGCCAATGCAGCGGCTCGCCCGGCAAGATCCCGGCGGATTGTCCCCCGAAAGAGACCGGCTCCCAAGCGCAAGAGATGCGTGCCGACGCATCCGGAACGCCCTTAATGGCTTCGGTAGCGCGGATAGGGTGTGCTCGGTTCCTCGAAATCGCCCGTTTCCGGTCCGGGATCATCCGGCGGCCGCTCGGGAACGAAGATCTTGGGCGAGGTTTTCCGGGCGGCGAGTGCAGCTGGCGTCGGCTCGGCCGCAACGTCCGGCGTCGCGGCCGCGGGTGTCGCCCTTTCGCTTTCGGGCTGATCCTTGGCTTCGCTCTCGCCTCCGGCGGCAGCGGCGGCCTTGCCGGCGACATCGACCTCGACAGACGGCTTGACGATGACGGCCGTCTGTCCGGAGGGCGCGGCGGCTTGTGCGTCCTCGCTCTCCCCGGTTGCGGCGGACATGTCCGTCTTGCCAGCGCCGCTCGCCTCGGCCGGCTCTGTGCTCGCCGGGGCCTCCTCAGCGGTCGCGGTGATGGTCAGTGGCTTCCCCGCCCCGTTTACGGCATCGTCCTCGCCGGCGAGTTTGGCGTCATCGATCTGGCGGGCGACGGCTTCAAGCTCCTGGCTGAGCGCGGAAATCTCGTCAAAAAGCGGGTCGGCGCCCGGTGTTTTCGCCTCTTCGGGCGGCATACGCCATTCAAATGCGTCGAGCGCGCCCGTCACCGGAGAGATCGGCTGCCATTCGCTGGAGATCACACCGTCAGCCATCCAGACTGCGTCGCGCGGCGCCCGCACGGCGCGGGCCAGCCATTCGCGCACGCGCCCGGCATCGCGCTTCTCGCTGCCCTCGATGCGAGCCATCAAGGCGCAGACCCGTGCGGTGGGATTCTTGGCGATCAGCGGCTCGAGCGCCACGCGCGCCTCCTCCCAGTCGCGCGCATCGATCGCCGCCGTGGCCAGCGCGACCCGAGCCTCCGGATCGTCGGGCGTCATGACGATCAGCGATTTGATCCGGGCAAGCCTGTCGCGGGGCGAGTTGCCGGGCCGGGCATAGGCATAGTTCAAGGCGAGCTCGGGGTGCGGCGAATATTGCCAGGTCCGAGCGAGGATACGGGCGGCCTTGTTCATGTTGCCCTGGCTCGCCAATATGCGGCCCGCGATCACCGCCGCCGGCACGAAATCGGGTGCGAGCCGATGCGCTTCGAGCGCAAGATCGACGGCGCTGCCCGCTTGCGTCTCCTCGAGTTCCTGGGCCTGGGCCGTCAGAAGCACAGCCCGGCGCCGGTCATAGGTCTTCCGGTCGATATGCCGGTGATTGCGCGCGACCGACAATGTTTCGAGCGCCCCCTGCCAGTCACGGCCGCTGCATTGCATGGTGAAGAGGGCGTGAACGGGCCAGGGCAGGGCCGGATTGAGCGCCATGGCGCGCGCCGCATATTGCCGGGCGGGCTCGAGCTGTCCTTCCCGGCTTGCCTCCAGAAACAGGCCGCGCAGTCCGAGCAGCCGCGTTTCCGGATTTTCCGACAGCGCCTCGAAGACACGCTGAGCCGTGCGATGATCGCCGCTGAGCTGGGCCGACTGCGCCTGCAACAGCGCCGTGAGCGGTTCGTTGTTGAGGGCCCGGCGCGCCTCGATCGCATAGCGCGCCGCGACCGCCTCATCTCCGGCGCCGACTGCGAAGATTCCGCGCCTCAAAGCGCCATAGCCGCGCGTCCGCCGGCGGTCCTTCAGATGACGACGCAGGCGGCGCGGGGACGCGATCAGCCGGGCGATGAGGCTAGCGATGAAGAACAATATGCCGGCCGCAATGACGATCGCCACCGTAAACCAAAACAGGGTAATGTCGATCTCATAGCCGGGCCAATCGATCGTGAGCTGGCCCGGATTTTCCGCGAACCAGGCGAAACCGGCGGCAAGCGCCGCAAGCAATAGAAGATAGATCAGCGCGCGGATCATCAGCCGCCTCTTTTCCCGGTTTCTTCGCCGCCAAGCGCGGTCAACAGCTTGGCCTCTACCTGGGCCAAGGCGTCTTCCGCAGCAATCCTTGCCTTCAGCTCTCCGATCCACGGCTTCATCGCTTCGGCTGCCGGGCCCTTCAATTGCTCGGCTTCCGAGAGCGCGACACGCAGATCTTCGCCTTTAAGCCGGTGCTCGATCCGGGCGAGAATGGCTTGCGTCGAGTCGCCGGGCACATCGCCCTTGCGCTTGATGCGAATGAAGGACCGGAGCTTTGCCCACAATTCTGAAGCGAAAGAGTTGCTCGCCGGACGAAGCTCGGCATCGAGCGCCGCATTCGCGGCTTTGTCGAGGCCTGCCTGGAGCTGCTCAAGGCTGGGGACGCCCTGGTCGCGGCGCTTCTCCAGCGCGCCGAGATCGAGCGGCACGGGCGACATCTCCGCAACCGACTTGAGCTCGGAGGCAAAGGGCCTGCCCTCATTGGCGGCGCGGCGCAGATTGTAAAGCGCAAGGGCGAGAGCCGTCGCCTTGCTGTCGGTCTGCGTCTCGCTCTGAGCTTTGGCGATGGTCTCGACGCGGCTTTCCAGAGCTGTGAGGCGTGCGGTCAGCGGATCAAGCGACTGCTGAACGGTTTCCTGCGTCGCGCCGCCGGCGGCAGGCCGGGTCTCGACCTGCGAGAGCCGCCGCGAAAGGCGGGTCACATCCTGCTTCAGGCGCTCGGTCTCCGCGGCGGCCGTCTGCAGTTGCTCGGCCCGCTGATCGGCGCGGCGCAGCGCGTCTTCCAGCGCGATGACTTTGGCTTCGGCACTGCCGATCTGCGCACGCAGCGCCTGCGCCTGCTCCGGCGAGAATCCGGCCGGCTCGCGGTCTGCGAACAGGAAATAGGCAAATGCAAGCGCGAGAACGGCGCCGATGACGCCTGCCGCCAGATGCGTTGAGAGATTGACCAGGCTATAGCCGCTCAGCGAATGGTGCGGCTCGGCTTCGGTGTTGCCGGCGGCCTCCGCGGCCTCGCTTTCCGGACCCGGTCGATCCTCGGAAGTCGATTCCCGCTTTTCTTCATTGGCTGGATCCGGCGCCGGTTTGTCTTTAGAGGGAACTTCCTTAGCCGTCAGATCGAGCGTCGCGTAGGGGCGTTGTTCTTTTCCCCCGCTTCCCGGCTCTTTCTCGTCCGATCCGCTACTTGCTGTCATAATCTTCACTCCCGCCATGCTGAAGACCGGGTTAAACAGTCGGCGGCAAAATAGACCGGCAATGCTTAACGTTTACCAAGCGCTTCCTTAAGATCGGCGAGCGCCGTGCTTAAAAATGGAGCGGGGCCGATCAGCTTCATCATCTCCGTCTCCGTTGGACGGGAGGAAACGGCGACCGTCAACCCCTCGATTTCCCTTAGCGCCGCCGCAATGGCCTCAGAATAGCAATAGCACGTTATGGCGCGAGCTTCCCGCTCAAGCTTAAACCTTTTGATGAGATCGACAAAAATTGTCGCGGTGCGGGGCGACATGAGGATCACGCCGTCAACGCCGGCGCGAAGCCGGTCGGCAAGGTGCCGCGCGCTCACCACATCGACCTCGCGTGCCTCATACACGATCAGGCGGGGCACGGCAAAGCCGGCAGCCTTCAATGGCGTCTCGAGGTCGAAGGCGAGGGTCTGGCCGGTCAGATAAAGCAGGGCGCCTGCCGACGGATTTGCGCTATGCGTAATCAGCGGCAGCAGATCTTTTGCCGTGCCCTCGCCTCTGATGATCTGAGAAAAGCCCTGCCGCCGGGCAAACGCCGCGGTCCCCTCGCCGACACAATAGATCGGCAGGCGCTTCGCCGCCTCGAAGGAGGCGTTGAGCGAGAGCCCGCGCAGGGCATTGCGGCTGGTCGCGATCAGTGCCTGGACGCCTTGAAGGCGCAGCGGCGTAAGCGGCGGGAAGACGATTTCCAGAAGCGGATGGATCAGCGGCTCGTGACCGAGGGTTTTGAGCTTGGAAGCCTGGCGCTCAGCATCCTCAAGGGGCCGCGTGATCACCAGACGCATCAGGCCACCGCGCGAAAAAAGTCCGGTCCGGCGGATTTCAGGAGCTCGCGGGCCGCATCCGCACCCATTTTGGCGCCATCAGCGGGTGCGCCGGCGCGTTCCGCTTCGAAGGACCGGCTGCCATCGGGTTGCAGAATCTGGCCGCGGAAATGCAGCCGGTCGCCGCTTAGCGTTGCAAGTCCCGCGATCGGTGTGCGGCAGGACCCGTCAAGCCCGGCAAGAAAAGCGCGCTCCGCCGCAACGCACAGGCTCGTTTCCTCATCGTGAAGCGGCGTAAGGAACTCCGCCATGCGCTCATCGCCGATCCGTGTTTCGACGCCGATCGCGCCTTGCGCGATGGCGGGCAGCATCTCATCGGTCTCCATGGAGGCCGTCACCCGATGCTCAAGGCCGAGACGGCGGAGGCCGGCCAGGGCGAGCAGGGTCGCATCGGCCACGCCGTCTTCAAGCTTGCGCAGCCGTGTCTCGACATTGCCGCGATAGGGAATGACCTGCAGATCCGGGCGAAGCAGCTTGACCTGCGCCTGACGGCGAAGCGAGGAGGTGCCGAAGACCGCGCCTTTCGGCAAATCCGTCAGCCGCTCGGCCTTGAGGCTGATAAAGGCATCGCGGACATCTTCCCGCGGCAGCAGACAGGAAATCTCCAGACCCTTCGGCAGCTGGGTCGGCATGTCTTTCATAGAATGCACGGCGACATCGATCTCCGAGGCGATGAGGGCATCCTCGATCTCCTTGGTAAACAATCCCTTGCCGCCAAATTCGGCAAGCGGCTTATCAGTGATGATGTCGCCACTCGTCTTGATGATGATGATGTCGAAATCATCCGGCGTGAGGTCATGCGCGGCGATCAGCCGGTCGCGAAGCTGGTAGGCCTGAGCAAGCGCCAACTTGCTGCCGCGCGTGCCGATGCGGATTTTTGCTTGCTTTTGCAGCTCGTTTTGCATGACGTCTCCTTGGCCAAGCTGCGTTGCGCGATTATGACAATTTGTCAAGCGGTCAAGCAGCCCCCGACGGAACGGCCTTTTATGCTGTCTCGTATAGATTAATACCCCAACAGCCATAGAGCATGGAAATGCGGCAATTGCGGTACCCGTTTCACATTCTCGGTATCGAGACGAGCTGCGACGAGACCGGCGCTGCAGTCGTTGTACGCCAGGCCGACGGGTCAGGGTCCATTTCCGCCAATCTTATCCGCTCGCAGTTGCACGAACACAAGGCCTTTGGCGGTGTTGTACCTGAAATTGCCGCGCGCGCCCATGTCGAAGTTTTGGACGGGCTGATTGCTGCGGCGATGGAGGAGGCGCGGCTCGATTTTCCCGATCTCTCGGCCATTGCGGTGACGGCCGGGCCCGGACTGATCGGCGGATTGCTCGTCGGCGTCGTCACGGCAAAAGCGATCGGCCTAGTGCATCAGCTGCCCGTCATTCCGGTCAACCATCTGGAGGGCCACGCGCTTACGGTCGGCCTGACGGAAGGGCTCCGGCCGCCCTATCTGCTGCTGCTGGTCTCCGGCGGCCATACGCAGCTCCTGACGGTTCATGGTGTGGGGGATTACGAAAGGCTCGGCACGACGCTCGACGATGCGCTGGGCGAGGCGTTCGACAAGACGGCCAAGCTCCTCGGCCTCGGCTTTCCCGGCGGCCCGGACGTGGAACGCTGGGCCGAAGGCGGCGATTCGCATCGCTTTGCCCTGCCGCGCCCGATGGTCGGCCGCCCGGAAGCGCATTTTTCCTTTTCCGGCCTGAAGAATGCGGTCCGGCTCGCGGCGCGCAAATTGGAGCCCTTGCGCGAAGCCGACATCCGTGATCTATGCGCCTCTTTCGAAGAGGCCGTCACGCGGTCCGTAGTCGACCGGATAAACACCGCCATGAGCTCCTATATGGTTCGCTATCCGGATCAGCGCGCCTGGCGCCTGGTCGCGGCGGGCGGCGTTGCCGCCAATAAGCGGCTGCGCGCGGCGCTGGCGGGGGTGGCGGCGGAAAACGGCTTCAGCCTGCACCTCCCGCCCCTGTCGCTTTGCGGCGACAATGCAGCGATGATCGCCTGGGCCGGGGCGGAAAGGCTGGCTCACGGATTGCCCTATGATAAGGAATTTGCGGCGCGCGCACGCTGGCCGCTCGATGAGGATGCGCCGAAGGCCATCGGCGCCGGAGCGAAAGCCTAGCGAGGCTACTGAGGCGGAGAAATGACGGATTATCAGACTGTTGGGATCGTCGGCGCAGGCGCCTGGGGGACCGCGCTCGCCGTTGCGGCACGGCGCGCCGGGCGCGATGTCGTCATCTGGGGGTATGAGCGCGAGACGGTGGAAGAGATCAACCACCAGCACGCCAATCACATCTATCTCCCCGGAATCACGCTTGACCGGCAGATCCGCGCAACGGCCAAGGTTGCCGAGGTGGCCGCCGCCGATCTCATATTGATGGTCGTGCCGAGCCAGTTCTTTCGCACCGTCGCCTCGGAATTCGCGCCCCATATCGGCGAGAAGCCGGTGATCATCTGTACCAAAGGCTTCGAGGAGGACACGGGCAAGCTGATGTCCGATGTGGTCGCGGAAGCCTTGCCGCGTGCGATACCGGGCGTGCTCGCCGGGCCGAGCTTTGCGAGCGAAATTGCGCGCGGGCTGCCCGCCGCCCTGACGATCGCCGCCGATGAAGAGGTGATCGGTCTGCGCGTCGCCAACGCCCTCGGCAGCCGGTCGCTCCGGCTCTACTGGTCCGACGATGTGCTCGGCGCCCAGATCGGCGGCGCCCTGAAGAACGTGCTGGCGATCGCGGCCGGTATCGTCGCCGGGCGTCAACTCGGCGACAATGCGCGCGCCGGGATCATCACCCGCGGCTTCGCCGAGCTGATGCGCTTCGGCCTCGCCGTTGGCGCAAAGCCGGAGACGCTTATGGGGCTGATGGGCCTCGGCGATCTGATCCTGACCTGCTCCAGCGAGCAATCCCGGAATATGTCACTGGGCAAGGCGCTTGGTGAGGGCAAGGCGCTCGCCGACATTCTCGGGTCGCGAAAATCGGTCACGGAAGGCACGCATTCGGCTGCCGCCGCTGTCGTCCGCGCAAGGGAAATCGGCGTCGAGTTGCCGATCTGTGATGCGGTCCGGGCGATCCTGGTGGGAGAGATGAATGTCGACGATGCGATCGAAGCCGTATTGTCGCGTCCGTTCAAGAGCGAGGTTGAGCCCCTTCCCGCGCGTGACGCCAGCGCGCGTAAGCGCCGCCAAAGGTCCGCTTGAGGTCCCGCTCCTCGTAACGCATGGCGATGAGGATGTAAGCCGTCAGCGCGGCTGCGATCAGCATATGGCCGGCGGTCAGGAGCGGCGTCATCCAGAAGCCGAGCAGCACGCCGACATACATCGGGTGCGATAGGAAGCGGTAGAGGCCGCTCGCCTTGAGCGTCGGCGGCGGGAGGTCGCGGCCCTGTGACCACGCCCAGGCCTGGCGGATGCCCAGCAGCTCGATAATATCGAAATTGATGGCGGAGACGAGCAGGATCAGCCAACCGGCTGCGAAGAGCGCCCAGATGACGTCCGCAAGGGCCGTCCCGGAGACATCCCATATCACGAGCGGGATCGGCTGCCAGAGGAGCAGCAGGAGAAAGCCGGCAATGCAGGCGGCGAGCACATAGGTGGAACGTTCCAGGCCCTGGGGGACATAGCGAATCCACCAGCTCTTGAAGGAGGCCCGCGCCATCACCGAATGCTGCAGACCGAACAGCGCGACGAGCGCCAAATCCCATAGGGCGGCAAGAAATGGCGGCATGGCCGCGCCGCGATCGACCGTCGGCGCGATCCACGCCTCTGCGGGCGTAGGCAGATTCCCGAGAAAAATGACGAAGCGGGTAAAAAACGCAAAGGTCAGCACAAACGCGAAAGCCGCATAGGTCAGGGCCGCGATGCGTTTGACCCCACGAGGCTCAGCGCCCTTCCTTGTACTCGGACTCGTCATGGCTCGGCTAGTGGTCTGATCCATTCAGGCGATTCCCAAATTCTCCGAAGCAGCTCATTCTTGCGCAATGAGATCAGGGATCACCGTGACTGTTACGCGCGATGAGCGGCTTCGTCTTGAAACCATCATTGCGGATCGTTGTGCGCCTCAGAAACACGTCTGGCGCGCGCAGATTATTCTGGCCACCGCCGATGGTTGCGGCACCACCGAGATCATGCGCCGGTCCGGCAAATCCAAACCCGTCGTCTGGCGTTGGCAGGAGCGCTTCATGCATGAGGGCGTGGATGGGCTGCTTCGCGACAAGACGCGGCGGCCAGGGAAGAAGCCTTTGCCCGCAACGACCGTGCAACGTGTCGTTGATCTGGCGCTGAGCAGGCCGCCGGGAGAGACCACGCATTGGACCGGCCGGATGTTGGCCAGGGCTGCCAATGTCAGCCTGCGTTCGGTTCAGCGCATTCTTGAAGCCCATCAGCTTTCTCCGCACCGGATCCGGACGTTCAAGCTTTCCAAAGATCCCCACTTTGCCGACAAGCTCAGAGACATTGTCGGTCTCTACGTTGATCCGCCCGCTCATGCCGTCGTTTTCTCGGTTGATGAGAAGAGCCAAATCCAGGCGCTGGACCGTACCCAACCGGGACTGCCAATGAAGAAGGGGCGAGCCGGAACCATGACCCATGATTACAAGCGGAACGGGACGACGACCTTATTCGCCGCGCTCAATGTGCTGGAAGGAACGGTCATTGGCCGCAACATGCAGCGCCATCGTCATCAGGAATTCATCCGCTTCCTGAATACCATCGAGGCGCAGGTTCCGGCAGGCAAGCTCGTCCACGCCATTGTCGACAACTACGCGACGCATAAACACTCCAAAGTCAGGGCCTGGCTGGCGCGCCATCCGCGTTGGACATTCCATTTTACGCCAACTTCAGCGTCCTGGCTCAATGCTGTCGAGGGCTTCTTCGCAAAACTCACGCGGCAACGGTTGAAACGGGGCGTGTTCCGATCCCTCGTTGAGCTGCAAACGGCTATCAACCGCTTTATCCAGGAAAACAATGCCGAGCCGAAACCCTTCGCCTGGACAGCCGATCCAGATCGGATCATCGAAAGCGTCAAGCGTGGGAAGCAAATGTTAGAGTTGCTCCACTAGGGAACGAGAAGACCGGGCCGTTGTTCCGACGAGCGGTCCTGCCTATCATGGCAGTTTGTTGCTTTTTTGGGAAATTAGGCCCGCTTCGGGCGCCATTCCGGGCTTGCGGAGCCGCGCCAGCCTCGCTAATTAAGGGCCGTCATGCATTCAATGCCCGCAACGATCAGAGATAAGCGAATTAGCCGCCCGGCAGCCTAAGGGTGCCGGGAGATCCTCCTATTCGTTCAAACTGATCTGCAAGGGCTATTCCCATGACAGCATGTCCAGTGCCGCGCGCCATGGCGCCGGCCGCGCCCCACGCCCAGGAAAGCGCGGCGCGAACCTATTTCTTCGTCACCGGCGAGACCGGCTCCGAGCTGCTTCCTCGCCTGCTCAATCCCTTCGCCAAGCTTGGACTGACGCCTTACCGCATCCATGCCTCGACCGAGCACGGCCTTGGTGAGGAGATGTCGGTCGAGCTGCGTTTTGCCGGATTGGCGTCGCAAATGGCTGAGGGGCTGGCGGCGCGGTGCCGGGCGATCGTCGGCGTTCGATCGGTCATGACCGTCACCAATGGCTGACAGACGAAAAAAGCGAGCCAAATAAATGGCTCGCTAAGGGGTCACACTTTTGGGGAACACTGTCATCTCAAACCTTGACCTAAGCAAGCGTCCCGGGGGGCGGGCGTAGCAGTGCTTCAAGTGAAGGCCAGGGCCCAAACGACGCTTTTCATCCTACGGAGCAATAAGGCATCTCAAAGGGCAAACTGAGGCAGTTTCGTGATTGTTGTAAGCCGATGTCGCAACCTAAAAGGGAAGCGGCCTGCGCTCCGATATGAGGGAATATCCGCAAGCGGCTGCGGTTGAAGGATTTTTTCTGAGGTGCTCTAAGGGCATTCGGGGCTTGATCTTTCGGCCGCCAATTTGGATGATGTAAAATGAACTGATGGGAGGCGCGATGACCGATATAGAGCCCATAGTCTTGCGCCCTGCTGGAGAGGGTTTGATCCAGCCGGGCTATACGATGCCGCGAGGGCGGTCACCGATCATTACATTCAATCGGCGCGAACTCGATCAAATCCTCTCCGTTTATGGGAGGAGGGTCGCCGATGGCGAATGGCGCGACTACGCCATTGATATGCTGCGCGATCGCGCCGTCTTCTCCGTCTTCCGCCGAACGGCCGAGGTGCCGCTTTACCGGATCGAGAAAAATCCCCGATTGGCAAGGAGGCAGGGCGCTTATAGCGTCATTGCTGCGACCGGGCTCATTCTCAAGCGCGGGCATGATCTTTGCCGGGTGCTGCGGATCTTCGACCGAAGCGCGCTGCAATTGGTGAAGGCGTAGCACAGCCGCGCCCTGGCAAGACTCCCGGCGTTTGTTGATCTGCGCGGGCAGGCTCGCTGCCGAAGAGCAGGGTGAAAAAAAAACGCCAGCGAAAAGTCGCTGGCGTTAGAACATAAGGCCTATAGGGAGGGAGGAAGTAGCCTTGTGTGCAATGCAAGATGATCGCTCATATTGCATCGCGCAATGGGGCTTTGTGCATAGCCTCCATGCATATCTGCATAGATAGAGCGCGGGAGGAGCCGCCATGACGCGGGAAGCGTTCGATGCCTTCCGCGGCGCGCTTAAGGGCGAGCAGCTTGGCCTGGAACCGCTTGGCTAACCCAATCCGGCATTCGCCTCCAAGCCCACCCGAAGCTCAGCCTTTCGGTGAGATGTCCGTGTAATGGCCCATCTTCCGGCCCGGGCGCGCTTCCCGCTTGCCGTAAAGCGTCAGTGAACGGTCCGGATGCTCCTCCAGCAAGGCGCGCCAATCGTCAGCTTCCGCGCCGAGCAGGTTGACCATCCTTGCGTCGGAGTGCCGCTGCGTCGAGCCGAGGGGCCAGCCGGCCACCGCGCGGATGTGGTTTTCGAACTGGCTGATGGCGCAGGCATCGCGCGTCCAATGCCCGCTATTGTGAACGCGCGGGGCGATCTCGTTGATCAGCAGCCCCTCGCCGGCGGCGAACATCTCGATGGCCGAGACGCCGACATAGTCGAGCGCGTCCGCAATCTGCCGGGCATAGTCGCGGGCAGTCTCGGCGATCCCAGCCGGCACCGGCGCCGGGACAAGGCTTTCCCGCAAAATGCCACCGCGATGAATATTGTGGGGCAGATCGTAGAACGCCGTCCGGCCCTGGCGATCACGGACGCTGAGCACCGATAATTCGAGGCGAAAATCGATCTCACGCTCAAGCAGACCCGGCTCATCGCCCAGCCATGTTTCGGCATCGCCCACGCCGGAGCTGGCCTCGATCTTCATCTGGCCTTTGCCATCATAGCCGAGACGCGTCTTCTTCAGGTAAAGCGCGGCGACCGGCAGCTCCGTCCAAAGCCGCTGGCACGCGGCGGCGAGCCGCGCTCCGCTTCCGACCTCTTCGTAAGGCGCACAAGGCAGGGCCAGAGAGGTCAGAAAACGCCGCTCTTCCAGCCGGTCCTGCGCCACCTCCAGCGCCCGCCGCGGCGGGGCAAGCCGGCTGCGCCGCTCGATGATGGCGAGAGCGTCTGCCGGGATGTTCTCGAACTCGAAGGTAACGGCGTCCGCCTCCTCGGCAAAACGCTCAAGCGCGGCCGCATCGTCATAGGCAGCGCAATGCCGGAACGCCGCGACATCGAAAGCCGGACTGTCCGCCTCCGGCGAAAAAATGCTGGCCCGCAAGCCGAGCTTCGCCGCGGCCTGGGCGAGCATGCGCCCGAGCTGTCCGCCGCCGACAATGCCGATCACGGCTCCGGGCGCTAGCTGCTCATCCCTCATCATCCGGACTTTCCGCAACCGCATCCGTGCGCGCCTGCCGCCAAGCCGCAATGCGCGCCGCCAGGGCCGGATCGCCGAGCGCCAGGATCTGCGCTGCGAGCAGCCCGGCATTGAATGCGCCCGCTTCGCCGATCGCCAGGGTCCCGACCGGAATGCCCGCCGGCATCTGCACGATCGAGAGCAGGCTGTCCTTGCCCGACAGCGAACGCGTTTCGATCGGCACGCCCAAGACGGGCAGGCGCGTCAGCGAAGCGGTCATGCCGGGCAAATGCGCCGCCCCGCCCGCGCCGGCAATGATCACTTTCAGCCCGCGCCCTTCGGCGTCCTTGGCATAGGCGTAGAGCCGCTCGGGCGTACGATGCGCGGAGACGATGCGCGTCTCGTATTCGACGCCCAGCTCGTCCAGCGCTTCGGCCGCGTTCCGCATGGTCGGCCAGTCGCTCTGACTTCCCATGATGATGCCGACGGCGGGTTGCTCAGTCATATCCTGTCTCTGCCATTTCGGGTGGTGTTTGAGGCCGCACTTAAACGAAGCGCGGGCGGACGGCAATAGGCGTCCGAATGAGGATCAGGCGATGATATCCGGAAAGAGCTCGTCTTCGACCCGCGCGATCTCGTCCTTAAGCTGGAGTTTTTTCTTTTTCAGACGCTTGATCTGAAGATGGTCGGTGGTGCCATTCTGCTCCAGGCTGGCGATCGCGGTATCGAGATCACGATGCTCCTGTTTGAGTTGCGCGAGCGCGGCTCTGAGCCGCTGATTACGATCCTCTTTCATCCGTTACCTCTAGCCTGGCCTCACGGCCTGCCGCGCCGGCCATCATAAGCGAGCGGCCATTTCACGAAGCTTGAATTTCTGAATTTTCCCCGTTGATGTCTTTGGGAGTTCGACGAAGTGAATATGGCGGGGCGCCTTGTAGTGAGCCAGATGCTCGCGGCAATAGGCGATCAGCACCTCAGCCGTCGCCGAGGCGCCGGGTTTGAGCTCGATGAAGGCGCAAGGCGTTTCGCCCCAGCGGTCGTCGGCCTTTGCCACCACGGCGACCGCCTGCACGGCCGGATGCTTGTAGAGCACGTCCTCGACCTCGATTGAGGAAATATTCTCGCCGCCGGAGATAATGATGTCTTTCGAGCGGTCCTTAAGCTGGATGTAGCCATCGGGATGCATGACGCCGAGATCGCCGGAATGGAACCAGCCGCCGGCAAAGGCCTCCTCGGTCGCGTGCCGGTTCTTCAGATAGCCTTTCATCACGACATTGCCGCGGAACATGACCTCGCCCAGCGTCTGCCCATCGTCGGGGACCGCCTCCATCGTCTCCGGATTCATCACGGCAAGATCCTCAAGCGGAACATAGCGCACGCCCTGACGCGCCTTCTTCGCGGCGCGCCGATCGCCGTCGAGCGTATCCCATTCGCTTTTCCATTCATTAACGACGGCGGGACCATAGGTCTCGGTCAGCCCGTAGACGTGGACGACGTCGAACCCTGCCTCGTTCATCGCCGCCAGCACGGCTTCGGGAGGCGGAGCGGCCGCGGTCAGGAACTGCACCTGTTTGCCGAGCTCGCGCTTTTCCTCCGGCGAGGCGTTCAGAATGGTCGCCATGACGATGGGCGCCCCGCAAAGATGGGTCACGCCGTCGTCGGCGAGCGCGTTCCAGATCGCTCCGGCCCGGACATAGCGCAGGCAGATATTGGTTCCCGCAACGACCGGCACCGTCCAGGGAAAGCACCAGCCATTGCAATGGAACATCGGCAGCGTCCACAGATAGACGGGGTGCTTGCCGATGCTGCCCGCCAGAATATTGCCGAGCGCCAGCAAATAGGCGCCGCGATGGTGATAGACGACGCCCTTCGGATTGCCGGTGGTGCCGGATGTATAGTTGAGGGCGATCGCATCCCATTCGTCGGCCGGCAGCGTCCAGGCGAAATCCGCATCGCCGACCGCGATAAATTCCTCGTAGTCCTGCCCGCCGAGCCGTTCGCCGCCCTCAAATGTCGGATCGGCATATTCGATCAGCAGCGGCTTGACCTGCGCCTTGCCGAGCGCCTCCCTCATCGCCGGCGCGAATTCGGTGTCGGTGATGACGACCTTGGTCTCCGCATGGTCGAGCATGAAGGCGATGATTGCGGCATCCAGCCGGGTATTGATGGAGTGCAGCACCGCGCCGGTCATCGGCACGCCGTAATGCGCCTCGAGCATCGGCGGCGTGTTGGCCAGCATCACCGAGACCGTGTCGCCCGTTCCCACCCCTGCCTGCGCCAAAGCCGAGGCAAGCCGCCGGGCGCGTGCGTAATATTCTGCATAGGAAAAGCGCTGAGCGCCATGGACGACCGCGGGGTAATCCGGAAAGATTTGTGCCGTTCTCGCAAGAAAGCTTAACGGGCTCATTGGCTGGAAATTTGCCGGATTCTTGTCCAGACCGAAGGCGTACGGATTGTCCTTCATGGTTGTTTTCTCCCCGGAGCTGACGCCCTATTATGCCACAAGCGCGGCGTGCGAGAATGCCCCTCGACGCCAACCGAAAGAATAGCTTGTCAGCCTATGTCCCGGTCTGCACTATGCTGCGGGTCATCGTTGCTGCCCGCTCGCGCCCGGACCACAAGATATAGGGTCTTTGCGATAGACAGGTCCCATAGCCAAGCTGTCAAGAATCAGGGAGGAGAGGATGAGCCGCTACTTCGAGGTCTATGAATCCTGGAAGCGCGACCCGATCGCGTTCTGGGAGGAGGCGGCATCCGATATCGACTGGGTAAAGTCTCCCGAAAAGATTTTCGACGAAACGCAAGGGCAGTATGGCCGCTGGTTCACGGGCGGGCTCTGCAATACCGCTTTCAATTGTCTCGACCGGCATGTCGTCAGCGGTGGCCGCGCCGATCAGCCGGCGCTAATCTACGACAGTCCGATGACCAGCCAGACGCGCAGCTTCACCTATGCCGAACTGCTCGACGACGTCTCCGCCTTTGCCGCCGTTCTGCGCGACAAGGGCGTGCGCAAGGGCGACCGCGTCATCCTCTATATGCCGATGATCCCGGAAGCGGTCATCGGAATGCTGGCCTGCGCCCGGCTCGGCGCAATCCATTCCGTGGTGTTCGGCGGCTTCGCGGCGAACGAGCTTGCAACGCGCATCGATGATGCAAAGCCGAAGCTGATGCTTTCGGCGTCCTGCGGTCTCGAGCCGGGCCGTGTCGTCAAATATAAGCCGCTCCTCGATGCCGCGATCGATCAGGCAAGTCATAAGCCCTCGACCTGCATCATTCTTCAGCGTCCTGAAGAACACGCCAGCCTGATCCCCGGCCGGGATCATGATTGGGCCACGCTGTCCAACGACGCGAAGGCGCGCGGCAATCGCGCCGATGCGGCGATCCTCGCGGCAACCGATCCGCTCTACATCCTTTACACCTCGGGCACCACCGGCCAGCCGAAAGGCGTCGTTCGCGACAATGGCGGTCATATGGTGGCGCTGAAATGGACGATGAAGAACCATTACGGCGTCGATCCCGGCGAGGTGTTCTGGGCGGCGTCCGATGTCGGCTGGGTGGTCGGCCATTCCTACATCGTCTATGCACCGCTCCTGCACGGCGCCACGACAATCCTTTACGAAGGCAAGCCCGTCGGCACGCCCGATGCCGGCGCCTTCTGGCGTGTCATTTCCGAGCATAAGGTGGCTGCGCTCTTCACCGCGCCCACGGCATTCCGGGCGATCAAGAAGGAAGACCCCAAGGGCGAGTTTCTGAAAGACTATGATCTGTCGCATTTCCGCACCCTGTTCCTGGCCGGCGAGCGCGCCGATCCGGATACGGTGAAATGGGCCGAGGATCTCCTGAAGGTTCCGGTGATCGATCATTGGTGGCAGACTGAGACGAGCTGGGCGATCTGCGGCAATCCTGTCGGGCTCGGGACGCTGCCGGTGAAGTATGGCTCACCGACGGTGCCCATGCCCGGCTACGATCTGCAGGTGCTGGACGAGAACAACAACCAAGCCCCGCGCGGCCAGAACGGCTCTCTTGCGATCCGCCTGCCCCTGCCGCCCGGTTGCCTGCCGACCCTCTGGGAGAATGATAAGCGCTTCCGTGACAGCTATCTGATGGATCACCCCGGCTATTACAAAACCGCCGATGCCGGCTATATCGACGAGGATGGCTATGTCTTCGTTATGGCGCGTACGGACGATATCATCAATGTCGCCGGCCACCGGCTGTCGACCGGCGCTTTGGAGGAGGTCGTTGCCAGCCATCCCGACGTCGCCGAATGCGCCGTGATCGGGATCGCGGATCCGCTGAAGGGGCAGGTTCCGGCCGGCTTCATCGTGTTGAAATCCGGCGTCGACAAGGCCTCCGCGGAGATCGAGAAGGAGATCATCCAGAAAGTGCGCGATGAGATCGGTCCGGTTGCCGCGTTCAAGCTCGCGCTCACGATCCAGCGCCTGCCGAAAACCCGCTCGGGCAAGATCCTGCGCGGCACGATGCGCCAGATTGCCGATGGCGAAGCCTATAAGACGCCGGCGACGATCGACGACCCGGCCATTCTCGACGAGATCAGCGATGCGCTGAAGGAGCGGGGCGTCGAGAAGACCGGAGAGGCGGCACGGAAAACGAGCTAGCTGACGGCTCCGCGCCGTCGCCGCGTCGAGCGCCGGATGCGTTGAGAGGCTTTAGGGGAAACGAAGAGCGGCTGCCGGCAGAGCGATGACGAGGAGGGCGCATGGATCCTGACATGGTCCGGCAGCAGGAAGAGGCCGAGGCGGTGAGCCGTCTGGGCAGGAGTTCCGGCAGCGCGGGCTGCCATCGTGCCCCGCAACATTCAGGACGAGCCGATCGTCTTGCGCGCCGAGCCCCGCGGCGAAACCCCCGCGGCAGCCTATGCGCCAAGTCACCCGGTGAAGCAAGCCAGCTGGGGGACGGCGCTGCGCGCGGCATTCTGGTCTCTTCCGATGACGGCGGCCGGTCTGATCGGCGGCATCATGCTCGGGGTCAAGCTGGGTCTGATCCCCGAGCAAAATCTGGCGATCGGCATCGGTCTGGGGTTTGTCCTTGGCTGGCAGTCGGCTGCCGCATCGCTGCGCAGGCGCGGCGCCGTCTCATTCGGCCGCGCCTTCCGGGCGCCGATCCTGCCGACGGGCATCATTCTCATCGCGCTGATCGCCGGCATGTTTGCCGCTTTCCACATGACCGGCTTGTCGCCCGAAACGATTGCCGAGCGCGATCTCCCTGATTTCTGGCTGATCGTCGGCGCTAGCGGCCTGATCGGCTTTCTGCTGGCTGCCGTGCGCCTGCGCAGAACCATCGGCAGAGGCTAAGATCAGTGCCCGTGCGGCCAGAGCGGGATCGGATAAATCGGAAATAAAGAGCCGTCTCCGTCATTGCGGGCGGCCGAAGGCCGCGTGGCAATCCACGAGCTGCCGGTGCCGAAAAGTGAATGGATTGCTTCGTCGGCTTCGCCTCCTCACAATGACGCGGGTATGGCAATCCCGTTTCGGCCAAAGCTGATCCTGCGCCGATAATTTGATGGCTGAACGCGCATCGGCTTACCACCCGCGCCAAGCGCTTCTCGGTCGATTCGGCCAGCACATCCGTCGCCGATTTCGCTCGGTATCAAACGGCCTCTTTCTCGCCGGGGGCGTATTGGATCTCGTAAAGTCGCGAATAGACTCCGCCGGACGATAGCAGGTCCCAATGCGTCCCGCTTTCGGCGAGCTGGCCATCGTCAATGACATGGATCCGGTCGGCATTGAGCACCGTCGCCAGGCGATGGGCTATGACGATTGTTGTCCGGCCTTCCGTCAGTTGACGGAGCGCGCGCTGAATGGCCTGTTCCGACTCGCTGTCCAAGGCCGAGGTCGGCTCGTCGAGCAGAATAATCGGCGCTTTCTTCAGAAACGCCCGCGCCAGGGAGATGCGCTGGCGCTGACCACCGGAAAGCCGCCCTCCAAGTTCGCCGACCTGCGTGTCGTATCCGTCCGGCAGAGAGAGAATGAAATGATGCGCATAGGCGGCTTTCGCCGCCGCGATAACGGCCTCCTCGCTCGCGTTCGGAATGCCAGCGGCGATGTTTTCGCGGATCGAGCCCTCGAACAGAAACACATCCTGGTTGACCACCGCCGTGCTGGAGCGAAGCGAACTGATCGTGACCCCGCCAATATCCTGACCGTCGATGCGGATCGATCCGAAGTCAGGATCCCAAAAGCGGAGGATCAGACTGATGATGGTGCTCTTGCCGGCTCCCGAAAGTCCGACAAGCGCCGTCGTCTTTCCGGGTTCGAACGACAGGGAGAGGGATTTCAGTACCGGAGCGCCCGCTTGATACCCGAATGTGACATCATCAAAACGAATCTCGCCCTTTGAAACTTCGAGCGGAGCCGCGCCCGGCCGGTCGGTCAAGGCCGGCACTGCGTCGATGAGCTCGTACATCATCTGCACGCCGATGCAGGCCTGGCCCAGACGCACCTGAAGCCGCGCCAGACGCCGCGCCGGTTCATAAGCCATCAGCAATGCGGTCACGAAGGAGAAGAATTCGCCCGGCGTCTCATTATAGGTGAGGCTGCGCCATCCGGCATAGAAGATGACACCGGCGACGGCGAACCCGCCAAGCATGTCGACCAGCGGGTTCACGCCGGCATTGACGGCAACCAACTTGTTGCTGACCCGCTCCACGGCTCTGATGGAGGCGTCCATGCGGTCTTCCATTTCGGGTTCGAGCGTGAAGGCTTTGACCACGCGAATGCCCTGTGCGGTCTCGCGCATGGTCCGCACGATATTCCCGAATGACATCACCTCGTTCTGGGCGACTTTGCGGACGCGCGTCACCAGCTTTTTCTGTACGAGTATGCCTATGGGCACGCCAAGCGCGCAGATTGCGAACATGACCGGCTGCTGAAGCACCATCACGCCGACCAGACCGATCAACGTCACCAGATCGCGGCCGAGACTTGTGGCGAGCAGATTGACGGCCTCCCGGGTCGCCTGAGCATTGAGCGTCAGCCTTGTAATCAGATCATTCGACTGGTGCCGATGAAAGAAGTCGAGATCCTGATGGAGCAGATGGCCGAACATCTTCCTCTGCGTCGCGGCGACCATACTGTTGCCAGCACGGGCAAGCAGGACTTCCTGAAAGTAAGAGGAGACGCCCTTTGCGGTGAACACCCCGATAACGATCGCCGGCAGCCAGACCAAAGCGCCGGCTTGTCGGTCCACGAAGATGAGATTGACGACGTCCCTCATGAGCCAGGCGCTGAGAGCGGTCGTGCCCGAAACGATGAACATGAACACGAATGCAAGCGCATATTGCGGGGCGTACTGCCTGGCCCTCTCCTTCAGCAGGCGCGCGATGAACACCAGATCGTTTCTTGGCAGAAACAATTCGAGAAATTTCGTCAGGAAAGCGCCGTTCATAATGATCTGGTCTGCACTCCGGTCCGGCTCGGAATTCCGCTCACTCGGCAAGCGCAAGCGAGCGAATGAGAGATCGTTCTTCGCGCGCGTCGCAAAATGTCGGTTCGATAGGTTTGCCTGTTCTTACAGAGTTGTTTTCTCGAAGCTCACCGCCCGGCCATGCGGCGACCCATAAGCGGCGTTCCGGCCTGGCCATGTCATTCCAATACGTTCAGCGAGCAGAAATCGCAATACGCAATTTATAGTTGTTAAAAACCTGTTAAGGCTGTGATCTTTGGGTTCTATCCCGCTCAAGTTGCATTGTAGAGATACCGAATTCAGCTTCGAGCGCACGGAACCGCCGGAGGGCCCGGACTGTCTGACGCTCTGTGTATCGCAATGAATGAGTGAGCCGCAGTCACGACGCAAGACATGGCTCTGGCAATTTCCTCTGTGAAGGCGCCGATGAATTCGAATGCCAAGACGGGCCCTTGGAGTTCCGTCGACGATCTCACCAGAGGCCTCAAGAAACGAACAAGGAAGAGATTATGAGCCGCAAGCGAGCGCTGATCACCGGAGTGACCGGGCAGGACGGGGCTTATTTGTCCGAGCTATTGTTGGCGAAGGGCTATGACGTTCATGGCCTGCTCCGCCGGAGCGCTTCGTCCGACGTCGTTGCGTCGCGGCTGAAATGGCTCGGGATCGATCAGCGCATCACATTTCACGACGGCAATCTGTTGGACCTTTCCTGTCTGATCAGGATACTCGAAGGCGTCCGTCCTTCCGAAATCTACAATCTCGCCGCTCAGTCATTCGTCAAATCGTCCTGGGGACAGCCATTGCTCACGAGCCAGGTCACGGGGCTTGGAGCTACCAACATGCTGGAAGCGATGCGCATCGTTTGCCCGCAGGCGCGCTTCTATCAAGCCTCGTCCTCGGAGATGTTCGGCTTGATTCAGGAGCCGGTGCAGTCGGAGAAAACGCCTTTCTACCCGCGCTCCCCCTATGGCGTAGCGAAGCTTTATGCCCATTGGATGACGGTGAATTACCGGGAAAGCTTCGGTCTTCATGCTTCGAGCGGCATTCTGTTCAACCATGAATCGCCCCTGCGCGGGATCGAGTTCGTCACGCGAAAAATCACCAATGGCGTGGCGGAGATCAAGCTCGGTCTTCGGGACACGCTCGCTCTCGGCAATCTCGATGCGCGGCGCGACTGGGGCTGTGCGCGCGACTATGTCGAGGTCATGTGGCTGATGCTGCAGCAGGACGCGCCGGATGATTACGTGGTGGCGACGGGGCGGACGGCATCGGTGCGGGACTTCTGCGATCTCGCTTTCCGGCATGTCGGCCTCAAGATGGAGGACCATGTCGTCGTCGATGAGCGCTTCCTCCGGCCGGCCGAAGTCGATGTGCTCCTGGGCGATCCCACAAAAGCTCGGGAGAAGCTTGGCTGGAACGCCAAGACATCGCTTGGTGACCTTGTGGCGGAAATGGTCGAGGCCGATCTTGAACGCGTCGCGCAACGCCCGCGCGAGTTGGAACATATCGGCCAAGCGGCTTAGGTATGAAGGTCCTCGTCACGGGCGCTGCCGGGTTTGTCGGCACCTATTTGGCGGCCGTGCTGCCGCAGGTCTTGGGCGCGCGCATTGCCCTTATTGCGACGTCGCACACCGGACAGCCCCATCATGGCTGGGGACGAATCGAGCCGCTTGACGTTACGGATGAGGCGGCCGTGCGCAAGGCAATCGGGCATCATCAGCCTACGCACATTGTCCATCTGGCGGGCATCGCCGCATCCGTGCGTGCCGCGGACGATCCTAAAATGGCGTGGACCGTGCATGTCGATGGAACCTTGAATATCGCCCGCGCGATTTTGGAAAGCGTTCCCGATTGCGTTCTTGTCCATGTCGGCTCGGGCCTCGTCTATGGCGCGACCGCCAAAGATGGACAGCCTCTCGACGAAACCGCTCTCCTGACCCCCGTCGATCAGTACGCTGTGACGAAGGCGGCCGCCGATCTTGCACTCGGCGCCCTTGCCATGCAGGGACTGCGATGCGTTCGCCTCAGACCGTTCAATCACACCGGACCGGGACAGCCCGCGTCGTTCGTCGTTCCGAACTTTGCCGCCCAGATCGCGCGCATCGAGGCCGGCCTCGCACCCCCCATCATCAAGGTCGGCAATCTCGACGTCGAGCGCGACTTTCTCGATGTTCGCGACGTCGTCATGGCTTATAGCCTGGCGGTTCGAGAAGCCGGCCACATTGCGCCGGGTTCCATCATCAATGTGGCGTCAGGCAAGACACGCAGCATACGCAATATCCTGGACCGCCTGCTGCGGCTCAGCAGCAAGACAATCGCCGTCGAGCAGGACCCGGCGCTGATCCGCTCCAACGATCTGCCGCGCATTGCCGGCGATGCCGGCGTCGCCCGGCGTCTGCTGGGCTGGGAGCCGCGCTATCCCTTCGAGGACACAATCGCCGCTGTTCTTGACGACTGGCGCGCCAAGACCGAGGCAGCTTCTGTTGCTTCTCTGTCATGACAATTGAAATGTCAGAGCAAGTTATTTCGAATATTTAAACTGGATTCTCGGGAGAAGAAAAAGTGAGGTTTGTCTCCTACGCTCAGAATTTCGAAGACGTTATTCTGTGGCGCGCACTAAAGGGCGCAGAAGATGGATTCTATATTGACGTCGGAGCGCAGGATCCCGTCGTGGATTCAGTCAGCTTGGCGTTTTACGAGCGCGGCTGGCGTGGCGTCCATATCGAGCCGAATGCGGAGTATGCGGAGAAATTGCGGGCCGCCCGTCCCGATGAAGAGGTGTTTGACGTCGCGATCAACTCGAATAGGGATGAAATCGCATTTTATGCAATTCCCGGCACCGGCATGAGCACGGGCGACGAACAAATCGCCCGGATGCATGAAGAACAGGGGTGGCAGGTCGAGCGCGTTACGGCGCGCTGCCTTCCCCTGTGCGACATCCTGGAAAGGTTTCGCGATCGGGATATTCACTGGTTGAAGATCGATGTCGAGGGAATGGAGGAGCAGGCTATCGAGAGCTGGGGCGCCTCTGAGGTGCGGCCTTGGATTGTTATCGTCGAAAGCACGAAGCCGAATTCTCCTGAGCCGGTTTTCATGTCTTGGGAACCCAGGCTCACGGCTTTGGGCTATGAGTTCGTCTATTTCGATGGCTTGAACCGCTTTTATCTGTCGAAGGCCCGTCTGGACTTACGGCCATGTTTTGGCCCTGGACCGAATGTCTTCGACGATTTCGTCCTGGCTCAGACCGTAAACTCGAATAATGAGGTCGCCGCAGTTTGGGACGCGCTCACGATTGTCCGTGAAGACAAGAAGAAGGTGGAGGCCACTCTTCAGGAAGAGCGCACGGCGAAGGATGCGCTCAATAGCGAGCTTCAGCGCGAAAAATCGCAGAACAGGACGATCACAGCGGAGCTCGATGCCGAACGAGCGGCCAGAAGGGAACTCGAAGGGCACCTAAAATCGCGATTTTATCGGACCGCGAATGCAGTCCGGAAGTTCGCGCATGGGCAACGCGACTTTTCACGCCGGATACGCCGTGCGGCGCGCGGGAAGCTTTCCAAAGCCGCATCCCTCCAGCGCGTCCTCTCGCGATTTCCCTTATCGCAGAGCCGCCTCGATGATCGCGCGCGTGCCGAACGCACCAAACAGTTTCGCCAGCAGGCGAAACGCGCTCTTTCGGCCGATGACGCGATTGCTGCGGATACGGCGCGGGCCCGGCGTCTGCCATTCGCCCCAGCGGAAATGCGAGTTTTCTACATATTCGTCGATCACACGGTCCAATGCCCGCTGAATACCGGCTTGCAGCGCGTCGCCCGCGGTATTGGGCGTGGGCTGACAGCATTGGGCGAGCAAGTCCGCTACGTCAAATGGGATGGCGCGCGGAAGGCTTGCGTCCTCATCGACATGAGGGAAAGGCGCTATCTGGCGGAATGGAACGGCCCGCCCCTTACGGAGGACGAGGAACAGCTCTATTCCGACGAGCCCGGCGCGGTCGCGCCGCCGATTGGCGAGGCCGGGGATCTGAACGGCTGGCTGATCGTTCCCGAAGTCACGCACATTACGCCGCATCCGGAGCCCGTGACGCTCGACCTGATCGGCTGGGCGAAGCGGTCAGGGGTGAGGACGGGATTCGTCTTCTACGATGCCATACCGCTCAAGTGCGACGAATATGACGACATGGCGGAGAAGCACCGGCAATATATGCAGGAGATCCGCCTGGCCGATGCGGTCTGGCCCATTTCGCACTGGTCCGGCGACGACCTTCTTTCCTATTGGCGTCATTTTGAATGCGCCGAGGCCGCGACTATACCGTCTCTCAGCCCTCGGCACCTGCCCGCCGAATTCAGCGAGGATGAACGTCCTGCATCTGAAGATTGCGGCGACAGGCTGATCTTGTGCGTCGGCACGCTCTGCCCACGAAAGAATCAGCTCCTTCTAATAGAAGCCTTTCAGGACTATCTCCGACGGATGCCCGGCAGCTCCTGGCAGTTGGTGCTGGCAGGTCATATGCACCCGCTGGTCGCCGATGCCGTGAAGGCAAGTGAGAGTGCCGCAATCCGCTATGCCGGGCCGGTCTCCGACGAGGAGCTGGCTTCGCTCTATCAGCGTTGCGCTTTCACGGTCTTCCCTTCGGTCGAGGAAGGCTTCGGCCTGCCCATTCTTGAGAGCCTCTGGTATGGCAAGCCCAGCATTTGCGCCAATTTCGGGTCCATGGCCGAGATTGCTGAGGGAGGAGGGTGCCTGGCGGTGGATGTGAGGGACCGCCAGGCGCTCTATGACGCGCTTGAACGGCTGATCGAGCAGACGGATCTGAGGCGGTCGCTGGCGGAAGAGGCAAAAGCCCGGCCAATTCCCTCCTGGCGAGATTACGCGGCTTCGCTTCGCCAGGAGATCGATGTGCTGGACCAGCCGCGGAACCGGCTGGGCCCCATCTATTTCTGGGTGGATTCAACCCGTTTATTTCCGCGCAATAGCGGCATTCAACGTGTAACGCGCCAACTTGCAAAGGCATTGATCGCCCAAGGGCTGCGCGTTGTTCCGGTCGTATGGGCGAAGGATGATCGCGGCTTTCAATCGGCGTCCAGCGAGGATCTGACCCATCTGGAAAAATGGAATGGTCCCGCCTCCGGGGAGTGGTCGCAGTGGATCGACCCGAATGACGCCCCCTCCGCTTCGTGGTTCGTGATGCCGGAACTTCCTCTTCACCTCTCCACGGAACACCAAGAGGATTTGCTGAGGTTCGTTTCGCGTTTCGGCATCAGAAGTGCCGCAATATTTTATGACGCCATTCCGTGGAAACTTTACGAGCATTTTCCAAATGAAATGAGCCTTGCTCATTACAACTATATGTGCCTGCTGAGCCGGTTCGATCTCATATTTCCGATTTCCGAGTTTTCGCGGAGGGACCTGCTTGCGTTCCTCAGTGAAGCGCTTGATAAGCCGCAATCGCTCGATCGCAAGATCCTCGCCGCTCCGTTGCCCGGCGAATTTCCAGACCAGGCCCGCGCCGAGAGCCGGAGGCGGGCCGAGAGCCGCGACACTGCGTCCATTCTTTGCATCAGCGCTCTCGAGCCTCGCAAGAATATCCAGAACTCTCCTTGCCGCTTTCGGCGAGGCTCAAAAACGCGTGCATCGCGAAATAGAACTGACGATCGTGGGACGTTTCATACCCGGAACAAGCAATGGCATTCGCGCGGCGATCGAAGCCGCGCCCGGCGTCCGGTGGTTTGAGGACATCGACGAGCGGCAGCTTGAAGCACTCTGTGCGGCCGCGGACTTTACGGTCTTCCCGTCGACCGAAGAGGGATTTGGTTTGCCCATAGCGCAGAGTCTCTGGAACGCGAAGCCCTGTATCTGCGCCAATTTCGGCTCGATGGCCGAGCTTGCCGAAGGCGGCGGCTGTATGACGGTCGATGTGCGCGATGCCAAACAGCTCGCCGATGCAATCGTCCGTCTGACGGCGGACAGGGCTCTGCAAGACAAGCTGGCGGGAGAAGCCGCCTCACGGCCCATCAAGACATGGAGCGATTACGGCTTCGAGATTGCCGCGCGGATGGCACAATGCCTGCCGGAGCCTCGGCGTCGAATTCCGGCTATCGAGAAGCCGGAGATGGAAAGACGTGTCGCCGCGATGCGTCTTGCGCCGCGCCCGACGCTTTCGGTCTGTATCAGCACATATAACCGAGCTGAGTGGCTGGCGACCGGCCTCCGGAATTGGTCGCGCCTCTGTCCGGAGCCGATTCCCGGCGTCGAAATGCTCGTCTGCGATAACGCCTCGACGGATCACACCGAAAAGATCGTCGCCCCTTACCGGTCTCGCTCCGATTTCTCTTACCGGCGCAACCCGGTCAATGTGGGAATGCTCGGAAATTTGCGAGAGACGGCGCACGCCGCGAAAGGCGATTATATCTGGATTCTCGGCGACGACGATTTGATGATGCCGGGCGCGATCGAACGTATCTTGGGCGCAATCGCCAATCGGGAGCACCCGGCTCTCGTCTACTTGAACTATGCGTACTCATGGGCCAAGAGTACGGAGATTGTAGATTTCGAGGCCTTTTTTCGCGATGCCCCGCCGATCGTGCCGCCGGAACCGGATATTGCCGGTCCGATCCGTGAGTTCAGTGCACGGAACGAAAATTTCTTTACCGCCATCTATGCGCTGGTCTTTCGACGCGACCACGCGCTCAACGCTTACTCTCAGGACACGAGCGGATATTCGTTCTCTACAATGCTGAACTGTGTCCCGACATCCAATTACGTGCTCAACAATATGATGGAAGAGGAGGGCGTCTGGATCGGAGATCCACAAGTCGTCGTCAATTTCAATGTCTCTTGGAATAAATATGCTTCCCTTTTTGTCTTGGAGCGCATTCCGGAAGTATACGAAGTTGCAGAGCTGATGGGAGCTTCATCAGTTGACCGATGGCGGCAGAATTTCCTTCCAAGTATCATCCAGTATTTCGAACTGATTTATGAACCCGACCAAATCGTCCACTCGTGTTTTTTTGACCCAGCTCGGTTAGTCCGTCGGTTCAAGCATCTGCCTGCATTCAGAACCGCGTGCCGCGACAAGCTCATCCCGATCTATCGAACGGCGCAACAAAGTCGGCATCCTGCCGCCCAGTGGCCGATAGAGCAGGTCTTCGCGGGGGTTCTGTCCAGAGCCGCCGAAGTGACCACAAGAGACCGAAAGGTGGCCAACGCATGAATTGAGCCAATTATCGCGCCATAGAGCGTTGCCGGGTCGGCGGAAATAAGGATCTCATCTCCGTTCTCAATCTCGGGGAGCAGGCTCTGACCGGTGTCTTTCCAGCTTCGGCTTCGGAGCCGGTGACGGCCGGTCCCCTGGAACTCGTCTGGTCACCCTCAAGCGGGCTTCTGCAGCTGAAGCATTCCTATGCGCCGAGCGAGATGTATGGCGACAATTATGGCTACCGGTCCGGCCTCAACCAATCCATGGTGGATCATCTGACCAACAAGGTCCGATATCTGGAAAGGCTTGCTGACCCATCGAGCGGCGACGTCGTCCTCGATATCGGCAGCAATGATTGCACGACCCTCAAAGCCTACGCGACACGCGGTCTCTCGCGCATCGGCATCGATCCGACCGGGAACAAATTTTCAAGCTACTACCCCGAGGACGTCAAGCTCGTGCCCGACTTCTTCTCCGCTGCGGCCTACCGCAGCGTCACGGGTAAGCCCGCGAAAATCGTAACGTCGATCGCGATGTTCTACGATCTGCAAGACCCGGTCGCTTTCGCGCGCGAGGTAGCGGATGTGCTTGCCAATGACGGGATTTGGCATTTCGAGCAGAGCTACATGCCGTCCATGCTGCGGCTCAATTCCTATGATACGATCTGCCACGAACACATCGAATATTACTCGCTCGGAGTCGTCGAGAAGATCCTCGCCGCCGCCAATCTGACGCTGGTCGATGTCGTCATGAACAACACCAATGGCGGCAGTTTCGCCGTCACTGCGGCAAAAGCGGGCAATACAGCCCAGAAACCGAACCGGACGGTCATTGATTGGCTGCTCGAGCAAGAGGACCGCATGGGTTTGTCGACGCCGCGCCCTTACCGGGATTTCGAGGAGCGCGTCTTTCGGCATCGCGAGGATCTTTCCAGGCTCATCCGCGCGCTTGCCGCTGACGGGAAAAAAGTCTTCGGCTATGGCGCATCGACCAAGGGCAATGTCGTGCTCCAATTCTGCGGTTTCGGCCCGGCGGAAATACCGGTCATCGCGGAAGTCAATGAAGAAAAATTCGGACGCGTGACACCAGGGACGCATATTCCGATCGTCTCCGAGCAGGAGGCGCGGGCGATGAAACCCGATTATTTTCTCGTCCTGCCCTGGCACTTCAAGGACGGCATCATGCGCCGTGAACGTGACTATCTGGCTGCCGGCGGCAAATTTATCTTTCCGTTCCCGGAAATAGAGATCATTTGACACGCGGCGTCCGGGGTATCGCAGGCTGAGCGGTCGAGAGGCACCGATCTCCTTCGCCGACGCCCTCCCGGACGCTTGGCGGTGATGGCTTTCACGCCATTGCCGAAATGCTACCGCCGCATGCAGCCGGTCAGGCGCGAGCTCAAAAGATCCGCAGCGCGCACACGACTGCCAACGGTCTCGGGCGCTTCTACCGAGGGCGTGCGGAACGCTTTCCATTCGGCGGGTTCGGCGGCGCTCGCGCCGTGTGCCCCCCTTTCGGCGGCGTAGGACTTCACCGCATCCAGGAACGCCCTGAACAGACGGCGGTGCCGCCCCCGGTAGATCAGAAACTCCGGGTGCCACTGCACGCCGACCCGGAAGGGATGCGCCGGATCCTCGATCGCTTGAATGACCTCATATTCATCCCGCCCGGCGATCTTCAGTCCCTCTCCGACACGGTCGACCGCCTGGCGATGAAGGCTGTTCACCCTCAGGGGGGCGGACCCGATGAAGCCGGCGAGCTTTGTGCCGTCCATAAGCTGGACATTCTTGCTCGGCAGGGGTGTCCACATCTTCGGCATCCCGGCATAGACCTTGCGCACATCCTGATGGAGCGATCCGCCATAATAGACATTCAGCATCTGCGCGCCCCGGCACACGCCGAGCACCGGCAGATTGAGCGGCGCGGCCCGCTCGAGCAGCTTCAGTTCCAGAGCATCTCTTTCCGGATCGATGCGGATATCGACCGTCGGCTCGCCGTGATAAAGCTCCGCGCTGATGTCGTCACCCCCGCCGACGATGAGACCATCGAACTGGCGCTCATCGATATCCGCAACGGGCGCGATCAGGCGCACCGGCCGCGCGCCGAGCAGTCTCAGCGTCAGCCAATAGAACCACCACATGAACCGGCCGCCGCCGAGTGAACTCGTCACGCCTATGCAGGGTTTCTTGCTCATAGCAGGACCAGCCATTCACTCGATTTGATCGCCCAGTCATCCGGTATCAGACGCTGCTCGTTCGCCCGATAGGCCGCTCCCATATCGTTCAACACTTCGCGCCGCTCGGCAAGGCGTTCGACGACCGACCACCTGTTCCATTCGAGCGTCACATTCCAATTCGGATCGCCAAGATTGGCATCGGGGAGCCGGTAGTGAAATGTCGGCCGCTTCTTGACGCGCGTATCGGAAACGGCGGCGCGCACGCGATCTTCGTCGATCCAGGCGAAAAGCGGGAGCATGTCGAGTTCGCGGTTCCGAGTTCGGATTGGCAAACAGGTAATCATCGATCAGCCTGTCCATGGTTGGCCAATAGTTCGGATTCACGATCTGCGCCGTATATTCCCTCGAAAAGGCTTCATTATAAGCGGCAAGACGGCGCGTGAGATCGATCGACATGATCCCCCGCAGCCAATCCGACATCAGAAGATAAGCCTTCAGCACGGATGTGATCCACTGCGCACTGGCCTCGGCAATCTCCGGATTGAGCTGAGCGCCGAACGCATAGAGCGGGTTGGCGCGGGTCCCTGCAACGCCCGATGCGTTCAGCGCATCGACAAGCTCATCGAGTCTCTGCAATTCGGTGAGCGGAATTGGCGGGCAAACGATCTCGCAGGGCATGACGATGGAGCTGATATCGCCGAGCACGCTGTGTAGCTGGACCTGAAATTCCTCCCATGCGGCGCTGAAGGGCCCTTGTGGCGTCTCATAGGCTGCGCTGTGGTGGGCGAGCCAGGTATCCAGTTCGCAGGTGAAATCCCCGAGCGCGGTGTTCTTGACATGGAAGCGGTGTGAATCGGCCCGGACGATCTCGCCTCCGAAGACGGACTGGACCTTTAAGGCGCTCTCACGCACCGAAATCGCAGCGAATTCCAATTCGACACCGACCCCCCTCACCTTGCCTTCGCTGCTGATCTGACGGGGCGGCAGTCTCAGCCTCTTTGCGGGTAGCAAATCTTATCCTCATCCAAAATAAGCGACGATCCGGCGCGTAAGCTCGGCGGCCAAAAACAGGCTGGTCGTCAGAAAGCCGAGTATGGGTATGATACGCGGTATTGTGAACACATTGCGCTCGGGGAGTGTTCCGCGTTTGAGGCGCCAAAGCGACAGATTGACAAGCGCAAATGCCGCCAGCGTGAGCGCCGATGTCGTTTGCGCCAGGTCGCGCAACGACAATGTCAGACCGAGGGCGAGAACGACGAGGCAGACCGCGAGCGTCGCAATGACCGGCGTGTGCGTCGTCGGGGAGACCCAGCCGAGCATTTCCGGAATCTGGCCCTGCCGCGCCAGGCCATAGAGCACGCGGGAGGCCATCACCAGTTGAATGATCACGCCGTTGACGACGGCGATGACGGCGATGACGCTGAAAGCTTCCGTGCTATGGCCGGAAAGGCGGCCGAAGATTTCCGCCAGGGGCGCGTCGGATCCCCGCAATTCGCCGGGCGGCACGGTGCTGACGGCGACAAGCGCGACCCAGATATAAAGAACGATCGTTATGATGAGGGTCAGAGCGATCGCGCGCGGCATCGTTCGGCTCGGCTCTTTCACCTCCTCGATCACATTGACCATGTCCTCAAAGCCGATGAAAGCGAAGAAGGCGAGCAGGATTGAAGCGGAGAGCCCGGTTAGAAGCGTGAGATTGAAGGGAGCCGCATTGGCGCTGGCATTGGCCGCCATCGTGATGGGATCGGCCGGCGCATAGAGGATGACGAGCAGGAGCCCGGCAATCTCCACCAGTGTGAGCAGCGCGGTCATGACCAGCGATTTCAGAATGCCCCATGTAACCAGACTGCCGAGACACGCGAGCAGCAGGATGAAGAGAAGCGCATCGGGCGCACCGACGATCTGCTTCAGATAGCCGACCCCGCCTTGCAGAAGCGTCGCGGAGGAGATCGTTCCCGAAAACGCGACGGCCAGTCCGGCAATCAGGGAGATATCCCTGAGCCCCAGCCCTTCACGAATATAGGCGGCCTCGCCCGCGCTGACCGGAAAGCGGGTGGCGAGTTCGGCAAAGGAGGCCGCCGAAAGCCCCGCAATCACGCCGGCAATGAGAAATGCGAGCGGCAGATAATAGCCTGCGCTGGCTCCGCTCTCGCCGATCACGACATAGACTCCGGCGCCGATCGTCGTGCCGAGGCCGTAGAGCGTCAGCAAGGGCAGGGTGATTTTGCGGGCGAGTGCAGCTTGGGGTTGCCGCACCTTTATGGCTGTCTCTGTTTCCCTTTGCATGGAACCTCCCCGTGAAATCTACCGCAATGCCAATCCATTGCTGCGGCTCCGGATAGCGGCATCATTACATGGGTTTAAAGGAGATCGGGCAAATTCGGCCTCTGGGGGGAAAAGTCTTGTGCAACAGATGATCGGCACATAAAACTTGAACAAAATACATAATACAAACGTCGTAAGGAACAATGCGGCGTCTCAGAGGACGTTCACGTATTGTGTGAGATGCGGACCCGTCGGCGTGACGCAACGAACGGGGCGGAGGATGGCCAAGTATTACGCGTGGGACGTGACTGGCGTTGTCGTAGGGCTCCAGGCCTGGGCCGAGCCGGACATCGCCGAAGAGACGGACAGCGACGGAACCGGCTCGGTGCAGATTGCGTCCGAGATGATCGAACGGCAAACCTTCGGCATCCGTCAGCGCAATGGCCGCGAAGCCGAGGTCAGCCTCGTCAATAGTGGGTTGCTTCTGCGCAACGGCCATGTCGTAACGGCGGTCTGGGTTGCACGCAGGGGCGTCAGGCACGGCTATTGTATGCTGGTTGACAATCACACCACGGGCGCGCAGATCCGGCTGCCTCAGAACGTCACGAGGGTCAGGCCGAAGATCGGCCTCGCGCGCACCGCAAAATTCGGCTTGCTCGCCACCATTCCCGCCGCGCTCACCCTGTTGATGTGGCTGCTGATGCCGGGCAGCCTGGAATCGGTGAACGTCAATCTCTTTTTCATCAGCGCGACCGTCGCATTGGTTGTCCTGTTCCTGATCGGACTGATCGTTTCCAAACTCGTTCTCGATTATCTTCAGGCGGACGACGATCAGGATATCTGGCAGGCGGCGGAACAAGTGGCAGCTGAAAGGCGTCGCGAGATCGGCGAAAGGATGCGGTCTCATTCGCGCCGCTAACACCGGATCTGGCCAAGGCGAAGATCCCGGCGGGCCATTACGGCAGACGGCGGCGCGTCAGCCGAACTCGCTCCGTGAGCGCTCACGCAGGAATATCAGCCCGATAATGAATGTGAGCATCGCAACCACCACAGGATACCAAAGCCCGTAATAGATGTTCCCCGTGGCGGCCACCATGGCCGTGGCGACAAGCGGGAGCATGCCGCCGAACCAGCCATTGCCGATATGGTAGGGCAGAGACAGCGATGTGTAGCGGATACGCGCAGGGAAGAGGTCCACCAGAAACGCCGCCATCGGCCCGTAGACCATGCAGACATAGATCAACATGATCAGGAGCAGGAGGATGGCGAGCGGCGTGTTCATCTTTGCGATGTCTGCCTTGACCGGATATCCCTGGATGGTGAGAGCCAGGAAGAGATTTTCCTTTCGGTTCTTCGCTTCCCAGTCGTCGATCGGCAAGGGGCGCAAAGGCCCGACCTTCACCGTGCCCAGCTCACCGGGCCGGTCGACGGTTTCGAAGGAAATGCCGAGTTTGGTCAAATAATCCTTGGCACGGTCACAATCGGAAAAATCCGTCCAGGGACCGACGAAGATGTGGAAGTGACACCTACCGGCATCTGCTGCCATGACGACCTTGGTGTTTTCCTGAAAAGCCGCGAGGTCGGGGTTAACCGCCCGTGTCAAGGCGGAATAGATCGGGAAATAGGTCAGCGCCGCCAGCAGACAGCCTGCAAGGATAATCGGTTTTCGGCCGATCTTGTCCGACAGCCAGCCGAAGAACACGAAAAACGGCGTGCCAAGGACGAGCGTGATCATCATGAGCTGATAGGCGACGTCGTAATCCGTTTTCAGCGTGATCTGCAAAAAGAAGAGGGCGTAGAATTGTCCGGTGTACCACACGACGCCTTGCCCCGCCGTCGCTCCCAGAAGCGCGAAAAGCACCTTGCGCCCGTTCGAGATCCTGAAAAAACTCTCCGCAATAGGCGCGCGGGAGAGCTGTCCGACCTCTTTCATATAGCGGTAGAGCGGCGATTTATTCATGCGCAGCCGGATATAGGCCGAGAAAACCAGAAGGATGATTGAAAGCAGAAAGGGAACCCGCCAGCCCCATTCCTTGAAGTAGCCTTCCGGGATGGTTGCCCGGCAAAGCACGATGACGAACAGCGACAGGAAAAAGCCGATCGTTGCGGTCGTCTGGATCCAGCTCGTCGCCCAGCCACGGGAGGAGATCGGCGTGTGCTCGGCGACATAGGTCGCGGCGCCGCCATATTCGCCGCCGAGGGCGAAGCCTTGCGCCAGCCGCAGCAGCACCAGCATCAACGGGGCGACCCAGCCGATATGTTCATAGGTGGGAATCAGGCCGACAGCGAATGTCGATGTTCCCATGAGGATAATGGTGATCAGAAAGGCGTATTTGCGCCCGAGCCGGTCGCCGATGCGCCCGAAGTAGACGGCGCCGAACGGGCGGATAAGAAATCCGGCGGCATAGGTGGCAAGTGCCGAGAGCAGAGCCGCCGTGTCGTTGCCGGGCGGGAAGAACAGCGATGCAAAGAACGGCGCGAGAGTGGCGTAAAGATAGAAATCATACCACTCGAATATGGTGCCGAGCGATGACGCAAAAACGACGCGCCGCTGCTCCGCTGGACTGACGTAAACAACGGCGGGCCGCCGAGGGGCGGTCCCGGCATTCACAAAACGCATCGTCCTCCCCCGCAGCCAAGCGGGCCATGGGTCGGGAAATTCTGAATTATGACAGTGTCGCGGCCCCGTCCCACCATCCGGTAAGTGCGTCAAACTAGCGGATTAGGTGCCAATTTGCCAACAAACTTTTGCGGAGAATATGGATATTGACCTTTCGACCAAAATCACTGCGGATTGGAGGCTTTGCGCCTCCGCAAGGCCGTGAGCCCGTCAAATTGCGGCAACCCCCTTGAACCGGGCAAAGATCCGATCCTCGCCTGCGCCGAACAAAATCACGTCGTAAGCCTCCGGTTCACGCCCCTCGACCTCCATGCCTGGTGAGCCGATGGGCATTCCTGGCACGGCAAGCCCCTTACCCGCAGGCTTTTCCTTCAGCAGACGAATAATTGCTGAGGCCGGCACGTGGCCCTCGATGATGTAGCCGCCGATCTCGGCCGTGTGACACGATGCGAGCTGCGACGGAATCCCGAGCCGTTGCTTGATGCCCCACATGGCCGGCCGTTCGTCGACGGTCACCGAGAAGCCGGCGGCGCGCAGATGATCGACCCACGCGGCGCAGCAGCCGCAATTGGGGTCTTTGTGAACGATCGCAGCGGGAAGCGCCTCGGCGCGTGCGGAATTCAGCATCCCGAGGCCGGCAAGCGCGCCGACGGCAATCAGGGAACGGCGTGTGATCATAATGCGTTGTCCTTATATTTGCTGCCTCGACAGATCAGCGAGTCCGCGGGCTCAACGTTCCGTTCGCGAAAGGACCTGCATCAATTCGGCGACTTTACGGCGCTGCTCATCCGCATCCCCGCTGGCGATGGCGTGCTCGACGCAATGAGCGACATGATCGCGCAAAATCTCCTCCGCGACCCGGCGCAACGCCGCGCGAGCGGCGCTGATCTGCGTGATGATATCGATACAGTAACGGTCTTCTTCGAGCATACGGGCGATGCCGCGCACTTGCCCTTCGACCCGGCTGAGGCGCTTGGCGCAGGCGTTTTTAGTGTCCGTTTGCATGGTTGACAAATACCCTGGAGGGGTATTAGGTGTCAAGCAAAGGCAATACCCCGATAGGGTATGCGATCAGAAACGATTAACCGACGGTATCAGGCCATGACCTCGCAAAACGCGCACATCCATTCTCATGACAATCGCGGCGAGCACCAGCACCACGGCGAGGCGCCCAGTGTCGCCGTCAAAGATCCCGTCTGCGGCATGACGGTCGATCCCGCAACGGCAAAACACCAGACCGTCTATCAGGGCGAGACCTACTATTTCTGCGGCGCCGGCTGCCGCGAAAAATTCGAGGCCGATCCGCAGCGTTACCTTTCTCCACAGCCGGCGCCCGCCGAGACGGTGCCGGAGGGCACGATCTATACCTGCCCGATGCATCCCGAAATCCGCCAGGTCGGCCCCGGCTCCTGCCCGATCTGCGGCATGGCGCTTGAGCCGGAGCTGGTCACGGCGGAGGCTACGCCAAACCCTGAACTCGCCGACATGACCCGCCGCTTCTGGGTGGGCCTTGCGCTTGCCCTGCCGGTGTTCCTGCTGGAAATGAGCGGCCATTTGGCGGGTCTCCATTTCTTCGGGCCTCAGCTTTCGAATTGGGTCCAGCTCGCGCTGGCCACGCCCGTCGTCCTCTGGGCGGGATGGCCGTTCTTTGTGCGCGGCTGGCAATCGCTGGTGACCCGCAATCTCAATATGTTCACGCTCATCGCCATGGGAACCGGCGTGGCGTGGGTCTACAGCGTCGTCGCGACGCTCGCACCCGGCATCTTTCCCGCCGCCTTCCGGACTGCGGGAGGCGCGGTGCCGGTCTATTTCGAGGCCGCGGCGGTGATCACCGTGCTCGTTCTGATCGGCCAGGTTCTCGAATTGCGCGCCCGGGAGCAGACGAGCGGCGCCATCCGCGCACTGCTCGACCTCGCTCCGAAAACCGCGCGGCGCATCCGGGCGGACGGAACGGATGAGGACATCGCTCTGGAGGAGGTCCAACTGGACGATCGGCTGCGCGTGCGCCCCGGCGAGCGGGTTCCGGTGGACGGCGAGGTGCTGGATGGGCGAAGCGCGGTCGACGAGTTGATGGTCACCGGCGAGTTGATGCCCGTCGGCAAGGAGCCCGGCGCGTCCGTCATCGGCGGCACGGTCAATCAGGGCGGCAGCTTCATCATGTGCGCCAAAAGGATCGGGCGCGACACCATGCTGGCCCAGATCGTGCAGATGGTCGCCCAGGCACAGCGCTCCCGCGCGCCGATCCAGCGGCTCGCCGACCAGGTGTCCGGCTGGTTCGTGCCGACAGTGCTGACCGTCGCCTTTATCGCCTTTATCGCCTGGAGCGTCTGGGGACCGGAGCCGCGTTTCACCTTCGGCATGATCGCTGCGGTCTCGGTGCTGATCATCGCATGCCCCTGCGCGCTCGGCCTTGCGACGCCGATGTCGATCATGGTGGGTGTCGGGCGCGGCGCACGAGGCGGCGTTCTCATCAAGAATGCCGAGGCGCTGGAGCGGCTGGAAAAGGTCGATACGATCGTCATCGACAAGACCGGGACGCTGACGGAGGGCAAGCCCAAAGTCGTGGCCGTCAGAACGAGCGGTGTGGATGAAGACGATCTGCTGCGGCTTACGGCGAGCGTGGAGCGGGCGAGCGAGCATCCGCTTGCCGCCGCAATCGTCGAGGCCGCGAAAGAGCGCGGCCTCGCCCTCGCCGATACGGCGGAGTTCGACGCGCCTGCCGGCAAGGGCGTCACCGGCATCGTCGACGGGCAACATGTCACGATCGGCAATCGCGCCATGATGACGAAGGCGGGCATCGACACCGAAGCGCTTCACGCGGAGGCTGAAGAGCTGCGCAAGGAAGGCGCCACAGTAGTCTTTGTCGCCCTGGATGGTGCGCCCCGCGGCGTCATTGCGATTGCCGATCCGGTCAAAGCGACGACGCCTGCGGCGCTGGCGGCACTCAAGAAGACCGGCCTGCATATCGTCATGCTCACCGGCGATAACCGCACGACGGCGGAGGCGGTCGCCCGCAAGCTGGGCATCGACGAGGTCGAGGCGGAGATCCTGCCGGAAGACAAAGCCAAGGCCGTGGCGCGGCTGCAAGGGCAGGGCCGGGTCGTCGCCATGGCGGGCGACGGCGTGAACGATGCGCCTGCCCTTGCAGCCGCCGATGTCGGCATCGCGATGGGCACTGGCACGGATGTGGCAATGGAAAGCGCCGGGGTCACGCTGGTCAAGGGCGATCTCGGCGGCATTGTGCGCGCCCGCAAGCTGTCCGAAGCGGTGATGGGCAATATTCGCCAGAACCTCTTCTTCGCTTTCATCTACAATGCGGCGGGCGTGCCGGTCGCGGCGGGCATCCTTTATCCCTTCCTGGGGATTCTGCTCTCGCCGATCATCGCGGCGGCGGCCATGTCGCTGTCCTCGGTCAGTGTCATTGGCAATGCGCTGAGGCTGCGAGCTGTGGACATCGAGGGCTGAGACCGGCGCGGGCGGCCCGAACCGTTTGTCTCTCCCCGCCCGATCGATCATGCCGTTCTGGCAGAGATCCGGGCGGCAATAAACGATAAGCGCCATGGGCCGGCCCGAGGCCTTATCAATGCCGGCCTAGATCAGCGCTCGTTCAATCGGCGCCAATTGAACGAGCGCTGATCTATTTCAAAAGATGGGCGCAACTGTCCGCGTCCAATTGGACGCGCGTTGCGCTAGAGAGAGAGAGAACCCGATGACATCGATGCCCCCTGGCCTGCCGGCATTGGCCTTTCAAGGCTCAACGAGCCCCATGCGTCAGGACGAGGACAGATGACCGACACGTCGGCATTGCGATGCTTCACGCCACTCTCGCCGGTTTCATGCTCGGCCTGTTGGGGCATGTCTCGGTCAATTAGCGAGCGTTCGAGACATCGGGACCGCAAAGCTGTGCGTCTGGCACAAACAATTCTCCAGATGATGCGGATCGATCGAGCGCCGTCTCGAAATAATCGTAAAGTAAAGGCATTGAGTTGAGCCGGCGACGCCTATCGCCGAATTGGCGAGGCCTTGCGTTCGGCTCTATGGGCAGCAGCGTCGGGCAGCAGCGGGGAGATGGACGAGGGTATGGATCGCGACGAAACGATCGCACTGTTCGAACGCTGCGAGGCGGTGCGTGCCGAGGCGAAAGCCGCCGCGATCTCGGAAGGCAAATTCGAGGACGAGGCCACCGACATTGCGCATGAAGCCGCCAAAGCGGTCTGGAATGACTGGGCCGAGGGCATGCTCGCTCAGTACAGGTCGCTTGAGACGTCGGGCAAATGGGTTGCGCAGCGTCACTCCTTCGGAGACCTCGAAGCCCGCAACGAGGAAACGCGCAAATGGATGGATGCCGCGAGGGTGGACTTCTCGGCCCAGCGCTTCGTCATGCGGGTGCGGACGAAAGATGTCTGGCTCGAGCTGGGCGAGGTCAAGAGCCGGCCGTCGAGCTGGCAGCCCGGTAAATCCATCACCCTCGAACACGATCAGATCAACTTCTCCGGGTTCATCTTTCCCGGTACGGCGGATTTCGACAGCGCCCAATTCACCGCCACCACCCGTTTTGAAGGCGCCATATTTTACGGCGCGGCCCGTTTTCGCGACAGCCAGTTTTCCGGCAACACCAGATTTCACCAGGCGCAATTCCTTCAGGACGCCGAATTTCGGAACGCGCAGTTCCTTAAAGTGATCTGGTTTCGGGGCGTGCAATTCGCCGGGCAGGCGGATTTCGAGAAGGCGCAATTTTCTCTTGAGGCCTGGTTCGACGAGACCGAATTCGCCGACAAGACGGGCTTCGGTCGTGCCGAGTTCTCCGGGGAGGCCCGGTTCCACAAGGCGCAGTTTGCCGGCGTCGCGGAGTTCCATGAGACGCAATTCGCCGGCATCGCCTGGTTCGATCAGGCGCGCTTCTCGGACAAAGCCCGTTTCGACAAGGCGGAGTTTTCCGGCAATACCTGGTTCCACGAAACGCAATTTCTGGGCGAGGCCTGGTTCCGGGGGACGCAGTTCTTCGTTGCGGATTTCCAGAAGGCCGAATTCGCCAGCGACGCCCGGTTCCACGAAGCGCAATTCGCCGGTGAGACCGATTTCAGAAACACGCAATTCGGCGGCGACAGCTGGTTCTGGAGTGCGCGCTTCTCCGGCGATGTCGATTTCGAGAAGGCGCAGTTCGTGCGCAACGTCTGGTTCACGGGGGCACGTTTTGGCGGGACCGCGAGCTTCACGCAGGTCGGCTTCGGCGGCGATGTTTTCTTCTCGAAGGCGTATTTCGGCAATGTCGCCAATTTCCGTCTCACCGCGTTTCCGAACTACACCACTTTTGAGGACGCGCATTTCGCGCGTCTTGCCAATTTCAACGCCATTCGCGGCGGCCGCGCCTTCGATCTGGCCGGAGCGCATTTCGACGCGGCCCCCGATTTCGTCCAGGCCTATTTCGAGGAGCCGCCCAGGCTCGACAATATCTCGATGCGCGAGCGCGTCGTGCTCGGCCCGCAGGAATTCGGCGGAGGGGCTTTTTGGAAATCGCGGCTGAGCTATCCGCTCCGCAGTGTGTTCGGCCTTATCCGGCGCATCTTTCGTGCCGACCGCGAGCTGCCCGCCCGCTGGCGCGCATTGAAGCGCTTCGCCATCAATGCAAATGACACCGATCGCGGGCATGAGTTCTTTGCCCGTGAACTGGAGGCCGCCCGCTTCGCCGGAGACTGGCCGGTGCCCTGGCCGCCTTCGAGCAAGAGCGCCTGGTCTGGCTTCTTCCGCTTCTGGTTCGGCGCATTTTACGGCGTCACTTCCGACTATGGCCGGTCCGTCGCATTGCCGCTTCTCTGGTGGTGCGTGGCGGTGCTGATCGGCGCGATGTTCTATCTCGGCGAGCATGGGGGGGTGGAGACGAAGCGGCTCGACGCCGAAAACCGCGGCGCGCATTGGACGAGCGCCTATATCGAGACCTCCTATGCGGCCTGGCGAGGGGGCGAGGCCTGCATCGTCCCGACCGGCGCGGCCGGGCTCGACGCGCTCGCGCCCGCCATACGCAGCGAGACCCGCGCGCCGAGCGAGGCTTTTGAACTGGCCTTGCGCACTGGCCTCATCGTGCTCGATCCGGGGCCGGACATTGCCCGCCGCATCTATGGCTGCCTTTATGGGGTGGAGCGCTTCGGCGAGACGGTGGCGCCGGTCGTGCCATCGTCGGTCTCCTATTTCATGGTGGGGCAGAAACTCTTCTGCGCTCTGATGATCCTTCTTTTCGGCCTGTCTCTCTATAGCATGCTGAAAATGCGGTGAGGCGCACGCCGGTGCGTGGAGATCAAGCGGCCGCGACGTGGTATCGTTCAGGAGCGGCTAGCCCGCATTTCTCACGCGGCGGAGGCGCATCGGGGTCTCTGACGGTGTAAACTTGTTTTGCGAGAACGAGTTATACCGATTCGATGGAGTTCCCCGATGCTGACGGAGTGTAGCGCGAGCGAGATCGATTTTGGAAGAGCGGGCGGACGCCGTGTGGTCGCGGATTTCGACGGCGGCATGGTCTTTTCGGATGCCGGGGCTCACCTGCTCGGGGAGACGGACAAGGCGATCCGGCTCGTCGACCGCTTTGCGGCCTGCTTTCGCGATCGGCGCCATCCCGCTTACGTGGTTCACGAAGTGAAGACGCTGGTTGCACAGCGCGTGTTCGGCCTGGCGCTGGGCTATGAAGACCTCGTCGACCATGACGAGTTGCGGCGCGATCCCGTTCTCGGCGTGCTGCTCGGCAAGCTCGAACGCACGGCCGAAGCCCCGGCGCCGCTGGCCGGCAAGAGCACGCTAAACCGGTTGGAGCACGCCCCAGCGGAAGGAGCCACTGGCCGGTATCACAAGATCGGGCACGACGGCGCCGCGATCGAGGATCTGTTCGTCGACGTGTTTCTCGAGGCGCATAGCAAGCCGCCGCGTGAGATCGTGCTCGACCTCGACGCCACCGACGATCCGCTGCACGGCCATCAGGAAGGCCGGTTCTTCCATGGCTATTACGACTGCTATTGCTACCTGCCGCTCTACATCTTCTGCGGCCGGCATCTCCTGGCCGCAAAGCTTCGGCGCTCGAACATCGACGGCAGCGCCGGCGCGGCGGAGGAGACGGCCCGGATCGTCACGCAGATCCGAGCGCGTTGGCCGAAGGTGAAGATCATTCTGCGCGCCGATTCCGGCTTCGCCCGAGAGGCCCTGATGGTTTGGTGCGAGGCCCACAAGGTTGACTACGTCTTCGGTCTCGCCCGCAACGCGCGTCTGGAAGCCCGCATCACTGAGGCGCTGGCCGAGGCGCGGAGGTTATCGGAGGCCACGGAAGGCAAGCCGGCGCGGGTGTTTCGGGATTTCCTCTGGTCGACCAAGGACTCCTGGTCGCGCCGTCGGCGCGTGATCGGCAAGGCGGAGTGGACCGGCGGCGAAGCCAATCCGCGTTTTCTCGTCACCTCGCTGAAGCCTGACGCCTGGACCGCCAAGCCACTCTACGAAGATCTCTATTGCAAGCGCGGCGAGATGGAAAACCGTATCAAAGAGGCGCAGGGCGATCTGTTCGCCGACCGCACCTCAGCGGCGACGATGCGGGCCAACCAGCTGCGCTTGTGGTTTGCCTCGATGGCTTACGTTCTGCTCTGCGCGCTGCGCCGGATCGGCCTGGCTCATACGCAGTTTGCCGCTGCGACCTGCGGCACGATCCGGCTGAAGCTGCTGAAGATCGGCGCGTTGGTGAAAATCAGCGCGCGTCGGGTCAAGATCGCCTTCGCGTCTGCCTGTCCGTCTGCTGCGGAATGGCGTCTCGCCGCAGCCCGACTCGCGCATGCCCGTGGCTCCCCCGCTTAATGCGTGAGGCTGCGACACGCCACTTTCGCAGCACACCCCGGAGGCCCACTGGAGACCGAAAAATCCGAGCCGATTGCCAAAGCCGGTCGCGCAATCTGCGCCACCCCCAAGCACGTCACAAGACAACATGCCGGCCAATCGGCCAGATCACCATGCCATGGCTTCAGTCGCGTGAGAAATGCGGGTTAATACCCTTCAAGCAAGTGAGTGCTTGGGTATCTAGTGGAGCGACTCTAACATTTGCTTCCCACGCTTGACGCTTTCGATGATCCGATCTGGATCGGCTGTCCAGGCGAAGGGTTTCGGCTCGGCATTGTTTTCCTGGATAAAGCGGTTGATAGCCGTTTGCAGCTCAACGAGGGATCGGAACACGCCCCGTTTCAACCGTTGCCGCGTGAGTTTTGCGAAGAAGCCCTCGACAGCATTGAGCCAGGACGCTGAAGTTGGCGTAAAATGGAATGTCCAACGCGGATGGCGCGCCAGCCAGGCCCTGACTTTGGAGTGTTTATGCGTCGCGTAGTTGTCGACAATGGCGTGGACGAGCTTGCCTGCCGGAACCTGCGCCTCGATGGTATTCAGGAAGCGGATGAATTCCTGATGACGATGGCGCTGCATGTTGCGGCCAATGACCGTTCCTTCCAGCACATTGAGCGCGGCGAATAAGGTCGTCGTCCCGTTCCGCTTGTAATCATGGGTCATGGTTCCGGCTCGCCCCTTCTTCATTGGCAGTCCCGGTTGGGTACGGTCCAGCGCCTGGATTTGGCTCTTCTCATCAACCGAGAAAACGACGGCATGAGCGGGCGGATCAACGTAGAGACCGACAATGTCTCTGAGCTTGTCGGCAAAGTGGGGATCTTTGGAAAGCTTGAACGTCCGGATCCGGTGCGGAGAAAGCTGATGGGCTTCAAGAATGCGCTGAACCGAACGCAGGCTGACATTGGCAGCCCTGGCCAACATCCGGCCGGTCCAATGCGTGGTCTCTCCCGGCGGCCTGCTCAGCGCCAGATCAACGACACGTTGCACGGTCGTTGCGGGCAAAGGCTTCTTCCCTGGCCGCCGCGTCTTGTCGCGAAGCAGCCCATCCACGCCCTCATGCATGAAGCGCTCCTGCCAACGCCAGACGACGGGTTTGGATTTGCCGGACCGGCGCATGATCTCGGTGGTGCCGCAACCATCGGCGGTGGCCAGAATAATCTGCGCGCGCCAGACGTGTTTCTGAGGCGCACAACGATCCGCAAGGCTCTGTCCGCGTTGAGTATGTGTTTCATCCAATGGCGGCGGCCAAGCAGTGCTCGGGCGCAAGGGAAGCAGCGGATTTTTCCAGCATTCGCCGCCAGCCGAGATAGTTGGGCAGATATTTCGTCGCCACGCCGTTGAAGCGGTTGAGCCATTTCTTGAAGCGGCTGATATAGCTATTGACGGTCTGGATGTGCAGCACCTTTTCATGCACGTGCTCGCCGTGGCTGGCGAGGATCAGCTCGTATTCGATCGCTTCTGCCTTGGCGAAAGCGATCAGCGCCGGATCGCCGTCCATGCACAGCAGCACGTCAGTGTTCGAAACTGCTCCCTTCAAAACCGCGTTGACGGCGTCCTCCGAGCGATTGTGCAACACCGCATCCAGATGATGGCCGTAGCGGTCGCGGGCGATCAGGATCGGCGTTTGTTCGCTGGACAAGCCTGGCTTTTCAGCCTTGCCGCCGCGCTTCCTCGCCTTGCGCGGCAAGCGTCGCTCACCTTTCCGGCTTTGCAGAACGAAACATTCGTCGACCTCGACGATGCCGGTCAGCCGCTGGTCCTTAAGGTCTTTCTGCGCCTTCAAAAAACGATGCCTCCAGCGGAAGGACGTGCTCTTGTCGATCCCGGTCCGCACCGCCGCGGCGCGGACGGTCTCCGAGCCGTTGAGCGCTTCGGCGAATTTCAGCCAGCGGTCCCGCTTTCGAAGCCGGGCCAGCGGCGTGCCGGTCAGAGCGTTGAACGTCCTGGCGCAGGCCAGGCATTTGTAACGCCACAGACCCCGCGCCATACCATGGCGATGGATGCGACGCCCCTTGCAATGCGGGCATTTCAGATCGGTCTGAAACTGGCCATCGATGAGCTTTTGCGTTTCATTTCCAGCGCTCCGCTCGCGAAGAGTATCGATCAGCTTGCGGCCCTGCGCGGGCGTGAGTTCCGCGATAAGTTCCGCTAGCCGCTGTTTGAATTTTCGGTGCTCCATGATCGGTCTCCCTTAATGGGAACAAATCAGGAACTTGAGCTGCCGTCAATCCCCATACTCAGCGCGGACAGAGCCATCCGCAATGATGGTTTCAAGACGAAGCCGCTCATCGCGCGTAACAGTCACGGTGATCCCTGATCTCATTGCGCAAGAATGAGCTGCTTCGGAGAATTTGGGAATCGCCTGAATGGATCAGACCACTAGGATATTCAAATCGTCAAATGGGCGAGGGCTGAGCTTGCCGATACGACGGCATTTAAATTTAACGAGAGGTGATTGTATGGTTGACAAACCCATATAGAATGATTATCTTCGGAATCATGAAGATAGAGGATTCCGATAATGTTTATTCTCAACAAGCCTCACTTTCACAATGAAGAAGCAGCATTTTCTCGGCTTGAGGCGTTGCTTTGGCCGAACGGGCCGGTTTGCCCGAAATGCGGCAACACCGAACGCATCTATTCGCTCAAGGGTGTCCGCTCCAAGCCGAGCAAGAAGAACCCAGAAGGTGTTATCCGTCACGGCCTGAAGAAGTGCGGCAAATGCCGGAAGCAGTTTACCGTCCGCGTCGGAACGGTTTTCGAGTCCAGCCATATCCCGCTGCACAAGTGGTTCCAGGCGGCGCACCTTCTTTGCAGTTCCAAGAAGGGTGTCAGCAGCCATCAGCTTCACCGCGTGCTTGAGATCACTTATGAGGCAGCGTGGTTCATGGCCCATCGTTTGCGCGAAGCTATGCGGACGGATGGCCTTGCTCCGATGGGCGGCGCTGGCGGCGTTATCGAAGCCGACGAAACCTTCATCGGCAAGAAGAAGGGCGCAGAGACGAAGCGCGGCTATGCTCACAAGAATGCTGCATTAGCATTGGTCGAGCGCGGCGGCGAAGTTCGTACCTTCCATATCGACAACGCCGATACGGCAACCATCAAGCCGATTGTCGATAAGAACGTCGCTCGCGAAAGCATGCTGATGACCGACGAAGCCACCTATTACAAGCCGATCGGCAAAGGCTTCGCGCATCATTTCACCGTTGAGCATGGTGCTGGCGAATACGTTCGCGGCTCCGTTCATACGAACACGCTGGAAGGTTACTTCTCGATCTTCAAGCGTGGCATGAAGGGCGTTTATCAGCACTGCTCGGAGAAGCATCTACACCGCTATCTCGCGGAGTTCGAATTCCGCTACAACAACCGCATTAAGCTAGGCTGCGTTGACAAAAGCGGGTAGCCAGATATGGGCGGCAGCGAGCGCGAGGAATCCAGCGTAAGACAGTTTCGTTTTGTCATAGCGCGTGGCGATGCGCCGGAACTGTTTCAGTTTACCAAACATGCGCTCGATCCGATTGCGATCCTTGTAGGCTTTGAAGTCGCAGGCAGGCGGATCTTTGCGATTTGTTTTCGGCGGAATGACTGGTCCAATGCCTTTCATGAGCAGGGCAGATCGAACGTCGTCGCTGTCAAACCCTTTGTCCGCCAACATGATTTTCGGTTTGTTGACCGGCAATTTCAACAGGTCGTCTACGCCGCGATAGTCCGAGGTTTCGCCGCCTGTGAGGACAAAGCCAAGAGGGCGTCCTTTACCGTCTGACCGGGCGTGGATCTTTGTCGAAAAGCCGCCGCGGCTTCGACCAAGAGCATTTGAATGAGTTCCCCTTTTCCGCCCGCTGCCTGAGCATGAGCGCGAACGGTGGTGCTGTCCATCATGTGAGCCCAGTCGTCGGTGAGCCCCAGTTCGACAAGCGTTTCGAGGATCGCATCCCACACACCCATCTCCGCCCAGCGCCTGAAACGGACGTAGACGGAATTCCATTTGCCATAGTCTGGCGGCAGGTATCGCCACGGTGCGCCCGTGCGCATGATCCACATCATGCCATTGAAATATCTGCGATTATCCTGTGCTGGTCGCGCCCACCGGCCACGTTCTGATGGAAGGAGCGGGGCAATGATTTCCCACGCTGCATCGCTGACGTCACTCGGATATCCCAAAGATGCCTCCCCTAAAAGACATCCTTGAATCAAAACTCAACTGATTTGGGAATCCCTTTTGTCAACGCAGCCTAGGTGTTGATGATGAGATGCGCTCTGAGAAAATCCTTATGGGCACAAAGGGTAAGCGATTGACCTATAGAACGCCCACAAACGGTTGAAAGTGCCGGAGTTGCTGAGGCAAATCAGTTATAGTGTTGACCGTTGACAAGGAAACAAAATAAGAACATGTTCAGAGAAGTCAACTAGCACTCTAAGGGTCATTAATGGTTCGAAGAGATCGCGAACATCGGACGCTGACTTACAAGGTTGACCTTCCAGGCGGTCAATCGCGTCTAAAAGATCTGGTTCTTTACGTAAGCGCCAAATGCAGAACGGCACCTCGGTTGGGCTTAATCAAGCTCAACAAGATCATTTGGCGTGCCGATTTTCGTGCATTTGAGCGGCGAGGACTGCCTGTTTCCGGCCGGTATTATCAGCGGCTTAAGTTTGGGCCAGCTCCAATTGAAATGCCGCCCATATTAGCCGAGATGGCGCAGCAAGGGCTGCTAGAGTTTGAAATCACGGACTTTGGTTTCGATGATGATGGGAAAAGCATCAAGGAGCGGAGGCCGATCCCGCTGGCCAAACCAAGCCTTCAATGGTTCAGTCCAGATGATTTGGTATTTGTCGACAAATCCATTGATCATTATTGGAATATGACTGGCATGGAGACCAGCGACAATTCGCATGGAATAGCGTGGCGAACGCGTTCGAATGGTGATCCAATGCCTTATAAGTCTTCGCATTTGTCAGACGAAACTCTTGACGGCGAAATATTAGCCCATCTTGCGGAGATCGGTAGAGAACGGGGTTGGTCTTCCGAGTAGGCAATGCGCGAGATAATATTTTCCGAGAAGCTGCATGAGTCAGTCGAGGAACTTGGCGGTTTCTGGGTCGTAGATCGCGCGCTTGATATGATCATTGATGGATTGGCACTCAATCCCTACGGGTTCCACAGGTTTGAAAACGACTTTTGTTCCTTTCGTTATGCGGTGACTAGCCGGATCGGCGATGTTCCGCCACTTGTTTTTGTCTTTTCGATAGACCACAAGAAAAATGTCGTGATTGAGGACGTATTTCGTCATGAAGCGTACTAAGACGCAAACTGAGAAATTTAAAGAAGCAGCACGCGAACTCGGCTGCGAAGACAACGAAGAAGCCGTTGACGAACTCATGAAGCGCATGGCTTCATCGCCGCCGCCGCGCAAGGATGAAAAATCCAGTAAGCGTAGTGTAAAATCAAATAAAAGATCGGCTAAATCGAAGTGATAAATCCCTTATGTTCGAGGGCTAGTGTAAATGAGTAAGAGACCAGATAAAACATCTGCGCGAGGCGCTGCGACTGGGCAGTACGTTTCGCGTGAAGTTGCTTCGAAAAAACCAAAAACAGCAGAAACTTGGCACGTTAGCAAGGGTGGTGAAGCGCGAACGGTGCACACATCCAAAACGTCTGCAAACGCTATCGACAAAGCCGTTAAGAAATATTCAAACGCTTTGAGACGTCTTGCCAAGAAATAGGCATTACCGAATTACTCTTGCTGATGCTCTTAGTGCACATGAAGGTGCATTGCTTACTGGTGGCCGCATCGGAATTATAAATCTCAACTCGGTCGAAATCCGCAATTGGCAGACCGTACTCTGGATATCACCGATCGATAGCGAGAAAGTCAGCTGCGTTAACGCAATCTGTGACCAACAATCACGGATTTGCCGATGGCAATAAGCGAACAGCTCTGATCTTGGTTGATATGCTTATTACCCGAAGCGGCTATGAACTGGTCGCCGCGGATGATGGCGGCGACCTGGAAACAGAAATCGAGGATATGATTTTGGCGGTTGAAGCCGGAATGCCATTTGATGACATAGTCGAATGGTTTAAGGCTCACATCCGCAAAACAGAATAGTCCGCTATTTCTTCTTACCACCCTTGCTGCCACCACCCTTCGGCTTGTCGTGTTCGATAACCGTCGTGTTCGGATGCGACTTTGCGTAGGACTTCTTGACGTACTTGCCGGTTTCCGCGCTGCGGGCTTTCCCGCCATCATTTGTAGGTTTCTTGGCCATGACCAATCTCATCAATCTAGGTTCCGAGCGCGAAAAACGGGATGCTCGGAACGAGCCCGAAATGTGGTGCTGCGATTGCGGATGCGTGACATTTTACCACTGGTCAAACGGCGCGATCCAATGCGCAGACTGCAAGGTTGTGCAGAATGGCTACACAGCACCGATCATACCGGCTGGCTAAGCTGAGTCGAATGGTTGGTCAACCAGACAATCGCCTAACGAGAAGCCGTGCATAGGAAATTTTCCTTCCCTTTAATTGAACCTCCAACAAGATGAAAGCGTCACAAAGATACAGACGCCGCAAAAGTCGGTGTTGAAGAACACAATGCCAGATAAACGACCTCCTCCGTATGCAATTGATGAGGCCTGGACCCTCGGTACCGTTGGTATTGTGGCACAAGTAAAGCGTCTTGAACTTTTGATGGATGAAAAATTCTGTCAATGAATGCCTCAGGAGAGAGATATGACTATCGTTCAACGCATTAATGCTTTTGCGCTAATCTTGGGATTGAGCACTTTTGGTTTTGCCGGCTATGCTGCTGCCGAAAGTGGAGGCGGCCAAGCTGCGCGTGAGATTGTTACCGGTATTTTTGAGGAGATTATCGCGAGCGCGTCGCAAAGTGGGCAGGACGAAGACCAGGAAGAAGCCGAATTAGGTAGCGACGAAGAAGAGGGTGCCGAAGGCGAGAGCTACGGGGACGAATAAGCCAATCTCTCATACCTTCTCTGATCCGGACCCCGAAGCAGCGTCAGGAAGCACTTTCGCGGTAAGCAATATAACTTGGCGCAGCAGGATCAGAACTGGCGCCGAAACCTAAGGGCTTGGCCGAGAAGCTAAATTCTTGCTAAACCAGCTCGTCCTTGGCTTGGAATTGTTGTCTTTTGTGTTCATGCTTCGTTCTTTTGAATCGAGAGCCGTTCCTTGAAAGGACGAGCTGGCTTGTTCCGGTTTCGCGATGCCTTTGCAGGAATAGATGAATTTCGGTCGCCTATGACGCCCTCTGCCAGCGAAACGGCGGCTTTCACCGCCTTGCGGAAGTCGGCGCCTTGCGAATGTTTGTCCGCCATTGCGTGGAGAGCGGAAGCTTGAGTTGAAAGCCCTGCTGATGGTTGGGGCGAATAAGACCGTTCGTCGGAAAGAAAACCCCGCTGCTGGGAGCGGGGTAGTCGCCTTTATGGGGCGTCGTCGGCTGTAAATCCGGCTGTGTGGATGACGCGTCGTCTTCAGGATTTAAAATTTGCCGGCGAGCTTGCCGACAAATTGTCCTCGGGCACCTTCCGGAACAGCGCCAGGGACTTTGCGGCTTTTTCAACGGTCGTCGCCATGCTCCTTCGAAAATGAGTGTTTCTCCCGTTGAGACGCGCTCCTGAACAAATACGATCATTTCCCGAACCGCATTGCTGTGACCTGCCTCACGACCGTGAGTTTCTGAAAAAGACGCAGGAACTCGGCCTGACCCATTTCAGGTTCGGCCATTGTCAATCCGCCGTGCAAAAGGGGCGACGCCGGAGCGCCGCCAGTTTGAGGGAAGTCAGGCGTTCGCGTCGCCGCCGAGCCGCTCAAGCCACAGGGTCGATAGCGTCTCGTAAAGCTCGGCTGTCTGCGTAATCAGCGTTCGCAGCACTGTCAACTCGCCGCCGATGACCTTGGCCGCGGGCATTCTGGAAAGCATCTCGAAGCCGCTGCTCAGGCTTTCCAACAGCACTTTCATCTCAAAGATTTTGGCGCGGAGATCCGCAACGCCGTTGTCTCCGCCGGCTGGCGGGGTATTGTCGTCAGTAGCCATAAATCACTCCAGTCAGTGATGAGCGGTTAGGCCCGGCGATGGTGTTGACGCACCACGTCGGGCTGCTTTGTCTCCGCTGACGTTCCGCGCCGCGGTTTGCGGAACGAACTGCGCCAGGCGTCAACAAAATATCAGGGATTTTCAGTAGCTTGTGGCGATCCCGGGAGGGCTCGAACCTCCAACCCTCGGCTTCGAAGACCGAAAGCTCCGTACGCGGCTTCGCCGGTTCGGTCTTGTGCTTGGCGTTCTCGCAGTCGCCGCGCTCGCCTCCATCGTCTACCAGCCGCTACAGACCGCAAACCTGCCCGCCGTGACCGTCTTCTCGCCAAGCTCGAATCCTTACAGTCGGAAGGTGTCACAGTCGTCGTCCGAAACAACGGTCGCGCAGCGCGGCCCCGGCGCATGCCGGGTAATCGACGGTGACACAATCGAAGCGCCTTATGGCGTGAAATATCGTCTTCTCGGATACGACACGCCGGAACCTCCCCGCGCAATCTGACCTCGAGCACCATCGGTGACGAGCTGATTATAGCCTCGGGCGGCAGGTCGCGGGTCTTCTCCGTGTCGATCAAGGATCGCGGCGCCATCCTGCCTGGCGGCCAGCTCGGCAAGGCGTTCTGGTATTCGTCGGGCTCGGGCAAGTTCGTGACCAGCACCTATTACTACAGCGACTATCCCGAATGGGTGAAGGCCTGGAACGCCCGCGATCTCGCCGGGGAGTACAAGGACGATACCTGGACGCTCAAGGAGCCCCGGGCAAACTACGTCTATGGCGAGCAGGACGATCGGGAAGGCGAGAAGGGCTACAAGCATCTGAAAAGGACGTTCCCACACGTACTCGGCAACGCCAAGAAAGACTCCGACTTTTATAAGGCGCTGCGCTTCACGCCGATGGGCGATGAACTGACTCTCGCCTTCGTTAAGGAACTGGTCAAACGGGAACGTGTGGGCCAAGGCGACGCTACCGACATGCTGGCAATCAGTTTTTCGGTCACGGACTATATCGGTCACGCCTATGGGCCGAACAGTCTGGAAGCGGAAGACAATCTGATCAGGCTGGATGCGACCTTGGCGGATCTGTTCAGCTTCATTGATGAGACGATAGGGCTCGATAAGACGCTGATCGTTCTGTCGTCGGACCACGGCATCGACCAGGTGCCGGAAACCCTGACGACGGGATTTTACATGACCCGGCACGGAGAGGGCTCCGGACGGCACGATCCCAAGCGCTTCTTGGCAACAGTGGATGCCGCCTTGCAGAAGCGCTACGGCTCGCAGGAGTCCTTTGTTACCGCATTCTGGAACCCGAGCATCTATTTGAACCTGGAAACCGTGAAGAAGTTGAAGCTCGATGTGTCGGAGGTCGAAGACGCGCTGAGGGATGAAATCCTGAAAGTGCCGGGCTTCGCGCTCGCCGTCACGCGCACCGACCTGCTCGCCGGCAAAGTCACGGGCACGCCAATCCTCGACAAGGTGCAAAGGGCTTTTCATCCGACGCGCTCCGGCAACGTTCTCATCGTGCAAAAGCCCGGCTGGTATCTCTATCCCGAAGTTGACTTGTTTGCCGCAATGCACGGCTCGCCCTATTCCTACGACACCTACGTGCCGATCATGTTCGCGGGGCCCGGGATCAAGCCGGCAGTTGTCAGCCGGCTCGTCGGCCCTGAAGACATTGCCGCGACGGTGACCAACTATCTCAGGATCAAACCGCCGTCAGGCTCGGTAGGCGAGGTTCTTACCGAGGTGGTGGATCCTGCCTGGGATGCGGACAGCTTCGCGGAACATGCCCGGCTGCAAAAGCAGTGACCACGCTTGTTGGCGGGCTCTGACAGGCGTTCCGGCCTGCGCGAGGCTTGTCTGCTTGGCGCAGGTCCGGTCTTTTCCATCAGGACCGCGACGGCATAGCTGGGGGAGAAGTCGGTAACGGTTTTGTTCGCAAAGAAAAGGCCCTAACTAGGATGGGGCCAGGGTTAGCCGGGTACGTTAGTACTCGTCGGCTAACATGATCGTCAGCACGCGCGTGACCGCGGGGCTGCCATCTTCGCTCTTGACAGACGGGTCCTCATACAAGTCGATCTTCCAGAACACCTTGCCGACCGCCGGAATATCCAGCGCGCCAAAGTCATGCTTGCCATCCCGATCATTATCCACGGTCAAGTCGTTGAAGTCGCTCACCTGCCGGAGGATGCCGGCCTGCACCAGGAAGGGCGCATCGGCAATGCCGGCGGTGAAGAGCGCCGCGCCCTCCGGTGGCGCGAAAGGCGTCATTGTGAATCGGTACGGGCCCGGCGCGCCGATCGGCACAGTAACGCGTTGATGTCCTTTAGTCTGGCGGGGTCACCTCATGGCACCGATTTACACTGACGGAGACTGACATTTTGCTGTTCATCCTCGGCCCGTTCGCCATCATCGCCAACCTCGGGCAGATCGCCGTCGCCTACTTCGTCGCGCGGGCAATCGTGAGATGGGGCTGAAGAGGCGGCTCAAGTTGGCGGCAGCTTGAGCGATGGAGGTGGCACGCGGGCAATGTCATGTCCCGGTTCGACCCAAGACGAAGAAACGCGTGCAACTCCCCGATATCGGCAACCCTTTATGGGAGCGGACATCATCGAGCGCGGCGACTTCGGCGTCGGGCCAAATGCCCGAATTAGTTTGAACAAGACGAGCCGCAAGTCGACGGCTATGGTCATGTAGGGCCTCCAAACAGAATGGCACGCTATGACCAACAAAAGCGGATTTCAGGAGCATTGGCTCCACATCGAGCCCGAGCGCATGGAGCGCTACGAGACGATGTACAAGTGGAACCTGGCGACGGCGCATTTCTACGCGAACGCCAAGATTGGAAAAGGCCTAGCAGGCTGCTGAAAATCCTGTCGACCTGGAACTATCTTGCGCTTTCACGGAGCAATCGGTCTTTTTTTCCTTCTGCCGCCTTCATGCGGCGAGGAGTTTGGGCCGCCGGATCAAGTCATACGCGGCCATCGTCAGGATGAACTTGAAGCCAAGTCGCGCCACGCCGCGCAGCATCGGCCGGGCGAGGCCGCCGATCGTCTTGCCCCAGCCGAACGGCTCCTCGATGCGCTTGCGCTTCTGCTGGCTCACCGCATAGCCGGGATGCCGGGTTGTACGGCCATCGATCGCCGAGCGGCGCGCGGTGTCGTTCTGCGCGATGTGCGGCGTGACGTTCAGCGCGCGCAGGTCCTTTACGAACTCGCCCGCGTCATAGCCCTTGTCGGCACCGAGCGTCACCCGCCGCCGGCCGGAGCGATGGCTTTCGATCATCGCGACCGCCGCCTCGCGTTCGGCATATCCCGACACCGTGGTGACGCTGGCCTCGACAATCAGGCCGGTGCGGTTCTCCATCAGCGTATGGCCGAGATAGGAGAGCTTGGCTTCCTTGCCTTGGCCTTTTCGGTAGAGGCTAGCCTCTGGGTCGGTCGTCGAGACATGGGTGGCGTTCGATCGCTTCTGGCCACGGAAGTCCAATTCGGCATTGCGGCGCTGGTTTTCGGTTTCGGCTGCATCCGCGGGCTCCGGCAAAGGCGCGGTTTGATCAGTTTCGCTGGATGGAGCGGCATCGCTACCCACCGCCGCAACGGGCGCCAGGGCGTGGGACGTGTCAGGTGCCGACGGCGTGTCAGGTCCCTCGCCGGAGGTCGCCGCCATCTCTTTCGGCACGAAGCTCTTCATCGACGCCCAGGCATGGAGTTGCGCGCCGTCGACCGAAAAATGCTCGTCCGACAAAAGCGGGCTGACCTCCTGATGCGCCAGCAGCCGGCTCAGGAACTGCTTCGCAACATCGGCCTCGAGCAACCGGTCCCGGTTCTTCGTAAACACCGTCGGCACCCAGACCGGGTCGTCGATGCCGAGACCCACAAACCAGCGATAGAGCAGATTGTAGTCGAGTTGCTCCATCAGCTGGCGTTCCGATCGGACGGTGTAAAACGCCTGCAACAACGAGGCTCGAAGCAGCCATTCCGGCGGGATCGAGGGGCGGCCGTGGGCGGCATAAAGCCTGGCAAATTCGCTATCCAGACTCTGGAGCACATCGTTGACGATCTGCCGGATCTTGCGCAGCGGATGCTTCGCCGGCACACGCTCCTCAAGATCGACGTAAGAAAAAAGCTCCCCAGACCGCAAATCCGAACCGCGCATTCCGTCCTCCCTGGCATTCCAGAAAGCACGGAATCATATTCGCCACAGACTGTCATCCTCGGGGTTTTTCAGCAGCCTGCTAGTCGTCGCAGACTTCGGATGTGGTCCAGGGCATGCTGTGATCGAATTCGCACAGCAGGTTGGCGAAACCGGTCATGTGCACGCGTTTGACATCAACGAAGAGTTTGTTCGCCGCGCGCGGGATCGCGCTCGCGCCGAAGGTGTGGAGCAACGCGTAACAGTACATTTGCTAGAAGATGAACGGCTTCCGGTCGCCGATCAAAGCCTCGACCGCGCCGTGGCGCGAAACACACTTATTTATGTAGATGACCCCGTCTTCACCTTCTCCGAATTTCGTCGCACGCTTCGTCCGGACGGGTTGGCGCACGTGATTGAAAGCGACTGGCGAATGACCGCAATCGAGCCGATTCCAACGGGCGAATGGCGCGCAATTATCGAGGCGGCGAGTTGGGCTTGGCCACGGCCGGAAGTTGGGCGCGGTCTCTACGGGTTCGCACGTCGAGCGGGATTCGAGGAAGTGGAGCTGCAAGTGTTGACGGCCCCGGATGCTGACGGCCGACTAAGAGGCATGATCGACACGGTCCTTGGATACGCGCGCTCAAGCGGAATGCTGGAGCCTGAGCAGATCGAGCGCGTTCGGAAAGCCGTTGAAGAGGCCTTGGCCGCGAAGACTTTTCTCGCGATAGCGCCACAATTCGTGCTCACCGCGAGAAGGTAGTTGGATCCGCCTCGGGCCATAAGCCGACGTTGCACCAACTTCTGCAACGGGCCAGGAGCTGACAACTGAGTTTGCCAAGCGTGAACTACGTATGATTGTCTACTGCTTTCACGCCACTACCATCAGCCAGCCAGACATCGCACGCCGGGGAAATGAACGTCGAGTGGTCGATGTGGGGGTAAAGCCGGTCAACGAACCGCTTAATGGCCTCGCTCTCTTTCACCCGCTCGACCGTGTCAAATTCGGCGAAGACTGTGATGTGATAGTGATGCAGCGGATTCTCGCGGCTCTCAAGCCAGAGAGAAAGCTGCACTTCTGGAACCTCCGCTTTGAAATATTTAACGAGTTCGGCAGCGGCCGCCTTACCTTCGGCAACGTTGCCGTCCGGCTTGAAAAAATAGTCATTGACGATCGTCACGGACATAGAATTTTCTCCAGTCTCGTATTGCTGCTCCGCGCGACTCAATGATCATACTCGTCGTGCCGTCGCAGCCATTCCATCGTGTAGGACAGGCCTTCCTCATTGCGGCCTTTAGGCACGATGTCGAGATAGTGGTATGCGGCGATGAACATATCGAGGCCGCGCTCATAGACGGAGTAGGTGTGATAAACCTCACCGGCATCGTCCTTGCAAAAGACACTCGCGCCCGGTGCTTCGGTACTGGAGAAGCCTTGCGGCTTGTAATTGTAGTAGGCTTTTTTGTTGTCGATTTCGTCCTGAGAGAACGACACGTGATAATCGTCATTGAAATCCGTGCCGCTCGATGAGATCCATTTAAAGCTCCATCCCATGCGTTTCCTGTAGGGCTCGAATTCTTCGATGGGTGCGCGGGAGACAGCGACCATGCTGACGTCGCGAGCATTCAGGTGAACGACCGCCGGATCGAAATGATCGGCGAGAAACGAACAGCTCTTGCAGCCCTCCTCCCAGCCCGGCCCGTACATGAAGTGATAGACGATGAGCTGGCTCCGGCCGTCGAACAGGTCGGGCAGCGTCTCCTCGCCGTCCGGCCCGTGGAATGTGTAGGTTTTCTCCACCTTCTCCCAAGGGAGCGCGAGGCGCTGCTTCGTCAGCTCGTCGCGGGCACGCGTGAAGGCCTTTTCTTTTTCCAGCAGCGCCTTCCGGGCTTCAATCCATTGATCGTGCGGCAGAATCCTGTGGCTGGCCATGGGAGCCTCTTACTTTTCCGCGCCAGTCGTGACCGGGATGCCCGCCATCATGCGTGGCAGTACTGGACAACCGACATTTTAGTCATTACTAAAACTTAGGCTAGAACAGAGCGAAGAGTCAACGGGCTCTAAAATGGCGGCGGATGTCTACCACGCGATCTCCGATCCCAATCGCCGCCGGCTGCTTGACCTGCTTAGCGGGCAGGAGCGGTCGGTCCAGGATCTGATGCCGTTCTTCACGGTCACGGTCGGCGCGATTTCACAACATCTGAAGGTGCTATTGGAGTGCGGCCTCGTGCTACGGCGCAAGCAGGGGCGCCACCGGCTCTACCAGGCCAATCCGCGGGCACTCAAGGAAGTGCATGACTGGACAGCGCAATTCAGTGCGTTCTGGGAATCCCGTCTCGACAGGTTAGGTGACTATCTGGAGGAAGCGCCATGAAATTCGACATCGCGTTCGACAGGACATATCCGCATCCGCTCGAGAAGGTCTGGCACGCGGTGACAGACCGGAAGACGCTTGGTGCCTGGCTCATGGAAACGGATTTCGAGCCCGTAGCCGGGCGCGAATTTCAGATATGGTGTGACGACGGTAAAGGCGGCAAGGACCGTTATCTGTGCAGGGTTCTGAAGATTGAGCCGCCCGTGAGGATGCTTTGGTCATGGGTGCTAGAAGGTCTGCAGGGTGATGGAGAGACGACCGTAGAGTTCCTTTTGGAAGAAGTATCGGACGGCACGCGCCTGACCATTCGTCATCGCGGCGATCGCGATTCCGATACGATCGAGAAGTTCAAGTCCGGCTGGCCGTACAAGCTGGAACAGTTGACTACTGTCGTCGATCAGCCTGATCAAACGTAGATGTAGCGAAGTCTTAATCCGACGTTCGGCAGTTATGGGGCAAGAGGCAACTTGTACCCAGCTTCGGCAACGAGGCGCAGGCCGACATGCGCTGTTCCAGCCTCGGCCGCTGCTTTCTTGCCCTAAGCAGACGCACCTGCGCCGCCACGAAGCTGATCGAAGCTCACTGTATCAGCGCGATGCTCTCCCGCGTCAGGTGGAACACGACGCTCGTCCCGTGGCCTATGGCTCCCGCCCCGGCATCCGGCCCGGCTCTGGCCGGGTTTTTTCCCGAGGATGGGTCCTGGGCGCTGGGCCCACGCGTCGCGGCAATTGCCTGATCCTCAGCAGCAGTCGCGCTTCGAGACCTGCTGCCGAGCAGAAGCAAAGCGGTTGATTGCCTCCCGCTTCGCGGCTTCCTCCAGCCCTAGCTGCCTTGCCGCCTTGGCCAGGCCGAGCAGCTGTGCGCGGCGTGGACTGTCCTGCGGCAGCGTCGCCGCTTTTTCCTCAAGCAGAAGTGCGGTGCGCAGATAGTCGGCCATCGGGCGTCATAGCTGGTGAAGCGTAAAGGCGATGCGGTGATCGCAAAGCGACTTCATCGTCCAGTCCTGCCTCCCATGCATGCTTCGAGGAGTAGATAAGAGTGACTGATGCGCCGGACGGCCGCAACGCAGCGGTCTCTTCTTACATCCGGCAACGCGACCCATACAGCTCCGAGCCGCTCCCGGGCCTTCAGCTCGTTGATCACACATTTATCGAGCATGCCGCGGCTGAGCATGGACGTTGCGGTAGCGATGTCCTTGCAATGGGCGTCGATGTTGTATTCTGGCAGGCGCGTTCGGGCATTGGCTCCAGAGAACGCAACAAAAGATGCCGCCAGCACTGAAAGCAGAAGTTTCATCGACGCCGACCTCTCAGCAGCTCGGAGAGGCGTGCAAGCTTTGCACGGATCGGCGTCAGTTACTACAGCATATTCAGTAATCGAGATTTAAATCGTCAGTAAACATGCGCTGTCTTACATCTTACATTTTACAATACCGGCAGGCGGAAGAGTAGGTGCAATTAACGTCAGCGCCACAACCAAGCCAGAACCAGAGCCGTGATTGCAAATCCGATCAGGTAAGTGAAGACTCTGTTCCAGACCGATCCGCGGCGGTCGGGCTGCTGGTCGCTATCTGGAAGCCAGCCACGACCATAACATCGTGGGCAGTTTCCGTAATGCCCCGAGCCGTCGCACAATGGGCAGGGCCTCATGACGATGGTCTCCGCAACTAAACCACCAGCCTTTATGATGCCAGAATGCGATCGCTGCTGTAAGTGGGGCGATTGGCGACCAAGCTGTGGCGCTAACCCTTAGTTGCCGGCCAGACGGACATGCGGCTGATGCCATCCCCCGCGCCACCTCTGCCGGCTTGTGTCCAGTTGCGACGGCCTGGCGAATAGCATCGCGGTCCACCGACGGCGCGCGGCCGGCACATCTCGGCTTACCGTCCTTCCGGCGCTCGCGATTGTTCTTCGCTCTCGCAATGCCCTCTGCTCGGCGCTCGCGGCGGATATCCGTTGAATTCAGCAAAAATGCTCAGTAGCGGCGGCGGCGCGACCCCGCGCTCCGGGTCACACCAAACCCATTTAGGCTCAGCTTGTGGATGTCTGATGCCCGGCATCAGCATGCGTGAGGCTGATGCGGTACCGCGAGCGAACCACGCGGATCATTGTTGAGACCGAGCAAGAGTGCATCGGGGTGGCCAAACCGGAATAACGAGCGGCTCGTCACACCCCGCCTGCTGCCCAATTGCGGCCCCGAAGCGCTGATATGGCGTCGCCAACGACGGAACTTTTTGCAGAGACAGGCCAGGGGAATGACATGTGCACAATCTGTCGAAAAACGGCGATGGCAATCGCTTTGGTTGTGACGCTTGCTGTTATTGCGTCACCATCGATGGTTATGGCCGGGTCCGCAGCCGAAATAGACGCTTCCGCCCAGGCAACGCTTAGAGCGTTCTTTCGACATGTCCACGGATCTCGCGAGCTTGTCCGCAACTCCACCGCAGTTCTGGTCTTTCCCTCCGTCATCAAGGTCGGAATCGGCTTTGGCGGAGAATATGGCGAGGGAGCGCTGATCAGGCGTGGAAGGACCGTTGAATATTACAACATCATCTCAGCCTCGGTCGGATTCCAACTCGGCGCGCAAGCGCGGTCGGTCGTCATCGTTTTCATGACTCCCGAAGCACTCCACTCATTCCAACGTGTGGATGGCTGGAAGGTTGGTGTCGACGGGTCGCTGGCCCTCATCACTGTCGGCGTCGGCGCCTCGATTGACACAAGTAGGATCGTTGACCCTGTCGTCGGCTTCATCTTCGATGGCAAAGGTCTGATGTATAATTTGACCCTTGAGGGATCGAAGATTAGTCGCATCCGGCGCTGAGGGCACGGCATGACCTGCCGGACATTCTAGGCCGCGAACTCATAAGAATGGGCCGCTAATTCCGGCTTTCAATGATCGGGAATCCGAACTATAGGGCGCATCTGTGCCATGTCTGCACGCACCCGGGTGCGGAAGCGATCCAACGCTGGTGCTGATTTACGTGCATCTGGCGTTTCGTTCGCAACCGGAAAACGGCTCGAACATCGCCGAGCTGACGGCAACATTGCTACCGCCCGCCCTTCCCCTTACCTCGACCGCCCCCGTTCCCAGGTCCGATCCCAGGTCCGGCTCCAGACGCTGGGGAGCTACCGGCTGACGCACCACCCTGCCCGTAACCAATTTGCGCACCGCTGCCTAGTGTCCTGGTTCAGAGATACGTGCCATTATCTGGGTGAGCGATTCGCTGATAAGGGGAGAGGGATGATGGCGCGGCGCGCACCGGAAGTCGAGTTGAGCGAGGCACAGCGGCGAGCGCTTGTTGCGCTGGCGCGGCGCCGAATTACGGCGCAGGCGCTGGCGATGCGCGCGCGCATCGTGCTGGCGTGCGCCACGGGCGCCGAGAACAAGCAGGTGGCCGCGGAGCTCGGCGTCGATCAGGCGACCGCCGGCAAGTGGCGGCGGCGGTTCATCGCGCGCGGTGTGGATGGCTTGTACGACGAGCCGAAGCCCGGCGTTCCGCGCAAGATCACCGACGAACAGGTCGAGGCCGTGATTGTACGCACGCTGGAAAGCGCGCCCAAGGGGGCGACGCATTGGAGTTCGCGCCTGATGGCCCGGCAGAGCGGCATCTCAACCTCGAGCGTGCAACGGATCTGGCGCGCCTTCGGCCTGCAGCCGCACCGCACCGAGACGTTCAAGCTCTCCACCGATCCGCTGTTCATCGACAAGGTGCGCGACGTGGTGGGGCTGTATCTGGACCCGCCGGAGCGGGCGGTTGTGCTGTGCGTCGACGAGAAGAGCCAGGTTCAGGCGCTGGACCGCGCGCAGCCGGTGCTGCCGTTGCGGCCCGGGCAGGTGGAGCGGCGCACGCATGACTATGTCCGTCACGGCACGACCTCGCTGTTCGCGGCCCTGAACGCCGCAACCGGAGACGTCATCGGCAAATGCTACAAGCGCCACCGCGCGGTCGAGTTCAAGAGGTTCCTCGCCGAGATCGAACGCCGCGTGCCCGGGGACCTCGACATCCACATCGTCATGGACAACTACGCCACCCACAAGACCCCGGCGATCCGCGCCTGGTTTGCCCGGCGGCCGCGCTGGCACGTCCACTTCACGCCGACCGGCTCGTCATGGCTGAACATGGTTGAGCGGTTTTTCGCCGAGATCACCGAACGACAGATCAAGCGCGGTGTCCATCGCAGCGAACGCGAGTTGGAGCAGGCGATCCTCGCCTATATCGACGCCCGCAACGAAGACCCGAAGCCGTTCAAATGGGTTCGCACCGCCGACGACATCCTTGAAGCCGTCAACAGGTTCTGTCTCAGAACCAGCCCGGAAAATTATGAAGCATACCTCTGATTCAGGACACTAGCTAAAGTCTCGATCTGGATGGGCATGCCTTTTTCAGCTCGCTGAACGGTGCGGCGATCTCTCTCCGCAAGCTGATCGATACTCTTCGCGAGCGGAGCGCTGGAAATGAAACGCAAAAGCTCATCGATGGCCAGTTTCAGACCGATCTGAAATGCCCGCATTGCAAGGGGTGTCGCATCGATCGCCATGGTATGGCGCGGGGTCTGTGGCGTTACAAATGCCTGGCCTGCGCCAGGACGTTCAACGCTCTGACCGGCACGCCGCTGGCCCGGCTTCGAAAGCGGGACCGCTGGCTGAAATTCGCCGAAGCGCTCAACGGCTCGGAGACCGTCCGCGCCGGGCGGTGGGACCGGGATCGACAAGAGCACGTCCTTCCGCTGGAGGCATCGTTTTTTGAAGGGGCAGAAAGACCTTAAGGACCAGCGGCTGACAGGCATCGACGAGGGCGGCGAATGTTTCTTTCTGCAAAGCCGGAAAGGTGAGCGACGCTTGCCGCGCAAGGCGAGGCAGCGCGGACGGAAGGCTGAAAAGCCAGGCTTGTCCAGCGAACAAACGCCGATCCTGATCGCCCGCGACCGCTACGGCCATCATCTGGATGCGGTGTTGCACAATCGCTCGGAGGACGCCGTCAACGCGGTTTTGAAGGGAGCAGTTTCGAACACTGACGTGCTGCTGTGCATGGACGGCGATCCGGCGCTGATCGCTTTCGCCAAGGCAGAAGCGATCGAATACGAGCTGATCCTCGCCAGCCACGGCGAGCACGTGCATGAAAAGGTGCTGCACATCCAGACCGTTAATAGCTATATCAGCCGCTTCAAGAAATGGCTCAACCGCTTCAACGGCGTGGCGACGAAATATCTGCCCAACTATCTCGGCTGGCGGCGAATGCTGGAAAAATCCGCTGCTTCCCTTGCGCCCGAGCACTGCTTGGCCGCCGCCATTGGATGAAACACATACTCAACGCGGACAGAGCCATCAACATTGCTCATTATTGAAAGCTTTTCCTGCGTCATACCCGCTCGCTCCCGTAGCTCGCGGATATTCTTCCCATTCGACATCGATGTTGCCCGCCTTTCCATATCCACATCCTAGCCAATGCACGGGCGACTTCAATACGACTTACGAGCGACAACAAGGCGGCACTAGGGCGGCAGATCCGCGAGTAGGAACGACAAATCTGCGTTAAATGGCTGGTTGGTGGATACGGGAGGCCTGAAGAACATTCGCATAAACCGGCTTATGAATATTAGAATAGCAGCGGATGATCCGGCGTTTCGGCAGGCGCGCTTCTCACATGCCTGCATAAAGACCGCACACTTCGTGCAGCGACCCACTGAGAGTTGGAAATAACCCGGCTTCGAACGATGCGCCTGCTGCACCTATAGGCGACATACTGAACATTTTCTCTTTAAGATCAGTAGGATACGTAAGTTGGTTTCTTTTGGTTGAGCATCCGGTATAATAAAAGTGTCAAATTTTCCGAGGGATTAGCAATTTAACGCTGCTCGGACATAGCGGAGCATATCTCATCTCTGTATAGGTTTTTGGCATCATGGCTTACTATTTTTTCGGAAATTCAGATACAAATGTTCTGAATTCGCAAAATTTTGAGTCGCAAGAAGTTTTTTCAATTTATAACAACTTACGGCTTCAGGTATTACTTGCAATTATGTTCGGTCATCGCATCGCGATTACAGAAGGCTGGGGGCTCGACTCACTTTGCTTTCATCGCGTCTTGAATGAAGTAAACGAAGCCATAAATACGGTAAAAATATCAAGTAGACGCCAGGAGTTATTTTCATTTTCGCCTTTCGCAATTGAGCAGAGAGGCTCTGGCGGATATATGAATATCTTTAAAAGATTTCTTGGACGAGGAGACGTCGTATGGTCTGGATTTCCAGCACTACGGAATAACAAAGAAGCACATGAGTTGCTTCTATCTCATTTAAAGAGAATAACTAAAGACCCGTTGGATCCTACGCTGACTCCAACGATGATTAGAGACTTAGGGGACGCTATCGGTAACCATAAAGCCGCTGAACTTTGGGCGGGAAGTGCACAATATTTTATCACAAGGGGCAATTCAGCAATTATATCTACAGGAGATACGTCGCATACTATTAAACACAGGATAGATTTATTATACGATAAATTAGTTAAATCTGGTAAGTCAATAAAAGAGGATGAATACATACAAAAATTTGTCATATCTTTCATAAAAAAACTTAAAAAAAATAAAATTAATTATAAATATTCATCAAATACACTATCCTTTATAAAAGATAATTATGATAATTATGAAAAATTAATTTTGGAAGAAATTTTGCATAAACTATATGTCCGCAATGCTGCATCCAATATGGGCGCTGTTCTTGGTATTGATCGGACTTTTGAAAACAATTTATATGGTCCTTTTATCGATAACCTGTTCAAAGAATCAATAGAAGAAAAAAGAACGTTCAGTGAAAATTGTTCGATCGATATCGTATCAAAAGAGCAGATACTGCTTGATAACGACCTACGAATATGGGCAAGAAACATATGTTGGCCTGAGGTGTGGAAAGAAATAATTGAACTGATACACGATCCCGAGTGGTTGTATCATGTTGATTTATTGAATTCTGCGATTTTAAAATGTAAATCTAAGAAAGATATTATTCACCTCAGTCAATGGGATAATCTTTTTGCGCTCATGGACAATCATAGCAGCGTTTTCCAGATAAAGCGCATGAACATAAATAGGATTGGTATTTCAATAACTCCTGATAAAGTCAATAAAATTAGGAAAGTGATTGGAACAATAAGCTCTTTCACCGCACCTATATCTTCACTGCTCGTATATGTAGCATCGAACCAAAATCTGATCGCGGCCATTGCAGCAGGGGTCACCACATCCCGTCCGTTCGTATCGACATTTCTCGACCCCGATATTTTGTCTATGAAAATTCTTGGCGGTGAGAGGACCAGCGTGTTTAAAAAGATTGTCAGCAATCGGCGTGCGGCTAGTCATTTCCAAACAGATCCATATTGAATAGGCGGTGGAACCGAAGTCTTATGTGGTTACACAAGGGTTACGCTTCTGGACGCTCAGAATTTAGCTTCGTATGGAAAGTTTTGAGATTATCATACGCAAACGTGCGACCTCGCTTCGCCTCGCAGCGTAATCTTCGGCAATTCTGGCCAATAATCGATAATCCGCAAATATCATAATTATTTGCTTCGTAATGCGTAGGTCGGGGGTTCGAATCCCTCTTGCGGCACCATTTCTCCTATAAATTCCGAGTTGCAAGCGACGCAGCGGAGTGAAATCCGGTGCAACTGGGAGTAATAAGCGGACAAGGTTGAAAAGCCAAAGGCGGCACCAGAAAAAGCCGTGGTTACACGATGGTTACAAGTCTCAAATCAAGAAAAACTGAGAATATGGGGCGAAAGAACTTTCCAGTTTTGTGCGGTAGCGCTAGCCCGCATTTCTCACGCGGCGGAGGCGCATCGGGGTCTCTGACGGTGTAAACTTGTTTTGCGAGAACGAGTTATACCGATTCGATGGAGTTCCCCGATGCTGACGGAGTGTAGCGCGAGCGAGATCGATTTTGGAAGAGCGGGCGGACGCCGTGTGGTCGCGGATTTCGACGGCGGCATGGTCTCCTCGGATGCCGGGGCTCACCTGCTCGGGGAGACGGACAAGGCGATCCGGCTCGTCGACCGCTTTGCGGCCTGCTTTCGCGATCGGCGCCATCCCGCTTACGTGGTTCACGAAGTGAAGACGCTGGTTGCACAGCGCGTGTTCGGCCTGGCGCTGGGCTATGAAGACCTCGTCGACCATGACGAGTTGCGGCGCGATCCCGTTCTCGGCGTGCTGCTCGGCAAGCTCGAACGCACGGCCGAAGCCCCGGCGCCGCTGGCCGGCAAGAGCACGCTAAACCGGTTGGAGCACGCCCCAGCGGAAGGAGCCACTGGCCGGTATCACAAGATCGGGCACGACGGCGCCGCGATCGAGGATCTGTTCGTCGACGTGTTTCTCGAGGCGCATAGCAAGCCGCCGCGTGAGATCGTGCTCGACCTCGACGCCACCGACGATCCGCTGCACGGCCATCAGGAAGGCCGGTTCTTCCATGGCTATTACGACTGCTATTGCTACCTGCCGCTCTACATCTTCTGCGGCCGGCATCTCCTGGCCGCAAAGCTTCGGCGCTCGAACATCGACGGCAGCGCCGGCGCGGCGGAGGAGACGGCCCGGATCGTCACGCAGATCCGAGCGCGTTGGCCGAAGGTGAAGATCATTCTGCGCGCCGATTCCGGCTTCGCCCGAGAGGCCCTGATGGTTTGGTGCGAGGCCCACAAGGTTGACTACGTCTTCGGTCTCGCCCGCAACGCGCGTCTGGAAGCCCGCATCACTGAGGCGCTGGCCGAGGCGCGGAGGTTATCGGAGGCCACGGAAGGCAAGCCGGCGCGGGTGTTTCGGGATTTCCTCTGGTCGACCAAGGACTCCTGGTCGCGCCGTCGGCGCGTGATCGGCAAGGCGGAGTGGACCGGCGGCGAAGCCAATCCGCGTTTTCTCGTCACCTCGCTGAAGCCTGACGCCTGGACCGCCAAGCCACTCTACGAAGATCTCTATTGCAAGCGCGGCGAGATGGAAAACCGTATCAAAGAGGCGCAGGGCGATCTGTTCGCCGACCGCACCTCAGCGGCGACGATGCGGGCCAACCAGCTGCGCTTGTGGTTTGCCTCGATGGCTTACGTTCTGCTCTGCGCGCTGCGCCGGATCGGCCTGGCTCATACGCAGTTTGCCGCTGCGACCTGCGGCACGATCCGGCTGAAGCTGCTGAAGATCGGCGCGTTGGTGAAAATCAGCGCGCGTCGGGTCAAGATCGCCTTCGCGTCTGCCTGTCCGTCTGCTGCGGAATGGCGTCTCGCCGCAGCCCGACTCGCGCATGCCCGTGGCTCCCCCGCTTAATGCGTGAGGCTGCGACACGCCACTTTCGCAGCACACCCCGGAGGCCCACTGGAGACCGAAAAATCCGAGCCGATTGCCAAAGCCGGTCGCGCAATCTGCGCCACCCCCAAGCACGTCACAAGACAACATGCCGGCCAATCGGCCAGATCACCATGCCATGGCTTCAGTCGCGTGAGAAATGCGGGCTAGCCTCTGCATTATCGGCTGGTCCTGCTAAGTTGCGGTGCAGGTGAACATCGTTGCCTCCAGCGGCATCGTCATATCCGACGGGCCGAATGTCGCGTTGAGCGCCTCAAGCACGGCGGTCGCGACGGTCTCAGGGTCTACGCCTTCTCGGTTCCTGATTTCATCAATCAGCGGATTGCCATAGACGAGCCCTCTGGCGAAATCTTCAGGATTTACGATTTTCTTCTTTAGCCGGATTGTCTCGTGCTTCACGTCCTGCCATCCTGCGGCTTTCAGGTCCTCCCGAACCACTTCCGGGTTTCCGTAGTGAAAGGGAACCTTGTAGAACCCCGGAGGATCTTCAGGAAAGAACTGTGCGGGAACGCCGTAGGCAATCTGTGAGTATGGATTTTCCTGCATCACGCTGAACACGTTGAACACATAGCGCCCACCCAGCTTGAGGACGCGTGCGGCTTCGCGGAACGAGGTGGGCTTGTCGGGGAAGAACATCACCCCGAATTGGCAGACCATCAGATCAAATTCCGCGTCACCAAACGCCAGCTCCATTGCGTTCGCAACCGCGAAATCGACGTTTTCGCCTTCGGAGAATTTACGCCTGGCCACTTCAAGCATCGGAGCGTTGAGATCGGTAACCAGAAGCGGGGTATCAGGATGCAGACTGTCCCGCAGTTTTCGGCTTACGATACCGGTCCCGGCGGCCAATTCGATGACATTTGTCGCCGTGCCATCGCAAGCGGCGCTGGTCAGCCTGTCAGCGAAATCCACGAAGATATTCGGGCCAAGGCCAATGTCGTAATGTTTGGGAATGTCCCCTATGAACTCGGCTGAATTGTCCGACATGCTGGATTTCCCCGCTTCGGAACACGAAGAAGCTGTGCGTCACCTTAGCATGGTCGGCGCCGACACCCAATTTTTTTTGGCAATATTATACTTGTCAAACCCAATTGCAAGGGATAGGGTTTGATGGCAATTGATTCCATACACCACCTTGTGCCCATTCAGCTTATGAAATTCACTTTGACGTACGAAGGGGATCTTCCAGCGAGCGGCAACAAGCCGAAACCAGCTGCCGTATGGGCTATCCGCAGAGAGATGCATCCCCAATTAGAAGAGTTATGCAAGACGCATCCAGCGTTAGATGGTGCATGTCAACAAGATTATTATCAAAATATCAATGTGAAAGGATATGATTTTTTCCCTATTTTGAGGAAACGGTTACACATGTACTGCCATTTGAATATCAACTTTCTAAGAAAAATGGATCATATGGCTCTTGTCCACCAAGGCGGTGACATAGATAATCGTGTAAAAACCTTGTTTGATGGTCTTAGAGTACCTGACAATGGGGATGAAGTGCCAAACAGTGAAGTTACATACAAACCGATGTACGGGTTGCTTGAAAGTGACAGTTTAATAAATAGCTTTTCAGTAAAAACTGACAAGCTTCTCGGAAAGAACAACAAATCAGAACAATGGGTTAGCCTGGTTATCGATGTAGATATTTCTGTTAGCAGAGTTACAGTTGGAAACTCGTTTTTCTTAGGAGATTAGAGACTATTTACGCGATGATTTTTTTGTCTTTTTTTCTACGTTAGTCGTATTTTTTGATTCGGCGATGCGCTCAAACGCTTCTTCAAACACTCTGCCTGTTACGTCAACTTCGTGCTCTTTAGCTGTTTTGACGAAGCGCTTAAACTGCTCCTCTGGTATTAGCTCTGGTTCCTTGCGTTTTGGCATGCATATGCTCCGTACTCGCGTATTTTCAAATTACGCGATTTGCTTAGCTGCTTTTACCATATCAATTGGTAGGGCAGTCAATGATTTTGCTTCAAACGGCAAATTCAGATAATCACGAGCGACGCGCGCAACCTCTTTTGATTGTGCTTTATCACGTTGTTTTTTCAAGGGCTCGCGGGTTTCTGCTTTAGTTGCTAACCAATACTTGTAAAGAGCGTAGACGCGCGGATCTATACAGCTAACCCAAACCGGCAACCCATCGGAAGCAATCACGGTTGCTTCAAACCGAGGCGCGTTCATCAACCATTCCAAGCCAAAAATGGCCGTAGGAACTAGATCGTTGTCTGTCAGTCCCTGGATGTTTTTACTGCCTTCATTTTTTGAAGCTGGGCGAATTAAATCTACATAATAACCGTCATCATTCATCGCTCGAAAATCGCCAGCTTTATTGCTGAAGGTAGGGTCTACGCTCCGCAATAAACCCAGTATACCGGCCTCGTTGACTTCAGGCGCAACCGCCAATGATATGTGACGCCGCACGTCATACATTAGATCAATGTCTTGCGTAGCCGTCAGATCACCTCCAAACACCACACCAGCTTTCGCGCTGTAAGCAAAAAGTGCGTGGGTGCCAACGACAATGAGTTGGTTCCCGAGTAAACCAGCTTCGTCCAACTTCCGAAGGATGCGCGCTGCTATCGCTGGCATTTGTCCCAATCGGAGTGCTCTGTTGATTGGTGCTCGGCCTTCAATCTTCTTTTTGAGAGTCGTTGCACGGCGTTTCAAGCGAGTGCGCGCTTCTGTGTAGTCAGATTTAATCTTCTCCGTTTCCGGAGAGCGCGGGCCTAAGGATTTTTCCACGCTGTCGCGGACCCGGTACAGATACTCTTTGCCATGCACCTTTTTCCAGCGCATACGACCTTTATAGCTGTGTCGAAATTCATGATCTGCAGATCGCCAGCCATCAAAGAGCTGGTGCATGTCGATCATTTCGCGACGTTGTTCATCGTTGAGTTCAGACAGAGCCATAAAACAACCCTTAAGTGACTGAATAAACGTAATTTAGCCTATTATTTCTCGATTCTCGAATTATCAGGCTAAATTATTTAATTTCAACCACTTAGCTCTGTTACCCCTTACGAATTAGCCGTTTGATAAGTGAGTCGCTTGCCAACGACACCCTTCAAGATGTTGTCGGCGCGGGCCTTATCGTCAACCCCGAGTTTGATCCGGTTGTTATAGCGAAAATCGAACTCGGCAACATAGCGGTGAAGGTGCCGTTCGTCACAATGCTGATAAATGCCCTTCATGCCGCGCTTAAAGACTGAGTAGAAGTTCTCAAAGGTGTTGGTGTGGGCATCGCCGCGAACATATTCGCCAGCAGAATGATTGACAGTTCCGTGCTCGGAAAATTCCTTGCCGAGTTTCCCGTAGTGCTTGGCTTCGTCAGTCATGACGCGCGCTTCCTTGGCTAGGTTCTCGCGGACGATAGGCATGATGTTTTCGCCGTCGGCTTTCTCGACAACGAAGCTGCGGACTTCTCCGCCGCGTTCGACAAGCGGGAGAACAGCATTCTTGTGATGATAGGCGCGTTTCTTGGGAGCGCCTTTCTTGCGCCCGGTGAAGGTCTCGTAAGCTTCGACAACGCCGCCATTGCCGCCCATCGGGGCAAGGCCACCAGTGCGCATGGCTTCACGAATGCGATGGCTCATGAACCATGCAGATTTGAGAGTGATGCCCAAGGTCCGATGAAGCTGGTTGGAACTGATGCCTTTCTTGCTGGACGCAATCAGGTAGATCGCTTGAAGCCAAAGACGCATCGGGATATGGCTCTTTTCGAAGATGGTGCCGATCTTGACGTTGAACTGCTTCCGGCACTTGTAGCACTTGTACAAGCCTACGCGAGTCGCCTTGCCTTGCATCTTGCCGACGCGCTCGGTCTCTCCGCAATGCGGGCAAACCGGGCCATTCGGCCAAAGGCGTTCTTCAACCCAGGCATAGGCGGCCTCTTCATCCTGGAGGTGTTTTTGTGAAAACAGCGACATGGCCCTATCTCCTTATGATTCCAATATAATCATTGGAGGTGGGTTTGACAAGTATAATATCGCCAATTTTTTGGACTCTCAACCGTCATCTGTGTCTTTCTGTCAGATGACCGCTTCGCCGAAACGGTCTGGTTGAGCGAGGCCCAGGCAATGGCGTTCTCAGTCAGATGAACCTGATAGGCCCGCACGTCCTCGACGCCGAGCTGCTCCGGCGAACGGCGATAGTATCGGCTGAACTTCTTGACCGCGGTAATGTAAGAGGCTTGGGTCGCGGGCGACAAATTGCGGACCGTCATGTCCTCGATCATAGGCCGGCGCAGGTGGAAAATACGTTTACTCATCGGGTGCTCCTGTCGGAAGACGTTGGGCTTCACTGCACCCGTCATCTTCGCAGACAGCACACCTACCTCACCGTCAGCGCCCTCCGCGGTAGCGGTTCAGTTCGATCGACACATCGGAGGGAGCTTTAATCCCGCAGTTCCAGGAAAGCGCCCGCCGGGGCGGGGGCAACAGGTGGATGCGCGTTGCCCGCGACGGGGGAGGAAGAAATACGCCGCCAATAATGCAAGCGAATACCTGCTGCCGAGCGAAAGTTCCAACCGCCACAAAAAAGCCCCGCTCGGGCAAAGCGGGTTTTTGAACTGGGGTGTCGACGACAAGAGGTTCGTCGATCGCATCGTCGATGACAAAGACAACGGCAAGTCGGCTTCTGAGCCGACCATGTCAGGTTTCGATCGACGCTAAGGCGTTGCGGAGCGCCACATCCCGAGGATCACCGGTCAAGGCTGTCGCCAATCCTCCCTCAGTGGAAAGGATCAGCCTAACCAGTGGCCGGTTATTACTCCGCCACGCAGCGGCACCGCGCCGCCGCTTCACTGGCCGACTTTCTCACCGCCGCGCCCAGGTCTGACCATTTCGCTGTGATCACTGAATTCCGTTCTCAGTGAATATCGGCTGCATTAATTGATCTTAGCTCGGATCGAATGAGCGCAATCGAGATGCGGCCAGAGGTCCATTTTGAGCTCAACGTCGGTTGGTTGCGACCTTCCGCCAGAGTTTGTCCTAACGGGCGCGTAACGTGGCCGGCTCGCATTTGAGCCAGGTGCGGCGCGATTAAGAATCCGACTGTGCCGACGCCGAGACCACTACGTCGCTTCCGACCGCGGATTGTGATCTCGTGTGCACCGCAACGTTGTCGCCCTGATGCCTTGATCGCTGCGCCCTATCGGGCCGCGCTTACGAGCCGCTTCAGTTTTTCAATACCGCCGATGACAACTCAAGCTGGGCTTCAAGCGCAGCCAGCCCCTTGCTGCTGATTACCCCAGCATTCGTGGGGCTAGTCTGCCATCAAGCAAACGCACCCCGCGTCTGCGGCTACCATCGGCCGATGTGGCGGGTTTTCCGCCCATTCGACAATATCGCCGCCGGAATAGGTCCCGGCACTGTCGCGGCACGCGCCTTCCAGCACGAGAGCGACCCCGGTTTCCAATGAGAAGCTATGCTCGGGGAGATGCTGCCCAGGGCTCAGCCGCAATAGCTTAACCGAGCCGGAGGCACTCGGCAGCTCGATCGCATGCTCCTCGCTTCGGCTGCCGATCGGCTTCCAGGCGATCTCTGCGCCGTTCACGCTGAGATAGCGCGCCAGCGGTAAGGGGAGCAGCAGACCATCGATTTCCATCGCCGGTTTGTGGTTGCGCTCGTAAGACCGCCGCTTGACGGACGACCTTGTAAGAACGCGCTCGGCGACCAGAGGCTCTTCCTCGCTCGTCTCTAAATCGCTCAGCAGCACACCGCCCAACATCTCCAGCCAGCGGATCTGCTTCGTGCACACGACGCACATGGAGAGATGGCAGGCAACGACGCAGGCGACTGCGTTCGGAAGCGTTCGGGCCGCATAGGAGATCAGCGTCTCAGGATAGGGATGATGGCGGGGTATCATATCGGGCGCTCCGCTGCGAAGAGCGTGTTTGACAGGGCCCGAAGCATCCTGAGCTTGACGGCAGCGAGCGTTGAAGCCGCCCATGTCGCGCCAGATCGATGCGTCGAACGAAAGGACGCCGGGCGTCTCGTCAGCACCACGTGGTATCGACCTCGCTGGCGCGCTCGAGCAGGGCTCGGGCGGCGCGCAGGTCAGGGAAATCGAAACGGTCTTCGAATGTCTCATAGATCCTCGCGAGCGTAGTGCGGGCGTCGTCCATGCTGGATCCGGCCCGCTGCGACTGCATCATGCTGAGCGCAAGACGTAACTCCTCCATCCTCGCCTTCTGCCGGCGGGCGATGGCAAGACCGGTCTGGAACGCGCGCTCCGCCTCGGCCGGACGCTCCAAGACGGAACAAATATCACCCTCGACACGATAGAGGGCGGCCTCCGACTGCTTCTCTCCGGTGGCTTCAGCCGTATCGATCGCGTTCTCGATCGCGGCGAGCGCACGGGGCGCATCGCCCAGCTGCAACAGCGCTTCCGCTACGCAACCAAGCTGGAACGGCCGGAACAGCCAGTTCTGCCTGGCATCGGCATTGGCGATCGTCGTTTGCATGATCGGGAGCGCCTCGGCCGCATGGCCTTGCCGAAGACGGATGGCGGCGCTCCAAAAGGCGAACCAGTTCTGGAACGGCGGCAGCTCATATTCGACGGCATGGACCATCGCGTCCTTGATCAGTTGCTCGGTCCCGCCGGTCTGCGGATTCTGCGCGCTCAGGAAGAGCCTCGCGATGAAGGCGAGCGCAACCGAGACCGAACTCGCCCCCTGCCCGGCGAGGGCAAATCCGTTCGATGCCGTCTCGGCCGCTCTTTCGGGATGGCCTAGGCTCCATAGAACACGCGCCAGATAGCAATGCGCCAGAACCAGTTCGTCGACCCCGAAGATGACGGCTGGTGTCTGAATGCCCTGCCGGAAGCTCTCGACCACCTCCAGGAGGTGACGATGGGCCGCCTCGAACTCGCCCATCGCCGAGAGATTGATCCCCATCATGCAATCGCCGAGTTCGACGCCCAGATTCGAGGTCCGGGACAAAGCGAAGAATTCCTCTGCCAATGGCAGCGCCGCGGCAAGCTCGCCCTGCTGAGATCGCAAATTCCAGAGACCGCATATGACGCGGAGCCTTTCAGTCGTCGGACAATCGTCGTCGATCAGCGCCCACGCTTTCTCGAAGACGCGCTGGCTTTTCGCCGCCGCATAGCCTTCGATGGCCATCACCGCTGGTCCCATCACCGCGAGCAACTGCCTTTCCCAGCGCCGCCGGTCCGCAGGAGCCTCTAGCGCCGGGACCAGTTCGAGCCCATGCTCGAGATGGGCGATTGCTTCTCGATTTGCCGAGCGGGAAAGGGCATGGAGGCCTGCCTTGAGCCAATATCCGAGTGCCGGGACCACCATGCCCGCATCCGTGAAATGACGGGCGATAAGCTCGGGATGACTTTGCTCGACCGCAGGGAACGCCTCGCGCAGCGCCCCTGCGATCGTGGCGTGCAATTGCTGGCGGCGGCCTTTCAGCAGGCTTTGATAGGCGGTATCGCGCACCAGCGCGTGCTTGAAGGCGAAGATGCGTCCCGATTGAAACGGCTGGTCGAAAACAAGACCGGACGCGGTGAGCCGCTTCAAATCGTGATCCACCCGATCGGGGGATGAGCCCGCCACCATGCGCAGCAGTTCTTCGGAAAATTCCCGCCCGATGACAGCTGCGATCTGCGCCGTCGCCTTGGCTTCACCCAAGCGATCGAGCCGATCCATCAATAAATCTTGCAAGGTGATTGGAATCATATCCCGATCGCCGCAGTGCAGCGCCTCGCTGCTCCCCTCTCCGGCAGCAGGCTTCGATTCGAGCACGGCCTGGGTCATCTCTTCGAGGAAGAGTGGAATTCCGTCCGTCCTGGCAACGATTTGGTCAACAACATCCGAGGGCAAGCCCCGTTCGCGGCTCAAATTTTGAATGAACGTCCGGGCATCGCCGTCGATTATCCTGTCGAGACTCATCTCGCGCACATGCGCCAGCCCGCCCCAAGCCGGCTCGAAACCGGGCCGTGAGGTGATCAAGAGCAGCACCGGCAGCGCCCGTATGCGATCGGCCATCAGATCCAGGAGTTCGAGAGAGCTGGCATCCGCCCATTGGCAGTCTTCGAATACGACCAGTGCGGGATCGTTTCGGGTGAAGCTCGCGACGCGGTCCAATAGCGCGGCAAGAGTATTCCGCCGTCGCTGCGGCGGGCTCAATACGAGGTTGGGATAGCGCCCGTCGACTGGGATCGACAAAAGCTGGGCGAACAGTGGCACCACATCGCCGGCGTCAGGAGCATAGCCCGTAACCAACGCATCTAACCTGTCGAGCTTCTCTCCATTGCCCCTCGCATGATGGAGATCCGCCGCGCGCTCCAATTCGTCAATGAACGGATACAGGGCACTATCGGTGTAGAAAGGTGAGCATTGGAAAAACAGAGCCGAATGCGACTCGGATTCGATTTGCCTGCAAAGCTCGAGCGCCAGGCGCGACTTTCCGATGCCCGGCTCGCCGGTGAGGATGGCGATGCGGCCCTCGCCGGCCCTGGCATCCTCCCAGATGCTGAGCAGTTCCTTCAATTCTTCGTCACGGCCGACGAACGGCGATCCGTCCTTTCGGTGCAAGGCTGTAAAACGGGTCGCACCGCGCGCCTCCTCGAGAACCTGCCAGCATGAGTCCGACGCGGCTCCCCCCTCGAAGGCCGGGCTGGTGAACAAGGCGCACTCGAACAGCCCCATAACCAGATCTTTCGTCGGCCTCGCGATCAGAATTGCATGCCGGGGTGCAATAGTCTGAAGCGCATTCGCGATCCGAGGCGCTTCGCCGATGAGCGCAAGGCTGGCGGCGTGCGCCTTGTCGTCCTCAAATCCCCCGGTGACGACAGGACTGGTGGCGATCCCGATGCGCGCTGCGAGCCCTTCCGGTGCGCCCGACTGCATTCCACGCACCTCGGTGCTGAGAGCGAGCCCGGCGCGGACCGCTTCCTCCGCGCTATACTCGTGCGCCTTGGGGAAACCGAAAAGCGCCGTGAACCGGTCTCCGGCAAACTGTTCAATATGGCCACCGAAACGTTCGACGATACTCGCACATAGAGCGCGGCACTCGGCAGCGATGGTAACCAGTTCCTCGGGATCGAGCGCGAGAGACAGCAGGTCGAGACCGGAAATTTCGCAGCACAGGATCGTGATCTGCCGGCGCTCTGGCGGGCGCGCCGTCTGCGGCCTCGCTTCATCGGCCCTTCCGGTTGCCGGCTTTGGTTGCGCGATCTCGGACACCGATCCGCGGGGCGCGTTGCGCAGAGCCCTGATCTCTCGATAAAGCGCCGTCGTCTTGGGTTCCGGTTCGACTTTCAGCTCCCGCGCCAGGATGTCGGCACAGATCTGATATTGCCGCAGCGCCGCCGCGTGCCGGCCCTGCTTGCCATACAATTCCATCAGCGCGCGATGGCTGCTTTCGCGCAGCGGATCGAGGGTGAGAAGCCGCGTCGCAATCGAGGTCGCCCGTTCCAAATTGCCTTGCGCAGCATGATCGGCAAGGAGCCGATCGAGAACTTCGACAGCTTTCTCGCGAAAACTCTGGCGCGTCACCAGGAGCCAGCGGTCGAACTCCGGGGCGTGCAGATTCAGGCCCTCGAGCAGTTCTCCAATATAGAGCGTCGCCGCGCGTTCTCGGGACTCCGAATTGTCCGCCTCCGCGAATTGCATGAATTCGCGAACGTCGATGTGTAAACCCGAGGAATCGAGCGCGATGGTGTCGCCCTCGCTGACGATCGGTTGAACGTCGTGGGGAAGCAGCGTCTTTCGTAGCTGGCTGAGGGTCTGTCGCAGGCTTTCGCGTGCCTGGCGCTCGCTTGCCTCCTCCCAAAGCAGATTGGCGAGCAAGGATCGCGAATGGAGGCGCTCGCCTTCAAGCGCAAGATATGCGAGCAAAGCTTTGCTCTTCTTCGTTGGAAGGAATATCGGCTCGCCAGACGCACTCCGCAGCCGAAACGCGCCAAGTAGCTGGAGGCGCAATTTTTCCATGAAGTATTACCTATGCCGTGTCGATTTCACGGTCTTATCACGATCTTATCACGCGATCCACAATGCTCTGGCGCTACAGATCATTATGCTCTGGTGCTAGAGGTGAATTCGGTCTTGGGCGCGTGCACAAAGACGAGCCGCAAGCCGCCGGAGATCATACTTTTGCTCGATTGATCTATGCACCAATCCCGGAGTTGGGGGACGCTCTCCCCTTGTCAACGTTAGGATGTTGAGCCCCCAAACGCCGCTCGACGAACGGCCTGCGTTGCATTTCGGTCAATCAATATAAACCGGATTGGGCCGACCGTGTATTACGCTGTTTTCCTACCGGGTATTGGCTATTCTTCATCACTCGATGGTAGCCGGTCTCGTCCAAATCGAGTGCGACGGGATCGGGAAGAGTATGGGTGAGCAGCTCCACGACGCAGAAGGCGATCGAAACGAGGCCACGTTTCGATCGATGTTTGTGACCTTTTATCCGAAGGTCAAAGCGATGCTTCTGCGCCAAGGAACCGCCGAAGACGCTGCGGAAGAAATTGCTCAAGACACGATGTTTGCAGCTTGGCGGAAATTACACCAGTTCTCTAGTGATAGAGGCAGTGTTTCGGGCTGGATTTACGCGATCGCGCGGAACCTCCGCATTGACAGGGTGCGCAAAGAGGCCGTCTGGCAACGCTTCTATGCCGAATTCGAAACGATGGAGCTGCTGCAGAGCTCGGTGCAATCGCCAGCCAATCGGTGGGATCGATCCGACATCGAGAAAGCTCTGAAAAAACTGCCGCCAGAGCAATTACAGATCATACGTCTTTCATTTGTGGACGGACTGACTCAGAGTGAGATCGCCGCAAGACTGTCGTTACCGCTCGGCACAGTTAAATCCCGAATGCGTCTGGCCTTCGAGAAGCTGTGCTTCACTACGGAGCGTGATGCATGACGCCGAACCATCACCCATTTCCCGAAACACTCATTTCTTCGCGTCAGGCACCCTTGCGGATGCGACCTCTTGTATCGTTACTTGCCATCTCGCGATGTGCAGGTATTGCGCCAATCACGTGCTTCGGCTTGGAATGCTCAGCGGTCAGATGCTGGTCAGCTGGAAGTCCCGTCCCTCGCCAGAGCATCCGTTGGGCAGGAAGCTGCCGATCGAGCCATTGAAAGATTGGTACAGGAACCGAACAAAAATAGAAAAGACGCTGCTCCGGCTTCCGCTGGCGCGCCGGTGGTAATGAGCCGCACGGAGGTCAAATTGCTACTGGATGAGGCAAAGTGTCAACGGCGGACTAATTTCCGGCCAGCGCGGCGGAGTAAAAGTCTGCCAGTTGTGTCGCTGACGTTTTAAGCAAAAAGCCCCCTTCGCGAAGGGGGCTTTTTGCTTTTCGGCGTCATTAGCAGGATGGTCAGGACGACACTTCGCCGGTTTCGGGATCGACAGTCTCGCTGGGCGGCGCTTCATCGTTGGCGGTATCCCGGCTTTTCCGCCGGCGGCTCTTGGACTGTTTGAGCCGGTAGCTGTCGCCGTTTAACTCCAGGATGTGGACATGGTGGGTGAGGCGGTCCAGGAGGGCGCCGGTCAGGCGCTCTGAGGCGAACACGGATGTCCAGTCCTCCGGCCGCCGGCACGAAGCCGACGGTCATACCCTTCTGGCAGGCGGCCGGACCAAGGCCAATAGCCAGATGCGCCTCGGGTCCACGCTAAACGCCGAAAGCGATCCGGCCGAATATCGCAATCGTCAGCATGAGAAGCCCGACGCTGCTCGCTTCTTCCGAGGAGAAACCACGATCCTGGATCAGCGGCACAAGATGCATGAGCGGCACGGCCATGCAGGTGCAGCAAAATATGACTGCGGCGCTCAGCCAAACAATGACGGTATTTGTCGGAATGGGCACAGGCGAGCCGTCGCCGATCGCGGGATTGCCGGCCGAATGCGCTGGAACATGATCCGGAGGCTGCCTGATCAGCAGCGTCAGTGGAATGAGCGTGATCAGGGCGATTACGCCCCATGCCATCAAAGCGCCGCGCCATCCGAATTCGCTCATCAAAAGGGAAGACGCATAAGGGACGCCCCCCTGTCCCAAAGCCTGCCCGGCAGCCGTAACCCCGATCGCCAGTCCGGCGCCGGTTTTAAACCAATTCCCCACATTCGCAATCAGGGGTGCGAAGAGTGAGCCGCCTCCGAAGAAACCTGCCAGGAAGAAGAGCAGATAGAACTGCCACAGGGCATCGGCGTAGGCGGCGGCCAGAAGGCAAATGCCGAAAGCAGAAACGCCGAAGAGACTGACACTTCGTGTCGTGGTGCGATCGGCAATCCGTCCCATAAAGATTCCGCCTGCGGCCAAACCGATCAGACCAGAAACGTTGATGAAGGAAACCGAGCCGCGTTGCCAACCATATTCCTCGGTCAACGGAATGACAAAGACCGAAAGGCCATTGACCATCATGCCCATTGCGAGAGCCAGGATTATGGCAGTCGCCATAACGATAACCCACGGATAAATAGGATTTTTTTCGACTTCATTGTTCATTTTTGTCTCCGGGCATGATGGCGGACAATATACCCTAATTCCGAAGGAAGGGCTTTGTGATGAATCGCTGCCCTATTTTACGGGCCTGTCAGGTCCAGCTTGAATCTCCAAGCATCGGATAGGCCGACGGATGTGGGAGTGATGTGATAGGCGTCACAAATTTGCGTCTTATGGAGAAAGATAATTGCGGTCCGCAACATATGCGCGGCGGCGTGGCGGGCAAGGAAAAAAATGATTTGCCGTCAATCGGGACCGTCGATCACCGGCAAAGGCCGTATTTCGTGTGCCGAACCGATGAGGCGGGTAATATGACGCTGTTTGGTGCCGAATTCGTGGCCAAAGGGCGAGCATACGGCAAAGGCCGCTCAAGATAATCAGTATCCGTACCGAAGCTGCTCAAGTTCGAAGACAGAAGGACGCAGAAGATGACGAAGCGATTTGACGGTATCATCGATACGATTGGACGCACACCTGTGGTAAGGATCAACCGGCTCGGTCCCCCTTCGGTCAATCTGTTCGTGAAGCTCGAAGCCTTCAACCCGATGGGATCGGTAAAAGATCGATTGGCGCTTGGCATCATCGAGGCGGCGGAACGCGACGGTACGCTTTCTCCGAGACAGACGGTTGTCGAGGCGACAAGCGGGAATACCGGAATTGGCCTGGCGATGGTCTGCGCTCAAAAAGGCTATCCGCTTGTCGTCACCATGGCGGAGAATTTCAGCGTCGAGCGGCGGAAACTCATGCGTTTTCTCGGGGCGAAAGTCGTCCTTACACCGGCGGCAGAAAAGGGCAGTGGCATGCTTGCCAAGGCCGTTGAACTGGCTGAAGCGCATGGCTGGTTTCTTTGCAGGCAATTTGAGAACGAAGCCAACCCGGACGTTCATTCCAAGACAACGGCGATAGAAATCCTCAATCATTTTGATGACGTCACGCTCGATTATTGGGTGACTGGCGTCGGTACCGGCGGCACCCTCAAGGGCGTTGCGCGCGTTTTGAAAAAGGAAAGCCCGGAGACGAAGGTCATCGTCTGCGAGCCGGATAATTCCCCGATCCTCGGAAGTGGCATACGGCAAGCCCGCAACGCCGTTGGTACGCCGAGTGTGAGCCATCCCTACTTCCGTCCTCACCTTATGCAGGGATGGACGCCGGATTTTATTCCCAAGCTGGCTGAAGACGTCGTTGACGCTCACCTCATCGATGAGATTGTGCCGATCAAGGGTCATGATTCTTTGCGCTTGGCACGTGAGCTTGCGCAAAAGGAAGGCATTTTCACCGGCATAACCGGTGGTGCGACATTTGCCGGCGGACTCGAAATTGCCGGGCGGGCGAAGGAAGGCGCCAACATCCTCTGCATGCTGCCCGATACCGGTGAACGATATCTGAGTACGCCCCTGTTTGAAGACATCTCTGCGGATATGACCGATGATGAAATCGAAATCGCTCAGTCGACGCCACGCTATCGCTTTGACGTCAGCCCTGCGTCGCAGCCTGGGGCGACCGCAGAGCCGGCGGAACAGCCTCCACTAGACGCCGAAGCCGAAGCGTTCGTCGATCAGGTTCTCTCCGATCCGGAGCAGCCGGTCGTGATGTTCGCGCTCGAATGGTGTGAATTCTGCTGGTCGGTCCGCAAGATGTTCAAGGCGTTCGACATTCCCTATCGGTCGGTCGATCTGGACTCCGCGGCCTATCAGGAAGGCAACAAGGGCGGCCAAATCCGCGAGGTTCTCAAGGCCCGCATTCACTCACCGACGATCCCGCAAATCTTTATCGGCGGTCAGCATTTAGGCGGCTGTACGGAAGCATTTGATGCCTTCAATGCCGGAAGGCTGCAGCAGCTTTTGAAAGACAATAATGTTCCATTTACGGAGGCCGACGGCATCAATGCTTATTCATTTTTGCCAGGCTGGCTTCATCCGAGGTGAATAACCGCATAGTCCAAAAAAGCGCGGACGTGTTTGGCTCAAAAGAAAGCTCATTGATGAAAAGGCAGTTTGTGACATTGGAAAAATCAGGCCAGGAACCAAGATCGAGCTGGATTGCAGGAGTTGGAGCGTTACTATCCATTCTCGCATGCTACGGTACGATTGCGGCTGTTGCCACCCTATCGCTTCTGGGAATAACGATATCGGTCAATGTGCATGTTTGGGCGGCTGCGATCGTTGGATTTGCAGTCATTGCGTTTTTGGGCGTGGTTCTTGGAACCCGCACACATGGCCGGATTGGCCCTGCCATTATTGCTGCACTTGGCACGCTCCTGGTCATCGTCGCGACATATGGATCGAATTGGCTGGAAGAGGAAATACGGCTCAGCGCGCGCATGGTAGAGGCGCTCGGATTTGGCGCGTTGGTGAGCGGCGCAATTTGGGACTGGCAGGTCAAAAAGCTTAAGAGGAGACTTAAAAGGCCGGTCAGCTCGAATTCAAGCCAAGAGAACACAGCCACAAACAATCAATTTGGTATCAGTTCAGGGGAGTAGACCAACCCAATCGTGCGTCGTAGGCGTGCCATATTGGAGGTATACTCGCCCCGCTTCGACAGGGCGTTTTTTGATTGGAACGGACTAATCACCGGTCTGAGCCGTTGTCTTCGTTGTCGACGATACGATTCGCCTACTCTCTGGTCGTCGACACCCTCTTCAAGAGCCCCGCTTACCCCAAGCGGGGCTCTTTCGTGACGGTTGGAACCAGTGCCCGGCAGCAGGTGTTCGCCTGCATTGCCGGCGGCGGACATGGAAGAAGAGCGTCCCCTTGGTGTTGCCCCCTGCAAGGAAATGGGATCACGGCTACGTCAATCGGGAACCCTTAATATTTCCGATTCATAATAACCTGCTCTAGAGTTCGTGGACAATTATCTCAGTGCGATCACGATAGCGGCAAGGTTGATCGTGGCTTTGTAGCTCAGGTCTGTTTTGTCGTATCGCGTATTCACGGATCGAAAGTCTTTGATTTTGCTAAAGTAATTCTCGATGAGATGACGCCACCGATATTTGACCCGATCGTGCGGGATCGGCTGTTTTCGATCCGCTTTTGATGGAATGACGGCCTCCGCTTCGCGCCTCTCCAGCTCGTCTCGTATAGCGTTATTGTCGAAGGCTTTGTCGCCGAGCAGAGCCTCAAATGTCAGTCCCCCGATAAGGTCCGAGGCACCGATGCTGTCATGGCGCTGCCCTGGCCACAAGAAAAGCGCACGAGATTGCCCGAGGCATCGACCAGCGCCAAAATCTTCGTTGTCAGGCCGCCTTTTGAGCGGCCGATGGCCTGATCGAGAGTCCCCCTTTTGCGCCGCTTGCCTTCTGATGCACGCTAACGATCGTTCCGTCGATGAGGATATATTCGAAATCGGGCTCTCCGGACAAGGCATTGAAAATGCGATCGAAAACACCGGCCATCGCCCAACGGCGAAACCGCCGGAAGATGCTGTTCCAAGCCCCAAAGCCAGATGGCAAATCCCGCCAGGGTGCGCCGGTACGAACGCGCCACAGCACGGCTTCGAGAAACAGCCGGTTATCCCGAGCCGTCACACCGCAATCGCTCGCCTTGCCCGGCAAGAGCGGAGCGATAACACTCCATTGAGAATCCGAAAGCACGAAGCGTTCCCAGCGCATGCAAACCTCCCAAAAGGAAGTTTGAATCACTGTTCGAGGAAAATGTGAATCCCTTGATTGTCCACGGGCCCTAAGCAAATCCGTGATTTTGGAGTGATCGGCATATCGCGCTATGCCTGATGTCACCGAAACGCGTGCTCGCTCGCAGTGCGCGCCGATTTCAGGAGGTGACGATGTCGGCTGCATCCAAAAAGATCACATTCCCTGGTTCGCAGGGGCATACACTTGCCGCCAGGCTCGAACGCCCTGCCGGTCCGCATAAGGCGACGGCGATCTTCGCCCATTGCTTTACCTGCTCGAAGGATGTTTTTGCCGCTGCTCGTATCGCGCATGAATTGGCAGAGCGCGGCTTTCAAGTGCTGCGTTTCGATTTCACTGGGCTAGGCGCAAGCGAAGGAGAGTTTGCTAACACAAATTTCTCCTCAAACGTCCAGGATTTGCTTGCGGCGGCTGACTATCTTCGAGCCGAGGGCCATGCTCCGGATCTCCTGGTCGGCCACAGCCTCGGCGGGGCGGCAGTACTGGCCGCAGCAGGCGATATTCCCGAGATCAAAGCCGTCGCGACAATCGGCGCACCGGCCGACGCTGCCCACGTGGTCAACAACTTCGCCGCTCAGCTCGGCGAGATCATGGAAAAGGGCGAGGCGACGGTGACGCTTGCCAAGCGCAACTTCAAGATTAAAAAGCAATTTCTTGACGATCTGGAAAGAGCGAGCTTTCGTGAGCGCATCGCAACCCTCCGAAAGGCTTTGCTCGTCTTTCATTCCCCCAAGGACAACACGGTCAGTATCGACAATGCGAGCGAGATCTTTCTTGCTGCGAAGCATCCAAAGAGCTTCTGCTCGCTCGATAATGCGGACCATCTTCTGTCCAGACGAGAAGATGCAGCCTATGTCGCGGAAGTGCTTGCGGCGTGGGCATCGCGTTATGTGATTGACGAGACCGCTGAGGTCGAGGCTGCTGTCGAAAGCGGAGCCGTGCTGGTCTCCGAAACCGGTTACGGGAAATTTCAGCAAAAGCTCCGCATCGGTAGACATAAGCTTCTCGCGGATGAGCCGGCAGATATGGGCGGTACGGATACCGGCCCGACGCCCTATGATTTTCTGGCGATGGGGCTTGGCGCCTGCACCTCCATGACGATCCGAATGTATGCGGATCGAAAACAGATTCCGCTGGATCATGTCGAGGTTATCGTCTCGCACGAAAAGCGGCACGCCGAAGACTGCGAGAATTGCGAAAGTGACAATGCTCGTATCGACCATTTCGACCGGAAATTGCGCATTCGCGGCGGGATGACCAAGGAGCAGCGGGCCGGTCTCGTCGCCATCGCCGATCGCTGCCCGGTACACAAGACTTTGGAGGCAGGTGCTCGCATTACCACCGAGAGCGAACCGCAATAATCGCAGGTGCGCATTAACTCTTGGCAACATCGCGGCTTGCCGCAGTCTTAACGGTGCTCTTCGCTCCGCAAAGCGCGCTTCGTCCGGGCGCGCGGGGAACTCACAATCTTTGTTGCAACAAAGATATCTTCCCGGGCGCGTCGATCTATTCCGCCGATGAGACGCCCCTCTCAACCTTATCCAGCATGGCCATTCGCTCGGCGGCATTCATGATGCTTAAACGCCAGCCCGAGCGCGTCGCGTCGGCCCTGGCTGCTGTCCGAATAGCCTTCCGCTTCCTTCCGGAGCCTCCTTTTTTCACCGCGGAAACCACGGGCACCACCCAAACGGGTGATGTATGGGCTCGATTGCGCCTTTAAATTGCGATGAATAGCACCCGCCTCGAGTGAAGAGCGCTCGTAATGGCGGGCAAGGAGAACCGCTATGGAGAAAAGTCAATTCCTCACCAAAAGTCCGCCCCAGTCCAAGAGACTGTTCGGCATTTCAGCCTTTGCCGGAACCATCGCCGCAGGCCTGTTGACCGGCGCTCCGGTCGCCACGAGCGGCCCGGCGGAGCCGGCAGAAGGACAGGCTCAATACCAGCCGATCCAGAATATCAGCTATGAGTTCGGCTCCAAATTCATGAGCGGCTATTTCGTCGAGCAGGCGGGCATTTGCCTCGTGACTTTGATGGTCACGGAAAAGAGTGATCCGGATGCGCTGCTGCCACTAACGGCTGCGCGCGTTCGCTTGAACCTCGATCCCGGGCAGATCGCCGGCCTGGACAGCGAAGAGGGCCGCTCGCTCAATTTCACCTGCGGCGAGGAAGCGACATTGTTGCGCGTCGATTTCGGCGAGCGGGAAAGGCTTGTGGCCCAGCAAACCGGAGCACTTCGCACCAAGCTTGTCGAGGTGCCTCAGAGGCGCAATCTGGCCGATTTGCCGTAAGTGCGATTCCGATTCCGGCCTGGGCACCACCGGTCGGCGGTCCGCCCCTCCTCCTGCGGGCCGCCGGCTCTGAGGAGCTGAAAATGCGCCCGTGGAACGTGCTGATCCTATCGATGGCCGTTCTCTTTATCCTTGCGCCCTGTCTCGGCGCCAGGGCAGAGCAAATGGCCCCCAGCAAGACCTATCATATCGTTGATGGCAAGGTCGATGGGCGAACCTATAACGGCTTCCGTCGCTATCATGCCGCCTGCAACCATTGCCACGGGCCGGACGGCATGGGCTCCACGATTGCCCCCTCCCTCATCGACGACTTAGCCGATCTCAACACCTTCCGGCAATTCGTCCTGGGCGGTGTCATCGATGGAACATCGGTCATGAAGGGCTTTGCCGACGATCCCAATATCGCGCCGTACGTAGACGACATTTACGCCTATCTGCAAGCGCGGGCTGATGGCGCTCTCGGCCGTGGCCGGCCGACGAGGCTGGGCCAATAGTGTATCGTCCCTAAATGCATCGTTTCTAAGCTGCCGCCCACGCATATTGCGTCCGAGCGATCCAGAGGGACCGTCTATGGTCTCCGAAGGGATTGCCGTTCGCAAATAGCTGGCCGATCGGCGCTTGGCTTAGTCTTCGCCCTTAGCCGAAACAAAAAGACCTTGGCGCGGAACTGTTTCGGCTCGAATTCCTGCAATGCGCTGGCGCGCAGCCACTGTCAGAGTTTGAAGCTCGTTTCATCATAACCACAGGCGATTATGAGGACGCGATGCCGCCTTTTCCGAGATGCGGGTGAAAGCGAGCATGAGTATAACCCTTTGGTCAGCGTTCTTTATTGCTTTTTGGAAAGACAAGTTTCTGACCGGCCAAAATGTCGGCCGGGCCTTTCCATGCATAGGCAAGCAGGCATGGCTCGCGCGCATCCACAGTGATCCGGTGGTTTCGTCCGGGTGGATTGAAAATTAGGGAACCGGGAGCATAGACGCCGTCGTGATTTTCAGAAACGGCCCCTGAAAGGCAGTAATAGCTTTCGGTCAGGCCGTCATGACTATGGGCGGGTTAGACACATTTCGGGGCGAACAGAACGAGCCCCAGAATCAGATCCTTGCTGACGACCGGGCCGTAGGGCCCCATGATCTCTGCATAAGCGAATTTGTTCGAGAGGCCTTTCGGCATCCATTCATAACCATAAAGCCACGTCAGCTTGTCCGAAATACTCTCGACCGCACGGATCATCGTAGCGGTTCTCTGCAGCCGCCCCTGGTCGAGTGCGCGCTTCAGATGGGCGCAAACCGGTTTCTCAGCCGGTTCCCGCAGCTCCAGTGGCGGATTACTGTCGATGACTTTGGAAATCGTCTCGCGCACCAGCCTTTGATGGGACCGGATGCGTTCGCTGCCTCCGGCGCTTGAACGCCGATACATCTCGTAATATTCACGCAGCAGATAAAGCCAGTTCGGCTCGTCGCGGAGACTAAGCTCAGTGTGCGCCGGAATATAGGTCTTTCCTGAGAGCCGCTCGCTTGTCATTAACATCTCCACTCGTGCGAAAAAGGTCAGGATAAGGGATCAGGAAATGATTGCGAACGTCGAGATTTGTCTTGTCGCCGAGACCTGGCCAAAACTCTTTCAGATATCGGTCGGGTGTTCACAAGCCGCAGTGTCAGCAGTTAAAGACGTTCGGAGCAATAGCCTTGATGCCGCCTGCCAGTTCGACCAATCGATTGCACTGGTTAGGGTAAGACATGTTTCGGACTCGATGACCGAATACCTTCTCCCGCTAACTCCGCTTCGAGGCGGGGGCGGCCATTGTCGTCGGTGCGGGCTGAGGCAATTGTCGCCTCCAATACAGGAAATCCACTAAAACCTCGCCTGATTCAACGCTGTAGGGCGATGGCAGCGTCACGAAATCTCTAATTTCTCACCGAAAGCCTCAATATATGTCTGCAACGGTGGCGGACGGTAGAGCCGCTTTTCATAAAGCTCAGCTGCCGGTGCCTTGATCCTGAGCTGTCCCACCTCGGAGACCTCGGACGGAGACTGTCCCGCCGGTCCGATGCGCCAGCGACGTAAGGAAATGGATGACAGGCCAAAACGCCTCGCTGTATTGACCGAAGCTTCGTAATCAATATCGTCGCGGTATTCATTCAACTTAGCTTCGTCGATCGACAAGCCGCGTGAAAGCGCCCCCTCGACGACCCAGACAAGGGCGGCCTGCCACAAGCCGTTCACAGTGCCTCCACCCCCTACAGAGGCATGATCGCCGGGAAACCAGACCTGGTCGTAAAGGGGGCTGTCCTCAGGCGAGGATCGGGCAGCGCCGTTCAGATCGCCGAGATTGGTCCATGCCGTGGGAGTGAAGGTGCGCCGCCGCTCGTCAATCGCCAAGCCATGCCGCGCGCTCTTGACCATCCGGCTGAGTTTAAGGTCATGGAATTGATATTTCTTGTTGAAGCGGTTGGCGAAAAAGAAACCGGTCGGTACGCCAAGTGCCCCTACAGTATCCCATACGCCGACATATTCAATCGATAAAGGATGCTGATCGCCCATCTCACCCGTACCGTCGGAATATGAGGCGTAGCTGTTTTCTCGGCGGAACTTTACGCAAAGGGTGGCATCGGCTCCGGCTTCGCGGTCCCGGTTCTGATAAAGTTCGATGGCGTCCTTGATCTTCCCTATGCGATCTTTGCGGAGGATACCGCAGGTCCGGAGCAATCCGCCAAAGGAGCGCGCACTGAATGCACCGCGGGAAAAACCGAATAGGAAGATCCGATCGCCAGGCGCGTAGTTAAAAATCAAGAAACGATATGCCCGTTCGATGTTTTCCATCAGTCCAGCGCCGAACGCACCGCCCAACCATTTGTTGACCGTGCTGCCGAAGGCAACCTCCATCGAGCCGACACCTTCATCATAGAATAGAACCTGCGCAACGCCGTGCGCATCGGCAGACATCACCATTTGGGCGGTTTTCACGACATTGGTCGGGAACTCGGCATCAGCTGTATTCCAGGTGCCGTCAAAGCAGATTATAATGTTTTTCATTATTCCCTTTTTCCGTCGGAATAGTGTCCATTCAAGTGTCTCACATAGATCGCTATGCTCACTCCGACATGGCGTCTCCGATCGGTGTGGCCAGCCATCTTCGGCCCAAAACAGCTGCCCGTCATAGAGTGTAGGACGTCAGCTTCGGGAGTTGCAGCGGAATCAACATTTGGCGGTAATTCACGCATTTCGCCGATGAGAAGCCCCAGCCAAATTCGAGCGGGATTTCCTGCCCATCGTCTTGAAATAGCGAAACGCCTGTCGCCGCTCGGCTGCTGTCGGGCCGGGGGTGGGGTCGGGTTGGGGCTCGGGCTCACCGGCGGGCTCGACAGCGACGTCACCCTCGGCGACCAACTCGGCGATATGCTGGCCCCATCGGTCCATCAGCTCGCGTTTCTGGCGCTCTTGTTTTCCACGATTATAGATGCCTTTAATCCCGCCACGCTCACCGGAGAGATGATTGATGGCAGCTTCGATCGCCAGGACCGAGCCAAAATCCAAATCAGCACAATGGCTGACGAAGGATCGGCGGAGATCGTGCACGACCCACGGGGCGACTTGCTTGCCAAGTCTCGCATCAAGCCGCTCTTTGCACTTTGAAAATCCCGAGAACGGCCCCGAACCGTGGCCGAACAGATATTTGCGCGCATGGCGAACGGGAACGCTTTTCAGAATCGCGAGCGCCTGATCGGAGAGCGGGATTATATGCGCTCGGCCATTTTTCGTTCGGCCCTCCGGCAACTCGATTTGCCGCTTGTCGAAATTGACCTCATCCCATCGCAAGCCGCCGATTTCTTCGCGGCGCTGGCCGGTCAGAAGCAGGAGCCGGATGATCTTGTCATGATCGGAGTTGCTGCCCGTGGTGCGCCAGATCGCCACCAGCTCATCCATCGCCAGCACCCGCTCACGCCCCCCGCCATTGGCCTTGCGTTTGATGCCGATGCAAGGGTTGTGTTCGACAATCTGGCGCTCAATCAACCAACCGCAGAATGCGGAAAATGAAGCGCGAACCCGATCTGCGGTAACGGCTCCGCTGGCACCAGCAATGCGGGAGATTTCCGCTGCAATGATATCGCGGCGTAAGTCGCTGACCGGTAAGTCATGCAATGGCTGAAGGTGTTTACCGAGATGGCGCGTGACTTCGCGCAGGCTGCCGGGACGCATATCCTTGCGCCGCTCTTTGAGATAGGTCTCGATGCGCGGTCCAAGCTTGTCAGCGAGCCGGGCACGCTCTGCCGCCTCGGTTTTCGCTTGAGATGCGGCCTCGGCCAATTTCTCACGGGCCTCGGCCTTGAAATCATCGTTCAGCCTTGCCCTGGCAAGCGCGGTCTGAGCCTCGGCACGGGCGGCGCGAATCGCGCGGGCCACGTCGTCCTTGGTCGTGCTGCCGGTGATGATGAGCTTCCCGAGCGACTGTTTCCGCTGGCGGCCACCAATGGTGAACTTGACGACAAAGGACAGTGCACCGGTATGGACCTTGCGTATTCCGAAAGATGGCAAGGCGGCGTCCCAGATGTAGGCGTCGAACTTGCCTTCCGGGACGGTCAGCTTCTCGATGGCGGCTTTCGTCAACTCTGGCATGGCACATACCCCTTTGGAACGCCGTTGGTGCGTGTCTGAGGTTCGCTTGTGCTCGCTCAGGAACGCTAAGACTGAGGGTATATGGGCCGAAACCCTCGATTTCAAGGCTTTCTACTCGCTCTTGGATTCTCGTGCTCTGCTAGACCCGCTACCTCCTAAGCTGCAGGTCACAGGTTCGAATCCTGTCGGGGACGCCACTTGTCCTGGTCCAGCTTCAAGCGTGTCGGAGCAACCGAGCGCCGGTGCCGGGCGCCGGTTGCCCCTACGCCTTATCTTCTGCGCTGCGGCGTCCACAGTCTGAAGTGGTCTGCGAGGCTATGCCAGAAGCGCTCGTTCTTTCTGGCCAACAGCTTGAGCAGCTGCCCCATTGCCATTCCGCGCTGCAGCCACCTTCGGGCTGTCGCAGGCGGTATAGATTCGGCATGGCGCTCGGGCATCGGTGTCGCGAGCGCTTCCTCGCGCCGGCTCATGGCGATACTCCTTCGATCCAGATGCCGGACAAGCCCTGAACTGCTCAGTTCGCGGTGCGTCGCGATGCAAAAATGTGGGTGTGCAGCGGACGGACGTGCGAATGGCACTCATGCCGTTCGCGGGCGAACGTCTTTTTTGGCCTGTCGCGGCCGTTTTGCAGCATTGCGCTAAAAAGAAAAGCCCGGCGTCACCCGATTGGGTGAAACCGAAAAAAAAATCGCCCGCCGCGCTCGCCAACGCGCCGGCGCCCTCCGGGGCGCGCGTAGGAACGCACGGAACTCATTCCTTCGAGCTCCGTGCGCTGTTCAATTCAGGTGAATCAATTTGCGCCTAGTGTGGTGATCGAGAAATCCCCTTATTGTCTCAGCTTGCTCGGCAAGGGGATTTCTCGATCTCAAACCACACTAGTGTCCTGGTTCAGAGATACGTGCCATTATCTGGGTGAGCGATTTGCTGATAAGGGGAGAGGGATGATGGCGCGGCGCGCACCGGAAGTCGAGTTGAGCGAGGCACAGCGGCGAGCGCTTGTTGCGCTGGCGCGGCGCCGAATTACGGCGCAGGCGCTGGCGATGCGCGCGCGCATCGTGCTGGCGTGCGCCACGGGCGCCGAGAACAAGCAGGTGGCCGCGGAGCTCGGCGTCGATCAGGCGACCGCCGGCAAGTGGCGGCGGCGGTTCATCGCGCGCGGTGTGGATGGCTTGTACGACGAGCCGAAGCCCGGCGTTCCGCGCAAGATCACCGACGAACAGGTCGAGGCCGTGATTGTACGCACGCTGGAAAGCGCGCCCAAGGGGGCGACGCATTGGAGTTCGCGCCTGATGGCCCGGCAGAGCGGCATCTCAACCTCGAGCGTGCAACGGATCTGGCGCGCCTTCGGCCTGCAGCCGCACCGCACCGAGACGTTCAAGCTCTCCACCGATCCGCTGTTCATCGACAAGGTGCGCGACGTGGTGGGGCTGTATCTGGACCCGCCGGAGCGGGCGGTTGTGCTGTGCGTCGACGAGAAGAGCCAGGTTCAGGCGCTGGACCGCGCGCAGCCGGTGCTGCCGTTGCGGCCCGGGCAGGTGGAGCGGCGCACGCATGACTATGTCCGTCACGGCACGACCTCGCTGTTCGCGGCCCTGAACGCCGCAACCGGAGACGTCATCGGCAAATGCTACAAGCGCCACCGCGCGGTCGAGTTCAAGAGGTTCCTCGCCGAGATCGAACGCCGCGTGCCCGGGGACCTCGACATCCACATCGTCATGGACAACTACGCCACCCACAAGACCCCGGCGATCCGCGCCTGGTTTGCCCGGCGGCCGCGCTGGCACGTCCACTTCACGCCGACCGGCTCGTCATGGCTGAACATGGTTGAGCGGTTTTTCGCCGAGATCACCGAACGACAGATCAAGCGCGGTGTCCATCGCAGCGAACGCGAGTTGGAGCAGGCGATCCTCGCCTATATCGACGCCCGCAACGAAGACCCGAAGCCGTTCAAATGGGTTCGCACCGCCGACGACATCCTTGAAGCCGTCAACAGGTTCTGTCTCAGAACCAGCCCGGAAAATTATGAAGCATACCTCTGATTTCAGGACACTGAGAATCAAAGAGTTGCTAGTGTCCCTTGAGATTCCGAAGTTCGCTAAGGAGCTAGCTGCACAATGAAGCGAACTTCGGAATCGGGACACTAGCAGGGTGGACTTCGAGGCCCCTATTCCGCCGCGAGCGTCACATATTTGTCCTGGCCGACCGGGCATCTTGCCCACAGCTCGGAGAGCGCGGAGATCAGCCAGTCCATATGCTCGTTCGTGTGCAGCGGCGTCGGCGTCAACCGGATCCGCTCGGTGCCTTTGGCGACGGTCGGGTAATTGATCGGCTGGACGTAGATGCCATATTGCGCCATCAGCGTGTCCGTGACGGCCTTGCAATGCACCGGATCGCCCACCAGCACCGGGACGATATGGCTGGGATTGTCCATCACCGGCAGTCTGCTGGCCTTGAGCCTGTCCTTGAGGGTCCGGGCACGCTCCTGGTGTCTTGCGCGCTCGATCTGGCTGACCTTGAGGTGCCGGATGCTTGCCGCGGCGCCAGCAGCGATGGCCGGAGCGAGCGAGGTGGTAAAGATGAAACCTGATGCGTAGGACCGAACGGCGTCGCAGCAGGCCTTGCTGGCCGCAATATAACCGCCCATCACGCCGAAGCCCTTCGCCAGCGTCCCGTTGATGATGTCGATGCGATCCATAACGCCATCGCGCTCGGCAATGCCGCCGCCGCGTGGGCCGTACATGCCGACGGCATGGACCTCGTCCAGATAGGTGAGGGCGCCATATTTCTCGGCGAGATCGCAAATCTCCTTCAATGGCGCGATATGGCCGTCCATCGAATAGACGCTCTCGAAGGCGATGACTTTCGGCGTCTCGAGCGGATATTCCGCCAGCAGCTCTTCGAGATGCTCAATATCATTGTGGCGCCAGATGCGTTTCTCGCCGCCGCCATGGCGAATGCCCTGGATCATCGATGCGTGATTTTTCTCATCGGAGAAGATCACCGTGCCGGGCATGAGGCGGACCAGCGTGGCGAGCGTGGCATCATTCGCGATATAGGCGGATGTAAAGAGAAGCGCGGCCTGCTTGCGATGCAGATCGGCAAGCTCGGCTTCCAGCTGGACGTGATAATGTGTGGTGCCTGAGATGTTGCGCGTGCCGCCCGACCCGGCGCCGACAGTGTCGATCGCCTCGTGCATCGCCTGGCGCACGAGCGGGTTCTGGCTCATGCCGAGATAGTCGTTGGAGCACCACACGGTGACGGGACGGATGTCCTCGTCTTTGGACTCGACGCTGCGGGAGAAATAGTCCGCCTCCGGATAAGCGCCGCAACGGCGTCTGATATCCGCAAAGACTCGGTAGCGGCCTTCCCTGTGCAGCTGCTCGATCCGGTCTTCGAATATTTTATTGTAGTCCATCAATTGCCTCCGGCGGGTTCGGAGCTGTTCGGCGAGACTTTAACATCAATTCGGTAACAATGAGGCCTTGCTGCGACCCTTTTTCGCTCCGAATGTGGTTTTCTTCTCAAACGGCCCGAGGGGTATCTGGCAACCTGCGCCCGGACCGAAAAGCCGACGCCAAGATTGTATTAAGTTGTTAAACCAGCCTTCGTTTTCTTAAAAATATGCCAGGATGTCCATAAGTGTATGACCGGTCCTCGCCGACAGCATGGTCACTTATTGTCGCATAATAGGCGAAGCCGGCCTTCGCCTTGATTCGGATCAACCCCTTAATAAGCTGCGATCGCGTCTTATCTGATATAGTCTGGGCGGGACTGGCTTGTCAGGATGGAGGGCTCATCTCCGGTAGCGTTCATCGCCGGGTGTGGATGACGTGGCCGCAGAGGGTGATGCTTTCGCGGATCTGGCAGCCCTTTAAGTCCGAGGCCCGTGAAGGATGATGGCTGAACGCGCTCACATGCCGCGCAGGCGGTTGCTTATCGGCGAAGATACGCGCCCGGTCCTTAAGCGCTTCGTGCGTCTGCACCATGATAGCGTTCGAAGCCGCTGGGTGCTGCTGGCGCCGGAGCGCGTCGTGGAGGTGGACGATATTGCCGTCGACGTGCTGAACCGCTGCGACGGCGGCCGCAGCCTCGCGCAGATCGCCGATGCGCTCGCGACGGACTATGACGCGCCTTGCGCCCGGATCCTCGCCGACATTATCGGCCTCGTCCAGGACCTTGCGGACAAAGGCTATATCAAGGACAATCCCGTTGATGCAGAATGAAATGATTGAACGGCCGGATGCGATCCGGATCGAGGCGCCCGAAGGGCTGCTTGCCGAGCTGACCCATCGCTGTCCGCTGCAATGCCCCTATTGCTCGAATCCGCTCGAACTCGAACGGCCGACCACCGAACTTTCGACCGCCGAGTGGAAGAGCGTTTTTTCGCAGGCCGCCGAGCTTGGCGTGCTGCAAATTCATCTCTCGGGCGGCGAGCCGACTCTTCGGCCCGACCTTGAAGAAATTGTCGCTCATACAAGCGGATTGGGGCTCTACTCGAACCTGATTACCGCCGGCGTGACGCTGGACCGTGCGCGGCTGGAACGGCTGGTGGACGCCGGGCTCGATCACGTGCAGATCTCCTTTCAGGACGCGGACGCCGAAAACTGCAATCGGATCGGCGCCATCAAGGGCGGTTTCGACAAGAAGATGAGGCTGGCCGGCTGGCTTGCCGAGCTGGGTGTGCCGCTGACCGTCAATGCGCCGCTCCATCGCCAGAACATTCACAATCTCGAAGCGATCCTCGCTCTTGCCGAGCAGCTCGGCGCGATCCGGATCGAGGTCGCCCATGTGCAATATTACGGCTGGGCCCTGAAGAACCGGGCGGCGCTCATGCCGACCTATGAGCAGACGATAAGGAGCGTCGAGATTGTCGAGGCGGCGATGGAGCGCCTGAAAGGCGTCATGACCATCGACCTTGTGGTGCCCGACTATTATGCGTTGACGCCGAAGCCCTGCATGGGCGGCTGGGCGAAGCGGTTCTTCAATGTGACGCCCTCCGGCAAGATGCTGCCCTGCCACGCGGCGGAGAGTCTTCCCGGCTTGAGGTTCGACAATGTCCGGGACCGTTCGCTTCGCGATATCTGGTATGATTCCGATGCGTTCAACGCTTACCGCGGCGCCGCCTGGATGCGCGAGCCGTGCCGGAGCTGCGATCGCCGCGAAATCGATTTCGGCGGTTGCCGCTGCCAGGCTTTCGCTTTGACCGGCGAGGCGGCGAATACCGATCCCGTCTGCACCAAATCGCCGTTCAACGCGCAGATCGCCGCGGCGGCCGAGCGCGAGGCGGGTGAGGCCCCGCCGCCCTTCGTCTGGCGGCGGTTTCAGAAAGCGCCTGCGCTGAGTGACTAGATCAACCCTCGTTCAAGCGGAATCACTTGGACGAGGTCAAGTTGATCTAACCCAATAAGTTAGCGCAACTGTTCCCGCGTCCATACCCGCCTTCGCGGGGACATGTTTGGACGCGCGCTGCGCTTGCGCGAGATCAGCCAATGCACCATGGCGGGTTTTCGGCCGCCGACGCGGGCGTTAACCCACCCAACACTGCCAAGATCCGCCGCCCCCCCGTAGGATGGGTTGAGTTTTGCGAAACCCATCATACTGACGCGCCGTGGCGGGTTTCGCTCCGCTCAACCCACCCAACTATGGTTTGGGGCGACGCGCCTTACGCACAAATCCGGCGATTGCCGCTCAATCGCCGCGATCCGGTTCCAAGCGGGCCGCGAACTTGCTACGTTCGGTGCTTCGGTCCGGCGGCCAGATCGGATCTGGCCGCGCCGCTTTTCGACATGGGAGAGAGTGAAATGTCCGAGCCTTTCGCCACCGGCCGCTGCCTGTGCGGCGCCGTCAGCTTCACGATCCGCGGAGAACCGGTCCGCATGGGGCAGTGCCACTGCGTAGATTGCCAGCGCGTCTCCGGCACCGGCCATACGTCGCAGGCCTTCTTCAAGGCCGACGATGTCGATATCAAGGGCGAGACCAAAAGCTTCTCCGTCACGGCCGACAGCGGCAACACCGTCACGCGGCATTTCTGCCCGGCCTGCGGCAGCCGCGTCTATAACGAGAACAGCGGACGGCCGGGCGTGATCGCCATTGCCGTGGGTTGCGTCGAGGACAAGGAGTGGTTCAAGCCGGAGGCGGTGGTCTACACGCGGAACCGTCCGTCCTGGGACCAGACTTCGCAGGACATCATGAACTTCGAGGCCATGCCGCCGCTGCCGAAGTGACGTCATCAGCGCGGCTGTGCGATCGGAAACGCCATGCGCAAGACTTCTGCGAAACAATATATTCCGCGTCGCCCCGGCCGAAGGTGAGCGCTTGTCGCGATGTCTTGCTGATCGCGACCAGACAAGCGTCGCTCACCGTAAAGGTTCGCGAGCCGGGGCCTACTCGCTTTTCCGTCTTGCGCAGCGCTTGCCGAATTGCGAGTAGGTCCGGACAGCCCTTCGGGCTTCCGGGACGACGAGGAAAAGGGCTCCCACATCTCGCAGATGTCTCATGCGGGCAGTAGCGCTGGCCTCAGGCAGCGCTGCTCCGATCTCCTGGAATGTCTTGCTGTTTGAATGTCTTGCTGTTTGACTGTGTCGCCGTTGCGCGCTACCTGCTTGTCGAGCAAGCCATTTTCTGGTTGGGCGGGCTTCGAGTTAAGACGCGTTTTTAAGAGACAAGTTGATGCAAGATAATCTTTTTCGCTTTCGCCGGCTGATCCGGACGTTGCTCTTCCTGTTTGCGCTTCTGCCGGCCTTTACGGCGTCGGAAGCTCTGGCGGTCAATTGCGGGCAGGGCGCTGGCGGCTTCAATGCCTGGCTCGACCGCTTCAAGAGCTATGCGGCGTCGCAGCGCATATCGCGGCGGACAATCAATTCGGCGCTGGGAGGCGTTTCCTACTATCGCCGGGTGATCCGTCTGGACCGCAGCCAGCGGTCTTTCAAGCTCAGCTTCAAGCGGTTCTACGCCCGGCGTGTCGACAATGCGATGATCGCGAAAGGACGCCGCCTGATGAAGCGTCATGGCTCGACGCTTTCGCGCATCGAGCGGCGCTTCGGGGTGCCGGCGCCGATCGTCGTCGCGATCTGGGGGCTGGAGACCGGCTATGGCCGCAACAGCGGCAATTTTGCCATCATCCGGTCGCTGGCGACGCTTGCTTACGACTGCCGGCGCTCGAATTTCTTCCGCAAGGAGCTGCTGGCGGCGCTGAAGATCGTCGATCGCGGCGATATGAGCCCGGGCCAGCTTCGCGGCGGCTGGGCGGGCGAGATCGGGCAGACGCAGTTTCTCGCCTCGTCCTATGTGAAGTACGCGGTGGATTTCGACGGCAATGGGCGGCGCGATCTCATCCGCAGCGTGCCGGACCTGCTGGCCTCGACCGCCAACTATCTGCGGGCCAAGGGCTGGCAGCGCGGCCAGGGTTGGGGGCCCGGTACGGCGAATCACGCCGTAATCCGCGAATGGAACCGGGCGTCGGTCTATGTCAAGACGATCGCGGTGATGGCGAATAAGCTGTCAGGCCGATCCTGAGGGATGCGCGCGCCGGAGATGCCTCGCGCAAGCGGCACATCCGCCTCCTCAGACCATAATGTGGAGCCGGATGTCTCGGTCCCATTTTAGCCCTTCCTCCTCGTCCGCATGCGGCGGAACAGCGGAGCTATCTCATTTTCCGGAGGCTGCTATCTCATTAAATCATTACCGCCGATCGGAAAGCGGCTTTATTGTCGGCTGACATTGGAGAGAAAAGAAGGAGCCGCGCCTTGAAGCTCTATTCGTCGCCCGCTTCGCCATACGCCCGAAAGGTGCGCATGGTGATTGCCGAGAGACAGCTCGGCAGTCTTGTCGAAGAAATGACCGTCAACGCCCAGGACGATCCGCCGGAGCTGATCGCCGTCAATCCGCTCGGCAAGATTCCGGCGCTGGTGACTGATGACGGCCTGCACCTGTTCGATAGCCCGGTGATCTGCGCCTATCTCGACGCCCACCCGCAAGCGCGGGGTGAGCGGCTCCGCCCGCATTCCGGCAGTGAGCGGTGGCTGGTGATGCGTGCCGAGGCGCTGGGCGACGGCATGATGGATCTCGGCCTCGCCCTGCAGGTGGAGAAGCGTAAGCCGGAAGGCGAGAAATCGCCGACTATAGCAGCGCGCCAACGTGCTCAGCTCCTGCGCTCCCTCGACGCCGTGCCGGAAACGCTTCGCTCGCTCCCCGGCGGCCTGACGCTCGGCCATCTCGCCCTCGGCGCCGCGCTCGGTTATCTCGATCTGCGCCATGACGAGCTCGGCTGGCGCAACGGCCGGGATGAGCTTGCCAACTGGTATGCGGAAATCGCCAAACGTCCGAGCTTCATCGCGACCAAGCCCGCATAGATCTTCGAGCCCAAAGGCACACCATGCCCCAAAATGTCTGGCGCCTGGTGATCGGCGGCATGACGGCGATGGCCGTTGGCATGGGCGTCGGCCGTTTCATCTACACGCCCATCCTGCCGGTCATGGTCGAGGCGCTCGGCATGACGACCTCCGAGGCCGGGCTGATCGCGTCCGCCAATTATCTCGGCCATCTCGTCGGGGCGCTGCTGGCTTCCCTGTCCTGGTTCGGCGGCTCCCGTTATCGCTATCTGATCGCCGCACTGGCGGTAAATGCGCTGGGTCTCCTCGCCATGGGCGCGACGGACGAATTCGTTCTCCACCTTGTCCTGCGCTTCATCGTCGGCATCGCGGGCGCGTTCGCCTTGGTGTTTTCCGCCGCCCTGGTGCTCGACCGGCTGGCCGCCTTGGGCCGGGCAAGCCTGTCCCCCTGGCATTTCGGCGGCGCCGGGGCCGGGATCGCCATTTCCGCAGCCGTCATTGCCTGGCTGATTGCCGAAGGCGCGAGCTGGCGGGCGCTTTGGTATGCGAGCGGAATGATGGCGCTTGCGGGCCTTGCCGCCTGTGTCTGGCTCATTCCATCGGCCGAACCGCCTCACGCGAACGGCGAAATCACGCCGAAACTGCCCAACAGCTTTGCCCTGCGCGCGATGATCGCCGCCTATGGCCTGTTCGGCTTCGGCTATGTCATTACCGCGACCTTCATCGTCGCGATCGTCCGCGACGCGCCGGAGGTGCGGTTTCTGGAGCCCTATGTCTGGGCGCTGTTCGGTCTCGCGGCAACACCGACGGGCGCGCTTTGGATGTGGGTGGGCAGACGGCTCGGCATCTTCCACGCCTATGCCGTTGCGTGCCTTGTCCAAGCCATCGGAGTTGCCGCGAGCATATTATGGGTGTCGCCGGCCGGAATTATCGCCGCCGTGCTCTTTCTTGGCGGGACGATCACTGGCGTGACGGCGCTGGGTCTGATTGCGATCCGCAACCTTTCGACCATCGATCCGCGATCCAATTTTGCGCTGGCGACGGCGATGTTCGGCATAGGGCAGATCATCGGGCCGAGTTTCGCCGGCTTCCTGCATGACTGGCTCGGCAGCTTCGTGATCCCGTCCCTGACCGCCGCGGCGACCTTATTGATCGCGGCCGGGCTCTCCCTGGCGGCTGCCGCTCACCGGCCACCCGCCACATCGAGGATCGCGCCAGTCACGTAAGAGGACGCATCGCTCAGCAGCCAGATGATTGCCTCGGCAACCTCCTCGGGATGACCGGCGCGGCCGAGCGGCGTCGTGGGCCCGAGCCGCGCAGCGCGGTCCGGCGCACCGCTGGACGCGTGGATCTCCGTTTCGATCAGGCCGGGGCGGAGGGCATTCACCCGCACGCCGTCGGGGCCCAGTTCCTTGGCAAGGCCGATGGTCAGCGTGTCGATGGCGCCTTTGGAGCCGGCATAGTCGACATATTCGAAGGGCGCGCCGAGCCGCGCCGCCACGGAGGACATCAGCACGATCGAGCCGCCGCGCGCCGTCCCGTCCGCCGTCAACCGCCTTGCGGCCTCGCGCGCGCAGAGATAGGCGCCGAAGACATTCACCTCGAAAACCCGCCGCATCCGTTCCGCCGGCATGTCGGCCAGCCGGCTTGCAGGCGCGACGATCCCCGCATTGACGACGACGCCGTCGAGCCTGCCGAGTTCGCGCTCCGCTGCATCGAACATGGCGATGACATCGGCCTCCTGGGCGACATCGCCTTGCATCACCGCCGCCCGTCCGCCCGCGCTGCGCACGGCCTCCGCCGTTGCGTCCGCCGCCTGACGGTTCGAGGCATAATTGATGGCGACGGACCAGCCGCGCGCGCCGGCCATCAATGCGGCGGAGCGTCCGATGCCTCGGCTGCCGCCGGTAATCAGGATTGTCGTCATGAATTACCCGTCCTGCAAAATGCGTAATGGAAGATCCGCGCCCCCAATATATTGAAGGCCGTAGATGATGAGCAGAAAGATCACCGCCAGTCCGCCATACCAGACGCTGCCGACGATGAGGCCGTCCCGGTTCAGCGGCGGCCTTTGCGCAAGCTCGCCCGCACGCAGCTGTTTCCGTTCGAAAACGATCTCCATCAGCCCGAGACCGAACAGGATGGCGACGAGATAGATCCGCATATAGAGGGTGAGCGCCAGGACCAGGCCGCCCGCGGCAATGAGATAGAGAATTTGTCCGCCCGGCGAGACGGAGACGACCAGCGAGTTCGTCAGCCGCCCGCCATCGAGCGGATAGATCGGCAGGAGGTTGAACAGGTTGATCAGCGCGATGAAGCCGACGATCGCTGCCCAGAAGACTTCGCCGGTGACCATATAGATCGCCGCGGGGGGAATGGCGCTGAGCAGTCCCCAGCTCGGGCCCATGGCGGTGATGTAGACATTCTGCCACTCGCTGGTCGCGCGATCGCCGATGGCCGCGCCGCCGAGGAGCGGCACGAAATAGAAGCCAGGCGTTTTCATGCCGGTGCGCCGCATCGCCCAGACATGACCCATCTCATGGATGCCGATCGCCCACATGATGGCGAGGGCGAATTCCCAGGTGAAAAGATAGGAATAGGCGGCGAGCGATGCCCCGGCGAGCAGCAGCTTGGCGCTCTTGAAGACTTTGAAGAGCTTGAACAACAGAACGAAGAGGCTGCCCGCCTGACCGTAGAGCTTCTTGAGCATCGAGACCGTTCCCATGTCCCCTCAGCGGCGCGCATCCTAACGCATTTTTGAGACATGTGACGCTTCATTCCGATGACGAAAGTGCCGCGCCTTTACGGCCCCACCGCCGTAGGATGGGTTGAGTTCTACGAAACCTATCATGCCGATGCGCTGACGGCGGGTTTAGCATCGCTCAACCCACCCTTCGCCTGCTTCGCCTCGTCGCAATGACGCGAGCGGGGCAAGCCTGTTTTCGGTCAAAACTGATCCTGCATTAGAAGCGCAAGTTGCGCCGGTCGGCGCCGTGAAAGGCGCGCGCGGCTTACCCGCCCGTGCCGGTCCGGTCGAGGCGCGCTTCCAGCGCCTGCAGCCGCGCCGAGGAGGCGTCGACGATCTGGGCGACGTCGCGGGACGGGATATAGCTCGCATGGCTGTCCGCTGCCTGGAAGGACCGCAGATTGCAGATCTGCACGAGAGTCTTGTGCAACTCCTCGCGGAGCTCGCCAAGCTGGTCCGCGACGATCAGCGCTGCCATCAGAAACAGCCGGTCTTCCTGCACCTGGCTGAAGCCGCCTTTGATGTCCTGCACGATCCCGTCAATATAGTCGGCGAGTTCGATGACGCGGCGCTCGGCGCCGTCGTCACATGCCATCCGGTATGTCCGGCCGTTAACGCTTACGGTGACCTGGCCCATTACGCTCTCCTAGAACGGCAGGGCGAAGCGGTTCAGCCTTGCCTCGATAAGATTGCCTTCATTGACTTCGATCGCAGCATCCAGACGTTCGGCCACGCGGTTATTCGTGTCCTGAAGCGTCTTGACGCGCTCTTTTTCATTAGCGAGCTCATCGCGCAAGCGCTCGGCTTCGCGCTGCAACGTCGCCTTGTCCCGATCCGGCGCCGCGCTGCTGCCTCTTCTCCGCTCGCTCGTCCCGGCGCGCTTTTGTCCTGCCGCCTGCATTTTGTCCCCATCGGATTTCGCCATGCCCCAAAGCCAGTTCCCCGATCTCCGTTCTCAGCGGATCCTGTCAAACTCGACCGAGCCCGGCCGCAACGCAAGCAACGCTCATATGCCCGGTCTGGAGAACGCATCAGGATGTTTGTTCTTCCCGCGACCTTCATCTACCCATCAGCCGGACGCAGAAGTCAATCCTTCGAATTTACAGTATTTTCTCCAGGGGGATTTAAAAAACTATTAATTAACAGGTAGTTTCGCGATTTGCATTAGTGAGGGGAGATATTCCGCATAGACGGTCTTGTCCGACCTCAACATTCCCTCAGGGGCGAAATGGGGAAAGGAAGCGGCGCGAAAGACACTGACGAGGCCATTTTCGACTGATTCGCTGGCCAATGTGAACCACCACGCGGCGTTTCGTCGGCGAGGGGAGGCTGGCGTCGGCGAGTGCGGGCCGGCTTTTGAGCGGATCAGGATCGGAATTCGGCTCAGCCGGCGAGTTTTTCGGCTTTGCCTCGCAGCACGGCAATGAGCTGCGCCATAATGGATATGGCAATCTCGGCCGGGCCTTGCGCGCCGATATCGAGTCCGATGGGAGCATGCAGGCGGGCGATATCGGCCTCGCTGACGCCGATCGCCTTCAGCCGCTCGATGCGCTGGGCATGCGTGCGCTTGCTGCCGAGCGCCCCGACATAGAACGCGCCCTGCTCGAGCCCGAAACGTATGGCGATATCGTCGATCTTGGCGTCATGGGTGAGGGCGACGATGGCCGTACGGCGATCGATCCCGACCTGCGGCAGGCCATCCTCCGGCCACTCGGTAATCAGATGCGCATCCGGGAACCGTTCGGGCGAGGCGAAAGCCTCGCGCGGGTCGATGATGGTGACATCGTGACCGACCATTCGTCCGAGCGGCAGAAGATACTGCGCCGCATGAACCGCGCCGATGATGACGAGCCGCAGCGGCGGGTTGAAGATGCGGATGAACAACTCGCCATCCGCCGTTTCCACCGTCGCCGAGCGGTCGAGCCGAAAGGCATCGGCAAGGGCCCCGGCAAGATCGGGATGCCCGGCTGCTTCATCCGGCGACATCAGCCGCTGCGCGCCGCTGTCGAGCCAGGTAAGGAGCGCAACCGGCTTGCGCTCGGCCTGGGCCGCCAAGATACCTTCGGCCAAATCTTTTCTCATCGCGGTTCCGCTTACGCCAGGGCAAAGGGCTCGACATAAATGCGGATGCGGCCGCCGCAGGCGAGACCTGCGCGCCAGGCGGTTTCGTCCGCGACGCCGAATTCGAGCAGCTTCGGCGCACCGTTCTCGATAATGTCTATGGCTTCGGTGATGACTTCGCCCTCGACGCAGCCGCCGGAAACCGAGCCGAGAAAATTGCCTTCGCTGTCGATAATGAGCTGGCTTCCCGTGGGCTGCGGCGCCGACCCCCATGTCTGCACGACGGTGGCGATGGCGAGCCTGCGGCCTTGGGACTGCCAGTCGAGGGCGGTCTTCAGCATATCATTCGGACCCATCACGTTCCTCCGCAGGGTTCGTGCTTTTATGTTTAAGTATTATGCCACGGTCTGGCGTCAATGGCATCGGCCTTCCTATCCGTCCCGAATAGGCAGTTTTCAGAAAAAGAAATCTTGCGTTGCCGGGGGGTTTGGTGTTGATGCCATCAGGCAACAGTGTCAAGTCCCAATGCGTCCGCGCTCCGCCGCCGCCGTGAATTATCCGCATCAAGGCAGTGTAAAGAAAGATCGAGCGCAGAACGGGGGGAATGGGCCACCGCTGGGGCTTGGCGGTGGAGAGGCGAGAGAATGAGACTCGGAAAGCATATTGCCGTTATCGGTGCTGGCGTTGTCGGCCTTGCAATCGCGCTCAAACTTCGCCGCGAAGGCTATCGCGTCATCATCTTCGAGCCTGACGAGCCCGGCAGCCATACCTCGCGCGGCAATGCCGGCCTCATCATGACGGCGCAGGTCGCACCGGTTGCCGAGCCCGGCCTGTGGCGGAAACTGCCTTCGATGCTTTCCGACCCCCATGGTCCGGTCGTCGTGCATTGGACGCATCTGCCGCGCATGACGCCGTGGCTCAGACGTTTCCTGCGCAACAACAGCAAGCGCTCCTATCAGGCGATCACCGAGACGCTCGCCCCCATGACGGCCGGCGCGCTTGACGCCTGGCTTTCCCTCGTCGGTGCGACGGAAGGGGAGCGGCTTTTCCATCGGGACGGGGCGCTCTACGTCTTCAAGACGGCCAAGGCGTTCCGCGCCGGGAAGAAGGACGCCGCATATCGCGGCCAATATGGCGTGGAGTCCGTTATGATCCCGGCCGAGGAACTGCGGCAGATGGAGCCGGCTCTGGGGCCGAACCTTGCCGGCGGCATCCTTTATCCGGACAGCGCCCATTGTGTCGATCCCTTCAAGCTGAGCGCGTCTTTGGCGAGCGCATTCCGCATGACCGGCGGGGAAATCCAGCGCGTCAAGGTGCGGGCGCTGAGCGGCGGCGGCAATGGCGCGGTGAACCTGATTTGTGACGGCGGCGATTTTGCGGTCGACGAGGCGATCGTTTCCGCGGGTGTCTGGTCGGCGCCGCTTGTGAAGCCCTTCGGCGTCAAGCCGATGGTCACGGCCGAACGAGGCTATCATCTGACGTTGCGCGAGCCGCAGATTTCGCTGCGGCGCCCGATCATCTCGGCGGACGACCGGATGGTGCTGACGCCGCTCGCGGACAGCATCCGGCTCGCGGGAACGTCCGAATTTGCCCATGTTGATGCGCCGCCCGACTGGGACCGCGCCGATATGCTCATGGACATGGCGAAGACGATCGTCCCGGAGATCAATGGCGAGGAGACGGCGACGCGCTGGATGGGACCGCGCGCGTCCACGCCCGACTCGCTGCCGCTGATCGGACGGACGCCGAAGAGCCCGCGCGTCATCTGCGCGTTCGGCCACGGTCATTTTGGGCTGACGCTGGGCGCGGCGACGGCGGAGATCGTCGCGGATCTCGTCTCGGGACGGCAAATGCCGGCCGGGAGCGAGGCGCTGAGCCCGGCGCGGTTCAAATAGCCGCTCGCTGTCGAACAATTCAAAAAGCGGATGATGGTGGGCGGCGCCTCGACGGCATCAGATGTGCCAATACGGGGTCGTTAAAAAACGCCACCAAGGAGGAACCGCCCGCACATATCCTACCACGGCTCGTTCCCATTGCTAAGAGCGAGATGGGAGCGCGGTCAGCTTCCGTGGAAAAGCCTCGGCCGATGGAATGCGCAGATGCCCATTTGCGGTGGGCGGCGCCTGCGGACCGACGTAGTCCGCATCGTTCCGGCTCGAAGCTGACAGATTGCTCATTTGAGCTTTTCATGCATTTCGATGATCCACGGCGTATTCCGGCCGAGCCATTTCTTTTCGAGCGCGACGAGCTTGCCGTTCTTATGCCAGTCGCGGATCGTCCCGGAGAGAAATGCGGCGAGGTCGGCATCCTGCTCGCGGGGCCGCACGGCGATCGCCCAGGGACGGGGTTCCGGCTCGATCGGAATGAGATCGCTACCCGCCCTTTCGCCGCTATGCTTTTGCTGCAGGTGAATGAGCCGGGTGTTGTGTTCCGCGAGTGCTGCGCAGCGTCCCCCGCCAAAGGCCTTGCTGGCCTTCTCGAAGCTCCGGAATGGTACGAGTTCCACATCCGGCACCTGGGACGATAACGCCTCGTTGTAATAGGCGTTCAGGATGGTGCAGACGGCCTGGCCTTTCAGGTCGGACAGCGATTTGATCCGCGAGCCGCGCCGGGGAAGAAGTGCCGGCTGACTTGCATAATAATAGGGTTTGACAAGTCTTACCACGCGCTCCCGGTGCGGCGTGACCGCCAGCGTCGCGATGACCAGGTCGATCTTCCCCAGCGGCAGAAACTGCAGCCTGCTCGTCGCCGAAACCGCAAAGGGCGTCATCTTCACGCCGAGACGCGCCGCAATGTCTTTCGCCAGATCCAGTTCGAGGCCGATCAGTTCGCCCGATGGATCGCGATAGCCGAAGGGCGGATCGTTGTCCTTGACGCCGACGATGATCTCGCCGCGGGATTTGATCTCGCCGAGACTGGCGGCAAAGCAGACATCCGCGAGCTGGAAGAGGAAGGTCGCTGCGAGCACGGCGGCGAGAAACGCGGATCTGAGCGTCATCGTGAGGTTGCCCTGTCGTGTTGAGCCGGAAGGGCCGGCAGAGCAAGCTATCTGTCACAGAAAACGGTGCGGAAAAAGGCCATTCGCCCGGCGGGCCTCGCCGGGGCCAGCCGAGTGAAGGGTGTCACAGGAGTTTCGTCACCGTGAAGCGATCTTCGCGCTCCGCATTGGCCGATTGGATGGCCTCTTCCGAGCCGAGCACGACGACACGCCCATGCGCGGCGACGGCGTCGAGCGCGTCGGCGAAACGGCGCATCTCGGCCGGCCCGGCGCCAAGCACTTCATCGCGGATCTTTTGCAGCCGTTCCTCGCTGTCGCCGGCAAGATGCCTCTGCAGCGAGACGAAGCCCTTGGCATCGGGCAGGCGGTACGTGTCGATTGCGCCGATCGTGCCGATGATGGCGCGCTCCAGGTCCGTCGCATTCCCCGCAACGCTTCTGAGGAACGCCCCGGCGCCATCATAGACCGCAATCGTCTCCAAGAGATTCGGATCGCGATAGGAGCCGAAATTGAACGCGCCGGAGCGCAGATCGACCGAGCTGAACGCGCCGTAAGCGCCGCCCTGCACCCGGATCTTGTCCCACAGCCATGCGCCGCGCAGCCAATGGCTTGCCACGAGCGCCGCGCCGCCGGGCGCATGGCCGAGCTTCGGCAGACTGTCGCCCTTCGCCACATAATTGACCTTGGCCGGGATGGTCAGGCCCTCAAAACGCGGCAGCTCGGCCGTCACCCAATCGGGATGCTCGGGAGCGCCTTGCGGCATGGCTTCGGCGAGGCGCGTCAGCTCCGGTTCGATGCGGCGGAGATCGCCGCCTTCCGCCGTGACGTTGAAGATCATCGCCTCGCGCCGCAAAAGGATGCTCCGGATTTGCTCCAGCGCCTCCGCGATCCTTGCCGGATTCTCCTTGGCGTCGGCGGCCATCTGCCGGAGCGCCTGCAGATAGCTGACGCCGCCGATCTGCTCCGCCGCCCAATCGGCCTCGGTCAGGCTCGAGCGCAGGCGTATGGCCGACATCTGATGGCCGGCCGGAACCAGCCTTGCCTCAAGCCCCGCGCGCTCCTCATTGAGGATCTGCGTCAGGCGCTCCCGATTGTCGAGCCTGGCGGAAAGCAGCACGTCCCGAAGGATCGCGGCGAGCTCTTCGGCCTTGTCTGGCATCGCCTTGGAGCGCAGGAACAGCCGGGCCGCGCTGCGCTCGCCGCCGATCACGGCGGAGGTCCAGCTTTGCACGGATAAGCCGCCGGTCGAGCGCCCGATACGCTGCGAAAGCTGCACCATGTCGAGACCGCCCGCGCCCGTTTCCAGAAGCGCCCGCCGGAAGAGGCCCGTATAGCGCAGGAGATCGGCCGGAAGCTGGCGCAGATCCAGGCCGATATCGAGATAGACGATGCCGTTCGTGGGCAGCTCATGCATCACCAGCCGCGCGCCGGACAGCGTGCCTGTCTCGATGGGGATCGGTGTGTTGGTGGGGGGGAGGTCCTGAAGCGTCAGTCTCGGCAACGTCGCGAGCGCTTCCGGCGTGTCGGCCGCCTCCTGCTTGCGTTTCAAGGCGCGGGTCTGCTCGATCACCTCTTCAACGTCGTTTTCGCTCATCGCCGCGCGGACCGCATCCAGCTTCTCGCGCTCCTCGCGCGCCTCTCTTTGGGCCTGCTCCGGATCGGGAGTGAAGAGCACGGTTGTGCGATGCGGATTGTCGAGAAGCCGCGTTCGGATGAGCGTCTCGAAAACGCGCTCGCCGCCGGCAAGGCGCGATTTGAGTGCATTGAGCGCTCCCTCCCAGGCGAGCGGGGCCATGGGATCGCGGTCGTAATTCCAGAACTGCAGGGCGCGCAGCATCATCGTCAGCCCGCGCGGGAACATGCCGGTATTGTTTTCGCGCAGGCGGAATTCGGTCGTGTTGACCGAGGCTTCGACGGTCAGCGGATCGATGCCGCGCTCGGCGAGCCGCGTCAGCGTATCGAGGATCAGCGCCTCGACCTTGTCCGCGTCGTTCGCATCGATGCCTTTCAGCCCGGCGCCGAAGCGCATTTGCCGCAAGGGAGTGTCGAGCCCGGTGCCGGTTATGTCGTCGCCGAGCCCGGAATCGATCAGCGCCTTGCGCAATGGCGATGCGGGCTTGCCGACCAGAATGTCGCTGAGGATCGACAGGGCGAGCGCCTCCTCGATATTGCCCACTTCGTCGATCATCCAGTTGACGGTGATGCGGGCCTGCCGGGCGCCTTCCTCCGCCGCGCTTACGGGAAGGGTAAAATGCAGCTTTCGCGGGGCCTCGAAACGCGGCTGCAGGGCGATGGCCGAATCCACCTCAAGCCGCGAGAACGCGTCCAAAACGCCGCTCAGGATTTCCAGCCGCCGTTCCGGATCGTCATCGCCATAGAAGAAGAATTTCGCATTGGACGGATGGTAGAGCCGCTGGTGGAAGGCCTTGAAGGCCTCGAAAGTCAGATTCGGGATCTCCTGCGGATCGCCGCCGGCATCCACGCCGTACGTCGTGTCCGGATAAAGCGATTGGCTCGCAAGCTGGTAGGCAAGAACGTCGGGCGAGGAGTAATTGCCTTTCATCTCGTTGAAGACGACGCCCTTATAGATCAGTGGGGTCTCGGGGCTTTCCAGCTCGTAATGCCAGCCTTCCTGGCGGAGCGTATCGGGCGTGATGCGCGGATGAAGGACCGCATCCAGATAGACATCGACGAGATTATAGAAGTCCTGAAGATTTGTGCTGGCGACCGGATAGACTGTCTTATCCGGATAGGTCATGGCGTTGAGAAAGGTGTTCAGCGAGCTTTTCAGCATCTCCAGGAACGGCGCCTTGACCGGGTATTTGCGGGAGCCGCAGAGCACCGAATGCTCCAGAATATGCGCGATGCCGGTCGAGTTGGAGGGCGGCGTGCGGAAGCTGACGCCGAAGACCTTGTTCTCATCCTCCGCGATGAGAGACAGCAGCTCGGCACCGGTCTTTTCATGATGGTATAGTCGTGCAAGGCAATGGATCTCGGGCAGCTCTTCTTCACGCCGCAATTCGAAGCCGTGGGAAATTGTCATTGTGCCTCGCTATGGATTTCGTGAGCTTCAATATTCTTTCCGATATGGTCGGCCACCTTCACGGATTATAGGGCAAAAAGCGCCCGCCGCCGCGAACGGCTATGGCGGGCCTTGAATGCCGGGGTATAAAACGGCCCAAAAAGAACGGAAATCGCTTCCTTACCGCATCTATGGTACCTATCTGATTGAGAATATGGAGCGGTGGGCACGCTATCGAGCGCCAATCGCGGGACGGTCCAGCCGCATCACTGCTCACGTAGCATCGCAAAGATTTAAATCAAGCTCACGAGGCAGGATTATTTATGACAGCATCGAACGCGCTGGCGTCCACTCCAAGAGAAAGCCGTTTCTTCTCCCAATCTCTCGCGGACAGCGATCCTGAGCTATACGAAGCCATCGCCGGCGAGTTGAAACGCCAGCAATATGAGATCGAGCTGATCGCGTCGGAGAATATCGTCTCGCGCGCGGTGCTGGAGGCTGCGGGCAGCGTCCTGACCAACAAATATGCTGAGGGTTATCCGGGCAAGCGCTATTATGGCGGCTGCCAATATGTCGATGTCGCCGAACGGCTGGCCATCGACCGGGCCAAGCAGCTTTTCAAATGCGAATTCGCCAATGTCCAGCCGCATTCCGGATCGCAGGCGAACCAGGGCGTGCTCCTGGCGCTCGCCCAGCCCGGCGACACCATTCTCGGCATGAGCCTGGATGCGGGCGGGCATCTCACTCACGGCGCTGCGCCGAACCTGTCGGGCAAATGGTTCAAGGCCGTGCAATATGGCGTTCGCCGGGAGGATGCGCGGATCGACTACGACAAGGTGGCGCGATTGGCCGAGGAGCATAAGCCGCGGATCGTCATCGCCGGAGGGTCCGCCTATGCGCGGACCATCGACTTTGCAAGATTCCGGCAGATCGCCGACAGTGTCGGCGCTTACCTCATGGTGGATATGGCGCATTTTGCCGGTCTGGTCGCCGCCGGCGTCCATCCCAGTCCGCTGCCGCACGCCCATGTCGTGACCACGACGACGCACAAGACGCTGCGCGGACCCCGCGGCGGCCTGATCCTCACCAATGATGCGGAGATCGGCAAACGCATCAATTCGGCGATGTTTCCGGGGCTGCAGGGCGGACCCCTGATGCACATTATCGCGGCCAAGGCAACGGCTTTCGGTGAAGCGCTACGGCCGGAATTTACGAAATATGCACAAGACGTGGTTGCAAATGCAAAAGCGATGGGCGAGGCTATTACGTCTGCAGGTTACGGGCTGGTTACCGGAGGAACGGACACGCATCTGATCCTGGTGGATCTGCGCCCCAAAGGGTTGACGGGTAAGGCGGCCGAAGCCGCTCTCGGGCGAGCGCACATTACCTGTAACAAGAATGCGGTCCCGTTTGATGAACAGAAGCCGTTTGTGACGTCGGGCATCAGGCTTGGATCGCCCGCTGGGACGACACGCGGCTTCGGTCAGGCGGAATTCCGGCAGATCGGCGGCATGATCACCGAAGTGCTGGACGGTCTGGTCACGAACGGTGACAGCGGTAACGGGCAGGTCGAGGAACGCGTCAAACGCGAGGCGATCGAGCTTTGCGAACGGCATCCGATCTACAACCAATAGCGCTCTTCATCAGAGCTTTTCATATTTTTGCGAGGCGCGAATGCGGTGCCCTTATTGCGGCCTCATTGATACGCAGGTCAAAGACTCTCGGCCGACGGAAGACAACACGGCAATTCGGCGTCGTCGCTATTGCAGCGAATGCGGCGGACGGTTTACGACTTTTGAACGGGTGCAACTTCGCGAGCTTGTCGTGCTGAAAAGAAGCGGCCGCCGCGTTCCCTTCGATCGGGATAAGCTGACGCGGTCATTACAGATTGCGCTTCGTAAACGGCCGGTCGAGCCGGACCGGGTCGATCAGCTCGTTAGTCGGCTCGTCCGAGAGCTCGAGACCCTGGGCGAAAGCGAGGTGACCTCGCAGAAGATCGGAGAGCTGGTCATCGACGAGCTGCGTAAGCTGGATGACGTCGCTTATGTTCGCTTTGCCTCGGTCTATAAGGACTTCCGGGAGGCGCGGGATTTCGAGACCGTGCTGGGCGAGATCAGCGGCGAGCGCGATGATTCCGGACCGGAGACGGGGACGCCGGCAAAGGCTGGCCGGCGTGTCGTGCCGCCAGGCCATGGCAACGATGAACGACAGTGAGACGCATGCTGGCCGGGCGAGCCAGAGCCCACCACAGGATTTCGTCGATCGGGCGAATATGGCGCTGGCTCTTACCCTCGGCCATCGCGGCCTCGGCCAATGCTGGCCGAACCCTGCGGTCGGCGCGGTCGTGGCTGACAGATCGGGGCGCATCATCAGCTATGGCTGGACCGGCCCCGGCGGCCGGCCCCATGCGGAGGCGAGCGCCCTGGCCGCAGCGGGTGCCGAAGCGCGCGGCGCCACGCTTTACACGACGCTTGAACCCTGCGCCCATTGGGGCAAGACACCGCCTTGCGCCGACGCCATCGCCAGTTCCGGCATCAAGCGCGTGGTCTACGGCCTGATTGATCCCGATCCGCGGGTTGCCGGCAAGGGGCTGAGAAAGCTCCGCAAGCAGGGTATCGAAGCCGTTGCCGGTCCGTTCTCGAACGAGACGCATTGGCTCGCCCTCGGGCATGAGCTGCGGCTGACGAGGCGGCGCCCCTTCATTCAGCTCAAGCTTGCCGTCGATGGCGCCGGTCTCATTCCGGCCGGCGGCGGGGGTGTCCCCGTCTGGGCGACGAACAACGAAGCACGGGCCTTCGGGCATCTTTTGCGCGGCCAGGCCGACGCCATACTCATCGGCTACGGCACCATGCTGGCGGACGACCCCGATCTCACCTGCCGTTTGCCCGGCTTGACCTGGCGGTCTCCCTTGCGGGTGGTGCTATCGACGGAAGCGCGGCTCAGCCGGCACGCCAAGATGCTGAAAAATTTCAGTACCGCGCCCGTCTGGGTGGTGTCCGCCGCCGGCGTCGCCGAGACGCGGAAAACGCGGTTGGAGGAGCTGGGCACGAGCGTCATCAGCGTCCCGCGAAACGACCAGAAGCGGCTGAGCCTTCATGCGGTCATGAACGAGCTCGCCGATCGCGGCATTACGCGCCTGCTGGTGGAGGGCGGGCCTTCCCTGGAGGCCAATCTTCTGAAAGAAGGACTTGCCGACGAGGTGCTCATCTTTCAGGGGAGAAAAGAGGTGCGCGGACCGACGATCATGCCGTTTGCGCCGGCCGGCCTTGAATCGGTCACGGATGACCCGGCCTTCACGCTGACCGATAAGAGGCTGATCGGATCCGACCTCATATGGGTTTATCGCAGGCGGGAGTTCTGGCGGAGCTGACATGTTCACCGGCATCGTGACCGATATTGGCGAAATCAGAGAGGCGGATAGCGGCGCCTTCCGCATCGCCTGCGGCTATGACGCCGCGACGATTGCGGTCGGCGCCTCCATCGCCTGCGACGGCTGCTGCCTGACAGTGACACGGGTCAAGACGGAAGGGGCGGAACGCAGTATCTTCGCGGTCGATGTGTCGAACGAAACCTTGGCGCGGACGACGCTCGGGCGCTGGGAGCCCGGCCGGCGGATCAATCTGGAGCGGTCCTTGAAGATTGGCGATGAGCTTGGCGGTCACATTGTGACGGGCCATATTGATGGCGTGGCGGAGATAAAGGCGGTCGCACCGGACGGCGCCTCGAAGCGCTTCGACATCGAATGTCCCGAGGCGCTCGCGCAATTCGTCGCCGAGAAGGGCTCGGTCGCGCTCGACGGCGCCTCGCTGACCGTTAACCGGGTCGAGGATAGGCTGTTCAGCGTCAACATCATCCCGCACACCCTCCAGGTCACCACATGGGGGCAAAAAAGCGCAGGCGATGCAGTCAATATGGAGGTCGATCTGATGGCGCGATATGCTGCCCGCCTAACCGAACGGAACAGAGCCAGCGCATGAGCATTGTGCAGAAGCCACGCCAATTCGGCCAGCTCTCCTCGATCGAAGAGATCATCGAGGACGCCCGCCAGGGCCGGATGTTCATCCTCGTCGATGCCGAGGACCGGGAGAATGAGGGTGATCTCGTCATTCCGGCGGAAAAGGCGACGGCTGACGCCATCAACTTCATGGCCAAATATGGCCGCGGGCTGATCTGCCTCACCTTGACGCAGGGTCGTGCCGCCGAGCTTCAGCTCGAGCTGATGGCGCGGTCGAACCAGTCCCGCCACGCGACGAATTTCACCGTGTCGATCGAGGCGCGCGACGGCATCACCACCGGCATTTCCGCCTATGACCGCGCCCACACGATCGCAACGGCGATCGATCCGGAAAAGGATCACCGCGACATCGTTTCGCCGGGCCACGTCTTTCCGCTTGTCGCCCGCGAGGGCGGCGCGTTGGTGCGCGCGGGGCATACGGAAGCGGCGGTCGATCTGGCGCGGCTTGCCGGCCTTTATTCGGCGGGCGTCATTTGCGAAATCATGAACGATGACGGGACCATGGCGCGGATGCCCGATCTGATGGCCTTTGCGCAGTTCCATGGCCTCAAGATTGGCACCATTGCCGACCTCATCTCCTATCGCCTGAAATATGACAGCCTGGTGCGCGTGGTCGAACAGAAGCATATCGACAGCCTTCAGGGCGCGCCTTTCGACCTCAAGGTCTACCAGAATACGGCCGACGGCCAGGAGCATCTCGCTCTGGTCAAGGGCGATGTCAGCGAGCCGGGGCCGGTGCTGGTGCGGATGCACGCCCTCAATGTGCTGGAGGATGTCGTGGGTCTCGGAGGGACGGAGAACCGGCACGCTCTTGTCGAGCGTGCCTTGCGCCAGCTTGCGCAGGTGGAGCGCGGCGTGCTGGTCCTGATCCGCGAAAGCAATACGTCCTCGATTTCCGCCAAGCTCCGGGGCGTGGCCGGCGACGGCGCCAGGGACGCCTCGGCGCGGCTTGTCGATTATGGGGTTGGCGCCCAGATTCTGCTGGATCTGGGCATATGCGAGATGGAGCTGCTTTCCAATTCACCGCTGCCGAAGATCATCGGTCTTGAAGGTTACGGCCTCAAGATCGTCGGCCGCCGACCGATCGAGTAGAGGCCATGACGGATTTCCGCCCCTCCGTCCTGATCATCGAAGGGCGGTTCTACGATGATATTTCGGATGAGCTGGTCAAGGGCGCGGTTGCCGCACTCGAAGAGGCGGGCGCGAGCTTTCACCGCGTTTGCGTGCCTGGCGCGCTGGAGATCCCGCAGGTTCTGGCCTTCCATATTCGCGCCGGCCTGATGCCCTTCGGCGCGACCCGCTGGCGCTATCATGGCGCGGTCGCCCTGGGCTGCGTCATCCGGGGGGAGACCTCGCATTACGATATCGTCGCCAATGAATCGGCGCGTGGCCTCCTCTCTCTTTCCAGCGAGAACGGCGTGCCGGTCGGCAACGGAATCCTCACCGTCGAGAGCAAGGCGCAAGCCCTGGCCAGAGCGTCGGTCGAAGAAGGGAACAAGGGCGCCGCCGCAGCGCGTGCATGTTTGCGCCTCATTGATGTGTTCATGGAGTGCCATGGCTTCCGATCTGGATGACGCGCCCCCGCGTCCGAGCGGCGAAGACAGGTCTTTCAGCGCCCGCGGCACGGCACGCCTTGCCGCCGTGCAGGCGCTTTATCAGATGGATCTAGCCCAGACGGAAGCCGGATCCGTCGTCGCCCAATTCGTCCGCCACCATTTCGGCCACGAGATCGAAGGCTCCTATTTCGATCGCGCCGACGAGTCCTTTTTCAAGGATATCGTTCTCGGCGTCGTGCGCGAACAGCTTTCGATCGATCCGCTGATCGCAAAGCACCTTGCCGAAGGCTGGCGTCTTGCACGCATCGACAGTATTTTGCGGGCCATCCTTCGCGCGGCCGTATTCGAGCTGAAGGACCGGCGCGACGTCCCCTTCAAAGTCATCATCAACGAATATGTCGATGTCGCGCACGCCTTTTTCGGCGGCGAGGAGCCCGGCGTGGTCAATGGCATCCTTGACGCCATCGCGCGGGATGTGCGGTCCGCAGAGTTTGCAAGCTCGGCTCATGGCTAAGCAGGATCGAAGCGGCGCAGCCGGCAGGATCGGCGAAGACAGCCTGATTGCGCGCTATTTCCGGCCGCTGACCCAAGGCTATTCCGGCGCCTTCGGCTTAACGGACGACGCCGCGGTCATCGAGCCGCCGGAGGGGACCGATCTCGTCATTACGACAGACGCTCTCATTTCGGATGTGCATTTCTTCGCGGACGGCGATCCCGCGGACATCGCCTTCAAGGCGCTCGCCGCCAACATCTCCGATCTCGCGGCGAAGGCGGCCGAACCGATCGCCTATAGCCTGGCGCTTATCCTGCCGCGCGGCACGGCCGAGGACTGGCTCGCCGCATTCGTGAAAGGGCTTGGCGAGGCGCAGAAGGCGTTCGGCATTGCGATGAGCGGCGGCGACACCACCGTCTCGCCATCCGGGCCGCTGATGATTTCGATTACGGCGTTCGGAAGCGTGCCGCGCGGGCGGATGCTGCGTCGAAGCGGCGCGTCGGCCGGAGATGGCCTTTATGTCAGCGGAACGATCGGCGATGCTGGGCTGGCGCTCCTGCTTAGCCAAAATCAGAGTGGGAATTGGACCATCGGGGAAGCTGAGCGCCAGGCGCTCCTGTCCCGTTATTGGCGTCCTGCGCCGCGCTTGCCGCTCCGGGATGCGCTTCTCGCCCATGCCTCCGCCGCGATGGACATCTCCGACGGTCTCGCCATCGATTGCGCGCGACTGTGCAAGGCATCGGCCGTCTCCGCCCAGATCGAGGCCGCCCTGGTCCCGGTATCGGCGGCGGCGCGCTCGCTCGTCGCGTCCGACCCGGCTCTTCTCGAAACCATCCTGACCGGCGGCGATGATTACGAGATTCTGGCCGCGGTTCCGCCGGCGAATGAGGCCGCCTTCGAGCGGGCGGCGGATGCCGCCGGTGTGCCGGTCACCCGCATCGGTCGCGTTGAGGAGGGGCAGAGCCCGCCGCGCTTCATCGGCGCCGATGGCGCGGGGCTGACCTTATCCCGCCTCGGCTACGATCATTTCTCCGGCTGATCTCGCCATTCGAGCGAAGGTGAGACTTGCCGGCGTTCCGCATTGAAGCTGCGGCGCTCTCGACGCGTCAGGCGAGCCCGCCCTTTTCCTTGAGAAAGTCGACGATCGCGGCCACGTCTTCGCCGGATTTCAGACTGGCGAAGACGAACGGCTTTCCGGCCCGCGCCCGTTCGGCATCGGCGCGCATCCTGTCGAGATCGATGCCGACATGAGGCGCAAGATCGGTTTTGTTGATGACGAGCAGGTCGGATTTCGTAATGCCCGGCCCGCCCTTGCGCGGAATGTCACCGCCCTGGGCGACATCGATGACGTAGATCGTCAAATCGGCGAGATCCGGCGAGAAAGTCGCGGCCAGATTGTCGCCGCCCAACTCGATCAGCACCAGCTCCAGTCCCGGCAGGCGCGCGCGCATCTCCGAGATGGCCGCAAGATTGATCGAACAATCCTCGCGGATCGCCGTATGCGGACAGCCGCCCGTCTCCACGCCCTTGATGCGTTCCAGCGGCAGCGCCTGCATCGGCATCAGCGCCTCGGCGTCTTCCTGCGTGTAGATGTCGTTGGTGATGACGCACATATCGGTCGTGGCCGCCATCTGCCGGCAGAGCGCCGCGGTCTGCGTCGTCTTGCCGGAGCCGACCGGGCCGCCAATGCCGACGCGTAAGGGGCCGTGAGGCGATCCCGTCACGGCGTGATCCATCCCAGCGAAAGCAGAAAGGCGAAGCCGACGCCGATCATCAGGCAGAGCGGTCCATAGCGCTGGCGGTCCAGCGTCGCGAACGGCTCTTCGGGAAAAATGCGCCGGAACGCGGGATGATAGGCCGCGGCGCCGCGCGCGAGAAACACTGCGCTGAGCGCATAGCCGAAGAGGACCAGGAGTTCCATCGGAAGCAGCGCGTGCAGGAGGCCGGTGATCATGAGCGGCCAGAGCCCGGCAAAGAAGAGCAGGGAGGCCACGCCATAGCAGGCGGAGGCGGCCGGCATTTCGCGGATGCCCGCCGCGCCGACGACCGTCCTGGCCAGCGCGGCTTCGTCCTCTTCGGGCCAGAGACCGCCCTGTCCCCAATAGACATGCAGTCCCGCCAGCACCCATAGCAGCGCTGCCAGCCCAAGGGCGACAAGGATTCCGAAGAATGTCAGAGCTTCATACATCAGGAGCGAAAGAGCCTCACCGTAAGGGTTTTGTGCAGGATGGACGCAAGATCCGCCGCGAAAGCGGCGCTGCCGAGATCGTCTTCGCCGGCGGTTACAGCAAATCGGCATTGCTCGCGCAAATCCGGCAGCAGTCTAGCCAGAACCCGCTGGCCGTCAAACTGGCCGACAATTCCGAGCCGGATGGCGGCGGAAACGAGATTCGTGCTGAACGCGGTGGCGTAGGCCATGAGGGTGGCGACCGGGTCGAGGCCGTGAGCGCGCGCCGCCAGCCCGACCGCGACCCGCAATGTGACCGGGGCCTCGTCCGGCGGTTCGAAGGATCGCCTCTCGCTCTCCGCCCACGCCGCCCGATAGGCTTCCAGAAACGCCTGGCCTTGGAGCAGAGCCTCTTCCGCGCGCTCTTTCGAGGGCTGAAGGGCGGCGGCGAGTTCGGCGAGGGAGCCGATCCTTGCCGCATCCGGGGCGCGGCGGACGAGCGACAGGATGATCAGGTCGTTCCGCAGCGCTCTGTGGCGGGCAAGGGCCGCCAGCCAGTTGGTCAAGCTTTCCGCATCGGAGACCCAGCCGCGCGCGACCGCCGTCTCAAGCCCCTGGCTGTAGGCAAACCCGCCGACGGGGAAGGCCGGCGAGAGCCAGATCATCAGCTCGGCGGGGAATGGGGCGCTGTTGTTGTCTTCGGGGCGATCCAGCATGGCTATTGATCCCGTCTAGCAATGTCGGAAATAACGGTGATTTGCGGAGACGGCCCGCCACGAAACGCCGCCTCACCCGGCGCTTCGCGCCGCCCTCTCCCGCCAGGGGAGAGGGCTTTTCGTGCGCGACTAAGCGCGGTGCCGTGTTCATCAGGTTTTGTCGCCAACAGCCGCATTTCTCTTAGGATCGCGGGCCAATCGGCGGTCATGGCCCTCTCCCCAAAGGTGAGCGCTTGTCGTTCACCGTAAAGGTTCACGACTGCGAGAGGGCGAAAAGCGTGAGCATGCCGGTTGAGGGGGCGTGCGGCTCGTGCAGGCGCGTCTTCGATCGCCCGATGCTTGCGAATCTTTGGCGGCTTGGCTGACTAATGCTCATGGCCATCATGATGGTTCTGCCCGCTGTGATGATGATGGCCGTGCTCCAGCGCCCCATGTCCGCCATAGGCGCCGCCTTCCGGCTCGAAGGGGCGTAAGACTTCTTCCACCACGCCCCCAAGTCCGCGCACCATCTCGGCCAGCACGTGATCGAGCTGAATGAACACGGCGTCCCCGGTGATCTCGGCGGGCGTATGGCGATTGCCGATATGCCAGGTAACCCGGGCGAGCGTCAGCCGGTCCGGAGCCGTGATCCGCAAGAGCGGCTCGTCCGCCGCCCGGACGCGCACGATGCTGCCATCATCGAGCAACAGGCCGCAACCATTCGCCAGATGGGCGGCTTCCGGCAGATCGAGCAGAAAGGCGGTGCCGTCATTGGCCGTCATGGCGAGGCGGCGGCGATGCCGGTCCTCGCGCGGCTGGGTGATCGTCGCGGACGCGGTCGCGAGCCTGTCGTCGGGCGGGAAGATGAGACGTGTTGCGCGGCGCATCTATGCCGCCTCCTCGCCGGGCAGTTGTGCGGACACGGAGGAGAGGCTTGGCGGGGCCACATCTCCCCCATGAGAGAGGTCTGCGGAACAGCATAGTCTGCGTCGCCCCGGCCGGAGAGCCGGGGGCCATTCGCGGAACAACTCGGCAAAGTGCTTGCCGAAAGGCGATTGGATCCCGGATCGGCCCGCGGCCGTCCGGGATGACGAATTGAGAAGTTTCATTTGCAGAGCTCCCCAAGGGAGAGGGGGTATTCCGTGCGTATACGCGAACACTGCGCCCCTTGTACTTTCCGCATACGGACCACCTCTAGCGCAACGCGCGTCCAAGCATGTCCCCGCGAAAGCGGGGATGGACGCGGGAACAGTTGCGCGCGCCTTTTGATATAGATCAACTTGACCTCGCTCAAGTGATTCCACTTGAACGAGTGTTGATCTAGAACAGAAAATAGCGCTGCGCCATGGGCAGCTCTTTGGCCGGCTCGCAGACCAGAAGCTGGCCATCGGCGTGAACCTCGTAGGTCTCGGGATCGACGGTGATGTCGGGCGTCGCGTCATTGAGAACCATGCTCGCCTTGGAGATGCCGCTGCGGGTATTCTCGACCGCGATCAGTTCCTTCGCCAGCCCGGAGCTTTCGGCAAGACCGGCATCGAGCGCCGCCTGAGAGACGAAGGTCAGACAGGTGGGAGCGATCGCCATTCCGAACGCGCCGAACATCGGCCGGTAATGCGCCGGCTGCGGCGTCGGGATCGAGGCGTTCGGATCGCCCATAGCGGCCGCGGCGATCGCGCCGCCCTTGATGATCATATCGGGCTTCACGCCGAAAAAGGCCGGCGACCAGAGCACCAGATCGGCCAGCTTGCCCGGCTCGACGGAGCCGATATGCTTCGACATGCCATGCGCAATCGCCGGGTTGATGGTGTATTTGGCGATGTAGCGCTTCACGCGGGTATTGTCGTTCCCCGCACCGGCATCCTCCGGCAGTTCGCCGCGCTGCACCTTCATCTTATGCGCCGTCCGCCAGGTGCGGATGATCACCTCGCCGACGCGGCCCATGGCCTGGCTGTCCGAGGCGATGATCGACAGTGCGCCGATATCATGCAGGATGTCCTCGGCTGCGATGGTCTCTTTGCGAATGCGGCTCTCAGCGAAGGCGAGGTCTTCCGGGATCGACGGGTCGAGATGGTGGCAGACCATGAGCATGTCGAGATGCTCGTCGATGGTGTTGACGGTGAAAAGCCGCGTAGGGTTGGTCGAGGACGGCAGCACGTTCGGCAGGCTCGCCACGCGGATGATGTCGGGCGCATGGCCGCCGCCCGCGCCCTCGGTATGGAACGCATGAATGGTGCGCCCCTTGAAGGCGGCTATGGTGTCCTCCACAAAGCCGCTTTCATTGAGCGTGTCGGTGTGGATCATCACCTGGACGTCGTAATCGTCGGCGACGGCGAGGCAATTATCGATCGCCGCCGGCGTCGTGCCCCAGTCCTCATGCAGCTTCAACGAACAGGCGCCGGCTTCGATCTGCTCGACAAGCGCGGCGGGAAGCGCGGCATTGCCCTTGCCGGCAAAGGCGAGATTCATCGGGAAGGCGTCGGACGCGCGCAGCATCATCTCAATGTGCCATGCGTCGGGCGTGCAGGTCGTCGCATTGGTGCCGGTCGCCGGGCCGGCCGCTGTCCGGGGGCGGATTTGGTCGGGGGCGAGGCATGCTGCCCTGGACGGTGATCGCTTCGTGGCCAAACTGCACAAAAAAATGCAATTTGGCCGCTGCACAAAAGATCAGCCTAAAAATCGGGGAGGAACGCGTAATCCGGCAAATCTCTTCGGTCCAAGTTCTCTCGAACTCAGCAAATGCGATTATATGGCTGCCGCTGGCCTTAAGCGATATGGGCTCACAGCGCTGACGATCTCAGCTCTCGATGACGTCGTCGGCGACCTCTTTAAGCCAGGCGTCGGCGCCGCTCCGATGGCAAGGGCCGCCTTGCTAAGATGGGATTCCCCGATGAGCGGGAGATTGGTCGGAGCGCCGAGATTTGAACTCGGGACCCCCAGTCCCCCAGACTGGTGCGCTAACCGGGCTGCGCTACGCTCCGCTTTGATCGAAGAGTTCAATGCGACCCGCACATCTTTGCCTTCCCCCGCGGAGGGGGTCAATAGGCTTCTTGCCGTGGTGTCACCGCCGGCGGCCTACTGGCGGGTTTCCCGGTCGCGTGCCGCGCTTCGCAGGATGTCGCGGCATTCCTCCAGCTCCTGGACGACAGAGGTGAGAAGCGCACGGTCCTCGCCCACAATACCGGACCGGCCGAGCGCCGCCTGCCGCTGCTCCTTGGCGCCCTGAGCGCGGGCGGGACTGGCCAGTGTACTCCGCCTCGCCTCGCCTGCGACTTCGCCAGCAAGATCGGGATAGTCGAGGCGCCTGGCGCCTTTGGCTCCGGCGCTCGCCGCGATATCATCCCGCCAGCAGTCCTTGACGTAGCGAACGCCATTGTCGCGCAATATGCGCTGTACGCCCTTGATCGTGTAGCCGTCGCCATAGAGGAGCCAGCGGATTCCCCGCAGCAGATCAACATCCTCGGGCCGATAATAGCGCCGGCCGCCGCCGCGCTTCATAGGCCGCAACTGGTTGAATTTGCCTTCCCAGAATCTCAGGACGTGTTTTGGGACGTCGAGTTCAGCCGCAACTTCACTGATCGTGCGAAACGCACTCGAAGATTTTTGCAAAATATCCCCCTCTGTGAAACGATCCGGCCCGCACCGGATTATTCCGCCGCCTTTTTACTTTTAATCGATGTTGAATTGATCCGTTCTTTCATAATATTGCTGGCGCGAAAAACAAGTACCCGCCTCGGCGTAATCGGGACGACCTCTCCGGTCTTCGGATTTCTGCCAACCCGTTCCCTTTTATCACGCACGCTGAACGACCCGAAACTGGAAAGCTTGACGTTTTCGCCTCGCTCCAGACAGTTGATGATCTCGCGAATGACGCTCTCGACAAGCTCCGCGGATTCATTGCGAGGAAGCCCGACCTTTTGGAAGATCGCCTCCGCAAGATCGGCTCTTGTGAGTGTCTTGCCGCTGGACGGCATGGAAACCTTGCTCTGCTTGGAGATGTTAATGATACCAATAATAATCGATTTTACTGAATTAGGCAACGATTGATATGGCATGTTTTTGATTCAACAAAAGATTTTCGAAAAAAGATGTCCCTGGGAGGCGGGCGGTCTTGGGGTCCAGAGAACGCTTTGGAAACAATAGCCAAAGTATCGGGTCTTTATAAATCAGTCGAATGACCGTCGGCAGAGGGATATTTTGCTGGTTTTCCTGTTTTTAGGATGACATTACCAGCGCGCGAGCACGGAGCCCCACGTAAAGCCGCCACCCATCGCCTCCATCAGGACGAGGTCGTTCCGCTTCAGCCGTCCGTCGCGGCGGGCCGTATCCAGGGCAAGCGGGATGGATGCGGCCGATGTGTTGCCGTGTTTTTCCAATGTCATGATAATCTTCTCGGGCGAGATCCGCAGCTTACGCGCGGTGCCGTCGAGGATGCGCTTATTCGCCTGATGCGGGACGAACCAGTCGACGTCGGCGGATGTCAGATCATGCGCCTTGAGGGCGTCCTCGATCACTTCCGCTATGGCGGAAACGGCAAAACGGAACACCTCTTTGCCTTGCATCCGCAGATGACCGACGGTTTGCGTGGAGGAGGGGCCGCCATCGACATAGAGGAGATCTTTGAACCGGCCATCCGATCTCAGGATCGATCCGAGGATGCCGCGTTCGCTGTTCTTGCTGCCCGATTGCTGCGCTTCCAGGACCACCGCGCCTGCGCCGTCGCCGAACAGGACGCAGGTCGTGCGGTCTTCCCAGTCGAGAATGCGCGAGAAGGTCTCCGAACCGATCACGAGCGCGCGCCGATACTGGCCCGATTTGATGAAACTGTCGGCGGTGGCAAGCCCGTAGACGAAGCCGGAGCAGACGGCCTGCAGATCGAATGCGGCGCCATGGGTGAGGCCAAGCGCGGCCTGGACCGTGACGGCGGTCGCCGGAAAGGTGTTATCGGGCGTTGAGGTCGCCAGGATGATCAAGTCGATCTCGCCCGGCTCCAGCTCCGCGACTTCGAGCGCGTTCCTGGCGGCGGCGATCGCCAGGTCGGAGGTCATTTCGCCTTCGGCCGCGATATGGCGCTCGCGGATGCCCGTGCGCTCGACGATCCACTCATCGGACGTATCGATGATCTGCGCCAGATCGGCGTTGGTCATGACCTTCTCCGGAAGGTAAGACCCGCAGCCGCAGATGACTGAACGAATGGTGCTCACGAGATTACGTCCGTACTCTTCAATTCCGGCGCCTGCTGCAGGGCGTGCTGGAAGCGCTCGATGTCTTTGGAGATGATGTTCACGAGCCCGCTCTTGGCCATGTCGTAACCGAGATCGACAGCGCTTGCAAAGCCAATCGCGTCAGCGCCGCCATGGCTCTTGATGACAATGCCTTGAAGGCCGAGGAAGATCCCTCCATTGGAATGGCGGGGATCCATCTTGTCGCGCAGCGCGCGGAAGGCTCCCCGCGCGAGGACGGCGCCGATGCGCGCCAGGAGGGACCGGCTCATCGAAGCGCGCAGATAGGCGGCGATCTGCTTTGCCGTTCCCTCGGCCGCCTTCAGCGCGATATTTCCCGTGAAGCCCTCGGTCACAACCACATCGACAATGCCCTGTCCCAAGCCGTCGCCTTCGACGAAGCCGCGGTAAGTAATCGGCAGATCCGGCTTTTTCAGGGCTTCGCCCGCCCGCTTGATCTCATCAAGCCCTTTGATTTCCTCCACACCGATATTCAGAAGGCCGACGGAAGGCTTGTCGACGTGAAACAGGGCGCGGGCCAGCGCCGCGCCCATGCCGGCATTGTCGACAAGCTGGCGGGCATCCGCGCCGACATTTGCGCCGATATCGAGCACGATGCATTCGCTGGAAATGGTCGGCCAGACGCCAGCGATCGCCGGCCGGTCGATATTGGCCAGGGTCTGAAGGCAGAACATCGACATCGCCATCAGCGCGCCGGTATTGCCGGCTGATACCACCGCGTCGGCCTCGCCGTTCTTGGCGGCCTCGAGCGCCTTCCACATGCTGCTCTTGCGCCGGCCCTGGCGAAGCGCCTGGCTCGGCTTTGCGTTCATGGCAACCGCAACATCGGTGTGGATGACGCGCGAGTTCCGCGCCAGCGCCGGATGCGCATCGAGATGCGGCTCGATCGCCTTTTCGTCGCCGAAGATGAGAAATTCCGTATCGGGATGGCGCACAAGCGAGAGCGCCGCACCGGCAATCGCGATCGACGGCCCGTGATCCCCCCCATCGCATCGAGCGCTATTCTAATTCGAGCGTTCATTCCTCTGCTATCCGGGCTTGCCGAAGTCGGGCTGGGGGTTGGGGCCGAACCGCCGCGCTGAACGCGCGTGACCATACTTCATGACGCGGCTTTTACAAGGAAATTCAGGGCTGGAGACCTGTGCGAAGCTGGGCGGGGCTTCTTTCTGGCGGCGACTTTTCCGCTCCCGCCGCCGTTCCTTGGGCCGGGCGACAAGAGCTCGCCCCGGCGACAAGGCTGTAAAATGATCCCGCTTCAGCTTCGTTTCTTGGATTTCAGCTTTTCCAGTTCGGCGAAGGGGCCTTCAGCCTTACCCTCGTCCATGGCCTTCCGATCCTCCCAATCGAATGCGACGCCGTCTTTGCGGGGATAGGGATTGATCGCGCTGGCAAGGATTTCGGCGGCGAGGGCGCCCAAATCGATCTGATCGCCGATGATCGGGACGGGCGGGTCATCCGGAAGCGCTTCGGGCCCGATCGCCTGTTCCTCCTCGACCTCCTCCTTGATCTGATCCTGCGGCCAGCATTCCAGATCGACCGCCTCCTCCACCTCCTCCGAGACCGGCTCCAGGGTCACGACGCAGGCTTGCGTCAAACGGGCGGAAAGGTGCCCGGTGAGGCGAAAGCGCTCGCCGGAAACCGGCTCCAGGCGGTATCGGAAGCTGAAATCGTCGAGGCTCTCAAGTTTGAGGAACGAAGCCAGTCTTGCGCGCTCGTTCCCGCCAAACTCCAGACGGCCTTCTATGGGCTGCAGGCGATCCCGGAGCGATATCAGGTGGGAAAGAATGGGTCCTTTCGCAGCCTCGCCGGCCTTAATAGGCATTCCTTGGTCCAACGATTTCGGGGAAGCGGATATTGCCCTGCAGCAGCATATTGAGGGGCATTTCCTGAATGTTCTTGATCGACTGCCCGATATAGTTCGCCAGGGAGTCCGAAGCCACCGGCTGCTCACTTTTGCCTTCGGCGCTTTGGAAACTTTTCCACACCTCGGCCGCGAGCCCCTTCATGTCGTTGCGTTGCAGCGCCGTCGAATAGGCGAGCAATTGCCCGTAGAAGAGCTGTGCGATCTTGCGGACCTCTTTCGGCACGTTGCGGTCCGAGACGCCCAGATCGCGCACCATCGTATCCATCTCGCGGATGAAGGCCTCGACGATCTCCTGGGCCAGAAGCTGGCCCTCGCGGCCGCCGAGCTTCAGAATCTGCAGCACGACAAACATGTGGATGACGAGCATGTCGAACCGGCCGGATAGCGTGTCCGGCACTCCGCAGCGTATATAGAAGCCGGGATTACGTGACTGCGCCACAATTGCGTCGTAGATCTTTTCGGCAGCTTCCTTGCGGGCCGCGCGACCTGCAAACCAGCGGAACATCGGTGTCGTATGACCTTGGCCCTGGAATCTGTTACGCGTCATGTTCGTCACGGCAGCCACCACCACGCAAATGAATCTTACGGCCTGGGAATAAAAGCTCTTAACGCCTGAATTTAGGCTTTACTGGATCGCAAGGTACAGCTCTATGTCAAATCAAGATTCCCCATATATGAGAAATGGTGCTTTCATGAGGCCAAAGCAGAAAAAACGCGAAAAATTTTTCCGGCGTCCGCTTAAGCGATCGATCAGCGCCATCGGCATTGTGTTATTCCTTTCCGCTTGTGCGGCGGACATTACCAAACATGGTCATGTCTTCACGGATGAGGATCTAGCGCAGGTGAAAGAAGGGATGAGTCGTGATCAGGTGATTCTTGCCCTTGGAACACCGGATACCAAATCCACCGTCGACCAAAATGCTTTCTACTACATTTCTACGACAACAGAAAGGTCTGCGGCGTTCCTGAGCCCGGAAATTGTTGATCGCAGGGTTGTGGCGATTTATTTCGACCAAAACAATACGGTAAATCGCCTCGCCAATTACGGTCTTAAGGACGGAAAAGTCATCGATTTCGTCACACGCCAGACGCCCTCGAGAGGCTCGGAAGACGGTTTGTTGAAAGAGCTTTTCCGAAATATCGGGCGGCCGGTTCCCAAGGCCAATCCGGGCGGTGGCTATTGATCGTCCTGCTTACGGCATTCAGACAAGGAAAAGGGCCCCGCGCGGGCCCCTTTCATTGTCGGAGATCCCGACGTCGTTAGTGCTGCGCCAGAACGGCGAGCAGCAGGAGCGCGACGATGTTGGTGATCTTGATCATCGGGTTGACCGCCGGGCCCGCCGTATCCTTGTAAGGATCGCCGACCGTATCGCCGGTCACCGAGGCCTTATGCGCCTCCGAGCCCTTGTAATGCGTCTGCCCGTGCGAATCCGTGAAGCCGTCTTCGAAGCTCTTCTTGGCATTGTCCCAGGCGCCGCCGCCAGCCGTCATCGAGATGGCGACGAACAGACCGGTGACGATCACGCCCATCAGCATCGCACCCACTGCGGAGAAGGCAGCCGACTGCCCCGCGATCGCTTTGATCACGAAATAGCAGACGATGGGCGAGAGGACAGGAAGCAGCGACGGCACGATCATCTCCTTGATCGCGGCGCGGGTCAGCATATCGACGGCGCGACCGTAATCCGGCTTTTCCGTGCCTTCCATGATGCCGGGCTTCTCCTTGAACTGGCGGCGCACTTCGACCACCACGGCCTGAGCCGCACGGCCAACCGCCGTCATCGAGATGCCGCCGAACAGGTACGGTAGCATGCCGCCGAAAAGCAGGCCGACCACAACGTAAGGGTTTGACAGGTCGAACGTGACCCGCAAATCCGAGAAGTAAGCCTGCAGATCCTGGGTGTAGGCTGCGAAGAGCACAAGTGCACCGAGACCTGCGGAGCCGATAGCGTAACCCTTGGTCACAGCCTTGGTCGTATTGCCGACGGCGTCGAGAGCGTCGGTATTCTTACGCACTTCGTCCGGAAGGCCGGCCATCTCGGCGATACCACCGGCATTGTCCGTCACCGGACCGAAAGCGTCGAGCGCAACGATCATGCCGGCAAGCGCAAGCATCGTCGTCACCGCAACGGCAATGCCGAACAGACCGGCCAGATTGAAGGTCACGATGATGCCGGCAATGATGACGATCGCCGGAAGCGCGGTGGCTTCGAGCGAAACGGCAAGGCCCTGAATGACGTTGGTACCATGACCGGTGATCGATGCTTCTGCGATCGAGTTCACTGGGCGGTAGCCGATACCCGTGTAATATTCAGTGATCCAGATGATCAGGCCGGTGATGACGAGGCCGACTACACCGCACCAGAACAGCGACATCGGCGTGAAAGTCGCCCCGATTGCCGTGATCGGCGTCGACATGCTGCCGAAGACGATGAGCATGACCGGGTAAAGCGCGATCAGCGACAGGACGCCGGTAGCGAGGATGCCCTTATAGAGCGCCCCCATGATGTTGCCGCTGCTGCCCAGCTTGACGAAAAAGGTGCCAATGATCGAGGTCACGACGCACGCACCGCCGATGGTGAGCGGCAGCATCATGCCGGCAAGCTTGAACTCCTGCGGCAGCGCGATGGCCGCGAGCACCATCGTCGCCACCGCCGTGACGACATAGGTCTCGAACAGGTCTGCCGCCATGCCGGCGCAGTCGCCGACATTGTCGCCGACATTGTCGGCGATCGTGGCGGGGTTGCGCGGGTCGTCCTCGGGAATGCCGGCTTCCACCTTGCCGACCATGTCGCCGCCGACATCGGCGCCCTTGGTGAAGATGCCGCCGCCGAGACGTGCGAAGATCGAAATGAGCGAAGCGCCGAAGGAGGTTGCAATGAGCGCGTCGATCACCTCGCGGCTCGTCGGCTCAAGGCCGAGGATGGTCTTGAGGAAGAAGAAATACAGCGTCACGCCGAGAAGGCCGAGTCCGGCGACGAGCAGGCCGGTCACCGCGCCCGATTTGAATGCGAGGTCGAGCCCGCCCGCCAGCGAATGCGTCGCCGCCTGCGCCACGCGGACATTGGCGCGCACCGAGACATGCATGCCGATGAAACCCGCAGAGCCCGACAGGATCGCGCCGAGCGCGAAGCCGACCGCGGACTTCCAGCCAAGCAGGTAGAAGGCGAGCACGAATATCACGAGGCCCACGATGCCAATCGTCGTATATTGGCGTTTGAGGTAGGCTTGCGCGCCTTCGCGAACCGCGGCCGAAATCTCCTGCATCTGCGCGCTGCCTGCGTCGGCCGCCATCACGGACCGGATTGCCCACACGCCATAGACAATGGACAGGGCGCCACACGCGATAATGGCCCAAATCAAACCGTTCATTTGTTCATCCCTCGTAAGAATTAGGCGGGAGGCCTTACATTGCTTATCGTTCTGCGCAAGGCCCGCGGCGCTTCGGTTTTGTCGAAGCGCTAATCATTCCGTCGCAGTCCCAGGCAGCATTGGTGTGAAGGGCTGCTCCCCTAGGAAGCCGCCGGGACAATAGAAAAATCGGCCCGGTTCTGCAACAGAACCGTTCAAATGTTCAGCCTGTCCTTAAGAAGGTCGCGCGCGGATGCAGAAGCTGCGCGCCGCCGGGCATCATGGCCGGGATCAGACCAGACGCAGCTTCGGCCTGCCGCGCAGCTCGGCCAGCTCAATATTGCGCCGAGGTGAAGCCGTTTGGCGCCGGCTCGATCACCTGATTGCCGTAGCGCTGGACTGCGAGGATGGCGAAGCCGCGTTCCGAGGTGCCGTCGCCGCGCAGACGGAACAACCCGTCGATCCCCGAAAAGCCGTTCGACCGCGTCAATGTTTCCTGCGTGAAGCGCGAGCCGGCGGGATTGTTCGAAAGCGAAATGGCAAGGCTGACCGCATCATAGGCGAGCGTCGAGAGCCGCGGCGGCACCTCCCCATAGGTCTCGACATAGCGCTTGGTGAACTCCGTCCAACCCTTGGGATCGGGAGCCGGGAACCAGGCGCCGACGAGTGCCTTCTCCTTGCCGACGCCGGTATAGTCCCAGCCGCTCGAGCCGAGAAGCTGCACCGCGCTCGTGTCGATCTCCGCATAAGGCAGCAGCGGCGCGAGCGCCGGGAGCGAATTTGCTGCCGCCGGCATGAAGAGCGCATCGATCTGGGGCGGTTCGCCTTTTTTCGCCAAGGCCGCGATCTCGCGGACCGGGCTCACCATGCCGTTGGCGTCCTGTGGATAGCTTTTGACCGCAACCACCTGGCCGCCGAGCTGATTGACCGCGCCGAGGAAACTCTGTTCGACGAGCCGCCCATATTCGGTCTGCGGCACCAGCGCGGCAAAGCGGGTCTTGCCTCTGCTGATGGCGTAGGAAACGATGCGGGGGACGTCGCTGCCGGCCAGGAAGCTGAGCAGATAGACACCGTTCCCGGCCACTTTCCGGTCGCTCGAGAAGGCGATCATCGGAACGCCGGCGCTGTGGGCCTCGGGCGCAGCCGCCGCGACCTCATTGGCGAAGAGCGGCCCGATGATGAGCTCGGCGCCCTCCTTCACCGCCTCCTGCGCCGCCTGTTTGGCGCCTTCGGGCGTGCTGCCGGTGTCTTTCGGGACAAGCTCGACATTGGGATTGTCGAAATCGAACAGGGCCAGCTCGCCCGCCTGTTTGAGCGCCTTGGCGACGTTCTGCGAAGCGCCGCCGCTCAGGGGCAGGAGAAAGGCCACTTTGACGCCGGGCTTCGGGGTGCCGGTATCGATCGCCGCGCCGCCGGCTTCCTCGCCCCCGCCACCGGTGATCGAGCAGCCGGAGAGCAGCAGGGCGAGCAGCAAAAGACCCGCGGCCCAAACCGAATGCAGTCCATTTTGATGGGGCGGCCGGAAAGCGCGGTCTCGAGCCAGCATGCCTTTCATGTCCTTTTTCGCCGTCAACGGGTGGCGGCCAAATTCACGGGGGCAATATTTTCGGGGTGTCATCACGTCTTGGCGCCTGACCCAATATCACTGCCGCCGCAAATTGAAGCAGCAGGAACTGCGACGCAACCTTAAGGAATCGCCACCCGCTCGCGAAGCTTGGCACAATTTCCCCCGGATGGCACCCCCAGTTCTTAGGTTGGGACTGTGGCCAGATGGTGATAGGCAGGATCCATCAACCGAATTTGCGAGCGGCTTCATGGCAGGGACATTGGCTGATGCGGTGCGGGATCTATTGGACCGAGAGTTGGCTACCCCGCTTGCGCCGGGTCTTTATCTGGTTGCGACGCCCATCGGCAATTTGACCGACATGACGCTCAGAGCCCTGTCCGTCCTTGCCCGCGCGGATCACGTCTACTGCGAAGATACAAGGCAGACGCAGAAACTCACCAGCCGCTACAGCCTGCCTCAGCGCCTCAACCCCTATCACGATCACAATGCTGCGCGAGAACGGCCCAGAATTCTCAAAAGACTTGCCGAAGGCGCCTCGGTCGCGCTGGTGTCGGATGCGGGGACGCCGCTGATTTCAGATCCCGGCTATAAGCTTGTCCGCGAAGCGGCGGCCCAGGGTAGCGAGGTCATCAGCATTCCCGGCCCGTCCGCCGTGCTGGCCGCCCTGACCGCGAGCGGGCTTCCAACGGACAGTTTCTTCTTCGGCGGCTTTCTGCCGCCCCGCGAGGCGGCGGCGAAGAAGCGCCTCAGCGCGCTCGCAAATGTTCCGGCGACGCTCATTTTCTTCGAGACGGCCGCCCGGCTCGACCGGACATTGCGGTCTCTGGCGGAGATTTTCCCCGGCCGCGAAGTCGTGCTTGCGCGCGAGCTGACCAAGCGGTTCGAAGAGATCATCCGCACAACATTGCCGGCAAGACAGCTTGAAGGAAAGGAATGGAAAGGCGAATTCGTGCTTCTCGCCTCACCGCCAGTCGATGAAGCCCCCGACGAGGCGCAAATCGAAAAAGCCGTCCGAGAGGCGCTCAAATACGCCACATTGCGGGACGCTGTGGAAGAGGTGAGAAGAACATTGCGTGCACCTCGGAAGCAGGTCTATGATCTGGCTCTCAAATTCCAGAAAGACGATCGGCAAGGATGATGAGCGGCAAAGCGCAAAGACGCAAAGCTTATGAGAAGGGGCGCAAAGCCGAAGAACTGGCCGCATCGATGCTCGCCGGACATGGCTACCGCATTTTGGGTCGCCGCTATCGCTCGCCGGCCGGGGAGATCGATCTCATTGCCGAAAAGGACCGGCATCTCGCCTTTGTCGAGGTCAAAGCGCGCCGCAATCTGAGCGATGCCGCATGGTCGGTGACACCGCGCCAGCAGCGAAGGATTGCCGATGCCGCAGGCTATTGGCTGCAGAGCTTTCCCGAATATCTGGACCGCGATATGTCGTTCGATGCGGTTCTCATCGCGCCGCGTGAGGCCAGCGAACATATCCAGGATGCGTTCCGGCTCTGAATATACGGCTTTGCCGCTTCCCGCGATAAGTGTCGTCAAATCCCAAGATTTGCTGCAGGAATAGTCGGGCTATAGCCGGGCTTCGAGGTCCGCTGCCCTATTTGCATGTGAGCAGGAGATGAAGATGGCGTTGCGCGCCGCATTCCAGATGGACCCGATCGACCGGCTGGTCATTCGGGGCGATTCCACTTTCGCGCTGATGCTCGAAGGTCAGCGCCGGGGGCACGAACTCCTTTATTATACGCCGGCCGATCTGGCTTTGTGGAACGCCAGAATCATCGCCCATGTCAACCCGGTCCAGGTGATGGATCAGGAGGGCAGCCACTACCGGCTGGGCGAGCGCCGTCTGGCGGACCTTGCCGAATGCGATGTGGTCCATTTGCGGCAGGACCCGCCTTTCGACATGTCCTACATCACGACGACCCATCTGCTCGAGGCCTTGGCGCCCGGCACGCTGGTGGTCAACAACCCGGCCAGCGTGCGCAACTCGCCGGAGAAGCTGTTCGTCACCCAATTCCCGGAGCTGATGCCGCCGACATTGATCACGCGCTCCCTGGAGGATGTGAAGGCCTTCCGCCGCGAGCACCGTGACATCATCATCAAGCCGCTTTACGGCAATGGCGGCGCCGCCATTTTCCGGCTTCAGCACGAGGACACAAATCTCGGCTCGCTCGTCGAGCTCTTCCAGACCGTCTTCCGTGAGCCGTTCATCGTCCAGCGCTATCAGCCCGAAGTCCGCGAGGGCGACAAGCGGATCATCCTGGTCGATGGCGAGATTGCCGGCGCGATCAACCGCGTCCCCGCGATCGAGGAAACCCGCTCCAATATGCATGTCGGCGGCCGTCCCGAACCGACCGAGATTACCGATCGCGAAAGGGAGATTTGCGCGACCATCGGCCCGGAGCTGAAACGGCGCGGCCTCATCTTCACCGGCATCGATGTCATCGGCGACTATCTGACGGAGATCAACGTGACCTCGCCGACCGGAATTCGCGAGGTCCAGCGCTTCGGCGGGCCCGATATTGCGGCAATGATCTGGGATGCCGTCGAATCCCGCTGTGGCGGTAGCGGCGGCTGAGCGAGCCCACCGTAATCGCCTTTAGCCCTGAAATATATCTATAGGGGATAATGACGTAATCGCGCGTATGTTCATGTCTTGTTCCAGATGCTAGCGTCCCGCCGTAAGTTCAGGTTTGTCTGAAGCGGATGGGGCCATGTTTGCGCATGTTTCGACGGTTGCATTTCTGGGCATCGAGGCGCGTCCGGTCGATGTGCAGGTGCAGATCGGGCCGGGGCTGCCGTCCTTCTCGATCGTCGGCCTGCCGGACAAGGCCGTGGCGGAGAGCCGCGAACGGGTCAGGGCGGCGCTTTGCGCAATCGGGCTCGGCCTGCCGGCGAAAAGGATCACGGTCAATCTGGCGCCAGCCGACCTGCCGAAGGAAGGCAGCCACTATGATTTGCCCGTCGCGGTCGGTCTGATGATCGCGAGCGGCGCCATGCCGGGCGAGGACGTCGCCGATTATGCGGTGATCGGCGAGCTGGGTCTGGACGGCTCGGTCGCCGCCGTGGCCGGAACGCTGCCGGCGGCAATGGGTGCGAACGCCCTGGGGAAAGGACTGATCTGCCCCTTTGCGTGCGGCAGCGAGGCGGCATGGGCGTCACCGGACATGCCTATCCTCGCCCCTCCCAATCTGCTGGCGCTCGTCAATCACTTTAAGGGTCTCAGCCTTCTCCGGCGTCCGTCGCCGAAGCTCGACAATTCCGAGCCCGACATGGCCGATCTTCGCGATGTGCGCGGTCAGGACATGGCCAAGCGCGCCATCGAGATCGCCGCGGCGGGCGGACACCACCTTCTCATGACCGGCCCACCCGGCGCGGGAAAATCGATGCTGGCTCGCCGTCTGCCGGGACTGCTCCCGAAGCTCGAGCCGCAGGAGATGCTTGAGATCTCGATGATCCGCAGCATGGCCGGCTTGCTCGAGGACGGGCGTCTCAGCCTGGAGCGCCCGTTCCGCATGCCGCATCATTCCGCCAGCATGGCGGCGCTGGTCGGCGGCGGCTCGCGCCCGCGGCCGGGCGAGGTCGCGCTGGCGCATCATGGCGTGCTGTTTCTCGACGAACTGCCGGAGTTCGCCCCGCAGGTGATCGACGCGCTCCGCCAGCCGCTCGAATCCGGAGAAATCGTCATCGCGCGCGCCAATCACCGCATTGCCTACCCCACCCGCATTCAGCTTGTGGCGGCGATGAACCCTTGCCGCTGTGGGCATGCAGGCGAGCCGGGCTTTTCCTGCCGTCAGGGCACCAATTGCCGCGAGCGCTATATGGCGCGCATTTCGGGTCCAATCTTCGATCGCATCGATATCCGCATTACTGTGCCCCAAGTTTCGGCGGCCGACCTCGCCGAGCCGCTGGCGGAAGAAGGCAGCGAGGCGGTTCGCGAACGGGTCGAAGCGGCAAGGATGAAGCAGACACGGCGCTATCAGGCGATTGCGAGAGGCGTCCGGACGAATGCCGAATGTCCGCCGGCCTTGCTCGAACGGATCGCCGCCCCCGACAGCGCCGGCGCGAAGCTGCTGCACGATGCCGCCTCCGCCTTCGGTTTGTCGGCGCGCGGCTATCATCGCGCGCTCCGCGTCGCCCGCACGCTGGCCGACCTGGATGGCGACGAGAAGGTGATGAGTGTGCATATCGCCGAGGCGCTGGCGCTGAGAGGGACCGAGAATGCCGGTCGAGGCGGGTCGCCTGGAATGGCGGCGGAGGCGAGCGGCCAGGTCGCATCTTAGATCAACCCTCGTTCAAGTGGAATCACTTGGACGAGGTTAAGTTGATCTATATCAAAAGGCGCGCGCAACTGTTGATGCCTCGTTGCGTGGCAGCGCGATGAGGCAGCGGCGGCACCTCCGGTGGCGGGGATGCGATGCGGCTCCGGCGATTGTCGCCGGGCGCTCCTGAGGCTGGCGCGTTGGCGAGGCTCGGCCCTCAACGCAATTCCGGCCGCATCCGGGCGCAGGCATTGTGCCTGTGGCACGCGATCAGGTGATCATTGACCATGCCGATCGATTGCATCATGGCGTAGATCGTCGTCGGTCCGACGAAGCGGAAGCCATGCGTCTTGAGCGCTTTCGAAATGGTCCGGCTGAGCGGGGTCTCGGCCGGGATCTCGCCAAGCGTCTCGAAACGGTTCTGAAGAGGCGCGCCGTCGACGAAATCCCACAAGAACGCGGCGAGGCTCTGTTTCTCCGCAAGCTTCAGATAGGCTTTCGCATTGTCGATGGCGGCTTCGACCTTCAGCTTGTTGCGGATGATGCCCGGATCGGCCAGCAGAGCCGCGATCTTCTTCGGCCCGTAGCGGGCGATCTTCTCGGCGTCGAAATTGTCGAAGACCAGCCGGAAATGCGCGCGCTTGCGCAAGATCGTGATCCACGAAAGCCCCGCCTGGAAACCTTCCAGGATCATCTTCTCGAACAGCGCGCGGCTGTCGCCGTTCGGCACGCCCCATTCCTCATCGTGATAGGCAATGTAGATCGGCTCCTCGCCAACCCAGCCGCAGCGCGTCGCGGTCAAAACGAGGCTCCCTCCGATGGAACCTCATAGCTCGCCCAGGGCGGCCGGCGGACGGTCAAGGCGACATCCCCGACAAACAGAGGAATGCCCTGGCGGACAGCGTCCTCGACCCGGTCGAGCCGGACCATGGCGATGCCTTTGGTGCCGTCGATCGATCCGAGCTGGCCGACCGGCGTGCCATCGGCGCTGATTTCGACCCCGCCGCCTTCGAGCGGCGTGCGTGCTTCAACACCGACGATACGCGTCTTCGCAATTCCCTTGTGGTGCATCCGCGAGACGACTTCCTGACCCACATAGCAGCCTTTCTTGAAATCGACGCCGTGCAGATCATCGTAGCAGGCTTCGTGGGGAAAGGCGTCGCCATAGGCATAATCGAGACCGCCTTGCGGAACGGCGAGCGCGATCCGGTGACTGTGATAGGCGGCATCACCGACGACCGATGCGGCGAGCCCTTCTTCATGCTGATGTCCGTGCGCGATCAGGAACCGCTCGCCGAGAGGGGCATAGCGCGGATCGGCAAAAGTGGCCAGGAACGCGCTCCTGCCTTCGCCGGGCGCATCGCCCCACAGCGCGCCGACGGCAAAGTCCTCCGAGCGGTCGGAAATCTCGGTCTGCGAGCGAAGCTTGTAAAGGGACAGTTTTTTCGTCAGATCCTCTGCCTGATTTCGAAAGCAGTCGATCCAATAGGTCTGCCGGTCTCTGACAAAGATGAGGAAGTCGAAAAGGATCTTGCCCTGCGGCGTCAGCAAACCGGCAAAGACGGCATCGCCAGGCCGGGCTCTTTCGATGTCGTTGGTGAGAAGACCGTGCAGAAAGGCGCAGGCATCCCGGCCGCTGACCTCGATGAACCCCCGGTCCGGCAGAAGCGTCATATAGCTGTAGGACATGAGCGCTCGTTCCTTCTCACCGCCGCCGTCTTACGCGAGATCGCCGAGGCGCGCAATCGCCGCGCTCAGCCCTTGCTACCTTCGACATCGCTGCCTTCCTGCGGCGGGCGCTTTCTTTGTTTCGACAGCTTGGCCGGGATGCCTTTGGATACATAGGAAGGCGGATCGCTTGCGTCCATCGACTCCTCGATCGCCTCGTCCAATTCGTCTTCCGTGGGGACCGATTCGTCCGGCGCTGGCGCCTCGGACGAAGGCCGTTTGCGCTTATCCTTCATCGTGAACGCTCCCAAAACTTCGGTTGGGTGTTGAACGGGCCGGGCCGGGCCTCTATTCGTTGCATGTCGGGGCCGGCCCCATGCCCCATGACTTGAAACGCGGACGGACGCATGACGGTTTCCTTCGATCTCATCATTCGCGGCGGCACCATCGTCAATCAGGACGGCGTCTGGCAGGGGGACATCGGCATCCGCGACGGGCGTATCGCGCGGCTGGGCGGCGTCCCGGAGGCGGCGGCTCGGGACGTGTTCGACGCGGCCGGGCTCCACATTCTCCCCGGCGTCATCGACAGCCATGTGCATTTTCGAGAGCCGGGCGGCGAGGACCGGGAGGATCTGGAAAGCGGCAGCCGGGCGGCGGTGCTGGGCGGGGTTACAACCGTTTTCGAAATGCCGAACACGAGCCCGCCGACGAAGAGCGCTGCGGCGCTCGAATATAAGCTGGCGCGGGCGCGCGGCCGCATGGTCTGCGATTATGCCTTCTATCCCGGCGCAACCACGGAGAATATCGACGATCTTCCCGCGCTGGAGCGGGCCGCGGGCGCGTCCGCCATCAAAGTCTTCATGGGCTCCTCGACGGGAAATCTGCTCGTCGACGATCCGGCGCTTCTGCGGCGCATTCTTGCCAATGCCCGGCGTCGCGTCGCGTTTCACTGCGAAGACGAAGCACGGCTCAATGCACGCAAAGGGCTCCAGGTCGAGGGCGATCCGGCCAGCCATTCCGAATGGCGCGATCCGGAGGCCGCGATTCTTGCGACCCGCCAGTTGCTCCAGCTCGCGCGGGAAACGGGGGCTCGCGTGCACATCCTGCATGTCTCGACTGGCGAAGAGATGGCGATGATCGCCGAAAATCGCGATTTCGCCACGGCGGAAGTGACGCCTCACCATCTGCTATTGACCACGCCCACCGCTTACGAACGGCTCGGAACGCGCGCGCAGATGAACCCGCCCTTGCGCGATGAGGCGCATTGCGCGGCCTTATGGGATGCGCTCGCGCAAGGCATCGTCGATACGGTCGGCTCCGATCACGCGCCGCACCTTGCCGCCGCGAAGGCGCAAAGCTATCCGGCATCCCCCTCCGGCATGCCCGGCGTGCAGACGCTCCTCCCGCTCATGCTCAACGCCGTCAATCAAGGCCGGCTGAGCCTTCAGCGGCTCGCGGATCTGACCGGCGCCGGCCCGGCCCGCGTCTTCGGCATTGCCGGGAAGGGGCGGATTGCCGCCGGCTATGATGCGGATCTGACGGTGATCGACCTGAAGGCGCAGCGCTCGATCAGCGATGACTGGATCGCCAGCCGCTGCGGCTGGACGCCCTATGCCGGTTGGCCGGCCACGGGCTGGCCGGTCGCCACGATCCTGCGCGGCCAAATCGTCATGCGCGACGGCGAGATCGTGGGCCGTGCAGCAGGCCGACCGGTCCGCTTCGTGGAAACGCTCGCCGCCTCGTAAGCGGCGGCCGGCTGAATAAGCGGCATTCCGGGCGGGACGGCCGGCTCAATCGGCCTGATCGATGAAATAGTGCCACGTCCCGTCATGAGCGATGCCGATGCGGTAGTGGTCATACCGCCCCGACGCCTTCATCGCTTTGAATTGGCTCGGCGATACCAGGGTCAGAAGCTCAACCTCCTGAGCCGGGGTCAGGGCGTCCGTCGGGATTTCAGCGAAATAGGGCCAGACATAGAGCGCGTCTCCGGTGCCGGCGTGTTTCTCCACGAAGCCCGTCCGCAAAAGCTTCACCAATATTGCGAGAATTTCGCGGCCCTCTCCGTCCCCTGAAAGCGTCTTCCAATACGCAATGGGATCGGCCACCTTTTCGCGCGCCACGATCGGGGGGATTTCGTTCATTTCGATCGGCACACGCATCGAATCGATATCGCCGCTCATGGCGGCCGCGAGTATGGCCTGGCGCGTCCTGTTGACCTCAGCCGGCAGAATTCTCACATCCCGGAGAATTTCGACAGGCTTATCCGCGAGTTCTGCCTTTTGATTGACCCTTTTTTCTGCTTTGAGCGGCGAAATCGAGGACGGCAAGGCGTAGACAAGCCCTAATGCGCTCGCTAGGAATAGCATCGGGATTCCGAGGCGGCGAATCGTGGCACTCATGTAGGGCAGTCGCATCCGGCACTTCTCCTCGCGTAGCAAATATTTACTCAGTGATGGCAATCTCCCGACTGCCCATTGATGCAACGATTGGGTCGATTTTGAGCCAACCTTATGACGAGGCCTTCAAACGGTGTTTCCCGCTGAAATCGTAGCGACAAGCACGCAGCTCATTCTGAGCGGCCTGATCATTGGCGTGCTAATCGCTGCGCCCGTTGGTCCCGTCAACATCGTTTGCATACAGCGCACGCTGGAGCGCGGTTTCTGGGGCGGCCTTGCCGCCGGGCTTGGCGCGGTGCTGGCGGACGGGCTGATTGCCTCGCTTGCCGCTTTCGGCATCACGGCCATCTCGGGCGCAATGTCCAATTACAAACAGGCGATTCAGCTTATTGGCGGGCTGATCATCATCGCTTTCGGCCTCAAGCTCTATATGGCCCAGCCCAAGCTCGCCCCGCAGCGGCGAACCAGCTGGGCGCAGCTTCGGCGCATTGTCGACTGGGTTCCGGAAAAATTGCGCCCCGCCTTACGCTTTCAGGTCTGGCGCATCCTGCCTCACGCCACCGTCATTCCGCAGACTTTCTTTCTGACGATCACCAATCCCGGCGCGATACTCGGCCTCTTCGCGATCTTCGGCGGTCTCGGCTCGGTCATTGGCGGGTTCCGGAACTATATCGAGGCGATGATCCTCGTTCTCTCGGTCATGGTGGGCAGCCTGATCTGGTGGGCCGTCCTCTCCCGTCTCATCGAAAAGCTGCGGGGCCGGATCACCGAGAACCGCCTGAAGCTGATCAATCAGGCCGCCGGGGTGGCGCTGGTCGCGTTTGGAGGGGTATTGTTCTTCCAACTGGCCGTGGGGCTGCTCTCCGGCCACGCGGCAGACGCATCGACCGTCCCGGGCATTCTGCCCGGCTTTCTGGGCAAGCGCCTCGGCCTATTGGGTTACCCGGTATAGGGTGAACTCGCCATTGTGAACGCGCCGGGGCAGGCCCTCCGTCATTCTGGCAACGGCTTCTTCACCATAATTGGATACAAGATCGGAAAGCGCTGCGAAGAATGCGGCATTGGCGAGTAGTTCGGGCTCGATGCCGTCATACACGGCCTCTTCCCACGCTTCCATAATATAGCGGAGAGCTGCCTGTTTCTTTTCTTCTGCAGTAAGGCAGGTGTCATGAGTTATTTCGTAAAGTTTAATTCGGTCCACGCCCGTGGTCTCCAAAACTTAATTGACGCTGCCCGCTTTACTTGTCTTAGCACAGCCAGCCGCAAGGCGGAGGGCTGGATTGTCTTTGTCCTTAATGGGCAGCGGCGTTAACACTAATAATTGCTTAACGATTGTTTTCGATCAGCGCGTCGGCGATCTCGGCACCCTGCCGCATGAACCGCCGGATCGCCTGAAGCGCCGGTCTCGTACAGGTGCGATAGGTGCGCGCATAGCCGCGATATCCCTTGTTGAAGCTATCCACCAGCTTGGCGCGGCGCAGGGCGCTGGTGCCTTCGGCGCTCAAGAGCTGACGCATCTCGTTCCGCCAGCGTTGACCTTCATCGGCGCCGCAAAGCTCGCGCAGATAATGAACAGCGCCGATGATTTCGGACAGGCGATAGATTTGTGCGTCGTAGGAGCGCGCATCGGGATCATCGAGCCCGGACGGCGCGGCCGATTGCGCGAGCGGCGATCCTGTTGGAACGGCAACGAATGCGAACACCATGATGACAGCACATGCCACAAAGACTTGAAACTTCGACATTACCGAGCCTTATACCGATAGTTGCATGAACAGGTCAATTGCAACCTCCCCTATTAAGGGCTTATCACCATATTTGCGCCGAAAGGCGATTCCCGCGAGCATCAGCGCGTCAACCGGCTGAGGGTTCTTTCGGCCTTCCCGATCATCTCCTCAAGCCCGTCCGTCAAGGCGAGTTCGCCGACCCGGGCTTTGTCCTGCCAGATCACAGCGCGCGCGTCGCCGCCGGCTCTCGCCTCGCCCGTCTGCCAAAATCCGCAAAAGACGATGATCACCCGGTGAAATAGCACAACGCCCCTGTCATTTTGCTGAACGACATCCCTTATGCCTGCAAGATCCATGATTTTCGCCGTGATCCCGGTTTCCTCGCGCAACTCCCTCCTCACCGCATCGAGCGCCAATTCCCCCGGTTCGATATGTCCGCCGGGCAGGCTCCACAGGCCGGCGGCCGGCGGGCGGCCCCGCTGCACGAACAGGATCCGGTCCTCGCGGAATATTGCGGCGCTGACGGCCGCTTGCGGCACGGCTTGGGTATTCTGGCCAGGATTATCGGCTTTCGTCATCGCGGATCACTGCTCGGACCTTTGCATCTTGCCGCCCCTATTCATTATATCTGTAAGAGGCGCTGGAAAGCGCAAAAGGGCGAATGCCGCATCTAAGCTGCGCAATTGTGCTTTCCTGAACGCGTGAGACTGCCGCCTGTCGGGGCGCGCCGACGAATGATCGCGGCCAACCAGAACGGAACTCCGGAACTGATCGCCATGCTGAAGTCCATTTCCGCCTTTCTCGACTCTCTAACCTCGCGGGATGAGGGTGAAGAGCTTGGAGACCATCAGGTCAAGCTCGCAACGGCCACTCTTCTTTTTCATGCCATCGCCATCGACGGCACGGTGCGGGAGGATGAGATGGCCCGGCTGAAGCCGCTGCTTGCGGAGCATTTCCAGCTCGATGAGCCTGAGCTGAACCGCCTGCTGACCGAGGCGCAGCAGCGCGAGAAGGAGGCTGTCGACCTTTACCGTTTCACCTCGGTGCTGCAGGATCACCTCTCGCTCGAAGAAAAACGCAAGATCATCACCATGATGTGGCGCCTCGTCTATGCCGACGGAGAGCTCGCTCCGCTGGAGGACAATCTGGTCTGGCGCACGGCGGAGCTTCTGCACGTGTCGGCGCGCGACCGTATGGAGCTCAAGCGCATGGTCCGCGCCGAGATCGAGTGAGGCGAATGGCGAACTGGCTGCAAAGGCTCGAAACGGCCTGGTCGCGCCGTCATGTCCGCGCAGCCGGACCATTGCCTGAGGAGCACGGACGGCGGCCTGCCTGCATCATTACCGGGGCAAGCGAGGGCATCGGGCGCTATCTGGCGAATGAGTTTGCCGCGCGCGGGCGCCGGCTCCTCCTTATTGCGCGAAGTGCGGACAATCTGGAGCGCGCCGCCGAGGAGCTTCGCCGGGAATTCGGAGCCGAGGTTCATGTGGCGGCGGTCGATCTGACGGAGCCGGGCTATCTGGAGACGATCCGCCAGGCGCTCGAGGAGAACGGTCTTTACGCCGATATCGTGGTCAACAATGCCGCCATCGGTCTGGGCGGCGCCTTTGCCGGGCAGGACCCGGAGCAGGTCGCCCGGCTTTGCCGGCTGAACGTTGATGCGCTGACCGAACTGACCCGCGCATTCCTGCCGCAGATGCTTCGCCGCGGCCGGGGCGGCGTCCTGAACATCGCGTCCCTGGGCGGTTTGCTCCCCGGACCCTATCAGGCGGCTTATTACGCTTCGAAAGCCTATGTTATTTCGCTCACCGAGGCTCTTGCTTATGAGAATGCCGGGTGCGGGGTCCGCCTGTCGGTCGCCGTGCCGGGACCGGTGGCGACGCGCTTCCATGAGCGGATGGGAACCGAGACCGCTTTCTATCTGTTTTTCAACCCGGTCATGGCGCCGGAGACGGTTGCGCGGATCGTCTATAGCGGATTTATTGGTCGCCGGACGGTGATCGTGCCGGGCCTTCTGCCGTCATTCCAAGCATTTGCGGTCCGTTTGATTCCGCATGTTATTCTCGTGCCGTTCATCGGCTGGTTTCTGAAACGCCGCTATTGAGATCCTCTTGCTGATCCAGGACATGTCCAAGCATGACGATTGAACAGATTGGAGCCGAAATCGAGGAGAACCCCGCAGCCGATGGCAGCGATGAACCGGGCGCGGGGGCGCCGCGGCGCATGCTGCTGATCTATCACCGGCCGGAATCGCAGGCGGGGGCCGTCGGACAATGGCTCGGCGCGAATGGCTATAAATTCGACGTTCGCTGTCCCGCCGCGGGCGATCCGCTGCCCGAGACGCTGGACGCCCATGCCGGGGCCATCATCTTCGGCGGCCCGATGAGCGCGAATGACGGCGACGATTACATCCGCCGGGAAATCGACTGGATCACCGTGCCGCTCCGGGAGAACAAGCCGTTTCTCGGCATATGCCTGGGGGCGCAGATGCTGGCGAAGACCCTCGGCGCCGAGGTCGGCGAGCATCCGGATTCCGTAGTCGAGGTCGGCTATTATCCGCTCGTGCCCGACGAGACCGGGCCGGACGCGTTTGAATGGCCGCAACAGGTCTATCAATGGCACAGGGAAGGCTTCACTCTGCCCGCCGGTGCGAGCCGGCTTGCCAGCGGCGCGGCGTTCGAGAACCAGGCGATCCGCTATGGCGAGAACGCTTATGGGGTCCAGTTTCATCCCGAAATGACGCTGGCCATGATCCATCGCTGGACGATCCGCGCCGCGCACCGCCTATCCGCGCCGGGCGCTCATCCGCGGTCGGAGCATATTCGGGCGCATAATGTGCATGGGCCGGCCCTGCGCGCCTGGCTCGACCGCTTCATGCGGCATTGGCTCGGACACGGGCCGCAGCGCTGAAAGCCTATTTCGGTGCAAACGGGTTGAAGCTGTCCCAGAAGGTGGCACCCTCTTCTGTCGAGCCGGTGCCGCCATCTTGCGCCGCGGACGGCGTGTCCTCTTGCGATCCGCTCTCCGATCGAGGCTGCGGCCTGGACAGATCGATCCGGGTCGCGTTGTTGATCGTGCCATTTTCCACAGCGTTGCGCGTCTCGCCTGGCTGGGATTCGCCCGCAGGCTGCGCGGCGGCTTGACGCGGCGCTTGCGGCTTACGCGCAGGAGGCGGCGCCGAAGCCGGCGTGACCTGTTTGGCCACCGCCCGTGCGCCGTTTGTTTTCTTCGATGCATTCTTTTGGCCGGCGCCGTTTTGAGCCTGTGGCGGCGCGGCTGCGGTGACATCGGCCCGGGTCGTATTGACGCCGATCCCGAAGATCCGCCAATCGCCTCCGACGAATTGGAAATAGAGGTCGAAATTCACCCGCTCGGGGCTCGTCGGGAAATAGCCGGCAAGCCTGAGAATGCCATTTGGAGCAACTTTCGGCTGCTGCACGAGCTTCGGCTTGAAAAACAGGATCGGCGTCAAGTCGAGATCGCGCTGCCGGAGTTTGCCGAAGATTTGCGCAAGGCGCGCCGAATTGTTCGAGGCACGAAAGGCGGGCGAGCCGAGATCTTGAAGCACCGTGTAATTGCCGGTCTTATTCGCCTGGTTCAGCGCGATGATCGACGAGCGGATCATCATGTTGAGCTTATATGGGTCAGGCAGGGCAGGGACAGCCGGAGCAGCAGGCCGGGCTTGCTGTTGCCGCTCAGCGGACTTTTCCGATTTCTGCGCTTTCTGCTGGGCGAAGGCAGACCCTTCCATTGCAGCCACGAAGACTGCAATTGCCAGCAGACTACGGATCAATGGCGCCATCTCTCAGTGCCCCGTGGCCCGCCCCTTCGACCGGAAGGAAGGGGCTGAGGCCATCATGATACGCAAAATGGGCCACCGGCATGACCGATGGCCCAACGAGATCTTGAGCGATATTCTACCAGGAGACCTGGAGGCCGGCGCGGCCGCCGACCGTGCGGTCGCTGGAGTGACCGCCGAAGTTTTCCTCATTCAGGCTGACGCCGACGCCGCCGGACACGGCCCAGCGCTCGCCGCCACCCATGAAATTGTAGCCAAGCACGCCCATGGCCGCGATGCCGAGCGCGGTGTTGCCTTCATAGAAGCCGACATTCGCGGACAGGCCGAAAGTTTCCGCACCCACGAGGTCCGGATTCTCCACCGCCATGGCGATGGCGATGCCTGCGCCATGTTCGCTGAGCTGGTCGAAGATCTGGCCGCCATCGGAGGCAAGGTTGCCATTCGCGTCACTTGTTAGGACTTCGAGCGGTCCGGTCTGGAACGAACGGCTCGCATCCGATGTGATGCCCGGCGCTGTGTAGGTATGGTTGGCGGTGCCTAGGACGAACTGGTTTTCGCGTGTTGCGACGGCGCCGACGTCACCGCTGTCCGTTCCAATCGCGACCGAGCCGTCAGCCTGCGCGTTCGTGTTCCTGCCGGCGGCGATTGCGTTGCGGGCACCGACGCCCGGCGTACCGGTCTGTGCGCTGTCGCCTACGGCAACCGCGCCGCTGCCTCTGGCGATCGAGTCCGTGCCAAGCGCCGTAGACCGAGGCCCGCCTGCAACAGCCCCACTGCCCACGGCGGTCGCACGATGATTACGGGCCTGGGCCTCGCTACCGATCGCCGTGGCTCTTGCCAGATCCTGAGCTGGATCGCCATTCAATGTCGGATCAGCGATTGCGTCGGCGCCAATAGCCACCGACCGCCCGTTGACTGCCGTGGCCCGTGTGCCGGTTGCCGTTGACAGCTCGCCACTTGCAGTCGCCTGGCTACCTGTTGCGGTTGCGCGAAGACCGCTCGCGGTCGCGTTTGCGCCCGTCGCCGTCGACCGTCCTTCGCTGGCCGTTGCTGCAAAGCCGGTAGCGGTCGATAACTCGCCGCTTGCGTCGGCGTCAGCGCCGGTAGCCGTCGCGCCTGGGTCAGATGCATTCGCGTTGTTGCCAACGGCCGTGGCGTTCGCTCCGAGAGCCGTTGCGGCGGCTCCGACCGCAGTGGCGTCGTCGCCATCAGCTATCGTCGGACCGTCTTCGGGATCATCGCCGCCGACTGCAACAGCACCATCTCCTGTTGCATTCACGTCATTACCGACCGCGGTTGCGCCGGCGCCATTGGCAGTAGGGTTGTTACCAATCGCGGTCGCTCCATCGACGCCATTCCCGGCGGCGTCCGCGCCCGGCCCGCATGCGAAATCCTGAGAATTGGCAGCCGTCGCGCCGCCATCACCGGGACCGCCAATAGCGAGCTCGCAGGTCGCCGCTTGGGCCGCCGCCGTGTTGGGCGCAGCAACTCCAAAGAAGGCATGGAACGCCAACGCACCCGCAGCCGCGAGCGCAATCGTGCTCGAAGACGTCAAAATCTTCATACTTATCCGTCTCATTTAAAATTTCCCCTCCAGTGACGGTTGGATCGAAACATTCGCCCAGCCCCTGAGCGCCAAAATCCGCCAATAAGCGTGAGAACCAATTCATTTTCGGTGGCGTGAGACTTGAACAGCTTTTTCGCGTCCCCCGTACCACCAGCGAAGGTAATCACAGCAGCCGTGATGCTGCAATGAGAACACAGAATAGACGCAGTTCTTTTCAGTGAATTCCCATAATCGTTGCTTGTCCGTCACTCTGATATATTAAATACCTACTTTTTGGAGCAGGAATAACAAACGTCGCAACTTATAGTTGTTGAAACATATTCAAATGTGGCAGCCGGAATTCACAATATGTGTGATAAATCACATTTCCCTTGAGTGGCTGCGGCCCGGATGTTATTCATGAACAAATCATGAACATATGGAGTCTGCGTCTCATGAGTGGCTCATCAGGCAATGGCGACAAGCCGGATCTCTTCGCGCATCCAAGCCCGTCCGAATTCGACTACAAGCCGCTGCTCTCGGCGCTCAGGGAATGCCGGCTCAGGCTCGTCGAATTCATGGCGAAGACCGGCCCGCGCAATCCGGTCTATGTCGAAGGCGAGTTGCTCATCGCCTATATCGACGCGGTCGCACGGCTGACGCGCGTTCCTGGCGCCGTGAAGTTCGTCACCGGCAGGAAGGGCGATCCGAAAGGCTGACGCCACCCTGGCTAATGAAAAGCGGCGGCGTCCGGGATGAGCCTGTCGATCACCTTCGCCGAGCACAGCACGCCCGGCATGCCGGCGCCGGGATGGGTGCCTGCTCCGGTCAGATAGAGCCGCTCTATGCCTTCGGCGCGATTGTGGAAGCGGAACCAGGCGCTTTGGGTGAAATAGGGCGCAATGGAAAAGCCGGTGCCTTTGTAGCTCAGATAATCATGCGCGAAGTCGGCGGGCGTCAGAGTGCGCTCGGCGGTAATGGTCTCGTTTAGGCCCGGAAGGATCGTGCTGTCGAGCGCCGTCACGATCCGGTCGCGCAGATGCGGCCCCTCTACGCTCCAGTCGAGCCCCGCATCCAGATTGGGAACGGGGCAAAGCGCGTAAAAGCTGTCGCAGCCTTCGGGCGCAAAGCTCGGATCGGTCGCCGTCGGCCGGTGGATGTAGAGGGAGAAGTCCTCCGCCAGCCGCCCGCGCTTGAAGATGTCGTCGAGCAGTTCGCGGAAACGCGCGCCGAGCCAGATCGTATGATGGGCGACGTCCGGATATTGCCGCCGCGTGCCGAAATAGAGCAGGAACAGGCCCATGGAGAGGCGCGCCGCACGCAGCTTCAGCTTTGCGGAGGAACGAAGCCTTTCGCGCGGCAGCATTTCATTGAACAGGTGCATCGGATCGGCATTGGAGACGACGAAATCGGCGGCGATCTGCTCGCCTCCCTCCAGAGCGACCCCAGTTGCCCGATTGCCGCTCAGCGTGACGCGCTCGACCGTCTCATTCAGCCGGATGCCGACACCGACCTCCTCCATGAGCCGCGCAATGCCGGCGATGAGGCCGCCAGTCCCGCCCATGGCGAAATGCACCCCCCATTTGCGCTCCAGATAATGGATCAGGCCGTAAATGCTCGTCGTATCGAACGGGCTGCCGCCGACGAGCAGCGGCTGGATCGAGAAGGCCTGGCGCAGTTTCGGGCTCTTGAGATAGCGCGAGATCATCTGCCAGACGGTGCGATGGCTGCCGAGGCGGACGAGGGCGGGTGCCTGGGCCAGCATGGTCCGCAGATTATGGAAGGGCTGGTCGGCGAGGCCGATGAAGCCGCGATTGAAAAGCCGCTCCGAATGCGCAAGCAGCCTCAAATAGCCGTCGCAATCGGCCGGTTCGATGCGGCGGATTTCGGCGAGTGTTTCCTCGACCGTGCCGCCATAATCGAAATGGTCGCCACCGGGAAAGCGGAAACGGTACCACGGATTGAGCGGCACCAGCCGGACATAGTCGTCCATGCGGCGGCCGAACAGCGCGAACAGCTCCTCGAAGAGAAAATGCGCGGTGATGACCGTCGGACCGGCGTCATAGCGAAAGCCATCGCGCGTGAAGACCTGCGCCCGCCCCCCGAGCATGCCGAGCCGCTCGATAAGCGTCACCCGGTAGCCTTTCGCGCGGAGCCGCAACGCGGCGGCCATGCCGCCCAGCCCGCCACCGATGATCACGGCGTGCGGCGCGCGCCCCGTAAGCGCCGGGGCTTGTGCCCCGCTAACCGTCTTCAGCATTGGCGATCCTCAGCTTAGGAGCGGCGCTTGCCGCAGATCGTTCAGAGTTCGGCTCCCGGTACAGAAGCAGGCGATGCGCAGCTCCGCGATCCGGTCTTCGAAATGCGCAATGACGGCGTCGGCGCTGTCGAGCACGCCCGCCGCCTGTCCGGCGAGATCGGCGCCGAGCCGGATCGCTTTTGCGGCTGTGCATTTCGGACATATGGCTCATTTTCCGTTGCGCGCTTCAGAAAGGACAGCGTAAAGCTCAACTGCCGGATGGCACGAATGCTGCACGGAGCGGGACAGGTGCGCTGATTTTACGCTGCAATATTTCTCTAAAAATTCTGCCGACAGGAACAAAATTCAATAGATCCGGCCCTGGGATAAAATTTCCTGCCAGGGCAGTGAGCGTTTCGAAACAATTTTAAGCGGTATGAGTTTGCTCAATGTCGGGCAAAGATGAGCTGATAGAAATTGCGCGAGGGCTCCGGCAAAAGGTCGAAGTGCAGCTCGACAGGCTGATCCAGCCGTCCGAGCAGCCGCCTTTCGACCTTCACCGCTCGATGCGTCACACGCTGCTTGCACCGGGCAAGCGCATCCGGGCGCTGCTGACGATTTTCGTGGCTCGGCATTTCGGCGGCTATGAGGACCGCGCGATGCGCTCGGCCTGCGCGCTCGAAATGGTCCATGCCGCTTCATTGATCCTTGATGATCTGCCCGCGATGGACAACGCCTCCTTGCGGCGTGGACTCCCCGCAAATCATCAGATCTACGGCGAAGCGACGGCGATCCTGGCGGCGATCGCGCTCCTCAATCGCGCCTTCGGCGTCATTGCCGAGGATGAAAGCCTGAGCCCGGACCAGCGCGCGCAACTTACCCGCATGTTGAGCCGGTCGGTCGGTTCCGAAGGGCTGGTTGCGGGCCAGGAGCAGGATCTGAAATGGTCGCCGGAGCACGCAACGCCGGACGATGTCGCCCAGGTCCATGCCCGCAAGACCGCCGCACTGTTTTCCGCCGCCGCCGCAATGGGGGCCGTGACGGCGTCGGTAGACCGCGATCAGGTCGCCCTGATGGGCGAATTCGGCATGAAGCTCGGCCTGGCCTTTCAGATTTTTGATGACCTGCTCGACGCCACGGCCGACAGGGATGACGCGGGAAAGGATGTCCTGCAGGATGGCGCGCGGCCGTCGCTGGTGCTGGCGATCGGTCGGGATGCAGCGAGCAATGAGGCCCAATCGCTCATCGAAGCCGCGACCGGCATGCTTTCCGGCATCGGCGGCGGCGACAAAACGGCGCTGAGACATTTCGCAATGTGGCTCATCGGCGGGCTGGAAAATAGACTTCGAACTGCAAGCCTCGGCAATCGATGAAATCCATGCCGCTTCGGCGGGCTTGCAAGGGGCTTACTCCTCGGCGCATTCGAAAGGGGGGGAGAGCACATGGCTGACTGGGTCGTCAATCTGATCATCTTCCTTGCCGTCTTTTTCGGCATGGAGGGCGTGGCCTGGGCGACGCACAAATATCTGATGCACGGCGCTCTCTGGCTTCTGCATGAATCCCATCACCGCCCCCGCCGGAGCTGGTTCGAGCTCAACGATCTCTTTGGGGTGTTCTTCAGCGTCGTTTCGATCGGCCTGATCCTGGCCGGCACGTTTTCTTACGGCGCCTTGCTTTGGGCCGGGCTTGGAATGGCCGCCTATGGCCTCGTCTATTTCCTCCTCCACGATGTGCTGGTGCATCACCGGGTCGAGCATGGCTTTGTGCCGCGCCACGGCTATCTGCGCCGCGTCTACCAAGCGCACCGCCTGCACCATGCGACGCTCGGTCGGGATGGTGCGGTGTCTTTCGGCTTCATCTATTCGCCGCCGCCGGAGAAGCTGGCCGCCGTGCTCAAATCGCGAGGGGAGGGCGACACGGCCGGCGCGGACAGGCCGTCCAATTGAGTCCCGGGAACGGCGCGGCGGCCGGCGCTTAGATCAACCCTCGTTCAAGTGGACTCACTTGAGCGAGGTCAAGTTGATCTACATCAATAAGTTAGCGCAACCCTCGTTCAAGTGGACTCACTTGGACGAGGTCAAGTTGATCTTTTTCTATCGGTTAGCGCAACTGTTCCCGCGTCCATCCCCGCCTTCGCGGGGACATGCTTCGACGCGCGGTGCGCTAGAACAGGTTGAGACCTGGCGGAAGCGGGAGGCCGCCGGCCAACTCCTGCATCTTGGCTTGAAGCGCTTCTTCGATTTTCGCTTTTGCGTCGCCATGAGCGGCCACGATCAGATCCTCCAGGATCTCGCGCTCGCTCTCCTTGAGGAGGCTCGGATCGATCTTCATTTCCATCATGGCGCCCTTGCCGTTGAGCGTCACGCTGACGAGGCCGGCTCCGGCGGTGCCGGTTTGCGTGATCTGCGCAACCGCCTCCTGCATCTCCGCCATTTTTTCCTGGAGCTGCTTGGCCTGTTTCATCATGTCCATGAGATTTTTCATTGCCGTCCTTTCAGCTCTGAATGCGGGATCAGCCGAAGTGGAGACGCCAGCCCGAAACGCCCGTTTTCGCGGGGCTTCCTCCAGGGGGCTGCGAGCGCTTCCGTTTCATCTGTGATCGCGATAGCGGCTTTCCGCAAGGGTGGAATTGGAATGTCCTGGTCAAGGATGACTGCGCCTCAGCGTTCGTCAATCCTTTTTCCTGCCGTCTTTCTCCGCGCCGAGCTCGCGGACGGCGACAATCTCGGCTTGCGGGAAATGGCGCATGACCGACTTCACCGACGGATGCCGCTTTGCCTCCTCCAGCATCTGCGCCTCATATTCCCGGCGCACCGCCCCGAGTGGCTTCTCGCCGCGTTCCTCGGTCAGCGAGATCATCCAGCGCTGCCCGGTCCAATGTTTCAGTTTGCGGCCCAGATCGTTCGCCAGATCCTTGGGCGCATCCGATAGCAAATGCAATTCCACATGGCCGGGCTTGAAGCGGACGAGTTCGACCGTGTCTTCCAGCGCGATTTTCAGACGCACATCGCGTTTTTCCCCGGCAAGCGCGACAAGCTCGGCAAAGCTTTCAAGTTTCGGCGCCGCCGCCGATGGCGGCATGTCCTCCTGAAGCTGCGGCTCCGAAGGAGCATCGATCTGCCCGCCAACGACGCGGCGTCTCGGCGCCGATGACCCCGGCGGCGGGGGCGAATCAGGAACTAGGGGCTCTGATCCTGATTCGTTTCGGGAAGATTCACTTTTCGTTTGATTGGCGGGTTTGCCTGTCAAGCGGCGAATGACGTCCTCGGGGGAGGGAAGGTCGGCCGCGTGCGACATGCGGATCAGGAGCATTTCGGCGGCCGTCATGCTGTGTGGCGCCCGGCCGACCTCGTCGAGCCCCTTCAGAAGCATCTGCCAGGCGCGGGCGAGCGCCGCCAGGGTGAGACGCTCCGCGATCGCGGCCGCCCGTTCCCGCTCATTGGCGCTGAGCGCGGCCGCGCTCTCCGGTCCGGCGACCTTAATGCGGCTCGCGGCATGGACCGCCTCGGCCAGGTCGGAGATGATCTGAACAGGGTCGGCCCCATCGGCATGCAGCGCCACCAGCAGCTCCAGCGCCTCTTTCGGCTTGCCCGCGAGAACCGCGTCGAGAAGATCGTAGATGCGGCCGCGATCGGCGAGGCCGAGCATGGCCAGCACATTGGCGGCCTTGACCGTGCCGTCGCTATGAGCGAGCGCCTGATCGAGGATCGACAGCCCGTCCCGCACCGATCCTTCCGCCGCGCGGGAGATCAGAGACAGCGCCTCGGCTTCGGCCTTCTGCCCTTCGGCTTTGACGATCTGAGTGAGATGTCCGGTCAGCACGGCGGCGTCGACGCGCCGAAGGTCGAAACGCTGGCAGCGTGACAGCACCGTCACCGGCACTTTGCGGATTTCGGTGGTGGCAAAAATGAACTTCACATGCGGCGGCGGCTCTTCCAGCGTCTTCAGGAGGCCATTGAACGCGGCCTTGGACAGCATGTGCACTTCGTCGATGATGAAGACCTTATAGCGCGCATAGGCGGGTTTGTAGCGCACCAACTCGATGATCTCGCGAATGTCGTCGATGCCGGTATGCGAAGCGGCGTCCATCTCCACCACATCGACATGGCGGCTTTCGATGATCGCCTGACAATGCTCGCCGAAATCGGGCATGTCGATCGTGGGCCCGGGATCTTCGCCCGGCTTGGAGTAGTTCAGCGCCCGCGCAACAATTCGGGCCGTCGTCGTCTTGCCGACGCCGCGCACCCCGGTCAGCATATAGGCCTGCGCAATGCGCCCGCTTCGGAACGCATTTTTGAGCGTGCGCACCATGGCCTTCTGCCCGATCAAATCGTCGAAGGTTTGCGGGCGGTATTTGCGGGCCAGAACAAGATAAGGCTTCGTTTCGGCGCTCATCGGTTGGGCCGGCTCTCCTGAAATCATCGATCTGGCGCAATCTTTAAGATGGCAGGCTGCGCGCCGTCGCCGCAATGCGCTCAGGCTCAGGCCCACGAAGCTATCAGGCGGCCCATGACGACGCAACTGCACGCATTTTGTGCTGACGGACGACGCAATTTCTACGTGTTTTCCCGCGGAAACAAAACACCGCGTTCCGTGTTGTGGCCGTAAGCGACAGACAGAGCGCGAATAGGTGTTCCGTGCGCCGCCGAGCGAGCGATAAAGTGTCAAATATATGAAAGTTAATAAAATTTAAGAAAGATGGCGCAGGAATGCCGGGTTTGTACCGTTTGGACGCCACAAAGCTGTTGTTCATCGCGTGTACAACCAAAGATTGATAGACACTTCTGGGAAAAAACGCTTGTTCTCGTTTTGTTCTGAGGGCATAAGAGCTGCATGATTCACCGATACGAAGCCACCTACAGCACAGGCGAAGTGCCGAAAACGCTGATCTTTCCAGAAGGAACCTTTGAGGCGCTGCCTTTCGAGGTGCGGCTCATGGGGCCGTGGTATGGCTGCCAATATATCGACGGCAAGACGCTCAAGCCCGCGCACCGCTATGAGATCATGCGTCAGGGCTATACCGTCCTCCGGAACGGCGAGGCAAGGATACGCGATGCGGCTTAGGAGTGTCGTCGATCGGGCGCGACTTGGCCGGGCGCCGTAGGTTACCGGCTGAAAAGCAAAGGCTCCGCCAAAGCGGAGCCTTAATTGTCATCGCAGCAATGGCGATTTACGCTACCTGGACCTCCGCGGCTTCCGTGATCCACGCCTTGAGCTGATTCTTCGGCTGCGCGCCGACTTTCTGCGCGGCGACCTGTCCGTTCTTGAACAGCAGCAGCGTGGGAATGCCGCGGATGCCGAAGGCGTCCGGCGTGCGCGGGTTCTCGTCCACATTCATCTTGACGATCTTCACCTTGCCGCCGAATTCCTCGGCAATTTCCTCAAGAGCGGGAGCGATCATCCGGCACGGGCCGCACCATTCCGCCCAGAAATCTACTACGACCGGCTCCGAAGCCTGCAAGACTTCAGATTCGAAGGTGTCGTCCGAAACGGCAATCGGCGCCATGAAAATTCTCCTCTCTTTGGACTGACGGAGCGAATTCGTCCTAAAGCTGGGTTGAGACCGTCGATAAATCAAGGTGCCGTGCGCCGACAGAATTCGTAAAGCAGCCATTCGCCTTTTTCGAGCATGGCCGGCGGAATCGGCATGAGCCGCGGCATTTCGGTCCATAGCAGGGCGGCGCGGACGGCGTGGCCGGGGAACATGCGGCCGATGGAAAGACGGTAGGCGGCGAGCTGGGCAAGATAAGCCTCGGGCGTCTCCTCGGGCGTTTGCGGGATGTTTGCGCCGGTCTTGAAGTCAAGGATGACGGCTTCTGCCCCGCGAATCACGAGACGGTCGATCTGGCCCGAGACAAGGATGGGCGCGCCGCCGTCCCGGAGTGGGGGAAGCTCCGCCATTATGGGGACTTCGGCGCGGCTGTCCGGGCCGAAGAGATCGCCGAAATCCGCAGATTTGAGAATTTCAAGCACGCTGCGCACCAGAAAGTCCCGCTCATTCTGACCGAGTGTTCCTCCCTCGGCTGCCAGAAATGCCGCCGCGCTCTTCTCCCGCGCCGCCTCGGGCAGGAGCGGCAGTTTTTCCAAGAGACGGTGAACGAGTTCGCCGCGCAGAAGCGCCTCGCTGCGCGGCCGCATGGCGCCCGCGGCAGTGGTCGGGACGGACATGCCGAGGCGTGACGGATTGACGAGCATCGGGAACGGTAAGTCCTCGGGGCTGCGCGCATGCCAGGCGGGTATCGACGCAGGCGCCGCCGCCGGAGCGTGAGCCGCGGCCTCTTTCGGCGGCACCTCCTGCGTGCATTCCATGCGCCTGACCGGATTGCCTACATAATCAACGGCGTCCGCGAGCCGGCCCTCCAGGCCATCGCAGATCAGATTGTACCAGCAGCCCTTGTCGCGTCCCGTCTTGCCCTCGAAGCCGGCCACATAGAGCCGGTCGCGCGCCCGCGTCATGGCGACATAGAGCAGCCGGCGATATTCCTCCGTCTCCGCCTGTTGCTCCGCCTCGCAGGCCTCACGGATTGCGGGCACGAGACGCGCGCCCGGCAGCGTCCATAGGGGCAGCTTCGACGCATGGGGCCGGCGGTCCGACGGGCTGAGCTCGACGATTGTATTTTGCGACGCGCTCTTCGACGAGCATGTGTCGGCGAGAAAGACGATATTTGCCTCCAGCCCCTTGGAGCCGTGCACGGTCATCACCCGGACCTCGTCGCGCTCGGCCTCCATGTCGCGCTTGATCTCCGGCGAGGCGACGCGCAGCCAATGCAGAAAGCCTTGCTGGGTCGGCGTCTCGCTCGCCTCATAGGTCAAAGCGAGATTGAGAAACTCATCGATCGCGTCCGCTGCGTCCGGGCCGAGCCGCGCAAGCAGCTTGCCGCGCAGCCCGTCCTGTTCGAGCCGCGCCATATAGAAGTCGAACGGCTTTTCGTGCGCCGCCAGCGCGCGCCATGCCGTCAGCCGTTCGCTCGCCTCCTTATAGGCGGGACGGTCCGCCGCTTTTCCGGCGAGGGCGGCCCAAAGCGAGGCATCGCGCTCATGGCCGATGGTAAAGAGATCCTCATCATCGAAGCCGAAGATCGGACTTTTCAGAAGCGCGGCGAGGGTCAGATCGTCTTCCGGCAGCAAGAGGGCATCGCCCAGCGCCATTAGATCCATCACCGCAAGCTGCTCGGTGAGCCGCATGCGGTCGGCGCCTGCGACGGGAATGCCCCGGGCCTTAAGCGCCCGCACCATAGGCGCGGCGAAGGGCTCGCGCTTGCGCACCAGGATGAGAATATCGCCGGGACGGATCGGCCTGTTCAGCGCCTCGAGCCGTTCGCCGCTGTCGAGCCAGTGCCGGATCTGGCCGGCGATGTGCGCGGCCAGCCTATTGGCCGGCGGCGCGGCGCTTGCGCTTTCGGCAAAAGGCTCCCAGGCCGGTGCGGCGTCGCGGTCCTCCGGCTCCACGACAGGCCAGACTTCGATCAGCCCGGCCTCGCCCTCGCGATGGGCGAAATGCTCGACCGGTCGTCCATCGGCGGTCAGGCCGGCCGCACGGGTCTCGGCAAAGACCAGATCGACGGTTTCGAGCACTGCCCTTGTCGAGCGGAAAGAGAGCGCGAGCGGGGCGTCGATCCAGGGCTGGCAGGCAGCGCGCGCGCGTTCCGAACTGTCGCGCCCGGTCTCGGCGAACAGACGCGGATCGGCGCCCTGGAAGCGGTAGATCGACTGCTTCTCATCGCCGACCGCGAACATGGTGCGCACGCGCTCCTCGATGCCTTCGCCGGAGAAGAATTCCGCCGTCAGCGCGCGGACGAGCGCCCATTGCGCCGGGCTCGTATCCTGGGCCTCGTCGACCAGGATGTGGCGCAGATCGGCGTCGAGCCGGAACAGCACCCAGGCGCTCGCATCGGAGCGCTGGAAGAGGCCGGCCGTCTTGGCGATCAGCCCGTCGAAATCCATCGCGGTGCGCGATGCCTTCGCCTCCTCATAGCGCTGAATGACCGCATCGGCGAGACGCAGGAGCGCGGCGGTGGCGCCCGCGCAGTCGAGCGCCCGGCGTTTGATCTCCAATGCGGCGAAGGCGTCGCGCGCGCGGCAGAGCGCTTCCGCCGTGCCCGCATAGGATTCGCGCAAGGCTTTGGTGATGAAGCGCGCATCCGACCGCGCTTCGCCCTCTTTGGTCAGGAAGGCGCTCGTGAGTGCCTCGACACGCTGCGCGGTCGGCTTTCCGCGCGCTGCGGCCAGCGCATCGGCCAGCTCGCGATCGATCTTCTTGCCCTCCTGCAGCATGGCGACGGCGCTGGCGATCAGCGCATCGGGGGCGGTCGATGCCTGTTCGGCGAGAACCGATTGCGGCGTGTCTTCGGCTGCGGCGCCCAGCGCCAGGCTCAGCTCGGTCCCGATGCTTTCAAACGGATCGTCGCCAAGCTGCTCGCGGACGAGCGCGCGCAGCGTCTCGCGACTGGCGATCACGGCATTAAGCAGCGCCTGAAAGCGGGTTTCCTCCGAGAAGGACACGACCGTCAGCAGCGCCTTGCCGGCGGCGCTTTCCGGGGCTTCGGCCGCCTCATGCAGAACGGCGCCCGCTGCTTCCTCGAGCAGGGCGCGCCGCTCCTCATCCGTCAGGATAGTGAAGCTGGGCGGCACGCCGGCTTCGAGCGGGAAGCGCCGCAGCACCCGGTCGCAAAAGGCGTGGATCGTCATGATCTTCAACCCGCCCGGCGCGTCCAGCACATGCGCGAACAGGCAGCGGGCGAGCGCGCGTTCCTCGCCCGTTGGGGCGCGTTCGAAAATCGCGGCGAGTTCGTCCGTCAGCGCGCCTTCGGACATGGCCGCCCATTCGCCGAGCCGGGCGATCAGCCGGTTCGACATTTCCGCCGCCGCCGCCTTGGTGAAGGTCAGGCATAAGATGCTGTCGGCGGAGGCGCCGGACAGCAGCAGCCGCAGGACCCGCAGCACAAGGACGTATGTTTTGCCGGTGCCGGCATTTGCGGAAACCCAGGCCGAATTTGCCGGATCGGCCGCGCTCCGCTGATAGCGCTTCGCCGCGTCCCGGACGCTGGCGAGCCTATCCGCCGGGTCATCAATCTGTGTGCCCCCCAATGATTTAATCCCTCATCGCGTCAGCTCCCGTCATCGGTTCCCGCCCATTCGGCGACGCGCGCGAGATGGGCGTAGTCGTCATATTTGTAGCTGCCGCCGAAGGCGGCGCGGCGCATGGCGCTGTAGGGCGTCGCCGGGTCATCGAAGCGGGCGATCAGCGCGGCGAGTCCCTCGCGTGCGCCTTCCGCCAGCCCTTCCGGCGACTGTTTGACAAGCGCGCGCTCCTCGCCGGCCGGATTGCCGCCCTTCGCCGAGATGTAGGCGAGCTTGACGACCGGGCCGCCGGCGAGCCCGTCAAAGCCGGCTGCGCGGGCGATCAGCGCTTCGAGCGGCAATTGCGGTGCCTTGAATGCGGTGACGGCGGCTTCGCCGGGGATCGCGCCGCTCTTATAGTCGTAGATCGCCAATCCGCCGCCGCGATGCATGTCGATGCGGTCGGCGCGGGCGCGCAGGGTGAAGGGGCCGCCGGGCGCCGCGAACGCATAGCGTCCGCGCAATTCGCTCAGCACGCGCGCCTCGCTGCGCCGCTCTTTCTCCGTCTCGGCGAACCAGGCGGCGAACCGCTCCATACGCGGACGCCAGAAGGCCTGAATGCGCGCCCGGTCGCCATAAAGCGCCGCGCAGGCGTCGAAGATCGCCAGCAATTCGCCGGCGCAGTCGCGCGGCAGCGCTTCGGCGAAGCGCTGAGCGAAGCGGTGCAGCACGTCGTGGATGATCTGGCCGCGCTCGGCGCCGCCCGGCTCGGCGGCAAGCGGGTTGAGGGGCGCAAGCTTCAGTATGTACCGGGCATAAATCGCGTAAGGGTTGGCGATCAGCGTTTCGATGTCGGAGACGCTCAAGGAGCGCGGGCGCGCATCGAGCGGCGGGCAGGGGGCGGGCGCTTTTGCGGGCGGCGGCGGTTCGGCCTCGTTGCGCATCGCCGCCCAGGCGAGCCAGGGTCTCGGCGCATCGAGCGCGTCGTCGAGCGCCAGGCCTTTGAGCAGCGCCTGCAGACGCATCAGCCAGCGGCTCGGCACGGTCGGCGTGCCGCCGGATTTCAGCGCCCGCGTCAGCACCACTTCGGGCGCGCCCAGCATCTGCCAGAAATCGTGGCCCGCGAGCCGCGTCGTGCGTTCGGGCGGCGGCAGGCCGAGCGCCTCGCGCGTCGCGCGGTTGAGCCACGGCCCCGGATCGGCGGCCTGCGGCCAGGTGCCTTCGTTGAGACCGGCGAGAATGACGAGATCGGCCGAGGTCAGCCGCGCTTCCATGGCGCTCATGATCTTGAGACGCGGATGGGCCGAGCGGCTGGGCGGCACGGTCTCCAGCTTGATCAGCGAACGGAAGAGGGCAGGGTAGTCGGACAAGGCGAGCGGCGGGGCAGGCATGTCTTGGTCAAGCGCCGTCAGGAAGGCGGCGATAGCGGCGGCGTCCGCCGTCTCGGCAAGTGCGGGCGATGCGCCGCTCTCATCAGCCGTGAGCCGCGTGGCGCATTCCCGATGCGCGGCGGCAATCACCTGCGGCGGCTTGGGGCCGCCTTTCGCGAGATGGGCGAGTGGGGCCAAGGCTTCGCGGATCCGCGCAACCGCGTCATAGGCGGCGCTCCACTCCTCTTCCGTCAGCCGGTCGATGGCGGCGTGGCGCGGCTTGATCTTCTGCGCCAGGTCGAGGCTTTTCGTCAGCGCATCCACCCCCTCGCCGCACCAGGCTTGCCGCATCGCCGCGATTTCGATGATCCGCGCCGCGTTCTGCGCTTCGCGGTCCGGCAGGCCGAGCCGGGTCAGCGGGTGTTTGATGAGGGCAAGCAGCGCGATCTGCGATCCCGTCGCGGCGGCCTCGGCGATCAGGTCGGAGAAGATGCCGGCCTCGGTCGTGCGAAGCGGCTCGCCGGTGCTCGCCTCCAGCGTCAGCCCCCAGCGGCCGAGTTCGGCGGCCACGCGGCGGGCGAGCGTGCGGTCGGGCGTGACGAGATTGGCGGTCTTGCCGGGCGTCTCCATCACTTCGCGCATGATCAGCGCGATCGCGGCGGCCTCCTCCTGATCCGTCGCCGCGGTGATCAGCGAGACGGGCTCAAGGCTTGCCCGGATCCGCTCGCTGGCGGCCGTTGCCATGAATGCCGGCCATAGGCCGAGCGTGGCGGCCGGGCGCAGCGCCTCGCTCAGAAGCTGGAGCCGCGCCGCGTTCGTCGCCTGCGGTTCCGTGCCTAGGAGGGATGCGATTTCGGCTCGATCCGCGCCCAGTTCGCCCAGCAAGTCCCGCAGACCCGCTTGCGGATGCTCCGGGTGGTCGGCAATCGCGGCCCAGCTCGCCTCGTCCAGAGCCAGATCGACGCCCGGCAGCACGATCGCGCCCTTCGGCAGGCCGGCGACCACTTTCATCAGCTCCGCAGTCGCCGGGATGCTGCCGGTCGAGCCCGCCACGATGACCGGCGTGTCCGGCCGCACATGGCGCAGCCTTTCGGCCTCAAGCGCCATGAGGCGGTTGCGCCGGTCGACCGGGTTGAGGAGGCCGTTCTCGGCGAGATGGCTCGGCCAGGCCTCGATGACGATCTTCAGAAAGTCCAGGGACAGGGCCTCATGCCCGGCGAAGCGCTCCGGCACCAGTTCAGCGAGGCGTTTCAGATCGACGCCTTCGGTCTCGGCCTCATCCATCAGCCGCATAAGCTCCAAAGCGAGTTCGGCCGCGGCGGCCGGCGTATCGGCGATGCGCAGGCCCGGCTCGCCGGTGATGCGGCCCTCGTGCAGACGACGCGCCCAGGCCAGCACCAGCCCGGTCAGCGCCATGCGCCGGTCGAGCGCGCCGATGGCCGGGGCGACGGGCAGATCGGGACGCTCGCTGTCCACCTCCAGCTCGTCGCGCAAGAGCAGAAGCGTGTCTTCCTCGGCGACGCCGAGCGGCCGGATGCGCGGCAGGAGCGTCGTGCGGGCGGGTGCGGCACGCAGAAAGACCTCCGCCAGCGCACGGCAGGCGGCGCGGTTCGGCAAATAGATCTCATATCCGGCAAGGTCGAACGGACTGGGTGCGGCGCCGCCCGCGCGCGGCAGGTCACCGGCGAGAATGGCGCGGGCTAAGGCGTCGAGAAACGGAGCGGTCGGCGGAATGGTGAAAAGCCTGCCGCCCGTGTCCCCCCGATTTCCGTCATTGCCGTCAAGTTGCAGCTCACGCTGCGTCGGCTCCATTGAGGCACCTCTCCGCCTCGACCAGCGCCTCGGGCGTCCCGACATGCATCCAAGTGCCTTCATGGCAAATGGCGGCAAGACGGCCGCTGGCGAGCGCGCTGTCCCAAACGCGGTTCAGTGAGAAGGCGCCTGTAGGGCAATCCGCGAACAGGCGGGGATGGTTGATCGACACTCCCGCAAAGACATAAGGAGCGTCTTCATCCCTCATTCGGCGCCGGACCCGCCCACCCTCGTCGATATGGAAGTCGCCGCGTCCGGAATAGCCGAGGCTCGCTTTTGCCGGTGCAAGCAGAAGGAGGCTATCCATCGCCGACAAGTCCCACGCCTCGACCATACGGGCGAGTGTTGAACCCCGTTTTTCAATCCACACCGAGTCCGAATTGTGGACCAGAAACGGTGCCGCGCCAAGGAATTGACGCGCTTTGTTCACAGCTCCGCCCGTGTCGAGCAGCGCCTCGCGTTCATCGGAGACGGTGATGCGCGGCGCGGTGCGGGTGGCGAGATGGGCCTCGATCAGATCGGGAAGGTAATGGACATTGACGATGGCGTCGGTGATGCCGGCCTCGGCGAGCCGGTCGAGCACATGGTCGAGGAGGGGTTTGCCGCCAAGCTGGATCAGCGGCTTCGGCATGATGTCGGTCAGCGGGCGCATACGGTTGCCATAGCCTGCCGCCAGCACCAGCGCATGGGTGATCGTCTCGCCGGTCATGCTGCGTCTCCCGTTCGGCATGGGGGCGTTCGGTCGCTCCTCAGCCTATGCTTTTACGCGCCGCGCTATCGTCCACCTTGCCCTCTCCCGCCAGGTGAGAGGGCAATCCGTCCTAAATCCGCGCCGCGAGTCCCTCCATGTCCTGCGGCACTTCACGCTCATACCACAATTTCAATTCGGCGAGATGAGGGTCGGCGAGATTGGCCGCGAGATAGCGCGCGATGCGCGGCAGATGTTGCAGATAGGCGCGTTTGCCGTCACGGCGGGCGAGGCGGGCGAAAATGCCGAGGATCTTGGTCGCACGCTGAGCGCCGAGCAGGCGATAGGCCCGCAGCAGGGCGGCGCGATCGAAATCGGGCGCGGCCGCCGCGGCCCGGTCGCAATAATAGCGAAGAAGCTCGTCTTCGAGCCCGTCCGGCAGATCGAGCCGGGCGTCCTGCAGGAGCGACACGAGGTCATAGGCGGGATGCCCACGCATGGCGTCCTGAAAGTCGATAATGCCGAGCCGGGCAAGGCCCGTCCGGTCCGGCCGCCAGATCAGATTGGGCGAGTGATAGTCGCGCAGCACCCAGCAGGATGGCTGGCCGCGCAGCCAGTCGAACTGCGTGCCCCAGAGCGCGGCGAAGTCCTCGCGCGCCGCTTCAGGCGTCTCCGCGCCGCGCATTGCGGGCAGATACCAGTCGAGCAGCAATTCGGTTTCGATGCCGAGCGCTTCCCGGTCGTAGCCCGGCAGGATGTGTTCGACGCCCTCCGCTTTCAGGACCGGCGCGGGCGGGTGCTGGCGCAATGCGATGAGGGCCGCGACCGCGAGCCGGTAGGCCGGCGCGAGGTCGCGGCCCTCCCCGGCAAGCCGGGTGAACGTCAGATCGCCGAAATCCTCGATCAGCAGGAACCCGGCTTCGAGATCCTGGGCGTAAATCTCGGGCGCGCAGAGCCCGGCATCGCGCAGAGCGGCGGCCACGGCGACGAAGGGCCCGACATCCTCGGCGAGATGGGCAATCCGGCTGTAGGGGAGGTTGCCGCGGATCGGTGGTCCGTCGGGCGCGCGCGGCCAGTCCATCAGCAGCGCCGCGCAGGTCCCGCTCCGCAGCCGCGTATAGCCGCGCACCGACGCATCGCCATTGAGGTAGGACTGTCCGGCGCCTGCCCAGCCGGTGTTCTCGATGAAGCGCTGGACGGCGTCGAACCGCTCAAGACGCGCGGCCCAGCGCCCGTGGCCCTCCAGCGTCACGCGACGTAAATCCGGCGCGTCCGCTTCCGCCAGCACCAGCTCCAGCCGGTCGGCGGGCAGGCGGTCCTCCAGCCGCTCCGGCCATTCCGCAATCGCCAGCCCGGTCTCGACCGCCTCGTCCAGGCCGAGCTCGGCCGCCTCGTCCGGCCCGGTGAGCCGGTAGAAATCGAAATGGTGGATGGGAAAGCGCGGATGGTCATAGGGCTGCACGAGAGCGAAGGTCGGACTCGGCACCTCTTCCTCGTCGCGTTCCAGCAGCGCGCGGATCAGAAAGCGGGCGAAAGTCGTCTTGCCGGCGCCGAGATCGCCCCGGAGCGCCAGGAAATCGCCGGCGCGCAGCCGGGGCGCAAGCCGTTCCGCAAGGCCCTGCAGCGCGGCCTCGTCCAGCTTTCCCAGCGCTTTTGTCGCCTGATCCATGTTTTGCCCGTCTTTTCCCCGGCAGGCGGTTTTGCGCTACAAAGACGAGCGGCGCGCGGGCGTCAAGGGGGAATGGTCCGACAGGCCTCATGGACACTGATCCTGTCCGGCCGGTAAAGAGCGAGGCGACGATGGTGTTGCGGCGACGCAGGAGATGTCCCTCGGGTACACGGTCCTCAAGACGGAACTCGTAGAAGAGCGCCCCTTGATCCGCCGTCTGCCGTCCCATCATCGCCGCCTCCTTCCAAAAGCCTCGGAAGCGGGGATCAGCGTTCGGACCGACGATCAAGCGGGTTTTTCAACAGTATCCGGTGAAAGCCGGCATTCGTTCAGGTCGCTGTGCTGGCGTTGGGCCATTAGCAAGCTTCAAGCATCGCGCATTGGACTGTAAGTGTCGCCCAACTTTGTCACGGTGGCGGATTAGCTTGGAATAGCCGGTAATATCGGCGCTTCTTCTTACAGACACGACAAATCGAACCACCCTGCAAGTTTGACTAAAATCATTGCATGCGTCCTCCACCCTCTATTCTACTCACAAAAAGACATCTAAGCTCGGCGGGTGCTGCTTTGTGCATATTGGCACCATCGTCCTCTGCGGCGAGGGGATCGCTGTTATGCGGAAGGAAAGCTCATGAAGATCCTCGTAGCGTTTGGAACAACAGAAGGTCAGACGCGAAAAATCGCGCAACATGTTGCCAAGAAATGTCACGATAATGGCCATCAAGCCGACATTTACGATTGTGCGCGCCGTCTTCGCGGTCAGTTGGTCGAGCCCTTTGATGGGATTATCATCGCGGCTTCGATCCATGAGGGATATCATCAGGAGACTGTGGTTGCATTCGCCACGGCTCATCGGGACCAGCTTGAAAAAAAGCCGTCGGCTTTTATCTCGGTTAGTTTGTCTGCTGCATTTGAGGATGGGAAAAGAGATGCAGCAAACTATGTCGAGCGGTTTGCAGGTGCCACAGGGTGGGTGCCGAAGCTGACGCATATGGCGGGCGGCGCCCTGAAACTTTCCGAATATGACTATTTCAAGGAGCAGATCATTCGGCAGGTCGTGATGGCGGGGCGTGAGGTTCCTTCCGGTCAAAAGGATTGGGAATTCACGGACTGGGATGCGCTCGATAAGTTTGTTGCGGCATTTCTTGAAAGCATGCGGTCGCAGATTGCTTAATGCGGTCGAAAACCGTGGGCTCCGGATGAGCCGCGCGCAAATTGTTAAGACGGCAACGGGGCACGAACCGAAGTGAACTCGATGTCTCCTCTAAGGAGCGAGCTGTCTCGAACAATAGTTCGCTGGTGGCCAGCTATGCAGCCGAAAGCGGTCGTTGCCCCTTAGCGCGTGAACTTCGACTGCGCGGTGTGAGGAGACATCACCGCGTCGAGAGACTTCCGCCTCGGGGCAGGAACGGACGTCCGGCACAACAGCGGGCGCGCGGGGCGCCCCGCCCTCAGAGGAAATAGCCAGCGATAATCAACCCGCTAATGATGGTCGCTCCAACGACAGTGGCGATGAGGCCATTGCCGGTCATGCGGATGCCGCCGCCCATCCGGCTCAGCACCAAGCCGAGCACCACGAAGATGATGACGTCCAAAACGCCGTGGGTCACCCAATGATGGCCGGTGATCGCCGTCAATGCGTTGTGAACACTCTCGCTGCTTTCTTTCCAAATCACCAGCAGTGCGCTGAGGATACTGGTGATCGCATAGGATATGCCAAACGCCGTGGCGGTGGCGCCTGCGGACTCGGTTGCATCGTCTGCAGTCTGTATCGTAACCATTGCCGCAACCTCCTTAGACCGGTTTAGCCAACAAGGCGACCTTGACGCCCATGCTGATGAAAGCGCCGGCTCCTTCCATGGCCAGTCCCATCAGAACCACCAGCCCGGAAACCCACAGAACCAAGTCCCGCGCCGCCTTCACCTTTGCAACTTCTCCCTGCACAGCAATCGCCAGAAATGTAGTGAGGAGCAACAGCATAAGGAACACATGCTCCTTGGTCTCCATGAAGAACGAATGCGCGAAAGGCCATGGGCCGGCGTTGATGATGGCCTTGTCGGCCCCATAAAAGACCACATACCAGTAGCCGCCGACAATATAGGCGAGCCACATCAGAACGGCTGCCAGCACACCGACATTGCGGATGCGGCCCACATTAACTTCACGGGCATTGAGCGTTTCGACAAACACCCACACCGAGGCGATGATGGCGAGAACGCCAAACGTTGGGTGAAGCATCAGAATTATTTCATTGGACATCGAGTGCCTCCTCACGCTCCTTGCTGCCCAGCGGCGTGAAGCCGACCGGCACACCAGAAAACGACCGCAGCCGCGAATCCGAAGAAAACCTTCGAGGTGAGGCTGACCCCGTAGGGCAGCAGCGTCACAAAGGCGGGGTTAATCGCGGGCAGGATTACAAAGAAATTCATTGCCCATACGCCAGCCAGCATGGCGACCACGGCCACCGGTTCCATTGGCGTGCCGATGACGTGAGGCAGCAGATTGCGCACGAGGATGGCAATCAAGATACCCAGCCCGACCGCGAGAGCCATGTGAATGGCGACACCCAAGGACACTGCGGCCGGAGCCATCGCAAGCTGGGGGATCACCGATTGCGTGACGCTGCGGGCAACCGCAGCGGCCTGGTGGCCCGTCATATTTTGATAAAGGACAATCCATCCCACTTCGATGGCACCGCCTGCAAGGCCAGCTATGGCGCCGACAGGCCATCCGCTTTCCCGCCGCAAATGCGCCGAGACACGAACACTTGTCCTGTTCATGCTTGATCTCCCCCTGGTTCAGCCGCCCGCTGGAATTCAGCGACATAAGATAACACCAGAATGCTTGCATTTTCAACGCTGCGATCGGTCTCGTTCATATCAGCATCTGCCCTAGTGTGAAGCACCCACGCCCGGCCTTTGTTGCATCCGGCTGGCGGTGGAACTCGAGACGGGCGGGTGGTGATCGCGCCCCGCGTCCTCGCTCGCGGCGGCCATGCCTGTGCCATGGCCGCCCGCCTGCGGTCCAGCGCCGTTCGTCCGGGCCGAGGACGAGCGGACCGGGCTTCGCGGAGTGTAGCATGATCTGTCCGCCATGCAGTGCGACGATGCTTTTGACGATCGCGAAGCCCAGCCCAGATGGTCATCGGTCACTAACGCGGGCGCGGCCTCCCATGAGAGGGGCTTGCGGATAGCCAAGATTTCCTCTTTCCTGAAGGCGCCGAAGCTGGCTCCAGGCGCGCTGTTTCGGGGCACATCCCGGAACGCCCGCCATCTCCCATCAATGCGCGTCCCGCGCCAGACGATCGAAGGGATCGGGAATGATCGACCTCTACTCATGGACCACGCCGAACGGGCGCAAGGTCTCCATCATGCTGGAAGAACTCGGCGTCGCCTATACTTCCCACCCCATCGATATCACCAAGGGCGATCAGTTCGATCCGGCATATCTGAAGATCTCTCCGAATAATAAGATCCCCGCGATCGTCGACAATGAGACCGGCATGCATCTGATGGAAAGCGGCGCAATCATGCTGTATCTTTCGGAAAAATATGGGAAATTCATGCCGGCGGGCGATGAGCGGTGGCGCACCATAGAGTGGCTGATGTGGCAGATGGGTAGCCTCGGGCCGATGCTGGGCCAGGTCCATCACTTCGTCAGGTTCAATCGGGGAAAGGCCGAATATGCGGAGGAACGATTCTCCAAAGAAGCGCACCGGCTTTACCAGGTGCTGAACACCAGGCTGAAGGGACGCGACTTTATCGCCGGAGAGGGGAAAGGGGAATATTCCATTGCCGACATGGCCTCCTGGCCGTGGATCTCCCGCTTCGAATGGCAGGAGATCGATCTGGGCGACTATCCGCATGTCCGCGACTGGTATGTCCGCATCGCGGAGCGGCCTGCCGTGCAGAAGGGTTATCAGGTGCCGAAATATACCCAGGATGTGCCGATGCCATAGGCCGCCAGCCACCCCGCGACGGAGGCTCTATCCCGGCTTTTCCTGCCGATGCCCGTAGCCTCTTTCAGGCAAAGGCGAGCTGGCGGCGCGAGCGCAACAAAAGCATCAGCGCGATCGCCATATTCAGCGCGTTCCAGGCCAGACCGTTCAGAAATGCCGCCTGGTACGACCCCGTCATGTCGTAGATCACGCCGGAGATCCATCCGCCGACCGACATGCCGATAACCGATGAGAAGATCACCATGCCGACGCGGGTCGCCGCTTCCTTCGCCGGCATGGTCTCGCGGACGATGATGGCATAACTCGGCACCAGCCCGCCCTGGAACAGGCCGAACAGCGCCGAGACGATATAGAGAGGCGTCAGGCCGTCGAAGAACAGATACATCGTTAGCGCCGTCGCCTGGGCCACCGACCCGATCAGCAATGTCCAGAGGCCGCCGAGCCGATCGGCGACGAAGCCCGAGCCGATCCGGCTGATAATGCCGAGGCCCAGCATCAGCCCCAGCATTTCGGCCCCGCGTGCCACGCCGTAGCCGAGATCGCCGCAATAGGCGACGATATGCACTTGCGGCATCGCCATGGCGACGCAGCAGGAAAAGCTTGCCAGCGCGAGAACGATCGTCAGCGGATTGGTGCTGAGTCTGATATCGACCCTGGGCCGCAGCTCGCCTTCCGGCAAGAGGCGCTGCGATCCGCGCATACCCCACCGCAGGATCAGGACCAGCGTGGTCATGGCCACGGCGCAGAAGACGCCGATGGCGATATGCGTCGCCTGCCAGCCAAAATGGGCGATGCCGCGCTCGATGAGCGGCGGCCAGAACGCACCGCCGACGTAATTGCCGCTGGCCGCGATCGCCACGGCGATGCCGCGCCGCCGGACGAACCAGTGCGAGGCTTCCGCCATCAACGGCGCGAAGGTCGCGGAGGCGCCGAAGCCGACGAAGAAATGCACCAGCGTGAATTGCCATAAGACCGTCGAAAGCCCGGCAGCGATATAGCCGCAGAACAGCGAGAGAATTCCCATGCCGATCGCCGGCACGATGCCGAACCGGTCCGCCACGCGGCCGATGACGACGGCGCCGACGCCGAAGCCCAGCATTGCGAGGGTGTAGGCGAGCGAAACGTCGCCGCGCGAGCCGCCGAATTCCGCCTGGACGGTCGGCAGCGCGACGACGACCGACCACATGCCGACACTGCCGACACTGCCGATCGCAAGCGCAATCAAGAGCCGTCGCCACGCCGCGGGCGAGTCGGTCACAAAGGTCGACAGACCGAGAGCCGCCGGAAAAGATGTCGTCACCTGAGGTCCTCCGCCGGCACGGCTCTGGAGTCCAGGCGTATTCCGGATGCAAGGGAGCGTTTCTGAAATCTGCGGCCCGGCGCGGGCCGCACAGCGTTCGGCGCAATATAGGCTCCGATCGCCTGTTCCGCAAAACGGTATTCGTGCGCCTGCCGCGAGGGCGCGTGCTCATCCCGCGCGGCCCCCACGAGGATCATACAGGTTCACAGGGGCCGGAAGGCGAGATTGTGAGGCCCGCTCATCGCTTGACGCGCGGAATCGCGATGACGAGCGGGTGATCGCTGAGTGTCAGTTCGAGCGAGCCGACATTGTCCGCCGTCCTGACAGGCTCGACGCCGATCGTCGGATCATAGATCGTGACCGATGGCTGTTTCGCGCCGAAACGGATCGTCACCTGGTCCTTGCCGAAGAGGCGTTCTCCCCATACGACGAGTTGGAAAGTGCCGTCGCTGCGCTGAAGAAGCAGGTCATGAACCGTTTCGGGTTGGTCGGCGATCGTGAAGTCGAGCTGGCCGGCCTCGGCGAGACTCCCGTCATCCGCCAGAATGGTCGTCAGGTTGTGCAGGTAAACGGCAGCCCTGCGCGGGGTGTAGTCCGGCCGGAAAAAACCGAAGGTTTGGTTGCCGGCTTCGTCGGTCCGATCCCGCAGGATGTAGACCGATGTATAGGAATAGCCGCGCGCGAACTGTGCGAGGTAGAGGTTCATCAAGTTCAGGGCTTGCAGCTCTTCCGTGACCGGCCCTTCGATCGAGGTGCCGGTCTCGGTCGTCACGCGCGGCAGCGTGTCGAGCTGTTCTTGCGCGTAGCCCCGAAACTCCTTCCGCCAGGTCATCCCGAAATTTCCGAAAAGCCCGTCCACTTGCAATTCGGCCGTCGGATCGGCGGCGTTCCACACCTTGTTGGCCATCGGATAGGGAGAATGGGGGTGGTAGATGTAATTGTGGACATTGGCATAGTCGGCATATTGGGTGCCGGCAGGCATCAGCGTGTCGGCGCCGGGCGGGATCGTGAGGAACTGCAGGCCGACATTGTCTCGCTGCGCGCCGGGCTCGGAGATGGTCCATACCGGATAGTCCGCGAGCACAGGGTCGCTCTTGACGGCCCGATAGAGGTCGCGTTGCAGCTTGGCGACCGGCGCCCAGGAATGCTCCGGACCGCCGCCTTTCTCGCCCTGATATGTGACCCCCCAATTGTTGGGCTCATTATTGCCTTCGATTGCCAGGAGCGCGCCAGCTTTCGCCAGCCCTCTGGCTGTCTCGACCAGCTTGTGTATGTCAGTCCCGCCGCTCACCAGTCCCCAGCTGAGCCGCACGCCGGCCTCACGATGCAGATCGAGAAAGGTCTGCATTGTGGTGGGCCCATCCTCGGTCAGCCCCTCAATTCCTGCCCTCACCCAGCGAAAGCCGCAATATCGGACCATCTCGATCGTCTTCGCCAGCGGCTGACCCCGATCGGGGAAAGTGCTGACGACACCGATGCTGTTAAGGAATGTGTTCGTCGGAACGGCCGTTCTGGCTTCGGCGACCGCAGGGCAAGGCGAGAGGCACACCAGCGCGGTCAGCGTCATCCACGCGGCGATTGCGGAGGAAAATCCTTTAGAGCGGTTCGTCGCGTGGCCCTTCATTCTTCTTGCCCCTTGCCTGGCGAGCATGCGAACGCCTTCGAGGCGGGGCACGAACTGTTCTTTGAGTCCTCGTCGTCCACCGGCAGGCTGATTTGCGCTACAAAGACGAGCGCCGCGCGGGCGTCAAGGGGGAATTGCGCCAATGTCGTTCGCGGCGAGGCACATCCTGGCTTGGATATCCGCCTCCGGTCCCAGGCAGGCAAACGCTGACGAGGCATTCATGTCCGCCGGGAGGGGGATTGCGGACATAGTTGCCGTCACCGAGGCCTGCATTGAGCCGATCAGCGGCCATTATTGAAAAACAGAAATTCAGCCTAATGGTCCAGTCGACGCCCAAATGACATGCGAGAGCGAGTCGTCTGTCGTTCGAATGGATATACGATCATGTTGGGCATGCGATTGATTTCGGGCGGGGTGTGCATAGCATTTTCCGCGCTGGCCGTATGTGTTGGAGGTGCAGCGGCGCAAGACAAGCTTCCGGTGGAGATTGCACCGCAAATAGGGCATACCTCTGGTGTCCAATCAGTGGCGTTTTCGCCCGATGGCCGTTTCGCTCGTTCCGTCAGCGCTGACGGAACGATCAAATTATGGGACGCAGCCAAGGGCAAACAGCTACGCAGCTTCAGGCATGCGGACAGGGTGACCTCAGCAGCGTTTTCGCCCGATGGCGGTTCCGTCCTCTCCGCCAGCGCGTTGCGCTAGCCGCAAGTCAACGCTCGCGACTCGCCACTGGCCCGAACAGGCCCGGCGGGGCGTGATCGGCCTCGGCCTCCTCTCCTGCCGCGGCCTTGCCGCTCTCATGCCCCTCCGCCTCCATGCCCGCGCCGATCGGCTCGACAGCGGACGGGCCGATCGGGGTCAGCGCCATGCTGAGCAGCGTATTGATATCGTCTTTCTTCATGGGCCGGCCATAAAAGTACCCCTGAACCTCTTCGCATCCCTCGCCCTGAAGAAACTTTGCCTGCTCCATCGTTTCGACGCCTTCGCCGTTGATCTGCATTTTCAGCGCGTGGCCCATATTGATGATGGCGCGAACGATCTCTTTTGCCGCCACATTGCCGCTCATCTCATCGACGAAGGAACGATCGATCTTGATCTTGTCGAAAGGAAACTTGCGCAGATAGCTCAAGCTGGAATAGCCGGTCCCGAAATCATCCATGACGATGCGCACGCCAATGTCTCTCAGCTCGTTGAGGGTGATGAGTATCCTGTCCGTGTCGGCCATCAGGATTTCCTCAGTAATCTCAAGTTCAAGCTGTTCCGGCGGCAGGCCTGTCTCCCTCAAGATACGCTTGACCAGAGCGTTGAGACTATTTTCCACGAAGAGACTGGGTGACAGATTCACTGCGACTTTGAGCGGCTTCCAGTTTAATGCATCGTGGCAAGCCCTGCGCAACACCCATTCCGTCAGGGGAAGCATCAATCCACTTGCCTCGGCAATCGGAATGATCGTTGCGGGCGTGACATCGCCTCTTTCCGGATGATGCCAGCGCAGAAGCGCTTCCATTCCTACAATGCGTTGATCCGACAGGTTCACCTGCGGCTGGTAGTGCAGTTCAAGCTCGTTCTTGTCCAGGGCAGCCCGAAGATCGCGCTCCAAGGCTTTCCTCGCCATCAGATCGGCATTCATGTCCTCCTGGAAAAAGCGATAGGTGCCGCGTCCCTCATTCTTGGACCGATATAATGCGAGATCTGATTTTACGAGGAGTTGATCGGGCTCGACCGCGGTGTCTCCGCTGTTGATCGAGATGCCTATGCTCATCCCGATATGCGTTTCCTGCCCATCGAGTTGAAATGTCTTGCTCAGAGCGGAAATGATCCTTTCCGCAACGTTACTGGCTGTCTGCGGGCTGCTCATTCCGGGTTGAATGATGGCGAATTCGTCTCCCCCCAGACGCGCCAGCGTGTCTTCCTGGCGCAGGCAGGCCTTCATGCGTTTTGCGGCCTGAATGAGGAGCTGGTCGCCGGCGGCATGGCCGAGCGTATCGTTGACCTCCTTGAAACGGTCCAGATCAAGAGAATAGACAGTGACGGCACCGCGGGCGCTGGTTTCGCTAGCCAATGCCTGCTGGAGCCGGTCGAGAAGTGTCACACGGTTTGGCAGGTCTGTTAACGCATCGTGGCTCGCCAGATAGCTGAGCTGATCCCAGGCCCGCCGAAGCAAGCGGAGAGGAACAATCCGCAGGCCCCAATAGAGCAACAGTCCTGTCAGCAGAGAAAAAAAACTGACGGCGAGCGTCCGCTCATAAAGAGTTTGTAGGGAATGGATCATTTCGATGCGGCCGACCTGTGTCCCATAATCGAAAAGCGGCTGCTGGCGTGCGATGACCGGCCAATTAAATTCAGGTCTTTGGGCTGGGTATTGCGCAACGACGTTTCCGTCATTGTCCAAGACGCGGTTGAATTCGCTGTCCGTATCGGGTGAGGTGCTCTTAATCAGTTCGGCGATGTGAAGGCCTTCATATTGCCAGAATTCGGGATTGCCTGTGATCAGGTGCGTAACGTGGTACGCCTTGAAATTGATCTCGGCTGCAATTTGGCCACCAAGGCGCTCATAGCCAAAGTAGAGATATCCGCCGGGGACGCCGAATGCGATCAAGGCCGCCATGCACAGGGCCGACCATTTGGCCACTCTGACGAACGGCCCGTCACCTTCAAGCATTGCCCGTTCCAGTCGTTCTGATGTCTGACTCCGCTTAGCTCAGGTGCGATTTACATTTTCGGATTTGACGCAGCGTCTGCCACAATATAGCCGGACGCACTCAAAACCTCCTGACCTTCAGGGGAGTAAATGAATTTGAGAAAGGCCTGTGCTTCGGGCGTGGGCTGAGAATTGATGACGACATAATGCGTCTTGGCGTAGGGATATTTTCCGGCACGCAGCGTCTCCACCGTCCCCGCCAGCCTATTAAACGTAAGCGGCTTGATCCGGCGCTCCTCCGTCATGATTTGTGCCAACGCTATCAAACCGAGAGATCCCGGAATCTTCTCCAGCGCCGTGGCATTGTCCTGATCGTTAATCGCCACATGCAGCTCTTTGCGTTGCAGCGCCGTTTTCATAGCCGCCTCCATCGCCGGCGAGATCGCGCTGATGAGCTTGGTGTCGCTTTCACTTTCCGGGCGCAGGATGAGCCTGACCGGTGTTCCGTCCGGCCAGGTCTGACGTTCACCCGAATAGAGAGAGGCGATCTGATCGAGCGTGATGTTTTCTGCCGGGTTATCATGGCGGGTGGCGAAAACGATCGGTGTGCGGGCATATTCGCTCGCACGGAGTCCTTTGTCCTGCTCGGCCTTCTTTAATGGCCGGGCGCTTACCGACAGGCCGATCTTACCAGCCGCCAGCGCCGCGATGCCGCCGCCTGAGCCGAGGCTCGGCAGCACAATGACATGAATATCGGGCCGTATCTTGGTGAATGCATTCGCGAGCAGACGCATGCCCCCGAGGGCAGAGCCCGTTCCGGCAATGCGGAGTGTCGCAGCCGCGTGATCCGCAAGAGCCGGAGCCGTCACCCCAAGTAGCGCAGAGGTGATCAGGGCGATAAGCGCAACTATCCGTGTTTTCCCCAAGGAAAAGGATCTGTTCGAGCGTGGCAATTCAAATACCTCCCATGAGAAGCGCGGATTTCACCGGCGGAAAGACGTATGCCCGCGTTTTTCGCACGGCGCCGTTACCAGCACCGGTTGCATGGGGTTAGAAATACCATTTCGGTGAGAGAATGCGGTGAAGGGGACGCGTAAAATTTGACGGACCCGGCCAGGGGACAAGTCACGCGGCGATCGGCGCAGTGCTTGCCGCCGGCCGCTCATCCAAACATGCCGGGCGGGTAATGATCGAACTCGGCGTCCTCGCCGGCGGCGGCCATACCGCTGCTGTGGCCGTCCTCTTCGGCACCCGCGCCGTTTGACTCGACGGCGGATGAGCGGATCGGGGTGTGCGGGATCAGCACGGTGACGGTGGTGCCGACGCCCGGCGCCGAGCGCAGCGTGATCTGTCCGCCATGCAGCTCGACGATGCTCTTGACGATGGCGAGACCGAGCCCGGCGCCGCGGTGCTTCGAGCCCTGCGAGCGGCTCTCGAAACGTCCAAAGACACTCTCCTGATATTCCTCCGGGATGCCGACGCCGGAATCCTGCACGGCGAAGGCGACCATATTGCCTTCCTTGCGGCAGGACAGCGTGATCAGCGAGCCTTCGGCGGAAAAGCCGATGGCGTTGGACAGGAGGTGGAAGAGGACCTGCGTCAGGCGCGGACGGTCGGCAAGCATCATGTCGAGATCGGGCGCAATATTGACTTCCAGCGTCATGCCCGATTTCGCCAGCCGCTCCTTCACGCCCAGCTCGGCGCCTTCCAGAATGTCGCGCACCGCGACCGGCGCCAGCTTCAGCTCGAGCCCGCCTGCGTCGATCGTCGTCAGATCGAGAATGTCGTTGATGATGGCGAGGAGCTTGGAGCTCGATGTGCGGATGTCTTCCAGATATTCACTCTGCTTGCCTTCGAGCGGCCCGATCGGAGGCTGGGCGAGCATGTCGGAGAAGCCGATGATGTTGGTGAGCGGCGTGCGCAGCTCATAGGAGATGTGGCTGAGGAAGGTGTTCTTCAGATTATCGGCCGCCTCCAGCGCTTCATTGCGCTCGATCAGCGCGCTCTCGGCCCGCTTGCTGTCGCTGATGTCGATATAGGTCAGCACGGTGCTGCCATCGGGGAGCGGCACGCCGGCATAGGCGATGCTCATATCGTCGGGGCGCGTCAGGGTCCCCTCGAAGCTCTCGCGCGTCTCGAATACGCCCGTGACGGCGCGCTTCGCGGTCGCCCAGGGCTCCGGGCCGTCGAGCAGCGTCTTGCAGCGGGCATGAACGTCGTCGATATGCGGACCGCTTTCGAGAAAGGCGGTGTCGAGGCCCCACATCGTCGTGAAAGAGGCGTTATAGAGTTTCAGCCGTCCATCGGAGCCGAACAGCGCAACGCCCTCGCGGAGATTTTCCAGCGTTTCCTGCTGCACTTTGATCAACGAATTATAGCGGCTTTCGAGCGCGAGCCTTTCGGTCGCGTCATCGAAGAGATAGGTCACGCCGCCGTCCGGCCGGCGGTCGCCGAGCATGTGGATGGTGCGGCCGTCCGGCAAATACCACCAATCCTCGATCGCCTCGGAGTCTTCCGCGCTCCTGAGCTGATTTTCGCGCCATTTGCGATAGTCGGACTGCTCCGGAAGCTGGCGCGTCTGGCGGAGATGGTCGAAGAACGCGCCGAGCTGCGGCTTGCCGTCGAGGAAGGCCGGTTCGAGCCGCCACATATCGCGGAAGGTCTGGTTGTAAAAGCTCAGGCGGTGATCGGCGGCAAAGATGATGACGGCGGTTGCGACCTTGTCGAGCGTGCGCTCATGCGCGGCCATCTGGCGGGAGAGCTTGTCCTGAACGTCTTCCAGGGGCGCCACGTCGATGACCGTGCCCGCGCTCGCCCGGCCGACGGGCACGACGATCGTATCGAAACTCCGCCGGTCGCCGGCGACCACGGTCTGCAGTCTTTTCCGGAAGGTCTCGCCGGCCGCGAGGGACGTATCGGCGGCGCGGCGCTGGCGTGCTTCGAGTAGCTCGCGCTGCTCTTCGATGACCTCGTCGGCGCGGGCTGCCTCCACCGCCGAGACATAGGCGCGATTCACCCAGGTCAGCCGGCCCTCGGGATCGCGGAACCAGACCGGCATCGGCAGCGCATCGAGCAGCGCTTTCTGCGTCGCCAGCTCCTCATTGGAGGAGCGCTGCTGGCGCAGCAGATTGGCCATTTCCGTTCGGCGCCCGGCCAGATCGCGGAATTTGAGATAATATCCGCCGCCCGATGCGCGCCCTTCGGCCTCGATATGCGGACCTGCGAGGGTCTTCAGCGTCATCTCGAATGGCCGGCCGGCCGATTTCAGTTCCTGCAGGTGGCGTTCGAGGCTGAGCGCGGCGCCCCGCTCCAGCCAGGACGCAAAGCGCATCAGATTGCGAAGCTTGACCGGAATGCCGAAGCGGGTGTCGAGCGCATGATTGACCATGCGCGGCGAGCCGTCCGCCTCGAAGGCGACAAGCACCTGCGGCTCGGCCATGACGATCGACTGCGCAACGTCCAGCTCCTGGCGCAGCGCGTTCATCGCCTCCGCCGCCTGGGCTTCGTTGCGCCGGGCGCGCGCGGCGGCCCGCTGGAGGAGGATCATCGCGCCGGCCGCGGCGAGGATCACACCGCTCACAACCGCGAGGACGAACATCTCGCTGACCGCCGCGATGTTGATACCGTCTGCGGGCAGGGGCAGGGCGAGCGCCGGTGCGGAGTAGGCAAGCACGGAGGCGGCCGCGCCGGCGAGGCTAGCTGCCCGGCAGGAGTGGCGAATGAGCAGAGAGGCGTCAGCCTGCATTGGGCGTCTCCGCGAAAGCACGAGGGGCGATCACCGGCCCCCCAGCCTTGCCCCTAAATGGACGAATCGCGGGTTACTTTATCCTTAATCAAGCGGCGCGCCCAATCGTTGCGCGTGTATTCCCAAAAGAATTTCGCGTGAAATTACGTATGCGGGACGGATGGTTGAGGCACAGTCATACCGTCTCTGCTGGATCACTTCCTTGTAGGGTGGGTTGACGCCCCCACAAGCGGGCGCAAACCCACCATCTTTGCGATGGGCTTCGCTCCGCTCAACCCATCCTACGGAACGGATTATCCGGAGACGGTATCATGCCTTCCACGGGCCACCTCCGTCATTGCGAGCGACCGGAGACCCGCGCGGCAATCCACGAGTTGTCCGGGCCGAAAGTCAATGGATTGCTACGTCGGCTCCGCGTTCTCGCAACGACGCGAACGGGCATACAAGCCTAATAGCGGTAATGCTCCGGCTTGAACGGCCCGGTGTCGCTGACGCCGAGATAGGCGGCCTGCTCCTCGCTCAGCCTGGTCAGGGTCACGCCCAGCTTGTCGAGATGCAGCGTTGCGACCTTCTCGTCCAGATGTTTGGGCAGCGTGTAGACCTTGTTCTCATATTGGCCGTGATTGGTCCAAAGCTCGATCTGCGCGAGCACCTGATTGGTGAACGAGGCGCTCATCACGAAGCTGGGATGGCCGGTCGCATTGCCGAGATTGAGCAGGCGGCCTTCAGACAGGAGCAGGATGCGCTTGCCGTCCGGAAACGCGATCATATCGACCTGCGGCTTGATGTTCGTCCATTTCATGTTCTTCAGGCCGGCGACCTGAATCTCATTATCGAAATGGCCGATATTGCCGACGATCGCCATGTCCTTCATGGCGCGCATATGATCGACGGTGATCACGTCCTTATTGCCGGTCGCGGTCACGAAAATATCGGCTTTCGGCGCGGCGTCCTCCATCGTGACGACCTCGAAGCCGTCCATCGCCGCCTGCAGCGCGCAGATCGGGTCGATCTCGGTCACCGCCACGCGGGCGCCCGCGCCGCGCAGGGAGAGCGCCGAGCCCTTGCCGACATCGCCATAGCCGCACACGACAGCGGTCTTGCCCGCCATCATCACATCGGTTCCGCGCCGGATCCCGTCCACGAGGCTCTCGCGGCAGCCATATTTATTGTCGAATTTCGACTTGGTCACACTATCGTTGACGTTGATCGCGGGGAAGGACAGCTCGCCCTTCTTCTCCATCTGATAAAGCCGCAGCACACCCGTCGTCGTTTCTTCAGAAACACCGCGAATATTCGCCTTCACCTTGGAATACCAGCCCGGCGTTCTTTCCAAACGCTTCTTGATCGTGGCAAACAGCGCCTCTTCTTCTTCATTCTTCGGCTTGGCGAGGACGGACGCATCGGCCTCCGCCTCGGCGCCGAGATTGACGAGGAGCGTCGCATCGCCCCCATCGTCGAGGATCATGTTCGCCGTCTCGCCGCCGGGCCATTCCAGGATGCGGTCGACATAGTCCCAATATTCGGCGAGCGTCTCGCCCTTCACGGCGAAGACCGGCGTACCCGTTGCGGCAATCGCGGCGGCGGCGTGGTCCTGCGTGGAGAAGATGTTGCACGACGCCCAGCGCACATTCGCCCCCAAGGCCTGCAATGTTTCGATCAAAACCGCCGTTTGTATGGTCATGTGCAGGCAGCCGGCGATCCGCGCGCCCTTCAGCGGCTGGCCGGGGCCATACTCCTCGCGCGCCGCCATGAGGCCGGGCATCTCGGTCTCGGCGATGTCCATCTCCTTGCGGCCCCATTCGGCCAGGGAGAGGTCTTTGACGATGAAGTCTTGTCCGTTGCTCATATCGTTCATAGCGGTGGCCTGTTCGGTTCTCATGGGAAGCTGGCCCCTAGCTATAAGGGTGATGGGTGGCGATGGCAATAAGGATATAAAGATGTCGTTATATGTTTTGGTGGGATGGGGCGTGATTGCTAGGTCCGTAGTCCGTAGGATGGGTTGAGCGTCGCGAAACCCATCACAAGGGTGGTGGGTTTCCGCCCGCTTGTGCGGGCATCAACCCACCCTACAAGGAACCGATCCAGTAGAGGCGGTATCGGTCATTTCCATTATTGGAGGCTGCCGTCACTTCATCTTCAGCATGTTGCGAAGGGCGAGGCCGAACAGGAAGATCATCACCGCCGAATAAAGCTTGTGCAGCGCCGACCAGAACGCCACTTGCGGCGGCACGATGGCGACCGGCGTGCCCCCGCCATAAAGCTCCACGCCATAGAGGCAGCCATAGATCCGGTGAGCGGTGTCGGCGTCGCCATAAAGGATGAGAAAGCCGTCACGCAGGGCAAGTTCTAGCGCTTCGGTGGGAGCGGAGGTCTGGGAGCGAAGCTCAGCGGAGAGGCCGACGACGCCGATTTCGCCAGCCTGAATTGTCTTCGGCGCGCCACGCGGGACATAGCAGAGACGATCCGACTGCCAGGCGTTGTAAACCGTGTCCGCGTAGGCTTCGACTGACGAAGCGCCATGAAAACGCGCCAGCGTTCGCTCCCAGGACATGCCGGGGCTTTCACCGAGATAGAAAACGGTGGCAACGGCCACGCCAGCGAGCCACCAGAGCGCGGGCAGGAGAATTGAGCGGCCATAATTCGAGAACAGCCCGTAGAACACGCCGGCCCAGAAGCGCCCGAAGCTGAACCAGCCTTCCAGTGCCCAGAAACGGACGGGTAGTGGCCAATCATGCAGAAAGCGGTCCGAGCGGATCTCGCGGGCGAAAAACTCATGCTCCCGGTCCTGATCGTGCGCCTGGATCGCAAGCCGCTTCAGCGCGCGCCAGCGGGCGGGGATGTTATGCAGATCGTCCGATGCGGCGATGCCCCGACGGAATCGCCGCCAACAACCGGTCAGAAATCGTTGGGGTAGTGTGGCCTTTTGCCATAACCAGTGTCGCGTGATCTCCCAAGCCGAAGGCTCGATGTCCTTGCCGTTCGCGTCCTTCTTTTTCTCAAGCGCCGGATAGGCCGGGATCATCCGCCCGACGACCGTCACATTATCCAGCCGCGGCGCTTCCTCGAAATGCGCCTGGATGAAATCCGGCACATGCTCGAAATGCGCGTCTTCCAGCGTGAATGCGCGGTCTCCTCTGACGGCGTTGAAATTTGCAGGTCCGAGAAATCTTGCGCGTTCGAACGCGGCATATTGGTCGAATTTGACGAGTGGAAATTGAGCCGCTTTTTGAAATATCGCGTCATTGAATAAGATGTTGCCGGAAAACGTCGCGCTGTCGAACTGGGTATAGCCGGAAAACGTCGCGCCGTCGAACTGGGCGCCGCGGGAAAACGTCGCGCTCCCGAACCAGGCGTTGCCGGAAAACGTCGCGCCGTCGAACCAGGCGGTGCCGGAAAACGTCGCGCTGTCGAACTGGGCGTCGCGGGAAAACGTCGCGCCGTCGAACCAGGCGTCGCGGGGGAATTTGAAGCCGCTGAAATCGACGATTCTGTTTTCAACGGATAGTGTCTTGACAGGCGGATTTTCCGGCGCGGACTTCTTGATTGACTTCACCTGCATCCACTTCCTTGTAAGGAAGTGGATGCAGGTGAAGTCCGCCTTAGCATCCTCCGTCCAACGGGCTTTTTCCTTTTCCCAGCGCCCTTCATTCACCATCGCCTCGCGCTCAGTCAGCAGCAGCTCGGCCCAGCCGTTCCAGATCGCCTTCGCGGACTTCATGGGCGATGTTGCGCGCCTCGTCCTCCGATTTTCCCTCGGCCAACGCGGCTTTCTTCGCCGCCCGCATCGCCTCGCAGCGCTCGAACAGCGCAATGGTCTCGTCCCGGTTCATGAGCGCCTCTGTCCCGGTTGCCGTCACCTGCGCCGTTAATAGCCGATCACATTCGCCCGCGCCAACATGTCGGATTACGGAGAGGGTAAAATTGGTCCCGTGCTCTCGCGGCTTACTCGACGTCGCCCCGCACTTGATGCGGGGCCTAATCGCCTTAGCAACTCGGCACAGCGCTTGCGGATAAGCGATTGGACCCCGGACAAGTGCTGCGCACTTTCCGGGGTGACGAAGGAGGACATGGTTCGTGTGGCGGGAAGATTGGCGTTGGGGCAATGTAGAGGCAAAGCAAACTCTGTCGCCCCGCACTTGCCTGTCCCGGCCCCGAGCCGGGGATGCGGGGCCTGATCCACATCGCCGCAAACGCATGGCTTGCGGACCAGCCAATGGGCGCCGGATTCCCGGATCATGTCCGGGACAGGCAAGTCCTGTGCGACGGAGGGAATAGGCCGAACACAGTGCCTCATAACGATGTCGTTGCCGGACCCGATCCGGCAACCTATGCCATTGGCCCATCGGCTTTTAGCGCCCGGCGATTTCCACGGAATGGGTCCGCGGGTCAAGCCCGCGGACGACGGAGGAGGAGACGGTTGGCGCGGCGCGGCGATTTCAACGGAATGGGTCCGCGGGTCCCCGTGTCAGGCACGAGGCAGGCAAGCCCGCGGACGACGAAGGGGTACGGGTTGGCGCGGCGCGACGGCAAAGTGGGATGGCGAGATGAGATGCTCTCCCTCACCCACCCGCCTGACGGCGGGAGCCCTCTCCCGCCAGGGGAGAGGGCATGCTCACACCCCCAGCCTCGCCGCATTCGGCGCCGTTTCCCGGATCAGCGCGCCGAGGGCCTCGAAATCGTGGCTTCGCGGGCTGGTGGTGCGCCAGGCGAGGCCGACGGTGCGGCTCGGCTGCGGCTCGGCGAAGCGCATCAGCCGGATATTGCCCTGCTTCATCTCCACATCGAGGCTGAGCTCGGGCAGCAGGGTCAGCCCGAGGCCGTTCGCGACCATCTGCACGATGGTGGAAAGGCTCGATGCGCCGAATGTGTCGATGGCGTCGGCCTGGCGGAGCTGACAGACCGAGAGCGCCTGGTCGCGCAGGCAATGGCCTTCCTCCAGAAGCAGAAGCCGGTCGTTCTTGAGCAGCTCCGGCGTCGCTTCGACAGCGCCGTGCAAAGGCCGGTCCGACGGCATGGCGAGCAGGAACCGGTCCTCGAAAAGCGCCAGCGTCTCGACATCCGCCTGCTCGACGGGCAGGGCGAGCAGGAGCAGGTCCAGCCGGCCATCGGCGAGTTCGGCGAGGAGCGTGTGCGTCTGGGTTTCGCGGATATTCAGATCGAGCGACGGGGTAGCGGGCGCGCAGGAGGGCAGGAGCGGCGGCAGCAGGTAGGGCGCAATGGACGGGATGACGCCCAGCTGCAGGCGGCCATAGAGCGGGGCGGCGTGGTGGCGGGCGAATTCGCCAAGGTCGCGCACCTCGGCGAGAATGCGGGCGGCGCGGCGCGGCGACCTCGCGTCCGGCTGGGGTCAGCTCGATGTTCTTGTGCCGGCGCTCGACCAGTTCGACGCCGAGCTTGCGCTCCAGATCCTGAATCTGCGTGGACAGGGCCGGCTGGGTGACGGCGCAATGTTCGGCCGCCGCGCCGAAATGGCGGAAGCGGACCAGCGCGTCGAAATAGCGAAGCTGGCGCAGAGTGGGCATCGATTAGATTTTCTAATCGAGCGTGGCAAAAAGAGCAATTGGCCTTTATCATAGATTAGCAACGCCCTACGGGTGTAAGCGAGGAGGATGTATTGAGGACACATTTACGCATTGTGCGATCGAGCACCCCACGCCTGCCGCGGCGCGTGGGGCAATTCCCAAAGCGAAAGAACACGATCGGAGAGAAACATGGACGCAAAGACTGAGGACAAAGCGCCGGCGGCTGCCCGTTCACAGGCGGCGCCCGCGGGCCTAAGAACCGCGACTGGTGGCCGGAGCAGCTTGACATCGACGTTCTCCATCGGAACTCCAGCCTGTCCGATCCGATGGGCGAGGATTTCGACTACGCCAAGGAATTCCAGAGCCTCGACCTGAATGCCGTGATCGAGGATCTGCGCGCCCTGATGACGGACTCGCAGGAGTGGTGGCCGGCCGATTTCGGCCATTATGGCGGGCTGATGATCCGCATGGCGTGGCACAGCGCGGGGACCTACCGCATCACCGACGGCCGCGGCGGCGCCGGCGCGGGCCAGCAGCGTTTCGCGCCGCTCAACAGCTGGCCGGACAACGCCAACCTCGACAAGGCGCGCCGGCTCCTGTGGCCGATCAAGCAGAAATACGGCCGCAAAATCTCCTGGGCCGACCTGATGATTCTGGCCGGCAATGTCGCGCTCGAAACGATGGGCTTCAAGACGTTCGGTTTCGCCGGCGGCCGCGCCGACGTCTGGGAGCCGGAAGAGCTCTATTGGGGCCCCGAGGGGACGTGGCTGGGCGACGAACGCTATAGCGGCGAACGCCAGCTTCAGAACCCGCTTGCCGCGGTGCAGATGGGCCTGATCTACGTCAACCCGGAAGGCCCGAACGGCAAGCCGGACCCGGTCGCCGCCGCCCACGACATCCGCGAAACCTTCTACCGCATGGCGATGAATGACGAGGAGACCGTCGCGCTGATCGCCGGCGGCCACACCTTCGGCAAGACGCATGGCGCCGGCGATCCGTCATTGCTCGGCCCGGACCCGGAAGGCGCCGCCATCGAGGATCAGGGCCTCGGCTGGAAGAGCGGGCACGGCACGGGCTTCGGCGGCGACACCATCACCGGCGGCCCGGAAGTCACCTGGTCGCAGACGCCGACGAAATGGAGCAACCACTTCTTCGACAATCTGTTCAAATTCGAATGGGAGCTGGAGAAGAGCCCGGCCGGCGCCTATCAGTGGGTCGCGAAGGACGCCCCGGCCGACGTCCCGGACGCACACGATCCGTCGAAGAAGCATCGAGCCGACCATGCTGACCACGGACCTCTCGCTGCGCTTCGATCCGATCTATGAGCCAATCTCGCGGCGCTTCTATGAGAACCCGGACCAGTTCGCGGATGCCTTCGCCCGCGCGTGGTTCAAGCTGACACACCGCGATATGGGCCCGGTCATGCGCTATCTCGGCCCGCTCGTTCCGAAGGAGGAGTTGATCTGGCAGGATCCGATCCCGGCGGTGGATCATGCGCTGATCGGCGATCAGGACATCGCGGCGCTGAAGGCCAAGATCCTCGCCTCCGGCCTGTCCGTGTCCGAGCTGGTCTCGACCGCTTGGGGCTCGGCCTCGACCTTCCGCGGCTCCGACAAACGCGGCGGCGCGAATGGCGCGCGCATTCGTCTCGCACCGCAGAAGGACTGGGAGGTCAATGAGCCGGCTCAGCTAGGAAAAGTCCTCGACAAGCTTGCAGCCATCCAGACCGAGTTCAACGGCTCGGCCAGCCGGCGGCAAGAAGGTCTCGCTCGCCGACCTGATCGTTCTCGGCGGCTGTGCGGCGATCGAGAAGGCCGCGAAGGATGCCGGCGTCGACGTGACGGTGCCCTTCACGCCGGGCCGCATGGACGCATCGCAGGAGCAGACCGACGTGGACTCCTTCGCCGCGCTCGAACCGCGTGCCGACGGCTTCCGCAACTATCTCAGCGGCGAGCAGTTCATGGCCCCTGAGGAAGCTCTGGTGGATCGGGCGCAATTGCTGACGCTGACGGCGCCCGAGATGACGGTTCTGCTCGGCGGTCTGCGCGTCCTCGGCGCGAATGCCGGCGGGTCCAAGCACGGCGTCTTCACCGAGAAGCCCGGAACTTTGACGAACGACTTCTTCGTCAACCTGCTCACCATGGCCACGGAATGGCATCCCACGGCCGATGGCGTGTACGAAGGCCGCGATCGCAAGACGAACAAGCCGAAGTGGACCGCCACGCGCGTCGATCTGATCTTCGGCTCGCACTCGCAGCTTCGCGCCTTCGCGGAGGTCTATGCGTGCTCCGACGCGAAGGAGAAGTTCGTGAAGGACTTCGTTGCTGCTTGCTGACTCGCTCGTATTGCTGACCTCGCTTCGGAAGCGCCCGAGCGGGGTGCCGTCGAGCGTCGCGCTGGGCGGCAGGCCGGTCGCGGGTGCTGCGGTCGCGGGGACCTCGAGGGTCGCGACCTGGCCTGACGGCTGGCGCTGCTGGGGTCCGGGCTCGGGTCCGGGCTCGGCTGCGTGCGCCCGCTGCAGCGCGGGCGCAGCAGGGTCAGCAGTGATTGGTGGATCCAGCCGGCGCGTCCTGGCCAACTGACCTGGCCGGGGGCTCGCGCCGCATCTCAACGCCGGCTACCGCCGCCGCCCAGGGTCGAGGATTGCCGCGTCCGTGCCCGGCCCGGCCCGGACGTTGACGTTGCTGCCGGTCGCCGGGCATGCCCCGGCGCGCCAGCACCGCGGTACACCCAGCCGACGCCCACGCCGCTCACCAAGTTGGCCAACTGCATGGTCATCTCCGCGGTTGCCTCTACTTGCACTGAAGCCGATCAGGGCAACAGCTTCACCACAGCAGGGACCAACGCCAAAGCAGCTGTGCATTCAAGCACACAAGCCTCTGTTCAAAGACGAGAGCAATCC
>CAVVOX010000007.1:0-247303 GCA_963749875.1 uncultured Alphaproteobacteria bacterium
GCAGGCTGCTGAAAAACCCCGAGGATGACAGTCTGTGGCGAATATGATTCCGTGCTTTCTGGAATGCCAGGGAGGACGGAATGCGCGGTTCGGATTTGCGGTCTGGGGAGCTTTTTTCTTACGTCGATCTTGAGGAGCGTGTGCCGGCGAAGCATCCGCTGCGCAAGATCCGGCAGATCGTCAACGATGTGCTCCAGAGTCTGGATAGCGAATTTGCCAGGCTTTATGCCGCCCACGGCCGCCCCTCGATCCCGCCGGAATGGCTGCTTCGAGCCTCGTTGTTGCAGGCGTTTTACACCGTCCGATCGGAACGCCAGCTGATGGAGCAACTCGACTACAATCTGCTCTATCGCTGGTTTGTGGGTCTCGGCATCGACGACCCGGTCTGGGTGCCGACGGTGTTTACGAAGAACCGGGACCGGTTGCTCGAGGCCGATGTTGCGAAGCAGTTCCTGAGCCGGCTGCTGGCGCATCAGGAGGTCAGCCCGCTTTTGTCGGACGAGCATTTTTCGGTCGACGGCACGCAACTCCATGCCTGGGCGTCGATGAAGAGCTTCGTGCCGAAAGAGATGGCGGCGACCTCCGGCGAGGGACCTGACACGCCGTCGGCACCTGACACGTCCCACGCCCTGGCGCCCGTTGCGGCGGTGGGTAGCGATGCCGCTCCATCCAGCGAAACTGATCAAACCGCGCCTTTGCCGGAGCCCGCGGATGCAGCCGAAACCGAAAACCAGCGCCGCAATGCCGAATTGGACTTCCGTGGCCAGAAGCGATCGAACGCCACCCATGTCTCGACGACCGACCCAGAGGCTAGCCTCTACCGAAAAGGCCAAGGCAAGGAAGCCAAGCTCTCCTATCTCGGCCATACGCTGATGGAGAACCGCACCGGCCTGATTGTCGAGGCCAGCGTCACCACGGTGTCGGGATATGCCGAACGCGAGGCGGCGGTCGCGATGATCGAAAGCCATCGCTCCGGCCGGCGGCGGGTGACGCTCGGTGCCGACAAGGGCTATGACGCGGGCGAGTTCGTAAAGGACCTGCGCGCGCTGAACGTCACGCCGCACATCGCGCAGAACGACACCGCGCGCCGCTCGGCGATCGATGGCCGTACAACCCGGCATCCCGGCTATGCGGTGAGCCAGCAGAAGCGCAAGCGCATCGAGGAGCCGTTCGGCTGGGGCAAGACGATCGGCGGCCTCGCCCGGCCGATGCTGCGCGGCGTGGCGCGACTTGGCTTCAAGTTCATCCTGACGATGGCCGCGTATGACTTGATCCGGCGGCCCAAACTCCTCGCCGCATGAAGGCGGCAGAAGGAAAAAAAGACCGATTGCTCCGTGAAAGCGCAAGATAGTTCCAGGTCGACAGGATTTTCAGCAGCCTGCTAGTGGAGCTGTCGAACGGACGGTTCTCGGTCAACCCACACCGAATCCGGATCAATTACATTGGCCGAGTTTGGAGTTCTGGAGCGAAAGTGGCTCCTCCGCAGCGTAGTGATCACCTTGAGATGCAACGTTGCCGACGGTAACCGGCGGAGGATAAGCGCACTCCGCGAGCGTCGTTCCGTCGAGTTCCGAAAAGAATGCCTCCCGTGCAGCGGCGAGCCGGGCCTTGAGACGGCATTTCGGCATCAGTGCACATGCACCGCCATCTGACCGAAAGCACTCGACGAGCGGATAGCGCGACTCCAGCGCTCTCACTATTTCCCCGATCGTAATTGTGTCCGAGGGTCGCGCGAGGCGAAAGCCCCCGCCCGATCCGCGCTGCGTCGCAACGAAACCGGCTTCCGCGAGACCGCGGATGACCTTGAGCAGATGATTCCGGGAGATGCCGAATTCCCTGGCAATTTCGTCCGTCGTGAATGTCCGATCCGGATTCCCGGCCAAACGCATCAGGGCGCGCAATCCAAAATCCGTGAAGGTCGTGAGCTGCATGGCGAAGTGTCACTTTGCATTGGCAATGGCCTGATAGCATGATAAATAGGCATTTGAAATACTAATTCGAGGCCATGATGACACAGGCGGAACGACGGGCGCTGATAACGGCGAAGATCGTCGAGCGGACCGGCATCGACGAAGCGATGATCGACCGATTAGTCCGCAGCTTCTATGCCAAAATCCGCGAGGACGAATTGTTGGGACCGATCTTTGCCGAGCGTATTACAGATTGGGAGCCACATCTGGAACGCATGTGCGCGTTCTGGTCGTCCGTCGCCCTGCTTACGGGCCGCTATCATGGGCGACCGGTGGAAAAGCATCTTCCATTGCCGGTTGACATGCAGCACTTCGACCGCTGGCGCGAACTCTTTGAGCAGACCGCATGCGAACTCTGCCCTGAAACCGCTGCGGAGCACTTCATCGAGCGTGCGCGTCGCATCGCCGAAAGTCTTGAGATCGGCATTGCCGGTGCTCACGGCGTGCTGCTGCTCAAAGGTGAGCGATTTCGCGGGCTGGAGGCTGATGGCGCTCGGTCACGAGCCGCCGAGTGTTAGGGAGCGCACCCCATGACAGATGAAGAGGACCGCGGTGTGTCATGCTGTGCTTCGCCGCCTTGCTTCATGCACGAGCTTGATCCCGCCTATACAGGGTTTGCCGTGCCGGTCGATGCGCAGCAGCGCATAGATGTCATGCGCTGGCGCAAAGCCGAACGCCAGCGCCTGCTCGCGGAGCGGCGGACGATCAGCAGCGAATTCAGGCGCAGTGCCGCCGAACGGATTGTCGCCGCCCTGTTGGAAGCCATCGGCGATGTCCGAGGGCTGACGATTAGCGCTTATTGGCCGATCCGCGGTGAGCCCGACCTGCGTGAGATGATCGAGCGCATTATTGCTGCCGGCGGCCGCTGCGCCCTGCCTGTCGTCGTCGAACGCTTTAGGCCTCTTGCCTTTCGAAGCTGGGCACCCGGTGAGCGCCTCGAACGGGGCTTCTGGAATATACCGGTGCCAGCAAATGCTCACGTGGTCTCGCCTGACGTCGTGATCGCTCCACTCATCGGCTTCGACAGCGCCTGCTACCGCCTCGGCTATGGCGGCGGCTATTTCGATCGCACGTTAGCCGTGCTGCCCGACAGACCGCGCGTCTTCGGCGTCGGTTACGCCCAGGCTAACATTCCCACGATTTACCCGCAGCCGCACGATATTCCGATGGATACGATTGTGACGGAGAACGGCATTGCCACAGTGAAATCGGATGGAAGTGGCAGTGATCGATGACTTATTTGAACGAAAAGGAATTGAGCCAACTCAGCCTCTCGATCATTGCGGCCATTCCGGACGCCGTGGTCTATGCGGACCGTAAGGGCATCATCCGTTTCTGGAATGCGGGCGCCACGCGAATCTTCGGATTTGCGGAAGATGAAGCTGTCGGTGAGTCTCTCGATATCATTATCCCGGAGCGGCTGCGGAAGCGGCATTGGGACGGATATCACCATATGATGGAGACCGGGCAATCGCGATATCGGCCCGAGGATCTGCTTGCGGTTCCGGCGACGACGAAATCCGGGCGCACACTTTCCATACAGTTTACCGTCACGCCGATCCATGACGGCGATGGCCGTCTTTCAGGGATTGCCGCGATTTTGCGCGATGTAACGGCAACGTTCCAGGAACTCAAACGCTTACGTGCCGGCGGATAATCCCCGCGCAACGCCCTCCGCTGAGTGACGATTGCGAATCCAATCAATTAATTTGCTGCCCTGGCCGCTTCGACTATGAAGTCAAAACAGCGCACGTGATGCTGCCAGCCTTGTCAGCTTATGCATTGAGCCTCTGGATTCTCAACGTCGAGGAAAATGACCTAACACCGGGCGCGATCTGAAATCCTTGAAGATGCCGCAAAAGGAGCCGTCTTGTGACCTCCTGTGATCATCGCAGCGTTCGTCCGAGCTGCGGTGAAAGCGGCCCCTTGCGGAAGGACGCTGAAATGACCGATCACACCACTGCACTTCTCAAGATACTCGAGATCGGTCATGAGGCGTCACATCGAGGCACAGGGCTCTCTCTTCGAGACGCAATGCGAAACACTAGTGGAGCGAATTTGACATTTGAGTCCCGGTTGCGGCCAGGCTCGTTCTCAAATGTCAAATTCAAAAGCTCCACTAGAAGCCTATAGTTAGCTAGTGGTTCTTAGACTGAAACATTTGCAAATGTGCAGGCTGCACGGGGATGCAAATGTTTCAGTCGAACCACTAGCTACAAGAAACTGCGACCCAACTTCGCCTCGAGAGACCTGCTGCCGCTCATCGCTGCTAATCCCGACATCATGGAGCAATGGATCCTCTATTCGGCGGACAAGCGGGCAAGTAGTGGCTGGTATCTGCTTGAGGACGGGCGGATCGGCCAAGTGGAGCCGGAAACCGCACCAATCCGTTTCGCTTCCCTTGAGGAGGGCGTTGCCGAATATGTCGTCCGTGAACTGGATTTTTGGTCGTCGTCCGACTAGCTGCCCACGAGTCTCGCCTGTAATGATCCATAGGGAATAGTGCGCCACCATGGGCTTGCGGGTTAATGACTTGATCTCCGCGCCGCGCACGCACCCCGCGACTACTACCCTCTCACATTCGCCGGGCAATTGGCTGGCGCCCGTGATCGGCTATTTGGACGACGTCATTATCGTGCCGCTTGGAATTGTGCTCGCGGTGCGGCTGATCCCGCCCGAAATGCTTTTCGAACACCGCAAGGCAGCTGAATTGCGGCAGGAGAGCCGCCCTACGAACTGGGTGGGCGCGATTTTCGTCGTCGCAATTTGGTGGTTGGCCGCAGCGATCCTCGTAAGATTAATTAATCTATTTTGAAGCTCTTCCAGCTCTGGGGACGCGATGATCGTGCAGAGACGCCCCACCATTCTGGCTCCGGCCTATGCCGCCTTCGCATTCCTGCTCTTCGTCCTCGCGCCGACGGCACGGGCGACAGAAACGACCGTAGATCTGGAGCTTGTGCTCGCGGTTGACGTCTCCAGCTCGATGAACCCGGAAGAACAAGAGATACAACGTGCCGGCTACGTTACAGCGCTGACCGACCCTGCCGTGGTCAGCGCCATCCTTTCCGGTGTCTTGGGGCGCATCGCCCTGACTTATGTGGAATGGGCCGGCCCTACCAATCAGTCCGTTGTCGTTTCCTGGCGACTTATCGACAGCGAGGCGAGCGCACGGCGTTTCGCCGCCGAACTCGACGCAAAGCCCTTCGTCCGCGGCACCGGCACCTCGATTTCCGCCGCACTTCTTTTCACGTCCCGCCTGTTCGCGGACAATGGTTTTGAGGCACGCCGGCGCGTCGTCGACATTTCGGGAGACGGGCCGAACAATCTGGGGCCGCATCTAGTCCCAGCAAGGGACGTGGTGGTCGGCGCCGGCATTATCATCAATGGCCTGCCATTAATGATTCAGCCCGCGCCCACAGGTTACGCCGCGCGGCCGGACCTGGCGGATTATTTCCGCGACTGCGTGATTGGCGGCCCCGGTGCCTTCGTACTGCCTGCCAATTCAACGGGCGAAATCGCTACCGCCATCCGGCAGAAGCTGGTGCAGGAAATCGCGATGCGCCCTGCATCCTTGATCCGCGCCGCCGCCCCCGCACCCCTGGTCAGGGCGGATTGCATGATCGGCCAGAAGGAATTCCATGAATAGGCATGGATTCGGCGGGACCAGTGATCGAAGTTCGCGAGCCTGCCTATTAAGACCAGGACAATGAGACCGCAAGAATGAGCCCGCTGCTGAAAGGTGGCGGGGCTCTACATTCGGCGCGATTACTTCTCGGCACTTTCGGTTGAGGGGAGTCCGACAGTTGACGCAGATTGTATCGCGATCGGTTGCGCCAAGATCAAGGCACAAGCCGGTTGCGACGGATCAGATTGAGGCCGTAATAGGCGATCTTAAATGCGGGCACCGCAAACAGATTAGGCCGCTCACGGAATACGTCGCCCGCAAGCAACGAGATAACCGCCCGGCGCATATTGAAGGGGTTTGCCGATGACATGAACAGGTCTTGCATGGCGCAATGGTTAAAACGATAGATGAACCAGGCGAGGCGCTGCAGACCGCGTTCCATGGTCCGGGCATGAAGCGCCAAATGGTCGATCCGATCGGACGGATGACGCAGGCAGGCATCCACGACATCGGCGCCTCTTATAGCGCTTTCCATCGCGAGATAAACACCAGTTGAAAAAATCGGGTCGATGAACGCGTAAGCATCGCCGATCAGCAGGAATTGATCACCGTACATTGTGCTGGCCTTGTAGGAATAGTTGCCTGCGGCAAAAACGTCGGATGCAAGGGTGGCGTCTTTCATACGGCGAGCCAGATGCGGGCACTTAGCGATGGTATCGGTCAGAAAGCGGTCAAGAGGAACCTTGCGCGTCCGTAGGTAGTCGGCACTGCAAACAACGCCAACGCTATCATTGCCGTCGGCTAGCGGGATCGTCCAAAACCAACCATGGTTGAACCATATAACGCTTGTGTTGCCGGCATCGTCGCCATCGTGTCGGCGAACGCCGCGAAAATGGCCGAAAACGGCAGCGCTGTTATGCCGTGGATCCCGCTCTTTCAGTTTCATGCGGTTGGCAAGAAATGCCTCGCGGCCAGACGCATCCACAACAAAATTCGCCTGCCAGGTTGACGCTTGCCCCTTGTCATCGACCGCGTCAACGCGCACTTTTTCTCCAGCGTTGAATGTGACGCCGGTAACCCGCGTACCCTGAAGGACCCGCGTCCCCTTGGCCGCGCTATTTCGGAGGAGCAACGCGTCGAAATCGGCCCTTTTTACCTGAAAGGCATTTGGCTGCGCTGGATCGGCCTCAGCAAAGGTGAATTTGCGATAGGTTCTACTGCTTGCGAGCGCAATATCGGCGCCATGTTTTACCACGGCCATGCGCGCAACTTGGTCGAGCACTCCCAGCTTGGCGAAAATAGGAAGATTGCGCGGCAACAGCGACTCGCCAATGTGAAAGCGCGGATGCCGATCTTTGTCGATCAGCACCACATTCCAACCCATCTCGCTCAATAGCGCCGAGATCGTAGAACCGCCCGGACCGCCACCAATGACGAGAATATCGCAGCGTTCGGGCGTACTGGGCCGGGCCGTCATGCCTCCACTTCCTACTTCACACGTGACGAGATCATAAATCGAAAAGCCGGTCCTCCGCAAAAAGCGCCGTCCCCGAGGGCGGAATCATGCTGGAAAACAAGGTTGGTTCGGCGTAGAGCGTATTTTGCGAATGTTCGGCCACGATGACCCGCCGGTATTGGCTCGCTATGAGGCCGGTGAATTCGACAGGGTAAAAGTGGCGGTCCGTGAAGCTGCATCGTCCCGCCGATGCTCACCCATTTCATAGATCGCGAAGTGGCGCCGCCAGCTAAAGGACCTGCTATGAGTGAGCGCCGCCGGGCGATCTCGGCGGAGCTTTCGTTCTGGTAGGGATTGTAGGCCAATCAAACGGTGTTAAGGTCGAAAGCGACAAAATCACCACGACCGAGATCGTTACGGAAGATGGTTCCCTTGTGGACAGGGCACGCATAGACCGGAGCAGCGATTACATGCAGCGCGTTGAGTGACACCAGACGTCTCTTTCATCCAGCCATGTCGGCGTATCCCGAGATGGCGCTTCTGGTATTAAGTGGGCTAGTACCCACTATCGGCGAAGCGTGAGTTGTGCTTCAAGGTTGGATGAATCGTATTGCTGAAGCGACGCGGATCACATTGACGGCGTCGGAGCGGACCAAACTTGAGGGCTTGGTGCGCTCGACGAAGACCGAACACCGTTTGCGCCAGCGGGCGCGGATTGTTCTGCTGGCGGCCGATGATACAGCGACGCGGGCGATCGCGCGCAGTGTCGGTTGCACGACAGGCACGGCTTCGAAATGGCGGGTCCGGTACGCCGAATTGCGGCTGGCCGGTCTTGACGAAACGGGCAATCGCGGCAGCGTGGCCAAATACACGAGCGACACGACGCGGCGCATTCTGCGTGTGCTCGACCTGCGGCCGCCTGACGGTTACGGGCGGTGGACCGGACCGTTGATCGCGAGGGTACTCGGTGATGTGGACGTCCAGCAAGTCTGGCGCGTGCTCCGGGCACAGAAGATCGATCTGGCCGCGCGTAAAAGCTGGTGCGAGAGCAACGATCCCGAATTTGCGGCCAAAGCCGCCGAGGTGGTCGGTCTCTACATGGCGCCGCCTGAGAATGCCATTGTCATCAGCGTCGACGAGAAACCGTCGATCCAGGCACTGGAGCGTCGCCAGGGCTATCTGAAACTGCCAAGCGGCCGGGCGCTGAGCGGGCAATCTCATGATTACAAGCGTCATGGAACAACGACTCTGTTGGCGGCTCTGAACGTCGCAACTGGCAAGGTCAGCGGGCGCCAGTACAAGCGCCGCCGCCGCATCGAATTCCTCGATTTCATGAACCGCATCGTCGCCGAGCACCCCGGTCGCGAGATCCATGTCATCCTCGACAATCTCAACACCCATAAGCCAAAGAACGACTGCTGGCTGAAGCGTCACCCGAACGTCCATTTCCACTTCACGCCGACAAAGGCATCCTGGCTCAATCAGGTCGAAATCTGGTTCTCGATCCTGACGGCCAAGGCCCTTTCGGGGACTTCCTTCAACGACCGCAAGGAATTGATGGCCCATATCGACGCCTTCATCGATGCCTATAATGTCGACGCCAAGCCATTCGTATGGACCAAGTCCGAGGTCCATCAAAAACGCCTCAAGCCATGTTTCGCGGATCTGTGATTTTGGGTACTGGTTGGTCACAGCTGGACAAACCGTTGCCGAAATCCGGCAAACGGGTCGCACAATGTCGTAGCCGCGCCCTTAGTGGAACTCTTCCGCTCCATAGGGGTTAGAGCGGCATATGAGTGAAGTTTACCCTTTATGAGGGATCATGGCTGAGACAGCCCAAAAATTCGGCGTCAAGAAGGGTGATGAAGCGAGCGAGAAAAAGGCTCGCGACAGATCCGATCCGCCGATCGACGAGCAGCGGGATGCGAAGGACGCCAATCTCGCGCTCGAAGCCGAGTGGGAAGAGGTCGCGGACGAACCGCTGATTATCCGCAGTGAGCCGGAACAGGAGCCGCCGCGCGAGCCGCAGCGGGAGGCAAAAGACGTCAATCTCGCGCTCCAAAGCCGGGCGGCGACCGACCGCCCTGGCCCCATGAGTCCCGCTCAGATCGGCATGCCGCGGACGCGCGTCACCCGCAGAAAAGCCGGCCGGTTCCCCTATGTCTCTTACATGCTGCTGTTTTTCGGCGTCGCCATCGCGACCGCGGCGATCGTACTGGCCATCGGATAGCGGCCGCAAGACAGGCCGTTTGCGCCGACTGCACAGGCAAGTGAAAACGAAGGTTCATCATGCACAACCTCAGCGGAAAGCGCATCGCCATTCTTGCAACGAACGGTTTTGAGCAGTCCGAACTCATGGAACCCAGACGCCGCCTCGCCGAGGCAGGCGCCGATATATCTGTCGTCTCACCGGAAACCGGGCAGATTCGCGGCTGGAACAAATCGGACTGGGGTGAGAGCGTCGCCGTGGACGTACCGCTCTCCAATGCGAGGGTCGAGGAGTATGACGCGCTGATCCTGCCGGGCGGGCAGATCAACCCCGACCTATTGCGCGTCAACGAGGACGCGGTCGGGTTCGTGCGCGAATTCTTCGAGAGTGGCAAGCCGCTTGCCGCCATCTGTCGCGCCCCGTGGCTGCTTATCGAGGCAGGCGTGGTGAACGGCCGGCGTCTCACCTCCTATCGCTCCATCCGGACCGATGTGAGAAATGCCGGCGGCAAATCGTCGGACGATCCGGTCGTCGTCGAAGAAGGGCTGATCACAAGCCGCCATCCGGGTGATCTTGATGCGTTCATCGGCAAGATTGGCGAAGAGGTGATGGAAAACCGGCATGACCGCCGGGTCGCGTGATCTTTTTCAAAGATCGATCTTCTCTGCTTTGGAACTTCGGCGGGCTTGCTGCGTTGCGACATTGAACATAGTGCAAACACCAACTGCGCGCATCTCTTTCCGAAAGCTCAACAATCACAATCTGGAAGGGGAATACCATGACGAGCGAATCTCTCAACTATAACGCAACTCGGTCCCTTGAATGGGGCACGCTTCACCACAATTGGGGCTGGATGCTTGCCCTCGGTATTGTCTGGGTCATCATCGGCGCTCTCGCCATTATATTACCTTTTGCTGCGACCTTGGCGACGACGCTGACACTCGGCGTGCTTTTCGGGATTGGGGGTGTCGTCCAGATTGTTCAGGCCTTTAGCTGCCGAGGATGGCGCGGCTTCGGACTTCACCTGGCGGGCGGTGCGATCGCGTTGATCCTCGGTGCCCTATTGCTCGTCTTTCCACTCGAAGGCGTGTTTACACTGACCATATTCCTAAGTGCATACTTCATTGTCCAAGGCGCTTTGAAAATCATATCGGCTTTTCAAAGCAGGCCTCTTCGAAACTGGGGCTGGATGCTCGCCAGTGGTGTTCTCGGTATCGGCATCGGCCTATTGATCTGGATCGGCTTGCCGGGCAGCGCAGCATGGGCCTTGGGTCTTCTGGTCGGTATCGAGCTGATCTTTACAGGCTTTGCGATGGTGATGCTCGCATTGTCCGCAAGAACGCCGCAGGCGACCTGAAGGCCGAGCATCAGAAGCGGGAGCCGGGCTCGTCCAGAAAGGCCAGCTCTTCGGCTGTCGAGCTGCGGCCGAGGATCTCGTTCCGGTGGGGAAACCGGCCGAAGCGCGCGATCACGTCGCGATGCTGGCGCATATAGTCGAGCTGTTCATCGAGCCCGAGCGCGGCATAGAGCGCCATGCCCTCGTCCTGATCGGCAAGGTTTTCCGAATGCATGAAAGGCAGGTACAGGAACTGGCGCCCCTCGGGGCTGAGCCCGGCGTCAAACCCGCGCGATACGGCCTGTTTCGCAGCGGCCAGCGCCTGCGCATCGGAGGCGAAGGCGTCCGGCGAGCCACGGTAGATATTACGCGGGATCTGATCGAGCAGGATGATGCGCGCGAGCGCACCTGCGGGCGTTTCGGCCCATGCATCGAGCTGGCCGGATCTGACTTCGTTCAAAGCCGGACCGAAGCGCTCCTTCAGCTCGGCATCGAAGGCCTCGTCGGGCTTGAACCATTTCGGCTTCACCGCCTCGGAAAACCAGAAAGAAAGCACCGCCTCCGGCGTCAGCTCATCGTCCATGGGGCTCACTTCAGTCGCTCCGGCTGCCCGCGTTTCAATTTCGACACGCCATGTTCCGTCTTTTCCCAATAATGGGGGCGGGTCGCGAGCTGGTAAAGGGCGCGATAGGCGGCAGCGGAGATGAGGAGCCAATAAACCGGAATGAAGACGAGCTGCGGGATCAGCATCCGCACGCGCCGCCCTTGCAGAACGGAAAAGCCGAGCGCCAGAGATGCGCCATAGCCGATGATCAGGTTGAACAGGGCGATGGCGAGGATCTGCTGGCCGAAAAACGATTCGGGTGGCGCAAAGAGATGACCGGATGCTGCGTCATGAATGATCAGCACATATGACCAGGGATGAACAAGCGCGGCGATGATGATCCCGGCGAAATGCCCCTGAAAGGAGAGGAAGCCGACCGGGCCAAGCTCGCGCATCAGCCGCAAGGGCTGGCGCATATGCACGCAATAGGTCTGAATCCAGCCCTTGAGCCATCTTGTCCGCTGCCGCAGCCAGTTGCCCGGCTGGCAGGCCGCTTCCTCATAGGTCACCGAGTTGAGAACCTCCGCGCGCAGCCCCGCCCGATAGATGCGCATGCCGAGATCGGCGTCCTCCGTCACATTATGCGCATCCCAGCCGCCGAGCGCGCGCAGCGTGCTGATGCGGAAATGGTTGGAGGTGCCGCCGAGCGGCATCGGCAGACGCAGGCGGCCCAACATCGGCAGAATACCGCCGAAGAGCGAGGCATATTCGATGGTGAACTGCCTGGAGAGCCAGTTCTCGAACATATTGTCGAATGTCAGCCTTCCCTGCAGACAGACGACTTGCGAGGAGGCGCTGCGGAAATGCGCCGCCGCCTTGCGCAGCTGATTGGGATCGGGCCGGTCTTCGGCATCATAGATCACCAGATAATCGCCGCCGGCGAACTGCAGCGCATAGTTGAGCGCGCGCGGCTTGGTGCGCGGCTTGCCGTCGGGCACGATCACAATTTCGAAATGCGCAGGCAACTTGAGAGACTGCGCCGCCGCGATGGTCTCCTCGTCGACTTCCTCCAGCACGAGCTTGATGTCCAGCTTCGCCACCGGATAGTCGAGAGCGCGCAGGCCCGCAACCAGCTCCGGTAGAACCCTGGCCTCGCGGAACATGGCGACGAGCACCGTATAGCGCGGCAGTTCGGCATCGCGCACACGGCGATAGCGCGTCCGGCGCCTTGCGATCTGACGAAAGCCGGCATAGGAGGCTGCTGCCGCTCTTTGCAGAATCGTCAGCAGGAACATGACCGAGAGAGCCGCGGCATAGACGAGCAGCGCTTCTCGCGGGGTGAAGATCATCGCGCCGAGAAACAGCCCGGCCAGGATGGCAAGCGTGACGATCTGCCAGCGGATCAAGGCCGTTGCCGCACTGAACCGCGGATTTCGCTCCCAAAGCCCGTCGGCGGCGCGGATGGCAAGCTCGGGACCATAGGCTTTGGTGATCGCGGCGCTGAAAGCGGAGCGCGTCATCAGCGCCAGCCGCTGCTTTGCCGGGCCGAGCGCATTGACGAGGTCCGCAGCCGCGCCCGGCGCAAGATCCTCGCCATTGACCGCAACGCCGCGCCGCGGGGTCTCAAGGCGGACCGGCCGGCCGCCCGAGAGCAGCCGGTGCGGCTCCGGCGCCGGGGAGCATCGGTGTATCTCGACATGGTCGCGTATCTGGTCCGGCCTCAGTCCCAACGCCCTCGCGAGCGCGCGAAGATAGCTTTGCGGGCGTATCGCGCCGATTGACAGGGCCGCCTCTCTGGCGGATACACCCCAGCGTTGTGCGAGCTTTCTGATGCGATAAAGTGTCGAAAAGGATAGGCCGGCCTGAAGGAGAAGCGCCTCTTCGCTGAGCGGGCGATCAAGCGCCCTTTGTTGCGGTTCCGGTTGATCGAGCCGATACGGGGCCGGAGCGCCGGGATCTGGCTGCCAGGCGAACCGCTCACCCGGCTGGTTACGCAATACAGGAAAATTCATGCCGGAGGTCCAATGGCATTAAATATATCAGCGCGAAGTTTACGCATATGAAAACCATCGCCAAAATAGAGGCGAATGCTTATTGTTGGATCGAATTGCGGCTGATCAAGATGATGGGACTCCGTAGGTTTTTCTCCGCCCACCTGCTTGGCGATGTGCTTGGGTTGTGCTGCGCCGGCATTCTGGCGATGACGCTGGCCGCGCCTGCCTCGGCACAGGACTCCACGCCGAACCCGTCGCAATGGCATGAGGAGACGCTCGGCCCGCGGCCGGACTGGTCCTGGCTCGTCGCCCTGCGTTTTGCCACCGAAACCGACTACCCGCCCTTCAATTATCGCGACGAGGACGGCAGGCTGACCGGCTTCAATGTCGATCTCGCGCGGGCAATCTGCCGCGAGCTGGAGGTCACTTGCGAAATCAATCCGTTCGATTGGAAAAGACTGCTTCCAGCCTTGAAAGAGGGCGAAGCCGACGCGGTGATCGCCTCGCTCGCGATCACGCCGCAGACGATCGCGCAAGCGGATTTCACCGATAGCTATTATGCAACACCGGCGAAATTTGTGGCGCGCGCCGCCTCAACCGACATCACCAGCGTCAGGCCCAAGGATCTGGAGGGTCTCAAAATCGCCGTCGTCAAGGGCACCGCGCATGAAGCTTTTCTTCGGCACTTCTTCAGCGGGTCCGAGATCGTGCCCTTCGACAGCGACGATGCGGCCCGCAGCGCTTTGAAGGAGGGCAAGGTCAATCTGCTGTTCGGCGATGCCATCAGCTTGATGTTCTGGATCAACGGCTCCGATTCCGGGGGCTGCTGTCAGTTTCGGGGGCACGGCTTCCTCGAGGGCAAATATTTCGGCGAAGGCGTGGGAATCGCCGTCGCCAAGGGGAACATCCGGCTGAAGGAGGTGCTCAATTACGCCCTTGCGCGGGTGCGCGCCTCCGGCCGGTTCGAAGAGCTGCAGCTGCGCTATTTCCCGCTGGCGATTTATTAGCGCGGGGTTTACGGGCCCCACCTCGTCATGCCGGACGGCCGTAGGCCGATCCGGGATCCAATCGCCTATCGGCAAGCCCTTACCGAGTCGTTAGCGCAACGCGCGTTCGAGCATGTCCTCGCGAAAGCGGGGATGAACGCGGGAACAGTTGCGCTAACTTTAAGAAATAGATCAACTTTTCAACGTTCAACTGATTCCAGTTGAACGTCGGTTGATCTAGGCGATTCGGTCCCGGCTCTTCGGCCGGGACGACACAGAATATGCCGCCTCGCAGAGCTATCCGCATTCGCGAACCTTTACGGTGAACGACAAGCGCTCACCTTTGGGAGAGGGCAAGAAGAATCCACCTCGCCATAACGCTCTAAGTCCCATTCGCGGGATCGATGCAAATCTGCGAAGAAACGCTTTACGCCACCTGATGCCGGGCGCGCGCGCCGCGCTCGATGGCGGCGATGGTGAGCTTGTCGAGCCCCAGCTTGTCGCGCAGCAGTTCCAGAAAGCGGATCTCCTCGTTCCGCACATTCCGGTCGACGGCCGCGACCTCGACGGCGAGCGCATAGGCGGTCTCACAGAGCTTTTCCGGCAGCGTCTCGGCGATGACGGTCAGCATTGTGTCGAGACCGTCTTCATCGCTCAGAATGTTACCGCAAGCCTCGGCGGTCTTGATCAGATCCTCCTGATCGAAGGCGGCAAAAACCGGGAGCTGGCTGACGATATTGCCGATCTTGGCGAGCTCTGCGTCGGAAATGATGCGATCCACCGCCGACATTGTCACCATTGCGTAGATCAAGGCTTCCTGGATGGTGGGTCTGGATGTCATGGGGTCGCGGCGCTCCGATTGATCGGCGTGTCTGGATGACGCTGTTGTAGGGATTCAGGCGGGCTGGATCAAGCGGGAGAACAAAAGTCCCGCCTCTTTGTGCGGCGCGATCGTGGCGAGCAAACCGCCTCAGCACGTCTCCGCGATCTTGGCCTCGGTCAAGGCGATCCAGTCCCTCTGCTCCGCCGTCAATCTGTCCTCCGCATTCAGCCGTTTCAGGATTTCTAGCGCGGTGCGAAAATGAGCGCAGGCCTCCGGTCCGCCAAGCCATCCAATCTTGTAATGGCTCACCGCCACGTCCGTCTGCCATTCCGCGTTCGACGCATCGCGATCGGCAAAAGCTTCAAGCGTTTCCAGCGCTACCTGATAGTGGCTTTAGGCGGTTGTCCGGTCGCCATTGGCTGTGGCGATGTCGCCAAGAAGAATTGCCCCATAATAAGCAACATGCGGATCGTCGATGCGGTTGCGCAAATTCATCAGACGTTCCGCAGCCGCTTTGGCCGCGTCCGCGTGTCCCATGCGCATCTGGATCAGCGCAAGGCGGTAAAGGCTCGACCAGTCCTCCGGATCGAGTTCGATCGCCTTTGCATAAAGGCGCGCCGCCTTCTCGCTGTCGTCGAGAAAGGCCAGAGCGGCACGGTTGCGGTAGGCTTCGGCGGCCTTGCGGGCGGCGTTCAACGATCTGGCGCAACAATCCGCCGAATTGACGCCTTGGCGAACCGGCTTTACGGTCGCGGCGCATTGACACTCATGACTGTTTGAGCAGGCAAGTCCGATGATGGCGAAAAACGATGCGGCTTTGGCTGAAGCGGCGATGGCCTCCAAGGCGTGGCCATTCGAGGAAGCGCGCAAGCTCGCGGCCCGTATCGGGAAACCGGGCTGGCATGGCGGCGAGGTGATTTTCTCCACCGGCTACGGGCCGTCCGGCCTGCCGCATATCGGCACATTCGGCGAGGTGGCGCGAACCTCGATGGTCCGCCACGTCTTCGCGGGGATGACGGGCAAAAAAACGCGCCTGATCTGCTTCTCCGACGATATGGATGCGCTGCGCAAGGTGCCGGACAATGTGCCGAACCGCGATATGCTCGCTGAGCATCTCGGCAAGACTTTATCGAGTATCCCGGACCCGTTCACGAATGAATATCCGAGCTTTGCCGCGCACAACAATGCGCGGCTGATGCGCTTTCTGGATGCGTTCGGCTTCGACTATGAGTTCCTCTCCGCAACCGAATGCTACAAATCTGGCGTGATGGACGCGACATTGCTCAAGATGCTCGCCGTCTACGACAAGGTGATGCAGATCATCCTGCCGACCATCGGGCCGGAGCGGCAGAAGACCTATTCACCCTTCCTGCCGATCTGTCCGCGCACGGGCCGGGTGCTGCAAGTGCCGATGATCGCGCGCGATCCGCAGGCGGGGACGGTCACCTATGTCGATCCGGAAACCAGCGAGAAGGTGGAGACGCCCGTGACGGGGGGGCGTGTGAAGTGCCAGTGGAAGGCCGACTGGGCGATGCGCTGGACGGCGCTCGGCGTCGATTATGAGATGGCGGGCAAGGACCTGATCAATTCGGTGACGCTGTCCTCGAAGATCTGCCGGGCGCTCGGCGGCACGCCGCCCGACGGTTTCAATTACGAGCTGTTTCTCGACGAAAAGGGCGAAAAGATTTCCAAGTCGAAGGGCAACGGCATCACCATCGACGACTGGCTGACCTATGCGCCGCCGGAAAGCCTGTCGCTGTTCATGTATCAGAAGCCGAGAACGGCGAAGAAGCTCTATTTCGACGTGATCCCGAAGGCTGTCGATGAGTATTTCACCTTCCTCGGCAAATATCAGGACGAGACGCCGGAGCAGCGGCTGGTGAACCCGGTCTGGCATATCCACGAGGGCGAGCCGCCGCAGACCCGGATGCCGGTGACGTTCGCTCTGCTGCTCAATCTGGTGAGCGCCTCGAACGCGCACGACAAGGCCGTGCTCTGGGGCTTTATCGGCCGCTACGCGCCGGGCGTGACGCCTCAGAGCCATCCCGAACTCGACAAGCTGGTCGGCTATGCGATCGCCTATTTCCACGACTTCGTGAAGCCGACCAAGAGATTCCGTGCACCGACCGATCTGGAGCGCGCGGTGATCACCGAGCTTTACGAAAAGCTTGGCGGACTGCCGGAGAACTCGAGCGGCGAGGAGATACAGGCCGTCGTCTACGAGGTCGGCAAGGCGCACCAGTTCGACCCGCTGCGGGCGTGGTTCCAGGCGCTTTATGAGGTGCTGCTCGGCCAGTCGCAGGGTCCGCGTTTCGGCTCCTTCGTCGAGCTTTACGGGATCGCCGAGACACGGGAGATGATCGCCGACCGGCTCGGGCTGGAACCGGACAAGCCGAAGAAGCGGTCCGCGAAACGCCCTGCAAAAAAAACGGCATCGAAGAAGACGGCCAAGGCCGGCGCTTAGCCGATGGATGCGGACGGCCTCGCCCGTGACCTGCTTGCCTGGTACGACGCCTCGGCGCGCGCCCTGCCCTGGCGGCAGCCGCCCGGTGTCAGGCAGGAGCCTTACCGCGTCTGGCTGTCAGAGATCATGCTGCAGCAGACGACCGTGAAGGCCGTCATCCCCTATTATCACAAATTCCTGGCGCTCTGGCCGCGTGTCACGGACCTCGCCGCCGCCGAGCTGAACGATGTGCTCGCCGCATGGGCCGGGCTCGGCTATTACTCCCGCGCGCGCAATCTTCATGCCTGCGCACGAGGCGTCGTGGAACGGCATGGCGGACGCTTTCCGCCAAGCGAGGCGGAACTCTTGAGACTGCCCGGCATCGGCGCTTATACGGCGGCGGCGATTGCGGCGATCGCCTATAATGAGCCGGCGGCGGCTGTCGATGGCAATATCGAGCGCGTCGTGGCGCGGCTGTTCGCGATCGAGGCCCCTCTCCCCGGCGCGAAAACGGAGATCAAGCGCCTGGCTCAAACGCTCGTGCCGTCGCGCCGGCCGGGCGATTTCACCCAAGCCATGATGGATCTGGGCGCAACGATCTGCTCGCCGCGGATGCCGGCCTGCGCGCTGTGCCCGCTCAATCGGCACTGCGCCGCCTTTGCGCGCGGCATCGCATCCTCGGTTCCGCGGAAATCGGCGAAGAAAGAGAGGCCCAACCGCTACGGCGCGGCCTTCGTTGCCATCCGGCGTGACGGCGCGGTGCTCCTGCGGCGGCGGCCGCCCAAAGGGCTGCTCGGCGGAATGCTGGAAGTGCCGACGGGCGAATGGATGGGCGAGCGCCTGGATCGGGCGCGTGCGCTGGACGCCGCTCCGCTGGCTGCGGAATGGCTGGCGCTCACCGGTAGCGTCGGCCACACCTTCACCCATTTTCATCTTGAGCTGGACGTCTATCGCGCTCAGGGCATCGCGCCGAATGCCGCGCCCGCCGGCTGCGATTGGTACGCTGCGGACGAACTCCCCGGTGCGGCGCTTCCGAGCGTCATGCGCAAGGTGCTTGCCCATGCGATGCGCGGCAAACGAGCCTCCGCCGCGCCCCCGATCCGAAGGCTGGTCTGATCCGGCATCGAAGCCGACGGAAACACGTCACTTCTGAGCCGACGCCGTCCGCACCGCGTCATAGGCCGTCATGATCTCTCGGAATAAGAGCCGCGCGGACCGTTTCGAGCCTTCCTCGGTCAGATGGATATGGTCCTTGGCGGCAAGCGGCGGCTTGCTGTGCACCCAGGCATGAATGCCGCAAGGCCCGCCCATCAGCTTCGACCAATCCCAGAACAGTGCATTATGGGCGGCCGCGAGGCGCCGCAGCGTCGCCCGCACGGCCTCAAGCTGAACCGGCGGATGCCAGCGCGCCAGACGCGGATCGTTCGCCTTGATCCGTTCGGCATAGTTGGCGCGTTCGGCCGGACTGAGCGCCCGGCAAACGTCGCTCATATGCACCGATCGGGCCGCGAATTTCGGCATCTCCGCGACATCGGGCGGACCGATGACCAGGAGCGAGGCCTTGGGCGCAGCGCGGCGCAGCCGGGCAATGGCAACGCTCGCCTTCGCCTCATAATCGGTCAGATCGAGCTGATCGTTAAAGCTTTCGACCGTCCCATAGGAGAAGACGATCAAGTCGGGGGCCAGGCGCTTCAGATCCGCTTCCAGATAGCTCTGGTCCCAGCTGAGCGGCGTCAGCGCCGTTGCGCCGGGAAGCCCGAGATTGACATACCGTACGCCTGGCTTATCCGTGCCGATCGCGATGGAGTGGACCGTGACCCGTCCGTCCCCTTTCGGCCTGACCATGAGCTCGCGGGCGGATCGTTCGAGCCGGTAATTCCGCCAGCCCTTCGTTGGCGCCCGGGTGGAGGCTTCCTTGACCTCGCCGTCCAGGCTGATCAGGACGGTGCCGTTATCCGGTCCGCTGTCCAGCGTGATTTCGCTCCAGGAAAAATTGTGATCTTTGGCCGTGAGGCGAACCCATGCGTCGCGCTCGCTCGCAGTCAGCTTCGCGCCGGTAATCCCGAACGGGCCCGCGGCATCACCGGTGCTGAGGGCGACCGACCATTTGCCGCCGCGATCGAACTTCACGCCGTGCGCCAGATAAAGCCCCGGTGTCAGGAGCCCGCGACCCGCATCGCCGAAGCGGCTTTGAAACTGCTCGCGCAGGCCGCCGGAAAAACGGTCGGCCGCAATGTGGCTGTCGCCGATGTGAAGGATCGTTACGGTTTCTTTCTCGCCCCCCTTCTCCAGCTTTGCGAGAGCGGTGAAGAACCGGTTCAGCGCGACATTGGCGGGAACTTCTGGGATATCTTCGATCGTGGGGATTTGCGGGACGCCGTCCTCGGCCGAGACGCTCGTCGTCCCGGCTGTGAAAATCGTCCTCTCCTGGCTGGCTTGCCGGATGTCGGGAGCGCTCTTATCCGAGCGGTTGACGCTCACCGTCTGGACCTGCCCGCTTTCCGCCGAGCCGAGATTGTCCCCCTTGCGCCCTTTGGATTCAGTTTCAGGCAGACAGCCCGCCAGAGCCAATCCAATCAGGCCCAACGTCGCTATCCGCACTCCGTACCCCAGGAGTTTGGAGCCCTCCGACGCTTCCATACCGAACCGTCACCCCTCACTCATTGACGCAATACTCACCCGACCCTAAGCGATGCTTAGCTCCTAGGCCATCGAAAATCGTCAGCCCGGCCGGGCTTCGGCTCGAGAGCTTCTCCCTTCACCAATGTCTTATAATAGAGCCGTTCCGTGACGGGAAGGCGGCGCTCGCCGACATTGACGTTCAGGTCCGAAACGGGCGAGACCGTGGCGAGCCCCGTGACGCCCTCGCTGATATCGCCGACAATCGTCTCGCCGGGCGGCGAATAGCCACTCGCAAAGACGGAGAGAGCAGGCTGCGGCAAATCGCCCGGCGGCGGCGTTTCGGCCGGCGCCACAGCAGGTTGCGGCTCCTCAGCCGCGCCATTGTCCTGCGCTCCCGGCAGCGGTGTCTGCCCTTCACTTTTTTCAGCGGACGGCTCATCGCTCTGCGGTTCGGTATCCGCCGTCTTTGCCGGCCGGCTCTCCTCGCGCGGCTTCGGGACGAGACGCGCCTGTTCCTCCTTATCGCCGGCGAGGGAGATATTGCGCTCGCTCCGCGCCGCTGCGAGATCCCGGCGGAGGATCACCTCGACATAATTGGCAAGCTTGCGATTACCGCGCGTGGTGAAGGAGATGCCGTCGGAATCGCGCAGCCGTTTGTTCTGTCCGGTCAGATCGGGGCCGTAGGCGGCGTATCCACCGAGCTGGTCTGTAAAGCCGCTCCAGGTGTCGATGTACTTCGTGCCGTTGATGTAGCTGCGCTCGCGAAGAATATCGTTGATGCGGGCCATCGCCTCGCTGGTCTTCGACGCGGCCATGATCGGATTGCCGACCCAGTAGACCGCGATGTTGTGTGCTTCGAGCGCCTTGATGAGCTTGTCCACCTCGACGGCATAGGCATCGCGCCACTCATCGGTTCCCCAGCGCGCAACGCCATCCGGCAGCCGGATATTGCGCACATCGTTCATGCCCATCATCAGAACGGCAATGTGGATCGGCTTGGATTTGGCGAGCTCCTCGACATCGGCAAGCCAGTCGGTCCGGTCCGGGCGGGCGAGGCCGGCCGAGGATTTGGTGGAGTTGATGATCTTGACCGTGCCGTCATCTTTGAAGGCTTCTTCCAGGCCGCTTGCGAGACCTGAGGCGAGATAATCGCCGAACACATGCAGATGATAACGGTCGGTCTGCGGGAAGGGATTGATGTAGCTGCGGGCGCGAAACGCCGCGGTGCTCGACTGCGCCGCCGCAACGACCGGCATGGCCGCGAGGGCGCAAAGGACGATTGCGGCCCAAAGCACGATCCGGCCGGCATGGCCGAGACGAACATCGTTCGCGTCAATGTCGGGACGCCGGATCATTCCTGCTCAATTCTCCTCGCGCTTTCCCCTGCCGGCGCGAAGTTTAAAGCGAAGCCGTGAAGGACGGAAGGCCTTTCCGGCGCTTGCCCCACATGCGGCAAGCGGGCGTCCTATTGGCGCGTATTGAGCGCCTGCGAGCGTCCTCGGCCCAGCAGCTCCTTGAACAGGGAACGCGATGGGTAGCAATCCGGGTTGCGCTTTTTCGCCTTCTGATAGCGGCCGATCGCGACGCGCGTCTGCGCACCAAAAAGCCCGTCGGGCGTGCCCTCGAGAAAGCCCCGGTCCTTCAGAGCGACCTGCAGCCGGCAAAGGTTTTCGACCGAAAAATCGAAATCGTCGCCGGTTTTCTTCGGCCAGGATTTGTAAAAGGTGCATTCGCGGTTTTCCGTGTCGCAGCCTACGCGGTCGGCAAGATGACCGACGAACAGCGCGTAAAGATCAGAGGTGTTATAGCTACGCAGAACATCGAAATTTTCCGTTGCGAGGAATGCCGGGCCGCGCGCGCCCGCCGGCAGCACCAGATAGGCGATATTGCGCAAATTCGGGAATGGCGGCTGCTCACGCCCAAGCCTCGGCACGCGGACAATGCCGAACTCGTCCTTCCAGCGCCCGATCGGCCAGCGATTGTCGCGGTTCTCGAATGTGCAGTCGAAGCGGGCGCTCGGCTCAGGCAGCCTGATCTCGTAGCCCCAGCTTCTTGCGCCGCTATGCCAGCCCCGGTCCTTCAGGACGTTGGCGGTCGTCGCCATGGCGTCCGGGATCGACTGCCAGACATCGCGCCGCCCGTCACGGTCGCCATCGACGGCGAAATCGAGAAATTCGTCGGGCATGATCTGCGTAAGGCCCGTCGCGCCCGCATAGGAGCTTCGGAACATCTCCGGCTTCATATGGCCGGCTTCGACCATCTTCAGCGCCGCAATGAGCTGATCGCGGCTCCATTTGCGGCGGCTTTCATAGCCCGCATAGGCGTGCGAGGCGAGCGCGCGGAAGCCGTTGTGATCGAGACGGGCCTCACCATAGGCGGTCTCCCGGCCCCATAGTCCCATCAGCATCAGATGCGGCACGCGGAAGAAGCGCTCGATCTCAAGAATATGGCGGTGCGCATCGGGCCCCTGTTTTTCCAGCTCCTGAAGGATGCTCCGCCCGCGCAGGGCAAGACGCCTCAAATATTTGGACGGAAAGTATTTCTCGGGCTGCAAAAACTCCGTCTGGGTGATCCTGTTGCAGCTGCGTGGAAGGCCGGTGCGCTCGCTCAGCTTCCGTCCGGCCGGGCGCTTTTTCTCGCCGGGACAGAAGACGCCGGGCAGCTTGCAGTCGGGCGTCAGCTTGGCGAAAACCCGGTCGAAGGTGGCGCGGGAGACGCCGGCGGCTCTTGCTTCGGGCCAGAGATCGGAGACCCATTTCCGGAAGCTTCCCGGCTCGGCCGCAGCTTGTGCTGCACCGGGCAGAGCCGGGCTTGCGCAAAACAGGGCAAGAATGATGATTTGCAGCTTATGGCCGATCGCCGGATGAACCATTCCGCGCTCCACATATCCCCATAAATCGCGAATATTGGCAGAGACCGCTGCGCGTTTCCAGACCCGATTTGGCAGCCCGGGCAGCCGCCCACAGACAGTCCCCAAAGGTGAAACCGTAACCACTCAGCTCTGGACGTCGTTTACACTTTGGGCGATAAGACCGGGATCGAGCAAGCCCAGAAACGAGCGAAATTTCTTTGAGATAAACCATCGCAAATGACTCAAACCATACGCAAAGCCGTATTCCCCGTTGCCGGTCTCGGCACACGTTTTCTGCCCGCAACCAAAGCAATGCCGAAAGAAATGCTGACGGTTGTTGACCGGCCGGCAATACAACACGTCGTCGACGAAGCCCGGCAGGGCGGCATTGAGCACATGACCTTCGTCACGGGCCGCAATAAGGGCGTGATCGAGGACCATTTCGATCGGCCGTTCGAGCTGGAGCACACGCTGCGCGAGCGCAACAAGCTTGCCGCGCTGGATGAGCTGGAGAAGTTCCTTCCAGGCCCCGGCCAGACCAGCTTCACCCGCCAGCAGGAGCCTTTGGGCCTTGGCCACGCCGTATGGTGCGCCCGTGACATTGTGGGGTACGAGCCCTTCGCCCTCCTCCTGCCCGACGTGCTCGTCAAATCGGAGGGACGGAGCTGCCTGGCACAGATGATGGAAGTCTATCAGGACCTTTCGGCGACGGGCGAGAAGGTCAATCTGATTGCGGTCGAGGAAGTGCCGCGGGAGGACGTGTCGAGCTACGGCATCGTCGACGTCGAACCAGGCGACGGGCCGGTCTGGCAGGTCAATTCCATGGTCGAGAAGCCGTCCGTCGAGGAAGCGCCGAGCAATCTCATTATTATGGGGCGCTATCTGCTTCAGCCGGAGATCTTCGAGATCCTGTCCAGTCAGGGACGCGGCGCCGGCGGCGAAATCCAGATTACCGACGCGATGAAAACGCTGATGAAGACACAGCGCTTTTTCGCCTATAAATATTCCGGGCGCAGCTTCGATTGCGGCTCAAAGCTCGGCTTTCTGCTCGCAAATGCCGTCTTCGCGCTCGACCATCAGGAATTCGGCCCGCGTTTTGCCGCAGAATTGCATAAACTGCTGAAACGATAGATGCGGCGTGGGGAAGGACAAGGCCCATGCTTCGAAATGAGCGGCTCGGGGGAGCTGCATTGACCTCCGACAGACCCGACGAGGAAGCGGACGGGCCGATCAGCTCGGCACGGCGGACGCTCGATCTGGAAATCAAAGGGCTTCTGGCGCTCAAAGAGGTAATCGACGACGGGCTTGGCGCGTCCTTCGTCGCAGCCATCGAGCTGATCCGGGATTCGCGCGGCCGCGTCATCGTGACGGGCATGGGCAAGAGCGGCCATATCGGCCAGAAGCTTGCCGCAACCCTTGCCTCCACCGGCACGCCGGCCTTTTTCGTTCATCCAAGCGAGGCCAGTCACGGCGATCTCGGCATGATCACCCGCAACGATGTCATCATCGCCCTGTCCTGGTCGGGTGAGACTGTGGAGCTCGGTAATATTCTCAGCTATTCCCGCCGCTTCCGCGTGCCGCTCATTGCGCTCACCTCGCGTGAGGACAGCGCGCTCGGCCGCGCCTCGGACATCGTGCTCAGACTACCGGTGTCGAAGGAAGCCTGTCCGCATGGCCTTGCACCGACCACCTCGACAGCCATGCAGCTTGCCATGGGCGACTGTCTGGCGATCGCGCTGCTGGAGGCGCGCGGCTTCAGCGCCACCGATTTCAAGGTTTTCCATCCCGGCGGGCAGCTCGGCGCCAATCTGAGATATGCGTCCGACCTCATGCATAAGGGCGACCGGGTTCCGCTGGCGCCGAAGACCCTGGCAATGAGCGAAGCGCTCGTCATCATCACGGAGAAAAGCTTCGGCTGCCTAGGCGTTGTCGATGAGGCCGGCATGCTTGCCGGAATCATCACCGATGGCGATCTCCGCCGCCATATGGGGCCGGATCTCCTGACCGCGCGCGTCGGCGACATCATGACAACGAAGCCGAAGACGATCTCGCCCGACACGCTGGCGAGCGCGGCGCTCGGCCTGATGAATTCAACCGAACGTCCATTTACCGCGCTCTTCGTGGTCGATGACGGCAAGCCCGTCGGCATCATTCACATCCACGACCTGCTGCGCGCAGGCGTCGCCTGAACTGCGGCAATGGCGACGGGCAGGGATTTGCGGCGGATTGCGCTCTCGCTGGAGGGGACGACCGAGGCTCCGCATTTCGACCGCACGGCCTTCAAAGTGGCCCGCACCTACGTCACCCTCGCCGCTGACGGCCGCACCGCGAATTTCAAATTCGCGCCCGACGAGCAGGAGTTCAAATGCCTGCTGGCGCCGGACGCCTTCGCCACCGTGCCCAACGCCTGGGGACGGCAGGGCTGGACCACCGCGACCCTCGCCAAGCTTAGCACCGCCGAATTGAGAGCCGCCCTCGAGATGGCCTGGGAGCATGCCGTGGGGAAGAGATCCAAACGCGGCGGCTGACCCGCCAGCCGAGATGCATCAAGCCGTTCGGTCTTCCGGCGCGCGCTTTATGAACGTCTTCGCAATGGGAAACGACAAGAGGCCGCCCGCAAAGCCGTCCGGCGGCCCGCGAGCCTGCCCGCCCTACGTCCCCTCCGCCGCCTCGACGATCAGCACGGTGCCGTCGGCGTCGGTGACGCGCACGAGGCTGCCCTGCGGCATGTCCGGGCCGCGGACGCTCCACAAGCCGTCGCCCGCGGTGATGCGCCCGCGGCCGCCCTGGATCGGGGTCGCCAGCACGAAGGTGCGGCCGACAAGCTGCCGGGCACGCTGATTGAGAAACGGCTGGTCGCTGACATCGGCCCGGCGTCCGCCCCAAAGCGCACGCCCGATGAACAGCGACAGGACGCTGGCGCCGCAGAAGGCGAGGATCTGCCAGAGTGGCGGCAGCGGCGCCGCAAAGACCAGAAGCCCAACAGCGCCCGCCGCGAAACCGAACCACAGCATGTAGAAGCCCGGCGCCAGCACATCGAGCGTAAAGAGCGCAACCGCGATGATCAGCCAGATCCAGCCCGGCTCGCTGGAGAAAAACACGACAATATCGCTCATGACCTGAATGTCGTTCATGACCTGCCCGCCCCCTCCGGACCGCTAGCGCAACGCGCGCGCCAATGGACGCGGACAGTTGCGCTAACCTATCGATACAGATCAACTTGACCCCGTTCCAGTGATTCCACTTGAACGAGAGTTGATCTAGTCGTTCGACCCAAACGGATGAATCCGGCGACAAGTGGCTTATCCGTTTGGATAAGTCGAACCATAACAAAAGGTTAAGCTAGTGAGCTGGGCTGACATTGAGGGAACGAAATGTCAGAGTCACATCACTAGGACGATGAAACGGTCGGCACCGTCCGGCCGTGCCCCGCTTTCGCAGCTGGTGCCGCCGGCTGAGTTCCGGATGAGACGGCCGCACCGTCCGCGCCCCTCGCATCGCCGTCGCGCAGGCCGCCGAAGACCTCGCGAGTGATCTCGGCGATGCCTCCGATCGAGCCGATGATGCCCGCCGCATCGACGGGGATCATCAGCACCTTCTGGTTGGGCGCCTTGGCCAGCTCGGTGAGCGCGCTGACGTAATTGTTGGCGATGAAATAGTTGATGGCGTGAATATTGCCCGCTGCGATGGCGTCGCTGACGAATTGGGTGGCCCGCGCCTCGGCCTCGGCGGAGCGCTCGCGTGCCTCGGCATCACGAAACGCCGCCTCTTTGCGCCCTTCGGCGGCAAGGACTTGGGCGCGCTTCTGGCCTTCTGCCTTCAAGATCTCAGCCTGCCGGGCGCCTTCCGCCTCCAGGATTGCGGCGCGCTTGTCGCGCTCGGCCTTCATCTGCCGCGCCATGGCGTTGACGAGATCGGCCGGCGGCTCGATGTCCTTGATTTCGATGCGCGTGACCTTGACGCCCCATGGATTGGTCGCCTCATCGACTATGTGCAGGAGCTGGGTATTGATCTCATTGCGCTTCGACAGCGCCTCGTCGAGATCGAGGGAGCCCATCACCGTACGGATATTGGTCATGGTCAGGTTGAGCATGGCCAATTCCAGGTCCCTCACCTCATAGGCGGCCTGGGCCGCATCAACCACCTGAAAGAAGGCGACCGCATCGACGGTCACCATCGCGTTGTCCTTGGTGATGACCTCCTGGGTGGGGATGTCGAGCACCTGCTCCATCATGTTGATCTTATGCCCCACACGCTCGATGAAGGGCACGATGATGCCGAGACCGGGCTTGAGCGAGCGCACATAGCGGCCAAGCCGCTCGACCGTGAAATTATAGCCTTGCGGCACCACCTTCGCCGTGGCGATGACGGTGATCACGATCAGGACAAGCAGAGTGAGGACAAAGATGGAAAAGCCCGACATGCGTGCAACTCCCCTGAATACGGCCTTTCCTGAAAACGGCCATTTTCATTTAGGGAGTGCGGCAGGCAAAGAAAAGCTTAATTCGTACAATTCCAGTGTTCTCTAAGACGTTTTTAAGAAAATGAGCCGGAAGAGAAGCTCTTTTCTCTAAATCCAGCCCTGCAATTCGCGCCGAATATGTGTGGCCAGGAACTGCATGCCTTCCGGACTGTCGTTGAGGCACGGCAGGAGCGCGTAATCCTCGCCGCCCTGCTCGACATAGGTTTCCTTGCCCTGCATGGCGATTTCTTCCAGCGTTTCCACGCAGTCCGAGGCAAAGCCGGGCGTCACCACGGCGATCCGCTTGACGCCTTCCTCCGCCAGCCGAGCGATGGTTTTGTCCGTGTAGGGCTGGAGCCATTCCGCCTTGCCGAAGCGCGACTGGAAGGTGTGGATCAGCTTTTGCTCATCCCACCCGAGCGCCTCCCGCAGCAGCCGCGTCGTCTTGATGCAATGGCAATGATAGGGATCGCCCTTCTGGAAATATTCCAGCGGCAGGCCGTGATAGGAGGCGATCACCACTTCCGGCTCGAAGCTGAGCGTGGCGAGACTGCCTCGAATCGACTGCGCCAGCGCCTCGATATAGCCGGGATCGTCGTAATAGGGCGGCGCGACGCGGATGGAGGGCTGCCAGCGCATCGTTTTCAGCGCATCGAACGCCTTGTCGCACACCGTCGCGGTCGTGGCGGCGGAATATTGCGGGTAGAGCGGCACCAGCAGGATGCGCTCACAGCCCTGCTCCTGGAGCTGTTCCAGCCGGGAGGAGATGGAAGGATTGCCGTAGCGCATGGCCCAATCGACCACGACCTCGGCATGATCCGCGAAATTCCCGCTCAGACTCTCCGCCTGGCTGCGGGTGATCGTGCGCAAAGGAGATTCGTTGCGCTCGGTGTTCCAGATGGCGCGGTAGGCCTCGCCGGAAGAGATCGGCCGTTTGGTCAGTATCGGGCCGTTGAGAATGAACCACCAGAGCACCGGATTGGTCTCGATCACCCGCCGGTCGGACAAAAATTCCTTCAGATAGCGCCGCATCGGCCAATAGCTCGTATCGTCCGGCGTCCCCAGATTGACAATCAGGGCGCCGATATTGCCGTGGCGGACGGGTGGATGGTTTTGGGCGGAGGGGTGGACCATGTGGCTGAGCAAATCCGAAGTTGCGGGGGCGAATTTGGACAATGGTGTAGGAAGCCAGCCGAAAAAGGGCAAGAGGGCGTGAGGTTTTGTCATAGGGGCTCTAGGGATGCCGGCCCGCCGGATATGCAGGCCGCGGCGTTTTGCGTTAGGTCAATGTGGGAGCGCTCGAATCGCTCTACCCGCAATATCGTGGTCTCGTATGCCTTATGCCTTTGCCTCCACGCTCGAACAGGGTAAAGAAACGGCTATGCAGGGCCCGCCCGCGCAATTCAGGAGCACGGAATCATGACGTTGAAGAAGGTAAGGCTCGAGCTTGCCCGCGACCCCGAGTTCCCGGAGGGGAGCCATGCCCATGGCTATGAATTCGTTGCCCCGCTCGGCGACGATGGGCATCTGGACCCCGAGGCCTGGAAGAAGCATCGGGACAAATGCCGCGCCCGCCGCTTCTGGGGCGAGGAGGACGAGGAAACCGGCCATCTGGTGAGAAAGCCCGGCGGGTTCTGGGCCTTTCATTATGACATTCACGGCGATGTGGATGACGACGAGTCCGGTTACCGCTTCGGCGATCATCTCTTCCGGCCCGGCGAATATGTCTCAATCCGCGAGCATGACGACGACCGGCTGCGCACCTTTCGCGTCGTGCGCGTCGAAGAGATTGCCTGAGGTCTGACAGCCCTTAAGCCCGAGATTCAAGCCCCCTCCCGAACATCAAACGGCTGAGCGTCATTTTATTTTAACCCCAAACCGGTTAATGCTTGCATCGCTTAACGACACCGTTTCGAAACCGGGTGGGCTGAGGGATGAATTCGGGGCCTGTTCTAAACAGCACGGTTAACGGCGAGCGGCTCGAACTCACGGCCGGGGGCTCGTGGACCGCGCCGCATGCGGCCGAGCTGGAATCGCTGATCAAGCGCCATGCGGCGCCATCGGGACGCCTCCACAGCATGTCGATCGACATGGGGCAGGTCCGCGAGTTCGACACATTCGGCGCCTGGCTCCTGGAGCGGCTGCTGCGCGGATGGCAGGGCGAAGGCCAGAACGCCAGCATCGTCGATCTTCCCAATCACTATCGCGGCCTCCTGGAGGGGATGCACTACGCGAACCGTGAGCCCCCGGAAAAGCAGGGGCCGCGCCGGAGCGTGCTGGCCGTGTTCGATTGGCTCGGCCGGCGCCTGGAGGCGCTCGGGCACGATCTTCTGCCCTTCATCAATATGTTCGGCGCGATCGGCAGTGCGCTTTTCAATGTCATCATCCGGCCCGCCCATCTTCGCCTGACCTCGACCGTCCATCAGCTCGATCGCGTCGGCTGGCAGGCCATCCCAATCGTCCTGCTGATCACCTTTCTGATCGGCTGCATCATCTCGCAGCAGGGCTTCTTTCATTTCCGCAAATTCGGCGCAGACCTCTATGTCGTCGATATGGTCGGCATCCTCGTGACGCGCGAGATCGGCGTGCTCATCGTCTCCATCATGGTGGCCGGCCGCTCCGGCAGCTCCTACACCGCCGAGCTCGGCTCGATGAAGATGCAGGAGGAAGTGGACGCGCTTCGGACCATGGGCTTCGACCCGGTGGAGGTGCTGATTCTGCCGCGCATTCTGGCGCTCGTCATCGCGCTGCCCCTGCTCACCTTCATCGGCTCCATCGCCGCCCTGTTCGGCGCCGGTCTCGTCGCTTCGTTTTATGGCGGCATGGCCCCGGAGATCTTCACGGAACGATTGCGCGACGCGATCACGCTGACGCATTTCAAGGTGGGTCTGATCAAGGCGCCTTTCATGGCGCTGATCATCGGTATCGTCGCCTGCACCGAAGGGCTGCGCGTGAAGGGGAGCGCGGAGTCGCTGGGGCTGAAGACCACCGATTCCGTCGTGAAATCGATCTTCATGGTGATCGTTCTCGACGGCCTCTTCGCCATGTTCTTCGCCGCGATCGGGATGTAAGGGGCTGCGGATGGCAGAGGCGGTAATCAAATTACGGGATCTGGTCGTCGGCTTCGACGGGACGATCGTCCTGAATGGCTTGTCGCTCGATGTGCTGAAGGGCGAAATCCTCGGTCTTGTCGGCGGCTCCGGCGCAGGCAAATCGGTGCTGCTCCGCACGATCATCGGCCTTATCCCGAAGCGGCGCGGCACGATCGAAGTGCTCGGCGTGCGGCTCGATCAGGTGAGTGATCAGGAAAGACGCGGCGTGGAGCGCCATTGGGGCGTGCTGTTCCAGCATGGCGCGCTGTTTTCCTCCCTGACCGTGCGCCAGAATGTGCAGTTTCTGATGCGTGAATATCTCGACCTGTCGGAGCGCCTGATGGACGAGGTCGCGATGGCCAAGCTGGAAATGGTCGGCCTTACCGTAAGGGATGCGGAGAAATTCCCCTCCGAGCTTTCCGGCGGCATGACCAAGCGCGTCGCACTCGCCCGCGCTCTTTCGCTCGATCCGGAGATCGTGTTTCTCGACGAGCCGACCTCCGGTCTCGATCCGATTTCAGCGGGCGATTTCGACGAGCTGATCCGTACGCTTCAGCAGACGCTCGGCCTGACCGTCTTCATGGTCACGCATGATCTGCAAAGCCTGCAGAATTGCTGCGACCGCGTCGCGGCTCTGGCCGATGGGGTGGTGGTGGCCGAGGGCACGCTGAGCGACATGCTGAGCTCCGACCATCCCTGGGTGAAAAGCTATTTCGGTGGGACGCGCGCGCGGATGATCGTGCCGCCAGATCACGCAACAATGATGTAGGGGCGAGTCATGGAAATTCGAGCGCGCTATATTCTGATGGGTCTGTTTCTGGTGGCCGCGGTCGCCGGCGTTTTCGCCTTCGTCTACTGGCTGGAGAATGCGGGCGGCTTCCGTAACCGGACGGCCTATCGCATCGAGTTCGACGGTCCCGTGCCCGGCCTCTATAGCGGTTCCTCGGTGCTCTTCAACGGCATTCGCGTCGGCGAGGTCACCGCATTGCGCATCAGCCTCGACCGCCCCCGCGAGGTTATCGCCGAAATCGCCGTGGCCGCGGACACGCCGATCCGCAGCGACACGACGGTCGACCTCGACTATCAGGGCCTGACGGGCGTTGCTTCCATCGCGCTGACCGGCGGCAATGGCGGTGCGCCGCTCGTTGCCTCGGATGACAGGCCGCCCAAGCTCGTCGCCAATAAGGGCGCAGGACAGACCGTCACCCATTCGGCGCGGAACGCGCTTTTGAAGCTCAACACGATCCTCGACGACAATTCCGAGCCGTTCAAAGAGCTGATCGGCAATCTGAACACGTTCGCCGGCGCGCTCTCCCGCAACTCAGACAAGGTCGACGGGATCTTGGCGGGACTTGAGCGCATGACCGGCGGCGCGCGCGGACCCGACACGGACAAGGTCTATGACCTCGTCGCACCGGAAAAATTCGACACACCGGCAAAGACCTTGCCCGGCCAGCTCGCCGTACCCTTGCCGACCGCAATTTTCCAGCTCGACAGTCAGAACATCATCTACCGTCCGGCGCCGGGCGCCGCGCCCCTGCCGCCCGGGCCGCGCTGGGCCGACAATCTCACCCGCCTGGTGCAGGCCAAAATCACCCAGAGCTTCGAGAATGCCGGCTATATCGGCAGCGTCGGCCATTCCGATGCGATTACGGGCGATTATCAGCTGCTGATCGACCTAAGAAGCTTCCAGATCATCACCGATCCCCACCCCGTCGCCGATGTCGAATATTCGGCCAAGATCGCGAACAATGACGGCAAGATCCTCGGCGCGAAGCTTTTCCACGCAACGGTCCCGGCGAAATCGACCGACACCGCGCCCGCGCTCGCGGCCCTGAACGAAGCGTTTCAGGAGACGGCGAGAAACCTCGTCGCCTGGACGCCGACCGTCTTGCCGCCGCCGAAAAAAGAGGAGCCGAAGCCGGATGAGGCGGCGGCCAAGAAACCGGATGAAACGGCGGCACGGGAGCCGACCGAGACGGCACCGCCCGCCCTCCCCCTGGCACCCGCGCAGTGAGGCGAGTTCGCACAGGATCAATGCGGCAGGAAAAAACAACCTCGGCTGCGTGACGAGCGTGTCAGCTCGCGAGCGCTGGCATCGGCTCCCGATCCCGGCGGGCTGAGGCGAAGCGCAGATCGGGGTCGATGACGCCGTCCGCGATCAGCTTTCTGAGATGCAGAATGCGCTGATAGCGCGGTCCCTCCACCGCGTCGAGCGTCAGGCCGGAGGCGCAGAAGGCCTCGTAGAGCTGCTCGGTGCCGCGCCTTGCGTCCCACTCCGCCCTGAAGCCGGGCAGAATGCGCTCAATCTTTTCGAAATTCACCCGATAGGAGCGGCGGCTCGATCCGGCGTGCGGTGCGAATTCGAGACGGCAGCCGGGAACGCGATCCACGACGATCTGGGCGAGATCGCGAATGCGGTAATTATGCGCGTTGCTGCCCACATTGAAGGACTGATTGAAAACCTTGTCGCCCGGCGCTTCGAGCGCCGCGAGAAAGGCGCGGGCAACATCCTCGACATGGACGATGGGGCGCCAGGGCGTTCCGTCGGACTTCAGATAGATCACGCCCTTGGTGACAGCCCAGGCGACCAGATTGTTGAGCACCACGTCGAAGCGCATTCGGGGCGAAACGCCGAACGCCGCCGGCAGGCGCATGAAGACCGGGCAGAACCCCTCCCCCGCCAGCGGAACGGTGTCATGCTCGGACCAGACCTTGCTCTGCCCATAAGGCGAGACCGGATTGAGCGCACCGGTCTCGTCGATGAGGTCGTGATCGGTATGACCGTAATTGGCGCAGGAGGACGCAACGATGAAGCGCTGCACGCCTGCGGCCTTGGCCATTTTCGCAAGCTGGACGGTGCCGAGATGATTGATGCTGTAGGTCACCTCGGGATTGAGATTGCCGAGCGTGTCGTTGGACAGCGCGGCGAGATGAATAACCGCATCGATGCCGACAAGATCGTCCGTGGTCAGATCGCGTATGTCCCGGCGCAGATTCGGCACGGGCGCGATTACGCCTCCGGCGTTAAAGCTGCAATCCTGATAGAGATCGCTGTCGCAGCCGATGACTTCGTGCCCTGCCCTCAGTAGAACCGGCACCATGACGGTTCCGATATAACCCAGATGCCCCGTTACGAGAAGTTTCATCAGCAGTAACCTTGCTAAATCAAGCGTGGAACATCTCGGCAGCGCCAAGTCACAAGAGCCGCGCTGAAGCCGACGGCTTAGCAATTTTTTTCATGCTTGGCTGTAAAAAATCCATAAAAATACTCACGGCACTTGGAAAACACGTGGAGCGTTTTTACGCCGCCAAGTGTAGAGCGAAGGAAGACATGGGATTGCTGCGCTGCACTGTGCCCTTTCCGGGACAGGCCGAAGGCGAGATTTGGGCGGCGCCGATAGGGCGATGCCGGCTCCCCGTTCTGGCTGCACTTGACCGCCCGCCGGGAACCGCCTTGATTATGCCGGGTTTTGATTGTGCTGTTCTTTCACGGAGGGAATAACGATGAAAATTGGAAAATTGCAGAGCGCCGCGGCTGCGGCTCTTTTTGCCGTTCTTGCGGGCGCCGTTTCCGCTCAAGCCAAGCAGGGAGACAGTGTGCGCGTCGGCGTGCTCACCTGCGAGGTGAGCGGCGGCACCGGCTTCATATTCGGCTCCAGCAAGCGCCTGAGCTGCCAGTTCGACCCTGCCGAGGGCGAGCCGGAGGACTATGTCGGCGAGATCAACAAGTTCGGCCTCGATATCGGCGTGACTGGGAAGGCGACGATAGCTTGGGCTGTGCTCGCACCGACGGGAAATTTGGGCGAGGGGGCGCTCGCGGGGAGCTATGTCGGCGCCTCCGCGGAAGCGAGCGCCGGGGTCGGCGCAGGCGCCAATCTGCTGGTCGGCGGATCGCAGGACACGATTTCGCTGCAGCCGCTCAGCATCCAGGGCCAGACGGGCGTCAATGCCGCGCTGGCGATCTCCGAGCTGATTCTGGATCCGGCTTAATCCCGCATTGTAGCCACGGCTGGGGGCGCTGTCTCGATACGGACGGCGCCTCATCAGTCTTTGGCCGGGGCTACGCGGATGGCTCGCACCAAATCCGGTACATGGCGTCAAATGTGCGCGGATGTTGCTCTTCGAAAGCCGCCCAGTTCTCGAACATTCCAGGCCACTGATCGTTCGGAAACGCCTCGAAAAACGCATCAATTATCGGCCGCGGCAGACTGAAACCGCAAAATCGCCGGTTGTGCTGAGCCATGAAAGCCCCGATCTCGGAGAGGAATATCGGTCTTTCATGCTCATGCAGGACGAGGTCGCGGAACTCGCTCAGCGTGTAGAAATCATGCGATAGCGTCAGGCCGGCTGCGGCTTCATCCTTGCGGTTCATCAGGCTGTGCCGGTAGGCCCGCGCGGTGTCGTCGTCGCATCCCGGTCCGGGATAGTCCGCTTCGCTGCGAATTTGCGCAATGTTCCGCCGGGCGATGGGACTGTAGAGCCCGGTCAGCATAAACCCCTCGGGACGCAAGCAAGCGGCCAGCGCCTCCCAGGCCTTGAAGGGTTCGGCCATGTGGTGCAGAACGCCGATCGCCTCGACAATGTCGAACGGCCCTTCCTCCGAGCCGAATTCCAGCAAATCCGCCTGCACGAAACGGATATTTTTCGCGCCCAGCTGCTCTGCCTTCGCCTTGCCATAGGCAAGGCTGCGCCGGCTCAGATCGATGGCGACCACATCGGCCATCGGCCCGTAGCGAACCGCTGCGGCAATGGCGTGCTTGCCGGTCCCCGCGCCCGCGATCAGCACTTTGAACGGCGCATCCATGAAGCTGAGCTTTTCCGGCGCCAGGAAGCGCTCCAGCGCCGCCCGGCCGCTTCCTTCCCGCGGCATCTGCAAGCTGGTCCAGCGCGGATAGGGATGCGCTTCATATTGGCCCGCGACTTTCTGCGAGACCGCATCCTTGATCACGCCGATACTGGGAATGTCCGCAGCGAGACCTGCTTGTCTGTCCTCGTCTTCGAAGGATTGCGCGAGCAGCTCGCCGAGCCCCTTCGGCCTGATGCTCCGGCACTCCGCAGCCGGCAGCTTCTTGCCAAGGAGATCAAGCGGAGACCGGTAAAGCAGATGGAGCAGCAGCCGGCGGGCCTGATCCGCGCCGCCGCCGGCCAGAGCGCCCGGATCGAGCGGATTCTCGGCAAGACGGCCCGTTTCCTCGGCGTTGACCGCGAACACATATTCATTGGCAAGGCACTGCCGGATCAGCGCGAGGACGAAACTCGTCAGCACCTTGTCCTGGAATCGCTCGGCGGGCGCCTCGATGAGGAGCACGCGGCGCAACGCGGTCAGCAGCCACTCCCAGCGCGGGTTGGAATTGACGCTGTTCAGCGCGGCCAGGAAGAGCGGGTGCGAAAGCGCCTTGTCGGTCCGGCGCAGCAGCAGAGCGCGCGCGGCTTCGTCGGCCTTGCCGGCTTCGGCCTGCTCGATCGCCTTACCGAACGATGTATGCGCCTCCAGATAGGCCAGGGCCGCCGATGCGACAGGCTGCTCGTCGACCTGATCGAAAGCGAAGGCCGCAAGCAGCCCGTGCGCGTCGAGATCCTTGGCGTTGGTGATCTTGTAACGGCCGAGCAGGAGAGCAAGCCGCTGGGCCGGCTCGATCCAGGACGGGCGGTTCCGCAGGGCCTCGCTCAACAGCCGGGCCGCCTCTTCGATCTCGCCGATTCGCTCCTTCGCGCTCGCCAGATTGAAGAGAATGACGGGATTGCGCGGCTCCGCGTCACGCGCCTTCGTAAAAGCCTGAGCCGCCAGGTAAAAGCGGCCTGCAACAAAGGCCTCATTCCCCTGGGTGAGATATTCTTCGGATACTGGTCGGATTCGACGCGCCGCTTTCATCGAACGTTCCCTAGCCGATCGCGGGAAAAATGCCAAGCACAACTCGCCGCCGGAAATCGCCACGCTGCCGGGCCATTCGTCCAATCAAATCCGCGCAACGCGGCACGGCCTTGATCGCCTAACAATCATCCGGCGTGTCTTCGCCGCGGCCGGTCTTGAAATGGTCCTCCATCGTCTCGATCATCCCGGCATAGAGAGGTTTTTCAACTGTGGGAAAAGTCATGCTGAAGACATTTATGATCCTGTTGGAACAGGAGAAAATCACTTTCTGATAATAAATGTTTTCACCGCGATATCCTGACAGGACAAACCAGGTCCGGCCGGTCGGACTGTAGTCCAGCTCATCATAGCCCCCGAATTCCTCAAGCAGGACGCGCCGATATTCCTTGGGCGAGAGGTTTTCGGAATTATGCGTGCCGAACACGACGATCTTGGCGCGGCCATTCTCCGAGACGAATGTCAGTCCGCTGCCATTTGTCGGCGGCGACTCGGCTTCGAAGAGGCCTGAAGGGTAGTATAGGCTGTATCCGAAGCGCGCATTTTTGTAAGTGGTCCAGTCCTCCTCCGGCACCGGCTGATGCTGTTCCACCGCCGCCGCTGTCGCGCCGCTAAGAAGAGCGCATATCACAAGCAGCGGCGCTAGATTGCGGTGGATCGCCAAAACAAACCGTTTCATGATTTGCCCCCTTTAGATCAACCCTCGTCCAAGTGGACTCACTTGGACGAGGGTTGATCTATTTCAAAAGATGAGCGCAACTGTTCCCGCGTCCATCCCCGCCTTCGCGGGGACATGCTTGGACGCGCGTTGCGCTAGAATGCTTCCAGCTCGAACAGCTTGCGCGTCAAAGAGGGAAGCGCTTGAAAAACTTCCAGCTGACGTCGGCCGCCGATATGTCCTGATTGGCCGGACCGCCGAGGATGGACTGCAGAAGCGGCCGATCGCCCACCTGCGCGCCCGGCGGCAAATGCCCGCCGCCCTCGACCGTCAGCAGGACCACAGCGGCATCCGACTTGCAATCGATATATTGCTTCGCAAGCACCGTCGACCCATCCGTCCTGTCCTTGTCCGGCAGCGGTTTCGTTTCCGATTTCTCGCTGCACCGATTGTAGCGGCGCCAGAATGCGACCGTGTCCGGCGTCGACAGCACCTCGCCCCGGCTGCGGAAACGGCCGATATCCCCGCCGTCCCAGGGAATGACCGGGTCGTGCGTGGCATTGATGATCAGCATCGGCGCGCTGCCTTTCCGGCGGCAGCTCTCCGCCACACGCTCGGGCATGTTCGCGATCACCGCCGCATAGGCGGCAAAGACGCCGGGCGCTTCACAGGCGATCCGGTAGGTCAGCATTCCGCCATTCGAAACGCCCACGAGATAAAGCCGGTCCGGATCGGCCAGTCCGGAACGCACCATATGATCGGCAAGCTGACGAATGAAACGGACATCCTCGGAACCGGAAGCGGCTCCGGGGCGGCCATCGCGCCAGTGGCGCCGGATGCCGTCGGGATAGACCACCGCGAAGCGATCGCGCTCGGCCAGTTCATCCAAGCCGAAAATGCGCTTCATCGATGCGCCTTTCATCAGTGCGCCGTGAAGAGCGATCACCGTCGGCAGTTTTTCACGGCGCTTAGCGCTCTCAGGGGTGACCACGATGAAGGTCCGCTCGCGTCCCCCCGATTCGATGCTGTCGAAAAACGTCTCCGCCCTGCCCGGCGAGAGCGAGGCGCACAGGAGAGTTAGACTTAAGACAAAGCCGGCCGGCCATCGTGAGCGGTTGTTGACCATTGCAAGCGATCCTTGAAGTGGTTAAGAGCTCAAGAACTCATCTGATTTCGTCCGATTAGATATACGCGGGCGCGCAGATCATCCTGCGGCAAGAGATGGCCATTCGGCGGTGTCCGGGATGGTCTGGACCATTGCGGCTGATGGTGCGGCGCGGTAAAACGGCAGTGAAACATCGCGAGGAGTGAGATTTGATGGCGAATGGCGAGGCTGGGCCGGCGCGGCCATTGTCGCCGCATCTGACGATCTTCCGCCCCTATATCAATATGATGATGTCGATCCTGCATCGCATCACCGGTGCGGCGAACTATCTGGGCACGGCGCTGATCGCTGCGTGGCTGGCATCGGCGGCGGCCGGGCGGGAAAGCTTTAGCATCGCCAATGAGATCGCCGGCTCGCCGGTCGGGCTGATCGTGCTTTTCGCCTATAGCTGGTCGCTGATCCATCATGCGCTCGGCGGCATTCGTCACTTCATCTGGGATACCGGACATGCGCTGGACATTCCCTCGGTGCGCGCCCTCTCCTGGGCAACGATCATCGGATCTTTGTCGCTCACCGTGGTCATCTGGTTCATCGGCCTGGCAAAATGGGGAGCGTTCTAATGGCGAGCTACAGGACCTCACTGTCCCGTGTGAAAGGGCTTGGCTCAGCGCAATCGGGCACCGAACATTTCTGGGCGCAGCGCGTGACTGCAGCAGGAAATCTGATCCTTCTGATCTTCGTCATCTACTCGGTGATCCACCTGGCCGGCGAGCCCCTCGAAGCGGTGCGCGCCTATTTCGCCTCTCCTATCGTCGCTGCCCTTGCCCTGCTCTTCACCTTCTCGGCGGGATACCACATGCGCATCGGTATGCAGGTGATCGTCGAGGATTACATCCATAGTAAGGCGTCCAAGATAACGCTCTTGTTACTCAACACGTCCTTTGTCGCAATTATTGCAGTTACCTCCGTCATCGCGATCGTCAAGCTTAGCCTGGGAGGCTGAATATGGCGAATAACGGCACCGAAAATGGCGTAAGCGCGCCGAAAATGAATGGCCGCGCCTATCCTTTCACCGACCACACCTATGACGTCGTGGTCGTGGGCGCCGGCGGCTCGGGACTGCGTGCCGCGCTCGGCTGCGCCGAAGCCGGACTGAAGACCGCCTGCATCACCAAAGTCTTCCCGACCCGCTCCCATACGGTTGCGGCGCAGGGCGGCATTGCCGCCGCGCTCGGCAATATGGGGCCGGATGACTGGCGCTGGCATATGTATGACACGGTGAAGGGGTCGGACTGGCTCGGCGACCAGGACGCGATCGAATATCTCTGCCGGCATGCGCCGGACGCCGTCTATGAGCTGGAGCATTACGGGATGCCGTTCTCCCGTACCGAGGCGGGCAAGATCTATCAGCGCCCCTTCGGCGGCATGACCACCCAGTTCGGCGAGGGACCGCCCGCCCAGCGCACCTGCGCCGCGGCCGACCGCACCGGCCACGCCATGCTGCACACGCTTTACGGCCAGTCGCTGCGCCATTCGGCCGACTTTTTCATCGAATATTTCGCGCTCGATCTGATCATGGACGATGAAGGCGTCTGCCGCGGCGTCGTCGCCATGTCGATCGAGGACGGCTCCGTCCACCGCTTCCGCGCGCACCGGACGATCCTGGCGACGGGCGGTTACGGGCGCACTTACTTCTCCTGCACCTCGGCCCATACCTGCACGGGCGACGGCAATGCCATGGTGCTGCGCGCCGGCTTGCCGCTGCAGGACATGGAATTCATCCAGTTCCACCCGACCGGCGTCTACGGCGCCGGCGTGCTGATCACCGAGGGCGCGCGCGGCGAAGGCGGCTATCTGACGAATTCGGAGGGCGAGCGCTTCATGGAGCGCTATGCGCCGCATGCGAAGGACCTCGCCTCACGCGATGTCGTCTCGCGGTCCATGACCGTGGAAATCCGCGAGGGCCGCGGTGTCGGGCCGGAGAAGGACCACATCTATCTCCATCTCGACCATCTGGACCCGAAGATTCTCGCCGAACGCCTGCCCGGCATCACCGAAAGCGCCAAGATCTTTGCAGGCGTCGATCTCCGCCGCGAGCCGATCCCCGTCCTCCCGACCGCGCACTACAATATGGGCGGCATCCCGACCAACTATCACGGCGAGGCGATCAATCCGGCGAATGGCGATCCCGATGCAATCGTGCCCGGACTGATGGCGCTCGGGGAGGCTTCCTGCACGTCCGTGCATGGCGCCAACCGGCTCGGTTCGAACTCGCTCATCGACCTCGTGGTATTCGGACGCGCCGCCGCCCTGCGCTGCGCCGAGACGATCGAGCCCGGCCGCAGCCAGGCAGCGCTCCCATCCGATGCCGGCGAAAACGCCGTCGCCCGGCTCGACCATTACCGCTATGCCAATGGTATGACGCCGACGGCGGAGCTGCGCCTGAGAATGCAGAAGACCATGCAGTCGAATTGCGCCGTCTTCCGCACCGCCGAAGTCCTCGAGGAGGGGCGCAGGGGGGTCGAGGAGATTTGGAGGAGCGCTGAGGACATCAAAGTCGTCGACCGATCGCTGGTCTGGAACTCCGACCTCGTCGAAACGCTCGAATTCGACAATCTGATCGCCCAGGCCGCCGTGGCCATTACCGGCGCACTCAGCCGTCAGGAAAGCCGCGGCGCGCATGCCCGCGAGGATTTCCCCGACCGCGACGACGCGGAATGGATGAAGCACACGCTGTCCTGGGCGGATTATGAGGCGAAGGTCGTGCGCCTCGATTACCGTCCCGTGCACACGCGGACCCTCACCAATGAGGTGCAATATATCGAGCCGAAGGCGCGGGTTTATTGATTCCTCAGCTATATAATTACGAATAGGATTAACATAATGGCTCTGTCCGCGCTGAGTATGGGGATTGACGGCAGCTCAAGTTCCTGATTTGTTCCCATTAAGGGAGACCGATCATGGAGCACCGAAAATTCAAACAGCGGCTAGCGGAACTTATCGCGGAACTCACGCCCGCGCAGGGCCGCAAGCTGATCGATACTCTTCGCGAGCGGAGCGCTGGAAATGAAACGCAAAAGCTCATCGATGGCCAGTTTCAGACCGATCTGAAATGCCCGCATTGCAAGGGGCGTCGCATTCATCGCCATGGTATGGCGCGGGGTCTGTGGCGTTACAAATGCCTGGCCTGCGCCAGGACGTTCAACGCTCTGACCGGCACGCCGCTGGCCCGGCTTCGAAAGCGGGGCCGCTGGCTGAAATTCGCCGAAGCGCTCAACGGCTCGGAGACCGTCCGCGCCGCGGCGGTGCGGACCGGGATCGACAAGAGCACGTCCTTCCGTTGGAGGCATCGTTTTTTGAAGGCGCAGAAAGACCTTAAGGACCAGCGGCTGACCGGCATCGTCGAGGTCGACGAATGTTTCGTTCTGCAAAGCCGGAAAGGTGAGCGACGCTTGCCGCGCAAGGCGAGGAAGCGCGGCGGCAAGGCTGAAAAGCCAGGCTTGTCCAGCGAACAAACGCCGATCCTGATCGCCCGCGACCGCTACGGCCATCATCTGGATGCGGTGTTGCACAATCGCTCGGAGGACGCCGTCAACGCGGTTTTGAAGGGAGCAGTTTCGAACACTGACGTGCTGCTGTGCATGGACGGCGATCCGGCGCTGATCGCTTTCGCCAAGGCAGAAGCGATCGAATACGAGCTGATCCTCGCCAGCCACGGCGAGCACGTGCATGAAAAGGTGCTGCACATCCAGACCGTTAATAGCTATATCAGCCGCTTCAAGAAATGGCTCAACCGCTTCAACGGCGTGGCGACGAAATATCTGCCCAACTATCTCGGCTGGCGGCGAATGCTGGAAAAATCCGCTGCTTCCCTTGCGCCCGAGCACTGCTTGGCCGCCGCCATTGGATGAAACACATACTCAACGCGGACAGAGCCATGGCATTAGCAGGCTGCTGAAAATCCTGTCGACCTGGAACTATCTTGCGCTTTCACGGAGCAATCGGTCTTTTTTTCCTTCTGCCGCCTTCATGCGGCGAGGAGTTTGGGCCGCCGGATCAAGTCATACGCGGCCATCGTCAGGATGAACTTGAAGCCAAGTCGCGCCACGCCGCGCAGCATCGGCCGGGCGAGGCCGCCGATCGTCTTGCCCCAGCCGAACGGCTCCTCGATGCGCTTGCGCTTCTGCTGGCTCACCGCATAGCCGGGATGCCGGGTTGTACGGCCATCGATCGCCGAGCGGCGCGCGGTGTCGTTCTGCGCGATGTGCGGCGTGACGTTCAGCGCGCGCAGGTCCTTTACGAACTCGCCCGCGTCATAGCCCTTGTCGGCACCGAGCGTCACCCGCCGCCGGCCGGAGCGATGGCTTTCGATCATCGCGACCGCCGCCTCGCGTTCGGCATATCCCGACACCGTGGTGACGCTGGCCTCGACAATCAGGCCGGTGCGGTTCTCCATCAGCGTATGGCCGAGATAGGAGAGCTTGGCTTCCTTGCCTTGGCCTTTTCGGTAGAGGCTAGCCTCTGGGTCGGTCGTCGAGACATGGGTGGCGTTCGATCGCTTCTGGCCACGGAAGTCCAATTCGGCATTGCGGCGCTGGTTTTCGGTTTCGGCTGCATCCGCGGGCTCCGGCAAAGGCGCGGTTTGATCAGTTTCGCTGGATGGAGCGGCATCGCTACCCACCGCCGCAACGGGCGCCAGGGCGTGGGACGTGTCAGGTGCCGACGGCGTGTCAGGTCCCTCGCCGGAGGTCGCCGCCATCTCTTTCGGCACGAAGCTCTTCATCGACGCCCAGGCATGGAGTTGCGCGCCGTCGACCGAAAAATGCTCGTCCGACAAAAGCGGGCTGACCTCCTGATGCGCCAGCAGCCGGCTCAGGAACTGCTTCGCAACATCGGCCTCGAGCAACCGGTCCCGGTTCTTCGTAAACACCGTCGGCACCCAGACCGGGTCGTCGATGCCGAGACCCACAAACCAGCGATAGAGCAGATTGTAGTCGAGTTGCTCCATCAGCTGGCGTTCCGATCGGACGGTGTAAAACGCCTGCAACAACGAGGCTCGAAGCAGCCATTCCGGCGGGATCGAGGGGCGGCCGTGGGCGGCATAAAGCCTGGCAAATTCGCTATCCAGACTCTGGAGCACATCGTTGACGATCTGCCGGATCTTGCGCAGCGGATGCTTCGCCGGCACACGCTCCTCAAGATCGACGTAAGAAAAAAGCTCCCCAGACCGCAAATCCGAACCGCGCATTCCGTCCTCCCTGGCATTCCAGAAAGCACGGAATCATATTCGCCACAGACTGTCATCCTCGGGGTTTTTCAGCAGCCTGTTAGTGGCATACTCCAAGTGGAAGTAATCATTCAAGGAAGGGCACTTGCTATCCAATAAGGTGTGTTTCGCCTTCCTCAACGGACAGAGCCAAGATCTTTCCAATTCCGACTATTCGGTGCACGGAGATACGCTTGTGCATCAATGTCCCGCACTCCGGGCAGAGACCACGTAAATTTCCATTGGTGAGGGTGAGTGGAACGTACTCGGCTTTGCTTGCGAGCGGGACGCGTGGCGATCTGCATTTCACGCAATAGCATTCGTGCAGTTTGCATCTTTGCTTGTCAGCCTTCCGTGCCCGACCAAATTCAATCGTAAGCGGTGCTCCCACGCCATCTTCTCGGCTGTCTCGCGCACGGGCATGATGCGTGGCCATGGATACCTATCGTTTCAACCATAATGTCGACCGTAAGGTCAAAACCGAGGCCGCTCGGGTGCAGCGGGTCGAGGTGATCACGGGCGTCGAGCGTCGTCGGGAGTGGACGGACGAGAAGAAGCTGGCTCTCATTGCCGAGAGCTGCCGGGACGGGGTGGTGATTTCGGACGTCGCCCGTCGTCATGGCCTTCGGCCGCAACAGCTGTTTAACTGGCGGAATGAGTTTCGCAAACGCAATGCGAATGGGCTCCAATGCGGTTTGCCGCCTGCTGCCGGAGGCGATGTTGGCGAGCCAGCGTTTGCACCGGTGATGATCACCACTGACTGTTCTGGCTCGGCGCCGGTTGAAACGTCTGCTACGGCTGCGAGCTCCACTGTGATCGAAATCATGCTTGGCGGCGTAACCGTCCGTGTGCATAGCGGCGTTGATAGCAAAGTGCTGGCGGCCGTTCTTCGCGCTGTGAAGACCGTCACATGATTGTGCCGCCAACCAATGTGCGGGTACTGATCGCCACGAAGCCGGTCGATTTCCGCAAAGGAGCCATCGGGTTGGCGGCGATCGTGCAGGCCGAGTTCAAGGCCGATCCGTTCTCGGGCGTGATCTACGTCTTCCGTTCTAAACGGGCAGACCGGATCAAACTGCTGTTCTGGGACGGCACCGGCATTTGCCTGCTGATCAAACGCCTGGAAGATTCCAGGTTCCACTGGGCACGGATCGAAGACGGCGTCATGCGTCTTTCTCCAGCGCAATTATCCGCGCTTCTCGAAGGTCTGAATTGGACCCGCGTGCACACGCGGCGGATTGTGCGGCCAACGGCGACGCAATGATCCTGTGATCGTTTGCTCAGCCAGCCAATTTCGGATGGCTGTTGCTGGGCAAATCAGCCAAATTGGCCTCATGACAGTTGCTTCGTCAGATACGCTGCCCGATGATCTTGACGCCCTACGCGCGATCATTCTCGCTGAGCGGGCGGAGAAGCAGCTCATCATTACAGAGTGCGATCAACTCACCGCCGCCAACGACAAGCTTCATCACATCATCGCCGTGCTGCGGCGGGCGCGCTTCGGCCGTAAATCCGAACGGCTGAGCGAAGACCAGCTCAATCTGGTGCTGGAGGAGTTGGAGACAGCCAGCGCCAAGGCCGACGCGGAAGAGGATAAGAAGGACGAGAGCCTCAAGCGCGCGCGTAAAGCAGCGTCGCGCCAACCGCGGTTCGCTGCCGGAAAACTTGCCGCGCATCGAGCAGGTCATTGAACCGGAAAGCACGATTTGCCCTTGTTGCGGTAAGGCCATGCACGTCATCGGCGAGGATAAGTCCGAGCGCCTCGACAAGGTGCCGGCCAGCTTGCGCGTTATCGTCACTCGCCGCCCTAAATATGGCTGCAACTGCGAGGAGGCCGTGGTGCAGGCCCCGGCACCGCCGCGGCTGATCGAGGGAGGCATTCCGACCGAAACGCTTGTCGCCGATGTGGTCATATCGAAATATGCCGATCACTTACCGTTGTACCGCCAGGCGCAGATCTTCAACCGTCAGGGCATCCGCCTTGACCGCTCAACCTTAGCTGCGTGGGTGGGCGCGGCGGCGTCTGAGTTGGAGCCGCTCCATGACCGCCTGCTTGCCATCATGAAAGGCAAAGACAAGCTGTTTGCGGACGAGACGCGCTGCCCCGTTCTCGATCCGGGGCGCGGGAAGACCAAGCCCGGTTTTTTTGGGCGCTGGCCAGCGATGATCGGCCCTGGGACAATGCCACGTCACCTGCCGTCATCTATTCCTATGCGCCAGGATGCGGCGGCAAACATGCGGCGACACTGCTGGAAGGCTTCGGCGGCATCCTCCAGGTTGATGGCTATAACGGCTATAACATCCTCACCCGTGCCGGTCGCAAGGGCGGGCCAGTGACGCTCGCCTATTGCTGGGCACACCTGCGGCGGCGATTTTATGAGATCGCCAACAAAGGTCCCGCGCCCATCGCCTCTCAGGCACTGGCGCGCATTCAGACGCTGTATGAGATCGAGGAGGAAATCCGCGGACGACCGCCGGAAGAGCGATGTTCCGTCCGCCAGGCGAAGTCCCGGCCCGAGGTTGAAAAACTGAAGGCCTGGTTCGAGGACTGCCTCAAGCGCCTCTCCAAAGCCTCGCCGGTGCGCGATGCCATGAATTACGGCTTGAACCAATGGAACGGGTTGGTTCGCTTCCTGGAAGATGGTCGCATCGAAATCAACTCCAACACGGTCGAGCGATCAATCCGTCCTATTGCCCTGAGCAGGAAAAATAGTCTGTTCGCGGGACATGATCAGGGAGCCCGCAATTGGGCGCGTATCGCCTCGTTTGTCGAGACCTGCAAGCTCAATGGCGTCAACCCGCACGCCTGGCTAAACGATGTGCTGACCAAGCTCATCAACCGCTGGCCAGCAAGTCGTATCGTAAGCGATGTTCTCAGGCCACGGCGCGTTCAGGGGGCGCTGCGGCATCAGCCCATGGCATTAGTTCATCGATCTTGCTCATGGGCCAGCCATTGACGAGGCGGGCGAGAATGTCGGCGAGCCAGGCTTGGGGATCGACGGCGTTTAATTTGCACGTCTCTATGAGCGAAGCGATAATGCCCCAATGAACGCCGCCACGATCGTGACCGGCGAAGAGCGTATTTTTTCGGTTTAAGGCAATCGGGCGGATTGAGCGCTCGACGGTGTTGGAGTCGATCTCGATCCGGCCGTCATCGAGGAAGCGGACCAGCCCCTCCCAATGCCGGATGGCGTAGCGGATCACGTCGGCCAGTTTCGACCGGCCGGAGATGCGGGCGAGCGTGGCATCGAGCCAGATCCTGAAGCCGTCGGCAAGAGGGCGTGTACGGATATTGCGGACGCTTTGGCGCTGCCCGGCGCTTTGCCCGCGGATGATCTCCTCGATCTTGTAAAGCGCAGCGATCTGGCGGAGCGCCTCCTCGGCGAGCGGCGCGTTGCCGCGAGCCGCAATCTCATAAAAGCGTCGTCGCAGATGCGCCCAGCAGAAGGACAACACGATCGGCGCAGAAGGCTCTCGCGATCTGACCAGCTCTTTATAAGCTGCATAACCATCTGTTTGCAGAATGCCGCTGAAGCCTGCGAGATGGGCGCGGCAATGCTCCGATCCCCGGCCAGGCGCATAGCAGTACACAACGGCTGGCGGATCGCTGCCGCCCATCACAGACGCGCTTGCGCGTCTGTACATTTTAACTGTACGTCTTCGCTTGCGAAGACGTACAGCCGATCATCGCGCGCATAGGCCCAGAGCTGGCCGAGCTTGACCTTCTTGCGCCCCGGGTCCAGAACCGGCGCGCGGGTCTCGTCGGCAAACAGTTTCGGCGAGCTTTTAAGGATCTCGAACAGCCTGGCCTGGACCGGTGCAAGCAGCCCCGCTGAACGGCCGACCCAATCGGCGAGCGTCGAGCGATCAAGCTCAATGCCCTGACGAGAGTAAATCTGTGCCTGACGGTAAAGCGGACAGTGATCGGCATATTTGCTGACCAACACATGCGCTATGAGGCTTTCAGTCGGGATGCCGCCTTCAATCAGACGGGCTGGCGCTGGAGCCTGAACGACCGCTTCCGAGCTATTCGCACAAGTTGGTGACGGGATGATTGTGTGAAGGCGGCGTATCATGGGGGTGTTCAATGCCTCCACTTCTCCACCGAAGGAGCGATACGCCGTGTCCCAGGATAACGTCACCAAGCTGGTTCAGCCAGGAAGCTTTTCAGATCCTCTCACCGATGTGCTGCGCCAAGGATCGCGATCCGCTGCTCGCTTTCTATGACTTTCCCGCCGAGCATTGGGTCCATCTGCGCACCACGAACCCCATAGAAAGTACGTTCGCGACCGTCCGTCACCGAACCGTTCGGGCGAAGGGCTGCCTGTCAAACAAGACGGCACTGGCCATGGTCTTCAAGCTTGTCGATGGCGCCCAGAAAACCTGGCGCCGGCTAAATGGGCCGGCGCAGTTGCCAAAAATCATTCGGGGTGTGAAATTCTCAGATGGACTTGAGGTTGCCGCAGACGGCCAGCATCAAGCCCAAACCGCCGCCGCCTGATCCATCAGGCCGTCACCAAGATTCGGAGATAGCTCCCGCTTCCTCACAGGCCCGGCAGGCATATTTGGGCCGGCGCGTTACGATCACCTTGAACTGAGCTGGAATGACATCCAGCCGCTCGGAGCAATCTTCGCCCATCACATGCATGGCATTGCCACAGCATGGGCAAGCCTTATCCTCCGGTTCGATGACGATCTCTGCCCGCGGCAGATGGGCTGGCAATGCGCCGCGATTGACCGAGCGCTTCTTCTTTTCCGGCGCTGCCTCGGGAATGTCAGCATGCCTCTGGCTTTCCCCCAGCGCCTGCTCGGTCTCCTCCATTGCAAAGTTAAACTGATCGGGATCGAGCTTTTCGGATTTGCGTCCAAACTGCGCGCGCTGCACCTGGCGCAGCGTCTCCCAAAGACGCGCATTGGCATCCTGCGAACGGGCCAGTTCCTGGCGCGCTTCAAGCACCAATTTCTTGAGCAGCTCGATGTCGTCGGGCAGAGGTTCGGCGTCCGCAATCATGGAAAAAGAAGAGCCATGATTTGCAGGAAAATGCACGGCCAAAGGAACGCTATTGCACGGCCTGAGGACGCTGATGCCGGACTGCGCGAACCTTGCTCCAGTCCAGCCCTTCGAACAGGGCGGAGAGTTGCGCCGGGGACAGTTTCATCACCCCGTCCTCGATCCTCGGCCAGTGGAATTTGCCGTCTTCCAGCCGCTTATAGATCAGGATCAGGCCGGAGCCGTCCCAGATCAGGATCTTCACCCGATCCGCACGCTTGGCTCGGAAAATGAAAGCTGCGCCGCTGAATGGATCGAGCTTCAGTATCTCCTGTGCAACCGCCGCCAGGCCGTCCAGGCCTTTACGAAAATCGACCGGCCGCGTTGCAATGTAAATCCGCGGCGGAACCGCGCCAAAGATCACCGCCGCCTCTTTTGCAAGCCGCCGGCCGCCTCGATCACGGCAAAGATCGTATCCCGCGATGCATTTGGCGGAATGCGAAGCCTGGCTCCGTTGATCTCAATCTCGATCATCGGCGGTGAAGATAGTGGACCGGATGAAGCAGGCTGCACAAACGGATCCTGCATGACGACCGGCGCGAACGACGCCGACTCCGCGGTCAAGGCAGCCGCGCGTTCACGCGCCTTCTTGCGCCATGTAAAGATCTGGCTCGCCGAAACCCGATGCCGACGGGCAATCTCTGTGATAACCGCCCGCTCCTGAAGCGTTTCGGCCACGATGGCTGCCTTGACATCATCCGGCCACTGACGGCGACGGCCGGTTCCCGTGATCACTTCGATCCGTTGAAAGCTGTCGGCGGGGGCGGGTAGCAGTTTGCTCATAGGCGTAAGACCAGGAGTATGACCAGGAGGATCTCGAAAGAGCCAGCACTCTCGCTGCGTCACCGACAAAATGGAAGGTGGGAGCAAAACACCGCTTACGTCGTATCGACGAACTCATGCCCTGGACCTATGCCACTGCCGCTACCCTGAGATCAGAGCACCGCTTACCTTACGACCATCCGATCACCAGGATCGGCGAGCTCCTGCCATGGAACCTCAACATCACCCCGGCAGCCGGGTGACCGGACGCTTACGCATAGCCGGAGGGTAAGCGAGAGAAGTTAGAGCGACGCTTCCGATTCCGATTAAGGGGCCGACGCTCTAAAAGAGCCCGGCTATTTCGAACCCATTGATGGGGAGCAAAAAATGGCGTGGAAGCGGTTTACGACGGAGCGAATGTCGTGAACGCCGATATCGGACAATGCGCTCAGTCGTCTGACGGATCCTGAGGAGCAGATCACGCAACTGTCATCAGCTCGCGACAAGTCTCAGCAGGCCTGAGCGGCAGCCGATCCTCCGTACATCCTAACTGGAGAATCGTCCTATAGACCGAGAAATGAGGCAATTAGGTTCCGTTGAATTTCACTCGTACCAGAGTAGAGACGGCTACCGAGCGCGTCCCGCATCTCTCTTTCGAGCTCATATTCCGCCATATAGCCGTAGCCGCCGTGAATCTGAATCGCATCCTCGCAGGATCGTATCCAGGACTTGCTGATATGCAGCTTTGCCATCGCCGTTTCCATATACGGCGATTTACTCTGATCCTTGCGATAGGCAGCATAGTAGAGCATATGCCGCGCACTTTCGAGCCGCATCTTCATATCGACGATTTTGCAGCTGACCTGCTGGAATTTTCCGATCGGTGTATTGAACTGTTTCCGCTCCCGCGCATACTGAATTGACTGCTCAAGCAGGCGTTGCATCGCGCCCACGGCAGAAGCCAGGATGCACCCGCGCTCCCAGATCATAGAGTGCATAAAGATGCCGGCTCCTGCCCCCTCTTCTCCGATGCGGTTTTCTTCGGGAATCTCACAGTCCTCGAAAAAGATTTCGGCCATGGGGCTCGTCCGCAGGCCCATCTTTTCAAGCGTGCGCGCAACGGAGACACCTTTAAATGATTTCTCCACCAGAAAGGCGGAAATTCCACCGCCTGCCTTTTGCTTGTCGGTGACAGCGAACGCAATCATGACATCGGCAACGGGTCCGTTGGACACAAACGTCTTGTTGCCATTGAGAATGTAGCGACCACCCTTTTTGGCAGCCTGCGTCCGCATACTATAGGCGTCGGATCCGGATCCGGGTTCGCTGACGGCGTTGGCGCCGATGAGCTTGCCGTTGCACAGATCTGGCAGGTAGCGCCTTTTCTGCTCCTCGGTTCCGAACCCCACGAGCGGTGCACAGACAGTCCACATATGCGCATTGATCGAGAAGATCAGTCCGTTGTCGCGGCAGGCATATCCCAAGCGCTCAAGCGCGCCAACCGTGGTTACGGCATTCCGCCCAAGCCCGCCATAGATTTCAGGAACCGCGAGCCCGTGGATGCCCATATTGCCGCATTTGTTCCATCCATCGCGGTCGAATACGCCTTCCCTATCGTTGGCGAAGAGGTTGCGGCCCAGCTCCGCGGCAGCAAACTTTTCGATAGCGTCAAAAAGCTCGCGTTGCTCGTCTGACCATGAAAAATCCATTTAATCTTTCCACTCAGTATTTTCTTGTCAGCGTTTGATAGTCGATTTTGTCGGTTGAGGTTTTCGGGAGGGCGTCGTGAAAAATGAAACGATCCGGCACCATGTAGACAGGAAGATGCTGCGAGCAGAATGTCTTCAGTTTGATGAGTGAGGGATGCTCAGAGCCGCGAATACTCAAATGTGCATTTATACGGACTTCTGAATTTTCATTCAACACAGCAACAACGGCCGCCTCATGGATCGCAGGATGTCGATAAAGGCAAACTTCGATCTCACCAAGCTCAACTCGGTAGCCACGCTTCTTCACCATGCGGTCGCGCCGACCAATATAGCGATAGATGCCATCATCAAGTTCGGTAACGATATCGCCCGTCCGATACCAGCGCCGGCCGCTTGCCTCGCCCGGAAGGAAGGAACGGGCGGTTTGCTCGGGGAGCCCCCAATAGCCCTGCATCACGTTTGACCCAGAAATACAAAGCTCGCCTTCCGCACCTTTATTCACCGGCTGGCCGTCCGGGTCGACCACGAGGCTCTCAAGGTGCGAACAGGTGCGGCCGATTGGGTATGGCTCGACGCGGTCTTCCGGGATCGTGGAAGGAATTTCGTACCAGGTGCAAACATTCGTCTCGGTCGGGCCATAGAGATTAAAATATCGGGGAGCCGGAACCTGGGACTTGAATGAACGAAGGTGCACGATCGGCATTACCTCGCCGGCAAACAGCACCATGCGAAGTTTAGAGAAATCATGCTCGGGGATCTTGCCGAACTGCGCCAGGAGACTGAGCGTTGACGGAGCGGAATACCATACCGAAATCTGTTGTTCGGAGATCAGCCGCGCCAATCCCTCCGGCTCCTTGCCGACCTCCTCGCCAATGATGACGACGGACGCACCATGTCTCAGAGAAACAAAAATGTCTAAAATGGACAAATCAAAATGGAAAGGTGCGTGCGATGAGAATATGTCTGACGTAAGAGGCTCAAAGACCTGGGAGCACCAGTCTACGAACCCCATTGCATTATGGTGCGATAGCATTACGCCTTTCGGCGTCCCGGTCGAACCTGATGTGTATAGGATATAGGCCAGATCGTCCGGGTCGCTGATCACCGTTTGTTGTACGGCTGCCTGTGATTGAGTATCGAGCGCATCCAGCGCTTCCTCCAGAGGCACGCCGCCGCCTACATCGTCAAGGACGATCAGATAAGGGACCGGGCCGAGCTTGCCTATCTCTTCCTGGTAAGCGGCAAGGAATTTTTGTTCGATAATGACCGCTTTGACGCCGCAATTGTTATGAATATACGCATTTCTCGGAGCAGGGCCTGTTGGATCCACGGGCACATATGCGCCGCCGGCCTTCAGCGCGCCAAATATGCTGATGACAGCGTCCGCGCTCTTGCGCAAATAAAGCCCGACGCGGTCTCCCCGCTTCACGCCGATCGCCAGGAGCCGGTCACGTAAACGATCCGATAGCTGCCCCAGCTTGTCATATGTCAGGTTGCTTGAGGTCGCACCTTCGATCACCGCAGCATGTTCGCCTCGATGCTGGACAGGCTCATCTAGAAGATGTTGCAACACGGGGATCGGTCTCTCTCATGAAATCGAAGGATTCTTAGAGCGCACGAGTTCAGCAATTTTTTCGATTGTATTCATGTACTTTTCGCTGACTTCTTGCGGCTCAACCGAAATCGAAAATTGCTCCTCAAGAAATAGTGTGAGCTTCAAAGTTGCCATGGAGTCAAGAATGCCCGTTGTAATTAATGGAGTCACCTCCGTAAGTTCATTCGGGTCCTGGCCTTGCAAATAATTTTGCAGCACATGTTTCTTAATAGCAAGTTCAATCGATTCCATCAGAGATATCCTTTACTTCACTCAGAATAATCTTCCCAAACCATGAGCGCATGGTTCCATCGTCTCTCACGGCCAATATCGAGAACGTACTGAGTTGGCCTCTCCCCCACCGCGTCTTCTAATGGGTCGATGAGACGGTTCATCGTATCGATTTCGTCGTCAACATTCTCAATGACTGAGCCCCATTTAAGTACAATTGTGCCATCATCTTCCTGCCAGTAGATACAGCTGACAATGGGGCACCGAGTCAGTTGGGCCAGTTGTACGGCACCTGTTGAGAAGCTGCGACTACGAAATCCTGCGAACGGCCTGCAAAAAGAGCCCGTCGAACTATTGGGCCACGGAGCATCCACGTGAATGTTGACGACATGTCCAGGTTTCCGCAGACGGTCGAATAGGAGGGTCGCTGCGGATCGGCCATGGCCCGTGAATGCAAACTCAAATGGCCGATGCCATACAGAAGACACCGCTTTGAGCATGGTTCCATATTGAAGAAGAATTCTTAAGTCAAACAATGACTGGATCTTTTGAGGTGGTGGATGGCCGACTTGAACGAGAGCCCCGGGGCTTACGCATGGGCACGCAGTTGCCTGAAATGCTACCCTCTGAAAATGCCCGGTTGCCACGATGAAACTCCGTCCCGCTTCTCGAAGGCGAGCGACTGTCTCCGCATTTCGTTCGACAATTCTCCAGTGAGCAACATCCTCCCTTCCGTACAGAACGCGCTTCAGTATCACGAAGTCCAGAAACGGTCTGGCAAGCCAGCCCCACGTAAGCAAAAAAGAATGATACCGATTCTGCCCAAACGCCCGCCGCATTCCTCGATAGCTAGTCATCCCGGGAACTGGCAATACTATCAAAGACAGCGAAACTGCTTTGGCGATCTTTAGGGCCCAGCTCCTCGGAAGACAATAAGCAGCGGGTGCCAGCACCAGTTGCATACACAGAATGCGCAGCAACTCCGACAATTCAGTACTGATGCGGACCAGAATTTGCCTAGGACGCATATTCAGAAACCTGCCCGCATTCCCATTCCCTATCCAACCGAGCAAGACCCAGCTCTTCGCGCGTGTAGCGCGGGTGACGGCCTATTCGCCGGCATATCCAATCCAGACGGCGTTGAGACATGGGGCATCACGATTGGACCTTTTGCAGTTAGCGATGGATCTTGAACCCAATCCAAAAGCTGCAGAGATCTGGCTGATTTGAAGCGCTACGCTAGGAAACTTTGGTGATTATACTTTCACCAATCCTCGGAGTGGGAGCTCAAATCGAGTTTTAGTTAAGCCTTCCTCCTCCGCCCATCCATGTGTTCTGTCGCGCCAGTAGCGGACGTTTGAGCTTCACAGCAGATTTCCTTAGGCAGGAGCAACAGACATCCGTTTCAGTTTGCAAATTCACAACGAGTGTGTGGCTGCTGCACCACAACGAAGGTTGAGGCGAAATGTTAACGTTGGAGCATGTCGACACGTGGAGCATCCTCATGGATGGGGGCAATCCGGAACGATAAGAATTCTGACCAGTCGGGGACTGTAAATAATCAATGGTGCACTGCACCCTTGCGTAGCAAAGGAGGGGAAGTTCGTTAGCGCAGTCAATATTTGAGCCAAGCCTGAATTCGATTAAATCCTTTCATCACTAGCGCAACGCGCGTCCGAATGGACGCGGACAGTTGCGCTAACTTATTGAAATAGATCAACTTAACCTCGTCCAAGTGATTCCATTTGAACGAGGGTTGATCTAGCGGCCGCTGCGCCCTAAGTAACGAAATAAGTGAGCTGGAATGAACCTTACAAATAAGATTGTTAGTGGCAACAATAGCCCGCTCTCGGCGGATCTGTTTCTCTTTCATGCGCCCAATTAAAAGTCCGAGACTCTAATGCGCAGCGCCCGAACGCGCCTCGGCACATTTGGATTCATACAAGGCGAGGAGCGCGTCACGCCATTCCTCCGGGGTGGGGGCAAGCCGACGTGCCTCCTCAAAGGCACGCCTGCTGATGTTAGCGACAACGTCGTCATCTGCGGCTAGATCTGCAATCTGCTGTGCTAGCAACGTCGCATCTGCCGCCGGGCAGGCCAGCCCGAGACCCAGCCGAACGATTTCCTCGGCGATCGGTGCGGACGTTGATGCGATAACCGGAATACCGCTCATGAGTCCTTCGACTGCGACCAACCCGAAGGTCTCGCGCCATCGGGTTGGTACGACCAAAATCCGAGCGCTGGCGACGAGTTCGGAGATCTCCCTCTTTGTTCGGTACCCGAGGAATTCTATCTCCGGATATTGGTGCTGTAAGCTCTCTCTGAGAACACCATCTCCAATGATTTTGGCCGAGACGCCTGCCTTCCGCACCGCCCGGGCAAGCACATCAATTCCTTTGTCCCGCTCAATCCGTCCTACGAAGAACACATCTTTGTTCCGTTCGGCTGTAACACGCGTCTCACGCCATGGCACCGCCGGATTTCGGACGACCTTGATTGAATCAGATCTGACACCGCCCCGCTCGAGGTGCGGAATCATGCCTTCATGAACGGCCACGATTGTTGACCGCGTATGACTAAGATTAAACAAACTCGACCGAACTGTATGCCTAGCCATACGCCATAGCTTGTGTCGGTAATTTCGCTTATCACACGAGGATAAAAAACATGATCCGCTCATTGGTTTCAAATCGCATAAGCGCTCATCTTGGTAATGGAAATAGCCTCCGTTTGGACAGACCAGAAAGTAATCGTGTGCCGAAATAACAAGACGCGTGGAAACCTTCCGCAACGAAGCGAATATGGAAGGCGAAAGCACCTTATGCCAATTATGTAGATGGTAAATTGTTCCCGGCGTATCATGCTCAGCGATCCACTGCTCAATGAATCGCTGAGCGCCTGCGCTATAAAGACCTCGGAAGGCGGCAGCTGCTCGATTACCCTCCAATATATGCTTCCCGCCGAAGCCTAAGACCTCGGCTCCCCATTCCGCCAATTTTGGATTGCCGCCATCATCACCTGTTAGAACAGTTACTTGGATCCCGCGCTCGCAGAACATTTTCACGGAGCTGAGCGCAATTACCGCCGCCCCACCCGAATCGGTTGTGTCATCGTTGATCACGACGATTCTTTCAATCATTCGAAATCCGCTCCAAAGCTGGAAGCTCCCAACCTGAAATAGGTTGCGGCAACAGGCGACATGTCGGACTTAGAAGAATATTCACGCGCCCCGGATAATTCTTCCTTGATCTATCAAATCCGCTGAGTATCAAGTGCCCTAAAGAAAGATATCAGCCGCGGCCGGCGCGTCTGATTTCACCCATTAGAGTTCGAAACGAACGAAATGAACATAATCCCGGTTAGGCCCCCCACCACCACATGTTCTCCAACAATGCCTGATCAGAAGTTTACGCAAGGCCGCGCTCGTATTTGGACCATTAATGGTGATTTCGTCGCTCTTAAGCCCACTGGCGTACCCCGTTATGCGAGAGAAGTGACTTTGGCTCTAGACCAGCTCATTAGCCAAGGCCACCCATTGACCCAGAATTTATCGGTTCAGATCATTCTCCCGCGCCCTATCCAAGACTTGCCCCTGCAAGAAATTCAGCATCATGTGCTACCGGAATTCAATAAGCCTCGGATACCACAATTCTGGGCGCAATTTCAGCTCCCCTGGAAGGTACGTGGGGGTCTCATAAGTTTTTGTAACCTCGCGCCGCTATTCGCAAGACGGCACATCGTTTGTATTCACGATGTTTATTCTTGGACGGAACCGAAGAGTTTCAGCTTCGGATTTCGACTGGCTCACCGGGTTATCCTTCCCGGTCTCGGCCGTCTCGCGCAAGCCGTCACTACAGTTTCTACGCTCTCCCGTGATCAGCTTGTTCACTACAATGTCGTCCCGGAGCACAAGATTGTAGTAACCTATAATGGTGCAGATCATGCGATGAGGTGGCGTTCCGAGGTGTCAAAATTGCGATTGGGCAGTCGGCCGTTCTGCTTCTGTATCGGTCGGAAAGAACAACACAAGAATATGGAGCTCATCTGGCGTATTGCGCCGGCACTCGATAGGCTTGGACTTGACGTGTATATGGCCGGAGATCTTAGCGAATCTACGCTGTCCTCATATGGCGGTGATCGGCCGCCAAATATACGTCTGCTCGGCCGAATTAGCGACGACGATCTGGCCAAAGCATTTCACTCTGCGCTTTGTTTTCTGTTTCCTTCACGTATAGAGGGCTTTGGGCTTCCCGCCGTCGAGGCTATGACCTGCGGCTGTCCTGTCGTTGCTGCCGATGCTCCGTGTTTGCCGGAAGTGTTGGGAGAGGCCGCGCTTTACGCAAGACCGGACGACGCGGCCGGTTGGATCACGGCAATTAGCCGCTTACATCAATCTCCTGATCTCCGCCGCGATCTGGTGGGCCGCGGCCACGTGCAAGCGACAAAATATAGCTGGCGGGGCATCGCGGAAATTTATCTGCGCCTAATGGCGGCGGCGGACGGCATAGCTCCTATTTAGGACGAGCCGCCGCGCCCAAATAAGCGCTTCGCTTCGCGTATAGGTTCTCAGAAGAAACCGGCATAGCTGTTTGCGCTTCGGACAGCCGCCGGCAGGCCAATATTGTACTTAAGCCAATGAAAAACAGAATGCCCGGGTCGGCTCCGGACCCGGCGATACAGATGCCTATCAACTGCGCGATTACAGCGGCCCGGACAGCGGCAGCGAAGACAAAGATTTCCGCAGTTTCCAGCGATCGCCGTTGTCTCCCCATGCCTCGAAATACGACCAAAAGCAGGAATATTATTGCAAGCGTGCCGATAGTTCCGAGCTGGGAAAGAACGGAAATTATCCAGCTCGATGAGCGCGAACTTCCCATACCTATGCCAAGTCCACTGCTGTCCAGAAAAGACTGCAAGCTTCTGATGTTCCAATAGTTGCGCTCTTGCGCTGACCCGGAGGATGCCTTGTCGAGAATTGTTGTCTGCACGAGCTCTACGATCGGGTCGAACAACCGCTCGTTATAGAGGAAGATCCCGGCAATCATAATCATTGCACATACGCCGAGAACAATGAGGAGAAGGTCATCTGATGTGAATCGGTTCCTAAGCGCAGACCGGGTGAGCGTGGTGAAGGGAGCAAGGGAAAGGATCGCCAACCCAGCATATGCTGTGCTTGACGTGGATAGAAGCAGAAGTATCAAAAGAACAATCGTGAGCGCAAACGCAATTGAAGACTTTGCGTGCCTCCAATAAACATAGGTAAATGCGAGACACGTCAGGGTGGTGCCCCCGAAAGCAGAGGCCTCAGAAAACCCACCCGCGATACGCCAAAAACCAGCCTGTTCAACCGCTGTCAGCAGGGAATAACTTGCAGTCCTTATGGGCAGCAATACATCTCCTGCCCCGGCAAGCTTAGCAGCCAGATCGATGCTTCCCAGCGCAGCATTGGTGATGACGAAAACGAAGAAACCGCGCCGGACGAATCGAAGATACCCTTGGTGCAAAAGGAGTATGCTGAAGGCAAAAAAGGTGATGCTTCCAAGTGCGAAGTAGGCAGACTGCGTAATGTTTCCAGAGGTTGGCGCAAGGGGGAGCTCGGTCGGCGCCCCTTCGACTACGACAAACGCCGTCGTCTGACCCGCAAACAGGCGAGGAAATATGAGCGCACTGACGACCGCGTATCCGGCGAGCAGTAGCACAACCCAGGCTGCTGGAAACTGTGTCAACACGACACCAAGTTCGCGTAGCACGTTTCTACGAAGTGCAACGATACAAATGAGGCCAGCGGCGAACAGCGTATAAATGAGAGGCGACGAACCGCCTAAGGCGGTCAGCGTTGCGAACGCCGTCGAGCCGAATGGCAGCGATGCAAAAAGGCCGATAATGAGGGGCGCACCCAGCAAATAGCCGATGAGAAGCAAAGATGCCGCGACGATAAGCCCCTCGATCGACGGTATCACTGTGGATTGCGCCTCATCGCTGAGAACGGCGGCACGGGGGCTGAAAGACAGCCGTCCCTATTTCGTCTCATGTGCCCCGCGGTGATAAATATCGTCCTTACGCAGGATGTCATCCTCGCCGAGATAGCTGCCGATCTGGACCTCGATGATTTCTAACGGAACTTTCCCCGGATTTTCTAGCTGATGCCACTGGGTGGCAGAGATATAAACCAACTCATTTTCGCAAACCAGCTTTTGCTCTTGATCGCAAGTCACCATGGCCGTTCCTTTGACCACCACCCAATGCTCGGATCGATGGTGGTGCATCTGGAGCGACAATTGCGCGCCCGGCTTCACATGCAGCAGCTTGACCTGAAAGCGCGGCCCAAGACTCAATGTCTCGAAATAGCCCCAAGGCCGGTAATTGCGGACATGCTGCTCATGCTCACGCCGGTTCGACCGCTTGAGCTGTGCAACCAGCTTGCCGACATCCTGCGCCCGATCCTGTTTCGCCACCAGCATGGCGTCCGGAGTATGGACGATGATCAGATCGTCCACTCCTAGCGTCGAAACCAGCGCACCTTGGGAGTGGACATAGCTGTTGTGGGTATCGACGAGCATGGTGTCACCCCGCGTGACATTGCCGTCCGCGTCGTGCTGCGACACCTCCCACATCGAATTCCACGAACCGAGATCGCTCCAGGACACATCAAGCGGCAGCATGGCCGCCCTGGACGTCTTCTCCATGACGGCATAGTCGACCGAGATGTTGGGACACTGGGCATAGGCTGCACCGTCGAGCCGCCGAAAGCCGAGGTCGAGTTCGGCGGCATTAAGCGCCGCCCGCGCATATTCGACGATGTCGGGGGAAAAGTGGCTCAGCTCATCCAGAAATACTGCGGCAGGCAGCACGAAGATCCCGCTGTTCCAGAAATAGCTGCCATCTGCCAGATAGCGTTCGGCGGTCGGCAGATCAGGCTTTTCGACGAAGGTTTCGACCTGCCAGCCGCTGTCCTCAGTGCCGTTGAGCAAACGACCTTTCCGAATATAGCCATAGCCCGTATGCGGAGCATTGGGTTTAATTCCGAACAGCACGAGATTGCCTTCGGCCGCAATCTGACTCGCCCGGTTGACAGCGCTCGCAAATCCGCCCGCATCGTCAATGACATGATCGGACGGCATAACGGCGAGAACGGCATCCGGCGACTGCTCAATGATCGACAAAGCCGCAGCCGCGATCGCAGGAGCGGTATTCCGCGCCATCGGCTCAAGAAGGATTTCCCGCGGTTCGACGCCCGCGCGGTCGAGTTCCTCTCGCAGCAGAAATCGATGATCGTTGTTGCACAAGAGGGTCGGCGCGGCAAAACCCAGATCGGGCGTAAGCCTTCGCAGGGTCGCGGCGATCAATGTCCCGTCGCCGCCATTCAGAAATGGAATAAATTGCTTCGGATACATAGCACGCGACAGCGGCCACAGCCGGGTCCCTGAGCCGCCGCAAAGAATTACCGGAAAGACTTGCGTTGCCATTGCCTTGTCCGCCTCACTTCTTTTGCAAATATGCTTATAGGCTGGTATCAGCCCTGCTAATAACGCAAATCTTCATTAGACTGAGACGAATATATGCGCTTTTCCGAAATTTCCGTGAGCGGATGGCTCAAATAACCAAAATTCTTGCGGTGGCTCATAGCACCGCGGATGAAAAGCAGAAACACGAGCCCCCTGCTCGCGCAAGGATTCGGATCTGCTTACACGATCGCTGATGATAAGGTCGACCCCGGCCCATGGAAGGATCAATGATGAGCCGGCGGGTCGCAAAAGACGATATATGCGCCTCGTGACAGATCAGGATGTTTCATCAAATTTCAGGACTGCGGGAATGGTCCTCAACAGGATGCGCAGGTCAAGCAGGAACGACCAGCGGCGGACATAATATCGATCGCATTTGATGCGGTGAGCATAACTCGTTCCACTGCGCCCGTTCACCTGCCACAGGCCGGTCAGGCCCGGCTTGGCCCTTATATAATCGCGCGCCGCCGGCCCATACCGATCCGTCAATTCTCTCATCGGGACGGGTCTCGGGCCTATGCAACTCATATCGCCGCGCAGGATATTGAAGAGCTGCGGCAATTCATCGAGAACTCGATTTCCGGAGAATATGCCCGAGCGGAGTGACGCGGGGGTCTGCCTTCAGCTTCTGAGTCTCCGACCAACTTCGTGCAGCCTCCGGACAATCCTCAAGATGACGCCGCAAACACGCATCTGCATTCGTCACCATGGTGCGGAATTTAAAGCAACGAAACAAGTCCAGCCCGAATCCAACTCGCTGCTGCCAAAACAGAATGGGCCTGCCCATAGTCAGGTAGATCAGACCGGCGACGACCATCATGATCGGCGCCATCAGAATGATGGACGTCAAGGAAATCATGACGTCTAAGGCCCGCTTACCCCATCCGCCGATGGGCCGGCTGTAAGCCGCAAGCAGCGCCTCAGCAGGCCAATTCATCGTAGCAGCAGACTGCATTTGGCCAAAAGCGGCAGGACGAATGATTGATTTACATTCTGCTATATTTCGATCTGCATTTTCGCGGTCGCGAAGTGCAAATCCCTGGCTGTTAGCGGTGGCTTCACCATGCTTCTCGGCAAAATTACGTGCCACCAACTCAGAAACCGATGCCATTCCACATGTCCCCGTGAGACGTGCCCTATTGGAGCGAGTTTGATAAATGTTATTGTTAAGACGCTATGAAGATCATTTACGTTCAAAAAGGTGATGCGTTTAGAACTTCGCAACCGGCCAGATCGACCAGGCCCGATTGCACGGTCATTTGGATTTACAAGCCGCGCTCTAACTGTGCCTCCCTGTGCTTTCGGCTAACCACCAAGCTTCGCACACGCCTCCCCGAATGATTTTGCGCCCGATGCAGGACGGCCAAATCCCCGCAGCAAGACTGACCTGTCAAGCAAATGGCGGGCGGAACACGGACAGTCTTTGGTTTCGGAAGTCGGCTATTCTTTACATAAAAATGACTAGCCGCGCTGCAAATGACGCTCATGTCCAACTCCGTCCGGCCGTAGCGGGCTTCTTCGGCACCGCCGCTATGATGAACGAAAGCTAAAGTTTGTTTACGGATTATATCGGTCTTTCACTTTTCCGCAAGGCACTGTGCGGCGCAAAAACAAATTTTTAATGCTGAAATCGTACAAATCCTCAGAATTGGTTAACTGGTAAGCTTATCGACTTACAGTTTTAGACTTGGCGCTGCGTGTACAAGCTGCACCTAGAACTCATCCAATACATGAAGAACTAGGCTGCAACGCATCAGCTTGAAACAACTTGGCGCTCTTTGTATCACCATTGTATTGATTGACAACAATCGCGCGATGACATTTCCCGCAATTTGCACGAAATTTTACGTATTTTTATCGGCTGTTGTGATTGTGCAACGCATGATGCGATTAGTCTAGCTTTGCTCGTACTCTGCATAAGGAGGTATGCATTCGGCTACGAACAGCTCTCTGGAGGAGGCCGTCGACCGGCGGCGTCCCCGCTCTCTTTCTCAGACCCGCTTTGCGGAGACGGGGCCTTCGGCAGCATCGTCTTATGCGAATCGAGCAGACAGGCCCCGTCGGCCTCAATAGACCCCGCCTGAAGGATTCCGCACCCATTATGGACCTCGCATTCCGCACCAAAGGAATCGGCGCACCGATTTCGCCGGTCTATAGCTGCAAATCCGGAAACGCGCCAAAATGAATTGCTACACGCATGAAATCCTGTGCGGGAAGCCGGGGAAAACCGCAAGGCAAGGGGACGATACACCGCAGGGGAAGGCTATTCTGAGCGGTAGAACCATTAAGAATAGCCGCTGTGACGGAGCGGCCGGCATTGTATAATCATATTGCCGGGGCTCCACATCGGGTGAGTTGAGGCCACCGACGGGTCGCGAAACGCCGGCATTGCGGCAAACAACGGGCTTTTGGAACCTATGATGGTCTCTGACACGATCGGCAGTCAGGCGCTGGATACGCTGGCAACGTGCGGCGCAGCAGGACGCAAGGCCCTGAAATCGATCCTCACCGCCTCGATCGGCAGAGCGTTTGTCGGCGTACCGACTGCACATCACCTTCTTCTGATCCCGCAGGATCTGCGCACGGCGGACCCCAGCTTCGCAAGCGAGCTCTATGACGGCTATTTCGGCTTGGCGGGAACGGTCGCGCTGACCGGATCCGAATCACCATTTGCCGTTCAACCGCCGAGCGCGCTCTGGCAGAAAGAGCTTTATTCCTTCGGATGGCTGCACAATCTCGAGGCCGCCGGCGACGAGATCGCGCGCGAAAAGGCCCGTTCGCTGGTTACCGACTGGATCGCTCACAGCCGTCATGCGCCTCCCAATGCGTGGGACATCGCGATCGTTGCACGCCGGCTGACGTCGCTCCTCTCGCATGCAGGCTTCCTGCTCGACGGCGCTCAGCGGCCCTTCTACGAATCCATCATGAAGGTGCTCAGCGAAGAGCTCCATTACCTCGCCGTCAACTACGCCGAGCCCGGCAACACGGCCTCACGCCTTCGCGCGCTTGCCGCGCTGCTGTTGGGTGGGCTGTGCATCGCCGAGCATCAGACCTATGTCAGCACCTTTCTCCAGCCGTTCTGTACCGAGCTGGAACGTCAAATACTCCCCGATGGCGGGCATATTTCCCGTAATCCCAATATGCTCGTCGAACTTCTGCTCGAGTTCTTGCCGCTCAAGCAATGTTTCCTCGCGCGGTCGCAGGAAACGCCGGAAGCGCTTAACAGCGCGATCGGCCGCATGATGGGCATGATCCGTTTCCTGCGACTGGGCGACGGCTCGCTTGCCCGGTTCAACGGGATGGGCGCGACCCGATCCGACCTCACCGCAGCCGTGCTGGCCTATGCTGATGACGATGATATGCCGCGCTCCTATACCTCGGATGCCGGATATTGCCGGCTGACGCGCGGGAAGACAGTGATCATTGCGGATGCCGGCCTTCCTCCGCCCGGATTTGCCAGCGCACAGGCTCATGCCGGCTTTCTGGCCTTTGAGATGACCTCGGATATCGAGCCGATCATCGTCAATTGTGGCGCGCCGCGCGATGACAGCTCCGATTGGGGGCTTGCCTGCCGGTCGACCGCCGCGCATTCCACTTTGACTATCAACGAACGCTCATCCTCGACCTTGGTGAAGCGGAGGGTCGGCTACCCGCCGCGCCAGGTGCATTTGCTGTCAGGCCCAAAAATGGTGCGCGGCGAAGTCAAGGCAGACCATGACGATCTTCTGCTGCGGGCGATCCATGACGGATATACCGACCGCTTCGGCTTCCTCCACCAGCGGCGGCTGCGATTGGCCGGCGATGGCCGCGCCGTCGAAGGCGTCGACCAGCTCGGCTGTCCGCAGGACGGACGGCCCCTGACGAGGCAGGGGGACGGTTTCGCGATCCGCTTCCATCTGCATCCGCGCGTTTCGCCGCGTCTCGACACCGAGGAGAACAGTGTCAGCCTCACCCTGCCCGACGCGCAGCTCTGGAAATTCCGGGCCGCCGGCGCGCGGGTGGACATTGAGGAAAGTATCTTTCTGGCGGACCCGATCATCCAGAAAAGGAGTCTTCAAATCGTCCTCCGCGGACCATGCCTATCGGACGTGCAGGTCGTCTGGTCCCTGCGCAAGATCGATACCAATGTGCGCGATCCGTCCAGGAGCGGCTATCGCGCCCCTCGCCAGGTGGAAGACGACCGTTGATTCTGTAAGCAGATCGGCCCAATTCCAGCACGGCAGCCTCTTTCAGCTAGCCGAGGACAATCATGCCGCAAGCCAATCCGATCATCCGCCGCGCACTCATTTCCGTCTCCGACAAGACGGGCGTGGCCGCATTTGCTGACAAACTGGCCGAAGCCGGCGTCGAGCTCATCTCGACCGGGGGGACGGCCAAAACGCTGCGCGAGGCCGGACTCGCCGTCCGGGAGGTTTCCGATCTGACCGGCTATCCGGAAATATTGGGCGGTCGCGTCAAGACCCTTCATCCGGCCGTGCATGGCGGACTGCTCGCCATCCGCGACAATGCCGATCACAGTGCCGCGCTGGAAAAGCACGGCATTGGCGGCATCGATCTCGTCGTCATCAACCTTTATCCGTTCGAGGCGACGATTGCGCGCGGCGCGGATTTTGCCGAGGCCATCGAAAATATCGATATTGGCGGACCGGCCATGATCCGGGCGGCGGCAAAAAATCATGATTGGGTGGCGGTCGTGACTGATCCGGGCGACTACGCTCTTATTCTCGCCGAGATGGAAAGCGCCGGTGGCGGCACAAGCCTCACGGCGCGCCGGAAGCTTGCGGCCAAAGCCTATGCGCGAACGGCTGCTTATGATGCGGCGATTGCGAATTGGCTCGCCGGGCTGTTGGGCGAGACCGCGCCGCGCCATTTCGTTCTGCCGGGCATATTGAAGCAGACATTGCGCTATGGCGAGAACCCGCACCAATCCGCCGCCTTCTATGTCAGCCCGGAGAACGGCGGGGTGCGTCCCGGCGTGGCAACCGCGCGCCAGCTTCAGGGCAAGGAGCTGAGCTACAACAATCTCAACGACACCGATGCCGCCTATGAGCTGGTCGCGGAGTTCGATCCGTCCCTGTCGGCGGCGGTCGCGATCATCAAACATGCCAATCCGTGCGGCGTCGCGCTCGGCGATACGCTGGTTACGGCTTACCGCAAGGCGCTCCTCTGTGATCCGGTGAGCGCCTTTGGCGGCATCGTCGCGCTGAACCGGCCCCTCGATGCCGAAGCCGCCGAAGCCGTCGCCGAAATTTTCACCGAGGTCATTATCGCGCCGGACGCGTCCGAGGAAGCGCAGGCCATTCTGGCCAGGAAGAAGAACCTGCGATTGCTGCTCGCGGGGGGGCTGCCCGACCCGCACGCCCCGGGCGTGACCCTTCGCACCGTCGCAGGCGGCTTTCTGACCCAGTCGCGCGATAATGGGTCGCCGGAGACCGCCCAGCTGAGCGTTGCGACGGAACGCACGCCGAGCGAGCAGGAGCTTGCCGATCTGAAATTCGCATTCCTCGTCTGCAAGCATGTGAAGTCCAACGCGATCGTCTTCGCCAGGGAGGGGGCGACAACGGGCATCGGCGCCGGGCAGATGAGCCGCGTCGACTCCGCCCGCATTGCGTCCTGGAAAGGTCAGGCGGCCGCCGACGCTGCCGGGCTTGCCGAGCCGCTCACCAACGGTTCCGTTGCGGCGTCGGATGCATTCTTCCCCTTCCCCGACGGCCTCATTGCCCTCGCCAATGCCGGGGCGACGGCCGTGATCCAGCCCGGCGGCTCCATGCGCGACAAGGAGGTGGTCGCAGCAGCGAACGAGCGCGGGCTTGCCATGGTGCTGACGGGAATGCGCCATTTCCGTCATTGATGTGCTACCAGTTCGGATGGAAGCGACTCTGAAGAGAGCGCTTATGACCTCTCCCATGGGGAGAGGTTAAGTTGATCGATATCAAAAGGCGAGCGCAACTGTTCCCACGTCCCTCCCCGCCTTCGCGGGGACATGCTTGGACGCGCGTTGCGTTAGCATTCCGGGTAAGGGGATTTTGCATTCGATAAGGCATCACCCCTCACCCCAACCCTCTCCCCAGGGAGAGGGGGCAACGCGCTCAAGCTCCATCAATGTGACTTAAATCGATCTCGCTTTAGCAGCCGGTCGCCGGACACGAATCAGTTCTTTTCAGCTATCGTGCCGGGGGGCGGCGGGGCGGCCTCTGCATCCGACCGAATTGCGATGCTGCGCGTTCCGCCGCCAGAAACAAGGCAGGAGGCAAGAATGGGACTGCGCCAGTATCTCTCCATGTTGAAGCAAACATTTCCGACCATGCTTCTCGCGCTTGGCGCGCTGGCGGCGGCGGCCGCGGCGATCTGGCTGCTTCCGAATGCGACGGCGGCGGTGATCCTGGGCGTGCTGGCCACCTTCGCGCTTTCCAGATGGGTGCTTCAAGGCCTTCAGCGCACGACGCAGATCGCCCTGCTCTGGCTTTCCCTCGGTGTCGTGGCCGATGCAGCCTATGCAAAGCTGAACGACGTCGCTCCCGTCACCATCGCCGGCCTGCTCGTGCAATTCACCGAAGCGCTGGTGAAGCTCGCCGACATTCTCATTCGCAGCGTCGGCATTGCGGGGCCGAATGTGCGCGCCCAGATCGCCGCCGTTACACCGGATTTCGTCTGGGCCGTCATCATGACGACCGCGCTTCTGCTCGTGGTCGGACTCACGCGGCGTCAGCGCAATAGCGGCGCCAGACCCGAGCTCCGCCGTGCCGCTTAGAGCGCCGGACCCTTAATAGGAATCGGATGCGTCGCTCTAGCTGTTTGCTTTGGCATCGGATTTATCCGAAAAGTGGCATCCACTTTTCGGTCCGATGCGCTAAGGAAACAGGGGTAGCTGCTGCAATCCGGTCGTCTCGGGCAGGTCGAACATGATGTTGAAATTCTGAACGGCCTGCCCCGATGAGCCTTTAACGAGATTGTCGATCGCGCCGATAACGATGGCGCGGCCCGGAATGCGGTCGGCGAAGACGCCGATCTGGCAGTAGTTCGATCCGCGAACATTCTGGGTTGCGGGAACAACGCCTTTCGGGGCGACATAGACAAAGGGCTTGTCCTCATAGGCATCCCGGAGTGTTGCGCGCAGATCGTCGTCCGACGCCTCTTCCGCCAGCCGTATGTAGCAGGTGACGAGCTCGCCGCGGCTCATCGGGATGAGGTGCGGCGTAAAATTGATGGTGACATCCCGGCCCGCGGCCTGGCCGATCTCCTGCTCCATTTCGGGAGTGTGGCGATGGCTGGCGATTCCGTAGGGCGACAGGCCCTCGCCCGCCTCGGCGAGCAGCAGATTCTGCTTCGGGCTGCGGCCGGCGCCGGTCGTGCCCGATTTGGCGTCGATGACGATGTCGGCGGGGTCGATGAGCGTTGCCGAAACGAGCGGCAGAAGCGACAGAAGCGCCGCAGTCGGATAGCACCCGGGGCAGGCGACCAGCCGGGCATGGGCGATCAGCTCACCATAATGTTCAGGAAGGCCGTAGACGGCATCCGCCAGCAGATCCTGCGCAACATGCGCCCGGCCATACCAGCGTTCATAGGTCTTCACATCGCGCAGCCGGAAATCCGCCGACATGTCGATCACGCGCAGATCATGCGGCAGCTCTTTGATCAGATCCTGCGCCGTGCCATGCGGCAGCCCGCAGAACACGGCATCGCAGCTCTCCCAGTCGGCATCCTCCGCCTTCACCAGATCCGGCGCCTTCAGGAAGGCGAAATGCGGGAAAACCTCGGCAAGAGGCTTGCCCGCATGGGCGGACGCGGCGAGGACGCCGATCTCGATGTGAGGGTGGCAGGCGGCCAGCCGGATGAGGTCGGCGCCCGTATAGCCGGACGCCCCCAAGACCCCGATCCGAATGACAGCCTCGGACGGCATCAGCGCTTGGAGAACTGGAAGCTGCGACGCGCCTTGGCCTTACCGTATTTCTTGCGCTCCACGACACGGCTGTCGCGCGTGAGGAATCCGGCTTTCTTCAATGAAGGCCGCAGATCCGGCTCGTAGAACGTCAAGGCCCGCGCCAGGCCATGCCGAACCGCGCCGGCCTGGCCCGAAAGGCCGCCGCCGCTGACGGTGCAGATCACGTCATACTGGCTCGCCCGGTCGGTCAGCACCAAAGGCTGCTTAAGGATCATCTGCAGAGCAGGCCGGCCGAAATAGGCCTCGACCTCCTTGCCGTTCACCGTAATCCGCCCCGGACCTGGCTTCACCCAGACCCGCGCGACGGCGTCCTTGCGCTTGCCCGTCGCATAGGCGCGGCCATGGGCATCGAGCTTCTGCTCATGAACCGGGGCCGGAGGGGCCTGCGTGGCCTCGGTGCCGCCAAGTTCGCTCAGAGATTTGATTTCCGTTGCCATTAGTTCACCCTCCCCACATTCTTCTTGTTCAGCGCGGCAATATCGATCTTTTCCGGCTGCTGCGCTTCATGGGGATGCTCGGGGCCTGCATAGACCCTTAAATTTCTCATCTGCTGGCGTGACAAGGGGCCGCCGGGCAGCATGCGTTCGACCGCCTTCATCAGCACGCGTTCCGGGAAACGGCCGTCGAGAATCTTGTCGGCCGAGCGGCTCTTGATGCCGCCGGGATGGCCCGTATGCCAGTGATAGACTTTGTCGGTGCGCTTATTGCCCGTGAGCCGCACATGCTGGGCGTTCACGACGATGACATTGTCGCCGCAGTCCATATGCGGGGTAAAGCTGGGCTTGTGCTTGCCGCGCAGCCGCGTCGCGATCAGCGCCGCGAGGCGCCCGACCACAAGGCCCTTCGCATCGATCAAGACCCATTTTTTGTCGATGTCCGAGGGTTTCGCCGAAAAGGTTTTCATCATTTCATCCGTAAAAACCGCGGCCCTTGCGAGGCGCAAGGCCGCATGATCGGGAAAACTGAATCAGGGAATCACCGCCCGCCGGTGATCATGGCCGGACAAGCGAATTCGACTGGATATTTAGCCGATCAACCGCTGTTGGTCAAGCAGCATTTTCTTGAAAAACTCAGTCAATTCAATGGCTTATTCTGGCGGTATTCATTTACCTCATCTTGCGGCGTGTTTGAAACGTTCTACGACTGCCCGTCCTGCGGAATGGAATAGGTCGAGGTCGCATGCGCCGCAAGCTCGTCCTCGCCCTCCGCGTGCAAGGCGATCTCGCCGACCGCAAGCCGCTTGCCGAGCTTCAGAATTGTCGCCTCCGCAATCATGTCGCCGGGCCGGGGCTTGCGCAGAAAATTGATGTTGAGATTGGTGGTGACCGCCAGCGGGCAAGGCCCGATCTGGGCCAGAACCGCGGCATACATGGCGATATCGGCCAGCGCGAACATCGACGGGCCGGAGATCGTTCCTCCCGGGCGCAAAGACTGTTCGCTGTAGAGCATCCGGACCCGCACGGACCGGCCGCGAACCTCTTCTACGACATATTTGCACCCGCCGCTGTGCATTTGCGGAAATTCGCGGTCGAGAAAGGCGCGCAGCTCCTCAGCCGTCATCCGTGGCGCCGAGCGGTCAATCATGCAAGCGTGCTCCTCCTTAGGTGATGTCCTCACGATTTCACCATTTTTACAGGCGATCAACGATTCGCGGAAAACTGCAAAAGGCCGTACTGCAAGAAGGCCAAGCCGAGAAAAGAGGGTCTGATGATGAAATCGCCTCACCGACTTAGGACGATTTTGGTCCTTGCAATAAGCACCGTTGGCTTTGCAATCGCTTCAGCGGTCAGTCACGCGCCGGCTGCCGACGCCAAGAGCCGGATCCTGACGCAGCGGACGGTGAAGAAGTTCGTGGAGAGCTATCCGGAGGTCAAGGCGATCGCCGTTAAGCACGCAGCCCGGAAGGAGATCCAGGAGGGGGATTCGAAAGCCCAGCTCGCGGCTGTCATCGAAGTGATCTCCGATGAGGCGGTAGCCCATGAAATCGACGGGGCCGTGCGCCCGCACGGATTCAGCGACGCGCAGGAATGGGCCTCGGTTGGAGAGAGCATCGCCCGCGCCTATGCGCATATCAAAGGGGGCGCCGCGATGAGCAAAGCCGAGCGAAAGCTGGAAAAGACGATTAAGAAAATCCGAAAGAGCAGCATCCTCGGCAACAAGCAAAAAACAAAGCTGATCAAAGCCTTGCGTGAGGGGGCAGGCGCCGTCCTGGAGCCGCCGCCGCCGGAAAATCTCGCCGCCGTCGAGCCGATGATCGGCGAAATCGAAGCAGTAATGAATTAGCGGGGCAAACGGTGTAGACTGGACCTTGAATCAAAAGGCCCGTGACCATGACCGAAAGCTCACAAACGCTCACGCCGAACAATCATTCGCAGCCCGTCCTCTTGCGCGAGGATCGCGGGCCGATCGCGATTTTGACGCTCAATCGCCCCCAAAGCCGCAACAGCCTCTCGGAACAGCTGCTTCAGGATCTGCGCGATGGGTTTGCGGAGCTTTCGGCCTCGAAGGAGGTTCGGGCGGTCGTTATCACCGGCGCGCCGCCCGCATTCTGCGCGGGCCACGATCTGCGCGAGATGACGGCGCATCGGGGTGATGCAGACAGAGGCCGCGCATTTTTCGACGCTCTTATGCGCCTCTGCTCCGAGGTCATGCAATCGATCATTGCCTGCCCCAAGCCGGTCATCGCGGCCGTGAACGGCATCGCGACCGCGGCGGGCTGTCAGCTCGTCGCAAGCTGCGATCTCGCCATTGCCTCGCATGAGGCGCGCTTCGCAACGCCCGGCGTCAATATCGGGCTGTTCTGCTCGACACCCATGGTCGCACTGTCCCGCAATGTGAGCCGCAAGCATGCGATGGAGATGCTGCTTCTCGGCGAAATGATCACGGCGGAAAGGGCTGCGGAAATCGGGCTGATCAATCGCGCGGTTCCAGCGGACCGCGTCATCTCAACCGCTATCGAACTCGGCTCGGTTGTCGCGTCCAAGTCGGCGCCGATCCTCAAGATCGGGAAGGAGGCCTTTTATCGCCAGGCCGAGATGCCTCTCTCCGAGGCCTACGACTACGCTTCGCGTGTGATGGTGGAAAATATGCTGGAGCAGGACGCCAAGGAGGGGATCGGTGCGTTTCTGGAGAAGCGCCCTCCGCGCTGGCATGGATCGTAAATGAGGGGATGCCTCCATCCCCTTTGGAAACCGACGAGCCAAGCGACACTCTTTTTCGCCTTCAGGCCGCTCCTCTTGCACATCTGTCTGGGTGACTTATTTCCAAGACAGTAACGACCGCGCTCCGGAGCCCACATGACTCACGACAGCTATAGCGACGCTTATATCCGAGGCATTTTGCAGGGCTGTAAGACCTTCGCCATGGTCGGGGCAAGTCCGAACACGGTGCGCCCCAGCTATTTCGCGATGAAATATCTGCTCGGCAAAGACTATAAGGTCATCCCCGTCAATCCGGGCCATGCCGGCAAGGAACTCCTCGGCCAGAAAGTCTATGCCAGCTTGCGCGACATCCCCGAGCCGGTCGATGTCGTCGATATCTTCCGCAATTCGGAAGCGGCGCTCGAGATTACGAAGGACGCCATTGCGATCGGAGCGAAAGTCGTGTGGATGCAATTGGGCGTGCGGAATGACGAAGCCGCCCGGCTCGCCGAGGAAGCAGGGCTTGAGGTGGTTATGAACCGCTGCCCCAAGATCGAATATGGGCGGCTGTCCGGCGAGATCGGCTGGGCCGGGGTGCACACGCGGACCCTGTCGAGCCGGCGCCCGCAATTAGGGCCGCAGGGCTATCAGAAGCTGTCGATCGGCGGGACGCGCGACCAGCGGCCTTGATTAAAACGACCGGTCGTCCTCATTGCGGCTCGTCGGCACGCCGGATGGTGCTTGTCGCCTTCCAAGCGCGACTGCTGGCACATCTACCGGTTGCATGGTCTGCTATGGCATTCGTGCAAAATTGAGCCGGCAAACGCAGCCCGACAAAGCACTTGCACACATTTTGAGAAGCTGGTTCCGTCAGTCATCAACACGTCCACAGGAGTCCAAGGATGACTGAAGAACGCCAGCCAGCTTTTGAAACCCTTGCCATCCATGCCGGAGCCACGCCGGATCCGGCAACGGGTGCGCGCGTGACGCCGATCTATCAGACGACATCCTATGTGTTCGACGACGTCGATCACGCGGCAGCGCTCTTCAACCTGGAGGCCTTCGGAAACATCTATACACGCATCATGAATCCGACCCAGGCCGTTCTCGAAGCGCGCGTCGCCGCGCTCGAAGGCGGCACGGCGGCTCTGGCGGCGGCTTCGGGCCATGGCGCACAGCTCTTGATCTTCCACACGCTGCTGAAGCCCGGCGACGAGTTCATCGCGGCCAGACAGCTCTATGGCGGATCGATCAATCAGTTCAATCACGCCTTCAAGAAATTCGACTGGCACGTGGTCTGGGCCGATGCGGACGATCCGTCCAGCTTCGAGCGCGCCCTGACGCCAAAGACGAAAGCGATCTTCATCGAATCCATCGCCAATCCCGGCGGCATCGTCGTCGATATTCCGGCGATCTCGGCGGTGGCGAAAAAGGCCGGCGTTCCGCTCATCGTCGATAATACGCTGGCGACGCCCTATCTGTGCCAGCCGAAGGAATTCGGGGCGGATATCATCGTCCATTCGCTGACGAAGTTCCTTGGCGGCCATGGCAATTCGATCGGCGGGATGCTGGTGGACTGCGGCACGTTCGACTGGCTCGGCTCGGGCAAATATCCGGCGCTCTCGGCCCCCTGCCCCTCCTACCACAATATGGTGCTCGGCGAGACTTTCGGGAATTTCGCTTTCGCCATCGCGGCGCGCGTGCTCGGCCTGCGCGATCTGGGGCCGGCCATATCGCCGATGAACGCCTTCCTCGTACTGACGGGCATCGAGACACTCTCCCTGCGCATGGAGCGCCATTGCCAGAATGCGCTCGCGGTCGCCGAATGGCTGCAGACCCGTCCGGAGGTGGAGTGGGTGAGCTATGCCGGGCTGCCGGACAGCAAATATCATGCGCTGATGCAGAAGATCTGCCCAAAGGGCGCGGGCGCGGTACTGACCTTCGGTCTCACCGGCGGCTACGATGCGGGCGTGAAACTGGTCTCGAATGTGAAACTGTTCTCGCATCTGGCCAATATTGGCGACACGCGCAGCCTGATCATCCACCCTGCCTCGACCACCCACCGCCAGCTGACCGCCGAGCAGCGCGCCGCCGCCGGTGCGGGCGACGATGTTGTGCGCCTGTCGGTCGGTCTCGAAGACAAGGCGGATCTGATCGCCGATCTGGAGCAGGCGCTCGCCGCGGGATAGCCGAAGCGTCATCGATGATGCGCGCCATCTTCGCGGGCGGCATCATCTGCGCCCAGGATCGAGCGGCAACGACCAGTGCTGCCCGGTCAGATCATGGCCGAAGCTGTGGTGGGGTTCTTCCTTGATAAGCTGGAACCCCGCTATTTCGCTTCGACCTTCTGATCGACGCGCGCGTCGGGAACACCGGCCGGCGCTTTGTCCATCGGCTGCGTGGTGAAACCGCTGAGCCCACTGATTTCTTCCGCATCACGGCGGATTTCGACGGGGCTGACTGCATAGGTCGTCACCAGCTCGGCAAGCGAGCGAAGGGCGTGCATATGAATGCGCTCATAGCCGTGCGACGCATCGACGCCAAATGTGATCAAAGAGGTGCGGACATCGTGGCCCGCGACTTCCGCCGCAGCGGAATCGGAGCGGTAATAGCGGAAGATGTCCTTCTGATAGCGGATCTCATGTTCCTGGCAGAGCCGCACAAGCTTCTTCGTCAGATGGTAATCGAACGGACCGCTCTGATCGGCCATCGCGATCGTCACGCCGAATTCGGATGAGTTCTGGCCGGGCGCCGAGGTTCCATTGTCCACCGCGACGAGCGAGGCGACGTCGGGATGGATCACCGATGACGCCCCCACGCCGACCTCCTCGGCGATGGTAAACAGCCAGTACGTATCGACCGGCAGTTCCGGATCGGCGTCACGGATCGCCTTGAGCGCGGCGAGCAGCACCGACGCTCCGGCCTTGTTGTCGAGATGGCGCGAAACGATGAAGCCGTTGTCGAGAAATTCCGACTGCGGATCGATCGCGACGTGATCGCCGATTTCGATCCCGAGCCGCTCGGTCTCGCGCCGCGTCCGCGCAAGGGCATCGACCCGCAACTCCACATGGTCCCAGCCGATCGGCGCTGAGTCGATATCAATGTTGAAGGTGTGGCCCGAAGCCTTGAGCGGCAGGATCGTGCCGCGATAAGCCCCCGCGTCGGAAAAGATCGTGCACCGCGAGCCCTCGGCGAAACGCGCCGACCAGGTTCCGATCGGCACCAGATGCAGCCGGCCGTTATCCTTGATGCGCTTCACCTGCGCGCCGAGCGTGTCCAGATGCGCGACCATCGCCCGCGCGCCGCGATGATCCTTCCCTTTGACGATGCCGCGGATGGCGCCGCGCCGCGTCAGCTCGAACGGCACCTCCATCTGGTTCAGCTCATTGCAGGCCTCCCGCACGATGGCATCGGTATAGCCGGTCGGGCTGGGAATGGAGAGCAGGCGTTTCAAGCAGCGTTTGAGATATTCGGTGTCGATGCGCAATCTCGGCATGATCGTTATTCTTGTGCTTCGCTCTGATATCGAATCGCCCGGACGGGCGCAGGTAGGGACAACGGGAAGAGGAGATCGAGAAAACGCTCCGCCGTCGGCTGAGGCTCGTGATTGGCAAGGCCGGGCCGCTCATTCGCCTCGATAAAGGCATAACTCTCAGAGCGCGGGCTTGAAACAATGAAATCAATGCCGACGACAGGAATCTCTATTGCCCGGGCCGCGGCGACGGCGGCGTCGGCCAGCTTCGGATGCAGCTCGTCGGTCACGTCGTGAATGGTGCCGCCGGTGTGCAGATTGGCGGTCTTGCGCGTTTGCAGCTCAACGCCGGCGTCAAGCACATCGCTGAGCTTGTATCCCTCAAGGGCGATGCAGCGCTCGGTCTCGGTATCGACCGGGATGCGCAACTCCCCTTGCGTTGCCGCCTCGCGCCGCCGGCTCTGCGCCTCGATCAGCGTCTGAATGCTCGCCACGCCATCGCCGACCACAAGCGGCGGCTGGCGGATCGCGGCGGCGACCACCTTATAATCGATCACGATGATGCGCAGATCGGTCCCCTTGATCATTTCTTCGATGATCACCCGATTGGAGAAGGGCCGCGCAACCGTAATCGCTTCCTCGACCTCCTCCAGCCCGGTCAGGCCGACGGCGACGCCGCGCCCTTGTTCGCCTCGCGCCGGCTTCACGACGACCGCCTTGTGCTTCTGCAGGAACGTCGTGATGTCCTGCTTCTCCGACTGGGAACCCGGCTTGATGTCCAACTGCTCGGGAACCTTCACGCCGGCCCGTGCGACGACCCGCCGGGTCACGGCCTTGTCGTCACAGATCGAAACGGCGACCCCGCTCGTCATTTCCGACAGGCTCTCGCGGCAATGAACGCTGCGCCCGCCATAGATCAGCCGGAAAAAGCCGCCCTCGGCGTCGGTGACCTCGATATGGATGCCGCGCCTCAGCGCTTCATTGACGATGATCGTGGCATAGGGATTGAGGCTGTTCGCCGGGGATGAGCCGATGAAGAGCGGCTCGTTGATAGGGTTCTTCCGCTTGACGGCGAACAGCGGGACACGCCTGAAGCCCAGCTTCTCGTAAAGCGCGATGGCCTGCTCATTGTCGTGCAGGACGGACAGGTCCATATAGCCGGCGCCGCGGGCGCGGAAATGGTCGGCAAGCCGGCGCAGGAGCGCCTCGCCGATCCGTGCATGGCGGGCCTGCGGATCGACGGCAAGGCACCAAAGGCTCGATCCGCGTTCCGGGTCGTCGAAGGCGCGGCTGTGATCCACCCCCATCACCGTGCCGATAACATCGCCCGTCTGCTCATCCTCCGCAACCAGCACGGTGACCGCGCGGCTATCCCGGTTGGACCAGAAAAACTCCGGCGGCACGGGAACCATGTTGCGCGCCAGATAGATGCGGTTGACCTGCTCGGCGTCCTCCTTGCCGGCCAATCGGCGCACGAAGAACCCTCGCTCCTTCCGCTGCATCGGCTGCATCGGGCGGCTCAGGTCGAGCCGGTAGGTATGCGAGGGATCCAGAAACAGTTCCTGCGGCGCAGTGGCGAGCAGCACATGGGGATCGCGAATATAGAAAGCGATGTCGCGCCGGTCCGCACCTTCGGCGCCGAGGGCGTCTGTGAGCTCCTGCGGATCGTCGAAGGTCTGGCCGAAGAGCAGCCGCCCCCAGCCGCAATCGACGACCGCATTCGTCTTTGGAGTCGCGGTCGGTCTCTCTGCACGAAACGGCCGCATCTCGCGCTCCGCCTGTGCGCGTAAACGCCGGGCGCGCTGCCGGCTTGCGAATTTCCGGCGACTGGTCAAAGCCTTGCCCATGGCTGGGCCTCCTTTGGATTGGCTTGCCGATAGGGCGTCAGATCCCATGCGCCTGCAGCCACATCTCAAGCAGCGCCACCTGCCAAAGCTCCGAGCCGCGCAATGGCGTGATATGCGCTTTCGGATCGGCAAAAAGCTGATCGAGATAGGCCGGACGAAACAGCCCCCGTTCCCGCGCCGCCTGCGAGGTCAGCGCGTTCCTGACCATCTCCAGATAAGGCCCCGCGATATATTTGAGCGCGGGGACCGGGAAATAGCCCTTCTTCCGGTCGATGACGTCCGCCGGAATGACGAGGCGCGCGGCTTCCTTCAGCACGCCTTTGCCGCCATGGGCAAGCTTGTGCTCGGGCGGAATGCGCGCTGCGAGCTCCACCAGCTCGTGATCGAGGAACGGCACGCGCGCTTCGAGGCTCCAGGCCATGGTCATATTGTCGACGCGCTTCACCGGGTCATCGACGAGCATCACGGTGGAATCGAGCCGGAGCGCCTTGTCCACCGGCGTCTCCGCGCCCGGCGTGACGAAATGCTCGGTCACGAAGGCCAGCGCCTCGTCGCGATCCGCGTGCCATTCGGGGGCGAGATGCTCCTGAAGCCGCGCAAAGGACCGGTCGAAAAACACACGGGCATAATCGCCGGCGACATCGTTCGAGCTCATCAGGGGCGGATACCAGTGATAGCCGGCAAACACCTCGTCGGCGCCCTGGCCCGACTGCACGACCTTGATGTGCTTCGAGACCTCCTGCGACAGCAGATAGAACCCGACATTGTCGTAGGACACCATCGGCTCCGACATAGCCTTGATCGTGCCGGGCAGCGCATCCATCAACCTGTCGGACGGGACGAAGATCTTATGGTGATTGGTCTCGAAACGCTCCGCGATGATGTCGGAATATTGGAACTCGTCGCCCTTCTCGCCGTGCGCTTCCTCGAAGCCGACCGAGAATGTCATCAGGCCATGCTGCCCGGCTTCGGCGAGTAGACCGACGATGACGCTTAAATCGACGCCCCCGGAAAGCAGCACGCCCACCGGCACGTCGGCGACCATGCGCCGGGCGACGGCCTTGCGAAGCCCTTCGAGCACCATGTCCCGCCAGTCCTCGAACGGGCGCTCGACATCGGCCGCATCGCGCTCGCATATGAGCTGCCAGAAGCGGCGGTCCGAATAGCTGCCGGACGGCTCGATGACGCGGACCGTCGCGGGCGGCAGCTTGCGCACGCCGTTCAGGATCGTATAAGGCGGCGGCACGACGGCATGAAAGCTCATATAGAAGGCGAGCGCCGCCCGGTCGATCGAGGTGTCGACATCACCGGCCGCCAGGATCGCGGGAAGTGAGGAGGCAAAACGCAGCCTGCCCGGCGTTTCCTGCACATAGAGCGGCTTGATGCCGAACCGGTCGCGGGCGAGCACCACCCGGCCTGTGTCGCGCTCATGGATGGCGAAGGCGAACATGCCGTTGAAGCGCTCCACGCAGGACGAGCCCCAGGCGTGATAGGCTTTCAGAATGACCTCGGTATCGCCGGTCGAAAAGAAGCGGTAGCCCATGCCCTGCAGCTCCTGGCGAAGCTGCGGGTAATTGTAGATGCAGCCATTGAACGCGATCTCGAGCCCGAGCTCGGGGTCCGCCATGGGCTGCGCCGCCTTTTCGGTCAAATCGATGATCTTGAGCCGGCGATGGCCGAGACCGACCTGACTTCTGAGAATCTGGCCCGCCGCATCCGGCCCGCGCCGGGACATGACGCCCATCATTCGGCTAATGGCGGCAACGTCAGCTCCGTCACCTGAAAACGCGATCTCGCCGCAAATTCCGCACATGCTGTGCGTTTGTCCTCTCTCGTATGATGGCTGTTTTGTGCAATGCGACTGTAGTATGCGGCATGCAAATTTACAAATCGCAGTGGCGTCGAGGCGGGGTAAGAGGAAATTCCCAATCCGCCTGCCGGACCAAGGCAGCCATGGATAGAGAGGACTGATCAACTTTTATTGCCGGTCACCCCCTGAAGGACGGGACGGCGCCCCAATCGGGCGCCGAAGCATGTCACTTGACGGTGATGGTGATTTTCTCCGACATCACCGGCGGGTTATGCGGAATATGACTCCAATCGCCGAGAACGAGTTGCAGCGTGTGCTCGCCCGGCGAGAGTTCGATGAGCGTTTCGGTCTGCCCTCCACCGAAATGTTTGTGATTTTCGTCGGCCGGAATGGGTTCGTTCAGCGCCTCACCGGTCAGCTCCGTATCGATGAGCAAATGGTGATGGCCGGTATTTTCCTTTTCCGTTCCGGCGGGCGCCACCCCCATGCCGGCAAGGCCAAACTGGACCTCGACGGGAGATTCGACCACCTCGCCATCCTCGAGATTGATGAAGTAGACTTCTGCGCCTTCCGGTGCAGGCGTATCACCGGCAATTGCGCCGCCGGCAGAAATCGCGAGACCGGCAGAAATGGCTGCCGCCCAAATTATCGTCTTCAATTCATCCTCCCACTGCTTGTCGAATAAAATCTAAACTTACACCCCCCGATGTAACATCAATATAGCCATTGCCATGGAAATTGTTTCGGGCGGCGGCAGTGTCTTAATTTGAACTCGGTTACCGCCCGCTGAGCGGACAAACGCCTACCAAACTTCACCATCCGTTGTGCGGGTGAGAGCAGAACTTGGACACCCTCTTGATTTCGGCCATGGGCCACAAGCGGTCGTGGCAGCGCAAGCGCCGTGAAGAACCTAGCGCAACGCGCGTCCAAGCATGTCCGCGCGAAGGCGGGGATGGACGCGGGAACAGTTGCGCTCGTCTTTTGATATCGATCAACTTGACCTCGTCCAAGTGACTCCACTTGAACGAGGGTTGATCTAAAAACCTCATTGTCCGACACAAGCTGCAACAAATTTTCACCACGGAAAGGCAGACCCACGCCCACTAAGCGGATGACTGACACATGGATCAGATTACTGCCACATAGATCAAACTATAGTGCCGTCTAGCGCAACGCGCGTCCAAGCATGTCCCCGCGAAGGCGGGGATGGACGCGTGAACAGTTGCGCGCGCCTTTTGATATAGATCAACTTGACCTCGTCCAAGTGATTCCACTTGAACGAGGGTTGATCTCGCTAGTGCATCGATCCAAACGGAGGCAACAGCCGGAGTTTGGCAAAAATGATGCATAAACAAAGAGCTAGTGCGCCGACGCATGAACCATGTGAATGCGTCAGTGCACTAGCGAGGAACGGTCCGCCTGGGTGAGGGAGGTTTCATGGGACAACTGTTCAAAATATTGACGTCATCGGCTTGGCTGCTCTTATGTGTGGTCCTGGCAGTCCAATCTGCCAACGCTCAAAAACGCTATCCCTCCATCGATGATGCGTGGGACGCAACCGACTACAGGGCTCTGGTTCAGCGTGTTGAGAACGATGGTTTGGCGCTGCCAACGCTATCGGGTGAGGCGACGAAGCCGGTCTTCGAGCGGATGGTCCATGTCGACAATATCCCACTGCGTATGGGACTGAATAAGGAACTCTCTATTACCGTACGCTATCAGAAGTTGAAACCTCTTCTGCAACCGCTTCATCAGCTTATCATCTTTTATTCGAATGAGGCGCAAAAAGGCAAACCCTATGCCACGGAACTCGCCAGGCTTAAGGTCTATGAGACCAAGGCCGCCGGTGCGTTACTGGACATTGGCGAGCCATATCTTGCGACCCTTAAAGAGGACGCGAGATATCAAACCCATGTCGCTCTTCTTGATCAGATGAAAAGTGGCGCACGTGAGCTCTATTCCGGTCTCGTGAAGAGCATGACTGAAACGAGCCTTTACTCCAAGTCCAACATTCTTGTGATGATCGAGGGTGCTCAAAACGCACTACCATCCTATCATCCGATCTTCACTGATCAGGATAGGCAGGATCTTACCCAGACGCTTACGCAGCAGATTTCGACGACAACCGATCAGGAGCTGAAAACAGCCCTCACGGAGCTGCACGATGCGATCAAACATGGCCGGATGCGAACGTAAGACTAGCGCAACGCGCGTCCAAACGGACGCGGACAATTGCGCTCGCCTTTTGATATAGATCGACCCTCGTTCAATTGGGGCCAATTGAACGAGGGTCGATCTGGTGCCGCCGTGCCACCCATAGCCGAAATTCAAATTGAGACGCTGCCCGCTTGGCTGAACTTTGCCACCGCTCACACGGTAGCGCAGCATTTCGCTCCCTTGACATGGGAATGATATGATTGCTGTGTCATAATCGATGATGAGGATTATGACTCATGCAAGATGACGCGCCCGAAACGCATCGGCTGCCATTTCAGATTACCATCTGCGGAATCGAAGAACTCGCCGGTCACGCCGAAAGACAGGTCAGCCACGTCCTGTCGAATTCTCGATCCGGACCACCAGGAGCCAGAGGCCTTCGGCGAATATGGCGAACACGCCAAGCTGGAGCTGCGCTTTCACGATGTGATCGAGGCAAGCGCCGGCATCGAAGCGCCACAGCCGCACCATATCGAGCAGGTGCTCACCTTCGGGCGCGACATTCTGCGCGACCCGGAATCGCTGCGGCATCTTTTGGTCCACTGCCATATGGGTGTTTCGCGCTCGACCGCGGCCATGACTTTGCTGCTCGCCCAGGCGCAGCCGCAGAGCTCCGCGCGCGACGTGCTGCATCAGGTGCTCGCCATCCGCGAGAAAGCCTGGCCGAACCTGCGCATTCTCACATTCGGCGAAGAGCAGCTGGGACGCAGCGGTGAGTTCACGGACGCCGTGGGCGAGATATATCGTATCCAGCTGGACCGCCGCCCGCAAATCAAGGATTTCTTCCTCGAGGTCGGGCGCGGGCGTGAGGTGGAACTGGCTGAGCGCTTCAAGAATCGCTAGCCGGGTTGACGCACCGAAGCCAAAGCGGAAATCTGGATGGATTGGGACGGGTTCGAACAAGCTGCAGACGCACTCAAGACCACAGCCTCAATACTCGCCAACGCCGCCGGCGAACGATCTGCGGCCCTGATGGCATTTGCCGACGTCGGCAAGAGCTGCAAAAGCTGCAAAAGCTGCCACCGCGACTACCGCATCGCGAAAGAATAGGTCTCTCGCCGCGCCCTACTCAATTCAATCGTCCCCTCTTGCTGCGGTGCGTGTTAAAAGTGGAGATCAGCGCATTCACCCGCGCTGACATCACTTGCCGATGACCGAGCGAGGCCCCTTGGCCAGGTTGAAACGAGAGAGGGATGTTTGGCATAGCGTCAGGCGATTTCGGGAGGTCGCCTTGAGCGCGACGGCGGCTATTGCGGCATGGTTTCTGGCGCTTGGCGGGCTGCGCGCCTCGCTCAAAACCCATTTGTTCGTGTTCGCGGCGGCTCTCGTCTTGCCGCTGTTGTTCGTCGTCGCATTGGCGCTGGTCAGCATCGTCACATCTGAGCGCTCCAACTCGCGCGAAGAGCTGATTCGTACGGCGATGGCCATCTCAAGCGATGTCAATCGGGAGGTCTCCGGATATCTGACGGTCTTGAAGACCCTCTCGAGCTCGACCCTCCTCGAGCGCGGCGATTTGAAGGACTTCTACACGCGGGCGGAGGTTGCGCTTGTCGACACGCAAGCCAACGTTCTGCTGCTTGACCCCTCGTTCCAGCAGCTCTTGAACACACGTGTACCGTTCGGTACGCCGCTGCCTAAAACCGCCGACGAAGAGAGCGCCCGGATCGTTCTGGAAAAGCGCTCCCCTTACGTTTCTGATGTCTTCTTTGGAACGGTCTCCGGGCGTTTTGCCGTAAATATCGAAGTCCCCGTGATCAGCAAAAAGAAGATGAAATACATTCTGTTGATTACGCTGGATGCCGAACGCTTTGCCGAAATTCTGTCCGGCGCCGACACCGAGGACTTCGTAATCACCTTATCCGACCGCAAAGGCCAGATCATTTCGAGGATTCCGAAAGACAGTGCGCGCTCTATCCCGCCCACTCCACGGCATCTCGTATCGGGCACGGTTCCGACGATCTTCGAGCGTGAGGAGCAGGACGGCGCGCGATGGATCGACGCCTCCGTATGGTCGACCGTGACGGGATGGCAAATCACGGTGAGTGCGTCCAGCGGCCAGCTCAATGGCGTCTTGTGGACATCCGTCCGCTGGTTCTGTACAGCGATCGGTGTCGCCATCCTGATGACGATCCTTTTCGGCGCGGTCATCGGCAGACGCCTGACGGAGCCGATTGTCAGCATAAGGCAGGCGACCGTCGAACTGGCCCGGGGGAGGTCGGTCGATCCTCGTGAGCTTGCGCTCACCGAAGCGAGCGAAGTGATGAACGCCCTCAGCCGAACGTCGGCTTTGATCGCCACCCGATCGACCCGCCTCCAGGAGAGCGAGGAACGCTCGCGCGAGCAGGTCCGTCAGATCGATACGCTGATGCATGAGCTGGCGCACCGCAACAAGAACCAGCTTTCCGTGATCGTGGCCATGGCCCGGCAATTGGCGGGCACTTGCGACAGCGTGGAGGAATTCCAGGAGAAGCTGACCCAGCGCATCATGGCAATGGCGCAGGCCCAGGACATTCTGAGCCAGGGCGCCGGAACCGGCGTGTCCCTGCGGCGGCTTCTGGACAACCAGGTAAAACCCTTCGTGGACGAGAACTCGCCGCAGCTCATAGCCTCCGGTCCTGACGCCTTTCTGACCGCGGAGTCCGCCCGTTCCATCGGGATGGCCTTTCATGAGCTTGCGACGAACGCGACGAAATACGGCGCATTGAAGAGCCCGGAAGGGCGCATCTCGGTGACATGGTCGATTTCGGAACCCGATCGCCGGCTGAAAATCGAGTGGCGGGAACAGCACGGGCCGGCAGTCGACAGACCGGACCGTTTCGGTTTCGGGCATACGATCATCGAAAAATATGTCGCCCGTACTTTGAACGCCGATGTGGACTACCGGTTCGAGACGTCCGGCATTGTCTGGACGGTCGAAGCAAAGGGGATGCTGGTCTGATCGCGGCCGCCATCCCGCCCGCTCCGCCAGCGGACTTATGGCCGTTCCGCGACGATGATCACCGGCTCGATCTGATGCGCTTCGAGCGCGGCCACGTAGTTTGCGAATTTCTCCGGTCCGTTCGCGCCGGTTAAGAGGTGCAGACCCAGCGGCGGCGGTGCGCCGGCTTCGGCGATCTTGGCGAAGACCTCGCGGAAATAGCCGATCGCAAACTCCCGCAGAATTCTTTTCCGCCGCGATCTCAAATCCGTTTTCCTGAAGAAGGGCCGCGGTTTGGTCGCGCGATCTGAGGAAGCTCGCACCCTCCGTTTCGGCCCACGGCACCGGAAAGCGCATTCCGGGGGCCGGCCCCTTCATCACGTCGAAAACGCAAAGCGGCGCTCCCGGCCGCAAGAGGCGGGCGAGCTCGGAATAGAATCGCGCCCGGTCATCGATGTTCATCGCGACGTGAAACGTGACCCCGGCATCGAAGGAGCCGTCGGCAAAAGGCATTGCCAGCACGCTCCCTTGCTGGAAGCGGCAGAGATCGGCAAGCCCCATGCGCGCCGTCAGCATCTGCGCCAGCTCGATATATTCCTGGGTCAGATCAATACCCGTCACGCGGCAACGCTGCTCGCTCGCCAGACACCGGGCCGTGCCGCCCAAACCGCAACCGGCATCGAGAACGCGCATGCCGGGCTTGAGCGGCATCATTTCGATCGCCTGCAGGGTCGCGAGCCGCCCCGCAGTGTGAAACTCATCGACCGGAGCGAGATCTTCGACAGTCGGCGCGTCCGGATTGGCCCCGGCCTGCGCAAGGCCGCTCAGAACCGCTTCGACGAGACCGGGCTTGCCGTAATGTGTTGCAACGGTGTGTTCGAGATCGCCGGATTTGGTTAAGCTCATATCCATTGCCTCTTCTCACAATTCGCTTTGTCGGATGCGCAATTTATCCGTTGCGCGGCTCACGAACCCAATATCCCTTCCGATCCTTCGCAAGAACAGTACAAAAACTGTAGTTCCAGGCTGCGCGCCCGAAATGTTAGCCTCAGCTCAAGGAGGTGACGCCATGAAGTCTTATGGGCAATTTTGTCCCGTGGCCAAGGCGGCGGAACTGTTTTGCGAGCGCTGGACACCGCTCATCCTGCGCGATCTCGCCGCCGGTTCAACGCGCTTCTCCGAGCTGCAGCGCGGGGTGCCGCTGATGTCGCCGACCCTCCTGGCGCATCGGCTCAGGCAGCTCGAGGCGGAAGGCATTATCGAGCGCCGCCCGCTCGGCAGCGGCAAGGGGCACAGCTACCATCTGACACCGGCAGGGAGTGAGTTCGTGCCTGTCGTGGAAGCGCTTGGCGTCTGGGGGCAGAGATGGTCGCGCCGGCAACTCGCCGAAAACGAGATCGATCTCAGCCTCTTGATCTGGGCCCTGGAACGCAGCGTCGATCCGGGCGCCTTCGACAAGCACCGCACCGTCGTCAGATTGGAATTCACCGATCGTCCGGGGGCGGAGAAGTTCTGGTGGTTCGTCAATGAAAAGGGAGGCTGCGAGCTCTGCCTGCACGACCCGGGCTATGAGATCGACCTTTATCTCGCCGCCACCCTGCCGGACATGATCTATATCGTCAGAGGCGACCTGCCGCTCGCCCGCGCGATCGAAACGGGCCGGCTTGAGGCGCTCGGCTCGGCGCGCGAAATGGAGCGGCTCGTCGCTTGGTTCAATCTCGGCCCGGCGACGCAAATCCCGTCGCAGCGCAGCGACGCCGTCGCCATTTAGTCCCGCTGTGACGGAGCGGTTTACTCATCCGACTATGCGGAAGGTCCGATGGGACAGATTTTTGGGACTGGGCAAGTGTCGGACGAGACGGACCTTTTTGGGCCGCTGCGCGTTACGGAAGTGGAATGCTTCCACAATGGCTTCACATCCTTTCCATCATCTCGCTGGCAATCGGCTTTGTCAGCGCCGCAATCATTGCGCTTGATGAGATCCGTGACCCGCAGCACATGTGGATCATGAATATCGTCTGGCCGGTCACCGCCCTCTTTGCCGGTCTGATCTCACTATGGGGGTATTTCGCCTATGGCCGGCTCGCCTCCAAATCCCGCGTTGAGCGCGCGATGGCGCAAGATCGTGACATGCCGAATAAAAGGCTGACACCCTTTCCTGTGATGGTCGCGAAAGGTGCGGCTCACTGCGGCAGCGGGTGCACGCTTGGGGACATTTGCGCGGAATCGCTGGCCTACCTCGTCCCGGCAATCGCTGTCTGGCTGGGCTGGAAGAGTGTCTTCGCGGAGAAGATATTTGCCGTATGGATTCTGGATTTCATTCTCGCCTTTTTGTTCGGCATCGCCTTCCAGTATTTCACAATCAAGCCGATGAGAAACCTTTCGCCATATGAGGGGCTGATCGAGTCCGTGAAGGCGGATACGCTATCGCTGACGGCTTGGCAGGTCGGCATGTACGGCTTTATGGCGATTGCCAATTTCTGGATTTTCGCGAGTGTCCTCCAGGCGCCGCTCGAGGCAAGCAGCGTGGAATTCTGGTTCATGATGCAAATCGCCATGCTGTTCGGCTTTGCCACATCCTATCCGGTGAACGGGTGGTTGATCCGGCAGGGCATCAAAGAGGCGATGTAGCGCGTGGCTACCGCGGCGCATCTGACGTTCGAGGCGTCAAAATGCGCGTTGCGCTAAGCTTGCGAAACGGCAACCTGCTCCGGCACTGACGTCGGCTGGTCTTCCGTGGCAGGTTTAATCAGAGCGAAGATCACGGATGGTATATCCTCCCTGATCCGCTTTTCAATCCGTTCCACCGCATTCTCAATGTCTGTCGTCCGCAAATCGGCGAAATCGAGTTCCAGGACCGAAATGATTTGCTCCGGAGCCAGATGAACCGTCCAGAGACTCGTCACCTCTTTGACCGCCTCGTCGCTTTCCGCGATCTGGCGAATGGAGCGGTTGATGCGAGGCGATGCCGCCTCCCCAATGAGGAGACTTTTACTCTCGCGCGCCAGCAATATTGCCGTGGCCCCAAGCAGAAGCCCGATGCCGATCGAGGCGACACCGTCCAGCACCGGCAGCTCGAAATAATCCGAGGCGGCAATGCCAACGGCCGCGATGATTATGCCTAACACCGCTGCGCTATCTTCCAGCAGCACGATAAAGGCCGGCGGGTCCTTGCTTCGTTGAATGGAATCGAAAAAGCTTGTGCTTCCGTCCACCATCTTGAAATTTCTTAGCGCAAAGGTCCAACTGGCGCTTTCCAGGATAAAGGCGATGCCAAGAACGATATAATTGGTGAGATGTCCGGTACTTTCCTTTGGCGAGATCACATGCTGGACCCCTTCGTATAAGGCGAGGCCGGCGCCAAGCGCGAAGATCATGACCGCGACGATGAAGCTCCAAAAGTAAAGTTCCCGGCCATGACCAAGGGGATGATCGCGGTCCGGAGGCCGAGCCGCGCGATGTTGACCGTAGAGGAGAAGAACCTGATTGGTCGTATCGACGAGGGAGTGGATCCCTTCGCTGAGCATCGCCGAGCTTCCAGTCCAGGCCGCCGCGATGAACTTCGTCAAAGCAATGAGTAGATTGGCTCCAAGGGCGGCGTACACGGTCATCCGGGTGGAGCCGCTATTCATGGTCAGCCTCGAAGGCGGTCGTCATCTTTATTTTCAGGCTCTGCTCTGGTCGCACCGTTTTCGCTTTCGCAAGCAGATCGAATTCCCAATGTCGGACGCCGGCAAAGGGATAGACACGAGGCTCCCTTGAGATCCCAAAGTTCGCTACAGAGGGCGCTGAGAGGGACGAGTTCAAAGGATCGAAAGCGAAATGTCTCGAACAGGCGGAAAGTTCCGGCAGGTTCGTGACAAGCGCTTAGCGAGCGGCTAGCCGAAAATCCCGTGGATAATCGGCCATTCCGTCACCGGTCCGAACAGCTCCGCGATCGCGGCAAGGCCGCCAATGGCCAAAGACGCAAAGGCGACGAAGCTGGTGCGTCCCTGTTTCTGGCCGATCTTGTAGATGATGTCGTTTTGTTCGGCCAGCTTGGCCGCGATCCGTTCGGCAATCAATTCCGCCGCAGCGGCATTCGCCTCAATCGCGGAGTTGGTGAGCCGCTTTTCATGCTGCTGGCGCAGAAACTCCTGGTGCCGGCGCTCCGCCGCGTTCTCGATACTCATGGATGACTCTCCCTCAGCCCTATAGCCGAATTTCCGGCTTCAGCTCTTATACCGGCTATCGGTCCGGAGAAAAACAATCTCGCGTGAGTCGCTCGAACGCCATTGGAAGCAGCGCCAAGCAATCATATATCCCGCAATGAGAGGCACGGCCGCTATGGAAGCATAGCCGCAGAAAACCCAGGCATTCCGCCGTCTTGAAACCAGCACCCGGTTCCGGCGCGATCGAGAACAGTAGGGGCTTCACAGAAGTGAAACAGAGTTATAGTATGCCTCTCATTATAGGACGTAGTGCGAGCGTCACTGCAAAGCTAACGGGTTGAACCGTCAGGAAAGGCAGACGTGATCGCAGCAGCATCGGCCATCTCGCCCCCCGAGGCCTTCCCGGCCCTCGTACTCAATGCGGACTACCGGCCTCTCAGCTACTACCCACTTTCTCTCTGGGGCTGGCAGGATACTGTCAAGGCTGTGTTCCTCGACCGCGTCAACATTGTCTCCGAATATGAACGCGCGGTGCGCAGCCCGACCTTCGAGATGAAGCTGCCGAGCGTGGTTTCGCTCAAGGTCTATGTGAAGCCGGCGCTTTATCCGGCATTTACCCGGTTCAACGTCTTCCTGCGCGATCGCTTCGCCTGCCAATATTGCGGCGGCAAGGACGACCTCACCTTCGATCATCTCCTACCCCGCTCGCGGGGCGGCATGACGCGGTGGGATAATGTCACGACGGCCTGCGCGCCCTGCAATTTGAGGAAAGGCGGCGATATGCCCCAGAAGGCGAAGATGTGGCCCGCGCAGCCGCCCTATCGACCCACGGTTCATGAGCTCCATCGCAATGGACGGCTCTTTCCGCCGAACTATCTGCATGAGAGCTGGCTCGACTATCTCTACTGGGATACCGAGCTGGAGCCATAAGACGGCGGACTAAGTCGCGGCAAACAGAAACGGGCGCTCAACTCGAGCGCCCGTCCTGATTCTGGCGGTCGCAAACGCCTGGGGGGCGGCAGGCGACACGCATTCCTCAAGCGGCTCGCAAATTTCCTCGGCAATAGACATTTACGCGGCCAGCCACTCGGATACGCAACGCAACTCACAAACGCAACAAGACGCAACGGCACTCAACGCAGTACGACTTAACGCAACACAATCAACACGATACGCAAACGCAACACAGGCTTCCTCACGCGGTCCGTCCGGATCAAACATGCAGACCTAGACCCGGCCGACGCCCGTGAACGCCAAGGACGCGGCGTCCGAGGACAAGGGTAGAACAAGCTGAAGACGGTCTTGTTCCCGGGACTGCAACGGGGCTTCGTAACGTCCCTTCTCCGCCTCCAGAAATTCCGCCTGTTTCATCCGCTTCTCCGCGACCGAACGCAGCACGCCGCTCGCGACGCTCCCCAATTGCTTCCAATTGGGATCACACTCGTGTTTCACTTTACACTCCACGATTTACTGACACTGTTAAGAAGGTGTTTACCTTCCTATGTCTGAATAGCCGATTCGGCGCCGGCCGTCAGCAATATGCAACAGTCAAGCATTTGCTTCTGAGAATCTGTGCATTTCGTGGAGATCAATGCAAAAAAGCCTCAATTGACGTTAAAGTTTTTCTCCGCCAGCCACCTCATTGACGACGCAATCCGCAAATTGATCCGCCTGCTGTAGATTGTCCCGGACTTCGTCCGGAAGCGCCCTTCGCATGTTCGCACGGCAAGGGAAAGTCAGGGGAAAAAGCATCGCCGTGACGTCATGACCGCTGATCGGGCGACCAGCCTTTAGGAGCCAGCTCAAATCCGGCGAATTCGAATCCGGGCGCGACCGTGCATCCTGTCAGCGTCCACGCGCCAAGGCTGCGCGCGCCCTGCCAAGCCCCGGCCGGCACGACCGCCTGCGGCCAATGCCCGGCGGCCAGATCATTGCCGAGCCGGACCTTCGATTGCGTATCCTTGCCCGCAATGCTCAGCTCCAGCGGCGCGCCGGCATAGAAATGCCAGACTTCCGTCGCATCCACACGGTGCCAGTGCGAGATCTCGCCTTCGCAGAGCAGAAAATAGATCGCCGTCGAGGCCGCGCGGCCGTCGATCTGGCGCGGATCGCGGAAGCTTTCGCGGAAATGCCCGCCTTCGGGGTGAGGCTGCAAGCCAAGCCGCTTTATGATCTCGTCCGCGCTTTGTGTTTTCACCGTCATCTCCCCCCATAGCATTGAACGATCTCAACTTAACCTAGCGCCCGGCGCGCACGGCCGGCAACTGGCCGCCGCCGCCGCCCTTACGCGTTTTCCAGAGTGCGATCCGCAGTATTTGATTTGACGACCGGCACCGGTTGGGCGTATTCGCGTCAGTGGGACACCTTGCCCCAACGCAAGGCAACTATCTGGAAGGGTAGGCGAACATGACGATACCGCAACCGGACGCGCGTCCGCGCGTGCCGCATTTCTCATCCGGGCCCTGCGCCAAGCGCCCCGGCCACCAACTAACAAATCTTCAAGACGCCCTGCTCGGCCGCTCCCACCGCTCCAAGGAAGGGAAGGCAAAGCTCAAGCTGGCCATCGACAAGACGCGAAGCCTTCTCGGCGTGCCCGCGGACTATCTGATCGGGATCACGCCCGCCTCCGACACGGGCGCGTTCGAGATGGCCATGTGGTCGCTGCTCGGCGCGCGCGGGGTGGACGTGCTCGCCTGGGAGAGCTTCGGCCAGGGTTGGGTCACCGACATCCTCAAGGAGCTGAAGCTCGAGGATGCCCGCAAGATCGCCGCCGATTATGGCGAGCTGCCCGATTTGACGCAGGTGAATTTCGCCCGCGACGTCGTCTTCACCTGGAATGGCACGACATCGGGCGTCCGGGTGCCCGACGGCGACTGGATTCCGGCGAATCGCGACGGTCTGACGCTCTGCGATGCAACCTCCGCCGCCTTTGCGCAGGACCTCGCCTGGGACAAGCTGGATGCGACGACCTTCTCCTGGCAGAAGGCGCTGGGCGGCGAAGCCCAGCATGGCGTCATCGTGCTGAGCCCCCGCGCCGTCGAACGGCTTCAGACCCACACGCCGCCATGGCCGATGCCGAAACTCTTCCGCCTGGTGAAAAAGGGCAAAGTCGATATGGCGTTCTTCGAGGGCGCAACGATCAACACACCCTCCATGCTCTGCGTCGAAGATTATCTCGACGCGCTGAGCTGGGCCGAGAGCCTCGGCGGCCTCCCCGCACTCCGCGCCAAGGCCGACGCTAACGCCAGCCTTATAGCCGACTGGGTCGAGCGCACGCCGTGGGTTGCATTCCTTGCGGATAAGCCCGCCATTCGGTCGAACACCTCGGTTTGCCTGAAGATCGTCGATCCCGACATAGTCGCTATGCCGGCGGAAAGCCAGGCGGCGGTCGCAAAACGAATTTCCACGACGCTGGAGAAGCTCGGCGTCGCGATGGATATCGGGTCCTACCGTGACGCACCGCCCGGCTTGCGGATTTGGGCGGGCGCGACCATCGAAAAGAGCGACCTCGAAGCCCTGATGCCCTGGCTCGACTGGGCCTTCGAAAGCGCGAAATCCGAAATGCTCAAGGCCGCTTAGACCGCCGGTCAAGAGGCCCATCATGACGGGAGGTGCGCGCCTTGCTGGCTGCGCGTCTCGCCCGGCCGTTCAACTACAGACTGATTTTCGTTTCTGAGGAGACCACCATGGCCCCGCGTGTATTGATTGCCGACAAACTCTCGCCACTGGCGCAAAAAGTCTTTGATGATCGCGGCGTCGAGACCGATACCAAGACCGGCCTCGACAAGGACGAACTGGCGGCAATCATCGACCAGTATGACGGCCTTGCCGTGCGATCGGCGACGAAGGTGACGGAAAAGGTGCTGGCAAATGCCAATGGGCGTCTGAAAGTCATCGGCCGCGCCGGCATCGGCGTCGACAATATCGATGTCCCGACAGCGACCGCCAAGGGCATCATCGTCATGAACACCCCCTTCGGCAATTCGATCACCACGGCGGAGCACGCCATTGCCATGCTCATGGCGCTGGCCCGCCAGATCCCCGCCGCTGACCGCTCTACCCATGCCGGCAAATGGGAGAAACCCAGATTTATGGGCGTCGAGGCGTCGGGAAAGACGCTTGGCATTATCGGCTGCGGGAATATCGGCTCCATCGTTGCGAACCGGGCGCGCGGGCTTGCCATGAAGGTCATCGCCTATGATCCATATCTGACGCCTGAGCGCGCCGTCGATCTGGGTGTGGAAAAGGTCGAGCTCGATACGCTGCTCGCGCGGTCGGATTTCATCACCCTTCACACGCCGCTGACGGAGAAGACCAAGCACATCATCGACATGGCCGCGATCGAGAAGATGAAAAAAGGCGTGCGCATCATCAATTGCGCGCGCGGGGGGCTGATCTTCGAGCCGGCTCTTGCCGATGCGATTCAGTCGGGCCGTGTGGCCGGCGCGGCTCTCGATGTCTTCGAAATCGAACCGGCGACCGAAAATCCGCTGTTCGGTCTCCCGAATGTGATCTGCACGCCGCATCTGGGCGCATCCACCAGCGAGGCGCAGGTGAATGTTGCCGTGCAGGTGGCGGAGCAGATGTCGGATTATTTGCTGAACGGTGCGATCACCAACGCCATCAACTTCCCGTCGATCACGGCGGAGGAGGCGCCCAGGCTGCGGCCCTATGTCAAACTCGCCGACCAGCTTGGCTCACTTGTTGGCCAGCTGACCGAGAGCGGGCTCAAGCAGATCCGCATCGAATATGCCGGCGATATCGGCGATTTGAACATCATGGCGCTCACCGCTGCGGCGCTGAACGGCGTTCTGCGGCCACTTCTCCAGGACGTCAATATGGTGAGCGCGCCTGTCATTGCCCGGCAGCGCGGGATTCAGATCGAGGAAGTCCGCCGGGGGCAGGAAGGGGCTTATGAAACCTATATGCGCGTGACGCTCAAGAGCGAGGGGCAGGACAGTTCGGTTGCCGGCACGGTCTTTTCCGACGGCCGGCCGCGCCTCATCCAAATGCACGGCATCAATTTCGAGGCCGAGCTGACGCCGTTCATGCTGTATACGGAGAATGCCGACAGGCCTGGCTCCATCGGCGCGATCGGTACGCTGCTCGGCGAGGAAGGCGTCAATATCGCGACCTTCAATCTTGGCCGCGAGGATGCCGGCGGCAAGGCGATCGCCCTGATCGGCATTGACGAATTGATCGGTGAACCCGCGCTCGAGCGGGTCCGCCGCCTGCCGAATGTCATGCGCGCGAACCTCCTGCGCTTTGGCTGACTAGATCAACCCTCGTTCAAGTGAGATCACTTGGGCGAGGATAAGTTGATCTATATCAAAAGGCGAGCGCAACTGTTCCCGCGTCCATCCCTGCCTTCGCAGGGACATGCTTGGACGCGCGTTGCGCTAGAGCGCCGGACCCTTAATCGGAATCGGAAGCGTCGCTCTAACTGTTTGTTTTGGCGTCGGATTGACCCGAAAAGTGGATGCCACTTTTCGGTCCGATGCGCTAGGATGCAACGGTCGCGATTGAGCCTTATTGCCCCGTGCCCAATCCGGCGAGCCGCAAGATCTCCTCGGCTGCGAGCGCGGGGAGCTTGCGCCCTGCCCTCACCTCTTTTTCGAGCGCCTCCAGGCGGGAGCGGATCGCGGGATCGGCGCGCAGCAGAGCCTGCAGCCGGTCTTCGATCAGCTCGTGCATCCAGGTGACGGCCTGGTCCCGGCGCTTGGCGTCGAACGCTCCGGATTCCTGCAACAGGGCGCGGTGACGCTTGATCGCCGCCCAGAGGTCCTCAAGCCCGGCATTCTCGCGCGCCGAAATGGCGACGACTTCGGGCTGCCAGTCGCCCGGCCGGCTGGCGAGCATGTGAAGCGCGGCCCGGTAATCCGCGGCCGTAGCGTTGGCCTGGGCCGCCAGATCCCCGTCAGCCTTGTTGACCGCGATCAGGTCAGCGATTTCGATCAGTCCTTTTTTGAGCCCCTGGAGCTCATCGCCAGCGCCCGGCAGCAGAAGCACCAGGAAAAAATCCACCATCCCCGCAACGGCACTTTCCGACTGCCCGACGCCAACAGTTTCGACGATGACGACGTCGAAGCCGGCCACTTCGCAGAGGAGCATGGTCTCGCGTGTGGTGCGCGCAACGCCGCCGAGTGTCCTGCCGGAAGGAGACGGCCGGATGAATGCATTCGGATGGGTTGCGAGGCGGCTCATCCGCGTCTTGTCCCCGAGGATCGAACCGCCCGTGCGCTTGGAGCTGGGATCCACGGCGAGGACGGCGACGCGATGCCCGCTTTCCGCGAGATTGACACCGAATTGGTCGATGAAGGTCGATTTCCCGACGCCGGGCAGCCCGGTCACGCCGACGCGATAGGCGTCGCCCGTCTTGCCTTGGACCTTATCCAGCAGCTCGTCCGCGAGTGACCGGTGTTCGGGCTTTTTGCTCTCGATAAGAGTGATCGCCCTTCCGAGACCGGCCCGGTCGCCTTTCAGCACGGAGGCTGCAAGCTCATCGATTGAGATTGCCGGAGCGGCGGGCTTGATATTCCGATCTGCTCGCATTCGCTAAGCCGCAAGGGAAGAATTCAGCTGGAAATCCGCGCATATGAAGGCTGCGGCAGCCCGAAGAGCTCATTCATGCGCAGCGCAGCCATGCCGACGACCTATATCGATAACTTAGCGCAACTGTTCCCACTTCCATCCCCGCCTTCGCGGGGACATGCTTGGACGCGCGTTGCGCTAAATCAACCCTCGTTCAAGTGGCATCACTTGGACGAGGTTAAGTTGATCTATTTTAAAAAGTTAGCGCAACTGTTCCCGCGTCCATCCCCGCCTCCGCGGGGACATGTTTGGACGTGCGTTGCGCTAACGCCCGGCATGTGCGGCAAGAGGTCGAACGGCAAACCTTCTACACCTCCCGGCGAAACATTGTCGGGAACCAACTCTGCCGGAACATCGATTATTGCGCGCTCTGCAGAGGAACGCGAATGACCGGAACGAACGCAGCCTCTCCCGCTCCAATGACAGGCCAAGTCAACGAGACAGAACGCGAGGCGGAGCTATTCCGCCGCCTGCCCCTGCAGCATGTCGATCTTCGGCGCCGACGCGATCGGATCTTCCGAGCGGCGAGACTTGCCTTCAAAGAAGGCGCCCTGCTCGATCGCCAGCGATTGATGGAAGATGTCGCCTTCGACATGCGAGCTCGATTGCAAGGTCACGCGCACGCCGCGAATGGAGCCCATCACCTGCCCCCGCACGACGACGTCCTCGGCGACGATGCCGCCTGTGATCTGCGCCTTCTCCCCGACAATCAGCGACGAACAATGCACATCACCCTGAATCTGCCCGTCCACCTGGACCTCGCCCTTGGAGAGCACATTACCGGTGACGGTCAGATCTTCGCCGATGATCGAAGGCGCCATACGATCCGAGCCGCGATAGGCGGCCGCGACAGAAGATTTGGGCGACGACGATCCGGGCGGCTGCGCCGGCGTTGGTGAAGACAATGGGCCAGAGGATTGTGCGGCCCCCCCGACAGCTTTACTCGTCGTCTTTGTAATCGGTTTTTGCGAGTCGAACGTACTCATCTCGTTCTCTGGCTTCTCTGGCTTTTTACTGAACATCTGCACCTTCTCCGAAGTCCGACGGGGCAGCGTCTTTCCCTTCTAAGCTGGCGGCATGCGCTTTTCAATGGGCTTTCGCGACGTTCGCCGGGCTCTCGCAGCTTGGAAAGAGAAGTGATTCGCAACTGTTGCCCAAAGTCCCCGAATCTTACAGCGAGATCACAGCAATTTTGTAGGCAATGTTGATCGGAATCGGGTGAGCCCCTGCCGCGAAAACGCTACCCCTGCTTGCGTAAGGCAGGAAGGTTCGCACTTCTGTCCAGGGTGAACAAGAAAAATCAGGACGACGCGGATCGGCGCCGTCCGCCGCCGCCATTGCCACCGAATGGAATTTCGGCTCCCCGAAACGGTCAGGCGGCGAGGCGTTTCACGGCGTCAAGCACGTCATCCACATGCCCCGGGATCTTGACGCTCCGCCAAATGCGCTTGATCCTGCCGTCCTTGCCGATCAGGAAGGTCGAGCGGTCAACGCCCATATAGCTCCGCCCGTACATCTTCTTTTCAGCCCAGACACCATAGGCCTCGAGCGCTTTTCGCTCATCATCCGCGACAAGCATGACATTGAGGCCATGCTTGTCGCGAAATTTGTCATGCGATTTGACACTATCCGGAGAAACCCCGATCACCTCGGCGCCTGCCTTGTGGAAGGCGTCGATCTTTTCGCTGAATCCGATCGCTTCCTTGGTGCAGCCGGAGGTATCGTCTTTCGGATAGAAATAGAGGACGAGCGGCTTGCCCGCGAACTGGCTCAGTTTCACCATTTCACCGCCGTCGCGCGGAAGCTCGAAGCCGGGAGCCTTGTCACCTTCCTTCAGCATTAATCCTATGGCCTTCCTTTTGTCGATTTTTACCGCTCGAATGCGTGAAATAGATAAGCGGCCGGACGTTATCATCAAGCGCAAATTTTTCGCTGGTCTTTCGACCGATTGTCATGCAGAGAGCTACGAATGATTGGGACCGGCTGGAGCCTTCAATGTCGTGCGCTGGCAAACGGTGCGCCCTCGCAACAAAGAGGTCAGTCCTCTCCGGCTAGCAAACGGAGGCGACTATAGCAGGACATGGCAGGCGGCAAATCATCAGCCTCTCGACGACCGGCGTCCCACGGGGCTCGCGCGCCGATGATTCCCGAAGCGCAGTCGAAAGCGCTGGTTCCGTTCGGGATGCCGCCACCACTTTCGCAGGCGCTCAAACTGCGGGCGGCCCGGGCAAGCCATTTTTGCGCAAGCGTGCTCATGCGCGTTGCCGCGATTTTGCTCCTCTTCGTCGGCATCGGCTTTGCCGCGCTTCATGCACGGCTCGCCTATTCTCCGCTTACGATGACCTATCTTGTCGCGCCGATCGAGAGGGCGGTGAACCTAAACCTGGCAGGACATCGCTTCGACATTGGCGATGCCGTGCTGCGCCGCTCCGGAAGCTGGCTGGGCATCGAATTCCGGCTGGCGAATGTCCGGCTTCTCGATGAGAGCGGCAACCCGGTCATCGAGTCGCCATTTGCATCCGCCGATGTAAGCCTGACCGCTCTGCTGACCGGCCGTTTCGCCGCCAGTCACATCGACCTCATCGGGCCGCGCCTTTACCTGCAATATTCGGACGAGCGCGGGCTGGCTCTCTCCTTCGCCGATCCGCGTGAGTCGAAGGACGATCTTCAATTGCCCGCGGCCCAGCAGCCTCGGGAACTGGGGCAGGCGGCCGACAGGCAGCTCCAGAGAACCGACTCGGTCGAAGCGGCCTCGCCTGCCGAGATCAAAGGGGGCGTCATCCGCCGGACGCGCGGACGCGCCGTCGGCCTCACGCGCGCGCTCACCGATCTTTTCGCAAAGAGCCGCCGCGGCCAGTCCGCCTATTTGCAGAGCTTCGGCATCCAGGACGCGCTTGTCTACTTCGATCACGGCGAGCAGCTTACGAGCTGGACCATTCCGACCGCGGAAATCGGCCTGAGCCATCTGGACGGCGACAGCGCCGTGACGGGCCACATCTCCGTTGAGGCCCCAAGCGGCACCTTTCGGGTGACCTTCAGCGCCAAGCAGAACCGCCGTTCCGGCCAGCTCGCTCTGAGCATCGGCGCTGAGGATCTGGTGCCGCGCACATTCAGCGCTGAATTTCCCAATCTGCGCATGCTGAAGGCTTGGGACATGCCGGTCGCGCTCGCAGCCGAAATGGATCTGGCGCGCAATGGAGACATCCTCGGCGCGACGGTCCAGGCGACCTTGAAGAAGGGGCAATTTTATGCACCGTGGGACCAGAATCACCCGGCCCTGATCGATCACGGCAACCTGAATCTGTCCTACTCCCGCGAACAGGGGCTGATCCAGCTCTCCGAATCGGAGCTTCGCTGGGGCGGCAGCCGCATCGAACTGGATGGCCTGTTGCAGCGTCAGCGCGAAACGGGGCTTTGGGCGTTTCTGTTCGGCACGAACAAGATCAGTCTCGGGGCCGAACAATTCGGCTTACCGGTCATTCCGCTCGATCGAATGCAGGCGCAAGGCCGATATGACCCGAAGCGCGGAGCGATCGCACTGGATCGCTTTGTGCTCCAGGCCGCCGACGCACATATCACCCTCGCCGGCAATATCACCCAAGGCAACACCTCGCCGGCAATCCGTCTGACCGGCCGCGTCAGCGCCATGCCGATCGCGTTCTTCAAGCTGATCTGGCCGAAATTCATCGCCTATGGCGCCCGGGAGTGGATCGGGCACCGGGTCCCCTCGGGACACATCACCGGCGGCACACTGAACGTCGATATACCCGCAGACCTGCTGGCGAGCCTTGGGGCGGGTGGCCATTTACCGCCTGAAGCGGTCGATTTTCAGCTCGAATTGGAAAATCTGGACGTCCACTACATCTCCGGCATGCCGCCGATGCATATCGAGCGGTCCACCGCAAAGGTTGCCGGCCAGCGCTTTTTCTTCAACGTGCCCAAGGCCCGCATCATCCCGTCATCGGGCGAGCCGGTCAATTTCAGCGACGGCCAATTTATCGTCGGGGATTTGCGCCCGCATATTCCAAGGGGCGAAATCCACTTCAAGAGCGAGGCCAGCGCGAAAGCCGTGCTGAATTTGCTTGATCACCCCAAGCTTGGCTACATCCAGGCATTGAACATCCCGGTGCCGGACGTCGATGCGAAGGTCAGCAGCACGTTCAGCATTGCGATGCCGATGATGCAGGGCTTGAAATTCAAGCATATGAAACTCAACGGCCGGTCGGAGGTGGAGAACACGCGCGCGACCGGCCTGCCGGGCGGTCTGGGCATTCATGGCGGCGCACTCAATTTCGACGTGACGGAGAAGGCGATTGAAGCGCGCGGCGAGCTCAAGATGAACGGTTTTCCGGTCCTGGTCGCCTGGCAACGCATCTTTGATGCGCCCGCGGACCGGCAACCTCCGCTAAGGCTCCGGACAGTGCTCGATGAGAAGGCGCGCCGAGAACTTGGCCTGCAGGTGGGCCATCTGGTGCGCGGCGGCGCCGCTGCAGAGCTGACAATCCGCTTCCGCGGGGAGCAGGCGCCGCAGCTCCATTTCGAATGCAACCTCACCGAAGCCGACATTCTCATGGCGAGCCTGGGCTGGCGTAAGCCGCCTGGCCAGCGAGCCGTGTTGACATTCGATCTGGAGCCGACCGTGGACGGAGACTTCGCGCTGAAGAACATCAATCTTGTCGGCGACGATCTGACCGTCCGGGGAGCGATCAGCGCCAACGCGAAAGGAGAACCTATCGCGTTCCGCTTTCCCGTCGTCGCGCTCAATCTGCAAACGCAGATGGAAATGTACGGCGAGCTTGGGCCAGACAATATCTGGAAAGTCCGCGTGAGGGGCCAGGCATATGACGGCCGGCGCCTCTTCCGGTCCCTGTTCTCGGCCGGAAAGGTGGCTGAAGATCAGCCGCAATTGCCGGAAGGATCGCCGGGCCTCGATATCGACGCAGAGATCGAATCGGTCGTCGGCTTCTTCGACACGACGCTGAACAACGTGAAAATGACCGCGCAGCGGCGCAATAACCGGCTCAGCTATCTCGATTTGCACGGGCAGCTCAACGGTCAGCGGCCGCTTGCCGCACGCATTCAAACGCGCCCCGGTCACCCGCGTCAGATCCTCGCAGAAGCGACCGATGCCGGAGCGGCCTTCAGGCTCGTCGGCTTCTATCCCTCAGCGCGCGGAGGCGATGTCTCCCTTCGGGTCGATCTGGATGGCAAGGGCGCAACGGAGAAATCCGGCATCCTTTACGCCAACAATTTCGTCGTCGCCAATGACCAGGTCGTCGAAGAAGTTCTGTCGCGTCCTCAGCAGCGGCGCACCGCGCGCACGCAGCAGCAGGCCTATGACCGTCTGCAGTTCGACCGCATGCGTGTGCCTTTCTCCGTCGGAGGCGGCCGCTTCGTCCTTCACGATGCGGCGATTAACGGGCCGATCCTTGGCGCCACATTGAGGGGTGCGATCGACTTCGACCGTGAACGGATCAATCTCTCCGGGACTTACGTGCCATTCTACGGAATCAACGGCGCGCTCGGACTTGTCCCCCTCCTGGGCGATCTGCTCGTCAGCCGCAGCGGCGAAGGCCTGTTCGGCATCACTTTTGCCGTCAAGGGGCCAACTTCAAAGCCGGACGTGCTTGTGAACCCGATGTCGGTCGTCGCCCCCGGTTTTCTGCGCCAGCTCTTCGAATTCGACCAGAACGAGCCTCAGATCACCCCGAAGCAACACCGGACCGAGCGCAAGACGGGAGCTGCAAGCAGCTCGCCGCCGGTGACCCGATAGCGCGCTCCCCGATCGAAATCTAAATCGACCTCAACGCCAGATGAGCGGCACGTCGCGCTGCATGCCGGAAAGCTGACCGGAATCGAAGCGTTACCCGCCGCAATGTGGGTCTCACCGATAGCCGCAGCCGGACTGCCATTCCCTGTGAACAACTCCGCGGAACTGGACAAATTCACCAAATACACGTTAAACGTGTCTATGATTTGGTGATACACCATATGCGTGCGTCGAATATCAGTCGGCACCTGGAGAGACGGTTGCGCCAAGTTCTGAGAACCATTGCGGTCCTGACGATGTCTGCACTCCTTTCCGCCTGCGGATTGGCGTCGGGAGGCGGGGACGATACGACTGCAGCGATCGTCGGAACGTCCGCTTATATTCTCTCGCCCGGCGACAAACTGAAGATCAAAGTTTTTGGCGAGCCGGATCTGTCCGGGGAATTCCAGATCGACGAAGCCGGCAAGATCGCATTTCCCTTGGTAGGAGAGATCCGGGCGAGCGGCTCAACCCTCGAAGAATTTCGATTAAGTCTCGTCGAAAATTTGACGAAAGGATATCTTCGTCAGCCACGGGTAACCGCAGATATATTGAATTACCAGCCGATTAATATCATCGGAGAGGTTAGAAACGCGGGGCAATATCCTTATCGACCAGGTATTTCTGCTCAGGACATTGCCGCAATTGCGGGTGGATATACCTACAGAGCGGATCAAGGTACTCTTTACATTAAAAGAGATCGTAACGGAGATCCGATAACTGTCAGCGTCAATGAGGGGCATTACAGCATCATGCCTGGTGACACGATAAGAATACCAGAAAGATTCTTCTAGATCATACAAGCGAGTTTGCGTCTTCAGGAAAATTTCGATTACGACGGTTCAAACAATTACGACGGTTCTCAATGGCTACGAACGTGCCCGACTGTCCTTCGCGAACGACGTCCGGCGGCGCAATGCCATTGTTGGGCCGAGTTCAGGGGGATAGAGAGAGGATGCCACCGCTCCGTTCTCGATTCAAATACCGCAAAACCCTTCTGTTCCTCTTACGGAACACCTGCGCGCTCGCATTGATTTGGGCCTGTTTGCCTGGCCGCATTGCCAGCGCCGATGAGACGTCGGAGGACTTAGCGAATACTCCCGTTCGCAAACGCAATCACCCCGATTTTCAGCCTTCCGGAATCTTCGTGGGCGGGATTGGCTTTTTTCCAGCCATCACCGTAGCGAGGCAATTCAACAGCAACTTGTTCGCCTCACCCGATCTTCAAGTCGATGATCTGGCCCTCATCGTCTCGCCCGCGCTCAACATTCGTAAGGATGGGGAGGCCAGCACCTACAGGCTGGAGCTCGACGCCAGCCATTATGAATATGACCGGTTTGACAGTGAAAATCGGACGGAAGCCAACGCCCTCCTGGAGACGGAGTGGGAAATCGCGAGTGGATTCAAGCTCGACACAATCCTTCAAGGGTCGAGGAAATACGAGGCTCGGGGCGACTCCCTGACTGCTAGCCAGAGCGCGATACCGATCGCGTATAACGATCTGCGCGCCGAAACAACGATCACCAAGAGCATAAATCGCCTCGGGCTCGCCCTGACGGGAAGCGTCAGAAACCTGTCTTACGATGATGGTGAGACGAGTTCCGGGACACGAATCGACCAGTCATTTCGAGACGGCACAATCACCACCGGCAACCTTATGCCCTTTTATGACTTCTCGCCGGGCTACCGTGCCTACACCCGGTTTCAGGTCAATCAGCGTGACTATGAAGGCGTTGGTAGCCTCAACCGCGATTCGGAGGGCTTCGAGGCAGGTGGCGGCGTCGAGTTTATGATCACCCCCCTTCTCCTCGGCTCGATCGACGGCGGCTATTTCGAGCAGCGCTACGAAAACCCGCAAATCCCGCCGGCGAGCGGTCCGTCGATCAATGCCAACCTTGTCTGGCTGATGACTCCCTTGATGACGGTCACTCTCATGACTTCACGGGCGGTCGCCGAACTCGCAGCCCCTGACCAGGACGCGCGAATCGACTTCTCAGCCGGGATACAGCTCGACTACGAGATACGACGCAATCTTATAGCGACTTTGGCGGCTCATTACAAAAATGAGGAATTTACTGCCTCATCGCGTCAAGACGATATCGTTAGACTCGAATCAAAAATTGATTACGCAATGAATCACTATTTCAGCTTTGGAATAAATTACGCATACCTAGAACGTCAGTCTAATTTTGCAGATTTTGATTTCGATCAACACAGAGTGACAGTCAATGTTACTGCACAGTACTGACCGCGCGGGTCAAAATCTGCAATCATTGCCTCATGGCGCCCATCGCGGCAAAACCTCCGCCGATATGGAGCGCGAAGCGCTTTTTGCGATTCTGCACGGGGTGCGGCGCAATGCTCGCCTCATCGCCCTTACGACGCTCGTCGGAACGGCCCTGGTCACGGGCGCCGTCTTGTTCGGCCTGACGCCTCAATATCGGGCGACAGCGACCATTCTCGTCGATACCCGCGAGAGGGACATCCTTAAAGACCGCGAGGCGGTCGGTCGCGCCGGCCCAGAAAATGGCGCAATCGAGAGCCAGGCGGAGCTGATCAAGTCGCCCGCCGTTCTCCGAAAGGTCGCTGAAAAATACCGGCTCTACGAAGACGAAGAATTGATGGGCTCCACTGGCCTGATCGGCTGGATCAAATGGCTGCTCATTTCACCTCTCGGCGCGGTCTTCGGCGAACCGAGTGACGCAGCGGAACCGGACCGTCTGTCCCGTGCCGTCGACCTTCTCATGAGCCGGGTGCATGCGGCAAGGCGCAATCAGACCTACGTGATCGAACTCAGCGTGTGGTCCGAAAGTGCGGCAAAGGCCGCAAAGCTGGCCAACGGCATTGCTGAAACCTATCTCGCCGAACAGGTTGGCAGCAAGAACGAGACAACGAGACAGGCGACGCAGTGGCTCAATGAGGAAGTCGAGCGCTTGCGGACAAAGTTGATTGCCTCCGAAAATGCTTATGAGACCTATAAGGCGCAAGCCGGGTTATTCAGTGCCGGAGGACAGCAACTTGCCGATCGCCAGGTGGCTCAGCTGAATGAACAGCTCGTCATGGCGCGGGCCCGAGCCGCTGAAGCCCAGGCGAAATACGACCAGCTTCGGCAAATCACCGCCGAAAAACTGCATTCGGCGGTCTCGTCGCCAGATGTTCTGCAATCGTCCGTGTTGTCCAATCTCCGCAATCAATATGCCGAGGTCGGCCGCAAACATGCCGAGCTCACGGCACGCTACGGCCCCCGCCACCCGCAGGTCGTGAGCATCAACGCCGAACTCAGCAACCTGTCGAAGCAGATTGCGGACGAACTGGAACGCATCGTCGCCAGTGCAAAGACCGAAGTTGAAATGGCCAAGAGCCGTCAAGCTTCGCTGAGCTCGAGCATGGAAGAGCTCAAGGTCAGTGCTGCTGAATCCAACAAGAAGGCGGTGAAGCTTAGCGAACTGGAACGGGAAGCACAGGCCAACCGTGCCTTGTTCGAAGCGTTTCTTGCCCGCGCGAAGGAGACCGGCGCCCAACTCAACCTGCATTTGCCCGATGCGCGGATCCTTTCTGCCGCGAGCATTCCGCTTGCTCCAAGCTATCCGCGGAAAGGGCTGATGATCGGTCTCGGCTTCTTCGGCAGTCTCGGCGCCGGCATCTTCCTTGCGTTGGTCCGCGGGATGCTCAGTGAGGGATTCCAGCGTGCCGGGGATCTTCAGTCGGCTCTCGGATTGGCGCCGCTGGCCACGATTCCGTTCGTTGCACCGAAGCCGACGCAATCGCTGAGGAGGGTTGGGTCAACGCCGCGACGCGCCAGCCCGGCCAAATTGACCCGCATAGCCCCCGCTCCCGCGGACGCGGAGGGGCATCGCTTGGCCAATCTCGTGGTCAGCGATCCGAACTCCGCCTTTGCGGAAAGTATCCATTCACTTTACTTTGCGCTCCGGCAGCTTGTGACCGAGCGGCAGATGAATGTCATCCTGTTTGCCTCGGCCCTACCCGGAGAAGGAAAGTCAACGGTGGCGGCCAATGTCGCACGCGCTGCTTCCCTGTATGGGGAACGCGTCCTGCTCATTGACGCCGATCTGCGCCGCCCAAGTCTGATTTCAAAGCTCGGACTTCCCCCTTCCCGCGGCCTGGTTGCGGCAGTCAGGAAGGAGTGTGATCTTCGATCGACAATTCAACGCGATCGGGCGACGCCGCTTCACATCATGCCCAGTGTGAATCGGCTATCGGGAACCGAGGCCCTCGCTTTGCTCGCTTCGCCAGAGCTCCCAAGGCTAATTAGTGAGCTTCGCCCCCATTACGATTTGATATTGCTGGACACAGCACCGCTCCTTCCTGTGGCCGATTCCCGTTTTCTTCTCGGTATGGCCGACGGTGTCGTGCTCATCGTTGCCTCCGAGCAGACCAGCCGAACAGCCGTCAAGGCGGCCCTTCAGGAAAACCCGCTCCTGGAGCGCAAAATCCTCGGAGCTGTAATGAACCGCGTGATGGACGATTTCCTACACGACTATCCGGAATACAGATCTCTTCACAAGGTTGCATAAGAATAGGAACACCATGCCGCAATCCCAGTTGAGTAACGCGCCACTCGAACAGATTCGGGACACATCCGGCGCTCACACCGACCCGGGCCAGGCCACGCCGCGACGCGCCGACTTACGCATCCCAGATCAAGGGACGCGACATGGTCGAGAGTCGCCTGGCTACAGCCAAGAGGGTGAAATCGGGGTCCGTCGTTCATCCGGTGCAGAGCGGCGGTCGACACACATTTTAAATGCGCGCACGATTCCGGTCATCTCCATCATTTTGGAGTTCGCTCTTTTAACAGCGGCCAGCTTCTACGCCAGTGACCTCTATCATAGATATACGATCGGCCAGTTGCCTTATACCGAGCTCTATCTGATCGCGACCGGCACACTTGCTGGGCTGTTCTGCATCACTTGCGGATTTAACCGCGACTATTCTATCAATCGGCTGCCCCAGCGGCACGAACAGATACGATCCATTTTCCTTCATTGGAACAGCGCCAATCTCCTGTTTTCACTTCTTCTTTTTGTTACCTATGCCACGGATTTCTATTCGCGCGGCGCTCTTATCGCTCAGTATGTCTTCGGCATTCTTTCGGCGATCCTGGTGCGTTTGGCGCTCGGCCGCTTCGTTGAGGTCGGATTGAAAAGAGGCTTCTTGGGAGGCAAGCGCGTTCTTATCGTCGGCGACAGAAACAGCGTGTCGTTCGTCGAGAGAAACCTTCGTCACAGGAGTCGGAATGTCGAGGTCGTCGGTGCCGTGACACTTCCCTCAATTCGTCAAACTGCTCAAATGCGAACCGGCGAGATTGACCGGGATGTCTCCAATTCATTAAAGGCAATCGAGACAATTGCACGGCGGACGACGGCCGATGAAATCGTCCTTTCCATGCCTTTCTGCGAAACCGCTCTCATTCGGCGCTTCGTTGATGAGCTCGCAGTTATACCGGCAACAATTCATCTTGTGCCCGATGCATCCGCCTCATGGACACACCATCTGCCGCCTGCTCAAGTTGGAGCATTGGCAACACTTAGATTGCTCGGTGCCCCCCTTACACTGCGAGATCAGATCCTCAAGCGCTGTTTCGATCTGGTTGTGGGCACCGCCATGCTGATTTTCGCCTTGCCAGTTTTCGCGATTATCAGCCTCCTGATCAAACTGGACTCCAGCGGACCAGTGTATTTCCGGCAAAGGCGCCATGGCTTCAATCTGGATGAGTTCAGAATTTTCAAATTTCGGACGATGACCACGCTCGAGGACGGCGACCGATTCCGCCAGGCAAAACGCGGCGACAAGCGGATTACGCGGGTCGGCAAGTTTCTCCGTCGTACAAATCTAGATGAGTTGCCTCAGCTCTTCAACGTCATTGCCGGTCAGATGTCCCTCGTCGGTCCCCGACCTCACGCAGTTGCCCACAATAACGACTTTGAAGAAAAAATTCGACTATATGCGAAACGCCACAATGTGAAGCCAGGCATTACGGGCTGGAGTCAAGTTAATGGATATCGCGGCGAAACAGATACTCTCGAAAAAATGCAGAAACGAGTCGAACATGATGCGTTCTATATTGACAATTGGTCGATTAAATTCGATATAATGATCCTTATACTGACGATTTTTTCATTGAAATCTTATAGAAATGCTTACTGAAATAGCGATTCAACTAATCGTGCGATCCTGTCGGTCGCAGCAAGCAAAACTCAAGCGCTGCAAGACGGCTCAAAGCCCAACGGTCTTCGATGGCACGGTGGCATTGCCCCTCCTGTCATGCGCTGGTTGCGCCGGTTGTGTCCATGTGTGGGGCATGGACTTGGTGCCGGACTCGGCATCGTCATCGGAGGCATTTTCTTAATCGAACCTTCTGAGTCGCTGAACGCTTCGGCAGCAGGTTCAGGGACCTCTCCCTCGGGCACTGGAGAAAACGATCAGAAAGGCGGTCACGGCAGTCGTGTGCCGTCGCCGAGGAGTTTTTGTTTCGACGATCACATGACGAAGTCTGTGAGGCCAGTGCCGCGAATATCGCGCCTTCGCTCCGCCAGCCGCGTCATCCAACCGAGGGACCTTTGAATGCGACAAGACTTACTGGGCATTCCGATCGACGTACTCACATTTGATGAGACTGTGGATCGAGCCATTCAGGCCATGCAGCACAAAGAGCTCACACAGCATGTGGCAATCAATGTCGCAAAGCTGGTGAAGGCGCGCGGAGATGATGAGCTTCGGCGGGATATTGCCGAGAGTCACATCATTGGAATCGATGGCATAGGAATTGTCTGGGCGGCGCGGATGCTGGGGATCTCCGTTCCTGAGCGGGTTGCCGGCGTCGATCTCATGGAGCAACTGCTGAGGCTGTGCGCCAAACAACGTCTCCGGCCTTTCCTGCTCGGCGCGCAGCAGTCTGTATTGGAGCAGGCCGTCGAGGCCGCCGAAAAGCGCTGGCCCGGCCTCGAATTCGCAGGCATTCGGAATGGCTATTTCGCTCCGCAGGATGAGCCGGAGATCGTAGCGCGCATTCGCGACAGCAGAGCCGACTGCCTGTTCATCGGAATGCCGACCCCAAGAAAAGAGCGCTTCCTACATCGCTACCGGCACGAGCTCGATGTCCCATTCATCATGGGCGTCGGAGGAGGCATCGACGTGTTGGCCGGACATGTGAAGCGCGCTCCTGACCTTATGCAGAAAGCCGGTCTCGAATGGCTCTACCGCATCTACCAGGAACCGCGCCGCATGTGGAGACGCTACGCGGCCACCAATGCGGTATTTGCCGTGCTCGTCGCCAAGGCATTTCTGGGTCGAATCCTTTCGGCGCGGACCTCTCACCGGACAATCAAGCTGGAGGGTGAACTATGAGAATTCTGGTCGTCTTTGGCACCCGCCCCGAGGCCATAAAGCTGTTCCCCGTCATCCACACGCTGCAGGCCGATCCGATATTCGACGTTAAAGTCTGCGTCACCGCCCAGCACCGGCAGATGCTGGACCAGGTGCTCGACATTGCCGGCGTCAGCCCGGACTACGATCTTGACCTCATGAAGCCCAACCAGAATCTGACCGATGTGACGGCAAAAATTATCGGCCAAATAGGAACCGTGATCGACGATTGCGTCCCCGACCGTGTCATGGTTCAGGGCGACACCACCACCGCGATGGCGGCGGCCTTATCCGCATTCTATCGCAAGATTCCCGTTGATCATGTCGAGGCGGGGCTGCGGTCCGGCAATATCCATGCGCCCTGGCCCGAGGAACTCAACAGGCGGGTCATCGGGACCATCGCCTCGCTTCATTTTGCGCCGACGGAGCGCGCGGCGGAAGCGCTGCTTCGGGAAAACCTACCGCCAGAGCGCATTTTCGTAACCGGCAATACCGTCATCGATGCACTTCTTGCGACAGAAGCGCGAACCGAAAAAATCGCCTGGATCCATGACGCGCTTCACGGGCCGCTCGAGCCCAGTGAGAAGCGCCGTATCATATTGGTGACAACGCACCGGCGCGAGAATTTCGACGGCGGCATCCAGCGCATTGTATCAGCGCTCGAAAGGCTCGCTCAGCGGGAGGATTGCCTGATCCTGTTTCCGGTCCATCCAAATCCCAACGTTCAAGAGCCGGTTCGGGCCGCGCTTTCGCGGCAGTGCAACATTCGGCTACTCCCTCCGCTCGAATATGCTCTCTTTGTGCGCCTCCTGTCGCGCTGCGATCTGGTTCTGACCGATTCCGGCGGCATTCAGGAAGAGGCGCCGGCGCTCGGCAAGCCCGTACTTGTCATGCGGGAGACGACGGAACGGCCCGAAGGTGTCGATGCCGGCACAGCCATCCTTGTGGGAACCGATCGGGAGCGGATTTTCCGGGAAGCAACGCACCTTCTCGACGATCCCGCTCACTACGATCGCATGAGCCGCGCCCATAATCCGTTCGGTGACGGCAGGGCCAGCTTGCGCATATGCAACATTCTCAAGTCAGAAGCCGGGTTCGCGAACTCCGGCGAGAAGGAGACTCTCCGCCATGCATCCTGATTGTCCGAAAGTTTGCGTCGTCGGCTTGGGTTATATCGGACTTCCGACCGCCACGCTCCTAGCCTCGCGCGGCATCAGGGTCGTCGGCGTCGACGTTAATCCGTCGATCGTCGAAACGATCAATTCCGGCAGGATCCATATTGCCGAGCCTGACCTTGATCTGAAGGTGCGTCGCGCGGTTCAGTCGCGCTTGCTGACCGCAAAGACCAGGCCCGAGGCGGCCGACATCTTCATCATCGCCGTCCCCACACCGCTTGCATTCGACAAGCGGCCGATTGTCGAGCACGTGTTTGCTGCTGCGGATGCGCTCGCACCATATCTCCAGCGCGATGGTCTAGTCATTTTGGAATCCACCTCTCCCGTCGGAACGACGGAGCAACTCTGCAAACGCCTTGCGGCACGCCGGCCGGACCTGGCATTCCCACTGGAATCAGCCACGGGACGCCAAGCGGATATTGCCGTCGCCTATTGCCCCGAGCGAGTTCTGCCAGGCAAGATCCTGAAGGAACTGGTCGAGAACGATCGTTGCATAGGGGGAATGAGTGAAGCATGTACCACCAAAGCACGGCGCTTCTATGAAAGCTTCGTTCGGGGCACCTGCATCGAGACCTCCGCGCGGACGGCCGAAATGGTGAAGCTCACGGAAAATGCGTTCCGGGATCTGAATATCGCCTTCGCCAATGAGCTGTCGATGATCTGCGAGCAGTTGGACGTCAATGTGTGGGATTTGATTGCGCTCGCGAACCGCCACCCACGTGTTCAGATTCTGCAGCCGGGGCCGGGCGTCGGCGGACACTGCATCGCGGTCGATCCCTGGTTCATCGTCGACGCGGCTCCGGACAGAGCCCGGCTGATCCGCACGGCGCGCGAGGTAAACGACGAAAAGACCAACTATGTGCTCGACAAGATTCGCAAGCTGATCGCGCGCCACCCGGACCGTCAGGTGTCCTGTCTCGGCCTGTCTTTCAAGGCAAATGTCGACGATCTGCGAGAGAGCCCTGCCCTGGAAATCGTCACCCGGCTCGGCGAGGAATATGGCAGCCGCATTTCAGTCGTCGAACCGTTCATCGACAAACTCCCGGAACAACTCATTAAGCTCGGCGTAAGGCAACAGTCGCTGACCGAGGCTCTCGCCGGGGGCAACATCGCGGTTCTGCTCGTCGACCATGATCTATTCCGCAGAGTGGACGCAGACGGCTGGGACGGAGCAGTCCTCTACGACACACGCGGAATCTGGACCGAACATATGGCGCAATTCGATCAGGGTACGCACCGCTCGCAAACCGAAGCAGCATGATGGTGAACGGACGTCGAGGCCGAAACAGTGATGCAGGAATGCCGGGGTCAACAAAGGTTCGCGCCAACGCGACGCGAACCATCGACAGTGCGGCTAACCGAACCTGGGAAACATGATGCAGTTCCTCCTCCGCCTCCATAAAACCTCTCGCTGGCTGCTTACAAAGCGGCTTAAGATATGCTCGCGGGCCGTTGATGGGCTGATCCGCATCCTTTTCGCCGCGAGAATACCTGCGGAAGCGCTGATCGATCCTTCGGTGCATTTCAGTCATAACGCGCTGGCCGTCGTTGTGACCAAGGAAGCTCGGATCGGGCCGCGCTGCCTCATCGGCATGCATGTTCTTTTAGGAAGCCGCTGGCCTATCGAAGGCGGGCCAATCCTGGAGGAGGACGTCGTCGTTCATGCGGGCGCGAAGATCATCGGTCCGGTCCGGATTGGCCGCGGCAGCGTAATCGGTGCGAACGCCGTGGTGCTCAGCGATATCCCGCCCCATTCCCTCGCCGTCGGCGTTCCCGCTTCGATCAAGAAGTCCGGAATTGAGATCGATGAATATCGGAGCAGCACTCAGGCGGCCGATGCGGCCGCTTGAGCCCTTTCACCCATCGCGAGCGCAATGAGCTCCCGATAATGCGCGCCGATCGCCTCCCGGCGAAGAACATCGAATGCTCCTTGATCCTGGAAGAAACCGATGCGCTCTTTCAAATGCCGCTGCTCCGAGATCAGATAGCATAGACCCTCGGCAATATCGTCCGTAGACTGTGGATTGCAGCGATAGCCGATATCCATATCGGTGAAGAACCCATCGACACCCTCGCCCTGAGACCAAAGTATCGGAACGCTGGCCAGCACCGCCTCGACGTAGACCATCCCAAAGGTTTCCGGGCGGCTCGGAAGGACAAAAGCTGCATATCCATTCATGACGCTTTGGACCTCGCGATGGTCGAGCGCATTCATAGAGTCTCACGCGATCGGCGACGCCAGCTTCGCTAATTTGACGTGTCATGTCGATCAGCGACCTCGGGCCTCCACGGCCGAAAACGTCAAGCCTGAGCTCCGGCAGCTCCTTGGATACCGCAGCGACGGCCCTGACAAGCCGGTGAAACCCTTTCCGTTTCCAGGAATCGAAGGCGAAAACGGACAAGAGCCGCGGCATTTCGCAGAATACCGGCGGCAAGAGGGCGTCAGCCTTCGTGATAACCGGCAACAGCCTGAATTTGCGGCGGTCTATTTCTAACGCGTCAGCGAAATAGTCGCAGAGTCCAGGGCGCGGCCGGAAGGAGCATCACCGCATCGCGCGCAATTGCGCGGAAAGCTGATTTCAAATTCGGCTTGGCCTCGAAAACCCGGCGATCCGTGTCACCCCAAATACTTGCGACAAACGGACATCCGATTGATTGCGACAAGCGATGCGCGACTAGCCCATCCACCGTGAATTTGTGGGCATGGATCAGATCCGGAACGATGCCCCGCTTGGCCAGATCTTCAAGAACGAAATCGGCAAGCTGGCTCAAATGGTGCGACAGGCGTAGGCCATAGGGCGGCGCTCCGTACGCTATTGCCAGATGGCCATCACCGAACGGCCGGGCCGCAATTCCAGCCCGCCAGCTGACCCGGTTGAGAGAATAGACAATGTTATGGAAGTTGCTTGCCGATTCGATCAGCGATGGCACGGCTTTCGTTTTGCCTGGAACGAGCGGATCGGGAAAATCAGCCGTAATATGAACGAGGATCTTCATTAATTTTCCAATTTGGAGGCAAAGTGACAGCGAATGCAAAAGCAAGAGAGCAGATATTTGCGACCGTGCCGAACGCACTTGACTCGGTAATGCCATTCAGAAGCACATAAGCAAGAAGGATGAGAGCGGTGCGGTCGGCCAGATAGGCAGCGCGAAGCCCGACGAACACTATCGAGAGACAAAAAAGCCCAACACCGATCCAACCCGTCGTCAGCAAGAGCTGCAGGATGATGTTGTGCGCATGCGAGGTCCGAAATCCGACCTCCTGCTCATGCTGCGGAAGAACGAAGACGGAGCTTGCATAACCAAATCCAGTCCACGACCGCCCCTCAATCAGTCTCGGCACCGCGGACCAGATGCTGGCGCGTCCGGTCATTGACGTCACTTCTTCGATATCGCCGCTACGCGACATGAGTCGGAGCACTCCATCTTCCACGGGAAGAATAAGAACAGCCGCCAGCATCCCCACAGACAGAGCAAAGATCAGGAGATAGAGCCTGCGCCAGCGAAGCAGGATCGCGGCAGCACCAAGCACAAACACCATGCCAATCGAGGTGCGCGAGTTGCTCATCAACAGGCAAATGCTCAGGACGACAGTTGAAACCGGCAGGAACAGCGGATGAAGCCGACGAAACTCGCTCGCATATAGAATGATGAGCACCAGGCCGAACGCCGCGATGCGGCCCATATTGTTCGCGCTTCCGGCGATGCCCGCCATCCGCGCGCTGATATAGCGCTGATCGTTGAACCAGTAGACGAAGCGCCCAAGCTCCGGGACCGCAAAATAAACGATGATCGAAATAACGCAGAACGCGGTGATCGCCGCCACCGTTGCCGCGAAAACATCGGCCGGATAAAGACTTGAAAACAAAAAGGCGGAAAAAATGACATAGGCAAATATGGAGAGCGCGGCCACGGCGCTATAAGCCGGATAGGGCGATACCGCCGCGGTGAACAAAATCCAGGCAATGAACATCAGCCATGGAACATTGGTCGGCGTGATCACCTGAGGCAGCCAGCGTCGCAGATGAATGAGCGCGACAAGAGCGATCGTGCTCCAAACGCCGATTTTAAGCAGCACCTGAAAATCGGCCGCTTTGTCCGCGTAGTCACGGTTCCGAAAATTTGCGTCGATGAGAAATACCGCGGCAAAGACGATCAGCAGGATTGCCGTCGGCGAACCGCGGGCGGCGCACCAAAACAGAATGCCCCCTGCAACCAGGGCCGGTATAGCGGCCGCCCCCCAGAGCGCGTCAGGAATAAGAACAAGGCTCAGGAAAAGCGCCAAAACGGTCGCTGCACCAAGCACAACCGAGGCGCGCGCGTCGGTCACCGTCATCGAGCCGTTTCTCGATAAAGGCAAAGGGTCGCTCCTCCAACTGCGACGAAGGCTCCGGCGGCACATGCGACGATCGCGCCCATTTCAGCGAAACGGAAAATCAGCGGCGCAGCAAGACCGACCGCAACCGCCGAGCCCGCAGCACGGACCGAGTAATGACTGCGGAAGCTACCCCTCGCATAAACAAGAGACTCAAGCGGCATCAGGCAGCTGATTAAAACAAACACCGGCAACCAGGCCATGATGACCGCGCCCGCCCCGGCAAATTTGGGGCCGTAGACCAGCTGAAGCACCACATCCGCAAACGGATAGATCATGGCTCCGAACAGGCAGCCGGTCGCCGCGTAGATGCCGGCAATCCTCAGTGCCGCCTTAAGCGCATCCGACCCTTGCATCGACACGCGCTCCGCAAAGGCCGCCTTATCCGCAACGTCAAGACCGCGAAGCAGTATCTGGAGCGGCTGCAATAGACTGCGCGTCGCGACAAATAGGGCCGCATGAACCGGCGGCTGAATGGCTCCCAGAAGAAACAGCGGAATGTGGGAATAGCCGGCAGACGCGCCAGCGGCGACAAGGGACCATGTACCGTACCGGCCCATGTTCGCCATAAGCAACCGCCGGCCCGAGCGCAGGTTGAAACGGCCGATCCTTATGGTAACCATCAGGGCGTGGACGACCATGCCTAAGGCGAGGAAGAGAAGAAGAGCGGAAAAGTCGATCCATCGCAGCAGGGCGGCCAGGCCAAGGACAAAAGATAGAGCGGCATAGGACAAGGAGGCGGCCATGAGTGAGAGCGGATAACCCAGCTTGATGAGCATTGCGCGCGCAAACTCCAGCTCGGCATAGGTGACGAGACAGGCGGCCCAAGCCGCAATGATCAGCTGGCCGTAATGCGGGATTCCAAACCCATCCGCAAACAACACCCCGATCGCCCCGGATAGCAACGCCGCCGTAATCACGATCCAATGCTGTGCGATCAGGCCCCCGGCCCGGCGCCGCGACCGTGATTGCCGCTGTAGCATGAGAGGAATGACCAGCGTGTGTCGCTGAACCGACTGAATTAGGAGGGCTGCGGCAAGGCCGAGCCCATAGGCGGCGAGCCCTTCTGCGGCGAATGCGCGGCCAATGGCGATCGTCAGCCAGAAATTTGCCACCGCAGCTAGCATCTGATCACCGACCGTCGCCGCGCGGGCGAGGAACGCTGGGGCCGGCCGAAAATGTCCGATGGTCTTGAAAGTTGCGCCAGTGGCAATCGTCATGGAGCTTGTGGCTTTGAAAAAAGTTGATGCCGACGCCTGAGGCAGAACGCTCTCTTGGCAATCTCGCGTCAATCAGGACAATCTATGGTTGATTCAATAATTCCCATAAACCTATACGGGCTTCTGACCCCTGTCATTAGGGTCGTTGCTTAATCAACAATCAATTCGCAGATGGCCCCGCTTTGAAGCCGTCCGTAAACAGCTCGCAGCAAGTTCGAAGCAGATCTGCGATCGCCGGGCGATGCCTCACGCCGATGCTCGCTGGTGATGCGGCTCCATAGACCAATCCGCATTTGCCGGCCGCACTTCTTGCGGATCGGCTGTCGCCGCATTCCACACTTCGCCCCGGAGCCACGGCCCCTGATACATCACTGCGTCCTTAGAGACACAGACCTCAAAAATACAACTAAAAATTGCGATAAACGAGAGAATGCAGGCATCGGTTGCTATTGACGCCTTGCCTCATCCCGGCTATTTCGGCACAAGGATGTTCTGCCGTGGAAGCCGCTCAATTAGAAGCATTCCGGCTCAGTAAGGTTTCCACAAAAAAAAATATAAGAAAGATTTCCCGATTTTGGCAACAATCAGCCCATTCACTGCATTCTATTGTAAGATATTTCTCCTTCTGGAGTAGAAAACCATACACTTATATTTGGATCATCGTTTTATTAATGTTACAAAGACCCGTCTGGCATACAAACGGAAATACCAATAAGAAACTGGATTCGTTGCTTCTTTCGGAAGCAAGGAATGGCGGATGCGTCTCTTAGTTGCGTTTAATAGTCGACGTATTCGTCTGCACGAGCCGTAAGGTTCGTCAAGTATGAGTATTTATAGGTCAGAATATATGGAGACAATTATGAAGCGATCATTCCTTGTAGCAACCGCGATCTTGTTCGCAATATCTGCACCCTCTCTTGCCGACGACAATACGTCCACGATTGACCAACTCGGCACCAACAGCTCGGTTAACGTTCAGCAGTTCGGCCCCAATACGACCAACGACTCGATCGTCAATCAGGTCGGCGGTGACGGCAATAGCGCCGAGATCGTTCAAAAAGGTGATACGAATATCAATGGTTCAACCGTATTCCAGTTTGGCAGCAACCAAACTGCGCTGGTCACCCAGGAAGGGCAGGACAACCTCAATACGTCAACTCTGACCCAGGCGGGCGGCGACAATCTGGCCGATATTCATCAGCGCGGTAACGGCAATACCAACGTCTCCGACGTTGATATCGAAGCTGGCTTCGGAAATGAGATCGAAGTCGACCAGTTCGGCGCGGACAATACGAGCACCTCGACGATCAGCACCTTGTCATTCAACAGCACGGTCGACGTCCAGCAGCACGGCTCGAACAACACGAACACATCGACGGTCAACACCGGCTTGGTCGGTGGCAATACAGCCATGGTGGATCAGCACTAGATCCCCGCACGCCAATGTGACGGCTAGGCTTCTAGCCGTCACAGCGTTACCTGGAAAGCCACTTTCCCTCCGTCGCAGATCGCGTCGGAGGTTTTTTGTTCTGACTGCAAAGCGGAGGAGCGGATATCGAGCCGGCGCAAAATGGACAGAGGCCAACACCGATTGTCATCGAAACCGTCAAACGCGCTGCGGGCCAGGATCAGGGCAAAGACGGCCGCGATGGCGAGTAGAAGACAGTCGGCTGACTGGCGAATTGCCCGAAACGTCGGGCCCGATGGGACAATGACGGCCCATCATATTTGGGCCGGCGGCCGGCGCTTAGATCAGCCCTCGTTCAAGTGGACTCACTTGGACGAGGTTAAGTCGATCTATTTCAAAAGATGAGCGCAACTGTTCCCGCGTCCATCCCCGCCTCCGCGGGGACATGCTTGGACGCGCGTTGCGCTAGCCGAATGTGCGGATATCGACGAAGCGCCCGTTGATTGCCGCTGCTGCCGCCATCGCGGGCGAAACCAGATGGGTCCGGCCTTTGAAGCCCTGGCGGCCCTCGAAATTCCGATTCGAAGTGGAAGCACAGCGCTCATGCGGCGCCAGCTTGTCCGGGTTCATGCCGAGACACATGGAGCAGCCCGGCTCACGCCATTCGAAGCCGGCGTCGAGGAACACCTTGTCCAGCCCCTCCGCTTCGGCCTGGGCCTTCACCAGACCCGACCCCGGCACGACCATGGCATGAACGCCCTCATGCACCGTCTTGCCTTCCACGATCTTTGCCGCAGCGCGCAAATCCTCGATCCGCCCGTTCGTGCATGAGCCGAGGAATACCCGGTCGATGGCGATGTCGGTTATCTTCGTGCCGGGCGTAAGCCCCATATAATCGAGTGCGCGTCTCATCGCCGCGCGCTTGCCCTCATCCGACACGGCGTCCGGATCGGGCACAGCCCCGGCGACCGAGACGACATCCTCCGGGCTGGTTCCCCAGGTTACAAGCGGCGGCAGGTTCGCCGCATCGAGCCTGACTTCACGGTCGAAATGCGCATCCGGATCCGAATAGAGGGTCTCCCAATAGCGCATGGCCGCGTCCCAGGCCGCACCCTTCGGCGCGCGCGGACGCCCCTTGATGTATTCGAACGTCTTTTCGTCCGGCGCGATCAGCCCGGCGCGGGCGCCGCCCTCGATGGACATGTTGCAGACCGTCATCCGGCCTTCCATCGAAAGCGAACGGATCGCATCGCCGGCATATTCGATGACATGGCCCGTTCCGCCCGCGGTGCCGATCTCGCCGATAATGGCCAGGATGATGTCCTTTGCCGTCACGCCTTTCGGCAGGGTCCCCTCGACGGAGACCCGCATATTCTTGGCTTTGGACTGAATCAGGGTCTGGGTCGCCAGCACATGCTCGACTTCGGAGGTTCCGATGCCATGCGCCAGCGCACCGAATGCGCCATGGGTCGAGGTATGGCTGTCGCCGCAGACAATGGTCGTGCCGGGCAGGGTGAAGCCCTGCTCCGGACCGATCACATGCACGATGCCCTGGCGGACATCGCGCGCATCGTAATATTCGACCCCGAAGTCGGCGGCATTCTTGGCCATCGTATCGACCTGAAGCGCCGATTCCGGATCGTCGATCCCCTTGGAGCGATCGGTCGTCGGCACGTTGTGATCGACCACGGCCAGCGTCTTCTCCGGCGCGCGGACCTTGCGGTTCGCCATGCGCAGGCCTTCGAAGGCCTGGGGGCTCGTCACCTCATGCACGAGATGGCGGTCAATATAGATGAGGCAAGTGCCATCCGGCTGCTCGTCAACCAGGTGATCGTCCCAGATCTTGTCGTATAGCGTCTTGCCCATCGTCTGACCTACTTCGCTTCCGTTTCTTCCACCTCTTGCTCGGCGGGGACTTCCGACACCGTCGTTTCCGCCATCAGATTGCGGGCCTGCCCCGGCCAGTCGTCCCGTTCGAGGCCGCCCTGCAGGCCGAGCCGGTCGTCAAGAAAGGCGATCTCGTCATCGGAGAGATTGGCGATCTGCGCAAAAGTGGTGATGCCGATGCCGTTCAGCTTCTTCTCGAATGTCTCGTCAACGCCGGTGATCAGCTTGAGGTCGTCATTCGGCACTTTCGGCTTTTTGAACTTGAAGCCTCTCTCCTTGGCGGCCTGGGCCTTGGCGCGCGCATCCGTGCGCTCCGGGATACGGGCGGCCTTGCCCCGCAGACCGCGCAGATAGTAAAGCTTGGCGCGGCGCACCTTGCCCCGGCGAACCACATCGATGGAATCGATCAAGGGAGAGTGAACCGGGAAGACGCGCTCCACCCCTTCGCCATAGGAGATCTTTCGGACCGTGAAGCTCTCATTGAGCCCGCGTCCGGACCGGGCGATGCAGACGCCTTCATAGGCCTGGATGCGCTCGCGGGTGCCTTCGACGACTTTCACATTGACGCGCAGCGTATCGCCAGGACCGAAATCCGGCACTCTGCGTTTCGCCGCCAGATCGGCAACATAATCCTTTTCGAATTCCTCAATAACATTCATGGCTGTTGCCCTTTTCTTGGCCAGCTCGCCGGTCACACCGATTTCGCTGCATTTCTTGGCGCGAAGCTCCGCCCGCGCCAGACCAGCCCGGGCCGCGTGAGAAGCGTGCTCACAGGAGCCGGTCTCATGGAAGACTGGCGCATGTGATAATCCATAATACCGCGCTTGTCGATGCCCTTAGGGGCCCGGATGAACGGCTTGTGACAAAGCTTCGCCAGGCAAACGAGCAGCGCGTATTATCCCTTAGCCGGCTTCGGCGTTCCGGAGCGCGCCAAATCGGGACGCCGCTCCCGCGTGATCGCCTCCGCCTGTTGCCGCCGCCATTCGGCGATGCGTTTATGATCGCCGGAAAGCAGCACGTCCGGGATGGCGCGCCCTTCCCATTCGCGCGGCCGCGTATAATGCGGATATTCGAGGAGGCCGTTCTCGAAGCTTTCCTCCAGGGCCGAATCCGCCGCGCCCATGACGCCGGGAAGCAGGCGAATGGTCGCGTCGATCATCACCATGGCCGCCAGCTCACCGCCTGAGAGGACATAATCGCCGATCGAGACTTCTTCCATCTGGCGCGCCTCGATAATGCGCTCATCGACGCCCTCGAAACGCCCGCAGAGGAGGATGACGCCTCCGTCCTCGCTGAGTTCGCGGATGCGGGCCTGGGTGAGCGGCCGCCCGCGCGGCGAGGGATAGATCAGGGGCAGATCGGGATAGCGCGTTCGGGCGCCGTCGATCGCCGCACCAAGAATATCCGCGCGCATCACCATGCCCGGTCCGCCGCCGGCCGGCGTATCGTCCACCGAACGATGCCGGTCCTTCGCGAAATCGCGGATGTTGATGGTGTCGAGCCGCCAAAGCCCGTCGGCAAGCGCTTGTCCGGCAAGGCTTACGCCGAGCGGACCGGGAAACATTTCGGGGAGAATGGTCAGGACGCAGGCGGTCCACATAGCGCCTCACAAAACCAGTTTCATGCCTTCATGGCTCGCAACGAAACCGAGCGAGCGGTAGACGGCGTGCGCTTCGGAGCGGCGTTTATCCGTGGTGAGCTGGATGAGAACGCAGCCGCGCTGGCGGGCAAGACCGATGGCGTGCCTGACCAGGGCCTTGCCGATGCCGCCGCCGCGCAGCGCGCGGTCAACGCGGATGCCTTCGATATTGGCGCGCTCGCCGCCAATATAGGTGAGGCCCGGAATGAAGGTCAGCTGCAGGCAGGCAATGACGGCGCCGTCCACCTCGCCGACGATCAGTTGGTTCCTCGGATCGGCGGCGATCTCGTCAAAGGCGCGGGCATAAGCGTCCGGCAGGGGGCCGCCGGTCAGAGACTCACGCCATGTCCCAAGCGAGTCCGCGGCCAGGAGCTGAACGATGCGCTCAAGATCTTCGGGCCTCGCCTCGCGAAAGCGGACGGATGACGCTGCAAGCTCAGGCGCGGTCGTCGTCATCTTCGGCTTCCTCCTCTTCCGGGAGAACGACGACGACATGGCCGCCCTTCACATCGACGACAGGAACGGCGTCTTTGGTAAAAGGCAAGAGCCGTGTCTCTTGTTCGCCCGGGCAACGGATTTCAAGAAGGTCGCCCGCCCCGAAATTCTGGACCGCGACGACCTCGCCGATCGGGTCATTCGCCGGCGAAACCGCGGTGAGGCCAATCAGATCGGCATAATACCATTCATCCTCATCCGGCGCGGGCAGGCTGGCGCGGGCGACATAAAGATCGGTGCCTTTGAGCGCTTCCGCCGCGTTGCGGTCGAAAATGCCGGCTAACCGGGCCGCGACGGCCATATTCTTCAAAGGCCGCAGCCCTTCGATCACGAAGCGCCCGCCCCTGCCGTCCGAAAGCGCGCCATAGGCGGCGATATTGTCAGGCGGATCGGTGAAGCTGTTGATCTTCACTTCGCCCCGAATGCCATGCGCGCCGAGGATGCGTCCGAGAAGAACCAAGTCACTCCCGGCGTTACTCTCTTTTGGCTCGGTGCCGCGCTCTGACATGAGGAGGTCGCTGCTGACGAACCTCTCCCATTGGGAGAGGTCGGCGCGAAGCGCCGGGTGAGGGGTTGTACTCTGCGTGAAGGAGCCAATTACCTGCCCAAAACGAGCTTCCTACCCCCTCACCCTAACCCTCTCCCCATGGGAGAGGGATTTAACCGAAGGAGAGGTTGTCTCCGTGTGCACGCCAAGACGTGGGAGCATACAGCGCAAAAGGACCAGTCGCTATGCAGCCGCTTCCGCATTATCGCCGCCGCCAGCCGCTTCAGCCGCCTGCTTTTGCTTCTCCTCGGCGCGCTCGACAGCCTTCTTACCCGGCAGCGCCTTCTTCGGATTGTTCCGCTCGGGGCGCTTGGCGAGCCCCTTCTCGTCGAGGAAGCGCAGCACGCGGTCGGTCGGCTGCGCGCCGACGGAGAGCCAGTGCTTGATCCGCTCTTCATCGAGGATCACGCGCTCGGCATGATCCTTCGGCAGGATCGGGTTCCAGCTCCCGAGCCGCTCGATGAAACGGCCGTCACGCGGCGCCGTCGCCTCGGCAACGACGATCCGGTAGAAGGGGCGTTTTTTGGCGCCGCCCCGCGCCAGTCTGATCTTCAGTGGCATGTGTGTTTTTTTCCTTTGTCTCCTCCGCAAACCTGCCGTCTCCGAAATCCCCGCGAAGGCGGGGATCTATTCCTCATGGAATTGCGAATGCATGGATCAGGGATCGTCCCGGTGTCGGACTTACACCGTTCCAATCCGTTCGACTGACGAGCTCAGTTCGCGGAACTCTCAGAAATTCCGGCGCTCGCAGAGAGCACGCTTCCAAACCCCCATACTCAGATAACAGCGCGAGATCAACCATCGCAAGGCGTCTCTGTAATACAACTGCCAAGCTATTTGAACACGTTTCCCGCTTGCCAGCATATCGCATACAATTCATCATTCTGCGTGATGTACTGATCAATGCATCTATCTTCGAGCCATCCAGCACATCCGCGAAAAGCCACTTCCGCATGATCTCGAATGGCCCTTCGCTCGCCAGCACCTCCATAAGCTCCGCTCGCAACCTTAATAAAGCTGCGATTTTTGCAGATGATGGTCGGTCCATAACTATTTCTTCTTCCCCGGCAGCCCCGGCAAACCTCGTGGCAGCCCCCCTGCGCCCGGCAGACCTGGCATTCCGCCGAAGCCACCCGGCAGTCCGCCCATGCCCGGCGGCAATTGCGGCATGCCCGCCGGCATCTTGCCGGATTTCGCTGCTTCGAGCATTTCCGGCGTCATCTCGGGCATTCCCCCAGCGCCGCCAATGCCGAACATCTTGGCCAGCCCGCCCTTGCCCTTGGCCACATGCTTCATCATGTCGGCCATGGTCCGGTGCATCTTGAGGAGCTTGTTGACGTCCTGCACGCTGGTGCCGGAGCCCGCCGCAATGCGCTTCTTGCGGCTCGCCTGCAGGATCTTCGGATGGCGGCGCTCCTTCCGCGTCATCGACGAGATGATCGCAACCTGCTGCTTGAACATCGTTTCGTCGAGATTGGCGCTGTCGAGCTGCTTCTTCATCTTGCCGATGCCGGGCAGCATTCCGAGAATGGAGGACATGCCGCCGAGCTTCTGCATCTGCTTGAGCTGACCCGCGAGATCCTCCAGATCGAACTGACCCATCTGCATCTTGCGGGCGACCTTCTGCGCCTGCTCGGCATCGATGGTCGCGGCGGCCTTCTCCACGAGGCTGACGACATCGCCCATGCCGAGAATGCGGCCCGCAATACGCTCGGGGTGAAACTCTTCGAGCGCGTCGATCTGCTCGCCCGTGCCGAACAGCTTGATCGGCTTGCCGGTCACGGCGCGCATCGAAAGGGCCGCGCCGCCGCGCCCGTCGCCATCAACGCGGGTGAGAACAATACCGGAAACACCGATTCGTTCATCAAAGGTTCGCGCTAAGTTCACGGCGTCCTGACCGGTGAGCGCGTCGGCGACCAGCAGCGTCTCATGCGGACGGGCCGCGTCGCGGATCTCCTCGGTCTCCGCCATCAGCGCTTCATCGATATGCAGCCGGCCCGCCGTGTCGAGCATCACAACATCATAGCCGCCGAGCCGTCCCGCCTCCATGGCGCGGCGCGCGATCTGCTGCGGCGTCTGGCCGGCAACAATCGGCAGCGTGTCGATGCCGGTCTGTTCGCCGAGGATCTTGAGCTGCTCCTGCGCGGCGGGACGGCGCGTGTCGAGCGAGGCCATCAGGACGCGCTTCTTCTCGCGGTCGCGCAGGCGGACAGCGATCTTCGCCGTCGTCGTCGTCTTACCGGAGCCCTGCAGGCCGACCATCATGATCGCGAAGGGCGGCGCGGCGTTCAGATCGATCGGCTCGGCTTCCCTCCCGAGCGTCTCGACCAGCTCGTCATGCACGATCTTGACGACCATCTGGCCGGGCGTCACCGACTTCACCACCTCGTGGCCGACGGCTTTCTCGCGCACGCGGTCGGTGAAGGAGCGGACCACTTCCAGCGCCACATCGGCCTCGATCAGCGCGCGGCGCACCTCGCGCATCGCCGTCGCCACGTCGTTCTCCGACAGCGCACCGCGGCCGGTGAGCTTGTCCAGGATGCCGGAAAGGCGGTCGGATAAACTTTCGAACATGTCTCTATCAGCTTTCGCGCTTAGCGTTTCTATTGAGCCACAACTTGTGACGCCGGGCGCTGCGAAGCAATGGTGATCGTCCTAATTTTCCCAACAGCTTTTGCATCCGCGGGCGAATCCTCGCTGGCGGATGTTGCGCGCCTTGCCTCCCGGCTTGACCGGCCATGTGCAAGGCTCGACGGAATTCTCACGAAACGTCAGATTTGCTGATCTTTTACGCTTGGCGCGCCCATCCCGTCAACCACGCATTGGCGCTGCGACGGCCCTGGCTGCTCGCGCGCAATCCGCATCCCTCATGCCGGCGGCGGCGTATGATGAGGCCGGGCCAGCTTGCCGCGCTCGACGATCAGCACCGTGATGAGCGAAGCAACCGCGAGAAGCGTGAAGCCGATGGCCAGCGGGCGCACCGAGCCGTCGAAGGCCTGCCCGATCAGAAATCCGAAAAACGCCCCCACCGTCGTCGTATAGAAGCCGACGAAGGAAGAGGCCGTGCCGGCGATCTTGCCGACCGGCTCCATGGCCATCGCGTTGAAATTTGGCGCCATCAGGCCAAAGCAGAAGAAGGTCGCGGCAATGAAGAGGCTGAACCCCAGGAGCGGCGGCTTTTCCGGATAGCCGCTGAGCGCCATGACCCCGCAGACACCGACCAGCGCCAGCAGCGCCAGATGCGACACGCGCCGCATGCCGACCCGTTCCACAAGCTGCGCATTGGTCAGCGACGCCAGGATCATGACCGAGGCGATCGCGCCGAAAACCAGCGGAAAGGCCGGGCCGAGCTTATAGACGTCGATGAAGATCTGCTCCGCGCTGCCGATATAGGCCATGAGCACGCCGAATATGAAGCCGAAGGCTAGCGCGTAGCCGAGCGTCTGACGGGTGGTCAGGACCGTCCTTATGGCGGCCCACAGCCGGCCGGCCGAAAGCGGTGATCGTTTCTCCACCGAATGGGTCTCGGGCAGACGCAGCCAGATCCAGACCAGCGCCGCAAGGCCCACCGCCACCAGCGCGGCGAAGATCCAGCGCCAGGCGCCGAATTGCATGAGCCCCTGCCCTAGGCTCGGCGCGAGGATCGGGATGACGATGAAGACCATCATCACAAAGGACATGACGCGCGCCATGCCTCGTCCGGCGAAACGGTCGCGTATGACGGCAATGCCGATCACGCGCGGCGCGGCGGCGCCGAAGCCCTGCAGCGCCCGCGCCGCGAACATGGCCTCCGCGCTGCTCGCCGTGGCCGCAAGCGCCGAGGCGATGACGAAGATCGCCATCCCTGCGTAAAGCGGACTTTTTCGGCCCAGGCGATCGGATAACGGTCCGAAGAATGGCTGTCCGGCCCCGAAGCCGAGCAGATAGAAGGTGATAACCAGCTGGCGGTCATTGTTTTCGGAAAGGCTGAGCGCATCCCCGATCTGGCCTAGCGCCGGCAGCATAATGTCGACGGACAGCGCCGTGAGCGCCATCATGAAAGCCACCAGGGCAACAAATTCGGCGAATGGGACCTCGGATCTGGTGCGCTGTGGTTCCGCGGTTGGGGCTTGCAGCATGACGGTCTCAATTAGGTCGCCGGGATGGGCGAATTCAAGTGCGCAGCGGATCTGCTGCGCGTTCGACGCAAACGAAGCCGCAGTCAGGGGGGGTGCCGGTGGATCTTCTGGTGGCATCTGATGCGCTTTGAAGGTAGCCTAAGGCGTGAGGCTTCAAAGACGGGCCTGGCGAGACCATCTAAATTGCTGATGTCATAATATTTACCCGTTTGCGGCTGACTCCGAGCCTACGGAAAGTGACGACGAGCTCAATGACTTTTATCGAACGTCCGACTGCGCCGTCGAACGGCAAGATCAAGATCCACGGTCCTGAAGCTTTCGCCGGCATGCGGCGCGCCGGCCAGCTGGTCGCCGAAGCGCTGGACGTCATCACCGAATATGTGCAACCGGGCGTGACCACCGAGCGGCTCGACGACGTCGTCATGGAGTTCGCGCTCGACCACGGCGCCGTGCCTGCCCCGCTCAACTACCGGGGCTATACGAAAGCGATCTGCACCTCCCTGAACCATGTGGTCTGCCATGGCATTCCGGGACCGCGCCCCTTGCGCGAGGGCGATGTCGTCAATATCGACATCACGCTGATCCTGGATGGCTGGCACGGCGATTCCAGCCGCATGTATCCGGTGGGCGAGATTTCCCGCAAGGCCGAGCGGCTGATCAATGTGACCTATGGAGCGATGATGCTCGGGATCGGCGCCGTCCGGCCCGGCAATACGGTCGGCCATATCGGCGCGGCCATCCAGGCCTATGCCGAAGCCGAGCGCTGCAGCGTGGTCCGGGACTTCTGCGGCCATGGGCTGGGGCTGGTTTTTCACGACCGGCCGAACATCCTGCATTACGGCGAGCCGGGCGAAGGCCCCGTCCTGGAACCGGGCATGATCTTCACCGTCGAGCCGATGATCAATCTCGGCAAGCCGCATGTCAAAATGCTCTCCGACGGCTGGACGGCGGTGACGCGCGACCGGTCATTGTCCGCGCAGTTCGAGCACAGCATCGGTGTGACCGAGAACGGCTGCGAGGTCTTCACCTATTCGCCGCGCGGCTGGCATAAACCGCCCTATCACGGCGTCGTTTTCCGCAGCTGACGCCGGGCGCCATGCCGGCCTCGCCCGGCGCGGCTAAAACCACACAGCGGCCTTCTTTTCCCGCAGTTTAAGGGGTTTATCCGATTGCGGCTCCGGCCCGGCGGATGGCTGTATACTTCCGTGTTTGCGTTATCGTTTCGCGTAGGAACAGCATACCGATGGGTGCGCTTAGAGAAGAGGCCGTCCCTCATTATTGGGGCCACAGGGAGCGCCTCAGAGACCGGTTCCGGCAGCATGGCGCCGACTCGCTCCCCGACTACGAACTCATGGAGCTGATCCTCTTCCGGGCGATCCCGCGCCGCGACACGAAGCCCCTCGCCAAGGCGATCATCGGCAAATTCGGCGGCTTCGCCGAGGCGATCAATGCCAGCGAAGAACGGCTCGCGGAAGTCTCGGGCCTGGGACAAGCGGCGATTACGGAAATCCGTCTGGTGCGCGCGGCGGCGCTCCGCCTGATGCAAGGCGAGGTCTCGAAGCGGCCGCTGCTGAGCTCCTGGGACAAGGTCGTTCATTATTGCCGCGCCGCGATGGGCTTCGAGATGCGCGAGCAGTTCCGGATCCTGTTCCTCGACAAGCGGAACCGGCTGCTTGCCGACGAAATTCAGGGACACGGCACGGTCGATCACACGCCGGTCTATGTTCGCGAGGTGCTCCGGCGAGCGCTCGAGCTTTCCGCCTCGTCGATCATTCTCGTGCATAATCACCCGTCCGGCGACCCGACGCCCTCCCGGGGCGATATCGCGATGACGAAGGAGATCATCGCGGCCGCCGGAAAGCTTGATATTTCCGTGCATGATCACCTTATCGTGGGGCGTGACGGCCATATCAGCCTGCGCTCGGCGGGGCTTGTCTGAGCGCGGCGGCACAGCGCACGGGGCCGGGCTGGTGCACAGATACCGCCTTTTCCTGAAACGCTTGCTCTTGGCGCCGCAGCTGCGGTAGAAATGCGGAACCCCGCGCGCGCATGCGGGGGCTGTCTTACCGGCAAAACCGGATGGCGACGTGGCGGAGTGGTTACGCAGCGGCCTGCAAAGCCGTGTACACCGGTTCGATTCCGGTCGTCGCCTCCAGCCCCTTCTTCAGTAAGATCGGCCAGTCCGGACATATCCCTGATGTTCAGGGCCTTTCCCGGTCAGCCTTCAGGGACCAAAGCTGAGCCGCGCTCTCTTTCAAGCTGCAGCGCGCCCGAACAACCTGAAAAGCAAGAGATTTCCGTGTGAGGACGGCCTGGGCTACGATCTTTCCACTTGCAACGATCCGCCTCCCGCGCTGAATAGCACGTCGCAGTCAGTCTAACTCCGCATACCGACAATAGGGGAACGAACCGTGCTCTCTCTGTTTGAACTCATCGCAGGATTGCTGACGCTCACTGCCGTTTTCGCGTGGCTGAACCATCGGCTGCTGCGCCTGCCCGCCAATATCGGTCTCCTGGTGATGGGATTGAGCGCCTCGCTCCTGCTGATCGGCATCGAGTTCCTTCTCCCGAAAACTTCTCTCTATGGCGCCCTGGTCAGCACCTTGCGGCAAATCGATTTTTACCAGGCCGTCATGCACGGCATGCTTGCCTTTCTCCTGTTTGCCGGTGCTCTGCATGTCGATCTCGGCCGTTTGCGCAACCGGGCAAGCGTCGTCGCCATTCTGGCGACGGTGGGCGTGCTGATTTCCATGCTGGTCATGGCAACCGGATTGTGGGGAGCCGCCGCAATATTGGGCGTGCCGATCAGCTTCACCTGGGCGCTGGTCTTCGGAGCGCTGATCGCCCCGACCGACCCTGTCGCGGTGCTCTCGACGCTCAAATCCGCGCATGTGCCGCAAATGCTCGAAACGGACATGACGGGTGAGGCCCTGTTCAATGACGGCGTCGGCGTCGTCCTCTTTACGATCATGCTGCAATTTGCGGTGGGTACGACTGCGGATTTCGGGCCGAGCCATGTCGTCGACCTTCTGCTCCTCGAGGCCGGAGGGGGCGCGCTTCTCGGGCTCGTGACCGGCTATATTGCCTATCGGGCGATGCGTGCGATCGACGATTATTCGATCGAGGTGCTGATCTCGCTGTCGCTCGTCGCCGGCACCTATGCCCTCGCCACCGAGCTTCATATGAGCGGGCCAATCGCGGTCGTGGTCGCCGGGGTGCTGATCGGCAACCGCGGCGCGAGGGACGCCATGAGCGACGTCACTCAGCGCTACGTTTTCGGGTTCTGGACGCTCATAGACGACATTCTGAACGCGATCCTGTTTCTCCTCATCGGCCTCGAAGTGATTGTCATCGGCTTTCAGATGTCCTTCCTGTGGATCGGCATCGTCGCGGTCCTGCTCATGCTTTTCGCACGTTTCCTGGCCGTGAGCGTGCCGATTTGCATTCTGAGCCGCTGGCAGACATTCGCGCGTGGCACCGTTGCCGTCCTGACATGGGGCGGCATACGCGGGGGCATATCGGTCGCGCTCGCATTGTCACTGCCCGAAAGCGCCGCTCGGCCCAACATCCTCGCCGCAACCTATGCCGTGGTGCTGTTCACGGTCATCGTTCAGGGGCTGACGCTTCAGTGGGTGGCCGAAGCGACAGCCGGGGGAGATGCGGACTCGGCCCGGGCCGGGTGATCGTCCCCGCGGGCGCTCATGCGGGCGATGCCGCGTCACGCATAATAGGCGATCATCCGACCGCAGATGATCACGCCGCCCCAGAGCAGAATTGAAAAGGCCGCGGCCGCACGCAAGCGCGCCGGCGGAGCGCCGTAGCGCTGTGCCAGCGCGAACGCCCAGGCATCCGCACAATGGAGAAGCAGCGCGTTCAGGATCGCCGCAGCGAGCAGGCCGAGCTTCAGCTGGAAGATGCCCATTCCCGCATATTTCACGGCATGCACGGAAAAGAGCAGACTGCCCGTGATGATGGCGGTGACGAGCCCGGCGGCCAATCCGATCCGCAATGTGTGTATCATCGGTCTCCTTGGCTTTCCGCCGGCGCGTCTCGATCCAGGAACGCGTCGGCCTTATCCGCTCAGATTCGTATCCAGAAACGCCTTAAAGGCGTCCCACGATTTCCGGTCGGCGCGCTCCTGGTAGCGATTGCTCCCGAAAACCGTGAAGGCATGCGGCGCGCCCGAATAGACGTCTATTTCATAAGTGACGCCTGCCTTTTCAAGCTGTTCGGAGAGGGAGGCCACGTCCTGCATGGTGATCGATGTATCGGCGCCGCCATGCGCAATGAGAACCGGCGCGGTATCCGATGGATAGCTCTGGCCCGGCGGTGTGGCGAGCCCGCCATGGAATGTGGCATAGCCTTTGACATTCTTCGCCTGGCCGGATCGCGCCAGCTCTAGAACCGCCGCCCCGCCAAAACAATAGCCCATCACGACCGCGTCCTGAGCGCCGTGCTTGCGTGCTTCCGCCAGCCCGCCAAGGATCAGGCTTCGCATCTTCTCGCGGTCTTTGTAGAGTTTGGCCGTCTCGGCCTTCCGTGCGGCCGTATCGGCCGGCCGATTGCCCTTGCCGTAGAGGTCGGCAGCAAAGGCGTCATAGCCGAGCTCGGCCAGCATGTCGGCGCGTTTTTGCTCATATTCGTTAAGTCCGTCCCAATCATGAATGATCAGCACGAGGCCCTTTGAGTCACTTGCGGCCTTGGCGAAATAGCCTTCGTAAGCCTCCCCGTTGACCTCATAGCTGACATTTTCGCCGGCCTGCGCAGCGCCTGTCAGCATCGCAAGAGCTGTGAAAAGAGTAAACGCTTTCATGATTGCTCGCCTCGATATTGCGGTTCGGATCGACTGGGAGCGGATCGGGATGCTCCCTCCCTGAGCTGCCAACACGGTATTCCTTTGGAAGTTCCGACCTGCCTGCGCCAGTCCTTATCCCAGCTTACCGCCCAGCTTGCCGCGCCCGTCAACCGGATGTGGACGCAATTCTCATGTGCCGATAATCTCGGCCATCTGGGTGCATCTGGAACAACTCAGGGCGAGCCCGATGAACGGCATTTCACGCGAGGATTTTGCTTTCTTCTATCCGCTGCGCGTCAGGTGGTCGGAGGTCGATCCGCAAGGCATCGTTTTCAACCCCAACTATCTCGCCTACGCCGATATCGCGCTCACCGAATATATGCGCCGCATCGGCTTTCCCTATCCGGAGGGGCTGATTCGGCTCGGATCGGACCTTTTCGCCGTGCGCAGCGAGATCAACTTCCGGGCCTCGGCGAAATATGACGACGAGCTGGAGCTGGCGGCCCGCATCTCCCGCATCGGGCGCACCAGCCTGACGCTGACTGTCGGCATCTTCCGCGGCGACGAGCTGCTCTGCGATGTCATGATGATCTATGTCAATGCTTCACCAGACAGCCAAAAATCGACGCCGCTCCCCGAGCCGCTCATCGAAACGATCACCGCCTTCGAAAAGCGGCCTCCCGAGCGGAGCTGAGTGCCGTTCGGAACCGGCGCAGGCCGACGGCCCCGGTTGGAGCCCTGTTATCGCGTTCTGAACGCGGCAAAATCAGCGCTGGATAGTAGGATTTTCACGCGCATTTGGGGGTGGCGGCGGACAGAGTCATTTGCTATATCCATGCGACGAGCAAGGTTGCTTCTGATCCCCGGTAGCTCAGTTGGTAGAGCAAGCGGCTGTTAACCGCTCGGTCGCTGGTTCGAGTCCGGCCCGGGGAGCCAACAAATCCAACAATTTCCGGATCCGATGCCCCAAGTGAATTTGGCACTGGGGTTCCATGTGGGTTCCAACTAGCCGAAAAATTCGAGCGCTTTGCGATCTGCATCGGCGTCTGCATGCAGCGAAAGACTCTCGCCACCTGTATCGACCGCGTCGTTGATCACATCGTCGATGGAACAGTCGAATTATCCCTTCGGGTGGTCGCCCGATGAGCAAGGTTGTTGAATCACAGCAGCCGACAACTCTGCCGGCGACTGGCGAGCATCTCAGGAACGCCCGCAGCGCCCTCTCGATCTGGTTGGCAAGCTTCCGATCGCACAATACGCGCCGCGCTTATGAGAAGGAGCTGCAAGCCTTCGCAGACTTTTGCGGGGCGGAGCTGGATGACGCGGCAGCTTGGCTTTTGACCCGTGTCGACCCGGAGGCGCACAATGCGGCCGATCTCTGGCGGGCTGACAAGCTTGCCCGAGGCAATGCGCCGGCGACGATCAACCGCTCGATGGCCGCGCTGAATTCCTTTGTCACAAGCGCCCGCCGTGGTGGCTTCACGACGCTGCGCCTCGAGGCGAAGGGCGAGGCGCGTGAGGCATACAGGGACACGGCAGGCCCTGGCCTGACAACCTTCCTGAAGATGCTCGACGCTGCACGGCAGCAGCGCAACAAGCACAGCGCCACACGGGACGCCGCGATCCTGCTCTTGGCGTTCGGACTCGGTCTGCGTCGGGCGGAGATTGTCGCCATCAACATCGACAACATCGATCTTGAAACCGGCCGGGTGATGATCCTCGGCAAGGGTAAGGCGCAGGCGAAGCCGTTGACACTGACGCCGGAGTTGGTCGAAGCGCTTGGCGATTGGATGCATTACCGACGCTGCAGCGAGGATCATGCGCCGCTTTTCGTCAGCCTAAGCCGGGCCAGCAAGGACAGAAGGCTAACCGGCGACGGCGTGCGAAAGGTCATCGCCCGGATCGGCAATCAGGTCGGCGCCAAGGTGCGTCCGCATGGACTCAGGCACACAGCCACTACCGAAGCTCTGAGCCGGGTCGGCGGCGATTTCAGGAAAGTCCGAAGCTTCAGCCGCCATTCGAGCTTGGACATCATCGCGGTCTATGACGATGCGAGGCAGGACCACGCCGGCCAGGTCGCGGCTATCCTGACGGGATTGACCAAAGCGTGATAGCAGGGCCTGTTGACACCTATGGGATCACGGCTCGCGAGGCCGCATCACTTTCAATTGCATTAATTAGGGGTTATGCAAGCGCAGATTTCGCATGTAATTCGGCCAAATCTCCTGTCCTTGCACCAAAAAGTTCTCTGACTAAAAGATGCCCAACGCCTTCCCCACTCGTTCTCCCATCTCCGGACAACGCGTGCTTCCCATCCTTGCACCTTGTGAATGCTATAAACTGTAGTACATTGTGGCGATGTTCTTGTGTATATTGAGCCGTGTTTTTCCTTGCACCATAACGGCTCCTGACTCGGTCCATTCTCTCTGCGCACCCTTATGGGCTGGCCTTCACAAACGCCTCTAATAAGGCCACCGCAAAGCCAGACACGCATACACGCACGCCCCGTGGCCCTGCATTTCCGATTCGGAAATGAGAACCAGCATCGGTGTTTCCAATCCATTCTCTCAACATCACATTGGAGCGAGCCATCGATAGAGGCGTCTGGAAAGCGACGACTGGCGGCTTTTTTTACCTCATCAGCAGCCGCTCTTTTCCAAAGACATTTGGCGTCGCATCCGACGGCAAAGCCAGGAAGCGCGGAATGGCTCCGCGAAAACGTATCGGAACAAACGTTTACCTCCTGACATGATTGCGAGCCTGCAAAATCGGATGCTGGAATTATCAATGGCGAACCGAGCAAACAAACCAACAACCATTTCTTCATGATTTCACCCACCGTGAATGTGATGGAACTTCAATATTGCGCTAGGTTAAAAATTTCCATGAATTATATTTAATCTTACGAAAAAGGACAACCTAAGACTGAAGCTTACGGACGAACATGTAGATTTCACGCAACCGCATCGAGCAGCTCCGGCCCTTCATTGCGGCTGTTGTTGATGGCGGTCCCGAGTTGCTGCGCCGACATGACCTGCGCCGGATAAGGGCCAACTGTTTTCAGTGCAACGTCACGCTCATCGAATACCCAGCTCTGGCAATCTTCCGGCCGCAAGATGGCCGGCATGCGATTATGCAGCGGAGCGACGAGCGAATTCGGTTCGCAGGTGATGATGGCGAAGGAGATGAAGGCAACCGGCTCGCCCTTATGCATCCTTTCCCAGCGATCCCAGATCCCGGCGAAGAAACTGACCTCGGTATCCGCCGGCTTGATCCAATAGGGGATCTTGGTTTTGCCTTCGCGCTTCCATTCGAAGAAGCCGTTATTCGGCACAAGGCACCGGCGGCTTTTGACCGCCTCGCGGAAGGCGCCGGATTTGGTAATGGTCTCGACGCGGGCGTTGATGCCCGACCATTTCTTGGCTTCAAGCGGCCCCTTATGGAACCATGGGACAAGATCCCAGCGCGCCATGATTCCCTCAAGGCCGGCGTCGTCGGCAATGACGATCGGCGCATTCTGCGTCGAGGCGAGATTGTAACGCGGCGGCGGATCCTCTGCCGGCGCCTTCCAGCCTTGATGCATCGAATCCAGAAATAAACTCAGCTGCTCGTGGATCTGGCGCTACGTCGCCTTGTTCGAGAAGCAACCACACATGCCTTAATTGTGATGTGAATGCAGAAGAAGTTCCAGCCTCATAGTAGCCAAACGCCGTCGCGGAAAATCTCACCGGTATCACATAGCAGAAACCCCCCAATAAAATTGGAGGGTTTCCGGCGGCTACAAAACCCCGCGCCGCCTCCCGCCGTATCAACTTGGGCTCAATGTAAGCTCCACGGAGGACACGGCGGTCCTACCACAACGACTGCGTCCATCAATTCGTCCCAACGAAAGGCTCAATAGGGGTTTATACTTATAAAACCTGATCGTGATATCAGGCGTTTCTCATTTTGATTTCACCGGTTCTCGTTCGCCGAATTTACATCTTTGCCACCCTGTGAAATCGCGTTGAAGGATAGCGCGACGTTCCGGCAGATATTAGCCGCTCCATGAACCCGACGATCAAATAAGATCGAGACGCATTCTCGCCGCCTGTATTCATGCTGCCGAACAGCTGTTACGCCCCCGATAGAGCATCGACCGCCCTGCAGACGTTCTTCTGCTCCAAGATCGTGTTTGAAGGTCAACTCATTCCTACCTTTGCTACCCATTAGGCGCGAAGCGAAGCCGACCTGCTGCGGCAAAATAGACCACCCCCAGAAACGCACAAAGTGTGATCCGCATCACCGCAGGAGCGCGACCGCGCTGTCATTTCTCGTGCGTCAGCGAGGCAATCCGTACACGGAACGAAAACCGGTTCGCGAGAACGTCATTCGCTGAAGCAAGCATCCGCATTGGGCGGAGCGCATAAAGAAAGAGAGTTGATCATGAGCAAGTCAATTAAGGTCGTTCTGACGAGCATCGGTATCGGCATGGCGGCGATTGCAGGCGCAACCGCTTCGGGCCAGGCAGCACCAATGAGCGTCAGCCAACTGGAAGCACCAGATGCAACCGGGGCCGTTGAGCTGGTGAAAGTTGAGCGCCGCAAGAAAGTGTCCGTCCGGGATCATCGGCGGCGTGTTCGTGCCCGCGTTCGCGATCATCGCCGGGTTCGTGTGCGGGATCACCGCGTCAAGCGCGTGATACGCGTCCGTGACCACCGCAAGGTGCGCGGGGTCCGTGTTCGCGACCATCGCCGGAATACTGTCGTGAGGGTCCGCGATCACCGGGGTGAACGGGTTCGTGTCCGTGACCACCGCAAGGTACGCAGGGTTCGTGTTCGCGACCATCGGCAAAATACCGTCGTGAGGGTCCGCGATCACCGCAATGAACGGGTTCGTGTTCGTGATCACCGCAGAGAACGGGTCCACGTCCGCGATCACCGCAATGAGCGGGTTCGCGTTCGTGATCACCGAAAGACGCGTGTGCCTGCCGCTCGCGATGAATAGCCGTAAGGCAATGACAATCCCCCAACGAAACCTGACCGTTTCGTTGGGGCTCCACTTGCGTATTCCGACTTATGGTATTGGCGCTGCCGCAAAAGTCCCGAGGCGCCAATATCTGGATTTCACCCGCTCCGCCGAAGTTCAAGCACGCGGTGCGTTGACCCACCTTCAGATCCGAAACCCTCGTCGACATGTGCCCGAAGCAAGAGCCGCCGACGCCTCGAAGCCGACATAGGGCGCACTTCGAGATATTGGTCGGAACGGGATCTCTAAATCTGTGGCACCTCTCTAGATTATTGAGTTGCGTCTTGGCCTGGTCCGCTAACGAGCCACCATTGGCGTGCCGTCTACGCGAACATGGTACAACCTTATGTTGGGCCATTCCAAACGAGGTTGGCGCACGCGAGGCTTCTGTGAGTTCTGCGTCTTCTATTGTCGCTTTCCGGCGCCTCAGCGGATTGAATCACTGACCGCCAGCTTGGGCTACGACTTCGGGTTCGCCGATCTTGCGTGCGTGGTCGGTTCCGAAACGTTTCCTATAATCGCTGGGACCAATGCCGGAATGCCGTTTGAAGAGGGAGCGGAAGAAAATGAGGTCTACATATCCGGTCTGCTCGGCAACCTCCTGGACCGTCAGCGATCCGTTTTCCAGAAGACGTTTCGCCATCGCGATGCGCAGGCCGTGCAAATAGCCGGTGGGCGTTTCACCGGTGGCAGTCTTGAAGCGCCTAATGAAATTGCGCGGGCTCATTCCGAGTTGGCTGGCAAGCGCCTCGAAGCTGACTTCTTCGGCATAGTGAGCCTGCAACCATTCCTGGGCCCGATGTATGCGCTCGTCGTCATGCGGTGGACGCATTGAGAAATGCGTGAACGCGTTCTGCCAGGTTCGCGGCATCTCGATGAGCAGAGCCTTGGCGCATCGGGTAGCCGTTTCCCGGCCACAGAATTTCTCGACCAAATACAGCGACAGATCCGCCGCGGAGTTAATTCCGCCGCCGCAATAAAGGTGTCCTGCATCAGTCACCAGATACTGCGGCTGCCAGTGGACCCGGGGAAACCGTCGGCTGTATTGCTCTGCCAGTCCCCAATGCGCGGTTGCCCGCTTGCCGTCCAGCAGACCAGCTTCGGCGGCGAGGGCAACACCAGAGCAGACAGCCGCCACTTGCGCACCATTCTTCGCCCACCGCTGGAGCCAGCCGACCACGTCGAGATTTCGGGCGATGACAGCATCGATGTCATACCCTTCCTTACAGAGCACCTCGAGTTCAAGGCCGCCCGCAGGGACGAAGACGAGATCGGGTGTTTCCAGTTCCGCGAATGCGCATTCCGGCGCCAGTCTAATGAGCCGGTCGGTTCTGACAGGCTTGCCATCGAGCGAAGCCGTTCGGACATGAAAAAACGGTGTTGAAGGCTCGCCGTTCAGCAGGTTCCAGAACACGCCGGCATTATTGAATATCTCTGTCGGCAGGACTGCCGTCGAGGCGCAGCCGCCATTGAGAAACAGAACAGCCACCTTAAGCATCACCCTCTCCATATGTCATTTTCAGCCATGTAGTATGGCACATCTGTCATCTCGTGTAAAAATCGGATCGACCGTATCTTGCAGTCCTCTCAAGCAAGACAGGAGACGACAATGCTACGCAAATACGTGATTGAACGGGAAATTCCCGGTGTTGGAGCCTTGGAGACGACCCAGTTGGGTGAGGCCGCGAAGACCTCGAACAACGCCCTGAGCAAGCTGACGGGTATCCAATGGCAGCATTCCTATGTCACTGCAGACAAGACGTTCTGCATCTATCTCGCGGAAAGCGAGGACTTAATCCGGGAACATGCCCGGCTGTCAGGCTTTCCAGCGAGCCGCATTACCGAAGTGTCCGGAATCTTTGATCCGACAACCGAACAGAAATGCGAGTTGGCTCAGGTTGCGGCCTGACCGGTGAGCGCGGCGCCAATACGGCGGTTCCAGAAGAAACTCGAACGCCATTCTCGCCCTCTATTGGCGCTGCCTTCTAAAACCATACTCACCAGCATCTCTGCTCTCGACAGAGAGGCGCCTTGCGGATGCGGCAACTGCTGTCAGCTTTCAGCGACCGTCCGCCATCAAGCCAACGACAACCTGTGTGGAGGACAGGTTGCCCAACAAGGAGCTGGGACAATGGAACTGATGATTTATATGGCGAATGGGTTGTATGTGGCGTCCTACTTCATGAAGGACATCCTGCATCTGCGGATCCTCTCCGTCGTCGCGGCCTTGTGCCTGGTTGCGTACTTCTATTTTCGGGAAGAACCAATGCTAACGGTGGTTTGCTGGAATCTCTTCTTCGTAGGCGTAAACACGTTCCAGGTAGCGCGCATCTTCTTGGGTCGCAGACATGCGCAGGTTGTCACTCTTTAACCTATCGAGGGGCGGCGTCAGCGTCGCCATGGTGACCGACGTCGATCTGACAAACCGAGAAAAAGCCAACATGAATGTAACCCTCAGACATGGATCCTAATACACGAGATTCTACCAACAATATCTCTATCCATATAAAGACGATCCTGATCTAATCGCGACATGGCAGAGCGGGCTTTTCAACGACATCAGCCCAAAGCGAACATATTCATTTTAATGACAGCTTTTGTACCAAAACTAGACTTTGAAATTGGTTTTGCCAGCAGAAACGATGTCGTTGTTAGGCCCTGTTAAAACTGAAACCGTCTCCCCTTCACTCGACGGGAAAGGGAAACGGAATCTTGATGTGTCTGCAAACTGCCACGTCCTGCTACGCCGTGCCGCCTCGCGCAGGGACCCGCAGAGACTGCTCACCGTCTCCGGCATTGCCACCCCGCTTGCTGTGCTCGCCCACCATTCTTCGGCCGTCGCCTGGGCGATCTTACCCTGTCTGTCATCATCCGCCAGCGCACGCAGGTCAGACTTGCTGATGCTTATCGATCGCGCTCTGGCGACAGCATCGATCAGCGTTGCGCCGGGGATCACACGGATCACACGCTGATCATCCAGTACCTGGCTCGAAAGCATGCCACCGAATGCCGCCACGCTCTGCCGATGGACAGGCGAGCCGCTCATGCCACCGATCACCGCCCTCTCGCCCGCATCGGCTGGAATGAAATTTAGCCATTGATCGGGGCCGATGGTTTCGTCCACCATGATCGGCATCGAGCGTCTTAAAGTGGCTCATGGCGGCTAGAGGTCGGTCGGAATCCCGACCGACCCCATTATCCTCCGGCTGGCGCAGAATCATTTGGCGAATGATTGTGCGCTGGCTGCGTCGCCAAATCATCATTCGGCGTAATAATGTGCGACTGATCGGGCATTCAGGTTGCCGGGGATGCAGGCTTTTTTATCAGCCCGCCTCTTTATCGGCGAGCCGATCGAGCCAGAGCTGCGATAACGTTTCGTACAACTCGCCCGTTTGCGTGATCAACGCGCGAAGCACCGTCGGCTCACCGCCGATGGCCTTCGCGGCTGGCATCTTCGAAAGCTGCTCAAGGCCCGTGGCGAGACTTTCGAGCAGCACTCGCATCTCGAATATTTTCGCGCGTAGATCCGCAACATTGTTGCCCTCATCGCCAGACGAGGTATCGTTGTTTTCAGCCATGATTTACTCCGTGGTAGTGATGAGTGGTCAGGCTCGGCTTGGGAGTACCAGTCCCTTGCCGGGCCGTTATGGCGATGCCAATATGATCACCATATGTAATTTAAATCGTAATCCGTTGTTTGCGTCAACAGCAAATAATTATATCGTGCTATGTGATGATCACATCGGCACAATGCAGGATGGCACGGGCGGCTTTGCGCTGGAGCGTCAGGGAATTGGCGCAACGTTCTCACGTTGGTAGCGCAACAATACAGCGATTTGAGGCGGAACAATCCTCGCCTGTTCACGCCACGCGGGAAGTGCTGCGCCGAGCGTTCGAGGCGGCTGGCGTCGAGTTCATCGGGGACCACGGGGTAAGCATCCGAACAAGAGGCGAGCGGGTTGAAGGTCCGTGAGGCGATTCAGCTGATCGAGGAAGACGGTTGGCTCCTGGTCAGGACCAGAGGAAGCCATCGACAATTCAAGCACCCTGCAAAACCTGGCCTTGTTACGATTGCGGGAAAGCCATCGGATGACTTGGCTCAGGGCACTTTAAGCAGCATATTAAAGCAGGCTGGTCTAAAATGAGCAGTGCGATGCGTTACACCGTTGTGATCGAACGAGCTGACAACAATTTTTCGGCCTATGTGCCGGACCTGCCTGGCTGCGTCGCTACCGGCTCGACCGAGCAGGAAACTGAGGACACCATCCGCGAAGCGATCCTTTTTCACATTGAGGGCTTGCGCGAGGAAGGCCTACCCGTACCGCCGCCGACAGCGCGAGCGATCGCCGTAAACGTCGGCTGATCGACACTCCTGCAAAGCCGTGCCAGCCGAATGAGTGACCGCTTCCTCCTTGATGGCGAGAGCAACACGCGCGCGATGCTCCTCCTCGCGCATGGCGCCGGTGCACCAATGGACTCCCCCTCGATGAACGCAGTGGCGACGGCGCTCGCTACCGCGGGATTTCGCGTCGTGCGCTTTGAGTTCAACTACATGGCGGCGCGCCGCATCGGCGAGGGACGAAAGCCACCACCACGCGCGGAAAGCCTTAAAGCGGAGTATCTCGCTGCGGTCGCGGAACTGGGGACAGCAAGGCCGCTGATCATCGGCGGCAAGTCCATGGGCGGACGGGTGGCGAGCATGGTTGCCGACGATCTGTTTGCCGAAGGCAAGATCGCTGGCCTCATCTGCCTCGGCTATCCCTTCCACCCGCCGGGCAGGTCGGCACAACTCAGGACCAAACACCTTGAGCAGCTAAAAACGCCGACGCTGATCTTTCAGGGCACACGAGACACATTCGGCACGCCGGCCGAGGTCGCCGGCTGCAGTCTGTCCAATACAATCGAGATCCTCTGGCTGGAGGACGGCGACCACGATCTGAAACCGCGCAAAACGATCTCGGGCTTCTCAGCTGCCGACCATCTGAAAACTATCGCCAACGCCGTTGCCGAATTCGCCACCAGGACTGCCCGCTGATCGGCACGCCATGAAGATTGCCACCTTCAACATAAACGGCGTCAACCGACGACTGGCAAATTTGCTGGACTGGCTGGCCGAGGCAGAGCCTGACGTCGTTTGCCTACAGGAATTGAAAGCGACGGACAGGAAGTTTCCACGCTCAGAGATCGAAAGCGCCGGTTATGGCGCCGTCTGGAAAGGCGCGGCCTTATGGCGTAAGCGCACCAGGAAATCGTCTATGCGGGTGAGGCTGTGCGGTTCACATTTGGAGCATGGAAGAATCGCCTATCATCAAAGCGCTTCGCGACAAGCGCGCGGAAATTCACGGTCAGATTGCCGCGTATCAGGCGCAGATTGCTCAGGCCAGACACGACCTGGCCCATGTGAATGCAACGATCCGCATGTTCACTGACGTCGAATGTCAGCGCACGCGCTATATCGTCAGCCATGGCTTCTTCAAAAAGGGCGAGATCGCCGACCTTTGCGTGCGTCATCTCCAGCAGGACAACGATCTGACGACACGCGAGCTCGCTGAGCGGGTGATGTGTGAACGCGGTCTTGATCCGACGGATACGGCCTTGCGCAACTCGGTCGTATTCAAAGTGGTGCAGTCGCTGCGTCACGCCGCCCGGCGCAAGATCGTCGTCATGGTCGAGAAGCGCAAGGGCATGTGTATCTGGTCTGCAGGGCCTGCCGTCAGCCTGCGCGTTGCCAATAGCCCTTCCAGAGGCGGCTGATCGGCGCAGCGAAACCATTACCGATCACCGTTTCGACAAGCGCCCCGTTGCTGTACCGTCGATGATCTTCCAGCCAGGCGGCATGTGTCGCATAGCTTGCCAGATATCCCGGACTGACGTGATGATGCTGGCCTCGGATCATTCGCCGCAAACGGGAGAAATAGCTTTCCGCGCCGTTGACGTGGACACCGTCGAAAAAGCTGTAGGCATCGGAGTGATTGATCCGTTCAAGGTCGAATGTGCCTGATAGCAGATCCCAGTGCGGCGTCTCATCGGCGACAATCCGGGCATTCGGCTCAATGCGGGATCGGGCAAATGCCACGCCATCCGCCTCCCGTTCAAAAACGCCGGTCATCGTCCTGCCGCCACGCTGACGCAGGACGATGACGCTACGGCGCTCTGTCCGCCTGTGCTTGAGGAGCCGCCGGTCGACGCGGTCCGAACGGGCATTGGCGACCCGGACATGGCCACCGAAATAGGCGCCGTCGATCTCGACCGTGCCATCCAGCAAGATCGCCTGGGTCGTGGAGGTAAGCGCCTCGCGGAGCTTGTGAGCGAGGACGAAGGCCGTCTTGTAGGAAACATCCGCGAACGTTTATCGTGAGCGGCAAGCGCTCACAAGATACAGCGCGAGAGCTGCAAGGCCGAGATCCCCTTGGCCGCATTGACGAAAAGTGCGATAGCACCGAGAAGATCGACAAAAGCAAGCTTGCGCGAGGCGAAGATCGTTCCGCTGGTAAGACTGAACTGATGATGGCAGGCTTTGCACTTGTATTTGCGGCGGCTGGAAAGATGATAAGCCTCGGCCCAGCTGCAGCGCGGGCATACCGGATTCCCGTTCGTTGCCGGCCAGCGCAGCAGACAGAGCCGACGATATGCCGCCTCTTCGCCGCCTTCGTAGATGTCCTTCAGCGATAGCGTGCGGGCTGCCGCGGATAATAGAAAATGCTGAGCCATGCTTCGCCTCCTCCTGGCAAAGGAGAGCACAGTTCGCATGAATGTTCGCTTTAAGTTCCTATCCTGGTGCGCTTACGCCATAAGGCCGAACTCCTCAACGGAGAGATCTTCACCACGCTCTACGAGGCGCAGGTCCTTATCGAGCGCTGGCGTCGCCATTATAATGCCGTCAGGCCACACTCTGCGCTGAATTATCGACCGCCTGCTCCGGAAACCATCTTGCCGCCAGCCTTGCAGCCGTCCTACGCTCCGCTCCGGCCAGCTGCAAGGCTGGACCATGAGCGCCGGGCTCTAGAAAGAAACAACTTGTCACCGATCATGCGGGGACAGGTGCGATCTGAGCTTCATATCCCAGCGCCTGGAGCTTTGCGAGAAGACGCTTGATCTGGACAGGTTTTGCCCGGCGTTCGAAATGGTCGGCGCCGAGGTCTTCGTAAAAGGTTCCGTTTTTGATCATATGGTAGGCGGCGGTGAGCATGGAGGCAGCGACTGCACCGATTGCCTTTTTGGCACCGTTCCTGGCGCGTTGGCGATGGAACTGGGCCTGCAGATAACTCCCTTTTGTGCGCGCGCCTGCCCAGGCACATTGAAAGAGAGTCGTCTTCAGCCAGGGGCGCCTTTACGCATTCGCGTGGAATGACGCTTCCCGGCACTCTCATCGTTCTTGGGGCACAGCCCGGCCCAGGAGACCAGATGCCCGGCCGTCGGAAACCGGCTCATATCGGTGCCGATCTCGGCTAACATAACGCGCGCCGCCAAATCGCCAATGCCGGGGATGCTGGTCAGCACAGGGATCAGCGCACGAAAGGGATCGAGATTGGCCTCGACTTCCCTGTCGATCTCGGCGATCGCCCGATCCAGCGCATCAATCTGCTCCAGATGAAGGCGCAGCAGGAACCGATGATGGTTCCTCACGCGGCCGCGCAGCGCTTCCTGAAGTGTTGTGGCAGATGCTCTGATCCGACGGTTCGCCAAGCAGGCCAGCTGAGCCGGATCCGTTTCGCCTGCAACCAGCGCTTCGATCATCGCCCGGCCGCTCGTGCCGACAATGTCCGAGATGACGGAATTGAGCTTGATGTTGGCTTCCTCGAGCGTTTTCTGCAGGCGCTGCACATGGCTGGTGCGCTCGCGTATCAGCTGCTTGCGCGTTCTTAGCAATCCCCGTTGCTCCAGGGTCTGCTCGTCGGGCACAAAGCTGCCGCGGATCAAGCCGTGTGCAAGCAGATCGGCCAGCCATGTCGCATCATTGACGTCGGTCTTACGGCCTGGAACGTTCTTGACATGAGCCGCATTCGCCAGTGTCAACGCAAAGTCGCCATCGCCCAGAATATGCCACACGGGCTTCCAATAGACACCGGTCGCCTCCATTGCGATATGTGTACAGCCAAGCGAGGATAGCCACTCCGAGAGTGCGAGCAAATCGCTTGTCGTGGTCTTGAAGGTACGGACTTCACGGCTGGCCTTGCGGCCAACCACCTGTCGGCTGCAGGCAACGACCGTATCTTTATGGACATCAAGGCCGGCGCAGTTTGGATAGAAAACTTCCATGACGATCCTCCGTGCACGCCGCCGGCATGGAATGTCCATCAAAGGAACTCTAGAAACCGTGCTCCGGGGCCAACGCGGCCCGTGGCACAATCAGGGGTGCTCGGACACTCCGGATCCAACTAACTTTAGGGCTCGCACGCACCAAGAAACCGCCGATCTCTGCTCCGACGACGCTACCTCCGAAAGTGCCACAAAGCGGTTTCATCCCCAAGGGTCCAACAAGCTGTTCGGTGGCCAACTAACTTAAGAGCTGGTATCGCGATGAGGGGCAGGCCAAGGTCAAGCGATCCTTGGAAATTTGCTTGCTGATCGTGAGGATATGGAATAGGGCCAAAATACAGGGTTCCCCTTATCGTAGATCCGTAAAGAACTAATGCGTAATCGCAAGCAGAAGATGTCACAGCATTTGGATTATCCGAACCAAACCGCTTTACGTTGTTAAAATTTCCGCCAGAGCAACAAAAAAGTCCTCTCCCTATCCAGCTAACGCAGGTTCTGCGATTGCGAGGGGGCTGTGCAGCTTTCTGACGGCACCTCCACTCATGGCGCCCGCGACGATCTGATCATAGGTGATGGTGCCGCATTCGACGGCGCGGCGAATGAGGTATCCGGGGAGCCCATCGGGGCGATTGCGGCGGTTGAAGCGGTAGGCCCATTCGCGGGAGATAGCGCGGCAGGTGCTTGGCGCTGACGCCATGATGAGTGCCGACCAGCCACGCCTTGATGTTGCTGAAGACGGTATGGATGATGGGGAAGAATTCGGCGGCATTGGCTGCTCCGTCCAAGATCACCGGGGTGTGTTTGAAGTGATCGCCGAGAGCGGCGTCGCGTCCCTGATAGGCTTTAAAACCATCCGTCAGCAGATGCGACTTGGCCGCGACATTGGCCTTGAGGAAAGCGCCGAGTTCCACGGCATTGGCGGCCGGCAGCACGGCGATCTGGGCATTCCCGGCGAAAAAGCCGTGCTGGCGCTTCACGGCATGGCCGTGCTCACCCTTCTTGTTCCTGGGCGCCGGCGCCTTCTCAACGGGGGCGACAACCATGCTCTTATTCGGATTTGCGGTGCTGCGGCCCGGACTTGCGGCGTCACCCCGGCCGCCGATGAAAGTCTCGTCGGCTTCCAGGAAGCCGCTCAGCGGAGAGGCCGGATCCTCGCTCAGTCCATGCTGCAATTTGTGCGCCATGGTCCAGGCCGTCTGGTAGGCAACGCCCAATTCCCTCTGGAGGAACTTCGCCGAAACGCCTCGTTTGTCACGGCCCATCAGATAGGCGGCAAGAAACCATTTCGGCAGAGCCCTCCGTGTCCGGTGAAAGATGGTCCCGGAGGTCACTGACCGCTGATGATGGCAACTACCGCATTCGTGTACACGGGGCCGCGCCGTCAGCCGCCACGCCTGGCACCCGCCGCATGCCTTGCAGACGTACCCGCCGGGCCAACGAAGCTCCCCCAGATAGGCAATACACGCTTCTTCCGAGCCAAACCGGCCGACAAAATCGAGAATTCCCGCCACCAACACCTCCACCATCAACAGGCGGATGCTATCTCAAGGCGATGCCCCGCGCCAGGAACATTCCATGAACCTGCGTTAGCTGGATAGGGAGATCTGAGCGAGTAGAACAAGTTCGAGATTGAAGTATTTCTCGCTCTTTTATCGAGCTACGGAACTCGTTCACGGATGCCATAGGAAAAATATCCTATGCCGACGTTGTGCGGCTGAGTTTCCACGCGGCCAGGGTCAGCCTCGGCGGTCAGCGGGTGGAGGAGCCTAGTCGGCTCAGCCCTCAGCTGCGGAAAATTCAGCGCCGACCGACTACGCGGACTCAGGGCCAGTCGCAGACAATTTGACAGGGTCGCGTTAGTATCAGCACCGTAAGGTCCAACCAAGCAAAGGTCGACAGCGTCCAAACCGTGCAATAACCTCTCGCTTTATTTAGCACAAGATATCGGCCGGCTCATCCGAAACTAGGAAACACGTTATGAAAATCAAAGATATCCGCGCCAGCGTTCATCACTATTCGGTCAGGCTACCGATGATCGACAAGCCGCTTGAGGAAAGGCATTTCGTTTTTTGCGAGGTTGAGACCGATGAGGGACTCAAAGGGTGCGGTATTACCGGTGCTTTCCTGCCGTTTGCCGCGGTAACGACTCTGGAAAATGATCTGCTCAAGGTCGTCCGCGACATGGACCCGCGCGACACGGAAGCCATCCATAACAAGGTCTGGTGGTCATTGAACCCGCGCGCCTATACCGGCGTTATTTCCAACGCGTTGTCGGCGCTCGACTTGGCTCTTTGGGATATCCATGGCAAGAAGACCGCCCGGACCGTGGCGCAGCTATTGGGTGGATATCGCGACTGGGCACCGAGCTACATCACTTTCGGCTTTCCGTTTTTCGACTATGATCAGCTCGTCGAATACGCTAGGAAATTTGTCAACGACGGCAACACGCGGCTGAAGATGGTGGTCGCCGTCGACCCGGGTGGCTGGCAGGAAGACGCTAGGCGCATTCGCGTCGTCCGCGACGCCGTTGGTGACGACATCCAACTGATGATCGACGCCAATTACCGGTTCAATCCGGTCGATGCGCGCTTGCTGTGCCGCGCCGTTGAGGATTGCAATCTGACATGGTTCGAGGAGCCATTGCACCAAAACGACGCGCGGGCGCTGGCCGACCTAAGAAAGCACACCAACATTCCGATCGCCGCCGGCCAGATGGAAGGGCACCGCTGGCGGATACGCGAACTGATCGATCACGAGGCTGTCGACATTTTGCAGCCCAACTGCGTCTACAATGGTGGTTATACCGAAACGCGAAAGATCGCCCATCTGGCTCAGACCTATAATATGCCGATTGCCAATGGCGGCGGTTGGCCGATCTTCAACATGCATTCAATGGCCGGACTGATGAATGGTGGGTACGTGGAATTCCACTGGGGCATGCACCAGGTCGGGCAGCATTTCTTCAACGGCGTGCCCGGCCCGGAAAATGACATGGTGAAGATTCCCGCCGCGCCCGGCCTCGGCTTCCTGCCGAATTACGAGGCGCTAAAGGACAGCCGCGTCAAGTCGCCTGAGACACTCAGCGAGGGCGGGGTGCAAACGCGAGGTTTCGAAACGGGCGTTACCAAACTGTAGCTCCGCCGCGCTTGGCGCTGCCCCCTATTAGACGGCGTCATTCGTCCAGGGTTGCCGGGCTGAGTTTGCGGAAATTTTTTGTCAGCTTTCCGACAAAGACCGGTCCGAACAGTCCTGCCAAAGTCAAGGCGAAAAACAACACGGCAATCGGCCGTTCGAAGAAGAGCAGCAAGTTATGATCAAAGATCAAAAACGACTGTTTGAGGGAATTTTCGACCAGCTCGCCAAGGATCAGTCCCATGATAATCGGCGCCGGCGAAAACTCATATCGGCGAAAGACGAATCCCAGTAGCGCAAAAATCAGCATGATCCATACGTCGATCATGCTCTGGGCCAGAGCATAGGATCCCACCACCGCTAGCACGAATACCGCCGGCCACAGGAAAGTGCGTGGTATCAGGGTGACCCGGGCAAACACTTTGGCCCCGGCCAATCCTAGGCCCAGAAACATGACATTGGCGATCAGCATGGCGATGAAGATGGAATAAAGCAGCTGGGGCTGTTCGGCGAAAAGATAGGGTCCGGGGCGCAGCCCGTGGACCATCAGGGCACCGAGGATAACAGCCGTCGTCGCGCTGCCGGGGATGCCGAGCGCCAAGGTTGGCACCATTGCGCCGCCGGTTGCCGCGTTGTTGGCGGCTTCCGGTCCGGCAATGCCTTCAATGGCGCCCTGGCCGAATTTGTCACTTTCCTTGGACCAACGCTTGGCTTCGTTGTAGGCGATCATCGCCGCCACCGTGCCCCCCTCGGCTGGCAGGATGCCGATAAAGGTGCCGATGCCGCAGGACCGGGCGATAACGCCGCGGACCTTGCGGAAATCGTCGCGCGATGGAAGGCGGATGGCGACGGCGGCGATGCGTTTGTAGACCACGTCCAGGGATGCGGCCTGGGCCAGCAATTCCGCACCACCAAATAGACCGATCATGACCGGGATAAAATGGATGCCTTCGGTCAGCTCGGGAAGGCCAAAGGTGAAGCGCTCGACGCTGGTGGTGAAATCGACGCCGATAGTCGAGATAAGGACGCCAAAAGCGCCGCCGATGAGGTTCTTGACCGATGATTTGCCGCTGATGGAGGCCAGCATGGAAAGCCCGAATACGGCCAGAGCAAAATATTCCGGAGCGCCGAACTTGTAAGCGACGCGGGCAAGAAGGGGCGCCGCGACGATGAGCACGAAAACGCTGAAAATACCGCCGATGGTGCTAGCGACCGTGGCGATGCCCAGAGCGCGGCCGGCTTCGCCGCGCAAGGCCATGGGATAGCCGTCGAGCGCCGTCGCCGCCGCCGGCGGCGCTCCTGGCGCATTGATGAGAATGGCGGTAATCGAGCCGCCATAGGTGCCGGCACAGTAGAGCGCTGACAAGAGGGCAATGGCGGGCAAGGGTGCCATCGTCACGGTGAACGGCAACAGAAGCGCTGTCGCCATGGTCGAACTCAGCCCCGGCAGAACGCCGACGAGGACACCGCCAACAGTGCCGGCGAGAATGACCAGCAACAAATAAGGATCGAAAAGGATCGACAGGCTGGAGATAAATGCGTCCATGGCCGGTCAAAATCCGAATGATTGCAAAATGCCAAGCGGGAACCGGACTTCCAGCATTTTCGAAAACAGAATAAAGATACTGAGGGGAAACAGCACGGCGAAACCGGCAATCCAAAGATAGCGACGCTCTCCCCAGAGCACGGGCAGAACAAGACAAAACAGGAAAATAGCGATCATTGCCCCGACCCAGTCGATTGCCGCAACAAAAACGGCAAGAAGACCGGCCGTGACAAACGCAACGATCGGCACCGGTTTACGCGCGGTCGCAGGCTTTCGGCGGCCCTGGACGATCAGGATCAAAGACAAAATAGCGATGACGGCAATCATCAGCCGCGGGAACACAGCAGGCTGAATGCCTTGAGAAAGCATCACCGGAACCTCCTCAAAATACATCGTGATCGCATAGGTCGCGGCGCAGAAGAAAAGGATCACCCCGCCAACCAAATCGTCACCACGCAGCATAAATGAACGGGGCGGCTCTGCCCCGTTCACTTCAACTGCCTGTTCCTCTTGCGGCTTGCTCATTTATCAGGGGCCTTCGCCCTTTAAATAGCCTGAAAGCAATCGCTTATTTCAGCATCCCCAGATCCTTCAAGGCAGCGACGCCATCTTTGTAGAGCTGCTGAATTTGCGCATTCCAATCCTTTGCGCCGGCAATGCTGTCGGCATCCAGGCCGGCAGTCTTCAGATAGCCCATATAGACGCTATGATGCATCGCTTTGACGAGTTTTGCTTCGAGCATTTTCAGCCGGTCCTCGGGCACATCCTTCAAGGCGACAAATCCTCGAACCGTCGAGAACTCAGCATCAATACCCTTCTCCACCGAGGTCGGCACTTCGGGAAGCGGTTTCATCCGCTTCTTGGCGAGCACCAGCAGCGGCCGAATTTCACCAGCGCTAATCTGAGACTCCGCCTCAGACAGATTAAGCACGCCAACCTCGACATCACCGCCGATGAGAGCCGTAATGATGGCTCCACCGCCGTCAAAGGGGATGTAGTTCGGGTTCTGGATGCCGGCGCGCTTGGCAAATGTAAACGCCGTGATCTGATCGATGGCGCCGACCTGCGTGCCGCCGAATTTGAGCGAATTCGCCTTGGCGTCGGCGAGCAGGTCGTCAATTGACGAGTATTTGCTGTCGCCCTTGACCATCAGAATTTGCGGATCGTCGGTCGCCCTCGCCAGGCCAACCAGGTCCTCCACCTTCAACGGCGACTTTCCGCGGGCGATGGTTAACAAATGCGTGGGTGTGATAGTCATGATGGTGCAGCCATCGCGATCCCGGCTAGCGATATAGTTCATTGCCGTGGCGCCACCGCCGCCTTTCTTGCTGACGACGACCATGTCGGCCCCAAGTTCGCGGCGGGCACGCAGCATCATCATACGGGTGGTGATGTCGGTCCCGCCGCCAGCGCCAGCATGGGTCACGACCTCGATCGTCTTGCACGGATATTCATCCTGGGCCGAGGCCGAACCGGCGGCCAGCCCGAGACCGAATAGAGCCGCCATACCAAACAGAGCGGCAGGGCGCGTCGCGCGATGAAGCGTGTCTGACAATTTCGGTTTCATGTTAAGAACTCCCTTTTTTTGACGGTGTTTTCTGTTGTTCCAGCCTCGTCGACCGTGCCGCGTCACCGCCTCTCCTTTATCTGCGCGTCGGTTTTTAATTTTACGGAATGCTGGCCGCCTGCGGCTTTAGTGCGCCGTCTTTATTTTAGATCGTCTTCCGCGCCTTCCTAGTTTTCATGAAGATCCATTTTTGATCGATCTTGGCAGGCCCCTCCGGCCGGCTACGAGCTTGTGAACTATGCTTCACGACAAAGCCGGATGCCGCAGACTTGGCCTTGCCCAGCTTGCTCCGCAAACCGTTCTCGGGTCAAGTTTGCGAGGCCCCGCCCCCCTCATAGCAACCTCCACGGTCAGAACCGGCCAGCACCTGACATCATCGAAGTGATCCTCTATGCTTCCAGCGAGCAACACATTTGTCCACAGAAGCGGAAACCGGGCTGATGCATGTTACACTCAACAAAGAAAAGTTGCGTCAGTTTTACGATCGGTTTGGGAGCAAACAAGATAAGCAAGGCTTCTACGAGGACGCCGCTCTTGACGCACTCATTCGTCATGGTGAATTTCAGAGTGCGCAATCAGTTTTCGAGATTGGTTGCGGAACCGGCAAACTTGCCGCCCGGCTCCTGTCAGATCATCTTCCGGACTCCGCACGATATGTCGGCATCGATCTCAGCTCGACCATGGCCGATCTCTGCGCCGACGACGCTACCTCCGAAAGTGCCACAAAGCGGTTTCATCCCCAAGGGTCCAACAAGCTGTTCGGTGGCCAACTAACTTAAGAGCTGGTATCGCGATGAGGGGCAGGCCACGATGGCGGAGCCGATCCAGCTGCTGTTGCTTAGACGCCATTGCGAAATCTCCCGTTTGCGATCGGATCCGGCTTGTTAGCGGTCGAACGCCCGTACCAAACGGCCTCATAGTCCGGCGGCCTCACAATCCGCCACAGGATGGTTTTGTCGTTTGGCCCACTCGGATACTCGCCTGGGTATTTTGCCGTGAGCTCGACCCTAATTCTGTCGTCGTCCCAGTCCTCCTCACAGATCAGCTCGAACACCTTCGGCGGGCTTTCAGTCCTCACCCGCAGCCGGTCGAGGAGTTCGTCGAATTGCTGGTGGAGCCGCTCAAGTTGAGTTTTCCTCGTTGCCATGACTTCCCTCTTGCCGATTGGTTCAAATCAGGATCAGGAGCTCAAACATAGCTCTGCGATTTTCCGGGACCTCGGCATAGTTGCGTTGACGCACTTCCTCGATCTGTTCCTTGTTCCAGGTGTGCGGGCAAACAAGGGCGTAAGCCCTCGGCGCTGGAGGCGCTGGATCGAGCTTTTCCTGCAGCGCCTCAATCTGGTGGGTCAGTCGGTCGAGCTTCGATTTGGTGGTGGCCATTGAGCCGCCCTCCGTTAATTACGCAGGTGTCGAGCTCGCGGAGTTTCTGCTGGATCTCCTCAATTGCCATGGCTTCGAGGCCGGCGCGCATTTCCTTGAGGATGTATGTGAGTTTAGTCGCCTCATCGAGAGGCGTCTTGCCGAGCCGGGCCTCGCGATAGACCGCGCGCATTTCGGCGAGGACGCCGCCCAGTGTATCAAGGTGTCCGACACGGGGAGCGGCTTGCCCCTGGCCCCCCTTAGGCCTTCCTCTTTTGGCTTGGCTCTTGGTCATTTATGCCTCCTAAAAAAGCAAGCAATTTCCGTTATTTAGCATAGCTCAATCATTTAAAGCAGGTGGTTGGGCTTGATTTCACCCTGTCCTGGCCCTCCCGGATAGCGGCTGATCTCGCGGAAATGCCGAACTCGGCCGACGAGCTTTTGCGCCTCACGTTTTGCCACGAGCTTGCGGGTTTTGGCGTCACCATAAAAGGCGATCAGCTCGGCGGTGCAGGCGATGAGGTCATCGATCTGATCATCGACATTGACACGCTCGCCGGTTTCCAGGTGCTTGCGCTTGGCGTGTTCATCCATCAGCCGATTGATCTTGCAATGCAGGCAGTCTTGCGGATCGTAATTGCCGTTTATTGCGGTCCATGCTGCAATCACTCATAGGATATCCTCCAAGCTATCGCCGCCTGCTGGATCGAAGCTTTCATCGGGCCGGATCGGCGATTGCCAGTCGGGGGGCGGTTCCTGGCGAATCTTGATGCCTTCCCAATAAAGGTTTCCATTCGGGAGCTTGCGCGGCAGTTCGGAGGGGCGTCCTTTTTTTGCCTTTCGCCGTGGTTTGCTTCGGCTCTGCAGGTTTCGCTTTTCGGGGTTTGCGCTGTTTCGTCTTCGGGACGGGGAGCGGCTCGGGCGCCGGCGGCTTCATGCTGACTCCGATCTGCATGGCTTCGCTGGCGATCATGCTGGCCGAAGGCGAGCGTCTTCACAAACGTCGTCACCGGCTTGCCGTCGGCATCGGTCGAGCCGTCATTCACGGCAAGATTGACGATGCCGAACTCATTACCGGCTTTGCTTTGGCGGACCTCGGCGTCGCGGGTTGCCGAGGCCCAGCAGGCCGCTTCGATTCCGCGGGTCATGCGGCAGTTCCTCCATCAGGTTCGTTTTGCGCAACGCTCAGCTCCTGACAGGCATGATTTAGGGTCAGAAAGATTTTCCGCCTGGTCGCACCCTTCGTCATCATGGCCTGAATGGATTCGGTAAGGATACCCGTGCACATCAGCATGAGGTCGAGGTGCGAATGGAAAGCCACCGTCTCCGCGTCACGGGATTGCCGACGTTCGTTCAAGTTTATGGGGGTAGTCATTTGCTCTGATCCTCCAGGCCGTGAACAATTGCTTTCTGTCGCCCGATCGCTTCGCGTGATTTCGGCGCCTTCGCCGTCTTCCAAGGTACGTGTCGATTCCATTTCAAAATGCCTTTCAATTGCCGTTTCAGAATTCCGTCAGCGTTCCGCAAATCGCGGACTCGGCGGTTACGCAAGGCTACGCAACGCTAACTCTCTGTTTGGACATCAGAGGCTCGCTGTTCATCGAAACCACCATGGGTGATTGTCATCGCTCCGAAACCGCGCCCGCTCGTAGGTTTCGACGGCTCCACGACCGCTCATCAGCGTTGCGCCGGACTCATCGATGTTCATGAGATGCAAATTGCGCAGCGCCATCTGCGGCACCAGCCCAGTGGGCCGTCCGAACAACTCGCCATCGGACCAACCGGCGGCAAGCGCCGGATGTGCCCAGACCGAAAGCGCGAATTTTTTTGAGGCCGGGAGGAGCTTCTTTTCGTCGGCGTCAACCGGCTCGGGCAGATCGTCGAGTGCGTTCAGCCACAGTTCGATCCGGTTTACGGTGGCGTCCAACCGGCCCGGTGGCTCCATCCCCCCTTTGGCTCGCTCCGTCGCCTCATCCTGGCTGACGCCGCATGCCCCGGAGAGGAACGCGGCGCGCTCCTCAGCATCAACCTTTGATTGGGCATCGAGGCCGTCGAAGCCTTGAGCGCCCCCGTCGAAAATTTCGGAAAAAGGCTGCCGACCCGAACTGTGAAAACTGCGAAAAGGGCTTTTGGCAGTTAACACAGTACCGTTACCGGGCGTTTTTCCCGATTTTTTCTCCTGGATATGCGCCTTGAGGCGCGCGAGATAGCTGGTCATGGCTTCAGCTTCGGGTTGAACTCGTAAATGATCCTCGGGCGACCGGGCGTGCTCTCCTGCCACGACCGGATGCATTCGTGCTCCTCCAACAGCTTCAGCGCTTCGAGGATTTCGGAGCGCCCCGTCAGCATGGACCATTGCGGGCGGATTATGTCTTGAGTGCCAAAGGTCATGGACAAGGCGCCGGACTTAATCTTGCCAAGGATTGCCTTCGCCGCCTGCGTCGCTGGCATTGTCACGCCCGCATATGCCCGCGTCGCGTGGGTCTCCAAATACTCCGCCCACGACAGGGCCCGGATCAATGCCGTCTCGGAGATCGGGCCGGTCCCGCTATCGGCGACATGACTGATGAGGGCCATGACTGGAACCAGCTTTCGATATTTCACCAGATGAGATTCGAATGCCGGGTGTAACTGGCCGCCGCGCAACCGCCTTTCGAATCCAGTGCGCCAATCGCGAAACAGTTGCAGAGCGCTCGGATCAAGGCGAAGATACGGAATGCCCTCTGGCTCGCCATCAAAGGCGCGGTCCTGCTTTGCGCCAATCGAAAACGGGTCCAACTGGTCTAGGCGTTCGTAAAGCTTGAACGCCTTGCGCTTCGCTGCGCTGTTGAGCGGTCGGTCTACATCCCTCCAATCCGGGTTGACATCTGGCCATACTAAAAGCCCGAAACGCTGGATCAGACCATCGTCATTGGGGCCGCCGCGAGTTGCCGTCGTCAGATATCGGGAGATCTTGCCGGGTTGGGTTGAGCCGAGAACAGATAAGCAAACCGCCGGAATGTGCAGATGCATCCCGCGCCCGATGCGGTCGATCGTGTAAGCGTCATCGCCATTCCAGCCAGTCATATAGAATCCGCGCCCCTCTGCGTTGTCTTCGCGTTCTAGATTTTGAAGCAGACTTACAAGCTCATCGCGATGGACAAGAATACCATTCGGTTTACCGAGCAGAAGTTCACCAAGTGCGGCAGGTGTAGCGTCACTTGTCTTATAGCGACGAAGCTTAGGCTCTTCCGGTTCCTCCTCATCTTTGAAATAGCTATCAATAGAGGCGTTCCTATCTTGCTTAAGCTTCTGTTTTGCTTGCCGCGCGTTCTCCTCAATCTTTATTTTGGCAACGGCCGCCTTGATTTTGTGCTCGGCTCCATCGGTTTCGTATTCGGTTAGGGCTTTGGCAATGAGCTGATCCAATGGCCCAAGAGCCGAACGAATGCTGGGAGATTTCATCACCCCTGGCCGGCCAATTACGACGCCCCATAAATTGGGGACTTCGGTCCAGTTCGTCTCTTCCTGTGGGCGGATGCCGATTTTACGGCCTAGGACCGACCCGAGCCCAACCATTGATGCGACGGCGACGAAATCGGGAGGCGCCTGCATGGTTTCGGCTATATCCTCAACGTAGTCGCGCAGAGAATCCGGCATCAAATCGAGATCAAAGGCCGCGACAGAGGGCAATTCCGGAAGCGGAAGCGGAATCCCCCAGTCTGCCGTATTCGATCTTTCTTTCGCTTCAGAAAAACGCCCGGTATCACCCCTGTGAAAACTGCTAGAAGCACCGTGAGTGCGGTCTTGCAGATCAGGCAAGGGATCATTTTTTGCCCGGCTGAGTCCGCTTCGAATGCTGGCGAGGCACGCGGGGCGGCCATCCTCATGCAGAAGCCCGCTGGCTTCGCAAGCAGCAAGAAGTGCATCGATAATTTCGCGCTCAGAGATGACTCCGTGATGGACGAACCGCCCAATTCCGCAGGCCAATCTGAAGGCAGCCAGATTCCGTCCGCTATCTTTAGCCATCGATGCGATTTCAGCGCACCGATTTCGCAGCTTTGCTCGCGCCCATGACTCTAAGCGTTTACGCTCGCAGTCATCGATTGGCGTGTTCTTTGGACGGAAACGAACGCCATCAAAATCGGCGTCGTTGCTTTCCTTTTTCAGCCATGGCTTAAGGGCAACCTCCAGGTGCTCGACGAAATCAAGTGGGAAAACCGGCAATTGATCGACATGCGTGTCGAGCAGGGATCGGTCTGTCAAATAACGATACGGTTGCTGCGTCTCAGGATGAACCGTAGGCGGGATGACCGTTTGATTACCGCTGGCGAGAATCTCCACCAGCATGCCATCATTTCCCCAAAACTTGCGGGAGATGATCCCCCCCGATGGGTCGCGGCCAAAAATTGTGCAACCGCGTCGCCCCTGCTTGGCCACAACAACCTTTGGGAGAAGGGGGTCGATCTTCGCGGCAATTTCCTTCGCTTCGGTATCGATATCAACAGCCACAAGGTTGGCGAAGCCACAGGCAACCCCGATGCCGAAATTGCCGGTCTCAAAATGGGCCAGCGTCTCTTCGGAAAGGATGCGGCTGCAATATTCCGACCAGCCCCTCTTAAGAGCCGGCCGCTTCGTTCCCGGAATGATCGGTAATGGACTGTAGCCGTGAGCCACAAGCGTGCGCGCGGCAGTTGAAAAGGCATTTTTATTGCAAGTTGCGCTGTCGAGCATCCGTGCCGCCCTTGTGGGAAAAGGCAGCGAACTTGACGGTACGCGAGAACGGCATTACATCCTCACTGCCATTGAAAATTGATCCGTCTGCTAACGGATCACCAGTTCCAAAATGCCGCGCGGGCCATACCTTGCGCGGCGTTTCTGTTTGTTGGGATAGAGTCATCACGCTGACCCTCCGTGCGTTAGGAGTTCTTGCGCATCGATCGGCGGCATCAGGGCATCCACCGAACCATGCTTTCAAGGAAGGGCTTCGCAGCTTCGGATTGAGAGCCCCGGCGACGCAGGTGCGCGGCTCTCGCGGTTTCTGGTCATGCGGTCGCTCCCGCGAGCTTTTCGCCGCGACCATCCATCAGCTGGCGAATATATTCGCGAACCTCAGATTCAGGGAAGCCGACACGCCCGGGCGAGAGTTGGACCGGTTGGACGCAATGGCCCGCCCTGACCTGGCGCCAAAGAGTGGTGCGCGAGCAAGCCAATATCCTGCACATCGCGTCAGTCGTGAGAAAGCGCTCAATTTGTCCACTTGAGTCGCTAACACCAGACGGAACTTTGCGGTTCATGTTTCACGCCTTTCCAATTGACGTGCTGAAACATGCAACCGTCACGCGGGCTTGTCGAACACGATCAAAGCCCGAGCAAATTGTGGAAAATTATTTTGCTCGGCTGATGTCACGTCGCAGCTGCTCGTTCGAACGGCGTAGATCATCGTTATTTCGTTTGGTGTACTCCCGCAGCGATTTATTGATTGCTTGATCGTTTAAGTGGTTTTGGTCAGCGATATAAATTAAATCTCCGAGGAATTTTTTGAATTCAGCGGTAAACTTTCCTTCCGGAAAATTTGCTATATTGTTGCCAAGGTACTCCCATATCTCGATCCCATCTTGTATCAAAAAGGGTCGGCTTGTATCGGCAGCCTTGGATTGGCGCTGCTCCGATTTCAGTCTCGGTAGATTTTCTTCTAGGGCCCGTGGACAATCAAGGGATTCACATTTTCCTCGAACAGTGATTTAAACTTCCTTTTGGGAGGTTTGCATGCGCTGGGAACGCTTCGTGCTGTCGGATTCTCAATGGAGTGTTATCGCTCCGCTCTTGCCGGGCAAGGCGAGCGATTGCGGTGTGACGGCTCGGGATAACCGGCTGTTTCTCGAAGCCGTGCTGTGGCGCGTTCGCACCGGCGCACCCTGGCGGGATTTGCCATCTGGCTTTGGGGCTTGGAACAGCATCTTCCGGCGGTTTCGCCGTTGGGCGATGGCCGGTGTTTTCGATCGCATTTTCAATGCCTTGTCCGGAGAGCCCGATTTCGAATATATCCTCATCGACGGAACGATCGTTAGCGTGCATCAGAAGGCAAGCGGCGCAAAAGGGGGACTCTCGATCAGGCCATCGGCCGCTCAAAAGGCGGCCTGACAACGAAGATTTTGGCGCTGGTCGATGCCTTGGGCAATCTCGTGCGCTTTTCCTTGTGGCCAGGGCAGCGCCATGACAGCATCGGTGCCTCGGACCTTATCGGGGGACTGACATTTGAGGCTCTGCTCGGCGACAAAGCCTTCGACAATAACGCTATACGAGACGAGCTGGAGAGGCGCGAAGCGGAGGCCGTCATTCCATCAAAAGCGGATCGAAAACAGCCGATCCCGCACGATCGGGTCAAATATCGGTGGCGTCATCTCATCGAGAATTACTTTAGCAAAATCAAAGACTTTCGATCCGTGAATACGCGATACGACAAAACAGACCTGAGCTACAAAGCCACGATCAACCTTGCCGCTATCGTGATCGCACTGAGATAATTGTCCACGGACTTCTAATCGATCTGCGTATTGTCGCATGGCAGCGCAGAGGGTTTTGGCCGTGCCAATTTGCTCAGCTACTTCGATTTCGGCGGCCGTCCAGCGACCCAGATAAGCGGGAAAGCCCGTTTCTTCATCGATCGATAATTGACGATTTCGCGCGGTCTCCGCAGCAAATACCGAAAAAAATTCATCCAGAATGGATTCGAACTCGCTGGCGACTCGTGATGCATGCTGCGCAGCGCGCGCATGCTCACTTATGCTGGGCATGACGAATCTTTTATCCTGCTTTCGCAGCTTTCGCCGCAAGTGTCGGTTGACCGCCGCCTGCACCATTTCAGCTATTTCGTTCTCAAATCGATCAACGCCGCTCAGCGGATGCCGTGGCTTGGTCCAGTTGATCGCGGTCTTCGCAACCGAGCGATAAGTAATCGCTTTACTCACGGCTGCCCTCCTGCAATTCTGCATAGCCTTGGTCGCCACAGATTAGCTGCTTCAATCTTTCAGCCCATGCCTCTAGCGCCTCACGCTTTTCGCGCGCGTAGGTATAGCGGTCATAAACCCCTGAAATGCTCGATCGATCGGCGCTGAGGTGGTTGAGCAATTTATCTTGGATTAGGCGGGAAAATCCTAGTTCGCCGAGTCCGGACGCGAGCGTGCGGCGCAAATCATGAGGCGTTGCCTCCCGCGTGAAACCGAAGATCTCCCTGCTTCGACGCATGGCCCGCGCAACTGCAGCTGGCGTTATGTGGCTGCCGGTATAAGGGCTTGGGAAAACAAACGGACTGTTTCCGGCCCGCCGAAGCGCTCTCTTGAAAAGCAGGACCGCGAGCGGTGACAGCGGCACAAGATGAGCAGATCCGTTCTTCACACGCTCGCCCGGGAGCCGCCATTCCGCCTTTTCGATATTCAACTCGTCTTTCCGACAACCGGATACCTCATCGACGCGTTGTCCCGTCACGAGGCACAGGCGAAGGACCAAACGGGTTTCCCAGCTCATTGTTGTCTTGGCGATCAAGCGACGCCAAAAAATCCGGATCTCATCTGAGGAAAGCGTCCGATCCCGGCTCCTTTTTTTTGCGGGCGGTTTCATGCGAAAAACTGGCGAAGAGCTCATAAAGCCCTTCTCAACTGCCCAATTGAATGTCTTCCTGATTACCTCAAATGTGCGGTTAGCCTGGATCGGCGCTCCACGGGCAACGATCGCCTCAAGGATCAGCGTGATATCGGCGCGATCAATTTCGTCCAACGGCTCGCCTTCCAATTGCGGAACCACGTCCTTTTCGAGCATCTGCCGATCCTTGAAGCCGGACCGCTTCGCGTTGGCGTGACTTTCCAAATATCGCTTCGCCAAGTCCCCAAAAGTGTGCGGCCGGCTCCTGTCACCACGCACACGATCCTTGGCCGGATCCTCGCCGCGCTTAACTCGCGCCATGATCGTGAATGCATCGCTACGTGCATCGGCCAGTGAAAAGCTCGGATATTCTCCAATCGTGATCCGGCGGCGTTTGCCATCGGATTTCCGCCGGTAAATGACGCTCCATGACTTCACGTCGCCGGAGACCCGGAGTATGAGGCCGGGTGTCTTTGCATCGCGATATTCGATGCGCCCCTTTGGAACCTTGATGCCTTCAAGAAATCGATCGGTGAGGTTTTTCATGTGGATTGGGGTTCCACCTGGGTTCCAAAAAGACGAAACTGCTTGCAACTCAATGAAAATCAATGAAAGCTACCAACCCTGGAAAATCAACGCAATAGCGAGAGGAAAATGTTTCAGGGGATTTCAACAGATCTCTCTACCGAACGGCTGTTAACCGCTCGGTCGCTGGTTCGAGTCCGGCCCGGGGAGCCAAGATTATTTTCCTAGTTTAAGCTATTGTTATTTATGACAAATTACAAATAGAGATAAAATTTCAGGACTTATTTCTGAGATTTGGAACTAGTTGCAGATATTTTCGCGCGTTATTTGAATTTCGGCAGTGAGCGACAGCGCCTCTTGGCAATCATCCCGCGTCCGTGCCTGCGCTCGAATGCGCAGAAAGGCGACCGTGAAGCGCGCGAAATCATCGAGCTTGCGCGTCGAGAGCTAGCCGAACTGGATCGGCGCTATGTGAAAGGGAAGGCAGCATGACCGTCCCCGCCCTTACGGCCCTGCCACCTGAGCCGAGCCAAGCTGGAGGCACGGAAACGATGATGACGAGGTTGAAGGTCTTTGCCGCCGCCACAGGCGCGGCAGCGTTCCTCTGGTTGGCGGCGATTGGTTGCCCCGCCACGGCCGAACCGCAACAGCAACCGCCGGATTACGCCCTAGCGCAGAATTGGGCCAGCCTGCCCAAGTCGCAGACCAAGAAGGTGGACGTGTTTTGGGTTTACCCGACCGTCTACCACGGCAAAGCGCTCAACGCCGCGCTCGATAATCCGGAGATGCGCCAAGGCGCCGCGCACAGCCTGCTTTCCCAGGCCAGCGTGTTTGCCGACAGCGCCAACGTCTTCGCGCCGCTATACCGGCAGGCCACCATCTCGGTCCTGTCGATGGACGCCGCGGCGCAGAAGCGTTATCTCGGCGTGGGGCTTTCCGATGTGAAGGCGGCCTTTGCCTATTATCTGAGCCACTTCAACCAGGGCCGCCCCTTCATCCTCGCCGGGCACAGCCAGGGCGCCGACCTGCTGGCCGATTTCGCCCGCCAGGAACTGAACAGGCGCGCGCTGCGCGAGAACATGGTCGCGGCCTATTTGATCGGGTGGTCGATCACGCGGGACGATTTGAAGGAATATCCATTCCTGAGAATCTGCCGCTCCGCCGACGAGACCGGCTGTATCGTCACCTACAACAGCATCGCCGCAGGTTATCAGGAGAAGGCGCCCACCATTCTGCCCGGCGCGATCTCGGTCAACCCGCTATCGTGGCGCACCGACGGAAAATTGGTTCCGGCCACGAAAAATCTCGGCTCCGTCATCTTCGACCAAGACGGCAAGCGACAAAACGTCGCGCATTTCGCGTCGGCGCAAAACGTGGACGGTGGACTGGTGGTGACGCCTGCGTCCCCCGCGCCGCTCGCGCACTTGCCCTTCGGGCCCGGCATCTATCATTCTTACGATTACGGCTTATTTTACGAGAACCTGAAGGCCAACGTTGCCCAGCGCATCAAGGCGTTCGAGGCCGGTCGCGCCCGAAAGAAATAGCAAGCGTGGTCCGGATTGAGGGAAACGAAATCCAGGGTCGGCGTTGGGCTTCTTCGGTCCGAGACCGCATCCCGATGTCGAACGTGACCCGTTGTCAATCGGTTAGGCGCAACAGAGGGTTTCCGGCACCGGCCGCAAGAAACACCGCAAGGGCCCACCATTTTTTTGAAAGCCTTGAAGCTGGTCGCGCGCGGCGACAGCCAGCTCAAAATCAAAAAATCGAGACGGGGCAACATCGAACAAGTTTCGTTGCCCCGCACATGCCGGCCGGTATTACGAGAAACTTTCCCCAAGCCGCGTCTCGTCTGATATGCTGGCGTCATGCCCAAACATTATCGTCTGACCGACATGGGAATTCCCATAACGGAATTAACCGCGCTGCCGGTCGAACAGCGCTATTTCTCAATGCGCGCCGAGATGCTGCGCCAGGAGGCGGGTGCGCACCCGGAGGACTCGCAGGAGCGCCGGGCTCTGCTCGGCAGGGCCTTCAGACACCAGGAGCGAGCCGAGCGGATGGCCACCATCGATCGGATTGAACCTGGCTGTTAACCGCTCGGTCGCTGGTTCGAGTCTGGCCCGGAGAGCCAACCTTTTCAAAAAATACCGTCTCTCGGCGGCATTCCAGCGCCATCCGATCGCATCCGCGACCCCCGCCTGTTTCCGCAGAGCTTGCAACCGGCGTACGGATTGGCGAAGAGTGCCGGACAATGTCGAAGCGGCGCTTTAGGTGTCGCACAGGGGGCGGCGCATCGATGTCGGAGCTCAGGGAAACGTTTCTTTTTTACAGCGCGGTTGATGATCCCGAGCCCTGGCGGACTGCGCTGAAGGCCGAGCTGCCTGAAGCGGCCTTTCATGTTTTTCCCCATCTTCCCGACCCGGCGGCGGTGACCGTCGCCATCGTCTGGAGCCCTCCGGAGGGTTTTTTCGCCCCATTCACCAATCTGCGCCTCGTCGTCAATCTCGGGGTGGGGGTCGATGCGCTTGTGGGACGGCGCGATTTGCCGGATGTCCCGATTGTCCGGCTGTCCGATCCCGGCATGGTCGCGATGATGACCAGCTATGTGCTGTTCGCCGTCATCCGTTACGCGCGCGATATCGACAAATTCGAAGCAGCGCAGCGCATAATGGAATGGCGGAACATCCCGCAGCGTCCGCTTTGCTCCATCAAGGTTGGTTTGCTGGGGCTTGGCGAGCTGGGTTCGGCGGCCGCCGAGGCGCTGGCTGGCCTCGGCTTCGAGGTGGTCGGCTGGTCTCGCGGCCCGAAGACTCTTCCCGGCGTCAGATGCGTTCACGGCATGGACGCCTTGGATCGTGTCATTGCCGAGACCGAGATCCTGGTTATCATGCTGCCACTGACGCCCGAAACGAACGGTCTGATGAACGAGACAAGACTGCGGACAATGAGGCCCGGCGCGAAGCTGATCAATGTGGCGCGCGGCGCCGTCGTGGATGAGGACGCGCTCACGGCCGTTTTGCAGGACGGCCATCTCGGCGGCGCAACGCTCGATGTTTTCGTCAAGGAGCCGCTGCCTGCGGACAGTCCCTTGTGGCAGATGCCGAATGTGCTGATCACGCCGCATGAGGCGAGCGCGCCGGTGCCGGAAGCCGCCGCCAAGGTGGTTGCGGAAAGTCTCCATCGCATGCGCCGAGGCGAGCCGCCTTTATATCCGGTCGACCCGAAACGCGGCTATTGAGCGCCCGGAGCCGGTCAAGCCCACGCCGCAATCGCCCATGCCATCGCTCAGACAATCGGTCAGCGACGATAGCCCTCGAACCTCGGGTCACACGGAGTTGCATTGACCTTCGAGCCGTCTGCCGGAACATGGCGTTCTCATTGTCATCAGGAGACCCGCGACATGCGAATTCCGGCTTTTCTCCTTCTCGCCCTCGCCTTCATCCCGAACAGCGCCAGCGCCCAGGATCCGATAAAGCTGAGCGCGGCCGACGGCGTCACCGTCTATGGAGAGCGCTATAGCGCCGACGGCGATCCGGAGGCGACCATCTTGCTTTTCCATCAAGCCGGCTCGAACCGCGGCGAATATGCGCCGATCGCGCCGCGTCTGGCGAAAGCGGGCTTCGATGCCATCGCGATCGACCAGCGATCGGGCGGCGGCCGGTTCGGCTACACCAATCAGACGGCCGCCGCGCTGGGCGCTTCGGCGAATTATCTCGATGCGCTTGCCGATCTGGAGGCCGCCCTTGCCTATGCGCGCAAGACCCGGCCCGGCAAGCCGGTCATCCTCTGGGGATCGAGCTACTCGGCCTCGCTCGTCTTCATGCTCGTGGCGCGCCACCCGGAGGACGTGGCGGCCATTCTCGCATTCTCCCCCGGCGAATATTTCGGCGGCGGAGCCCCTGTCGCGAAAGCGGCGGCCAAGGTCACAGTCCCGATTTTCGTCACCTCCTCACCGGATGCCGGCGAAGTGGCTCAGGCCAAGGCGATCCTGGCGGCGGCTCCGGCCGAGGTCAAAGTGCAGTTCGTGCCGGACTATGGGCGTCACGGCTCCTCGACCTTGCGCGCGGACGCCAATCCCGAGGGCGCAGAAGAGATCTGGTCCGCGGTGAACGCGTTTCTGGCGAGGGTTGTCGGGCGGGGGGCTGGTTAGCGCTTGTTCCCGGAATCTGAAGTCTCGGCGCTCGGGTCGATCCCGGCGCAGGCGCGCTCCAATGCGGTGATCCAGCATTTGTAGTAGTCCTCATCACCGGACGACGGATCAGACGGCGCAAGCTTCTGATCGGCAAGCGCCTCGCCGAGCAAGCCGGTCCAGCGCGGCCAGTCGAGATGTCCCGCTTCGTTCAGCGCAACAGCGATCGCGAAGGCGCGGGCCTGCCACGGATTGGCGAAGGGCGTTTCCTCACCCGGCATCGGCGGGCCGTCCGAAAAAGTGTCTTGGCTCAGGCCGCTCATCTATCCGCCGCCTCCAAATAGCTTTCCCAGCAATCGACCAGGGCCGAACTCTGCGGCTCCGCATCCTCGCCCCACAGATCGCGGCCGGCGAACCGGACCGAATAGCACCATTGCGGGGACTCGCCCTTGCCATGCGCATGCGCATCGGGAAAAACGAAGCGGCCCTGGACGCGCTCGATGACGCCGGGCCGGCCGCGAACATAGCGCGGCAGCCTCGTGTGATGAGCGGGATGCATATTGCGCGCACGGACGCGATCGCCAACGGCGAAGATCGCGGGGGATTCGGATGCGCGCTCGCAGGACGCCCCTCGGGCCAGCACGCCAGCCACGTCATCGGCCTTCAGAATGCGCGGCGGGCGCACGCCGCCCGCCAGCGGCCGTCCGCTCTGCAATTCGGTCTCATCGACAATCCCGCTTTCCCGCAGAAGCCGCTCAAGACCGGCAAGCCAGATCTCGTAATAGCTCGACCGCAAATAGTCGGCGGGGTCCATCCTCTCGCGCGCATGGCGCGACATATCCAGATTCCATGCGCCCGTCGCCCCCATCGCCAGCGTCAGGCCGAAGACGCGGCGCTCCCACTCGCCGTGGAACGTCTCCTCATCCGCATCCTTCCGGACCGGCCCGAAGCCGTGCATTCCGCCGAGATCATGAATGCCGTTCATCGCGCCTCCGGACTGTTGGCAAGCCCTGCTCCGATCATGGAATCGCGCGTGACAAGCCCTGCGAGCTGATCCTCGCTCCACCCCTCCGTTCCCGCCGGCCGCATCGGGATGACGAGATAGCGGATCTCGGCCGTCGAATCCCAGACATCGACCTGAACCGAATCCGGCAGATCGACGCCGAACTCCGCAAGCACGGCGCGGGGTTCGGAGACCGCACGCGAGCGGTAGGCGGGCGATTTGTACCAGACGGGCGGCAGTCCCAGAACCGGCCACGGATAGCAGGAGCACAGAGTGCAGACCACGAGATTGTGCGTCTCCGGCGTGTTCTCGACGGCGACCATATGCTCGCCCTGGCGCCCGCTGAAGCCCAGCGAGGCGATGGCCGCCGTCGCGTCGGCGAGCAGCCGGGAGCGGTAATCCGGGTCGGCCCAGGCTTTGGCGACCACCTTCGCGCCATTGCGCGGGCCCACCTTGTTCTCGTAGGTGTCGATCAGCCGATCGATTGCGGCCGGATCGACAAGCCCCTTTTCGACCAGCAGTGTCTCGAGCCGGCGGACGCGCTCCTCCAGTTCGGTGGTCGGAGCCGCGCTATGATGGTGATCGGAATGGTCATCGTCCATGGGTATGCTCCGCTTTGGGATCCTGGCTCCGCCCGTTCACTCGATGACGATCGTTGCGACATAGTCCATCTTGCGATCGGGGTGATCCGGCGGAAGCAGCGTATTGATCAGATAGGATGTCGGCGAATAGTTCTGCGGCACCCGCCAGTTGAAAAGAAACCGGGCAAATCGCGCCTTGTATTTCCGCCAGCCTGTTGCGCTGATGCCAAGATAATATTTTTCGAGCGGGCCAAATCTCGGCTTCATCTCTTCGGCGAGAGCCTTGTGACCCGGCGAAAGCTTGGCAAGGCTGTCCGGGTCCTCGGCGAAGACGTCCTCCAGCAGCTTGTCCTCTGCTTCTCTGTCAAGCCCCATGCTGTTAATGACCAGCAATGGCCCGTCCGCAAGACCGGCATAAGAGCCATTGCCGCCGCGATCGACATAGTTGCCCGTTGCGCGCAGCGAACTCATTACGGGTTTGATGCAGGACGGCACCCCGGGTTTCTTGAACGCATCGGCCGTCGTCGTCGCATCGCAGTCCCTCATCGCCAGAACCGACCAGGCGAATTCGGAGCAGAACATGCTGATCGTGCCGGGCGGGTTCTGCCCGAGGGCGATTTGACCGAGCTGCTTGACGAAAGTGAGCGGCTCTTTGGGCGAATATTTCGGCGCGTTGTAGTCCTTATTGAAGCTGATCTGAGAGGGGTAGATTTTCCTGGCGTTCGAGCCAAGGCGCGTCGCCCAGTCGAGCAGCCTGGCGCGCTCGTCATCCGTCAGCCCGCGGGGCCTGACGACATGGATCATATCGAGCGTGCGATAATGCTCGCTGGTCAGCCGCCCGTCGAATCGGGGGCCGAGATATACGGCGTTCAGCGGATTGTCGAGATTGTGCACCTCGCCGCCTTTGATATAGGCGAGCCCCGTATGCGAAATCCCCATCTGGATATTCGGATAGGCGCCTGTGCCGCCCCATTCCGGCCGGAACGTTAAAAGCAGATCTCCGGTCTTGATCAGCCCGCTCCTGGCCAGCCGCCTGGCCATGCCGGCGCGCCTGACGACGACGAGACGCAGCCCGATGTCGCCTTCTGCGCCGATCGCATCGGGATGTTTGAAGTCGATCAGCTTGGCGGAAATGTCGATGTCGGACGGCAGAGGCGCGCGGGCACTGGCGGGAAGCGCGAAATAGACCGGAATGCCGAGCTTGCGCGCGACGTCCTTATTGACGCTCTCGTCAAAGGTGAATTGCCTCGCCGCGCCTGGAGCGGCGGACTGGACGGCGCCGAAAAGCAGCAAAACAATGAGAAGGCCGTAATTCTTCAAGTTTTTTGCCATGACACTCACTCCCAGACAGAGCCAGAGCTTGCGTAAAATAAGGAAATTTAAACCAAAGCGAACCGCATCTATAGCATGGGCGGGGCCTGCCGCGCACGCATCTCGAAGCGTATATCTGCCGGCACCGCCAGCGCAACGCGCGTCCAAGCATATCCCCGCGAAGGCAGGGATGGACGCGGGAACAGTTGCGCTCGTCTTTTGAAATCGATCAACTTGACCTCGTCCGGGTGATGCCACTTGAACGAGAATTGATCCAGGGCCTGATCTGCACATGAATATGATCGTCATGCCGCGCCGCCCGGCAGCCCTGGAAGCGCAGGAGCGGCGAGGATACGCCGAGCCTCTTCGCGAGATGAGGCTCGAGAAGCAGCTTCTCCACCCCGAATTTCCTGCCGCTGGAGGCGAGCCAGCTCACCATTGCGCGGGTCCGCTCCGCATCGAGTTCGAGATCCGGCAGGAGCGGCTGCAGCCAATCCAGATCCCATCTCAGGCTGAATAGCGGCTTTTCCGAACAGGCTGCGCCTGCGCCCCCGCGTGGCTGCTCGAAGGCCCAATAGCCGATCGGCGATCGCACAACGCCCGGCAGATAGTGTCCCGCCTTGTCGGCGTAATAGAACGCCAGATCCAGCTTCCGCCCATCATCATGCGAGAGATGCGGGAGAAGCGGGAAACCGTCGAAGAACGGGAAATTGGCGTCGAGATAGAGTATCCTCGTGCCGGGATAGGTCTCGTTCAGATGGGCCGCGAGGCTCTCCAGGAGGGAAACAATCCGCGCATCGGCATAGTTTCGATTAAGCGCGCAGTAGAGCAGGTTCGCCGCACCGTAATGGCGGTCGGAGCCGAGACCGCAAGCAAGGGGCACGCGGCCCGCGCTCGAGGCGAGCGGCGGCACGATGAACAGCGTCAGGACGATATAAGTGGCTGCGAACGCCGCGAAAAGCTGGGCGGAGCACCGCCAGGCGCTGGTATAGCGACGTCCAAACAGCTTCACCAACAGCCAGCCGATAAGAAGGGCAATACCGCCGATCTGGGTGACGAGCGTCAGAAGGATAAATGTCAGCAGTCCGAGGAATATGCCCATTGTCGCCGGCTGTCTGAATGCGCTTCTTTCAGCAGCCGAGAAACGGCCGGTTCACGGCCGGACAGCGGCTCCGGCAGGCTCTTAGCACGGACGTCGCGGACGCGCCAATGGATCGGGCTTGTTCATTCGGCTGGACCGGCCGCCCGGACCGTGGATTCCGCTGCAGGATTCTGGCCGGAGAAATGGCGTTGTGGCATATTGGGCGATCTTTCCATGGGTCCTGGGATTGGAGGAATGATGATGTCGGTGATACGGCGTTCTGTTCTTCGTGGTCTGGCGGCGGTTCCGCTTGCAATTGCGCTTCCGCCGCGCATCGCATCGGCGGACGTTGGCCGCTTTCTCGGAACCGTTGTCGCTCGATGGGCCGATAATGGGCGCGATATGATCCTCATCGAATCGTTCGAATTTGTCGCGCCAGACGGCCAGCGTTGGCCGGTTCCGGCCGGAGCCACCGTGAACGGCGCCTCCATTCCGCGCATCTTCTGGTCATTGATCGGCGGGCCGTTCGAGGGGCGCTATCGCAAGGCCTCCGTGGTGCACGACTATTACTGCGATATTCAGGTGCGCAGCTATCGAGCGGTCCATCGCGCCTTCTACGATGCGATGATGGCCTCCGGCGTCGCCCCCTCCAAGGCCTGGCTGATGTTCCAGGCGGTCAACCGGTTTGGGCCGCGCTGGGCGATTACGGTTGCCAGCGCGCCACGCAACTCCGATGACGGGACCTGGCGCTACCGCCGGCGTGGCTTCACGGCGCCCGCCCCGGCGCAGCCGGTCTTGAACAGGCAGGAGCTGGAGACGTTTCTTGCCGACGTCGAGTACAGGGCCGATCCGGAAGACGTCGCGAAATTGCGTCGGCAAGCCAAAAAATTGAGGTGAGGTGAGCCGGCGGGCCTGTGCGCGGCGCGATGTGCCGCTGACGTCAACCGAGTGGCGGGCGTAAGGCGGCAGATCTGCCAGAGGCCTCGACCGGTGACGCCTTACTGCGCGCCAGCCGCTTCCAGCGCAAGAAGACGGCCCGAGGCGTCGTCGCTTCCGAGGCTCGCCGCGATGCCGTACCAATATTTCGCCTTCTGCTTGTTCGGCTGCAGACCCGCGACATCATATTGCGACAGAAACGCCGGATCGTAGGTCTGCGCAAGCGTCAGAGCGCCTTGAACGCTTCCCTTCCGCGCCAGCCGTGCATAGATGAGCCTGGCCGCTGAAATATCATTCAGCTCCAGCATCGACTTGGCGCGCCCCAGTAGCTGCTTTTCCTGCTCCGGGTCGATCGGCGTGGTGTTCGCCACCGAAGCGGTGGCCTGCTCCGGCACGGCGGCCGTAGGTATCGAGGCCGAGGGGGCCCGCACCGATGGCTCGTTCCGGGCGGCGCGTTTGGGCAGCACGGAGACGCGCACCCTTTTGATGAGCGGTTCAACGTTCTGACCGCGGATCAGCTGAACCTCCAGGGAAAATTCGCCGGAAAATCCGTCAGGCGGAACGAGCTTGAGACCGGCGACATCATGAGCCGACACCAGCCAGGCCTCCGCCGTACGGAAGCCGGAGGACAATGAGAAGCCCTTCGGAAGCCTCCGGAAAGAGAGAAGAACGTAGTCGGTCGGCTCAAAAGGCGGCATATCGACGCCGATGGGGATAGGGCGACCCGGTTCCCCGACAATATCGGCGACGGCAAACGTGCCACCGGCTTGAACGCGTATGAGCTTCGGCCTGTCGGCAGGAAACCGCAATTCAGCCTCTCCGGCCCTCTTCTCGAGCAGAGCAGGCACCATCCTGCCCAGTCCGTGGAATGCGACGCTTGCCATTGCCGGGCGCGCCGCTGCGAGCCCGGCGGCGAGGACAAGTCCCACGGCGAGCCATTGCCGGTGAAGGCTGCGCTCGCCAGCAGGACGATGTTTGCCCGGGCGATTGCCGCTCGCCCGGGCGTCACGCCGCGTAGATTGCATTATTGGTTGCCCGCTTGTGTGTTTTGAAAGGCCAGGAACTGCTTGAACTGCGTGTACAACTGAGCGCGATCCTGAGCGCTGAGTTGGCCGCGTCCGGCCGATTGCCGATAGCTCGCCAGGAACTTCTCGAATGCAGCGCGGATATCGCCTTCTTCCTCACCGCCCGGCCTGAGCTGGCTTCCCAGGACCTGCCGGTTGCCGTCAAGCCAGTCCTGCGCGGGTTTGAATCGGGTCCAGCCGGGGATCTCTGCGGCGAGGTTCACCTCGGACCATTTCGGGTGCCGGGATTTGTGGTTGAATTCACCGATCTTACCGAAGAACTCCTGCACAAATCTCTCGATCTTGCGATAGCGGAAAGACCCCGGATCCCAGTTATACACCGCGAGCGCCGTGCGGGTCGCAATGGTCGGCACGGTCTTGCCCTCCGCAATGAGCTCCGGATAGTGCTCATGCGTCAAATCGGCGGGAAGGTAGCGCGTGTAGAGGGTGCTCTTGTTCTTGGCCGGCAGATCGTCTTCCGTCAAAGGCAGAAGATGGATTCCGTCCGAGGCAACCAGTTTCGACAACCCCGATTGCGGCGCTCCCGTCAGAACGATGTGAGCATCGATCTCGCCGGCCTTCAAGAGCTGCAACGCCTCGTCATTGTCATGGAATGACTTGTTCGTTGAGATCCCCATCATACCAAACAGAATGTCAGCGGCGATGTGGGTATGGCTGTTTTCCAGATTGAAGCTAACCCGTTTTCCCTGAAGATCGGAAAGCCGCGTAAATTCTTCCCGAGCCGCAACATGAAACTCTGAATTGTATAGCTTCGTGATATACTTGACCCGATGGGAAAGATTTGCGTAGAGGACCGGATCTTTTTTCTCAAGATATTCGAGATGATCCTGATCGACAGTCCCCATATCAACGCCCTTCAGGAACAAAACGTCCTGGAGATTCTGAATGCCGCCGACCCCTAGGATCGGCAGGACACGAACGCCGCCGGGCCGGATGTCGTTGACGACGTTACGAATGTCTTCAGCGAAGCGCGCGCAGGTACATCTCAGGCCCGAGACGACAATCGAAACGGTTATCTGATTGATTTCCTGCTTCTTTTGGTCGTACAGAGACGGGGTTGCAGACTGAGCGCCGGCCGAAAGCCCCCCGGCTACAGCCAGCAAGATCCCCATAGCTAGGGATACGAGTTTACGCATATGACAACTCCAGTGATTATTGCCCCACTTCATGATCCATAATGCGACAAGATTAAGAACGCCCCGGATTTCACCGAAATCTATCCTTTCGAAATTAACTAAGCAATCCTTGGTAAAGTCTAATCACTGTCACAGATCGAGACTTGGTTAAGCGTCGGCCTAGCGCATTTCCGGCTGTTCTTGGTATCCCAGATACCCGATGCCTGACAGAGAACTTCTATAGGGATCGAGAAACGCGCAAGTATATAGACACAACGCGGCAGAACAAGCGTTTTTCTGCGCTCACGCAAACTTCCCTATTCACCGGGCCGATATTCCTAATAGGTAAAATCGACAGCTTTGCGGCAAGCTTTCGTTAATCTTCAAAAGGCCCGATTCGTAACGACGCCTGGCGCGATGCGCGAATAAGGTCGTCACCATAGCCGTACAATCGGGACGGCGATGACTTCGCGTGAGGGAACCTCACACATATTTATGGAAAGTGATCGTCCGGCATTTTCTCGGTCACGCGGCCCGTTCTTTTCGATACCCGAGCTTCGCCGGCAACCACCATCGAACCAGATGATGGCCTCCGGCCGACATTCAGGCCAGCCTCTCCGTCACCAATCCGGCCCAAATTTGCGCTGTCCCGTCTACCGGCTGGGTGGTCTTTGATCGTCTGCGCCCCCAGAAGCGATGGGGGTCGCCGCCCTCGCTTCCCCCTCAGATGAAGGGTCCTCGGGCCGCAAAGCGATATTCGCCAAAAAATATGCGGCGAATGATACGCCTGTTTGCCGCAAAGCCGACGGGAGGAGACACAAATGAGCCGAGAGGATTCGAACCGTTGGAGGAAGATTTTGGCGCTCCCTAGGGGAGTTCGAACCCCTCTTTCCAGATTGAAAATCTGGCGTCCTAACCGATAGACGAAGGGAGCGCGGCAGCGACGCCTTGGGTATAAGAAGGATTTGCCGTTTAGACAAGTGCCGTCCATATGCCCGCTACCGGCATCAGCGCCTTTGTCGCGCGGGGTCCGCCAGATCCTCGATCAGCACCTCGATCTTTTCCCGGCCGCCCCAATTGTCCCGCTGCAGACGTCCGGCGACGTGAAAAGGCCTTCCCTCCCCGCTTTGCAGCGCTTCGCCCAAGGGCGTGCCGACCGCGCGGAAGGCGATGGCGCCGATCGCCGCGCCGCCGCCCGATTTCAGCGAGCAGCGCAGATGAGCCTCGCCCATCTGCTTCACGAAGCCGATCCGATGCGCGGGGAAAACGAAGCGCGGCGCTGGATTTCCCATGCCGTAAGGGCCGGCCTTTTCGATCAGTTCGACAAGATCGGAGGTTGCCGCCTCGGGCGTCAGCGCGCCGTCGACGGAAAGCGCCGAGGCATCCCGCGCCGTTGTGACGGCCGTTGCGAGCTGGGAACGAAGGAACGCTTCGAATGCGGCGAGATCGCCCCGATCGATCGTCACGCCGGCCGCCATGGCATGGCCGCCGCCTTTCTTGGCGAGGCCCTCGGTCAGCGCGGCCCGTACCGCGTGGCCGATATCGGCGCCGGCGATCGAGCGAGCCGAGCCCGTGCCGTCGCCGGACTTACTATCCCAGGCGATCACCAGCGCGGGGCGCCGGAAACGATCCATCAGACGGCTCGCCACCAAGCCGACAAGTCCCTTATGCCATGCCTCGGAGCCAACGAGAATGAGAGGCGGATCGGGATCGTCCGCGAGCCGCGCCTCGGCCTCGGCGAAAGCCTCCTCGCAGCAACGCTGCTCCATCTCCTGTCGTTCCCGATTGAGCTGGGTCAGCGTCGCGGCGATGCGCGCGCATTCAGCATCATCGAGGCTCGAAAGCAGCCGGGCGCCGAGACCCGCATCGCCGATCCGCCCCCCGGCATTGATGCGCGGCCCCAGAATGAAGCCAAGATGATAAGGTGTCGGCGCCGATTTCAGTCCGGCCGCGTCCACGAGCGCGCGCAGGCCGGCATTTTCGCGGCGATGCATCACTTTCAGACCCTGCGCCACGAATGCGCGGTTCACACCGGTCAGCGGCACGACATCGCATACGGTGGCCAGGGCGACGAGATCGACGAGGCCGAGAAGATCGGGCTCTTTCCGCTCCCCTCCGTACCACCCGGCCTGACGAAGATGACGGGCGACGGCGATCAGGAAAAGGAAGGTGACGCCGGCGGCACAAAGATGCCCCTGGCCGGAGAGATCGTCCTGCCGGTTCGGATTGATCACGGCAATGGCGGGCGGGATCTCCTCACTCATCTGATGGTGATCGATGACGATCACATCGGCGCCCAGACGGCGCGCTGCCGCCAGCGGTTCATGGCTCGTCGCGCCGCAGTCCACGGTGACGATGAGCCGGGCTCCATCGCTTACGAGGCCTTCGATAGCGGAGACATTCGGCCCGTAGCCTTCGAAGATCCGGTCGGGGATATAGACGACGCAATCGCGCCCATGCGCATCGAGAAACCGGCGCATCAGGGCCGCCGAGCAGGCCCCATCGACGTCATAATCGCCGAAGATCGCGATCGCCTCGCCCTTGCGGATGGCATCGGCGAAACGCGCCGCGCCGGCATCCATGTCCTGCAAGAGGGAAGGATCGGGCAGCATGGCGCGCAGCGTCGGCGCCATCAGGTCCGGAACATTGTCAAGCGTAGCGCCACGCGCGGCGAGAATCCGACCAAGCAAATCGGGCAGCTCGTATTTCTGGCTGATCGCGGCGGCGAGGCGGGCCTGGTCGGGGCTCAGCCTCTCGCGCCAGATCTGCTCCTTGACGGACCGCGTTACGCCAAGAAAAGCATCGTTTCCCCTGTCCTCGCCTGCATCCTGAAGCTTCAACGCCGCATCCATCGCCCCACCCTTTGTTCGACGGAAGCCTACGCTAATGCGATTCGAACGAAATTACGTAGGATGCCGGGTGAGCCCGATGCGCGCGCGGGTCGGGTGTGAATAAGCGACCGGCGGAGATGCGGCCCGGCTCAGATCTCCGCCTGGGCGAACTTCGACGCCGTATTGTGTCGGGTCTTGAGCCAGCGGACGGTCTTGGTCGCCGCACGCATGATCACCGTGTGCGTTTCGAGCCACTCGCCACTGAATCTCACGCCGCTCAGCAGCGAACCGTCGGTCACGCCGGTCGCCGCGAAGATGACATCGCCGCCCGCCATCTCCTCCATGGAATATTTCCGGCTGAGATCGGTCAGGCCCATTGCGGCGGCGCGCTTGCGCTCGTCCTCGCTGAGCGGGGTCAGGCGTCCCTGCATCTGTCCGCCGATACAGCGCAGCGCCGATGCCGCAAGAACACCTTCGGGCGCGCCGCCAATGCCCATATAGATGTCGATGCCGGTCTCCTCGGCCTCGACCGTTTCGATGACGCCGGCAATATCGCCGTCCCCGATGAGGCGGATCGCCGCCCCGGTCTCACGGACCGCGTCGATCAGCTTGGCGTGGCGCGACCGGTCCAGAATGCAGACGGTCAGATCGGCGATGGTGACACCCTTGGCCTCGGCCAGCCGGGCGAGATTCTCGCGGGGACCGAAATCGAGATCGACAAGCCCGGATTCGTAACCCGGCCCGATCGCGATCTTGTCCATATAGATGTCCGGCGCGTTCAAAAGCGTGCCGCCCTCGGCGAGCGCAACGACGGCGAGCGCATTCGGCATGGCTTTGGCGCAAAGCGTGGTGCCCTCCAGCGGATCGACGGCAATATCGACATCCGGACCGGAGCGCGTTCCCACTTCCTCGCCGATGAACAGCATCGGCGCCTCGTCGCGCTCGCCTTCGCCGATCACGACCCGTCCGTTGATCGCCAGCTTGTTGAGCTCGCGGCGCATGGCATCGACGGCGGCGCGGTCGGCTTCCTTTTCCGTGCCCCGCCCGCGCAATCTCGCGGCGGCGATCGCGGCGGATTCCGTGACGCGCGCAACCTCGATCGACAAAGCGCGGTGCAGCACCGTCTTGGCATCATGGTCGGACATGGCTGGGCTTCCTTCAGCGGCAATCGCGGAACGAATGAGAACGCACACGCATTACATTCGCGTAACCTGCTGGATGACACAAGGTTAAGCGGATGGAAAGCGTTTCATAGGCGTTCGATCCGGATCATCTGCGGCGTTTCGTTCACATGGCCGTCCGCCTCGATCGCATCCAAGGCCCGGCGAATGGCCGCTTCCGTCGTCTCATGCGTGATAATCACGATCGGCGTCGGCTCGCCCGGCGGGCTCGCGCGCCCCGAGCCCGGCGGCAGTGCCGGGCCACGCTTCTGGACGATGCTTTCCAGCGAGATCCCTTCCGTCGCCATCCGGCCCGCGATGGCCGCAAAGGCGCCCGGCCGGTCATAGACGGACAGGCGGATATAATAGCCGCCTTCGTGAGCCCGCATCCGGGCGCGGACATGTGGGACGAGCTGGCTTGCCGGGGTAACGAAGGCCGGGAAGATCAGGCCGCGGGCAATATCGGCAATGTCGCTGACGACCGAGGACGCGGTTGGATTGGCGCCCGCTCCCGGCCCGACAAGCATCATGTCGCCGGAGAAATCGCCCGTCACGGCAATGCAATTGAGAACGCCGTCCACCTGGGCGATCGCGCTTCCGCTCGGCACCATTGTCGGATGCACGCGCTGTTCGATTCCGCTATCGGTCTTCAGGGCGACGCCGAGCAGCTTGATCTTGTAGCCAAGCTCCTCCGCCGCCTCGATATCGGCGGGCGTGATCGAGCGGATGCCCTCAAGATAGATCGTATCGAAGGAAATTTCGGTGCCGAAGGCAAGGCTGGTCAGGATGGCCAGCTTGTGCGCGGTGTCATGGCCGTCGACGTCGAAGGTCGGGTCGGCTTCGGCATAGCCGGCGCGCTGGGCGTCGGCGAGTGCGGCCTCGAAAGTCTGCCCCTCATTGCGCATTCGGGTCAGGATATAATTGCAGGTGCCGTTGAGAATGCCGAACACCCGGCTGACCTGGTTGCCGGCAAGGCTTTCCCGCATGACTTTCACGATGGGAATGCCGCCCGCGACCGCGGCTTCGAAATTGAGCGCGAGATTATTCGCCTCGGCCAGCCGGGCGAGCTCCGTGCCATGTTTGGCAAGCAGTGCTTTATTGGCCGTCACGACATGTTTGCCGGCGCGCAGAGCTGCCACAACGGAGGCTTTTGCCGGGTCGCCGTCCCCCCCGATCAGTTCGACAAACACCTCGATCGCCTCGCTGCGGGCAAGCTCGACAGGGTCGTCGAACCACTCCAGACCGCTGAGGTCGACACCGCGATCCTTCGTGCGGTCCCTGGCGCAGACTGCGGTCACGGCAATCCCGCGGCCGCTGCGCTGCTCCAACAGCGCGCCGTTCCCGGCCAGGAGCTTCAGCACCCCGGCGCCGACAGTTCCCAGTCCGGCCAATCCGATCTTGAGCGGCTCCATGAACTTCCTCAAGCGTTCCTGTCGTCGCGCAACTCGCGCAAAAGACGGGCCTCCACCGCCCGTGTCGGCAGGCGATGAAACGGCCGGCCTGCTGCCGAAACGACCACGAGCGGAGAAATGCCGCTGAGCAGAGGGGCGCGGCCCCCCGAACGATGCGGGCCATCAGCGCCTGCAAGGCGGAGAACCCAGGCGGCGGCGCGGTTCAGCTAGCGGTTTTGTCCCGACGCAAGCGGGATCACGTTATGCATTGTCCCAGCCGCTTCGGATAGGAATTTTTTGACATTTCGTGCGGCCTGCCGGACCCGCTGCTCGTTCTCCACAAGGGCAAGCCGGACATGGCCTTCGCCATATTCGCCAAATCCCACGCCGGGCGAAACGGCGACGCCGGCTTTTTCGAGCAGGAGCTTGGAGAATTCGAGCGAGCCGAGTTCGCGCATCTGCTCCGGCAGCGGCGCCCAGGCAAACATGGTCGCGGGCGGAGGCGGAATCTCCCATCCGGCACGCCCCATGGCCTCCACCAGACAGTCGCGGCGGCGGCGATAGGTCTCGCGAATTTCATCGACGCAGCTTTGATCGCCGTTGAGCGCCGCGGCCGCCGCGACCTGGATGGGCGTATAGGCGCCGTAATCGAGATAGGATTTCACCCGCGCGAGCGCCGCGATCAGCCGCTCATTGCCGACGGCGAAGCCCATGCGCCAGCCGGGCATCGAGTAGGTCTTGGACATCGACGTGAACTCGACCGCGACGTCGATCGCGCCTTTGACCTGCAGGATCGAAGGCGGCGGCGGCACGTCGAAATAAATCTCGGCATAGGCGAGATCGGAGAGGAGGATAAGGTCGTGCTTACGCGCAAAGCTGACGACTTCCTTGTAGAAGTCGAGATCGGCGACAAGCGCCGTCGGATTGGACGGATAGTTCAGCACCAGCGCGATCGGCTTGGGTATCGAATGGCGCATGGCCCGGTCGAGCGCCGCCATGAATTCCTCATCGGGCCGCGCAGGCACGCTTCGGATGACGCCGCCTGAAATGATGAAGCCGAATTCGTGGATCGGATAGGTCGGATTGGGCGACAGGATCACGTCGCCAGGGGCCGTGATCGCCTGCGCCATATTGGCGAAGCCTTCCTTGGAGCCGAGCGTCGCCACGACCTGCGTCTCCGGGTTCAGCTTCACGCCGAAGCGCCGCTCGTAGTAGGCCGCCTGCGCGCGCCGGAGGCCGGGAATGCCTTTGGAAGCGGAATAACGGTTGGTGCGCGGCTTGGCGATGGTCTCCACCATCTTATCGACGATGTGCTGCGGCGTCGGCAGATCGGGGTTGCCCATGCCGAAATCGATAATGTCCTCGCCGCGCGCCCTGGCCTGGGCCTTCAGCCGGTTGACTTCCTCGAAGACGTAAGGGGGCAGTCTCTTTATGCGATGAAAATCCGGTTCGCGGTTCCGCACGGGCTCTTTCTCCAGGGCATTGCCATCGGTGTAAGGCGCGCCGCCTGGAGGGACTGAGCCTGAAGGGACGCGCCGGATGACGTTTTTTATGCCGCGGGCGCCTTGCTTGCCCGCACCGGCTGCCCGCAATTGGCGCTAATTGCGCCCTTCGATCTCCTCGGCGGCTTCGGCGCCATGCGCTTTCTGCTCGGCCGTCAAATCCTTAATCGCTTTTTTCTGCTCCGTGGGCGTGAGCAAGGGGCTGCCGATGCCGCGGAGACTGGGCAATCGAGGGTAGATCGAACTCGGCACAGCCGGAAAGGGTGGCCGATCCCGCCACGCATAGAAGCAGCGCCGTAAGTTTAAGACCGCGTAGCATTTCGCCTCTTGCGCTCCTGAAATGTTCCAGGACGCCTACCCCCCCAACTATTCGCAACGATTTGTTTTAATTATGGCCTTCCATAGCATTTCTGCCGCAGAACGGGAAGTCACTGCTTGCCATTCGGTCAATGCGGCCCGGCCCGTGGAGCGAGATTGCATTGATATTGTCGCAACTTTTGTGGAGAATCGGGCAAAGACATCACAAGGCTGGGCCGGAGAGCCACCTAATGTGATGATCCAGACGTTTGTCATCCCTCTCAGCAGATACCGAACGAACGTCTGGATCTGAATCACACGAGCAATATCGATGGGCTCGTGTCCCTTGAGATTCCGAAGTTCGCTACGAAGCGTGCTGCGACCACAGGGCGACCTTCGGAATCGGGACACGAGCAGCAGGGCCGCTGCTCAAGGCGCCACGGACAGCCGGATGGGAGAGAGAATGGCCGACGATCAGGGAAAAGAGAGCGGACCGCTTGACCGGCCTTACACGGTCCGGGATGCCGAGCAGCTCACGCAGAATATGGTCAAGTTCCTGGATGTCGGAAGCCGGGCGCTTGCGCGATGGCTCGATGGCAGGCGCTTGGATGGCCCCGTGACCATGGCGACTGAAATGAGTGAGGCCGGCAAGGTCATCGGATCGGTCATGAGCGCCTGGACGAACGAGCCGGACAAATTCGCGGCCAAGCAGCACGCGCTGGCTGGAGATCTGATCGACCTTTGGGGCCGGACGCATCGCCACTTTCTCGGCGAAACGGTCGAGCCCGTCATCAAGCCCGCCCCCGGCGACAACCGCTTCCGCGATCCGCAATGGACCGAGAACCCGTTTTTCGACTTCTGCAAGCAGGCTTATCTGCTCGGAGCGAACTGGGCGGAAGAGCTGGTGCGCAATGCCGAAGGTGTCGAGGAGCAGACCCGGCACCGCGCGCAGTTCTATCTGACGCAGATCACCAGCGCCTTGTCGCCCTCGAACTTTCCCGTGACCAATCCGGAAGTGCTGCGCACCACATTTTCCTCCAATGCGGAAAATCTCGTCACCGGCATGTCGCAGCTTCTGAAGGATCTGGAAGAATTGGGCGAGCTGATCAAGCTCAAACAGACCGATCTCAGCGCCTTCGCAGTGGGCAAGAACCTGGCCGTTACGCCCGGAAAGGTGGTCCATCGCAACGATATCTCGGAGCTCATCCAATATCAGCCGACCACCGACACCGTCTTTTCGACGCCGCTGCTCATCGTGCCGCCCTGGATCAACAAATATTACATCCTCGACCTCGTGCCGAAGAAATCCTTCGTCCGCTGGCTGGTCGATCAGGGCTTTACCGTATTCGTGGTGTCCTGGGTCAATCCGGGCAAGGAGCTCGGGCATAAGACCTTCGAGGACTATATGCATGAGGGGATCCTGCAGAACCTCGCCGAGGTGCTGCGGATCACGAATACCGACAAGGCCAACGCGATGGGCTATTGCGTCGGCGGCACGCTGCTCGGCACGAGCCTCGCCTATATGGCGGGGACCGGGGACAATCGCATCAACAGCGCGTCCTTCCTCGCCGCACAGCTCGATTTCACCGATCCCGGCGATCTGAAGGTGTTCATCGACGACACCCAGCTCAAATCGCTTGAGACCATCATGACCGAACAGGGCTATCTCGACGGCTCCCGCATGGCGGCGGTCTTCAACATGCTCCGGCCGAAAGATCTGATCTGGCCTTATGTCGTGAACAATTACCTGCTCGGCAAGCAGCCTTTCCCCTTTGACCTGCTCTACTGGAATTCCGACACGACGCGGATGACCCCGGCCAATCACAGCTTCTATCTGCGCGAGTTCTACCAGAGGAACACCCTCGCCAAGGGCGGGATGACGATGGGCGGCATCAAGCTCGATTTGAGCAAGGTAACGCTCCCGGTCTATGAGGTGGCGACGCGGGAGGACCATATTTCGCCGGCCCGGTCCGTATTCCGCGGCGCCCAGCTCTTCGGCGGGCCGGTCAGATATGTGCTCGCCGGTTCCGGCCATATTGCCGGCGTGGTCAATCCACCGGCTTCAGGAAAATATATGCATTGGCTGCCGGGCGGCGAGGACTCCAAGAGCTGGCCGACGCTTGAGGACTGGCTTGCAAATGCGAACGAGGTCCCCGGATCCTGGTGGCCGGACTTTGCGAATTGGCTCGGCGCGCATTCCGGGGAGCAGGTGCCGGCCCGCATTCCAGGCCAAGGGGCGAGCGAGCCGCTCGATGATGCGCCCGGCAGCTATGTCAGAATATGAAGGCTGAGGCCCTCACGGCGAGCGCCCGGAAGCGCCGCGGTGCGCTCATTTGCCCTCAAGAAAACCCTTCACCTTGTCCGCCAAACCTTCCGCGGCGAGATCGCGGAAGAAATGGTCGGCGCCGGCGACGGTCTCGACCCTGATATTCTTCGCGTCCGGTATGCCCTCGATGGCGGGGAGCAGCTCTTTCGCCAGCGGGTCGAGATCGCCGACGACGATCAGGGTCGGCAGGGAGATATGCGGTAGCAGGCTCGGCGTATAAAGATTCTGATTCGGGCCGTAATAGTTGACAAAAGCTGCCGCCGTGACCTTGGCATTCTCGCAGACGAGAAACGGCACGCCGGTCATCAGCGTGGTGGGTTGATCTTCGGCGATCAGCTTTTCCGCTTCGGCGAGAATGGGCTGCAGGGGCTGCCCGAAGCGCTGTGAGAATTCGGCTTCGAGACTGGACGCCGTATCGGCAATCGGCGCGATGAGCACAAGCCGCTTCACCGCCTTGTCCGGCTCCTTCGCCGCATAGATCGCCACCTGATTGCCGCCGCGCGAATGGCCCGCGAGCGTGATATTCGAGGCGCCCTGCTCTTTCAGCCACTCCACCCAGCGCTGGATTTCGATCACGGCGTCCTCATTGCGGTGATCCTGTTCGATCGAACAGTCAAAGAGTCCTTCCCTTTCATTCAGACCCAGGCTGAGCGTGATCGCGAGCGAGTTGACGCCGCGCTCGCGCAAAAGCTCCTGAAGCGCGGAGAGAATTTCCACCCGATTGTGCGAGAGCGTCCCATGAAGGAGAAGCACGACTCCGTCGGACTTCAAGGACTTGCCCGGCGCGATTTCGAGATTGCCGAGCACGGTCAGGCCCTGCACCTCGGTCTGCACCGGCTCGGCCTTGGCGGGGGCGGCGGCGACCATTGTGCAGAGCGCAAGGGCAATCAGCCTCAGCAATGATCGAGCCGTTCTCACCGTCTTACCTTTCATCCCGCCATGCCTTGCCGATTCCGGTTAACCTTCGGAACCGGCACCTTAATTTATACTGTGGCGTAAATTGGCCGGTCACCGCCGTCTCAGCAGCCGCGCGCCGCGCAACCTCTTCCGGCGGATCGCCATGATGTTGAAAACTTCCGTCGCCGCAGCGAAGGCCATGGCGAAATAGATATAGCCGCGCGGAATGTGGAAATGGAATCCGTCGGCGACGAGCGCCACGCCCACCAGCATCAGGAAGGTCAGCGCGAGCATCTTGGTCGTCGGATGCCGTTCGATAAACGCGGCCACGGGTTCGGAAGCGACATACATCACGCCGATCGCAACGACGACCGCCGCGATCATCACTTCGACCCTCTGCGCCATGCCGACAGCCGTGATAATGGAGTCGATCGAGAAAATCGCATCGATCACCACGATCTGAGCGATGACCGTTCCGAACGCAACGCCGACGACGGATTTCTCCAACTCCTCCTCTTCCTCGTCCCCTTCGATCTCGCCGTGGATTTCCTGCGTCGCCTTGACGAGGAGGAAGACGCCGCCGGCCATGAGTATCAGGTCCCGCAGGGAGAAGCCGAAGCTGAACAGCGTGACGAGCGGCTGGGTCAGCCCCATGATCCAGAACATCGTCAGTAGGAGGAAGATCCGGAACAAAAGCGCAAGCGCGAGGCCGATCTGCCGGGCGCGCCTCGCCTGCTTTTCGGCAAGCCTATCGGTAACGATGGAAAGAAAGATCACATTGTCAATGCCGAGGACGATCTCCAGCGCCGTCAACGCAAAAAAGCTCACCCATATTGCCGGATCGAAAAGGATTTCCACGGCTCTCACCCTTTCCCGCTGAACGCCAAGGCTCGGACTGCGTTAGCGCAGTTACGATGCCCAGTACATCCCTAATTGCAATTATTTAGCCGCTGCGAGGCGCACGCGTTTCCGCCTCGCATCACTCTCGACAGATGTCATGCATCATTTGCGGTATCGAGACTTCGCAGAAGGCCGACCGCGAGCAGATAGGCGGTCGACAGGGCGACGATCAGCTGGACGGCGAAGGAGCCGGGAAGTCCCTGCCGCAGGGCAAACAGCAGCGCTGCCGCCCAGATTGCCATGACCGCCAGCGTGAACAGCCGAAGCCGCTTGACCCGGATCGGGTGAATCCATTTCAGCGGGAAAAAGGTCAGAAGCGCGAGGATCATTAGCAGGGCAAAGGATGGCCAGGGCGCAATTTCGAAGATCATCAAATAGAGCGCCACGATGTTCCACACAGCCGGAAATCCGACAAAAAAGCCGTCCTCCGTTTTGCTCTGGCGGTCGGTGAAATGAAACAGCGAGGCAAGGAGAATGACGGCCGCGGTGACCGATGCAAGCTGTAGAGGTACGAGGCCAGCCTCATAGATGATATAGGCCGGCACGACCACATAGGTCAGATAATCGGTGATGAGATCCAGCCGCTCCCCGGAAAAGCGCGGCAGCCTCTCGGTGACGTCAAGCCTCCGGGCGAGCGGACCATCGACCGTATCGACCACGAGGGCGACCCCAAGCCAGGCGAAAGCCGCCTCCCAGCGGTGGGCTGCTGCCATGATCAATGCCTGGAAGCCCACGATCGCGCCGAGCGCGGTGAAGACATGAACCCCGAATGCCGCGAGCCGCCCAAGCATCCTGCGTTCTCTCAAACAAAAAGGCGGCCCATGGCCGCCCACGCTTCCGCCATAACGGCGTTGAATTTAGAAGCGGTGTCTGATCTTGCCTTTGATCAGCACGTCGTCATTATTCTCTTCCGCCGACGGTCCGACACCTTGTGCGGCGCTGTCGCCATAAAGGAGCTCCAAACCGAAGTCGAGCTTCGGAAGCTTGCCGATCGAACCGATGCCGGGGATGCTGAGTTCGGTTTCGCCACCGCTCGGCGTGGTCAGGGAAAGGCCTGCGCCATCGTCAGGCGTCTCCAACTGCAGCTTCGGCTCTTCGCTCTGCGGAGCCGGTTGAGCGGTCAGCGGCGGAACCTTCGTCTCGGTGAATGCGTGCGCCGCAGGTGCGCCGCCCATTGCGAACGCCGCAATCAACCCGAAGGTCGCCATCGTTATTCTCAATGGGTGCGGTAACATCGCGCCTAACTCCAGAATCTCTTGAGTCTAAGATGACCCCTGACCTTGGTCATTGCAAGGCTGTTGTATTTCACCTTAAGCTATTGAAACTTCGTGTAGATTTTCGGCATCGGAGAAATCCTGTGTTGCCCTCGCAACAGTTTGCCGCTTTGGTCGCCATAATTTCGCCCAATATGACGCATCAGTTTTCCATAATCCACGACAAATTAGGCCCCGAACGCCCCGGCAGCCCCAAAACATGGCGAATTTTGCACGATTTCAGTGGATAATCCGTGAATAAACGCGGGGCTTGCCGGTCACATTTCTGCCATAGAGACGACCGCAGGCAGGAAAGAAGCGTTCCCTTACGCCTCAAAGCTGCAGGCGGTGAATTAGAATCTGGGAATCATCGCGCCATCGATTGAGGCGCCGCGAACGAAAACAATTTCGTTCTGACAGAAATGGTCCCGGAGGCGGGGTTCCGAAGCAGGCCGCCTAAGGAGCAATCGCGAGCGCGCTCTTGTCCCGCCGATAAACGAGCGCGGCCGGATCAAGGGGTTGCGGTCTTCCGCTCAATTCGCACGGATGCGCGTCGTCCTTCTGGCCGACTTCGCCGTCTTCCGAATGCTCGCGATCCGCATAGGCTTCGTCACCGTTCGATCCCGTCGGCGAAAAGCTGATCTTGTGCAAGTCGCCGGCGGGGCGGATCGAGGCGCCGGCAGGCAATGCGGCAAGAACCTCACTGACGGGAATGTCGCGCAGCACCTCAGCCATGCGCAGCGAACAATCCAGCTTCAACCGTTTCCGCGGCCGTTTGGGCAGGCCGAGCCTGCGGCGCTCTCCCGGATCCATCTCGGCCCACTGCCGCTTCGGCCCGGTATCGATATGGATAAATCGCGGCCCGGAAAATGGATAGAAGCCGATCCCGCCTTTACGATGCGCCTCGGCTGCCGTCCTCAACCGGGCGAGCGACAATCCGGGCACGAACACATCGGCGGCGCGCCCGAACATATGCTGACTGTTCGGGTCCACATTGTGTCCGGCTCGCAAGAGCGAAGCATTATAGCCCTCGGACCGATAGGCGGAGATAATCCGGATCGTCCGGCGTTCTCCGACCGCCTGCTGCAGTTCGTATAGCTGATCGATCAGCCGGGGATCCATGGTGATGGTCTTGTCACACCGCCAGTCCCGTAGGAAATGGTTGATTTCGGCCATGGCGCCCGGCTGATATTCGCCGCCGATCTTATAGACGACCCGAAGGCGCTCGCCGGTCCAGTGATGCCGGAGGCGCAAAAGGCGGCTTTCAGGCCTGTGTTCGGGCAGGTCCGGGGGCGCGACGATCCCCGAATTCAGCCGCCGAAACGCCGGACATCTGCGCAGCGCCCACCACAAAAATACATATGAAGATCGCTAAGCCCGGTAAACGCATGCCGCTAACCGGGCGGCCTCGATGCCGCACGATGCCCCCGCCCAAAAAGATTTTGCCACTCAATGCTTATGCATCGCTCTCCGGGAAGCGGCAAGCCGAGCGGCAATTTATTGTGAATATTGTTGCGTAGGCGACACCGTTAGCCCCGATCGTCAGCACCGACGCTGCATTGTTCAGCGATCCAGCTCAGAAAATCGGCTCCGCCGCCAATGACGGGCAGTACGAGCCGCGCGGGAACGCTATAGGGATGCAGCCGCTTGATCTCGTCCAAGGCATCGGCAGACCGTGCCTTTGTGGTCTTCACAATCATCGCCGCCTCGGTCCCTTCCTCGACATTGCCTTCCCACTCATAGATCGCGGTAATCGGCGGAAAGACGTTCACACAAGCGGCCAGGTGCCGCTCAACGAGAACACGGCCCGCCTTTTTAGCTTCATCGGCGGAAGGAAAGGTGGTGTAAATCAAAACAGCCGCAGGATCATGCGTGCCCAGATCCGGCCGGTCGACGCGTACTTGCGCGTTCGGCCCAGGAGAAACGCCTTTGCTCTCACTCATCATTTGGTCGCTCCATGGCGCTTGAGCTCGAAACCATAATCGAAAACATCCATTTCGTCGCCAGCAACACGCCGGAAGCGGGGGAGGCTTTGGATCGCCTCTCGGCTCGCTACGGTAATGTCGCGCCGGGAGATGCCGAAGTGATCGTGGCACTGGGCGGCGACGGGCTCATGCTCCAGACGCTGCATCAATTCATGGGCACGCTCGTGCCGATCTACGGGATGAATCGCGGCTCGGTCGGTTTCCTGATGAACGAATATCGCGAGGACCATCTGCGCGAGCGGCTGTCCCGCGCCAAGCTCAACATGATCTACCCCCTGCGCATGCGCGCAATGATGCAGGGCGGCACCAGCAACAAGGCACTGGCGATCAATGAGGTGTCGCTGTTCCGGCTGACGCATCAGGCGGCACGGCTCAGAATCAGGGTCGACGGGCAGGTGAGGCTCGAAGAGCTGGTTTGCGACGGCGTTCTGGTCGCAACGCCGGCCGGCAGCACGGCGTATAATCTGTCGGTGCACGGTCCGATCCTGCCGATCAACGCCTCGCTCCTGGCGCTGACGCCGATCAGCCCGTTCAGGCCGCGGCGATGGCGCGGTGCGCTGCTGCCCAGTACGGCGAATGTGACGATTGACGTGCTTGAGCCGGAAAAGCGCCCGATGGGCGCGGTTGCCGACCATACCGAATTCCGCCACGTGCTGAAGGTTGATATTGCCGAGGAGCGCGGCATCGGTCTGCACCTCCTGTTCGATCCCGGCCATGAGCTTGACGAGCGGATCCAGGCCGAGCAATTCCGTTATTGATGGGGCGATCGATGCAAGGTCTTTATTTCGAGCAATTCGAGGAGGGGATGGTTGTCGATCATCCGATCCGGCGCACGGTGACGGAAATGGACAATACGCTGTTCTCCTGCCTCACCCACAACCCGCAGCCGCTTCACATCGACCGGCATTTTTGCCAGACCGAGACCGAATTCGGCCAGCCGCTGATGAACAGCCTGTTCACGCTCGGCCTGATGATCGGGATCTCGGTCAACGATACGACGCTCGGGACGACGATCGCCAATCTCGGCATGACGGAAGTGAAGTTCCCCCATCCGCTATTTCACGGCGATACCGTGCATGTGCGCACCACCGTGCTCGGCAAGCGCGAAAGCCGTTCCCGGCCCGAGGCGGGGATCGTCGAATTCCGCCACGAGGCCTTCAATCAGGACGAAAAGCTGGTCGCGCTCTGCACGCGGCAAGCTTTCATGCGCAAACGGCCCGCCTCGTAATGACGGAGCAATCCGCAAATCCCGAGCTGCAGCCGCGCTCCTTTCTCTTTGTGCCCGCAAACGATCAGCGAAAACTGGCGAAAGCGCGCGGAAATGGCGCGGATGCGCTGATTATCGATCTGGAAGACTCCGTTGCCGCGGATGCCAAGGCCCCGGCACGGGAAATGGCCGGGCAATTTCTCGGGGCGCATATATGGAACAAGCGGCGTCCGCGGCTCTATGTGCGTATCAATGATCTGGGGACCGGCCTGGTAAAGGACGATCTGAATGCCGTCCTGTCGGAGCGCCCCGACGGCATCATGCTGCCGAAAGCCAATTCCGGCGCCGATATCGTCACGCTGGCCGGGATGATCGAGGAGATCGGCGGCGAGGCGGCGCGGGACACCGGCATCGTCGCGATCGCGACGGAAACGCCGGCCGCCGTTCTGCAATTACAGAGCTTCGTCGGCTCGCACCCGCGTCTGAAAGGGCTGACATGGGGCTCGGAGGATCTCGGCACCGCGCTCGGTGTCGAAACGACGCGCGAGGCTTCCGGTCAGTTGACGGCCCCGTTCCAGCTTGCCCGAAGCCTCTGCCTGATCGCCGCTCATGCCGCCGGGGTGCAGCCGATCGACAGCATCTATGCCGATTTCCGCGATGAAGCGGGGCTAGCGCGCGAGTCCGCCGAAGCCGCGCGCGATGGCTTCACCGGCAAAATGGCCATTCACCCCGCGCAGATCTCGGTCATCAACGCGGCTTTTACGCCCGGCGCGGAAGCGATCGCGCAGGCGAAGAAGATCGTCGAGGCCTTCGCGGCCAACCCGGAGGCCGGCACGATCGGTCTCGACGGCAAGATGATCGACCGGCCGCATCTCCTCCGCGCAGAGCGCTTGCTCGCCCGCGCCCGCGCCTTTACTTAAGCCTTCTGCGCGTCCGGAAAGCTGGTGATCGCGGCGGGGTCGGGGCGGTCGCGGTCGGCGGGATGCTCGCTCGGCGTGCCGATATAGACAAATCCGGCAAAGCGTTCCTGGGGCTCCAGCCCGAAGGCGGCCTTGACCTCTTCGTCGAAGCCGTACCATTCGGTGATCCATTGCGCGCCGAAGCCCATCGCCTTTGCCGCGTGCAAGAGATTGAGACAGACGGCGCCCGCCGAAAGCACCTGTTCCCATTCCGGGCAAGCCGGGTGCGGCCTCGGCGAGGAGATGACGGCGACGACCACGGGACTGCGTGTGAAGCGCGTGCGCTCGGTTTCCAGCTTGATCGCGGAGGCCACCGGCTCCTTCGCGGCCCAGATTTCGGCCAGCCTCTCGCCGAAAGCCGCCCTGGCAGGCCCTTTCAGGATGATGAAACGCCACGGCGCGAGCTTTTTGTGATCGGGAACGCGCGCGCCAATCGTCAGAATGGCCTTGAGCCCCTCTTCATCCGGGCCCGGCTCACCAAGCGCATTCGCCGAAACCGACCGGCGCGTGCGCAGATGGTGCAGAACCGCCTCGTCCGGCTCGGCCCCGCCTTCTTCGTCATTTGTTGTCGACATCGTCACAGCAACCGTCATAATTCGGCAATTTCGGTCTTATATCGAGTATTTTGGATAGCTCATCACGCAGCACTGGACAAGAAACAGAAAGCTGTGAAAGGTGGGCACGGACGTTTGAACCCCCGATACTGCTCATGCTCTGCCTTCGGATCGCGCGCATTTTCGCTATCGCTCTTCCCGTTGCTCTACCAAGCATTCTTGGTGCAGGGGGTGCGGCGCCGGCATCCCATTTGGCAAGACAACAATGCTGCGCCCAGAGCCGGTTTGACGCCGGTCAGCGGCTTCAGCCGGCGGCCGTAAAAAAATGGAATAGGCCGGCTACGCGCCATTCCCCGCCCCTGCCGGAGACGAATCCGCGCCGGGGTGCCAATGTGCGTCTGAGCGCCGTGCTGGCGACCGGCTCCCGAACGCTGACGGAGGGCCTGCTTTGGCGGGTCATGAAGATCGAGGAACCGAACCAGGCGGACGGCAAGCTCGTCTGGAGCGGCGGCGGCGCCGAACCGGAATTGTCGCTGAAACCCGGCCGGTATTATGCGGAGGCCACATTCGGACTGGCCCGGGACGGGCTTGAATTCGAACTCCCAGAGAATGAAAAGGTCACGCAGATCGTCTCGCTCAATGCCGGAACGCTCCATGTGCACGGTGCCGCCGTTGCGGGGGGCCCGCCATTGGAAAACGTGTTCTTTTCGCTGCGCAAGCAGGACCCCCAGGCGGAACAGCCGGAGGATATCGGCCGGTCGAGCCTCCCCGACGCCGTCTTCCATGTGCCCGCCGGACAATATCAGCTCCTGGCGCGCTACGGCCTTGCCAAAGTGGACATGCCGGTCACGCTCTCGCCGGGTGAGGAAAAGCGTATCGAAGCGGTCATGGATACGGGCGAGCTTACGCTGTCGGCCCACGCCAAAGCGGACGGTCCGCTGATGAGTGGCGCGACCTTCTTCATCTATGAGAATGGCGAAGCCGGCCGGCATCGCGAAATCGTCCGTTCCAAACTTGGCGAGCCGAAATTCAGTCTTCCGGCGGGACATTATCGGGTTGCAGCCGTGCTGGGCCTTGCCCAGGTGGAAAAGGACGTCACGATCAAAGCCGGCGAGCAAAAGCAGCGGCAGCTGGTGCTCAATGCCGGAGGCGTTCGCCTGAAGTCGTCGCTTGCCGGAAATGGAACGCTGCTCGATCGCCCTTTGCTTTACCGTGTCTTCAGCCTGACCGACGACGATGGCAAGCCGGCGAACAAGGAAATTCTGACCTCCACGATTTCCTCGCCGACAATTTTTCTCCCCAAAGGGCGTTATCGAATTGAGAGCCAGTATGGCTGGCACAATGCGCGCCAGACGCAGGAGGTCGAGGTTACGGCGGGCGATGTCATCAATGTCGCGTTCGAGCATAAGGCGAGCGACGTAAAACTGCGCCTCGTGCCGAAGCCGGGCGGCAAGCCGATCGACCGTGTCAAATGGACGCTGAAATATAATGGCGGCGGGACGGTGCTGATCGCCCAGGACGCAGCGCCAAGCCTCGTTCTGCAAGCCGGCCATTATCAGGTCATGGCACAGCATGAGGCCAAGACCTATACGCAAACCTTCGAAGCGGTTTCCAACCGGGAGCAGACGATCGAAGTCGTCGCACAATAGCACCTATGATCGACCTCATGACGAAACGGCCGCGGGATATCCTCGGCGCGGGCCTTTTCACGCTAGCTGCATTCCTGAGCCTTGCGGGGCTCACCCCCGCGCCCGCCGCGGCTCAGAACGAGGCCGTCCTCATTCTCGATCACTCTGGCAGCATGTGGGCGCGCATAGGCGGCACGCCGAAGATCTCGGTGGTGCGCAATGCCGTCGGCGCCCTGCTGAACGAGAAGGCCGGGAAGCTCGACCTCGGGATTCTCGCCTATGGCACGCAGAAATCGAAGAGCTGCGAATTGTTCGAAACTCTGAAAGATGTCGGAGCGATCGACCCGTCCGCCGACGCAAAAACCGTCGATGCCGCCAATCCGAACGGCTCCGCCCCGGTCGCGGCGTCGCTGGCGGAGGCCGGCAAGCTCTTCAAGACCAAAAGCGGCGCGCGCTCCATCATCCTGCTCACCGACAGCACGGATGACTGCAAAGCCGATCCCTGCGCCGCCGCGGAAACGCTGAAGGCTCAGTCTCCGCAAACGGTCGTGCACGTGATCGCATTTCACGAAAAGAGCACCGAAGAGCTCCAGGAGCTGGCCTGCATTTCCGAAAAGACGAACGGCGTCTTTCAAACGGCCAAAAATGCCGGCGAGCTGAATGACTCGCTCCGCAAGGCCTTCGCGCTTGCCGAACGCGGGATGACGGAAAATGAAGAGGGCCGCCAGCTCCCGATCCTGGCGCCGCCGCAGGCAGGCCCTGGCACGCCCGGCGAGAGCGGCTTTGCTTCCGATGAGCCGGGAACGCTGATCCTGTCGGCGATGCTCGCGAATGACACGCCGCCGCTCAACAGCGGAGTGATCTGGCGGATCTATGACGGCCGGGCGCAGGAGGACGGCAGCTATCAGCTGCTGCACCGGTTACGGCAAGCCCGGACCACCGTGACGCTCGCGCCGGGTGACTATCTTATTAACGCAGCCTACGGACACGCCAATCTGACAAAACGCGTGACGGTGTGGCCAGGCAAGCGCAAGGAGAATGTCTTCAATCTCAATGCCGGCGGCCTGCGCCTCTACGCCACGCTGGCCAAGCAGCCGCTGCTCTCGGAGCAGTCCTTGACCTTCGATGTCTTTTCCGAAGAGTTGGATCAGTTCGGCAACCGGCGGAAAGTCGTCGCGGGGGCGAAGTCCGGCGTCGTCCTGCGCCTCAATAGCGGCAATTACCGGGTCGAGAGCACTTACGGCGACGCCAATGCCGTCATGCAGGTCGATGTGACCGTCGAACCCGGCAAGATGACGGAGGCGACGATCGACCATCAGGCGGGAAAGGTGACCTTCAGGCTGGTGGAGAAGGCGGGCGGCGAAGCGCTTGCCGACACGATCTGGCACATCTATGCCGAAGACGGGCAGCTTGTGAAGAAAAGCGGCGGGGCTTTTCCCTCGCATGTGCTCGCGGCGGGCCGGTACGACGTCAGGGTCGAGCATGGCGGACGCCAGTTTGCCGCGAAATTCTCCGTCGCGCCGGGGGACAAGAAGCAGGTCGAACTGGTCATGCCCTGACCGCTGCGGTCACGGGATCGTCCTCCCCGGCCGCTCGTGCTCGGCGACAAAGGCAAGGTCATTTTGGCCGAGTTGATCAGGCTTGCGCTGGCCGCTCCCTCTCCTTGGGGAGAGAGTGGGGGTGAGGGGTGACACCCGATCGATTCACAATCCCCTCACCCGGAATGCTGACGCATCCCGACGTCTCCCACTCGCGAACCTTTACGGTGAGCGACGCTTGTCTGGTCGCGATCAGCAAGACATCGCGACAAGCGCTCACCTTGGGAGAGGGAGTTTTGCGCATTCCACAGACCGAGCCGTTTCTACTAAATTGACCTTGCTTCAAAACCTCGCCCCCTGACGCTTCGCCTCCGCAATCATCTCCGCGTCCATTTGCGTGCCCGTGAGAACGGCGCCTTCGAAAAGCGCGTCATACAGAGTCGCCGTCTGCAGATTGGTTTCGGCCAGGTTGGCGTTGCGCAGATCCGCGCCACGCAGATTGACCGCAGTCACTAGGGGTCCGATCGAAGTGTCCGGCACAAACCGTGCCCGAAAGAGATCGGCGCCGAAAAAAACCGCCTGCTCGGCCTTCACCGCGATCAGATTCGTCTGGCGCAGGCTGGCCCCCGTCAGGACCGCGCCGGTCAGATCCGCCTGATGCAGGTCCGACCGGTCGAACGTGCCATAGCGCAGATCCCGCAGCCTTAGATTCACGCTGGTATCGCCGACGCCCACCGCGCTGTCCTGGATCAGGTCCGCATCGGTCACGACCAGATTGCGCCCGAACGGGCTTGCGGGCCGTCCCGACAGCATATCGACGCCGCCATCGAACAGAAGCGCGGTCAGCACGAAGGCCCGCCTCGGAGCCCCCGCCTGCTCGCGATTGGTTGGGACGTCGACCGGCCAGAACGCCGTCATGGCGCGGTCCATCCTTTCCTCCGGGATCGTCGCAATGCTGAGTGAGAAGAACAGCGCGCCGGCGCTGAGAACGAGGCTGATCAGGAAGCTGAACGGCCGCTGGATAATCGTGCGTCCGAACCCCGCGACGAAGCTGAGCGTGGGGTAACGCATGAACACCGCGAAGATCGTCAGAATGATGATGTCGGCGATCAGATAGGCCCGATGCGCCCAGGTCACCTGCAAATCATGATAGGGCAGGAAGGTGATCTGAAAACCGAGCAGCAGAACAACGGGCAGGATACCCAGGCTAAGCCAGTTCAGAAGCGATAGGAAAAAGGCGAAGAAGGCGCTGCGCTGGCCGCCCGCTATCAGCTGGGTGAATGAATAGGCGTGCAGATGGAAACGGATCCTGTGGTGGCGAAAGAGATTCTTTCCCTCAAAACTCGATATGCGGTCATGCAGTTCGCGGACCTGCCGCGCCAGCATGACATGCTGAAGCAATACCCCCATATGAATGAGCACGAAGAGGACCGGCCCGAACAGGAAGAAGCCCTTGAGATCGATCTGCACTTGCAGGAGCGGCAGCGGTACGGGGGTGTCGAGAAGGAGGTCGCGATGGCGAAGTCCGGCGAGTGCGATGAAGAAATAGGCCTGGATCGCCAGAAAGACGAGCCAGCCATTGCGCGTCGAGGCGCTCGTCCGATTGACGTCATCCGCCAGCTCTTTGAAGCTTGCCTCAATCCGGTCGACGGTCGGATCGGAATAGGTCATACATCCCCCTCATCAGTAAGCCTTTGTTTTTCCAATATATGGGCCGTTCAGCGGCGAAATATACCAAACCTGGAAGGTGACGAAATAGCACCTAAATTCAGCGGTCAAACGACGAATTTGTGGTGGGAAGAGACAAATCGTCCCGTGCCTTTTCACAATCGCCTGCTAATGTGACAGCCGTTTCAGCGTTGGGCGCTCGATGCAGAAGTTCATTTCGGTCCGCGGTGCGCGGGAGCACAATCTCAAAAATATCTCGCTCGACATTCCGCGCGAGAAGCTCGTCGTCATAACCGGCTTGTCCGGGTCCGGGAAGTCGAGCCTGGCCTTCGATACGATCTACGCCGAAGGGCAGCGCCGCTATGTCGAGAGCCTGTCGGCCTATGCGCGCCAGTTCCTGGAAATGATGCAGAAGCCGGATGTCGATCTGATCGAAGGTCTGTCGCCGGCAATTTCCATCGAGCAGAAGACGACGAGCCGCAATCCGCGCTCCACCGTCGGCACCGTCACCGAGATCTACGACTATATGCGGCTGCTCTTCGCCCGCGTCGGCGTGCCCTATTCGCCGGCCACCGGCCTGCCGATCGAAAGCCAGACCGTCAGCCAGATGGTCGACCGGATCATGGCGCTGCCCGAAGGCACCCGGCTCTATCTGATGGCGCCGGTCATTCGCGGCCGCAAGGGCGAATATAAGAAAGAGCTGGCCGGCTATATGAAGCGCGGCTTCCAGCGCGTGAAGATCGACGGCCAGTTCCATGAGATCGCCGATGCGCCCGCGCTCGACAAGAAGCTGAAGCACGATATCGACATTGTCGTTGACCGTGTCGTGGTGCGCCCCGAGCTGGGCAACAGGCTGGCGGACAGTCTGGAGACGGCGCTCGAAATCGCCGACGGGCTGGCGATTGCCGAATTCGCCGACAAGCCGCTTCCCGCGAAGCAGCGCAAGGGCGCCAATAAGTCGAAAAACGACACGCATGAGCGGCTGCTATTCTCGCAGCGCTTCGCCTGCCCGGTCTCCGGCTTCACCATCGAGGAGATCGAGCCGCGGCTGTTTTCCTTCAACAACCCGTTCGGCGCCTGCCCGAAATGCGACGGCCTCGGCACGGAGCTGAGATTCGAAGCGGCGCTTGTCGTCCCCGATCCCTCGCTCTCGCTGCGCAAGGGCGCCATCGTACCCTGGGCCCGCACCGGCAATACCTCGCCCTATTACACCCAGACTTTGGATGCGCTCGCCAAGCATTACAAAATCTCGATGAACACCCCCTGGAGCGAAATTCCGGAGGATGTTCAAAACGCGATCCTGTACGGGTCGAACGGCGAGGCGATCAGCTTCGTTTATGATGACGGGCTTCGCACCTACCGGAACAAGAAGCCCTTCGAAGGGGTCGTTCGCAATATCGAGCGGCGCTGGAAGGAAACCGACAGTGCCTGGGTGCGCGAGGAGCTCGGGCGCTACCAGTCCGATCACCCTTGCGAGGCGTGCGGCGGCTATCGTCTCAAACCGCAGGCGCTCGCCGTGAAGATCGACGGGCTGCATATCGGCGAGGTCTCGCGCATGTCGATCCGCGAGGCGGCGAGCTGGTTCTCGGCGCTGCCCGACACGCTGAGCGCCAAGCAGAACGAAATTGCCAGCCGGATACTGAAGGAAATCCGGGAAAGGCTGCGGTTCCTCAACGATGTCGGGCTTGACTATCTGGCGCTGTCACGCAATTCCGGCACGCTGTCGGGCGGCGAAAGCCAGCGCATCCGGCTCGCCTCGCAGATCGGCTCCGGACTGACGGGCGTGCTCTACGTGCTGGACGAGCCGTCGATCGGCCTGCATCAGCGCGACAATGCCCGGCTGCTCGATACGCTCAAACATCTGCGCGATCTCGGCAATACGGTCATCGTCGTCGAGCATGACGAGGACGCCATTCTGCAGGCCGACCATGTGATCGACATCGGTCCGGGGGCGGGCGTTCATGGCGGCGAGATCATCGCCGAGGGGATCCCTGAGAAGATCATGGACACCTCCTCCAGCCTGACCGGCCAATATTTGAGCGGCGCGCGACAGGTGCCCGTACCGACCATGCGGCGAAAAGCTGGCCGGCACAAGCGTCTGCGGATCTCCGGCGCGACGGGCAACAATCTGAAGAACATCACCGCGGAGATTCCGCTCGGCACCTTCACTTGCGTCACCGGCGTTTCTGGCGGTGGCAAATCGACCCTGCTGATCGAGACCATCTATAAGGCCGTGGCGCGGCGGCTGAACGGCGCGCGCGAGGCGCCGGCGCCTTTCGACGATATTCAAGGGCTCGAATATCTCGACAAGGTGATCGACATTGACCAGTCGCCGATCGGCCGGACGCCGCGCTCCAATCCGGCGACCTATACGGGCGCGTTCACGCCCATCCGCGACTGGTTTGCCGGGCTGCCCGAGGCAAAGGCGCGCGGCTACCTGCCCGGCCGCTTCTCGTTCAACGTGAAGGGCGGACGCTGCGAAGCCTGCCAGGGCGATGGCGTGATCAAGATCGAGATGCACTTCCTGCCCGATGTCTACGTCACCTGCGATCAGTGCAAGGGCAAGCGCTACAATCGCGAGACGCTCGAAATCCTGTTCCGGGGCAAGTCGATCGCCGATGTCCTGGATATGACGGTCGAGGAAGGCGCGGAATTCTTCAAGGCGGTGCCTTCGGTCCGCGACAAGCTGGTGACGCTCGCCCGGGTGGGGCTCGGCTATATCAAGATCGGCCAGCAGGCGACGACGCTTTCGGGCGGCGAGGCGCAGCGCATCAAGCTGGCGAAGGAGCTGAGCCGCAGGGCGACGGGGCGCACGCTCTATATTCTCGACGAGCCGACCACGGGCCTGCATTTCCACGACGTCGCCAAGCTGCTCGAAGTGCTGCACGAGCTTGTCCAGCAGGGCAACACGGTCGTCGTGATCGAGCATAATCTCGAAGTCATCAAGACGGCCGACTGGATTCTCGATCTTGGTCCCGAAGGCGGCGACGGCGGCGGCGAGATCGTCGCGGCCGGCACGCCGGAGCAGGTCGCGAAGGTAAAGACGAGCTATACGGGGCAGTTCCTCACCCAGATGCTGGCGAGGCGGCCGATCAAGAGGCCCCAGGCGGCGGAGTCTATTCTTTGCATTCGGAGTTGTGAAGCACACGGTTATTTGCGATATCCTGCCGTAATGGAACGAATATATCGTGCCATACGTCAACACCTGGGAGGTAGGCGTCAAGCTCTCCCAAGATCTTTTTTTCTGCCGCGTTCAGTTGACCTCGCGCAGTAAAAGTTGCAGCACGCCCAGAACCTCAATCGAAGGGCAGAGCGTCTTGCGAAACTCCGCTAGATAGTGAACGAAAGTCACAGCACCACTTCGAGACATCGACGTCAGTGATGTCGGAATAAGGACATGCGTGGATGCGCAGAACGCATTGATAGCGGCCATCGTAGGCGCGGCGGCGTGTCGATGACGACGATATCGAAATCCCGAGCTAGCCGAGGTAGACAGTTTCCTTGCCAGGGCGAAACGAGGGTCTTTCTCGCGCTCGCCAAGAACGAAGGCGGCGAACAGCTTGTCTTCGACCTCCGCCAATCAGCGATGTGCGCACTAAGCTCAAATCCGCGAAAGGCCGGCCTATCGGGCCTCGCCGCAGCTCTTTAATCGGCTTGATCTCGTGTCATCCTCGCCCGGCGAAGTCGGCTCCTCACCGTAGCGAAAAGCGTTGCCAGCCAAGCGGCCCGGCAGTCCTTTTTACGCATTTTTTATGCTGCCGCGTTTCACGGGCGGCCAAATTTTCCTTATGCAAAAACGACTTACCACAACCACTTTGCGTTGTGTCATTTCATTGCTACAATTTTTCCTAGTGACCGGGTCCTTAGAGGCCCGTCCAAGGGTCGAAACGTCTAAGGCCGGCACTCTGGCGGCGGTCAACAGACCGCAAGGCGGCTTAGATTTTCGACAGAGCCGTTCCGGTGATCGCCGCAGCTGGTGGAAACCATTTGGTGGAAGATCACATGATCCGACGGACCTGTATGACCCTCGTCACCGCCATGGCGATGCTTTCCTTCTCCTCGAATGTCTTCGCACATGACAGCTGGATCAATCGCGGCGCCTTCCGCGGCCCGCAGAACGGCGAATGGTGCTGCGGAGCGAACGACTGCTTCGTTGTCCCGTCTTCGTCCGTCAAGGTCGGTGACACTGGATTCGAAATTAAGCCGATCGCGGAAATCGTGCCGTATAAGGAAGCGCTGCCGAGCGCGGATGGGCAATATTGGCGCTGCCAGCGGCCAAATGGGACGCGCCGCTGCTTTTTCGCGCCGATCAGCGCATTTTAAGCGTTCAAACACCAGTCAGCTCGTATAAAGGCGGCTCGGGCAGCCGGGCCGCCTAAAAACCTTTCCGCGGGGAAGCGGGAACTTTGCGCATGGCGGGCCGTTTCGTGAGCACCCCGCACATCGGCGGATCGACTTTTCACAATTGGGGAGCAAGCGAAAGCAAATGGATCTCGTCGTCACCCTTCAGCCATGGATCGCACTCATCTTCGGCGTCTTGATATTGGCCGTGCCACAGATTCTGAACTATCTGGTCGCGGCTTATCTGATCCTTATCGGCCTTGCCGGCCTTGTCGGCCAATATGGCGCGACCGGCGTTCCCACTTAGAGCAGCGGATTCGAAATCGGAGGCGGAAGCGCTCCGCTGTCTCTTTGTCTGCGCATCGGATTTATCCGAAAACCGGTACCCAGCCCCGCCTTCGCGGGGCCATGCTGATCGGTCCGATGCGCTAGGGAACGGGTGCATTCGGCGATCGTTCATATCCGTTCACCCATAATGACCGAAAACGCAGCGACCGCGAATAGCGCCGGACACCGGCGTCCGGCCGTTTTATGTTGCTTCGCACAAACTTAGGACAATTACGGCAAATTTATGTATCTTAAAGGAAGCGGCACTCAAGGGCGGTTTCATTCATGTCTCTATTCGTTCAACTCTGGCGCAATACCTTCACGACCACATTTCTGGCCGGGCTTGTCCTGCTTCTGCCCATCGTTTTGACGATCCTCATCGTCGCCTGGATCATCGACGTCTTAAGAGCGGCCCTCGGCCCCGGCACCTTTCTCGGCAACCTTCTGACCACGAGTGGCACGACGATCATCGGCCAGGGCTATGATACGCTGGCCTTTTTCCTTGGCATTCTCATCGCGCTGATCGGAATCTGGCTGCTCGGCATCATCGCGCGCAGCGCCGCTCAGAAAAGCATCGAAAGCTCCATCGACCGTATCTTCACCAAGCTGCCGATTATCCGGAGCATCTACAATCCGATTTCGCGCGTAGTCCGCCTGGCGACCGACAAGACAACCGGCGACTTCTCGGGCATGACCGTCGTCTCTTGCCGCTTCGGAGGCAGGAACGGCGTCGATGTGCTCGCTCTGCTCGCAAATCAGGACGTCTATTATATTGGCGGCGAGCCGCGCTGCATGGTCTATCTGCCGACGGCGCCGATCCCGATGACGGGCGGCCTCGTGCTCGTGCCGGAGGAGGCTGTCGTGCCGGTTCCGCAGATGAAGGTCGATGATCTTCTGCGCATCTATTTCTCGCTTGGCGCGCTCGCCTCGGACACGCTGCCCCGAACGCTCAAGGATGCGAGCGATCCGGAACGCGCGAAGAAAATCCCCACGATCGAGCCGGCCGATCCGCAGCTGGTGCGCAGCGACGCGGCCGAATAGTCAACTCTCCACCGCCCGCTCATAGCCGTCGCCCTGAAACATTTTCCGGATGTCGACAGTGGACTGTCTGCCAATGGCGTCGTAATTCTCATCGAGCCATTCGGCCGCCGCACTCCGCCCGATTTCGAACAGATGCTGCAAAAACGCCGGCTCGGCATTGAGTTTGCTCGCCGCGCCGAATGAGATGTCCTGCTCATGCAGGCCGACAATGTGAACATGCAAATCTCTGTAGCGTTCGGGATCCAGCCGCTCTTCGGCGAGCATCCGGCCGACGAAATCGACCGCGCGAAGCTCCCGCAGGAGGCTGGCGTTGAACGAGATCTCATTGACGCGATCGAGGATTTCGCGGGCGCCGCGCGGAACCCCTTCCCGTTCGATTGGATTGATCTGCACAATGAGAATGTCCTGCGACTGGCTGGCATAGAAGAACGGAAACAGTACCGGGTTGCCCATATAGCCGCCGTCCCAATAATGCTGGCCGTCGATCTCCACGGCCTGAAACAGCGTCGGCAGGCAGGTCGATGCCATCACGGCATCGGCGGTCAGGTTGCTGCCCTCGAAGACGCGGACGTGGCCGGTCTCGACATTTGTCGCCGAGACGAACAGCTTGACATCGCGACATGAGCGCACGCGCTCGAAATCGATGAGGTCCTCCAGAAGGTTCCGTAGCGGATTGATGTTGAGCGGGTTGAAATCGTAAGGCGAAAGAGAGCGCGTCAGCACATCGAACCAGAAGAACATCAGCGAATTGCCGATGTTCCAATTGCCGGTCCAGATATCGAACAGGCTCCGCCGCACCGGGCTGAAAGCCGCTCGCTTTCCGACCTCCTGCCAGAAGATCCTCAGCCGTTCCCTCGCCGCCTCCGGCCCGCCGCGCGTCAAGCCGTCAGCCAGCACGACCGCATTCATTGCGCCGGCGCTCGTGCCGCTAATCGCTTCGATTTGAAGGCGCTCATCTTCCAGGAAACGATCCAGCACGCCCCAGGTGAAGGCGCCGTGCGCACCGCCGCCCTGGAGAGCCAGATTAATCGGCTTTGCGCCTTTCGCATGGTCGGCGCCGGAGTTGAGCGTCATTGCGCCGTCCAGCCTCCATCGATCGGGAGCGCCGCGCCGGTGATCGAGGCCGCCGCATCGGAGCACAGGAAAACGGCAAGGGGATTTTGTATCGCGCCGAACTTGTCCTCGGCCGCCCTGAACAATGCGCCGATTTCTTCCGGCTTTGTCATGTCCGCGCCGTGATAGCCGACGTCGACACGGTTCTCCGAGGCAAGCCGGGACCGGACCACCTCGATCTCTCCGGCATCGCCGAAGCCGTTGAGCATGACATTCAGGCCTTGCCTGGCGAAGGCCGTGGCCATGCCGAGACCGATGCCGCTGGTCGAGCCTGTCACGATTACGCTTCTGTTGGTCGTCATTGAGGACACTCCGGCTGATAGGTGCGTGGGCTATGCCGCCTATGTAGACCGCCGCCGCTCACCCGCCAATGGCTCGGCCATTCACGATTTTTGCTCTGCACAAAAGCGCGGCAATGATGCGCGGAGCATGACCTTTGGCAAGAGAGGAATCTTGTGCGTTCGAATCCGGTCGGTCAGCGACCTGAAGCGGTCCACCTCTCCGGCTGCCAGGACTGCGCGATTGGGCGTCAGGCTTGCGATGTGATCGGATCGTCGTCTTACGCGGGCGGCGGGCCGAAGATCAGAACGGCATTGAGACCGCCAAAAGCGAAGGAATTCGACATGGCGTAATTCACTTCGCGCGAACGCCCCTCATTCGGCGTGTAGTCGAGGTCGCATTCATCGCCTGGCTCGTCGAAGCCGATCGTCGGCGGCACGAAATTTTCGTTGATCGCCTTGATGCAGGCGACCGCCTCCACGCCGCCGCCGGCGCCAAGGCAATGGCCGTGCATCGATTTCGTCGAGCTCACCGAGACCTTATCCGCCGCATTGTCGAAGACGCGCCGGATTGCGCGCGTCTCGTTGATATCGTTGATCGTCGTCGCCGTGCCATGTGCGTTGATATAGTCGATGTCGGAGGGCGAGAGGCGCGCATCCTCCAGCGCGGTCTGCATCGCAACGGTCGGTCCTTCGATGGAGGGATTGACCATATCCGCCGCGTCTGAGGTCATGCCGAAGCCCATCACCTCCGCGATCGGCTCTGCGCCGCGGGCCTTTGCATGCTCCAGCTCCTCCAGCACCAGGATGCCAGCGCCTTCCGCCAGAACCGTGCCGTTGCGGCGCTTGGCGAATGGCCAGCACCCGTCCGGCGAAAGCACGCGCATTGCCTGCCAGGAGCGCATCGATCCGAATGTGAGACACGCTTCCGAGGCACCGGCAACGCCCAGATCGACCAGACCCGCACGGACCATCTGGAACGTCAGCCCGATTGCGTGAGCCGCCGTCGAACAGGCGCTGACCGTGCCGAAGCAGGGCCCTTTGAGGCCGTATTCGATGCTGGCATGGGCGGCGGCCGAGGAGGCGATGCTCCGCAAAAGGGTGAGCGGATGGGTGGCCTTCTTCTTGTGAATGAAAAGGTCCACATAGCCCGCTTCAATTGTGGATAACCCGCCGATGCCGGAGCCGATGATGGATGCGGCGCGATGGCCGTCCGGAACGGGACCGTCGAAACCGGCCTCTTTCATCGCTTCGATGGCCGCCGCGCCGGCGAATTGGGAATAGCGGTCGGCGAGCAGCAGCGGCTTCGACGGGCAGCGCTCGCGGGGGTCGAAATCCTTCACTTCACCGGCGATGGTGATGTAGAGATCCTGCAGATCGAAGCCCTCGATCTGACCAATTCCGCAGCGCCCTTCTTTCAAGCTTGCCCAGAACGCACCGACCCCGGTCCCGATGGGCGAAACCACCCCCTGACCGGTAACCACGACCCGCCTTGCCCCATTGGGCCCCGTCATTTTTTGCCCTTATGCCAAGAGAACGCCGGACTAGCGCAACGCGCGTCCAAATGGACGCGCGTTGCGCTAACTTATAGAAATAGATCAGCTTGACCTCGTCCAAGTGAAATCACTTGGACGAGGTCAAGCTGATCTCGAGCCGTGCGCATCAGGCGGCCGCGCCGGCCGTGCCCTTCTCGGAGATCAGCTCCTTCACACGGTCAACGACCGAACCCACAGTGGCAAAATCCGACATATCGCCATTGGCATTATAGGGGATCTGGATGCCGAACGTGTCTTCCACATCGAAGACGATCACAGCCAGATCGAGCAACTCGATTTCAAGCTCACTGAGTTTGGTATCCAGAGAGATCGTCTCCGGAGGTTCTTTCATATTCTTCTTGAGAATTCCGATTATCTTGTCGGCAACGTCATCCATTATCCTCTCCCTGCCCTTCAGAATACAGGGCGATATTGCGCCGCGTTCGCCGGATGCGGTCCGGGAGCTACATCCGTTTCCCATTAGCCGGAATCTTCTGGCATGTCCAGGGTCTCATCCGAAGCGTGTACCATTTGGTTAGCGGCACCCAACTGACTACATACGAGGGACGAAGAGGCCGGGATTGCGATTCCTAAGCGGAGGGCGAATAATAATGCCCCCACAGGGCTTCGCGGCAAGACTGAATGGGAAGAAACGCCTTATAAACCTGAGGAAAAGATGACCGCCGATCATCAGGAAGCCTTCGCAAACGGCGTCCAGCTCGGGCCGACCGGCCAGGGGCGCTATCCGTGGCTGAAGACTTATCCGAAGGAAGTGGACTGGCGCGCGCCGCTCAAGCCGATGCCGCTGCCAGCGCTTCTGGAGACGACGGCAAAACAGTTTGGCGGCAAGGATTGCACCTATTTTCTCGGCAAGAGCCTGACCTATGCCGAGGTCAATGCGCTCGCGGACCGTGTGGCTGCCGGCCTGCAGCAGCGGGGCGTCCGGAAAGGCGTCAATGTCGGCCTGTTCCTGCCGAATTCGCCGACTTTCGTCATCTTCTATTACGGCATTCTGAAAGCCGGCGGCACGGTCGTGAATTTCAATCCGCTCTACACCGTGGAAGAGATTACCCGCCAGGCGCAGGACGCACGGCTGCAAATGATGGTGACGCTCGATCTCGCCGCGCTCTTCCCGAAGGTCGACGCATTGCTCACCAATGGCACGATCTCCGCGGCCGTCGTCTGCCCGTTCTCCGAACTCCTGCCCGGCGGCAAGTCGATCCTCTTCAAACTGTTCAAGAGGAAGGATCTGGCTGACTGGCGGAAGTCGCCGAACAGCGGCAGGATCATCGCCTATCGCACCTTGATCGAGAATGACGGCAAGCCCGACAAGATCACAATCGATCCCAAGGACGATGTCGCGGTGCTGCAATATACGGGTGGCACGACCGGCATCCCCAAAGGCGCCATGCTCACCCACGCCAATCTTTCGATCAACGCTCAGCAAAATGTGCTGTGGGCGCCGGAGCTCGTGCAGGGCGAGGAGCGGGTGATGGGAATTCTCCCCTTCTTCCACGTCTTCGCCATGACAACGGTGATGAATTTCGCCATTGCAAAGGCCGCGACGATGCTGCTTCTGCCTCGCTTCGAGGTGAGTGACGCCTTGAAACTGGTCCGCAACAAGAAGGCGACATTCCTGCCGGGCGTACCGACGCTCTACACCGCCCTGATGAACGCCCCGCAATTGAAGCCGGGCGATCTGACCTCGCTCAAATACTGCATTTCCGGTGGCGCACCGCTGCCGATGGAGGTCAAGCGCGGCTTCGAAAAGGCGTCCGGATGCAGCCTCGTGGAGGGCTACGGGCTTTCGGAGAGCTCGCCCACAGCGACCTGCAACCCGGTCTCGGGAAAGAGCAAGGAATGCTCCATCGGGATTCCAATGCCCGGAACGCGGATTTCCATCCGTTCGCTCGATGATCCGGCCCAGGAACTGCCGCTCGGCGAAAATGGCGAAATCTGCATTGCGGGACCGCAGGTCATGAAAGGCTATTGGCAGCGCCCGAAAGAGACGGCCGATGTGATGGTCGGCGAGTTTCTGCGCACCGGCGACGTCGGCTATATGGATGTCGAGGGTTACACGTTCATCGTCGACCGGATCAAAGACATCATCATCTGCTCAGGGTTCAACGTCTATCCGCGCGTCGTGGAGGAGGCAATTCACGAATTCCCCGGCGTTGAGGAGGTCACGGTGATCGGCATCCCCGATAAATATCGGGGACAGGCGCCGAAGGCGTTCGTCAAGCTGAAACGGGACGTGACCGCGACAAAGGAAGAGGTTTTTAAATTCCTGGAAGCGAAACTGTCAAAGATCGAAATGCCCTCGGAAATCGAGTTCAGGGACGTGCTGCCCAAGACAATGATCGGCAAACTCTCCAAGAAGGAGCTTCGCGCCGAAAGGGAACCCGATGGCTCAGAAAGCTGAGCAAAAGACCGGCGCCGCCGCCGGGCGGGCGACAGGCACGGCGCTTTTCAGCATCGGCGATCTTGCCGGCGAATTCGGCATATCGACGCGGGCAATCCGCTTCTATGAGTCAAAGGGCCTGCTCGCGCCGAAGCGCGTGGGGAGCAACCGCATCTATACGAAGCGGGACCGCGCCCGGCTGATCCTCATTCTGCGCGGAAAACGGCTGGGCTTCAGTCTGGAAGAGATCTTCGAATATCTGAACCTCTATGACGCCGATCGCGGCCAGGTCGCGCAGACGCGGCTGCTCCTGCAGCGTGTGGAAAGGTCGATCGCAGAGCTTGAAGGCAAGCAAAAGGATATTGAGGACGCATTGAGTGAGCTGCGCGAGATCCGCGAACAGTCGATTGCGCAGCTCAAATCGCATAACGCCCGGTAGCGCTCGGAAGGAGCGCAGCCAGCGGGATCAGAACGATCGGAAGCGGAGCCTCCTCCGTCATTGCGAGCGGCCGAAGGCCGCGCGGCAATCCACGAGCTGCCGGCGCCGAGAAGTCAATGGATTGCTTCGTCGGCTCCGCCTCCTCGTAATGACGCGAGTATGTTCGATAGGGAGTTACCTCTCACCCCGCCCCTCTTCCATAGGAGATCTCTGCGAAACCGACCTCTCAATTCGTCGTCCCGGAAGCCCAAAGGGCTATCCGCGATCCAATCATCTCTCAGCAAGCGCTTCGGCAAGTCGTTAGGCGAATGGGTCCCGGCACGGGGAGGGCCGGGACGACGCAGAATATGGCACTTGGCAGAGGTCTCCACAGGCAGAGGGAGCATTCCCCGCACGCCGATCCATTCGGCCTAAATGATCCCGCCTCAGTGGACCGCGTGCTGGGCCGGGCTGGCACCTTCGAGGATCGCGGCCACGCCCATGCCTCCCGCGGTGCAGATCGAAATCAGCCCGCGCCCGCCGCCATTTTCGGCAAGGATCTTCGCCAGCGTCGCCAGAATCCGCCCGCCGGTCGCAGCGAAAGGATGGCCGACCGCGATGCTTGAACCCTTCACATTCAGCTTGTCGCGATCGATGCTGCCGAGCGGGTGGTCCTTGCCCAGCACTTCGCGGCAATAGTCCGGCAACTCCCACGCCTGGAGCGTTGCGAGCACCTGCGCCGCAAAGGCTTCATGGATTTCGTAAAAATCGAAGTCCTGCAGCGTGAGCCCGGCCTTGTCCAGCATGCGTGAAACCGCGATGGTCGGCGCCATCAGCAGGCCCTCGCCGTTGACAAAGTCAATCGCCGCATGCTGGCCATGCGTCAGATAGGCGAGCGGACGAAGCCCGTGCTGGTCGGCCCACTCTTCCGACGCCAGCAGAACGGCGGAGGCGCCGTCGGTCAGCGGCGTGGAATTGGCGGCGGTCAGCGTGCCGCGCTCCGACTTCTCGAAGGCCGGCTTCAGCGTCGACATTTTCGTCCGGTCAATGTCGGTGCGCAGATTATTGTCGCGAAAGACGCCGGCGGTCGGCACGATGAGGTCGTCGAAAAAACCCTCATCATAGGCTTTGGCAGCCTTCCTATGGCTTTCATAGGCGAGCTGGTCCTGCGCATCGCGCGAAATGTGAAATCTCTGCGCCATCAGTTCGGTGTGCTGGCCCATCGATAGGCCGGTCCGTGGCTCGGCCACATTCGGCGCCACCGGCGCCAGCTCTGAAGGGGAGAAGCCCTTCATGAAGATCCGGGCCTTTTCGCTGAAGCTCTTCGCCTGGCTGAGCCTGACGAGGCGCTGGGCCAGCTTCTTTTGCACCACGATCGGCGCATCCGAGGTCGTGTCGGAGCCGGTGGCAATGGCGCAGTCGATCTGGCCGGTCGCAATCTTGGCCGCGCTGCCGAGCGCCGCCTGAAGGCTGGTCCCGCAGGCCTGCGACAACGTCACGCCGGGCGTGCGGCGGTCGAGCTCGGTCGCGATCACCGCCTCGCGCGTGAGGTTGAAGTCTTTGGAATGGGTGACGACGGCTCCGCCGACGACCTCGTCGATCAGCTCGCCTTCGAGATGGCATTTCTCGACCAGCCCGTTCAGCGCAGCCGTCATCAGATCGAGATTGCTCAATTCGGCAAAGGCCGTATTCGACCGGCAGAACGGTGTGCGGATGCCGCCGATGACGGCCACCCGCCGCAATTGTCCCATCATGGCTCCACTCCTTATTCGGCCGCGGCCGTCGCCGTCGCCGCCGCATGCGGCGCGCTGGCCGGTTTCGTTTCCTGCTCTTGTGATTTGCGATAATGCAGCGGCCCGCCGCGGAAGGGCGCAAAGCCGGTGCCGAAGATCACGCCTGCATCGACATGATCGGCGTCGGCGACAACGCCCTCGGCGAGGCATTTCTCGCATTCATCGATCAATGGCTTGATCAGATCCTGGCCGAGCCGGTCGAGCTCGGCCTCGTCATATTCGGCTTTCTCTTTCTCGGGCTTGCCGTTCACCCAATTGTAGAAACCGCTGCCGGTCTTCTTGCCGAACTTGCCGCTGGCGACAAGCCGGGCGAGCTGGGAGTCCTCCGGGGCGGGTTTGCCGAGCACTTCGGCAACATGGGCGCAAATGTCGAGCCCCACCGTGTCGGCAAGCTCGATCGGCCCCATCGGCATGCCGAATTTCGCCGCCGCCGCGTCGATCTTTTCCTTGGGCTGACCTTCCTCGACCCGCTCCATCGCGGCGAACATATAAGGCCCCAGGACGCGATTGACCAGGAAGCCGGCCGTGCTCTTGGTGATCAGCGGGAATTTTCCGATGGCGGTGACGAAGGAGCAACCCTGCCGGACGACGTCCTCACGGCTGTCCGGTCCGCGCACCACTTCAACGAGCGGCATTTGCGGCACCGGGTTGAAGAAATGCACGCCGATCAGCCGGCCGGGATCGGCGAGCCCTTCCGCGATCTGCTCGATCGGCAGTGAGGAGGTATTGGTCGCCAGGAGCGCGCCGGGTTTCATTTTCAACTCGGTCGCCGACAGCACCTTCTGCTTGATGTCGAGCTTTTCGACGATCGCCTCGATGACGACGTCGGCCCGGGCAATGTGGTTGCCCTTCACATCGGCATGAAGCCGGGCCATTGCCGTGTTCACCTCCAGATTGCCGCGCAGCCGTTTCTTGAACAGCGATTTCGCCCGGCCGAGCGCCTTTTCGACCGCATCCTGCGAAACGTCCTGAAGGCTGACCTCCATGCCGGAGATGACGCACCACGCGGCAATATCGCCGCCCATCGTGCCGGCACCGATGACATGCGCGCGCTGCGGCTTGGGGCCGCCTTTCGGCGCCTCGTTCTTCAGCATTTCCGACAGGCGGAAAACGCGGCGCAGATTGCGCGAGGTCTCGCTGACCATGAGCGGCGTAAAGTAGCGCATCTCGGCCATCGCCATGCGCCGCCGGTCGCCGCCGAAGCGTTCGAACAGCTCGATCAGCTTGAACGGTGCGGGATAATGCTCTTCGCGCACCTTCTTCGCCGTTTCCTGCCGCATCCGGCTTGCAAGAATGCCGCGGAACGGCGGGTAGCTCAGCAGGCGCTTCCACCATGCGGCGCCTTTCGATTTGCGCCTTTGCAGCGCCGCCTTCCGGCAGGCCCAGCGCAGCTCGAGCTTGCCGGGCACGAGCTGATCGACAAGACCGATGGCGCGCGCCGCGGTCGGACGCAGCATTTTGCCGGTCAGCATGTTCGGCATCGCCGCGAGCGGGCCGGACAGCTCGATCCAGCGCACCGTGCCGTTGAAGCCCGGGATCAGGCCGAGCTTGACTTCCGGCAGGCCGAGGCGCGTCGCATCATCCCGCGTGGCGATGCGGTAATGGCAGGCCATGGCGAATTCGAGTCCGCCGCCGAGGCAAAAGCCATGGATGCCGACGATCACGGGAATTGGCATCGCCTCGATCCGGTCGAACATCGCCGTCACCTGACGGATCGCGTCCTCGATATCCTTCTCGCGCGTCAGATTGTCGAATTCGCGGATATCGGCGCCGGCGACGAAGGAGTTCTCCTTGCCGGAGAGGAAGATGAGCGCGCGGGCTTCGTTGCGCCGGGCGGCGTCCTCCACCGCCGAGACGATCTGCCCGAGCTCGGTGGTGGTTTCGATGCCGAAGGTATTCGCGCTCTCGCCCGCCTGATCGAGGATGGCCCAGGCGATGTTCTCGTCATCGATCTCAAGACGCCAATGTTTCAAATTTAGGAGCGTACCGGGCATGGTTTCCTCCATTACTCCGCCGCGTGGATTTCGTCGCCTCCCGCATGGGGCGGCTTGTCATAGGCGTTTGCCGGGCGTGAATTGTGGCCGATCGCGTTCCTGCCGGTGATTTCGTCCGGGTCGAAATGATCGACGGCGATCACCTTGGCGACGAGTTCTTCGCGCTCTCTGAGCGCCTCGCCTTCCTCCGGCGTCAGAACGCCTTTCTGGACCGCTTCGCCGATGAAGTCATTGCCGAGGAAGCGGCGGACCGTGCCCTCTCTCACCGCCCGTTCCAGCTTACGATTGGCGTCCTCGGTCTCCACGACTTTTTCGAAGGCCAGCTCCAGAATGCCGAGCGTGTCGTTACGGTCGCGCGTGACGAAGATCTCACGGGTCAGCCGGTCACGCGTGGCCGTCGGCTCAAGAATGAGCGAGACGAGCTGCTTGGCGCCGCGGTCGCGGGCCGGGCGGAAATGGCGCCCGAGCGGGAAGACCAGAAAGCGCATGAGCGCGCCGACCACCGGGTTGGGGAAGTTTGCAATCACCCGGTCCAGCGAAGCATAGAAGCGGGCGAGTGCGTTCTGCGCCGAATGGTCGAGAATGCCGCGATCCGCCTGCGGCTCGCCATCGTCCTCGAACCGCTTCAGCATGCAGCAGAGGAAATAGAGATCCGAAAGCGCATCCGCCAGCCGTCCGGTAATGTGCTGCTTGGTCTTCAGCCCGCCGCCGAGCACCGCGACGGACAGATCGGTCACGAGCGCAAAGTTCCGCGCAGCCCGATAGGTCTGGCGATACCAATGGCCGAGATAGCGCGTCTTGGGAGCGACGGCGAAGAGGCCGAAAGTGACATTGTGGAAAAACGAGCCGAAGAGATTTGCCGCGGCGAATCCGACATGCCCCTCGAAGGCCCGCTCGAACGATTTGAACCCTTCATCCTCATCCCAATGCTGAACGGCTTCGATCTCCTTGAAAAGCCAGGGATGGCTGCGGAGCGCGCCTTGCGCGATCACCATCAGCGAGCGGGTGAGAATATTCGCCCCCTCGACGGTTATGCTGACGGGAATGGATTGATAGGCGGCCTGCGCGAAATTGGACGGACCGTCGCAGATCGCCTTGCCGCCCTGAATGTCCATGGCGTCGTTGACCGACTGCCGCGCCCATTCGGTCGAGCGGTATTTCATTAGCGCGGAAATCACCGCCGGCTTGTCGCCGCTGGAGACCATCGCAGCGGTCACCGAACGCGCGGACTTAAGAATGTAGGCGGAACTCGACAAGCCGTGCGAGCGGTTCCTCAATGCCCTCCATCTTGCCGATCGGCAGGCCGAATTGCGAGCGGATGCGCGCATAGGCCGAGGTCGTGCGCAGCGAAGCTTTCGCCGCGGCCGTCCCGGAGGCAGGGAGCGAAATCGCCCGGCCCGCGGCCAGACAGCTCATCAGCATCCGCCAGCCATGCCCGGCGCGCTCGACGCCGCCGATGATCCAATCGGTCGGAATGAAGACGTCCTCGCCCCAGATCGGACCGTTGGGGAACGCATTGCCGCAAGGCAAATGCCGACGGCCAATGCTGACGCCGGGATGATCGGCGGGCAGAAGCGCCAGCGTAATGCCCAGCTCCTCGCCTTTTCCGAGCAGATTTTCGGGGTCGAAAAGCTGGAATGCCAGGCCAACCAGCGTGGCGTTCGGGGCAAGGGTGATATAGCGCTTGTCCCAGTTGAGGCGTATGCCGACGACCTCCTGGCCATCATGCTGGCCCCGCGTCACAACGCCGATATCGCGCATCGAGGCGGCATCGGACCCGGCATAGGGGCCGGTCAGGGCGAAGCAGGGGACTTCCTCGCCGCGCGCCAACGGACCGAGAAATTTTTGCTTCTGCTCATCGGTGCCGAATTTCTCGATCAATTCGCCGGGGCCAAGCGAGTTCGGCACCATGACGACGACGGCTGCGTCAGGCGAGCGGGACGCGACCTTGCCCAGGATCAGGGATTGCGCCTGCGCAGAAAAGCCGAGCCCGCCATGCTCTTTCGAGATGAGCATGCCGAGAAAGCCGTTTTCCTTGACAAACTTCCAGATGTGCTCGGGGATTTCGCGCTCTATCGCGCGGATCTCCCAATCGTCCAGCATGCGGCAAAGCTCTTCGGTCGGACCGTCGAGGAAATTCCGTTCGGCCTCGGTTAGGCTCATCGCTGGGACCGCGCGCAGCTTGTTCCAGTTCGGCTCTCCGCCGAAAAGCTCAGCGTCAAAGCCGAGCGTGCCTGCTTCGAGCGCCTCGCGCTCCGTCGCCGAAACCGGAGGCGTGATCCGTTTGACCATGTTGAAGGCGGGACGGGTCACGACCTTCTGGCGGATCGGCCGGTAGGACAAAACGGCAAGCGCGATCGCGGGAAGCCAGGCGAGTAGCTTAGTGAAGCTCATGCCGCCCATCGGCCCGAAGGCGACGCCGATCTGGATCAGCAAGGTTGCAGCCGCCACCAACACCGCCCAGGCCCAAAGAGGCGCCCGCCACAGGGCGAGGGCAATGGCCACTCCAAGGCAGATGAGGACGAAAATTAGTCCAACCATGGTCAAATCCTCCATCGCTGGCCGCTTGGTTACATGAGGGTTGTTACAGTCATTTAAGTGGAGGGGATTGACGAAAACGTCAACCACATATCCATTACGTAACCAGCCGCATCACGCGATTTATGTGGGCTAGCGCAACGCGCGTCCAAACATGCCCCCGCGAAAGAGAAGATGGACGCGGGAACAGTTACGCTAACTTATTGATCTAGACGATACCACGCTTGCCGGAGCGAGGCGACACGAGTCAAACGTGGCGTTCCGTTCAGCACGCCAACTTACCGGAGAGGCGTGAGAAATCATTTAAGTCCGGCCCACAGCAGGCAATTCATTTGATCGAGCCCTCGGCAAGCCAGCGCCCGGAGGCGCGTCGGAACGGCCTTCGCGTCGCCAGACCGCTTTTATGGAAAATCACCCAATGATGCGACTTGTTCGGATCACGCTTGAGCGGAGACCGTGCTCATTGTAATCCAAAGAAGATCATTGTTTTGCAGCCAGCCCTTTTGCTAAAAAGGCTTGGCGAGACGCCTGAAGTCCAACTGCACTCGGAACCCGCCCGCCCCTATGGAATATTTCATTCAGCAACTCATCAACGGGCTGACACTCGGATCGATCTACGGCCTGATCGCCATCGGCTACACGATGGTTTACGGCATCATCGGCATGATCAATTTCGCTCATGGCGACATTTTCATGATGGGTGCCTTCATTTCGCTGATCACCTTCCTGCTCCTCGTGTCGATCGGTATCACCTTCGTTCCGATTGCCCTGCTGCTGGTGCTGATCGTCGCGATGCTGCTGACCTCGGTCTGGGGCTGGGCGCTCGAGCGCGTCGCCTACCGGCCGCTGCGAACCTCGTTCCGGCTCGCTCCACTGATTACCGCGATCGGCATGTCGATCGCCCTGCAGAATTTCGTCCAGCTGACGCAGGATGCGCGGGTGAAGCCGCTGCCCCCGGTCGTCACTGGCGGCTTCACCTTTTGGCGGGGCGACGGATTTTCGGTGACGCTCAGCAATATTCAGATCCTGATCATCGTCACCACGATCGTGCTGATGGCCGCATTCTCCTACATTATCGCCAATACCGCGCTCGGCCGTCAGCAGCGCGCCTGCGAGCAGGACCGCAAGATGGCCGCGCTGCTCGGCGTCAATGTCGATCGCGTCATCGCCCTGACCTTCGTGATGGGCGCCGCGCTCGCCGCCGTGGCCGGCCTTATGTATATGCTCTATTACGGCGTGATCGACTTCTTCATCGGCTTCGTTGCGGGCATCAAGGCATTCACCGCGGCCGTGCTCGGCGGGATCGGCTCCTTGCCGGGCGCGATCCTCGGCGGTTTGATCATCGGGTTGATCGAGGTTTTCTGGGCCGGTTACTTCTCAACCGAGTATAAGGATGTGGCTGCCTTTTCGATCCTGGCCATTGTCATGATTTTCTTTCCCTCGGGTCTCCTCGGCAAGCCCGAGGTCGAAAAGGTTTGAGCATGGCGGAACGCGTCGTCACCGCGGCTGGCGTAACGGCGGAACCATCAGAAGTGGCCGAGGCCATCAAGGAGGCCTTCATTGCCGCCTGCATCGCGCTCATCCTGTTCATCGCCATCGTCGGCATTAAGACGGAGAACGCGCAGGAAGGTCTGATCCTCGTCTACCGGCTCGGCTGGGCGATCGGCCTTGCCGCCGCGATCGGCGTCCTTCGGCTGGTTTTCGATCTGTTCGTCTGGCGCCGGGTGCTGAGCCGGACTTCGGCGGGCAGCGCCCTTCCCTCCACCGGCCTGAAGTCGGCTCTCGCCATCGCGATCGGCATCATCTATCTGATCGGCGCGCTCTTTTTCCTCGTCCCCGGTGCGCAGTCGGGCGCCACCGATCTCGTCGCCGGACCCTTCGCGGGCACCTCCTGGCAAGACGGGGTGGAAACCTTCATGGACCTGGCGGGCGTCGTCTTCCTCGCCGTGTTTGTCCTTGTCACGGCAATGGCGGCTGTGCTGGCGGTGCGCCGGATCTGGCGCAGCATTGCGTCGAGCCAGGCCGCGGTCGCCGGGCCCACTCTAACGCCGTCGAGCCTGCTCGATCATCTCACCGCGCAATTCGCGCCTGCGCTTCTCGCGGTTGCGGTCATTCTGCCGATCCTGGTCGCCGGCCCCCAGCAGCGCTATGCGCTCGACACAGCGATCCAGGTGCTCACCTATATCATGCTCGGCTGGGGCCTTAACATCGTGGTGGGTCTCGCCGGCCTTCTGGATCTCGGCTATGTCGCATTTTACGCCGTCGGCGCCTATTCCTATGCGCTGATCGCCACCGAATTCGGCTGGTCATTCTGGGTGTGTCTGCCGCTTGCGGGCATGTTCGCCGCCCTTTGGGGCATCATCCTGGGTTTTCCGGTCCTGCGTCTGCGGGGCGACTATCTCGCCATCGTCACGCTGGCATTCGGTGAGATCATCCGCATCGTCCTGCTGAACTGGTATTCCCTGACCAACGGCCCGGACGGCATATCCCGGATCCCCAAGATCACCTTTTTCGGCCTGAACTTCGCCCGTTACGGCGAGGGGACGAAATTCCACGAATTCTTCGGGCTCGAATACAGCGCCATCTACAGGATCATATTCCTCTATTATGTGATCCTGCTCCTGGCGCTGATGGTCAATTTTGTCTCGCATCGCTTGCGGAGATTGCCGATCGGCCGCGCCTGGGAAGCCATGCGCGAGGACGAAATCGCCTGCCGGTCGCTGGGCATCAATATCACCATCACCAAGCTGACCGCCTTCGCCATAGGCGCCATGTTCGGCGGCTTTGCCGGTTCGTTCTTCGCCACGCGGCAAGGGTTCATCAGTCCGGAATCCTTTACATTTCAGGAATCCGCGCTGGTTCTTGCCATTGTCGTTCTTGGCGGGCTGGGTAGCCAAATTGGTGTCGTCATTGCGGCCGTCGTTCTACTCGGGAGCTCGGAATTTTTCAGAGAGCTGTCCGAATACCGGATGCTCATCTTCGGCGCCTCGATGGTGACGATCATGGTCTGGCGGCCGAGAGGTCTCATCGCCTCGCGCGCTCCGACCGTGGTCCTGAAGGAACGCAAGGCGATCTCAGGGGATTTGGTGAGAGAAGGCGCCGGATGACGCAGGACGGGACAACACAGGACACCGCCCCGATTTTGCAGGTCGATCACCTGACCATGCGTTTTGGCGGCCTTGTGGCCGTCGATGACCTTTCCTTCAGTGCACGGCGCAGCGAAATCACCGCGATCATCGGCCCGAACGGCGCCGGCAAGACGACCGTCTTCAACTGCCTGACCGGCTTCTACAAGCCCACCGAAGGCATGATCGCGCTCCATCACCCGCGCTACGACGAGCCGTTTCTGCTGGAGCGCATGGAGGAGCACCAAATATCCGAACACGCCAGCGTCGCCCGCACATTCCAGAACATCCGGCTGTTCGGCGGTATGACCGTCCTGGAGAACCTGCTCGTTGCCCAGCACAACGTGCTGCGCAGGGCCTCATTCTACTCGATCGCCGGACTGCTCGGACTGGAACGTTTCAAAAGGGCGGAGGCCGAAGCCATCGATTTCGCCAGCTATTGGCTCGAAAAGCTCCGGCTCATCGACCGCGCCGACGACGCTGCCGGCGATCTGCCCTATGGCGCTCAGCGCCGGCTGGAAATCGCCCGCTGCATGTGCACCCGCCCGGCGCTCTTATGCCTTGACGAGCCGGCCGCCGGCCTCAATAGGCGCGAATCCGCCGAGCTCAATGAAACCCTGTCCTGGATCAAGCAGGAACACGGCACGTCGATCCTGCTGATCGAGCACGATATGGGCGTGGTGATGGGCATTTCCGATCACATCGTCGTCCTGGATTATGGCTGTAAAATTTCGGACGGCACGCCGGAATTCGTGCGCAACGACCCGACCGTGATTGCTGCCTATCTGGGCGTCGAGGAGGAAGAGGTGAAACAGGTGGAAGCGGAGGTCGGACGATGAGCGCGCCGCTTCTCAGCATTCGCGGGGTCGATGCCTATTACGGTAAGATCCAGGCGCTTCGCGGCATCGACCTCGACGTCGCGCCGGGCGAGATCGTCGCAATGATCGGCGCGAACGGCGCCGGAAAGACGACCTTGATGATGACGATCTGCGGCAGCCCGCAAGCGAGAAACGGGCAGATCGTTTTCGACGGCCTCGATATCACCCGCATGCCGACGCACGAGATCGTTCAGCTCTCGATTTCGCATTCTCCGGAAGGCCGCAGGATCTTCGCGCGCATGACCGTCATGGAAAATCTCCAGATGGGCGCGCTGAATGTCTCGAACGAGAAGAAATTTCGCGAGCGGCTCGACATGATCTTCGAGCTGTTCCCGGTGCTTTCCGATCGCCGGGATCAGCGGGGCGGAACATTATCCGGCGGCGAACAGCAGATGCTGGCGATAAGCCGGGCCCTGATGAGCTGGCCGCGGCTGCTGCTGCTCGATGAACCCTCGCTCGGCCTCGCCCCGATCATCGTCCAGCAGATTTTCCGGGTGATCCGTGAGCTGAACGACCAGTTCGGGCTGACGGTATTTCTTGTTGAACAGAACGCATATCATGCACTCAAGCTTGCTCATCGCGGCTACGTCATGGTGAATGGAGCCATCACCATGTCCGGCCCGGGGCGCGAGCTTCTGGCAAGCGACGAGGTCAAATCCGCCTATCTCGAAGGCGGGCGCTAAGGATCGATGTAGACATTGTCATGGGCCTGTTTGTCGAAAAATCCTACACCGCATTTTTGATCTTCACGGTTCTGCTGGGCGGCGGCGCTGCCTTCATGACCGGCCGCGCGCTGGCAAGAGGCTGGAAGTCGTTCGGCCGCCTGGTGCTCTACATGTTTCTGCTCGGCGTGGCGGTCCGGTTTCTTCATTGGGGCCTGCTGCTCGATCCGACATTCCAGAGCTGGCACGATGCGCAGGGATCACTCTTCTCACTGCATTATTACCTCGTCGATACCGCTGTACTAATCGCCGTGGCGGCTTTAGGCTACAGGCTGCAACGCGCCGAGCAGATGACGACGCAATATCGTTGGCTCTATGAAAGGACCAGCCCTCTGACCTGGAAACGGAGATGAGGCGGCGCTTATTTTTTCCTATTGGTCGTGCATGGGCTGAATGCTCAGCGCACCAAGCATCCGAAGTAGAAGAGGTAACAGAAGGGGAAAGTTGATGAAAAAGCACTTGCTTGCTGCCGCGATTCTGGGCTTCGGCTTGGCCGGCCCGGCTTTGGCGGAAGATATCCTCGTCGCAACGACCGGTCCGATGACCGGCAACTACGCCACATTCGGCGCACAGATGAAGGCCGGCGCGGAAGCCGCCGTCGCCGACATCAACGCAGCCGGCGGCGTGAACGGCAATCAGCTCAAGCTCGAGATCGGCGACGATGCCTGCGATCCGAAACAGGCCGTTGCCGTCGCCAACAAGCTGTCGGGCGAGGGTATCAAACTCCAGGCCGGGCATTTCTGCTCGGGCTCCTCGATCCCGGCGTCCGCGGTCTATGCCGAACAGGGCGTGCTGATGGTTTCGCCCGCTTCGACCAATCCGAAGCTGACCGACGAACGTCCAGGTCCGGACATCTTCCGCGTCTGCGGCCGTGACGACCAGCAGGGCAGCGTCGCCGGCAAATACATTGCCGACAACTTCAAGGACAAGGTCGTCGCGATTCTGCATGACAAGACCGCTTACGGTAAGGGTCTCGCCGATGAGACGAAAAAGGCGATGAATGCGGCTGGCAAAAAGGAAGCTCTTTACGAAGCCATTACCGCCGGCGAGAAAGACTACACGGCGATCGTTACCAAGCTGAAGCAGGCCAATGTCGGTCTCGTCTATCTTGGCGGCTATCACTCCGAAGGCGGCCTGATTGTGCGCCAGATGCGCGCCCAGGGCATGGATGCCGTCTTGATGGGCGGTGACGCGCTGGTTACGCAGGAATATTGGCAGATCACGGGCAAGGACGGCGAAGGCACGCTGATGACCTTCTCGCCTGACCCGCGCAAGAACCCGGCGGCTGCCGATCTCGTGAAGAAATTCCGCGAGCAGGGCGTCGAGCCGGAAGGCTATGTGCTCTACACCTATGCCGCGTTCCAGGTCTTCAAGCAGGCTGCGGAAAAGGCGGGCGGCACCGATCTCGATAAGATGATCAAGGCCATGAACGACACCGAGTTCGACACGGCGATCGGCAAGTTCACCTTCGACGACAAGGGTGATCCGACCCTGCCGCCCTATGCGGTCTATGTCTGGAAGGACGGCAATTACAACCAGCTCTAAGAGAAGAGCCACGATCTGACTGAAGATGAGAAGCCCGCGGAACCTGCGGGCTTCTTTTCGTTTGGAGAGTGATGATGAACTGGCAACCGGGCCCCCGCAATCTCCTGAGCAACATAGCCGGCATATCGGTCGGACACTGCCACGATGCGAAGCTGCGCTCCGGCGTGACCGTGATCCTGCCGGACAGGCCGGTCCGCGCCGCGGCCGATATTCGCGGCGGCGGGCCCGGAACCCGCGAAACCGAAACCATGGCCGATGCCGGCCTCGTCAACGAGCTGCACGCGCTCGTCCTTTCGGGCGGCTCGGCATTCGGCCTTGACGCGGCGACCGGAGTGCAGAGCTTCCTGCGCGAGAAGGGAATCGGCTTCGCGGTCGGTCCGGCGCGGGTGCCGATCGTTCCGCAGGCGATTCTTTTCGATCTGATCAATGGCGGCGACAAGAATTGGGGCCGTCACCCGCCCTATCGCGACATGGCCTATGACGCCGCCGCTCAGGCATCGGAGCAATTCGCGCTCGGCACGGCGGGCGCGGGATTTGGCGCAACCATTGCCTGGGCCAAGACCGGTCAACGCATGATGGGCGGCCTCGGCAGCGCCTCGCTTGTGCGCGAGGACGGCCTTGCCGTTGCCGCGCTCGTCGCGGTGAACGCGGCCGGCAGCGTCACCATCGGCGACACGCCGCATTTCTGGGCCGCGCCTTTCGAGCACGATGCCGAATTTGGCGGGCTTGGCCTGCCCCCATCGCTGGCCGAGGCGGCGAAACAGCCGATCCTCAAGGCCGGCGGCGCTGAGAACACGACGCTCGGCGTCATCGTCACCAATGCGGCGCTGATCAAGGCCGAGCTGAAGCGTCTGGCCATCATCGCGCAGACCGGCCTTGCGCGAGCCATCCTGCCCGTGCATACGCCGGTCGATGGCGACATCGTCTTTGCGCTATCGACCGGTGAACGGGATTTGCAGAACCCGGTCTTCGATCTCGCCGAGCTCGGCGCTCATGCCGCGAACACGCTCTCAAGAGCCGTCGCGCGTGCCGTCTACGAGGCGGGCGGCATTGACGGCGCATCCGACGTGCCCGCTTACAGGGATGTCTATCGCCGCAAGTAAGCCGGAGCGGAGCGCTGGGGCCGCCTGTGAGATCCGCCGCCACGGGACCGATCTTTCGCGGCCCCGTTGGCGCCCGTTCAGCTTGCCTTCATCGGCCATTCTTTTTACTGTACCGATCGGCACCTGACGAGAAGGATCACTATGTCGCGAAGCCTTGAACAAACTGCTGGATTGTCCGGCCGGTGGCTCGTGGCGTGTCGCGCGAGCCCTCTCCCCGGAGCCTGATCCCGCTCACGCATCCCGCGGCCGGTTTTTTGCATGGACCGCACCGGGCTCAATTGTGCGAGCGCTGAGGCAGCAATCCAAACATTCCCGTTCCGGAAGGCGATCTGCTGATCGTCCTTGAGCAATTGCGCGCCATCGCGGCGCGCAGATGCAGGCGGTTTCGGCGCCCGGAATTTATTCACCCTGGTCGATTGAAAGGACAGGATGGCTGCCCATCCCAGTCAGGCATCGATCGCGCATGCCTGCGAGCCGCTCCAAATCCGCATTCGCCGCTTTCCTCGCGGATATCGCCGGCGTTTGCGCAAGCTCGTCAGGGGCTCAAAGCCTCTGAAGGAGCTGCTTTACAGCTTTCCCGGCGCGGCCTTCGTGCTCGCGGCGCGGAGCCGTTCGCCCTGCGCGCATGGGCAAGCTCTGAAGCTGGTCGCCGCCGGGCGGCCGCTGCAGGAGGTTGCGGCGGCGCTGGACTTGCCGCTCTGGCTGCGCCGCCTGCCGCCGGAGGCCTTTGCGACGCCTGTCCGTCGCCTGCCCGACGGGCCTGATTTCGCCCGCGCAATCGTCAATCTGATCCCGGAAGCCGCGGCCGCCACGCCGATGTGGCTGCAATGGATCGCCTTCGCTGCGGAGGCGTGCGACGACGCATTTGCGCTCTGGCTGGCGCGCCAGCCCATTTTTTTTTCTGCCCAGCATGGCTACACCATCCCGCTGCTGCCTTTGGCGACCTTTGCCTGGTTCTCGCGCCGCCAGAACGAGACGGCTTATCGTCTGATCGGCAAGCCGTGGCACGGGAAAATGCGGTTCCACATCGCGGTCCACCATACGCGCCAGTGGTTCGAGCGCATCGTCGTTAAACACTGCCTGGGTGACGAGACCCACGGCAGAAGCTGGTTCGAGACCGGAAAATCCCGCGGCTATCGCATTGTACCGCTGCGCTCCCGCGATGCGCTGCGCGAGGAGGGCGCGCGCATGCGGAATTGCGTGGCGGCTTATTGGAGCCGAGTCTCCGTGGGCGCTTCGCTGATCTATTCGGTTCGGCGCGGCGAGCGGCGCGTCGCGACCATGGAGATTACCCGCGCAAGCACGCGGCCGGCCGGGGCCCGGATCGCCCAGCTCGAGGGACCGGGGAACACGAGAGCCCACCCCGATATCTGGCATGCGGCCGAGAGCTGGCTCGCCAGGCAAGGCAGCTTTCCGACGAGCGTCGAGGCGGCGATGGCGCGGATCCCGCCCTATTGCAGCCGGTGGCAGGCGATCTGGCGGCCTTATGGCGCGGCAAAGCCGGAATTCGGCGCGCCGCTCTTGCAGCCGCGGATGCCTGCGCTGATGCGGTTCTGCGCCGATCTGAAGACGCTCGATCAGCGCCACCGGCCATGAACAATGGAACCGGCCGGAGCACCGGGCCTTGCAACGGCCCTGGCGGGTTTCGCGTCGCTCAACCCACCCTACGCCGCCCAGAATTACGATCCCTCGTAGGATGGGTTGAGTTTACGAAACCCATCATGCCGGCACACCCACGCCGAGTTTCCACCTGAGCCGATCCTGCACTAGCGCCAATCGCCGATGACGGCATTCATGAGCGCAAGCGCCGCGACCGCCGCCGTATCCGCCCGCATCACGCGCGGACCGAGCGAGATTGCATGGACGAACCGCATCTTCAAAAGCGCCTGGCGTTCGTCCTCGGCGAACCCGCCTTCCGGGCCGATCAGCAGCGCGGCTGGGCCGGGAGGCAGCTTTGCAAGCGCGTCTAGCGGCGACGCAATGGCGGCCGCCTCGTCCGCGAAGACGAGCGCGCGCTCCGGCGGCCATTCGCTGAGAATTTTATCCAGCTTCTCCGGCTCGAAGATCTCCGGAACGCGAAGCACGCCGCATTGCTCGGCCGCTTCGATCACATTGGCGCGCATGCGCTCGATCTTCACTCGCTCGGCGACCGTCCGCCGCGTCATCACCGGCCGCAAGGCCGCAACGCCGAGCTCGGTCGCCTTCTGCACCATGAAATCAAGCCTGGCTTTCTTCAGCGGCGCGAAGAGATAGTGAATGTCGGGACCGCCCGTTTGCTCGCGCAAACGCTTCCTCGCAAGCAGCTCGCAGTCATTGCGGCGCATCGCGCCGATCTCGGCCAGCCACTCACCGTCGCGTCCGTTGAACGCAAGAATGGCGTCCCCGCTGCGCAGCCGCATGACATTGCCGAGATAATGCGCCTGGTCTTTCGTGCATTCGATGCTGGCGCCATCCGACAAGCGGCCTTCCACGAACAGCCGGACATTCGCCCGCGGCATCTGGCCGCCTTCCGCTGGATTTGCTTTGCCTGCCATGAAGCGCACATAAGCCGGAGCGGCCCTTTTGCGCAAGGCCGCTTCGCGGTAAAGTTGCCCAGCTCACCAAGCAACCGGAGCGCCATGTCAACCCCGCCCACCAAATCCGAACATCTACGCGCCAGCGATGCGCCCGCCGGCAATTGGGTGGACCGCTACGCGCCGGAGACGGTCCAGCCCTATCTGCGGCTGATGCGCGCCGACCGGCCGATCGGAACCTGGCTGCTTCTATGGCCCTGCTGGTGGTCTGCCGCGCTGGCATGGGACGCGGCAGGGAGGCGGATGCCCGGCATTTGGCTGCTCGTCCTCTTCGCGATCGGCGCAATCGTCATGCGCGGAGCGGGCTGCGTCTATAACGACATTGCCGACCGGCATTTTGACGCCCGGGTCGCCCGGACCCGCACGCGCCCCATTCCGAGCGGCCAGGTGAGCATCCGCGCCGCCGCGATTTTCATGGTGGCGCTCTGCTTCGTCGGCCTGGCGGTCCTGCTGCAATTCAACCCGTTCGCCATCGCGGTCGGCATGGCCTCGCTTGCCATCGTTGCGTTTTACCCCTTCATGAAACGCATCACCTATTGGCCGCAGATCGTCCTCGGCCTCGCCTTCTCCTGGGGCGCGCTGATGGGCTGGGCCGAGATCTTCGGCCGGCTCGATGCGCCCGCCTTTCTGCTCTACGCCGCAGCGATCGCCTGGACGATCGGCTACGACACGATCTATGCGCATCAGGACAAGGAGGATGACGCGCTGGTCGGGCTGAAATCGACCGCGCTGAAATTCGGACCGCGCACCAAGCCCTGGCTGACGCTTTTTTACGGGCTGACGGTCGCACTCCTGGCCATTGCCGGCGCGACGGCCGGAGCGGGCTGGCCGTTCATCCTCGGACTGGCGCTCGGGAGCCTGCATCTCGCCTGGCAGATCGCCACGCTCGATACTGACGATCAGATGAATTGCCTGCGCCGCTTCCGCTCGAACCGGGATTTCGGCGCACTTGTCTTCCTCGCGCTTCTCGCCGATATGGCACTTTAATTGCAGTCCAATCCGTCAATATCGGCAGCCGCCATGGAGAACCCCTGTGAAGACCGGCGAGGCAGAATGCTCCCTTGCAGACGATGAAGCGCTTCTGATCGAGGCGGTCCAGGCTGCCGGCGATCTGGCCATGAGCTATTTCGGCCGCGGGCTGCTTGGCACCACGAAGGCTGATAGCACGCCTGTCAGCGAGGCCGATATCGTCGCCAACGACCTGCTGCATGAGCGCCTGATCGGGCGCCGTCCGTCCTATGGCTGGTTCTCCGAGGAGACGACGGATCGGCCGGAGCGGCTGGGTGCAAGCCGGGTCTGGATTGTCGATCCGATCGACGGCACCCGCGCATTTCTCGCCAATAAGCCGGAATGGACGGTCTCGGTCGCTCTCATCGAGAAGGAAGCGCCGGTGCTGGCCGCGATCTACAACCCGGCAAAATCCGAATTCTTCTTTGCCCGGCGCGGCGGCGGCGCCACCCTCAATGACCGGCGAATCAAGGTCACCTCGCGCAATGCCATCGAAGGCAGCCGCATTCTGACCAGCCAGGGCCTCTTGAGGCGCAAGATCTGGCCGGAGCCCTGGCCGCAGATCGAAACAATCTGGGCCAATTCAATCGCATACAGGCTCGCGCTGATTTCGGCTGGCCAGGCGGATGCGGCGCTCACCCTTTCAGGCAAATGGGAATGGGATCTTGCGGCGGCAGCGCTTTTGGTGCAGGAAGCTGGGGGACGGATGACGGACGCCGAAGGCGCGGATTTACGCTTCAATCAGCCAATGCAGCGTATTAACGGGCTGGTCGCCGCCGGTCCTGAGCTGCACGCGCTCCTGATTGCCCGCACGCGGCCTGCGGCGGCGAACAAAGCTTAAATGACGGGGTGCGGCCCGATATGACCAATGGAACCGAGACGACACCGAAGCAGCTCCTGCATCTCGTCTTTGGCGGCGAGCTCAAGAGCCTGGACAACGTCGAGTTCAAAGACCTCGACAAGCTGGACATCGTCGGCATTTATCCGAATTACAAGACGGCTTACGATGCCTGGAAAGCGGCTGCGCAGCGCAGCGTCGATAATGCTATGATGCGCTACTTCATTGTGCATATGCACCGCTTGCTTGACCCGCGCGAACAGCAGGATCGCGCAGGTTAAGATTACGGCGAAGAATGGCGCGACGCGTCCGGCGCCATTACGGGGGAAACGGTTGATGCTGAAGCGGCTCTTGCGCTCCGATACCTTGCTTTCGGCAGCAGGGTCGCTTGCGGCCGGTTATATCCGCCTGGTCTGGAAGACGTCCCGGATCGTTCGGGAGCCTGCCGATCTGGAGGCGTACCTCACTGGAGAACAGCCGGTGATCGCCGCAATGTGGCATGGGCAGTTTCTGATGATTCCGGCCTTCGGGTGCCGCTTCGACGTCAAATCCATGGTTGCCCGCCATGGCGACGCCGCGCTGGTCGGCCATACGCTTGAAAAGTTCGGTCTCGGTCTCATTCGCGGCGCGGGGGCGGGCGGACGCCGCAGAGATCGCGGCGGGGCCTATGCGTTACGGGCGGCGATCGACGCGCTGAGCCAGGGAACCAACATCGCTATGACCGCCGAAGTGCCGCCGGGACCGGCGCGCAAGGCGGGACCGGGGATCGTCACCCTGGCGCGATTGTCGGGCCGCCCGATCGTCCCCTTTGCGATTGCGACGAACCGATATTTCACGGTCAACACCTGGAGCCGCTTCACGATCAACCTGCCATTCTCCAGGCTTGCCTGTGCGATCGGCGAGAAGGTCGAGGTTCCGCGGGACGCCGATGAGGCGCAGCTTGAGGCCGCCAGGCAGGCGGTGGAGGACAGCCTCAACGCCGCGACGCGCCGGGCCTATGAGCTGGTCGGGAAAAACGCGGCCGCGACAATGCCCGTAAGCGCGGGCGGCACGGTTGCGCCGGGCTTCAGCTTCAGGATCTACCGCACGATCAGCCGCGTGGTGCATCCCCTTGCGGGCACATTCCTGCGCCGGCGCAGCCGCCGCGGCAAGGAAGTGCCGGACCGGCTCAATGAGCGCATGGGCATCGCCAGCATCGCCCGGCCCGACAAGAAGCTGATCTGGTTCCATGCGGCCAGCGTCGGCGAAACGAATGTGGTCCTGCCGCTGATCAATGTGCTGCACCGGGAGCGCCCGGATCTCAACATTCTGCTGACCACCGTGACGGTCACCTCCGCGCGGATCGCCGCAAAGCACCTGCCGCCGAAGGCCATTCACCAGTTCGTCCCGCTCGATACGCCCGCCTTTGTCGAGCGCTTCCTCAATCACTGGCGGCCCAATATGGCGCTCTTCATCGAGTTGGAGATCTGGCCCAATCTGATCATGGATGCCGACCGGCGCCGCATTCCGCTCGTTCTGCTCAATGCGCGAATGTCCGACCGTTCGTTCAAGCGCTGGCTGAAGCTCAAGGGCGTGAGCCGCCCGATCTTTTCACGCTTCGCGGTCGTGCTTGGCCCAGAGCGATGCGCTCGCCAAGCGGCTGGTCAAGCTCGGCGCGCGCAATGTCATTCCGGCCGGAAATCTCAAATTCGACTCGCCGCCGCCGCCGATCGATGCCGGCGAACTCGCCCGGCTCAAGATGATGATCGGGGATCGCCCGATTTTCCTCGCCGCCAGCACCCATCCCGGAGAAGACGAAATCGTTGCCGAAACGCATAAGGCGCTCCGCGCCGATTATCCGGAGCTCCTGACCATCATCGTGCCGCGTCATCCCGAACGCGGTCCGGACATCGCTGCAATGCTGGGCGAACAGGGCCTCGATGCGGCGAGGCGCTCCGTCGGCATGGCTGTCGGCCCGCAGACGGACATCTATGTCGCCGATACGCTTGGAGAGCTTGGTCTCTTCTACAGTCTTGCCCCTTTCGCTTTCATCGGCGGCTCGCTTGTGCCGCATGGCGGGCAGAACCCGATCGAGGCGGTGAAGCTCGGCGCAGGCGTCATTACCGGGCCGCATTGGCACAGTTTCCCGGAGGTCTATCAGGCGCTGGCCGAACAGGGCGGATGCCGCTTCGTGACCTCGCAGGAAGACCTGATCCAGACGGCGCGCGCGCTGTTCGACGATGCGGCCAGTCTCGATCTGATGAAGTCGCGGGCGGAGAATGCTGTGTCCGAATTGAGCGGCGCGCTGGACCGGACGCTGGAAGTGCTGGAGCCGCTCCTGCCGCCGAAGGAGCCTGCCCTGACGCCCGGCGGAGCAGCCTATGCGTCTTGAGCCGCCCGGCTGGTGGTATGGCTCAAAACCGTCGGACCGGCTGAAGACGGCACTGCTCGCCCCCGCCGGCTTTGTTTATGGCGCGGCGGTGAAGCTTCGTTTCGCGCTGACCCGGCCTTACCGCTCTCCCCTGCCCGTCATATGCGTCGGCAATTTCACGGTCGGCGGCGCAGGCAAGACGCCCCTGGCGCTGGCGCTGGCGGCCATCATCGGCGGGATGGGCCGGAAACCCGCCTTTCTGACGCGGGGCTATGGGGGCCGGCTTGCCGGACCGCATCGGGTGGACCCGGACCGCGACGAAGCATCCGATGTCGGCGATGAGGCGCTGCTGCTGGCGCGCGCCGCGCCGACCGTGCTCTCCCGCGACCGCCCGGCAGGGGCGAAGGCCATCGAGGCTCTTGGGGCCGATGTCATCATCATGGATGACGGTTTCCAGACCCCCTCCCTTGTCAAAGACCTGGCGCTGATCGCCGTCGATGCCGGGACGGGGCTTGGCAATGGCCATGTCTTCCCGGCGGGACCGCTGCGCGCGACGCTCGCCTTCCAAAGGGCGCGCGCCCACACGGTGGTGGTCATCGGCGATCGCGCAAACGCCCCGGGACTTCCACAAGGCGTGATCCCCATTATCGAAGCGCGGCTCCGCCCATCGGGCGATACGGCATGGCTCCGCGCCCGGCCGATCCTTGCATTTTCCGGCATCGGGCGGCCGAACAAATTCTTCGACACGCTGCGGGAAAACGGCGCAAAGCTGATCGAGGCAAGCGCCTTTCCCGATCACCATATGTTTACCGAAGACGAAGCCCGGACGCTGATCGCCAAAGCGGATGAGGCGAGCGCAGCGCTTGTCACAACCGAAAAAGACTGGGTTCGCATTCCTCCCCTGCCCGGTCCCCTGGCCCGGCTGAAGACTGCGGCAAGCCCCTTGCCGGTCCGGCTGGAGTTGACGGAGGCGGGGGAGCAACGCCTCCGCGAACGCCTGACGCCGCTCCTTGCGAATGCCCCCGGCATGGCTTCATCGCAGGCAGAATAAGGCGTTTCGGCATTCCGCTGCTCGCGTCCGGGCGTAACTTTCCAGGCCGTTCCACGGAATCGTGAGTTGAAAGTGAGGCCGAACCGGCCACATTTTAACCAAGTCACTTGAGGAACGCCGTTATGATCAGTCGCCGAACCGCCCTGACCGGCTTGGCCGCAACCGCCGCATCGGTCCTCGCCCTTCGCGTTGCCGGTAGCGCCGGGGCAGCCGATTCCAAGGAAACCTTCGAGATCACCAAGACGCCCGAGGAATGGCGGAAGATCCTGACGCCCGAGCAATATCACATTCTTCGCAACCGCGGAACGGAGCGTCCGTTCAGCAGCCCGTTGCACGACGAGAAGCGTGCCGGTCTCTACCATTGCGCAGGGTGCGATCTGGCCCTGTTCTCGTCCGAGCACAAATTCGATAGCGGCACCGGCTGGCCGAGCTTCTGGAAACCGCTCGATAATGCGATCCGCACCAGCGAGGACCGTTCCTATCTGTTCATCCTCCGCACGGAGGTCCACTGCCGCCGTTGCGGCGGACATCAGGGCCATGTGTTCGATGACGGTCCGGCGCCGACCGGATTGCGCTATTGTATCAATGGCGATGCGCTAGTCTTCAAGCCGGCAACCGGCACCGAGGCGAAAGCGCCGTCCTGATCGCGGGCTCTCCGGTCACAAGAAGCAAAGTCGAAGAAAGGATTGTCATGCTCGTCCGTATCGCGCTGGCCGCAGCGATCTTGATCGGTCTTGCGGGAATTGACCAAACCCAGTCCCAGGAAAAAGCGAGCGCGATTTTTGCCGGCGGCTGCTTCTGGTGCATGGAGCCGCCTTTCGACAAGCTTGACGGTGTCCTCTCGACCACTTCCGGCTATTCGGGCGGAGAAAAGAAAAACCCGACCTATCATGAGGTATCCTCGGGGACGACGGGCCATTATGAATTCGATGAAGGTCGAATACGACCCTTCCAAGGTCAGCTATAAAAAGCTGCTGGAGGTGTTCTGGCATAATATCGACCCGTTCGATCCCAAGGGACAGTTTTGCGATAAGGGTCCGCAATATCGCGCGGTCATCTTTTACGGAAACGAAGAGGAAAAGAAGCTGGCCGAGGCCTCGAAGAAAGAGGTTGCCGAGAAGCTTGGCAAGGAGGTCGTGACGCAGATTCTGCCGGCGACCGAATTCTATCCCGCCGAGGATTATCACCAGAACTATTACAAGAACAATCCGATCCGCTATACGCTCTATCGCTACGGATGCGGTCGCGACGCGCGCTTGGAAGAGGTCTGGGGCAAGACGAGCTAGGGCATCGGACCGAAAAGTGGCACCCACTTTTCGGGTAAATCCGATGCCAAAACAAACAGTGAGAGTGGCGCTTCCGATTCCGATTAAGAGTCCGCCGCTCTAACGGAGGCGAGCAGGCCTCAGGCTCGCCGGTAACAATCGCAACACCCTATGGAGCGCCCCTGCGGCGCTCGTTCATTTGCAGGGTGCGCTGCAGCGATGCGTTTGCATCGACATAGGGCTCCTGCAGATCGACGCTCCAATAGCGAAGCCTTTCGAGCGGGATTGCCTGGCCGGTCACCGCGCAGCGCACATAGCTGCCAGACGAAACAATCTGAAATTCGCCGTCCAGATAGCGCAGCCTCGCTTCACCTTCGCCGGTAATATTGCGGTCGTATCTGTTCATCAACGCTGTCGTCAGCCTCCTCAGCCAAAATAAATATCGGGCATTCGGCCATCAATGTACAGATGAGGCGGCAAAAAAAGCCCGGGGGGCGGCTCTGTCCCGTCCCGCGCTTCACCGCTTGCCCGGCCAGGAGAACTCATCCGTCTCATCGGATCCGACCGCAGCCTTCGCCGCGCCCGTTGCGGGCCTCAGAACAGCTGTCCCTGCTTGGTTTTCTCTTTGCCTTTCCGCCGGCCTGCGCTCTCGCCGGCGGCCCGGTGCAACGGCTTCTCCGATCCCGAGCGCCCACCATTCTTGCTGTCGCCCGTGATCTCGGCCTGCGTGCGTCCGTCAGCGAATTCGAGCTCAACGCACTTTGCAGCCTCGGCCTCCGCGACGCGCCGGATCATCCGGCCGCTCTCATCGCGGACGAGGGCGAAGCCGCGATCAAGCACGCTTTTGTGGCTGAGCGACCGCAAGAGCTGGGCGAGCGCGTCGATCCGGCGGCGATGTTGGTCGGCCAGGGCACGAAAGCGCTGGCGCCCGCGCAAGTTGAGCGCGTCGAGCCGCTCCTGGCAGCGCTCGGTCCGCTGGGCAATCAGGCGGATGTCGAGCCGGCCGTCCCATCGCTGCAGCCGGGCGCGTTTTTCCACCGCAAAGCTGCGCAGCGCATAGCTGAGCCGCCCGCTCGCCGCGTCGAAACGCTGCCGGGCAAAGCCGAGCAGATCCTGCGGCCTCGGCAGGCCGCGAATGGCAGCGCGCAAATCGGAGCGGTTCGACTCGATGATCCGCGCGACCGCGTAGCGCTGGCGCTCCCTCAGCTCGGTCATGCGGGCGATCAGCTCGCTATGCTTCGGCACCGCCCATTCGGCCGCCTTGGTCGGCGTCGGCGCGCGGGCGTCGGCGACGAAGTCGATCAGCGTCCAGTCCGTCTCATGCCCGACTGCGGAAATGACCGGGATCTCGCTGGCCGCCACGGCGCGCGCCAGAATTTCCTCATTGAAGCCCCACAGATCCTCAAGACTGCCGCCGCCCCGCGCCACGATCAGCACATCGGGCCTCGGCACCGCGCTCTCCGGCCCGAGCCGATTGAAGCCCTCGACGGCCGCCGTCACTTCCGCCGCCGCGGTCTCCCCCTGGACCCGCACCGGCCAGACCAGCACGCAGGCCGGAAAGCGTTCGGCAAAGCCATGCAGCATATCGCGGATCACCGCGCCGGTCGGTGACGTGACGACGCCGACGACGTTCGGCAGGAAGGGCAGCGGCTTCTTGCGCGCCTCGTCGAACAGCCCCTCGGCGGCAAGCTTCTTCTTGCGCTCCTCCAGAAGCGCCATCAGCGCGCCGATGCCGGCCGGCTCCAGCGCCTCGATGATGATCTGATAGCTCGATTTGCCGGGATAGGTGGTCACGCGCCCTGTGGCGATCACCTCCATGCCTTCTTCCGGCTTGAACTTCAGCCCTCCGAAAACACCTTTCCAGACCACCGCGTCGATCTTGGCCCGGTCATCCTTCAGCGCGAAATAGCAGTGGCCCGAGGAATGCCGCCCGCGAAAACCGGAGATTTCGCCGCGCAGCCGCACATAGCCGAACGCATCTTCCACGGTGCGTTTGACCGCCATGGACAGCTCGGAGACCGTATATTCGGCGATATTGGTGATAGGAGGCTCGTTCATGGCAATCAATCTAACGGCCAAGCCTTGAAAGGTGCAACTTTATGCCGATTCTTGCTATGAACCTTGGCAATTCGCTGGACAAAGCCACGACACGATGAATGTTCTGCTCATTGGCTCCGGCGGGCGCGAACATGCCCTCGCCTGGGCTATCAGCGCGAGCCCGCTTTTGTCGAAATTCTATTGCGCACCCGGCAATGCGGGGATTGCGGAATGGGCCGAATGCGTCGCGCTCGATGCCGCCGACCATAGGGCCGTTCTCGACTTCTGCCGCGAAAAAGACATCGGCCTCGTCGTCATCGGACCCGAAGCGCCGCTGGTCGCCGGGCTAGCGGACGATCTCCGCGCGGGCGGCTTCAAAGTCTTCGGTCCCGGCCGCGACGGCGCCCAGCTCGAAGGCTCGAAAGGCTTCACCAAGGCGCTTTGCGCGGCGCAGGGCATCCCGACGGCCGCCTTCGGCCAGTTCCACGACCGTGACGCGGCGCTCGCCTATCTGAAGGACCGGCCCCTTCCGATCGTCATCAAAGCCGATGGATTGGCCGCCGGCAAGGGCGTCATCATCGCCGAAACACGGCAGGAGGCCGAGCAGGCCGTCGAGGACTGCTTCGGCGGCGCGTTCGGCGCGGCCGGTTCCTCGATCATCATCGAGGAGTGTCTCGAAGGCGAAGAGGCAAGCTTCTTTGCGCTGTGCGACGGCAAGACCGTCCTGCCGCTGGCGGGCGCCCAGGATCACAAGCGCGCCTTTGACGGCGATCAGGGCCCGAACACCGGCGGCATGGGCGCCTATTCTCCGGCGCCGATCATGACGGCGGAAATGAGCGCGCGCGTGATGAGCGAGATCATCCTGCCGACCGTTACGGCCCTGCGGGAACGCGGCATCACCTATCAGGGCGTGTTTTATGCCGGGCTGATGATCGGTGCGGACGGTCCGAAGCTCATCGAGTATAATGCCCGTTTCGGCGATCCCGAATGCCAGGTGCTGATGATGCGGCTGAAGTCGGACATTCTCCCCGCCCTCCTGGCGACGGCCGAGGGTACGCTCGATCATTTCGATCTGCGCTGGCGGGACGAGATCGCGCTCACCGTCGTCATGGCGGCGAAGGGCTATCCCGGCGCTTACGAAAAGGGCTCGGAAATCAAAGGACTCGACGAGGCCGGGCGCGTTGACGGCGTGACGATCTTTCACGCAGGCACCAGGCGCGACGGCGAGCGCATCCTCGCAAACGGCGGCAGGGTGCTGAACGTCACGGCGCTCGGCGCCTCCGTTTCCGAAGCGCGCGAGCGGGCTTATCGGGCGATCGCCAAAATCGACTGGCCGCAAGGCTTTTACCGGCGCGACATCGGCTGGCGTGCCGTGGAACGGGAGAAACGCGATGCAGAGCCTGCCTGATCTTTTTCCCGGCTTCGAGACCCGGCAATTCACGACGCGCGGGGCGGAGATTTTCGCCCGGATCGGCGGCAACGGCCCTTTCCTCTTCCTCCTCCACGGCTATCCGCAAAGCCACGTTATGTGGCATCGCGTGGCCCCGCGCCTTGCCGAACGCTTCAAGCTGATCATTCCCGATCTGCGCGGCTATGGGGCGAGTTCGGTCCCGCCGGCCGATGCGGAGCATTTCAACTATTCCAAGCGGGCCATGGCGCAGGACATCATCGACATGGCGGACCAGCTCGGCCATCGGGCATTCCTGCTGTGCGGCCATGATCGCGGCGGGCGCGTCGGCTATCGGCTGGCGCTCGACCATCCGGGCCGCGTCGAAAAGCTCGCTTTGCTCGACATCGTCCCGACATATGAAATGTGGCACCGGCTGACCCGCGATCTGGCGCTGAAGATCTTTCACTGGCCGTTCCTCGCCCAGCCCGCGCCCTGGCCGGAGGAAATCATCGGCCGCGCGCCCGTCGAATGGCTGGAGCACAAGATTTCGCTCTGGGGCGGCACCGGCGACCTCTCGCCCTTCGCGCCGGAAGCGCTTGACCACTACCGCAGCTTTTTCAGCGAACCGGCCCGCATCCACGCCACTTGCGAGGATTACCGCGCCGGAGCGACCTACGATGTGGCGGCGGACGAAGCCGACCGGACGGCAGGCCGCCGCATCGGCTGCCCGACCGCCGTCTTCTGGGGCGAGAAGGGCATTCCCAGCAAAACCACCGGCCCGCTCGAAATCTGGCGGGAGTGGTGCGACAACGTCACCGGCCATGCCATCGAGTCCGGCCACTTCCTCCCTGAGGAAAATCCGGCGGCCACAGCGGATGCGCTGATCAATTTCTTTACGGGGGCAAACCAAGATGGAGGCTGAGGCGCCTGGGTCATTGCTGCCGGCGGACCGGCGATCCGCCTCCGCTCCGCGGCTGGGCCTCGCGCTCGGCGGAGGCGGCGCGCGGGGCTTCGCCCATGTGCCGATGCTCGAAGCACTCGACGAACTCGGAGTTGCGCCGAGCATCATCGCGGGCACGAGTATCGGATCGCTGATCGGCGCGGCCTATGCGTCGGGCATGACGGGCGCCGGGATCCGCGCTTATTGCGAGGAACTCTTCCACAGGCGGACGGAGATCCTGAAGCGCCTCTTCTCGCGTTGGAACGAAGGCGGGATTTCGGCGCTGCGCGTCAATGGCTCCCCCTTTTCCGGCGAGAACGTTCTAAAAGCGCTTCTGCCGCCGGAGCTTCCGCCCGCATTCGAGAAGCTGAAGACGCCGCTCCTCGCCGTGACCACCGATTTCTATGAGCAGTGCCAGCATATTCTCGATCACGGGCCGCTCATCCCCGCAATCGCCGCAAGCTGCGCCCTGCCCGGCGTTCTCCGGCCGATCGAGCTTGAGGGCCGCGTCCTGATCGATGGCGGCTTTTCCAATCCGGTGCCGTTCGACCTGCTCGCCGACGACGCCGATATTATCGCCGGGATCGATGTCACCGCCGGACCGCAACAAAGCCGGGGCCAGATCCCGACACTGATCGAGGCGATCATCGGCTCGAACCAGATCACCCTGCGATCGATCCTGCGCGAGAAGCTGAAAGCCTCGGCGCCGGACATTTTGATCCGCCCCGATATCGGGCATTTCCGGGTGCTCGATTTCTACAGGATCGATGAGATCTTTGCCGCCGCCGACCCGTCAAAAGAAGACTTCAAGCGCGCCATCGAAGCGGCGTTCGCAAAGCACGAAGCGGAACGGCCGGGTTAAGCGGCGTGATCCGCTTCCGGCGCGGTCGTTCCACCGAGCGTCACCAGCGCAATCTCGGGCGGCACCATGAACCGCACCGGCAGCCCCGTCACGCCGAGGCCGGACGACACGATGAGATTGCGTCCCTTCTCGACAATATGGCCGTAAGCGAAACGCTGACCGTAGCGCGACGGAATAATCGGCCGCCCGATGAACGGCAGCCGCACCTGTCCGCCATGCGTGTGTCCGGACAGGGTCAGCGCGACGCGGTCCGGCACGTCCACGAATATGTCCGGCTCATGGGCGAGGAGGATCACCGGATCGTGGTCGTCAGCGGTGGGCTTAAGCGTTCGCGGCAAATCATCGACGCCTTCATATCCGTGGCGCGTGGGAATGGCGAGCTGATCGCCGAGCCCGGCCAGCCAGAAGCGCCGGTCCTGATCGGCAAGCTTGAGCGCCTGGTTCTCAAGAACGCCGATCCCGGCCTTTTCCAGCCCCTCGCGAACACCGCGAGGGTCCTCCCACCAATCGTGATTGCCGAGTATGGCGAAGACGCCGAGCGGCGCCTGCAATTGCCCGAGCACGGGCGCCCAGTCGGAGATCGGTACAATATCGCTGCGGAAATGCCTCATGCTGGCCACGTAATCACCCAGGAGCACGGTCAGGTCCGCGCCCAGCCGATTGGCCGCTGCGACGATCCGCTCGATGCGCCCGAGCGGCATCCATGGCTCCATGGCATGCAGATCAGCGAGGACCGCGATGCGCAATGGCGGCATGGAGGCCGGCCAATGGGGATGCGCAACGCGCCACCGGGCGATAGACAGGCGCAGGCCCGGCTCGATGACCATGGCATAGGCGCCTGTGCTGGCGCCGAGTGACAGAAGGCCGCCTGCGAGTTGGAGAAATCGGCGCCGCGTCAGCATCATCGTCCACTCAACTCCTGGTCGCGTCTACGCCCATGCCGCGCGAGGATCGGCGCTATGACGCAAATATTGCCCAAATTCCGATTAAGCCCATCGAGATAAGATGAACCTATCATGCAAATCGGCGCTTATTGTAAGCGGCAGTTAATCTACGTTAAGCTCTGCCGTGCAAGCTCATATCCGTCTGAGGGAACCCGGCGCAAGGGTATGGCATCGCATATGCGTTCATTTTTCATCCTGCTTCTTTCGCTGCTGGTCCTTGCCGCTCCGCCCGCCGCCAGTGCGAAGTTGAAGAAGTCTGCCGTTTCCTCGCCGGTCGCCAAGGAAGTGTTCGGCCATCAGCAGCGGCCCGCCCCGCTCGCCGCACGGGCGATTGGCGGCTACGCCCGAGGCTGTCTGGCGGGCGCCAAACCGCTCCCCGTCAACGGCCCCGCCTGGCAGGCCATGCGCCTTTCCCGCAACCGCAATTGGGGCCATCCGGCGCTGATCGACTATCTGCAACGCCTTGCAATGGCGGTACAGGAGCATGACGGCTGGCACGGCCTCCTGGTCGGCGACCTCGCCCAGCCGATGGGCGGCCCGATGCTCAGCGGGCATGCCAGTCACCAGATCGGTCTCGATGCCGATATCTGGCTCAACCCGATGCCGAACAGAACGCTCACCCCTCAGGAGCGGGAGACCCGATCGGCGATCTCGATGCTGGCCGAGGATGGCGTCTCGGTCGATAAGACCAAATGGACGGAGAAACATGCCCGTCTCATCAAACGCGCGGCGTCCTATCCCGAGGTGGCGCGGATTTTCGTTCATCCTGCGATCAAGAAAGCACTCTGCGCCTGGGCGGGCAAGGACCGGGATTGGCTGTCGAAGATCAGGCCCTGGTGGGGCCATCATTATCATTTCCATGTCCGGCTCCGCTGTCCGGAGGGCTCGGCGGGCTGCGTCAATCAGCCTGCTGTCGGCTCGAACGATGGCTGCGGCCGCGAGGTGGAAAGCTGGCTGCGCAAGATGCGTAAGCCGGCCAAGCCGGCAAAGCCCAAGAAACATAAGAAGCGGAAGGCAAAGCCGCCTTTGAGACTGACCGACCTGCCCGCCGACTGCGCCGCAATCGCCGGTGTCGCGCGGATCTCGATCAACGTGCCGGTGCCGACCCGGCCCGTCCCGATGCCTGTCCGCAAGCCGGCCGAGCCGCAGAAAAAGGCCGAGCGAGATAGCTGAGGTCGGGACGTGCCGTGGCAAAGCAGTCCGCGCCTACGTCGTGCATATGGCCGCTCGCGACGAGGGGAAGCGCCATTCGCTAAAACCCGGCGCATCTGCGCCTACAGGTTGTAAATTGCAGGAGTTGATTAAGCGCTTTTTCAATCTTCTGGCCTAGCGTTTCCTGCTGGGGTGACGCCGCGCGTCCCTATAGGCAAGCGAATGAGCATCCGAAAAGCCATTCTCAGCATGGCCTTTGGCGGTTTGGCGATCGCTGCCGCCCATGCAGGCGCGATAGAACAGCTTCATGAGAGGTCTGCGGGACACGACATGGCCGAGCTGAGGAAGCAGGTCGAGCGAGCGCAACTGTTCCCGCGTCCATTCCCGCTTTCGCGGGGACATGCTTGGACGCGCGTTGCGCTAGATCAACCCTCGTTCAAGTGGGCTCACTTGGACGAGGTCAAGTTGATCTATATCAAAAGGCGAGCGCAACTGTTCCCGCGTCCACCCCCGCCTTCGCGGGGACATGCCCGGACGCGCGTTGCGCTAGCCAAGGTGGAAATCGATGCACGCGGCGTCGAAGCGGCGATGAAGGCGTTCCGGCATGCACCGTGGCGGCGCGATGCGAACGGAATGCATCTGTGGGGCGTGACAAACGCTGGCCTGAGCTGGTTCGACGCCGGACATCCGGAATTGGAAGGGCTCAATGTCAGCGAAATGAGTGATCTGCGTGGCCGCAATTGGGCGCGGCTCGCTGTGGCCTCGGCTGACGGTTCAGGGGAAAAGACATTCGAAATCACCTTCCCGCATCCTACCTTCAAGAGCGCGGCCCGAGGCTTGCACAATTGTTTTCGGGTCGAAGAAAGCGACCGTGTTCTTTGCGCCGGCGCCTTTCTCGATCCTGAGTGAGCGCCAGTGTGGATAAGAATGACCATCAGGCCCCACCAGCCCCGCCGAATGCCCCCGTGCCGACGTCCGCCCTGCTTCGCGGCTGGAGAGCAATAGCAAGTCGTTTCCCCGTCCTTTCCCTGGCCGGCAAAATTATCTTGCCCTTACTCATCACGCTCGTGGCGCTCGGTGTCGTCGGCCGGATCGGCTATTTCGCGCTTCTTAAGCAGCGGGCGGCGCTAAACCGAGAGCTGGCGGCGTACGCCACGGGGATTGAGCGCGCCTCTGCGCTGCCGAACAACCTCGTCGCGGTCAGAGCCGGCCTGTACAAACTCTCGGTCTGGGGCATGGCGCGGCGGCCGTCGGACGATCTCACGGCGCTTAAGAAGCAAATCCATGAGTCCGTGGGCAATGCCGAGGCGTCTCTTGCATTGCTCGAGAAAGAGGGCGTCGATCAGGTCGAGACAGTGCGCCCCCTCTTCGACCGGTACGCCAAGGCCGTGGACCAGGCCCTCGCCCTCATCGACCGGAGCCCGATCGTCGGCGCGACCGCGACGAGGGGTCTGGAACAGCTCTATGTCGAGCTCGCCGCCGCCGGTGAGCGCCTTGCGAACGCCGCCGCCCGGCAGTTCGAGGCGAAAACCCACGCCGCGAACGAGGATGCGACACGCATTGTCGAACGTTTCGCGGCCCTTGCGATTCTGCTCTTCGGGACCTCGACTTTGTTCGGCGTCCTCGTGGCCTTCCAGATCTCGCGGCCGATCAAAGATCTCGTTCAATCGATCGGAGCGCTGCAGCGCGGCGAGCGGAACGTCGCCGTGCCATATCGCGAGCGCAGCGACGAGATCGGCTCTGTCGCGCGGGCTCTGGGCGATTTTGCCGTCTCATTGGAGGCGCGGCGCGAACTCGAAAGCGAACTGCGCGCCCAGAAAGATCAAGCGCTCGAACACGCCGCCGCGGCCGAAGCGGCTTCCCTGGCGAAGTCATCTTTCCTTGCAAATGTGAGCCACGAAATTCGCACGCCCCTCAATGGCATTCTGGGGATGGCGCAATTCCTGGAAGACCAGGCGCCGACCAACAAGCAGCGGGAAAGTGTCGAAACGATTTTGGAATCGGGCAAGACGTTGATGGCCATCCTCAACGATGTCCTCGATCTTTCAAAGATCGAAGCCGGTAAACTGAAAATTGAGCGGACCCAGGCTAATCTGCACGAGCTCTTTCTGCATCTGCAAAGGCTGTTCGCCGCGCGCGCGCAGGAAAAGTCGATTGCCTTGTCCGTTCGGATCGATGACAGCGTTCCCGAGGTCGCAATATTCGACCAGATCCGCGTTGGCCAGTGCGTCTCCAACCTCCTGTCGAACGCGATCAAGTTTACTCATGCCGGGAGCGTCGCCGTTTCGGTCACGCAGGAGGCACTGGAGTCCGGCGAGCACCTGATCTCGGTCGCGGTGACGGATACCGGGATCGGGATCAGCGAGGAGGCGGCCGGGAGACTGTTTTCCGAATTTTCCCAGGCGGACCACTCCACGACGCGCGAATATGGGGGCACGGGCCTTGGCCTCGCGATCGCAAGGAAGCTGGCGAGGCTCATGGACGGCGACATCCGGGTGATCAGCGAGCCGGGCGCCGGGAGTACGTTCACATTCACCTTCCAGGCATCGGTCGAGCGGCCATCGGAAACAACCCGGACACCGGCCTCAAAAGAGGACCACAACGGCGCGGCGCTTCAAGGCGTCCGAGTCCTGCTCGTTGACGACAACCCGATAAATCGGAATGTCGCTCGCCTGCTGCTTGCGCCGACCGGGGCAGTCACGACAGAAGCCGCAAACGGGAAACAGGCGCTTGAACGCCTCGTTGCCCAGCCTTTCGATGTCGTCCTCCTCGACGTTCACATGCCGATCATGGACGGCCCGGAAACCATTCGGCGGATCCGCGCCGCCAAAGAGCCGTGGCGCGAGACCCCGGTCATAGCGCTGACGGCCGAGGCGATGGGTGGGGATCGTGAGCGCCTGCTCACCATCGGAATGGACGGCTATGCGTCAAAGCCGATCGAGCAGGCCACACTTGTCAGCGAAATTCAGCGCGTGACGGGCGGTAACGCGAACGCCGCCACCGCGGAGGGCCGCAATGCGAGCAGGCGGCGCCCGCGCAAATCCGCTAAAAAGACTCGATAAACCACTCCGGCCGATTGGGTAGATCGGCATGCGTTGGACGGGGCGCCCGCCTCAGCCGGAGAGCGCCGCTTCGATCTCGGCTATGATCGCATTGGCGGCCTGTCTCGGGTCGGAGGCTTTGGTTATCGGCCGTCCGACCACGAGGTAGTCCGCGCCGGCCGCAATGGCCGCTGTCGGTGTCACGACGCGCTGTTGATCGTCTGCGGAGGCGCCCGAAGGCCGGATGCCCGGCGTCACGATGAGAAAGTCCTCGCCGACAGCGGAGCGGATCGCCTTTGCCTCCTGCGCCGAGGCGATGACGCCGTCAAAACCGGCGTCCTTGGCAAGCTGGGCGCGGCGCAGAACGAGCTCGGCCGGACTGCCGCCAATGCCCTGCTCGGCGAGATCGGCGGCATCGAGGCTCGTCAAGACCGTGACGGCCAGCAGCTTCGTCGCACTTGCGCCGCGTCCCCGCACTGCCGCGTCAAGCGTCTTGCGGTCCGTGCCATGCACGGTCAGAAAGGCCGCCCCGAGCGCGGCGGCGTTGGCTGTTGCGCGTTCGACCGTGTTCGGTATGTCGAGCAGCTTCGTATCCAGAAAGACCTTGTAACCGGAGTCGATCAGCATCTGCGGGAAATGCAATCCGTCGGCATAGAGCAGCTCCAGCCCGATCTTGAAGAACGCAACCTCGGCGTGAAGCTCGGAGACGACCTTGCGGGCCTCTTCGGCCGAAGAGCTGTCCAGGGCGACGATGAGCTTGTGCTCCGCCTCGCCGCGTCTCTTGTCAAATTCGAGGGTCATGATTGAAATCGCTGCGCTGCATCGCCGAGCCGGTTGACGACGGTTTCAAGGAGAGCTCGCGTCGGCTCGTCGACAAGGCCTCCGCTCTCATCGAATGCAGATCGCGCATTGGAGACGGCGATCTGATCGCCAAGGACCAGCGCTCCGAGGCCGAGCGCGAGGATCTGGCGAAGCGTGATGAGGCTGCGCATGCCGCCAAACCGGCCCGGCGAGGCGCCGCCAATGGCGAATATGCGGGTCTTGAAGACATCGACGGGCGGCCCTTCGGCTTCTTTGACGCGCGAAATCCAATCCAGCGTGTTCTTCAGGAGCGGCGTCACGGACGCATTATATTCAGGGCTTGCGATAAAGATCCCCTGGGCCTCACGGAAGAGGTTTTTCAGCCGCCGCGCATTCTCTGGCGGGCCTTCGGCGGCTTCGAGATCGGCATCATATATCGGCATGGGATAGGCGGACAGCTCGATGAGATCGGCGGCGAAGCCGCGGGCGCGCGCCACCTCGAACCCGCATCGGGCGAGTTTTCGATTGAAAGAGCCCTCTCTGGTGCTGCCAGCAAGGAAAAGAAGCTTGGCGCCTCCCGGCATGATCTCCCCTCAAAGTCGCGCCCCCAACGAACGGCAGATCGGAAGGGCCGGTACGATCTATTTTAAAAAGTGAGCGCAACTGTCCGCGTCCGTTTGGACGCGCGTTGCGCTAGGGCTTGCCCATACGATCCCAGAAGTCCTTGATGCGCTGGGCAAAACCATTCAAGCCCGGATTGGTGCTCTCGGTCGAGACCTTCTCGAATTCCTTCAGCAGCTCTTTCTGCTTGCGGGTCAGATTTTGCGGCGTCTCGATTTCGACCTGCACATAGAGATCGCCGGTCAGGGTCGAGCGCAGCACCGGCATGCCCTTGCCCTTCAGGCGGAACTGCTTGCTGGTTTCGGTGCCTTCCGGAACCCTGACGCGAGCGCGGCCGCCATCGATGGTCGGCACTTCGACCTGACCGCCAAGCGCTGCGGTTGCGATGGTGATCGGCACCTTGCAGAACAGGTCCGAGCCGTCGCGCTGGAAGATTTCGTCCGGAGCCACCGACAGAAAAATATAGAGATCGCCCGGAGGGCCGGAGCGTATGCCGGCCTCGCCTTCGCCGGCCAGGCGGATACGCGTTCCGTCCTCCACCCCCGCGGGAATGTTGACGGACAACGTTCTTTCGCGCATCACCCGGCCCGAGCCGGTACAGTCGTGGCAGGGGTCCTGGATGATTTCGCCGCGCCCCTGGCAATTGGGACAGGTCCGCTCGATGGTGAAAAAGCCCTGGCTGGCGCGGATCTTGCCAAAGCCATTGCAGCTCGGGCAGGCGATCGGACTTGAGCCCGGTTCGGCGCCGGTGCCGGAACAGGTCTCGCAAGTGACGGAGGTCGGGACGCGGATTTGCGCGACCTTGCCGTCATAGGCGTCCGACAGCGTGATTTCCATATTGTAGCTGAGATCGGCGCCACGCTCGCGTCCCGAACGGTGGCGGCGCCGGCCGCCCATGAACTCTCCGAACAGATCGTCGAAAATCTCGGACATGGAGGCGGAGAAATCCGCCCCGAAACCGTGCGCGCCCGGCCCCATGCCGTTCCCGTCAAAGGCGGCGTGCCCGAAGCGATCATAGGCCGCCCGCCGTTGCGGATCCTTGAGCGCCTCATAGGCTTCGTTGACTTCCTTGAAACGTTGCTCCGCTTCGAGGTCGTCCGGATTGCAGTCCGGATGGTACTCTTTGGCGAGCTTGCGGAAAGCGCTTTTGACTTCCTGGTCGCCAGCTCCCCTCTTCAAGCCGAGCACATCATAGTAGCAGCGCTTGGCCATCTATAGTCCGCTCTCCATTTGCGATTTCAAACCGCCAGCCTCATCCGGCCGGCGCAGTATGATGTTGAGCGAAGTCCGCCGGACCGCGGCATAGCCATGGTCGAGACAGAGGCGACATGCATCGGACAGACGATCGCTCTTGCCCACTTCGAGAATGATCATTGAGGGCCACAGCTCCTCGGGCGCCTCGGAGAAAAGGCCGGACAGCGCGGCGTATTCCGCACCTTCGATATCCAGCTTCAAAACATCAATATGGGCGATTCCCGCCTCATCCAAAATGCCGGCAAGCGTCTTTATGGGAACTTCGATGCCGCCATCTACGCTTTCCCCAGGTTTCGCCAAGTGGACTTCGCCGCGATTGTTCCGCCCGGGAAGCAGAAGACCAGATCCCGCCCGATCGCCGAGCGCATAAGGCACAATGCGGATCTCGCCTGCGGCAGACGCAGCCAGATTGAATTCGAGCCTGCCGAGATTAACCGGGTCCGGCTCAATGGCGATAATGTCGGCGGTTCGGGCCAGGCAACGCGCTTCGCTCGCAACATACAAGCTGTAAAGCCCGACATTGGCGCCACCGTCCACGAAAACGAAAGGCCGCTCAGGGGTCGATGCCTTCAACCGCTCGCTGATGGCTTCCCGTTCAGCCAGATCCCAGGAATTCACGCCGAGGAAGACCCGCCTTTCGCAGCGATTGCTCCGCGGGTAGAGGCGCGCCCGACAAAAGCCGAAGACATCAACATCGATGGGGTCCGGCCGGCCGACCAAACACACGCGGCGAGCCACAGACACGATGCGCCGCGAAAGCGCATCGCCCCGAAGCCGATTTGCGATGATGCGGAGCTGTTCGACAAAGCCAGGTAGGCGCATCGCCCCGAATGGCAGATCCCCGTCCAGAGCTAGACTCCGCTTACCCATGGGCTTACCCAGCAAATCGCAAATGCAGCTATTCAAGCGACCGCTTTATGCGGACTTTTTCTTATTGTCGTCGTCGCGGACTTCCTCAAATTCTGCGTCAACGACGCCGTCATTCCCTTCGCCGCCGCTTGCCGTCTCGCCGGCGCCGGCGCCGCCGGACTGGCCGCCGTCCTCGGCGCCACCCTGGCTACCATAAGCGGCTTCGCCAAGCTTCATCGCGGCCCGTGCGACAGCCTCGATCTTGCTCACGATCGCGTCGCGATCATCGCTTTCAAGCGCGGTGCGCAGTTCGGTGATCGCATTCTCGACAGCGCTCTTGTCCTCATCCGAGACTTTCTCACCAAGCTCGCCGAGCGCCTTCTCGGTCGAATGAATCAGGGCCTCGCCCTGGTTCTTCGCCTCGATCAGCTCGCGCCGCTTCTTGTCTTCGGAAGCGTGGGACTCGGCTTCCTTGACCATCCGCTCAATATCGCCTTCGGTCAGGCCGCCTGACGCCTGGATGCGAATCGACTGCTGCTTGTTGGTCGCCTTATCGACGGCGGAAACATTCACGATGCCGTTCGCGTCGATGTCGAAGGTGACCTCGATCTGCGGCACGCCGCGCGGCGCGGGCGGAATGCCGACGAGGTCGAACTGGCCAAGCAGCTTGTTGTCCGCCGCCATTTCGCGCTCGCCCTGGAAGACCCGGATCGTCACGGCGTTCTGATTGTCCTCTGCCGTCGAGAAGACCTGGCTCTTCTTGGTCGGGATCGTCGTGTTGCGGTCAATCAGGCGCGTGAACACACCGCCCAGCGTCTCGATGCCGAGCGACAGCGGCGTGACGTCGAGCAGCAGCACGTCCTTGACGTCGCCCTGCAGCACGCCGGCCTGGATCGCGGCACCCATGGCCACGACTTCGTCCGGATTGACGCCCTTATGCGGCTCCTTGCCGAAGATCGTTTTCACCGTCTCGGCAATCTTCGGCATGCGCGTCATGCCGCCGACGAGCACAACCTCATCGATTTCGGCGGCCTTCAGATTTGCGTCTTTCAGCGCTGCCTGGCAGGGGCCTGTCGTCTTCTGCACCAGATCGTCCACCAGGCTTTCGAGCTTGGCGCGCGTCAACTTCATGGTCAGGTGCTTCGGGCCCGTCTGGTCGGCGGTAATGAATGGCAGATTCATCTCGGTCTGGCTGACGGAGGACAGCTCGATCTTGGCTTTCTCCGCTGCCTCTTTCAGGCGCTGGAGAGCGAGCTTGTCATTCCGGAGATCAATGCCGTTTTCTTTCTTAAACTCGTTGGCGAGATAGTCGACGATGCGCATGTCGAAGTCTTCACCGCCGAGGAAGGTGTCGCCGTTGGTGGACTTCACTTCGAAGACGCCGTCGCCGATCTCCAGGATCGAAATGTCGAACGTGCCGCCGCCAAGGTCGTAAACGGCGATCGTCTTGCCTTCTTTCTTGTCGAGGCCGTAGGCGAGCGCCGCAGCGGTCGGCTCATTGATGATGCGCAGCACTTCAAGGCCCGCAATCTTGCCCGCGTCCTTCGTCGCCTGGCGCTGTGCGTCGTTGAAGTAAGCGGGAACGGTGATAACGGCTTTCGCGACCTTCTCGCCGAGATAGGATTCGGCGGTCTCTTTCATTTTCTGAAGGATGAAAGCGGAAATCTGAGAAGGGGAGTATTTCTCGCCGCGCAATTCGACCCAGGCGTCGCCATTATCGGCTTTGACGATCTTGTAAGGGACAAGCTTCTTGTCCTTTTCGACCGTCGGGTCTTCGTAGCGGCGGCCGATCAGGCGCTTGATCGCGAAGAAGGTGTTTTCCGGGTTGGTCACGGCCTGGCGCTTTGCCGGCAGCCCGACCAGGCGCTCGCCTTCATTGGTGAAAGCCACCATGGACGGCGTCGTCCGCATGCCCTCCGCATTCTCGATAACCTTCGGCGCCATGCCTTCCATGATCGCAACGCAGGAATTCGTCGTACCGAGGTCGATTCCTATGACTTTCGACATCCAATAAACCCTCTTTCATCAGTCGGCAGACTGTCGGAGCCTTTCCTAGCACTCCACGCGTCCGCGCCTAATAACAACGTCTCGCGCGACCGCCAGTCCCCTAAGTCTTTCCTCTCAGAATTTTGGCGGTTATATAGGCCGCACTGTATGCGCGTACAAGCCGCTCAATTCAAGCTTACACCTATGATCCATGCCAAGAGATTATGGTGCTTGCGTGTTTCTTCAAGGGTGCGGCGGCAAAGGCACAGCAGATTTGAACAAAAACCATCTTCCTCCCGGCTGCGAATTGCTGCCGGGATTTCTGAACGAGCACGCTCAGCGTGAATTGCTGAGCCAAATCCGGCAGATCCTGTCGGAAGCTCCACTTTTCACGCCGCATATGCCGCGAACCGGCAAGCCATTCTCCGTGGCGATGTCGAATTGCGGACCGCTGGGCTGGCTTTCCGACAAGGATCGCGGCTATCGCTATGAACCGATTTACCCGCTCACCGGCAAGCCATGGCCCCCAATTCCGGACACACTCATCACGATCTGGTCGGAGCTTGCAACTTTGCCGCGCCGCCGCAACGAGACCGGATCGAGCCAGGCTCATGGTCGATCGCCCGATGGATGAGGAAGAGGGAGGGGGAGACGCATGAGGATGATGGCCCTGAGATGTCGATGGGGATCACCTTGGTGCGCGATGCCCATGGTCATCTCGTCGCGCTGATTCCGAGCGAATGGGTGCTGAATACCTTTCGCAGAGAAGGACTCGGATTGGCTCGTCAGCGATGCTCGCCTTTCCGCCACAGGGTGGAGAGTAGGCTTCAGCCTACCAAGGGGAGTGGGAATCAATCACTTTGCTCTAGTCGGTGGACTGAAGTCCACGCCCCCGGTAGGCTGAAGCCTAGTCTCCTTCGCGTCTCCGAAATCGGATTGCTTAATTCTCGCGGCGTTCGCGGACGAGGCGGACGACGAGGGAGGTCCAGCCGGTCTGGTGGGAGGCGCCGAGGCCTTCGCCGGTTTCGGCGTGGAAGTATTCGTGGAAGAGGAGCGAGGTCCTGCCAGTGCGGGATCGTTCGCGTAGCGTGTGGCGTCGCCGAAGCAGGGGCGGTTGCCGTCCTTGTCCGGGAGGAAGAGCGAGATGAGGCGGTCGCAGAGGTCGATCGGCGATCTCGCTTAAGGTTATGCATGTTCCCGGAGCCGGTGGGATACTCGATCTTGAAGGTCGTCGCCGTAGAAATAGTGGTAGCGTTCGAGGGCTTCGATGATGAGGAAGTTGGTCGGGAACCAGATGGGGCCGCGCCAGTTGGAGTTGCCGCCGAACATGTCGGTGTCGGCTTCGCCGGGGGTGTAGGGGACCTCGTTGCGCTGGCCGCCGTGGGTCGAAGACGAACGGGCTTTTCGTCGTGGGCCTTGCAGAGCGAGCGGATGCCGAAGTCGGAGAGGAATTCGTCGGCGTCGAGCAGTACGGCGAGGCATCTGCGGAGGCGGTCCTCGGATGGGGATGGCGAGCAGGCAGCGGCCCGGGTCGCTTCTCGTCCGTTCGCGGCGGACGCTGATGTATTTCAGCAGGTCCGGGCGGTTGCGAGGAACCAGTCCATGCGCTTGCGGAAGCCGGGCAGCGCGTCGATGGTCTTCTGGTTGAGCACGGTGACGGCGACACATGGGCAGCAGGCCGACGAGCGAGCGGATGCGCAGCGGGATGGGCTCGCTGGTGGTCGATGATGAGCTGGTCGTAGTAGAAGCCGTCCTCCTCGTCCCAGAGTCCGGTGCCGCCGAGCGAGTTGATGGCGTCGGCGATGTCGACGAAGTGCTCGAAGAACTTCGAGGCGATGTCCTCGTAGGCGGGTTGTTCGAGGCGAGTTCGAGGGCCATGGAGAGCATGGTCAGGCAGTAGAAGGCCATCCAGGCGGTGCCGTCGGCCTGGTTCGAGGTGGCCGCCGTCGGGCAGCGGCTGGGAGCGGTCGAAGACCCCGATGTTGTCGAGCCCGAGGAAGCCGCCGCCGAAGACGTGGCTTGCCGTCGACGTCCTTGCGGTTGACCCACCAGGTGAAGTTGAGCAGGAGTTTCTGGAAGGCGCGCTCGAGGAAATCGAGGTCGCGCTCGCCCTTGGGGTCGGCGATCTTGTAGACCCGCCAGACGGCCCAGGCGTGGACGGGCGGGTTGACGTCGGAGAAGTTCCATTCGTAGGCCGGGAGCTGGCCGTTCGGGTGCATGTACCATTCGCGCAGCAACAGCAGGAGCTGGCTGTTTGGCGAAGTCGGGATCGACCGCGGCGAAGGGGATCATGTGGAAGGCGGTGTCCCAGGCGGCGAACCAGGGATATTCCCATTTGTCGGGCATCGAGAGGATGTCGCGGGCGAAGAAGTGCTTCCAGTCGGCGTTGCGGCCGTTGAGGCGCTGCGTGCGGCGGCGGCGGGTCGTCGGGTCGCCCTTCAGCCAGTCCTCGACGACGTAGTGGTAGAACTGCTTGGTCCAGAGCAGGCCGGCATAGCCCTGGCGGAAGATCAGGCGCTCCTCGGCGGTCGATGCTCGTGGGGATGATGTCGTCGTAGAAGGCATCGCACTCCGCGATGCGTTCGGCGAAGGTTTCGTCGAAGTCGGTCGAAGCCCTCGAGGCCGTTGGTCTCGCGCCGCGCTGGAGCCGGCAGCGGATGGTGACGGATTCGCCCGGCGGGAGATGAAGTTGAAGATGGGCGGCGGCCTTGGTGCCCGTCGGCTGCGGGGAGACGGCGTCCTTCTCGCCGTCGATGAGTAGCGGTGGAAGGCGTCCTTGACGTAGGGGGTGCGGGCTCTCGGTGCCGAAGACGGCGCTCGTAGTTGGTCTCGTTCTCGGTGAACAGCCAGCGGCGGCTGTGTCGCGTCCGGCGAGTCGACGTGGAAGAGGAAGTCGCCGAGCGTCTCGTGGCTGGCGAGGAGCCGGGTTGCCGTCGAGCCGGATGCTCGGGCTTGACGACGGGGCGCCTCGCGGTGGTGTCCCCAGCTCCAGATGTTGCGGAACCAGAGCGTGGGCAGGACGTGGATGGCGGCGGCGTTCGGGCCGTGGTTGGTGACGGTGATGCGCCAGAGGATGTCTTCGGGCGGCGCTTGGCGACTTCCTGGACGACGTCGAAGTAGCGGCCGTCGTTGAAGAGCCCGAGTGTCGGCGAGCTCGAGTTCGGTCCGGTGCGGCCGCGGCTGCTGGTTCTTCGTCGCTGAGTTCGGTGTAGGGGTACTCGCCTGCGGGTATTTGTAGAGCGCCTTGGTGTAGGAGTGGGTGGGGGTGGAATCGAGGTAGTAGTAGCGCTCCTTGACGTCCTCGCCGTGGTTGCCTTCGTTTCCGCCGAGGCCGAAGAGGCGCTCCTTGAGGATCGGATCCTTGCCGTTCCAAGGGCGGGGGCGAAGCAGAGGCGGCACTTCGCGGTCGGTCCAGCCGTGCAGGCCGTCCTCGCCCCAGCGGTAGGCGCGGCGGCGGGCGTGGTCGTGGGGGAACGCGCCCCAGCTCCGCCCTGGCCGAGTAGTCCTCGCGCACGGTGCCCCACTGGCGTTCGCTGAGGTAGGGTCCCCAGCGTTTCCAGTTTTTCGTTCGATTGCGGTCTTCGTCGAGGCGTTGCTTCTCGTGAGGCATCTGCGGGGAGGGAAAGCACGAAGCGGGCAAACTAGCGAGCCCGACTGGTATCAAATTTTGTGCAATGGGGATAAAATGGACAATGATCCTTGATTTTCAGAGTCTTCTTAGGGGTTGGGAGTCAGCGCGTAGAGAAAGATTTTGCAGACAAATCCCTGAAATGGCGGCATTTTCCCAGTGAATGAAGGGAGGAAGCGCGAATGAGTGGAAACAGTGGCTGTCGGAAAACGGCCACCGTCTGCTGTTGTTTGCGCGTGGCTGGGCCCCTTGCCGGGAGGATGCCGAGGATCTGGTGCAGGAGGCGATTGTCCGATTGTGGAATTTGCAGAAGGAAAAGGGAGGAGGTCCGCCGGATCTGCCTTTGGTGTTTTCGACGATTCGGTTCTGTGGTTTGAACCGGCATCGCTCGGACAAGCGGCGACGGAAGCGCGAGGAATCGATCATTTACCTCAACGATTTCGAGGACGTCTGGCTGGATCCTGCGGTTGAGGAAGATGAGGAAGCCTTGCTCTTGCGACGGGCGGTCCAGGGCCTGAGTGACAAGCTGCGCGAGGTGGTGACGATGAAAATTTGGGGTGGTCTGACTTTTGCTCAGATTTCCGAGAGTCTGGCGATTTCGCCCAACACGGCGGCTTCCCGCTATCGGTATGCTTTGGAACAATTGGCGAACGAAATGCGGCAAGTGAAGGAGGAACGCTATGGAAACGCCTGAGTCCATTGAACGCATGCTCGAACGGCGGCTGACGCCCAGTGCTTTCAGTGTGGAAGGCTCCTTGGCGCTTGAGTCACTCATTGACGAGCTGGCCGGAGAAAGTCGCGGCGACTTCGCCGAAGTGGGGACGGTACCTGCTCGGTGCGGCAGCGGCAGCTCTGGTGATGTTCGCGGCGATCGCGGTGTCGATCCCATCGGGAGAAGTCGCGCCGGTCGTGGCGATGGAGGGCCTTTTTGCGGAGCCTTTGAATGTGGTGCTGCTCGAGGACATGGAAGGTGTGGTTTCCGCAGAGGAAAACGAAGCGTTGGTGACCGATGCTGACGGGACCTTGCATCGTGCTTGGCACGTTCAGGTGGTCAGCGAAGAGCGCTTTCATGATGAGCAGTCCGGTCAAGAAGTCCGGGTCGTTCATCCGCGTGATGAGCTGGTGCTGATGCCGGTAACCTCTTTTTGAAGATGTCGGAATGCGAGCGATTCTTCCGTGGCTCCTCATGCCGCTTCTTGTTCTGCCGCTGGCCGCCGATGAGGAGGCGGGAAAGAAATCGTTGGTCTTGCCTGTTTTGCCAGGAACGGCCGTGGGTTGCGGGCTCGATCCCTTGGGTCGGATTGGTGGTTGCCAATCTGGATGAAAGCATGCGGGCCCAGGTTCCCGAGGTGCCGGAGGGAGTGGGATTTCTCATCGAACTCGGTGGCCTTGGGTGGTCCGGCGTCCAAGTGCGGGATTGCAGCGCTACGACGTTCTGTGGAAATTCGAAGACCAGATGCTGGTCAATGAGGCGCAGTTCGCGACCTTGCTGAAACTTCAGAAAGGCCGGAGATGAGGTGAAATTGTCGGTGGTGCGATGTGGGAGAGTAGCTCGAGCTCGAGTTGGTATTGGGCGAAGCTCCTGAGGATCCGAAGTTGGCAAGGATTTCGCCCTCGGATCTGCCTCTCATTCCGACCGGGGTCGGCGGGCATGCCGCAGGTCAGGGTCATGCCGCAGGAGCGTGACTGCAGAAATCACCCGCGCCGATGGGAGCTCGGCCAAGCTGTTTTACAAAGGAGAAGAGGCTTGGGTGACCATTCAGGACGCGGATCATGAAGGTGATCTATGATGGCCCGGTAAGGGACGAGGGGAGTTCTGCGGTCCCTGACGACTGGGCGTGCATTCGATCGGGGCGATGTTTCGGAGTCTGTACAAGGCAAATAATCCGGATTGGGGCCCCGCGCCGGCCCCGTCCACGGGTGGTGATCCCGCTGAATAAGGCGAGCGCTTGAAGTTGATCAGTGGAAAAACGACCGGATGGGCCTTGCGTTTTTTCGCGGTCGTTCGCAATTTCCCCGTCGCGATGCATCCAGACCTGCAAAAACTGCTTGAAGCAGAGAGAATCAATGAAGCCGTAGCCGAACGTCTGGACAATACATG
>CAVVOX010000008.1:0-168688 GCA_963749875.1 uncultured Alphaproteobacteria bacterium
CCCGGATGCGCAGAAAGCCCGCACATTGCTCGAAGGCTTTCGGCCCGAGACGGGAGACCTTGAGCAGCTCTTTCCGCGTCTTGAACGGACCATTCTGGTTGCGGTGCGCGACGACCGCCTCGGCGAGCGAAGTGCCAAGCCCGGAAACGCGCGCCAGAAGCGAGGCCGATGCCATGTTAAGATCGACGCCGACCGCATTCACCGCGTCTTCGACAACGGCGTCGAGCGATTTAGCGAGGCGGCTCTCGTCGACATCGTGTTGATACTGGCCGACACCGATCGATTTCGGCTCGATCTTGACCAGCTCCGCAAGCGGGTCCTGCAGGCGGCGCGCGATCGAGACAGCACCGCGCAAGCTGACGTCGAGATCGGGGAATTCCGCCGATGCGGTCGCCGACGCCGAATAAACCGACGCTCCCGCCTCGCTGACCACGATCTTGATCGGCTTGGGCGGCGGCATCAGGCTAAGCATCTCCGCAACCAGCTTGTCGGTCTCGCGGCTCGCCGTGCCGTTGCCGATGGCGATCAGTTCGACCTTATGCTTGCGGATCAACCCCGCCAGCTCGGCCTGGGCGCCGCGAACGTCATTGCGCGGCTGGAACGGATAGATGGTCGACGTATCGACAAGCTTGCCGGTCCCATCGACCACCGCAACTTTCACGCCCGTGCGAATGCCCGGATCGAGGCCCATGGTCGTCGTGAGCCAGCCGGAGCGGCGAGCAACAGATCCTTCAGATTGCGCGCAAAGACATGGATCGCCTCTTCCTCGGCGCGCTCGCGCATCTCGGTCATCAGATCGACGCCAAGGCTCAAGGACAGTTTCACTTTCCAGGCCCAGCGCGCAACGCCCATCAGCCATTCATCCGCCGCGCCGCGCTTCGGCTGAATGTCGTAGGTGTTCGCGATGATCCGCTCGACAGGCTTGACGGCGGAGGTGTCTTCGGCATCGACCTCGATGTCGAGCGAGATCACCTCCTCGTTGCGCGCGCGCAGCATGGCGAGCGCCCGGTGGCTCGGAATGCTCCTTCCAGTTCTCCGAATAATTGAAATAGTCGGCGAATTTCGCGCCTTCCTCTTCCTTGCCTTTGGAGACGGTCGCGCGCATCACCGCGCGGCCCTTCATATGATTGCGCAGCGTGCCGACCAGATCGGCACTCTGGGCGAAGGTCTCGGTAAGGATATCGCGCGCGCCGTCGAGCGCGGCTTTCGTGTCGGCCACCTCTCGGTGACGAATTGCTTGGCGAATTCGGCCGGATCGAGCTTGCGGTTTTCCAGGATCTGATCGGCGAGCGGCTGCAGCCCTTTCTCGCGGGCAATCTGCGCGCGGGTGCGCCGCTTCGGTTTGTAAGGCAGGTAGAGATCTTCGAGTTCGGCCTTGGTCTCGACCGCTGCGATCTTCGCCGTCAGCTCATCGGTCAGCTTGCCTTGCGAGGAAATGTTGTCGAGAACGGTCTTCCGCCGCGCTTCCAGCTCGCGCAGATAGCCAAGGCGCTCCTCAAGCTGGCGAAGTTGCTGGTCATCCAGACCGCCGGTCGCCTCCTTGCGGTAAGGGCGATGAACGGCAGGTGGATCCTTCGTCCAGAAGTCCGATCGCTGCGGTTACCTGCTGCGGCCTGGCCTGGATCTCGTTGGCGATAGTCTTGGGAATGGGTCCAAAGCTGCTGTCATTGCATGTCCTGGAATCAAATGCCGAAGGCGAGAGGAGGGGCGGCCATGCCCGCTGCCAAGATGCCCGTTAGTCGGAAACACCTTTCTGCGATGGCATGCGCCGGAACCACTCGAGCGCGCCGGCATTGTCGGCGGTCGATTCGACATAAACTTACCGTGACTCCCTCCTCACAACGCTTCTCCGTCCCATTATGCTGATAGACAGCGCGCTCGGACCTATCACGTCATTCCAGCGCGCGGCCAAGGAGATGAAAGACCATGACCCGGAGACGTTTCCTGATAGCGGCGCTCGCCATCTTCGGAGCCGTCTCCATCGGCGGCTCAGAGCTTCGGGCCCAGTCAGGCAACGCTGTCTATGCAGAGCTGCTCGACAAGTATATCGTCACCGGACCGGCGGGCATCAATTGGGTCAACTATGCGGAGTGGAAGACGAACAAGGCCGATCTCCAGCGGCTCGGAGCCTATCTCTCCGACCTCCAGTCGCAGAAGCCCTCGACGATGAGCCGCGCCGAGGCCTTTGCCTTCTGGGTCAATCTGTACAACGCAGCGACGCTGAAGGTCGTGCTCGACAAATATCCCGTCAAATCGATCCGCGACATCGAGAGCACGGGCACGAGCCTGTTCGATTTCAAAGCCTATACCGGCCCCTGGCGGACGAAGCTCGTCACGATCGAGGGCCGTTCCCTGTCGCTGGACGAGATCGAACATTCGATTCTGCGCCCGAAATTCAAGGACCCCGCGTGCATTACGCCGTCAATTGCGCCTCGATCGGCTGCCCCAATTTGAAGCCGACACCGTGGACCGCCGCCTCGCTCGACGCCGACCTCATCACCGCCGCAAAGGCCTATGTCAATCATCCGCGCGGTGTCAGTATCGGTCAAAGTGGTGCTTTGCGGGTATCGAGCATCTATGAATGGTTCAAGGAGGATTTCGGCGGTGGCGAGCGCGGCGTGATCGCTCATCTGCGCCAATATGCCAAGCCCGAACTGGCGAAAAAGCTTGGGAGCAAGGTCACGATCGTGGGACACGGCTATGATTGGACGCTGAACGACGTGAGGAATGCGAAGGTCGGAGGCTGACCGGCGGCCGGCAACCAAACGGACATGCGGCGCCCGAAGATTGCGTTTCCCGCGCCGTTCGCTTAATGTGCGATCCGAAAGCGGCATTGCTTACGCACCCATAGCTCAGCTGGATAGAGCGTTGCCCTCCGAAGGCAAAGGTCACAGGTTCGAATCCTGTTGGGTGCGCCATTTTGCTTTTACCCATACTCATGTCTCCTAAGATATTGAATGGTAATGACTTTATCGGGTTCGAAAACCCTCCATTCCGCTGATATGACATACGTTCGGCAAAGGCCAATCTAAGCACTGTATTGCGTAAGGGAAGTTGCCCAAAAACCCATAATTTCCAATGGTTTGACAGAAATCTGAGCGCGAGTTCGAACATTTCCTCGAAGCTGTGCTTTGGTTTGCCGTGATCTTGCAGTTTCTCGGCGAGAATCAGCTTTTGTTTCTCTAACTTGGCGATCTTGGATTCGTAAGCCGAGATGACGGAAGGGTTGTCGGCTTCGACCGGCACTGCATGCAGCGGATCACGTTGATGCTTGTCCCAAACGATGCCCAAATAGGTGAACACCCAAAGGCTTAAAGGCAGAATTAGTTCGATACAGCCCGTCAAAGCTGCGATAGGCAGGAAATGCGTGATATAAGCAAAGGTGGCCGATACACCCGCTTGCGCCGGAAACGATGGTCGTTCGCCCACCGTATCATCCAGTGTCGAGAGCACAGACGTGAGGCTGCCGCCATGTTTGGCCATCAACGCATTGACGCGGAAAGTCGCCTGCGACTGGCCAGCGATAGAGACACCAGCTCCCAGTTCCTTCGCATAAGCTTGAAGCAGCGCGACAGGAACGGCTTCATCAAGCCTACTGAGCGCTTGATCTATTTCCGCATCAATGCCGATCAGTTTTTGGCGGCGCTCAGGGAGCGGCTTTTCCGTTTCGCCCAAGATTGTTTGGTAGTCGCCAATCAATCTGTTCAGTCGTTGGATCGTGGCCTCTCGGCTGGCTTCGCCTTCTAGCAATTGTTTGGCGATTTCATCGGCACGGGCGGCGACGCCTTCCAGGACTTTCGCCACCGGGCCGTAACCACCGTTCGGGCGACCGGACAGGCATGAGCTCTTAACCTCACACGCGGCCTGCGCTTTTAGATCAGCGCTGATGAGACTGATGACGGGAATCGCGCGCGTAGCCTGCGACGCTATTTTATGGTGATCGCCAATGAAGCGGTTGAGGTCTTGCGCATAGTCGTGCAGTTGCAATTCATCGACCGAGCGGATCGTGAGACCGGCATAGGTCGAGGCAAACAGACCGCCGCCGACAAAAAGCATCGAAACGATGCTCACCAATCCCGCCAGGGCAAAGCCGGTTGCGGCAAGGTAAGCGCCTTTTTCAATAGCGAAGCGGTTGATACTATAGGAGACGAGGCCCGCCGTGGCGGCGATGAAGGCGGCTTTCGCCGTGCCAAACAGGCCTTGATCCGTGATCAGCGCCAGCATCGCCATGAAGGTCATGATCGTGGTGCCAAGCGCAAACGCCCAGAGCAGCCATGTCTCGGAGGGCAGCTTTTCGCGTCGAGGCATTCTGAGCGGTGGCTGAGATTTTTGGGAGATAGGCGGCATGATTTTTCTTCCTGATGGCTGAGCTAAAAAACGTCAGCATACGGATCACAAAGGACTAAATTCCTATGTCAAGCAAAGCTCAAAGGTTCTGGTTTGACAACGACCGCTTCCCGCGACTGTATACGCAAAATTCGCCTAATAATTGGGCAGTCTCATCGCAAGCTATTGAAAAAAATTGATTAATAGGAACAGCGATGCCGATGAAAAACCGCTTTATGGCCGCTACCACGCTAACCGAACGCGACGTATTGAAACTGATATTTCTCTTCGTTCTGGGCTCTTTGCCCCGCGAGAATGCACGGATAACCAAGCTCAGTGTGCCGACGTGTTATCGCTTCCACCAACATATGCTCGCCCGCCTGTACGATGTCGGTTGGGTGATGGAAGACGAGGGGGTTCTGAAGATGATTTCGGAGGACGCTCGGGTGAGGGCGCGCTTTGCTGCTTACAAAGAGAAATGCATGAAGCAGCATCGGGGTTTTGAAAATGAGTTTAAAAAGAAAGTGGAGAGCATGAAATATAACGCGCTCTATGTGCATACTCATCTTTATGAGCGCACTTATGCTGCGGGGGTCTCAGAACGCGCCGTGGCCTGAGAACATCGCTTACCTCCAATCCGCCGGGCCGGGGCGCTACGCCATACCAGCCAGCTCCGCGCCCCGCCCCGGCTATCTCTGTGCCGTGGGGACCAGAACACAATATGTCAGGTTAAGTCTTAGCTAATGCAATTTATTGATGAGACATTTTTATGCTAATAAACCGTTAATACTCATAAAAAAAATACTCAGACTCATAAGAATATAGCTAATTAGATACATGATATGCGATGTCTTGGCGCTTGCTCTATCATTACGCGTCCTGCGTCCCCAGACGAAGGCGGCCACGCTCACCATTCCGCCACATGCAGCAAAAATGATTGCAATAACGCGAAAAAATTCCGGCCATTCCATTCTCGATCACACGATGTTCATGCTCTAACAGCACCCGCCACCGGCCAACACCTTTGTCTTCTCAACTTTGAGAGCGTTGAAACGCGGACCATGCGGTCCAATTTCAAATACGCCCTTAACTAGGACCTGATCGTACAATGCGGTCCCCTTGCCGTCGGCTCGCACGATCTTGAGCGGTATTTGCGAAACGTCCTGCAGCATGAAAACGCGGCCCGCCTGTTCCGTCTCGATGACCAATCCGTAAATCGTGATTATTCGGTCCTTATAGGTCGACGGACTCGCAAGCAAGTGCGCGATTATGGGCTTGTCGGCCTGGCCATAGGATGGGCCCGCAACCAGACAGGTGTGAGCGGTGAGCAGTATCACCAGCATCATCCCCACTCTCCATGGCCTGTTCCTCTTCGGCAACCAAGAGATACGCATCGAGGGTACGCGTCCTTTCAATTCAACCCGAGCGGCGACGCTCGAATGCCTCAACCATGTCTGCAGCCTCCCGTTCGCCGGTGGCAAAGGCGCTGACAGCTTCCTTGTACAGAATCGACAAGGCCTTTTCCTTCAGTTGCGCATAATGCTCCGATGTCAGCATTTCAAAAGTGCGCGGCCGCGGCAAGTCGTCTTCAATCACTGCCTGTATGCTGCCAGGACTGCGTCCCAAAATGATCAGCCTGTCGGCGAAGAATATTGCCTCGTCGATTTCGCAAGTGACGAACAATATCGTTTGATTGGAGCCCTCGAACAGCCGCAGAAGATATTCCTGCATCAAACCGCGGGTCATCGCATCGAGGCCGCGGAACGGTTCGTCCATAAGCAGTACTTTGGGGCTGTTGACGAGGGCCCGCGCGAGTTCGGCGCGCCGCTGCATACCGCCCGAGAGCTGGATTGGATACTTATCCAGAAACTCACGCAACCCCACGATCTCCAGCAGTTTCTCGGCCTGTTCGCGAATTTCCGATTCACTGCGTTCGCGATGTACGACTGGGCCGTACATCACATTCTTAATGGTTGTCATCCATGGAAACAGGGCAGTCTCCTGAAACACGACCAGCCGATCGCTGCCGGGTCCCTGGACCGGTTCCCCATCGATCAGAACCTCGCCTGTTGTTGGTTTCTCGTAACCGGCTATGAGATCTATGAGCGTGGTCTTCCCAGAGCCCGAAGGCCCGATCAACACAGTGAATTTGCCGCGCTCGACGACAAAGGAGCACTCCTTGACCGCGGTAAATTCACCAGACTTTTCACCATAGACCTTCGTAACGGACCGGACCTCGACCTCGCCATATTCCCGCCCGTTTTCCGAGAGCGCTGTTGTCATCGCAAGTCTCACTCACCAATAGACGTAGATATAATTCGCCGCCACGAGCGCCGCCAGCGCCAGTACAACGAACGGCAGATAAGGCAGAACCAAATAAACAAGACGCATATTCCGCCCTCACATCCTGAATGGTAGAGGATAGAAATAATCTATCACGTAGAGTGTGCCGGCTATACCCGTGATGACGCCGAGCATCAGCTTCAGTGAAGGCTCCGGCACATATTTCTGCGTCTTCGCAGCGCACCAGGAACCGAGTATCCCCCCTGCGGCGGCAAAAAACCCCCAAGCCCACTCCGGCGCGATCGTCACACCGGTTACCAGCGGCAGGATGACCCCGTAGGTGAATAGACCTATCGCGGAAAGAACGATGACGTAAGGGATTGTAGCCGCCACGAGCACATACATGGGGAGCCCGTATACTGCGGCAAATATCGGCACCAGCAGGAATCCGCCGCCCACGCCCAGCGCCGCGGAAATGATGCCGACGCCGACGCCCGTAAGAAACAAGAAGGCCCGATTGATGCGCCACTGCTCTCCCCAGAACCCAATGACGACATAAAGCCCCTGCCGCTCCAGCGTCTGTATCCCGATGTTTTCCGGCAGGCCGGCCGGGGAAAGACCCGCCGCACGGCGATTGCGCGCCTCCATCCGAAACTTTGCTTCGAGCCCCTCGCTTGAGCGACGGTCCCGGAAGCCGCGATACGCAGCATAACAGAGATGCGTTCCCGCAGAGGCCAATGCTAGGCCCACGGCAAAGGTGAACGGCTTGACGTCGGACAGCAGTGTTATCCGAACGACCGGCCCGATCAGCCCGCCGACCGCGCCGCCAAGGCAGACCCAGAGAGCGAAATCCAGATTCCATTGACGGTTTCGCCGAAAACCGAACAATGCGCCAAACGGATTCAGCAAGGTGATCAGCTGTGTTGTCGGTGTAACGCCCGGACCAGTGAACTGCAGTATCGACATCTGATAGGGCAATGCGAATATCCCGGCTGCCTCGCCCACAACCGCCATGGTGTAGCCGGTCCAGAACCCCATCCAGATCAAGTGCCAGACCGGCACTTTGACGCCGGCAAGAGGGAATGCCACCTCGCCGCCGGGAAGAAAGCCGTGCTGCCAGTAAGCCGCGGCCACGCCGAATGACAGAACAATCGCAATTAGGGGGAATTGTTCGATCGCGAATTCGCTTGCAACGCTGCGTTCGGCGGGTTTGGTCCTAGTTTCGCTTATCGCGTTCATTGTCCGACCCAACTCCTGGTCTCCCGGTCAGTGCAACCGAAGCCAAGGAGTCGCGAAACCGCCAATGGCCCTGATCAATGCGCTTGAGAGGTAGCCGGCGATACCGATCGAAATCATACAGACGATGACGTGAGCGATGGCGCCGATTTGGAAAGATTGCCACAGCAAATAGCCCAGTCCGGTATCACCGGCGATCATTTCCGACGCCACGACCATTTCCCACGAGATGCCCATGCCGACCGCCATGCCGGTGACGATGGAGGGGATTGTGGCCGGCAGTATGATCTTCCAGAAAAGGTCGCGCGGCTGCGAACCCAGCGAGAGTGCCGCCCGCTTGTAGACACGGTCGATATTCGACGCGCCGCCTATCGTATTCAGCAGCACAATCCAGAACGCGCCGAGGAAAACGATGAAAATGACGCTTTGTTCGCGGGTAGGCCAAAACACGATCGAGATGGGGATCCAGGCAACCGGAGGTATAGGCCGGAGTAATTCGATTATCGGGAATATCGTGCCGAAGGTCGGCCGGCTCATCGCCATCGCCAGTCCGAGCGGAATGCCAACAAGCTGAGCCAACAGGAAACCGATGCCGATCCTCTCGAAGCTGAGAAGCCAGCCATTCCAATATTGCGGCGAAACGAGAAGGTCATTGGCCGCTGCAATCACTGCTGAAGGCGGGGGTACATCCTTGAGCCCGGGAATCCCCAGCGTTGCGGCGAATTCCCAAAACAGTAGAATCGTGCCGATCGATATCGTACCGAGAAGGAGGTTCAGCCCCCAAAGGCTCTTCAGCCAGCGAATGAAACGATTGCTCGACGTAAGCTGACGCATTGGCTGGGCGCTTCGACGTTCTCCCGACTTTGTGATGATCACCGATTGATCCGTCATGCGAGCTCCCGTTCCCCGGCTTCGAACGCCTTTTGCGCCTCATCGTGAATTGCCTCGCCAAGTTCCGCCTTGAGTTTGAGGAAACGCGAGGACGTCAGGATCCGGTGGTCTCTGGGCCTCGGGATATCCACCCTGACGACTTTCTTTATCGAACCGGGCCGGGTCGTCATTATCGCGACGCGGTCGCCCAGAAAAATCGCTTCTTCGAGATCGTGGGTTATGAAAAAGACGGTCTTGGGCGAGAAATCGTAGAGTTCGAGCAAATGCTCCTGGACGACGCTTTTGGTCAGAGCATCGAGCGCGCGGAACGGTTCGTCCAACAACAGAATTGTCGGGTCGTTCATCAGGGCACGAATAATTTCCACGCGCCGTTTTTGCCCGCCGGAAAGCGCTTCTGGATATTGATCCTCGATGCCGTGAAGCCCGACACGCGCCAGGAACTCGCGGGCCTGTTTCTTGGCAGCCTCCACCGAAATGCGGCCCTGCTTCACCGGACCGCAAGTGATATTCCAGAGAACCGACTTCCATGGAAAGAGCGCCCCCTGCTGGAACACAACCGTGCGGTCGGGACCGGGTCGCAGGCGCTTGCCCGGCGATGCGAGGGGGGTCCCGTCCATGTTTATGGCGCCCGACGTCAACTGATCGAATCCGGCGATGACATTCAGCAGGGTGGTCTTGCCGCAGCCGGACGGCCCGACAAGCACAAAAAACTCACCTGCCTCGATTTCGAGCGAAACGTCGTCGACCGCAACGACGTGAATGCCTTCCGGGTCGTAGATCTTGCCGGCATTCCTGATTGACAGCGCGCCCGTGTTCTCCATCACACACCTGCCAGCATTTCCGAGCGCCAGCGCATCAGACGATTGCCTGTGATCCGCACGATTGCACTCGACACGTATCCGAAGAAGCCAAGCGTGGCCATGGTGATAACCATCGTGGGGTACTGGACATAGTAGTATGTCTCCCAGACCTTGTAGCCGAGGCCGGCGCTGCCCGACAGGATCTCGGCCGCGACCAGGGAGAACCAACAGGCGCCCATCGCTATCTGCAGTCCGACGAAAATATACGGCAGTGCGCCGGGGACGATGACATGCCATAGCTGCTGCCACTGGCTCATGCCCAACGACTCCGCGGCACGGAAATAGACCTTGTCGATCGCGCGGACACCGAGAAGCGTGTTCAGGATCGTCACGAAAAACGCGGCGAGAAAAGTCAACCCGATTATGGGCAGCTCACGGCCTGGCAATAGTATGATCGCGAGTGGAATCCAGGCAAGGATCGGGATCGGCCGAAGCGTCTCGAGAATAGGGAAGGTGAGGGCAAAAAAAATGCGGCGCCACCCCATGAGAATTCCGATCGTGATACCAAGGACGGTGGCGATGGCGAAGGCGCTGAAAACCCGAACAAGGCTTGCCCAGATGTGTTTGTAGTACTCGGCCGTGAAGAGCGAGACGCCGAAAACCGGGTCCGTGCTCAGCCACTCCTTTACGCTCTCTACCAGCTTCGGCAATTTGGCGAACCGCCAGATCCCGAAAAAATCCACAAACAGATACCAGAGAATGAAAAATAGGCCGATCCCAAAAACCGCCTGATAGAGCCGTGGGCTCTTTACGAGGCGTTTCAGCCGAACGCCATACTGGACCCGTGAGCGCCCTCCGGATTGCATTGCGGTCGACCGACCGGCTTCCATTTCCCGTACCCCTCTAATGTTCCAGCGGCCAGGGGATTCGCCGCCCCGATCCAACCGGTAGGCAACAGCAGACGCAAATGCGTCCGATACGATGGTAAACATGGGGCTGTCCATTGGCGGGCGGCCCCATGTTCGGCACACAAAATATTCTATGAGGCCTGATGGGTTGCGATCCCGCTAGAGCTTGAAGAGTTCTACATACTCTTCAATCTTCTTGGGATCGTTCAACAGCGGATACCCCTTGTCGATCGGAACGGCCTTCAGGGTGATGAGCGGAGAGGTTACGTTCATCTCCTTCATTGCCTCGCGTGCAAGCGAGTTGTCGATTGCACCCGGCAGCAGCTCCTTGTGTGGAATGATCTTGTTCTTGGCAAGATAATCGCGCACCACTTCCTGCAGCTTGCGCACGTCGTCGTTCCAGACGAACAGTTTCTCGTCGCGGATCGGACCACCGTAATAGGGTTCCGGTATCAGGCCCGCCATCGAGAACCAAAGGGCCTTGTGCGAAAAGCCCTTAACGTATTTCTGGGCGATCTTCAGGACCTCGGCGTGATTGCGAGGATCATAATACCACATCTGGGTCTCGATTTCGGCTTTCAGCCAGGCTTTCACCACCTCGGTATTCTGATCCATAAAATCCTTGCGGCAAACAATCGTTCCGGAGTCGCGCTCGTCCCACGGATAACCGGTTGCAACGACCCGCGCGATAGATTCGCCGGCGATCTCGCTAACCCCTGCGCCCTGCGGATCCCAGGTGCAAGCGGCGTCGATCTTCTTGGCCCGGAGATTTGTCGTGATCACGCCGATGGGCTGGTTAAGATACTCTGCAACTTGAATCCCTTCCCGATTCAGCACGTCCTGGAAGAACCGGTCGGAACAGCTGCCCTTCGGGCAGGCGACGACCTTGCCTTCCATCCACTTCAACGCCTCCTTTGAACTGTTGAACTGGGGCGCGTCCGTCCGGACCATGACCTGATAGCAGTGATATCCGCTCGGTGAGCTTCCGATCAGAGCGATGGCCCGGATGTCCTCGCGGTCTCTTTTATAGGTCGCGATCAGGCCCGGCGCGTCGCCATTGTGGCCGATCATGCTCTTACCGGCGATCAATTCGTTGGTCACGATGCCGCCCTGAATCGGGTGACTGAACGTCACCTCACTCCCCTCAGGGAGATATTTTTTCCAGATCCCCAGCTCTTCGTTGATCATTCCGAACCAGCCCTGCGTCCAGTCTGGCCGAATAGCGACGTTCATAGTTACCGGCTTGCCCTTCAGCTGCTGGCCATAGGCGAGGTCGCCCCAGGGATAGCCGGCGGTCGCCAGCGCGGCGCCCGCAACGCCGGCGGCGGTGCGAACCATGAAATGTCGCCGCGTAATTTCATATCGGCCAAATTTTGGCGAGCTGTCGGAATCGGTTTCTGCAGTCTTCAAAATTGCGCGTTTTTTTTGCTTCTTATTTGACATGGTACTTCCTCCCAATCCGCTCCGATAGAGCATCTAGACATTGGCCGCGCTGGCTATTTTTTAATAACCCACCCGATTTCCGATGCGCTGGTCAAATGGCGCGACCCTCGCGACGCATTCGTGGAAATTCACCAGTTTCAGCTTGGAGGAACGTTTGCCGAACGTCTGTCAACTAGTTGACAATTGGGTTAAAAAGGGTGCTTGCGCTCTTTCATGACCGTTGTCCGGCCAGCGAGAATGTCCGGTCTGAGAACGACGACCTGACGCTTGCGTATCTGCACGACACCCTGCCGCTGCAGGCGGTCGAGCGTTGTCGTCACCCATTGGCGCGAGGCGCCAACCATATGAGCGAGGTCCTCATGGGTGAACTGACGTTGGATAGCGATTCCTCCGATGTCGTCCACCTCTCCATAGCTGTCAATGAGCATAAGAAGCAGCTGGGCGAGCCGCTCTGCCACTGAGCGCGTTCCAAGCATCTGAATCAGCGAAGAGAAACACCTGCCCTTAAAGACCAGCGCTTCGACAATGCCTATCCCCAACTGAGGTATTTCCTCCATGAGGGTTCGAAGATCGTTACCCTTTATGAAGAAAAGGCTTGAAGTCTTGACGGCAATCCCCGACCAAATGTGTATGCTTCCGCCGAAAACATCCGGTCCGCCGACGAAGTTGCCCTGTTGCCAATATGCGAGCGTTATTTCGCGGCCGGTCGGGGAGGTGTAAAAGGTCCGAACTATACCGGACTTAATAATGTAAATGCCAATATGCCATTCACCCTGATGAAACAGGAGGCTTCCCTGTTTCACTCTCAGACGGCAAATGCGGCTCAATACGCGTTTTCGATCACAATCGTCTAGACGATCCAGAATATTGGGTGGCCGCTCAAGCTGACCTCGTGCTCGTAATATATCGAAAAGACTACGCTCGCCTGCTTCATGATCTGCCTGTTCATCTAAAGGCACGGTCAAGTTTTCGCTCCAATCCTGCTAGATCCGTATCCGTTTCCCCGCCGGATCAAAAAATGGTGTCTCCACGACCGTAGCTGATAGATTTCCAGAATCCGTCTTAATTAGTAGCCCGGTACCTGAACCGCTGCAATCCACGGGCACATATCCCAAGCCAATTACCTTGTGCAGAGTTGGGCTGTGGGCACCGAAGGTGACCTTGCCGCGTTCCTTGCCGTCGATCTCGATCGGCGTGCCGGGTGTGATAACGATGGGGCCGCTGTCAACCTCGAAGCCGACCAATTTTCTGTCGACGCCTTTCTCTTTGATCCGAAGGAGTGCATCGCGACCGATGAACTCGCCCTTGTCGAGCTTGATCGGACCATCGAGGCCCGCCTCGAACGGGTTCGTGGTCTCGTCGATCTCGCGTGTGTAGATGTGATAGACTTTCTCGAGCCTGAAAATACCGACGATCTTGTTGCCGCATGGCGTGGCGCCGTGGTCCTTGCCGGCATTGGTGAGCGCGTCATACATCGTCCAGGCATAACCGGGGTCGTATATTATCTCGTAGCCGAGCTCACCGGTGACTCCGAGCCGGGCGACGATGCAGTCGATGTCGGCGACTTTTGTCTGTACACAATGGAAATAGGGTAGTGCCTCGTTCGAGATATCGGCCTCGGTAATGCTCTGGAGGATCTCGCGCGACTTCGGACCCTGAATTTCGATTATCGTGGTGCCGGCGGTTTGGTCATCGATTTTAATGTTCATATCGCCGACGTGTGATCGCAGCCAGCCCGGTGTCTTATAAATGTTGAAGGCCGCCGCAGTCAGCAGATAGTGATCGGGCTGGACGCAGAGAACAACGAGATCGTCGACGAATTCGCCCTGCTCATTCAGAATGCCGGTATAAAAGCAGCGCCCTGCGACGGGTTTGATGTTTGAGGAGCATACCTTCTGAACCGCCGCGTGGGCGTCCTTGCCGGTGATGTGAATTTCACCCATCTGATGACCGTCGAAGATCACCGCCGAATTCCGGCAGGTGCGCGCCTCCTCGGCCGGCGAGGAAAACGTCTCAGGCATTTCCCAGCCCGCAAAGTCCATAAATCCTTTGGCGCCATGCGCCACGTGCTGGCCGTAATGAGGCGAGCGCTTTAGCATCTTTGACATTTCAGCGTTTCTCTCCCGCAAAGGAACCGGCATTTCCGGTCCGCATCGCGTTGTTTGATGGGCCGCCCGATGAGCGCAATCTTTTAGATTCGGCCTGGCGATACGAACCCTGCCGATATTCAGTCCTCCTGGCGCCTAGGAACGTTGGTCCCCCTGTGCCACATATCGAAATGCTTTTTGTGGGTATCCAGATAAGCCCCCTCCTTAAAGTACTTATCGTAGAAATCGGTATCGAGATGGTGCGCCTGAATGAAGTAAAGCAGATGCATGGTGTCGTTGTGGGCAGGGAATTTGCCGTATTCTTCGAACATATAGCGGCAGATGTCCTTGACGCATTCAATCCCCTCATCGCTGACACCGGGAACGGCCTTCTCGAATTCCTCGTTGCTGACCTTGTGGGGCAGCACCATCCCGCGTTTCTCCCACTCGTCAAGTTTCTCGCCCATGCCGGCGACTGCGGCTTCCACAGCGGCGTCCATGTCCTTGTAATATGGTGGACAAAACCCTTCGAAATAGCCGTCGAGGCCGACGGGATTAGGCATTGGGTCGTCCTTCGGAGTGACGAAGCGGAAACCTAGCCCCTTGCAGATCGGCGTGCCCCCCATGACCACTAGCGGCGTGAAGCCGCCATGCATCCAGCCGCCCATGCCGATTGCCGCCATGGCCAGCTGCATCAGCGTGCCCATCATGGCTCCCTCAGCACAAAGCCAGCTGACAATGATCTTCTCAAGGCGGCCCAGCGGCAGGACCTTGTTTTTGTCGAGCAGGCCCTTGTCCGCCCATTTCTCACATCCCGCCGGCCGCATGCCGCGGCGCTCGTCGCGAATGTAATAGCCGCCACCCTGGGTGTAGCGCGCGCCGCCCTTGCCATCGACCATGTTGACCATGAGGCGGATAAGATCCTGGCTGATGTCCGTCACCGGCATGAACAGCGTGGAGCCGGGCTTGTTCGTCACCCAGTGATTGTGGGCGAATAAGCCCGGCTCGGCCCTCGGGAGGTCGAAGCGGCCGTCACTCAACTTGATCGTATATTCATCGTAGAAGCCCTTTACCTTGTTCCGGTCCTCGGGCGTCTCGTACTCCTTCATCTTCGACATCTTGTGCTTGGTCCCCTGATAGAGGAACAGGCCGTCATCATTGGTGAAGAAGAGTACCGTGCGGTGGGCGCCGACCGCGCTCGGATGGGTGCGTCCGACTGATTTCACCATTCCGCCCTGCGTGTCGCCTTCGCAAAGGATTGCCCCGGTAACGCCGGTCGCCGCCGCTACCAACAGGGCGGTCTCCTCCTCCGAAAGCGGAAACGGCTCTTTATCGGACTTGTAAACAAACGGCCCGTGCTCAAGCTCCATGCCGAATCCGAAACGGCGCGATCTGCGGCCCATCAGGGCGTCAAACAGCGGGTAGTTCCATGCGGCCTCGACTTCCGGCCGCAAGCCGTAAGGCTTCACGCTATCGTTCATTGCTCGTTTCCTCCTTGAGAAACCGGCTTATTAGGATCCTTGGCAAAGGCTAGTACCGGCAGCTTGAGCAGGTAAAGGAGAATCCTGGGATGCAAAAGCTTGCCAAGAACCGTAACGAGTTCCCTTGGAGTGATGTAGGTCCGCGCATCCCACACCCCCATCCGACCGACCATGATCAAACGCCCATTTTCGGTTTCGAATTTATCGATCGATATTTCGAAATCTCCCGCCATTGATCTGATAAGCAACGCCAGCGTCCCCTCGGATTATGATGCCTAGCATCAAGAAGGTTCTCGCCGGTCGGAATAACCCCAAATGCATCAGGTTGCTGCCGACGATGTTCCCGCATTATCCTACATAATCGCGTCGGCCACACATTCCGTCAGTCAAGTTATTGACATTCGGACGCCGCCGATATGCAAAGCGCGTCCGGAGAGGCGGATATGGACTGCCCGCTCCCGTTCATTCTCAAAGTTCGTGCTCCAGCCAGTCGGGCGCGGCAATTCCATTTTGGCGGCAAGCGGCAGTAACAGTATTTGCTAGCAGGCAGGCGATCGTCATCGGGCCGACGCCGCCCGGAACGGGCGTAATTGCGCCAGCCACCGCAACGGCCTCATCGAAGGCTACGTCGCCGACAACGCGCGAAGTGCTGTTTTTCCAAAGCCGGTTGATGCCGACGTCTATCACGGTGCAGCCCGGCTTGAGCCATTCTCCCCGGATCATCTCGGCCTCGCCGACGGCCGCGACAACAATATCCGCTCTGCGGCAATGTTCCGGCAACTCGTTTGTCCGCGAATGACAGATCGTCACGGTGCAGTTGTCTTCAAGAAGAAGATGGGCGACAGGCTTGCCGAACGATGTGCGAGCGCCCGACGATGACCGCTTCGCGCCCGGACAGATCGCCCAACTCCTGGCGGAGCATCATCAGGCAACCCAGCGGCGTGCACGGTAACAACGCCTCCCGAACCAGGCCGGCGGCGAGACGACCGCGATTTAGGGGATGGAAGCCGTCGATGTCTTTTGCCGGGTCGATCGCTTGCAGGACCGGATCTAACGAGAGATGACGGGGCAGCGGAAGTTGTACAAGTATGCCGTGAACTTTTTGATCGGCATTGAGGCGAGCAATCAGATCGAGAAGTTCGCTCTGCGTCGTATCGTCGGGACAAAAATGATCGAATGCGATGAGGCCGGCGACAGCGGCCTGTCTTGCCTTGCGGCGGACGTAAATCCGGCTCGCGTGATCCGCCGCCAACGAGTACGACGCCCAGACCCGGCGTCAGGTCGGATACGGTCTTTATCCGGTCCACTTCGCGTGCGATCCGGTTCGGTGAGCCTCGCCGCCAGAGCCTTGCCGTCGATGATGTTCGCTTTGCTCATCGCTCGCGCCCTCAGAACAGGCCCTCGGTCAGACCTGCTTCGTTCAGCCTAATCCGATTGGCAGCGGGATCCCGCGGCAACCCGGGCATCGTCATGATTTCCCCGCAAATGACGACAACAAATTCCGCACCGGCGCTCAGGCGCACATCGCGGATGTGCACAACATGGCCCGATGGCGCACCCTTGAGTTGGGGGTCGGTCGAGAAACTATATTGAGTCTTTGCCATGCATACCGGGAAGTGACCGTAGCCCTCGGTCTCCCATCGCCGCAGCTGATCGCGGATCTTCTTGTCGGCGATGGCTTCCTGTGCACCATAAAGCTCACGGCAGATGGTGTTGATCTTGTCGAACAGGTTAAGCGAGTCGTCATAAAGGAGCTTAAACGCCGCGTTGTCTGCGTCGGCCAGGTCCACGACCTTTCTCGCCAGCTCTTCTATGCCAGCGGAGCCTTCCGCCCAATGATTGGCGGTTATTGCCTCGATGCCAAATTTGTTCACCGCCTCGCGGATCGCTTCGGCCTCAGCATCGGTATCGGCCAGGAAACGGTTAATTGCGACAATCACCGGCACGTTATATTTTTGGACATTCTCGATGTGGCGCACAAGGTTTTTGCAGCCCGTGCGTACTGCCCTCACGTTTTCCTTGTTCAGATCGTCCTTGCCAACGCCGCCATGCATCTTGAGCGCCCGGATCGTCGCGACAATCACGGCGGCGTCCGGTCGAAGCCCGGCTTTCCGGCACTTAATATCAAAGAATTTCTCGGCGCCAAGATCGGCGCCGAAGCCAGCTTCTGTGACGACATAGTCAGCCAGCTTCAGTGCCGTTTTCGTCGCCAACACGGAGTTGCAGCCGTGCGCGATATTTGCAAATGGACCACCGTGGATGAATGCCGGATTGTTCTCGAGCGTTTGCACGAGATTGGGCATGAACGCGTCCTTCAACAGCACCATCATGGCGCCGTCCGACTTCAGGTCGCGCGAATATACCGGCTTTCGCTTGCTCGTATATCCGATGACGATATTGCCGAGCCGGCGCTGCAAGTCTTCAATATTGCTGGCTAGGCAGAAAATAGCCATCACTTCAGACGCAACCGTGATGTCGAAACCCGACTGACGCGGGAAACCGTTAGGAACTCCGCCCAAAGCGACCACGATATCCCGCAAGGCGCGGTCATTCATGTCCATTACCCGTCGCCACGCGACGCGGCGGCAGTCGATGTCCAGTTCGTTGCCCCAGTGGACGTGATTGTCAATAAGCGCGGAGAGTAGGTTGTGCGCTGTTGCGATGGCATGAAAATCTCCAGTGAAGTGAAGATTAATGTCCTCCATCGGCACGACCTGTGCGTAGCCGCCCCCCGCCGCCCCGCCTTTCATGCCGAAGCAAGGACCGAGCGAAGGCTCGCGAATGCATATTATGGCTTTCTTGCCGATCCGGTTGAGTCCGTCGCCGAGACCCACGGTCGTCGTCGTCTTACCTTCGCCGGCGGGCGTGGGCGTGATCGCCGTTACGAGAATGAGCTTGCCTTCTGCGTTCTTCGCATCGCCCTGGAGCAGCCACGGGTTCACTTTCGCTTTCCACGGCCCGTAGGCGTAGAGGGCCTCAGCCGGGATATCCAGCTGCGCACCAATGTCCTGAATTGGCCGCTTTTGCGCGTTGCGAGCTATTTCTATGTCGGGTTTGATGTTAGCCATTGAGCTGTTTCCGGATTTCACCGGTCAGGAGAAACCGAACGATTGAAAGTCGTAGAGGATGCTGATCCGGCAAATGCAGAATGGTAGCCATCCGGCGCTCGCAGGTACCGCCCCCAGCAAGGTATTCTGGCGGCCATCGATTTCTTCTTTATGGCAATTACTCGGTGATCCCTTCGTTGGCATGGCGTCGCTCCCCCTGAAGGCGGCCAACCGATCCGGCCTACGCGCATCCTCGTCGCCAGCGAACTATGTGTCAGTCTAGTCGATGACAATCGGTAAGCTCCGGCAACTCCGACGCCCTGCAAATGCGCTTTCGAGGCAATGAAGGACGGCTTCAGTCGCCCATGTAATGATAGGCCCCAGAGGTTATGGGAGATGCTGGGTGCGGTCGTGTCCCGGCCAGTGGTGTAGCAGGGCGGTAGCGAAGCCGTCCGTCGCGCGCTGTCATATGGCGCTGTAGCGGTGGGCGGCTTTGCGGGCGGTCATCGATGATTCTCCGGTTATGGGTCGGGTTGCGACACCAACCTGAGCCAGGAGCCACCGATGACCGACGAGATGATGAGCCTTAAGGGCCTGATTGAGAAGACCCCCGATGCCGATGTCCTGCGCGAGATGATCGGCATTGCCGCCGAGCGGCTGATGGAGGCGGAAGTGGGTGCGCTAACCGGCGCGCCTTATGGCGAGAAGAATCCCAAGTGAGCGCTTGTCGCTCACGATAAATGTTCGCTCCTCGAGATGCCGCGCAGATACAAGACCGGCAGAAGCGCATCGAGGCTCTTGGTCCGGCGCGCGTAAGGCGGCAGGAGCGTCGAGAAAAACCGGATGCGCTCACCATCCGTACCGCGACCGCGAACGCGAGGCTGGCGCACCGCCACCGGCGGCCGTCCTCCGTGGTGAGATGAGCGTGAGCCGCAAGCGCTTCGGCGACCTCGGCTTCGACCGCTTGGGCAAGCAAGGCATGCGCGCCATTGCGCAAGACCTCGGTGAGCGGATCGGAGACCTCACCCGGCTGGCGCAAGGTGATGATTTTATCGTCTTCCATGGTGTATCAATCCTCATCTGGATGTGTGGTCGGCTCCCACCGCCACTGATACGCCGCCTTCCTTTCCCCACCCCGTCAACAACTTTGCTGCATAGCTCCCGGTCCGTTCGCCGCCAGGATGCCACCAGAGAGTGCTCCGTCTGCCGGGGCGGAGGAAATCGTGCTTGCGGAGATAGGTCAACTCGACGCGATGCCAGGACTCGCATCGGCCGGCGCCGCGATGATTCCGCCCGCTGTTCCAGCCGCCCATGTCGCCTCTCAGAAATTTTCGAAATCAATTGGCTAATCAGTTCCGATCCCAATTGTCCCATACCTTGACGAAACCTTGTCAGTGGCAACAAAGTCCAGCGCTGCGCCCTTAGCCGCACCTTATCTGATTTCTTTATTTTCAGATCACTTTCTGAATGCTGAGCGGCGGCTTTTGTTTGTCATTTTAGCAAAGATCCAAACACATCTATTTCTGCCTACTTTAGATTGCTTGAGACCGAAACCCTATGATGCACGCGAGCGCGATCGCGCGTACTGCGCGCTAAATTACGCCCCATCGTTTCATCCGTTCCGCGCCGATCTCCATGCGGTAAGCCGGCAGCGGGGCGAGCAATAGCGTCCGGCTCTGCGACCAGGCTGATAGCTCTGTCCGCAAAGAGCGCATCGCTGTTCGGGAACGGGCTTCCATCTGGAATCGCGGAGCTTCCGGCTTGCGCGGCGGCCTAGGATGCGCTTTGCCTTCGCCCGGCACTCAGTCGAACAAACGCGGCGGGAATAGTGACTGTTCGGTCCCGCAAGATTGGCAAGGGGGTGGAGCGGGGCCTGATAGCCGAGGCATTTGAGACTGGTATGATTATAGTCACGGACGAAGCTGTTGGGGAAGGCGTCGCGGTCAGCATGGGAGGCGAACAGCCGATGAGCGATGCCGCGTTTTCGCTCTCTGCCGATGGCTTCTGCGATCCGACGGTTGAAGCGCTCGACAAGACCATTGGTTTGCGGCCGGAACGGTTTTGTGAGCCGGTGGTCAATGCCTTTTTCGGCGCAGACGCGGTCGAAGGGATGGTTTCCGGAGGGTTTACCTTCGGGCTTGCCTTTCATGTCAACGTGTATGGACGCCCCCGGGGTCGCAAGCATTTTCTTTCGGTTGGCAACGGGAGAAGCGGTTGAGTTCCTACGTGTATTCGGCCTCTCTGTGCGGCCTTTGATGCCGCGGGCCCTCATGGTGAGTTCGCGGACCGGGTCCAAATCGGCGGATCGCGGTCGATGCCGCTCCGTTGACAACTGGTTCTCCCGCTCCGGTTCTCTTCCGCGTTATTCCCATGACCTCCGTTCAGAACTGCCGCTTCCCCAACTCCGATGAGGCTATCAAGCCTGCGCCGGAAGCTCGTAGGCGCCGCCCCGAGCGATCAAGGCCCAGAGCGAACGTTCACCGTGAGCGGCAAGCGCTCACAGATACGCGCCATTTTGTTGGCCAACGCGACCGCGACCAGCATTTTCGGTTTGCGGCTCAGCATCCGCGCAAGCCACGTGCCCGCCGGAGCTCCTCCCCGCCTCCCGGCCCCCTGTATGACCGACATTGCGCCGATGATCAGCAAGCGCCGGATGTCCTTTTGGCCCATCTTCGAGGTGCGACCGAGACGTGTTTTGCCGCCGGTTGAATGTTGTCGCGGTGTTAGCCCGGCCCAAGCCGCGAAGTCGCGCCCTTTCCTGAACATTTCCGCTGGTGGCGCAAGTGTAGCCAAGGTCATCGCCGTGATTGGGCCAACCCCGGGGATCATGCTGAGCCGCTGTGCGATCTCATTGTCCCGCACTGCCTGGCGAATTTGGATTGTCAGCCCGTCAATACGGTCCGTCAGGTGTCGGATCTGATCCAGCAACAGATCGCACAGTGCCACAACCGGCGCGGGCAGCCCGCTTCCGTTCATCTCAAGCGCCTCCTGCAGCCGAACCAAATGCTGTGTTCCTTTTGGTGCGATGATCCCGTGTTCGGCCATGTGCCCGCGCAAGGCGTTGATCGTCTGCGTTTTTTGTCCGGCCAGTAGATCGCGCGTCTTCAACACCATTGCCTGCCCTTGCTGCTCTGCGCTCTTCACCGCCACAAATCTCATCGACGGCCTTGATGCGGCTTCCGCGATCGCCTCAGCGTCTGCAGCATCGTTTTTCTGTCGCTTCACATATGGTTTCACGTATCGCGGCGCGAGCAAACGAACTTCGCGGCCGAGAGCCCTGATTTTCCGACCCCAATAGTGCGCCCCGGAGCAAGCTTCCATCGCAATGGCGCAAGGGGCAATTCGTGCCAGAAACTCCAACACGCGGCTGCGCGGTAATGCTTTTCTGAGCAGCACAGAGCCATCCGCCCCAGCGCCATGCGCGTGAAACGTATTCTTGGCTATATCCAGACCGATGATGCTAACCTTCTGCATGGACGTCCCCTCCTTGTGGCATGATGAACTCCGCCACCTTGGCACATTGCGATGCCGTGAGGGGGCGTCCACGCCATCAGCGAAGCGGCGGAGCGGTCAGTGAACTCGGAGCCGTTGTCAGTGAGAATAGTATGAACCTGGCTGGGGAAGTGAGCCAGGAAGCGCTTCAGAAAAGCGGCGGCTGTTTTGCCATCGCGTCGGGGATGGATCTCAAGATAGACGTAGCGCGTGGCGCGATCGATGGCGACGAAAGCATAGCTTTTACGCTTTTCAAGAGCCGGCAAGTGCTTGAGATCCATATGGATGAAACCGATCCTGGCGTCCTCAAATCGGCCCATCGCAGGTTTGACCGGTTTGGATCTGCGGCTGATGCCATGGCGCTGGAGACAGCGATGGATGGCGCTGCGGGAGAGCTTGTTATTCACGCAACGGCGCATGACCTCGACGATATCATCGAGCGGCAGATCCAGCGCGGTGCGCAACTCGCAAACCAGTTCCTCTTCCGTCGGTGTGAGCGAGATGCTCATGCGCTTAGGCCGGTGCGAGCGATCCGCCGTTGTGGTACGGCTGCGCCAGCGCCGGATAGTTCTTTCGCTGACGCCCAGCTCAGCAACGAGTTCGGCGACCGAAGCCGTGCTGCTTTGAATGTAGGCCCGGATCTTGGATGTCGTCGTGGCGTTGGCGTGCAGGTTCATGCGCATGATGCGAGGCGCTCCATGATAAAGGAAACGCCTCGGCTTACACCGATTTTATCCAGCCAATCTCGCGAGACTAAATACGAAGGCGGGGATGGACGCGGGAACAGTTGCGCTCATCTTTTGAAATAGATCAACTTAACCTCGTCCAAGTGAGTCCACTTGGACGAGGGTTGATCTAGGGGAAAGGGAAGTGTGAACCGCCTTCCGGCTTCAGGGCCTTACCGGTCGCTGAAGTACTTCTGACGGACCACCGCGGTCGCCTTTTGCGGCGGAACGTGGGCGGCGGTAAGTCTCTGATATTCATGAGCCGCTTTCAGGCCCGTATTGACCGACTTCAGAAGGTTCGACGCGGCGTCGCCGACGCGCTTCGTCCAATCAGCGGCGTGGCCGTTGTCGAACCAGCCATGGGCGCTATCGAGGCGGTGTGTCGTCATGATCATTCCCCTTGTTTTGTTGCGTTGCAGCATAAGAGGAAGATAAGACGTTTATCTCTGGTATACAATATACACACAGTCGATTTCGCCCGTAAAAACAAGCGCACGCGAATGCCCCGAACTCCAAAAAAGCGAGGAAAATCAACGCGTCGATGTTTGGTATGCAGAAGCCGAATGTCAGGCATGCGCTGCAGTGCAGCAAAATTCGGCCATCGGGCCAGGGCGGCCGACGGGAAAAGGTCCCGTTTTCCCGTCAGCACATCCGAAGACGGTCTACAGCAGACCTGCGGCGCGCGCCCATTTGTATTTCGCGCCGAGCACCTCGACCGGAACCTCGGTCGTGTAAGGATAGGCGACAATGCCGTGATCGTAGAGCTTCTCGGAGGCTTCTTCGACCTCGACGTCGCCGACGAGCGAAGCCACGATCGGCTTGTCGATGCCCTTGGCGCGCGCCTCGGAGACGACTTCGATCATCTTGTCCGCGAAGACCAGCGGCGGCGTCACGATGGTGTGCCAGTAGCCGAGGATCAGCGAATGGATCCGCTCGTCGTTGAGGCCGAGCCGCACCGTATTCTGATAGGTGATGGGCGGTTCGCCGCCGGTAATGTCGACCGGGTTGCCGGCGGCACCGAAGGGCGGGATGAATTCGCGGAAGGCCTTATCCAGATCATCCGGCATCTTCATCAGGGTCAAACCGTTGTCGAAGCAGGCATCGGAGAGGAGGACACCCGAACCCCCGGCGCCGGTGATGATGACCACATTCTCGCCCTTCGGCGTCGGCAACACCTGAAGGCCGCGCGCGAATTCGAGCATCGACCGCAAAGACGGCGCGCGGATCACGCCGGTCTGGCGCAGCACATCGTCATAGATCTTGTCATTGCCGGCGAGCGCGCCCGTATGGCTGGCCGCCGCCCGCGAGCCGTAGGAGGTTCGGCCAGCCTTGAGCATAATGACCGGCTTCTTCTTCGAGACGCGGGCGGCGACCTCGGCAAAGGCACGGCCGTCCTTCAGGTCCTCGCAGTGCATGGCGATGGCCTGGGTGTTGGGGTCCTGCTCGAAGAAGGTGAGCAGGTCGTCCTCGTCGAGGTCGGACTTGTTGCCGAGGCCGACGATGGCGGAAACGCCCATCTTGGTGGAGCGGGCGAAGCCGATGATCGACATGCCGACGCCGCCGGACTGCGAGGAAAGCGCCGCCGTGCCCTTCACGTCGAAGGCCGTGCAGAAGGTGGCGCAGAGATTCTCCGGCGTGTAGTAGAAGCCGTAAATGTTCGGCCCCATGACGCGGACATTATACTTCCGCGCCGTCGCCAGCAGCTCGTCCTGAAGCTCCTGATTGTTGGTCTCGGCAAAGCCCGAAGGGATCATCACCGCGCCGGCGATACCCTTACGGCCGACTTCGTCCAACGCCGCATTACAGAGATGAGCAGGGACAGCGAACACGGCCACGTCGATCTCGCCGGGATAGTCGAGCACCGACTTATAGGCCTGAAGGCCGAGGATCTCGGGATTCTTTGGATGGACCGGAACGATGGTCCCCTTATAGCCGCCATTGATCAAATTCTTCATCACCGAGTTGCCGATCTTGCCGTCCTGGTCCGACGCGCCGATCACGGCCACGGCCTTCGGATGAAAGATGCGGTTCATGGCGGCGAGGATTTCGTCCTGGCTCGGACGATAGCGGTGCGGTTTGGCCTCCCAGTCGCAGACGATGCGGGCGTCCACGGCGGTCGCGCCCTTGTCGGTCGCAAAGACCGGGTTAAGGTCCACCTCGGCGATCTCGGGGAAATCGGTCACGAGCTGCGAGACCTTCTGGATGATGTCGGTCAGCGCGCCGCGATCGACGCCGGGCTGACCGCGCACGCCGTGCAGCACCTCGGACGCTTTCAACCCGTCCAGCATGCCTTCGGCGTCTTCCTTGCTGGCAGGGGCAAGGCGGAAAATAACGTCCTTCAGCACCTCGACCAGGATGCCGCCGAGGCCGAAAGCGACGAGCTTTCCGAAAGAGGGATCGCTGATCGAGCCGACGATAACCTCCGTCGCACCGGAAGGCAGCATCTGCTGGACCTGGATGCCTTCGATGGTGGCGTCGGATTTGTACCGCTTGGCATTGTCGGTGATGGTCTGGAAGGCTGCACGCGCCTTATCGGCTGAATCGACCCCGACGATCACGCCACCGGCGTCGGTCTTATGCAGAATATCCGGCGAGACGATCTTCATCACGACCGGAAAACCCATGCCCGAAGCGAGTTCGGCCGCTTCGTCGGCCGTCTTGGCCAGCCCCTCCTGCGGGACAGGGATCTGATAGGCGTCGCAGACCAGCTTGGCCTCGGGGGCCGTGAGCGCTGTCCTTCCTGACGCCTTGACTGTATCGAGCACACGACGGACGGCTGACTGATCGCTCATTAATTCCTCCCTATGCGACGCCGGTTTTGCGGTACGGATCGAATTCCATAAATCAAGTTGAATGCGCGCCGTCACAAGATGACGGGTCGGCATGCGAACGGCGGATTACTCCGCCGCCCTCTTTTGAGCCGGCTGCGTGGCGCCCGCCGCGTGGATCGCGGTGATCTCCTCGCTCGAATAGCCAAGCACCTCGCCCAGAATTTCGTCTGTATGCTCGCCCAACAGCGGCGAGCGCCTGACTTCCGCGGGACTGTCCGACAGCTTGATCGGGCAGCCGACGCTCAGATATTTGCCGCGCTCGGGATGATCCACTTCGACGATCGTGCCGGTCTTGCGAAGCCCTTCATCCTGCGCGACCTCCTTCATTGACAGGATCGGACCGACCGGGATGTCGAGCGGGTTGCAGATCTCCATGACCTCGAACTTCGTCTTGGTCATGGTCCACTGCTCGATCGTATCGAAGACCTCATTGAGGCGCGGCAGGCGGGCGGCAGGCGTTGCGTAATCGGGATCGGTCTTCCATTCCGGCTTGCCGATCACTTCGCAGATCTTCTCCCAAGCGGGTGCCTGGGTAATAAAATAAGTGTATGCGTTCGGGTCGGTCTCCCAGCCCTTGCATTTGAGGATGCGTCCGGGCTGGCCGCCGCCGGAATCGTTGCCCGCCCGCGGAACCGCGTCGCCGAACGGAATGCCCTCGCCATGTTGCGAATATTCCGTCAGCGGACCTGCTGCCAGGCGCTGCTGATCGCGCAGCTTGACGCGGCAGAGGTTCACCACGCCGTCCTGCATCGCCGCCAGGACCTTCTGTCCGCGGCCGGACTTCTCGCGCTGAAAGAGCGCGGCGACAATTCCGAGCGCAAGATGCAGTCCGGTGCCCAAATCGCCAATCTGTGCGCCGGTGACGAGTGGCAGACCGTCGACGAACCCGGTCGTCGAGGCCGAGCCGCCGGCGCATTGGGCGATGTTCTCATAGACCTTGCAATCCTCATACGGCCCGGGGCCGAAGCCTTTGACGGACGCCATGATCATGCGCGGGTTCAGCTCGCGGACTTTCTCCCAGCCGAAGCCCATGCGATCAAGCGCGCCGGGGGCGAAATTCTCGACGAGGACGTCGCATGTCTTGATCAAGCGCGTCAGCACTTCCTTGCCGGTCTCATTCTTGGTGTCCAGCGTGATCGAGCGCTTATTATGGTTCAGCATGGTGAAGTAAAGGCTGTCGGCCCCTGGCACGTCCACAAGCTGCTTGCGGGTTGCGTCACCCACGCCAGGCCGCTCGACCTTGATGACGTCGGCGCCAAGCCAGGCGAGGAGCTGCGTGCATGTCGGTCCCGACTGCACATGGGTAAAATCGAGGATCTTGACGCCTTCCAGGGCTTTCATTCTGGCCTCCCTTTGCTGAGGAGCCGGCTCGAGGGGAGCCGCATTACATTACTTCTTGGAAACCACGCTTTGTGGGTTGAGATTGCCGATGCGGCCGCTCTCCGTGCCGGCCTTTTCGTCGATCACCGCGTTGATGAGGGTGGGGCTGCCGGATTCCATCGCCTCGTTCACCGCGCGGGTCAGCTCGTCGGGCGTCGTCGCATAGACGCCCACGCCGCCGAACGCTTCCATCATCTTCTCGTAGCGGGAGTCCTTGACGAAAACCGTCGTCCCCGGATCCCGGCCCGTCGGATCGACGTCGGTGCCGCGGTAGATGCCGTTATTGTTGAAGATGACGACGCAAACCGGCAGCTCGTAGCGGCAGATCGTTTCGACCTCCATGCCGGAGAAGCCGAAAGCGCTGTCGCCGACGACTGCGAGCACGGGCTTGCCGGTCTCGATCGCGGCGGCCACGGCAAAGCCCATGCCAATGCCCATCACGCCCCAGGTGCCGACATCCAGGCGCTTGCGCGGCTGGTAGACGTCGAGGATGCTGCGCGCAAAATCGAGCGTGTTGGCGCCTTCATTGACCAGGATCGTGTCCGGCCGCTCCTTGATGATGCTGCGCAAGGCGCCGAGCGCGCCGTGAAAATCCATCGGCACATTATTGTTCCGCAGCCGCGGCGCCATCTTTGCAATGTTCGCCTCGACCTTCTCCCGCACCGTGCCGGTCCACTCGGCGGGCGGCGCCGGCCAGTCGCTGCCCATGGCTTTAAGCAGTGCCGATACACAGGAGCCGATATCGCCGACCACAGGAGCCGCAATCTCGACATTGGAGTCCATCTCCTTGGGCTCGATGTCGATCTGGATGAATTTCTTGGGCTCCGTGCCCCAGCTCTTGCCCTTGCCGTGCGACAGGAGCCAGTTGAGGCGCGCGCCGATCAGCATCACCACATCGGATTCCTTCAGCACCAGCGAGCGCGCCGCGCCGGCCGACTGCGGATGGCTGTCCGGCAGAATCCCCTTGGCCATGCTCATGGGCAGATAGGGAACGCCGCTCTTTTCGACCAGCGCACGGATTTCCTCATCGGCTTGCGCATAGGCTGCGCCTTTGCCGAGGATGATCAGAGGGCGTTTGGCGCGCTTCAGGACATCGAGCGCGCGCGTAACGGATTCTCGTGAAGGGACCTGGCGCGGCGCCGGGTCGATGACCTTGACGAGCGACTTCGCGCCTGCTGCGGCATCCATCGTTTGGCCGAGGAGCTTGGCCGGCAGGTCGAGATAGATGCCGCCCGGACGACCGGAGACCGCTGCACGGATAGCGCGCGCGACGCCGATGCCGACATCTTCGGCATGCAGCACGCGGAAGGCCGCCTTGCAGAGCGGCCTGGCGACGGCAAGCTGGTCCATCTCTTCATAGTCGCCCTGCTGCAGGTCGACGATCTCGCGCTCCGACGAGCCGGAGATCAGGATCATCGGGAAGCAGTTGGTCGTAGCGTTGGCGAGCGCCGTGAGGCCGTTGAGGAAGCCGGGCGCCGAGACCGTCAGGCAGATGCCGGGCTTCTGCGTCAGGAAACCGGCGATCGCCGCCGCGTTGCCCGCATTCTGCTCGTGCCGGAAGGAGATGACGCGCATACCCTCGGCTTGCGCGAGACGGCCCAGATCCGTGATCGGAATGCCGGGCACATTGTAGATCGTGTTTATGCCGTTGAGCTTGAGCGCATCGATGACAAGGTGAAAACCGTCCGTCAGAGCCTGCCCGGCGCCGGTTTCATCGATATTGGCATCAATGCCCTGCGCTGTTGCAGTCGACATTCAATCCTCCTTAAACGACGCTTCGTGACGCTGCGCATTCGGCTAATCGAGGTTCACAAAGCGTTCGACATGATCGCGGAGCTTCAGCGTGTGCTCGCGCACGAGACGCTCCGCCCGCTCGGTATCGCGCGCCTCCAGCGCGGCAATGATTTCCTTGTGGTCGACGATCGAGCGCTTGACGCGCTCATTCTCGAAGATGGTGCGTTGCCGGATCGCCCGGACATGGAAGAACAGGCGATCAGTCATCTCCACGATGAGCTTGCAGCCGCTATAGCGGATGATCGCCTGATGAAACTGGATGTTCGCGTCCGAATACTCGCCCATTCTCTGCGCGACTTTGTTAGCGGTGAAGACGTCGACCAGATCATGAAGGTTGGCCAGTTCCTCATCCGACGCTTGCTTCGTCGCCAGGCGGGCGGCCATGCTCTCGAGCGCGGCCCATACGGTGATCATCTCGAGGATCTCCGCCGTGGACTTGCGCACGATATAGATGCCGCGCCGGGGGACGATCTTGACCAAGCCCTCCTGATCGAGCCGCGCCAGGGCTTCCCGCAGCGGCGTGCGGCTGATACCGAATTGCTCCGACAGGCGTCGCTCGTCCAGACGCAGATCCGCACCCGCCTCATAGATGTTCATATTGCGGATCGCATCCTTCAGCGATTCATAGATACGAGCCTTCAGGCTGAAGCTTTCGCCGATCGCTTTGATGTCGAGTTGAAGATTGGTCATCGATCGCTTTCGGTCATGTGCACCGACGCTGCCTCAATGAGGCCAAGGCCGTGCGCATGTGGTGTTTGGTATACAATAGACCACAGCATGCTTAATAGCAAGATACGGGGGCTCATCCACCGCAGATTTGGGAGCCGGCACCGCTTGGGCCTCCGTCAACCCTGCCACTCCTTGGCTCCCTCTCCCATGCCTTCCGGAACACGTCGGCTGCGTCGCAAGGCAGCGACGATCGGGAAACAAATCAGCGCCAGCGCAATCAGCATACAGGTCAGCGAAATCGGCCGCGTGAAGAAAATGCTGGGATCGCCCCTGGAGGTGATCAGCGATTGCCGCAGATAAGCCTCGGCAAGCGGTCCAAGAACGATGGCGAGCACGGCCGGGGCCACGGGGTAATTCAGCTTGCGCAGCAGATAGGCGGACACGCCGAACAGCAGCATCAGCCAGACATCGTGCAGGTTCTGTTCCGGCGCATAGCCGCCGACGATGCAGAGCGTGAAGATCACGGGCGCGAGAATTGTGAACCGGATCGTCAGAATGCGCACGAACAGCGGAATGAAGGCCAGATTGATGATGACGGTGAAGACGTTGGCGATATAGAGACTGCCGATCAGACCCCACACGAAATCGGGATGCTCGGTGAACAGCAGCGGCCCGGGACGCAAGCCCCAGATGATCATGCCGCCGAGCAGAATAGCGGTTGTCGGGGACCCTGGAATGCCGAGCGTCAGCATGGGTAGCATGGATCCCGTGGAGGCCGCGTTGTTGGCGGACTCCGGGGCCATCACGCCGGCGGGATTGCCTTTGCCGTAGCTGTCCGGGTCCTTGGAGAAGCTCTTGGAAAGCCCGTAGGCCATGAGCGAGCCGGGCGTGGCGCCGGCGGCCGGCAGGACGCCCACGAAGAAGCCGAGCAGGCTCGTCATCACCGTCCGCCATGTGTATCGAAGCACGATCGCCGCGTTGTGCAGAAGCGACCTGAGCGTCGGATGGATCTTGTGCACCACCGGGGCCGCGCCGGTCGTCTCCTCCAGCGTCCAGAGCATTTCGCCGATGCCGTAGATGCCGATAGCCAGCACAAGGAAATTCACGCCGTGATAGAAGCCGGGCAGGTCGAAGAAAATCAGGCGCGGGTTGCCGGTCACCACGTCGAGGCCGACGGTGGCGAGCACGAGCCCGATCAGAATGGAAAAGATCGTCTTTGGGACGTCGTCGCCGCCGAGACCGATGAAGGTGGCAAAGGCCATCACCATCAGGGCGAACTGCTCGGGCGGGCCGAATTGAAGTGCCCACTCCGCCAAAGGTGGTGCGAATATGGTGAAGAGGACAATCGATACGGTGCCGCCAATGAATGAGGCGAGCGCGGCGCCGACCAGCGCAAGCTCGGCTTTGCCCTGCATGGCGAGAGGCCGCCCGTCGAACACGGTGGCGACCGCGGTCGAGGCGCCCGGTATGCCGAGCGTGATCGAGCTGATCGCGCCGCCATACATGGCGCCGTAATAGATGGCGGCCAGAAAGATGATGGCGGTGTTCGGCGGGACGAGGAAGGTGACGGGCAGCAGGATGGCGACGCCGTTCACCGATCCCAGTCCGGGCAGCGCGCCAACCATCAGGCCGGCAACGCAACCGATTATGAGCATGGCCAGATTGATCGGCTGGAAAGCCTCGATCAATCCGCTTGCGAGAGGCGCCAGGATTGTTTCCATCGTCGTTAGCTCACCAAATCGTTATTTGCCGGAGCGGTTAGGATCTGTCCGAGCAGCGGCGGCACCCGGCCGTTGCCTGGGACCTCAATAAATAATTCGGTAGATCGGATAGAAGAGCGGTTCCGATATTCCCTTTGGCAGCGGGATCCTGAGAGCCCATTCGAAGAACAGAAACAGGCCGATCGGCAGAAAGATGCTCAGCATGACGCTGGTCAGCATTCCGTTCTTGCCGATGATCCGTATAAAGAAAAACAGGAACAGGATCAGCGAGAAATAGATCCCGATATAGGCCGAGCCGAGGATCAGAAGGAACAGCGAGGCCACGGAGACGCCGACGATATAGACGGCGCCGCTGCTCATGAAAGTCTCGTTTGAGCGGGACTCGGGGGTCAAGCCCCGGAACCAGCGGAAGATATTCCAAAGGCAGGTCAGCAGCATGCCGAGTGACAGCCAGAACGGCCATGCGCCGGCGCCCGGCCCGCGGAGCGGAACCCAGAGAATGTAATTCTCCGACGCCTTTACCATGAAGCTAATGGAGGCAAGCGCCAACAGTATGGCAGCCAGAAGCTCAGCCGTACGAACGGTCATCGCAGGATCTCTCTAGAAATTTGGGTCGTTCTTCGGGACCGGAGCGGCTCGTGCGCAACGCCCTTGCCGTCATTGCTCTGACGGCTGTTCGGCGTTGACTGGGACCGCTCACGTGGAGCGGTCCCAACCGCATTGCGGCTCACCTATTTCCCGGTGATCGCCTCGGCGCCGACCTTTTCGATCAACTCTTGGTGCCGTTTGAGCTGAGCCTTATGGAACGCTGCCAGATCATCGCCCGCGACCCACTCGGTGCAGTCGAGGCCTTCGTCCTTGCAGAACTTCTGCCACTCATCCGACTTATACAATTTATGGAAGAGATCGATGTAGAACTGCTGAGCCTCCTTCGGCATCTCCGGCGGACCATTGATCGAGCGCTGCATATAGTAAGTGATGTCAACGCCGAGTTCCTCCGCCGTCGGCACGTCCTTGAACGCCGACATGCGTTCGTCCGTGAACTGGACGATCGGCCGGCTCTTGCCCGCGCGCCAGAACTCCGTCTGTTCGGCGGGATTGTTGACGGTGGCCGAGATATGCTTGCCGATCAGGTTCTTTGCGACCGTGCCGCCGCCCGGGAACGGGACATAGGTCAGATTTTTCAGGTTATACTGAGCGCTGATCATAGCGAACAGGATCGAAGTCTTCCTGACCGGAGCCGGTGCCGCCGACCACGTAATTGTCTGAGGCCTTCACCGACTTGACCCACTCATCGAGGGTCTTGACGTTAAAGTCCGAATTGACCCAGAGCAGGAATGTGTCGAGAGCCATTCGGCCGATCGGCGTAAACTTGGTGATATCCACACCCAAATTCTTCTGGATGATTGGCGTGGTGTAGAAGCTGTTCAGCGTCACCAGCAACGTGTGGGCGTCACCCGCCTTGTCCTGCATGTAGCGCAGGGCCTCTGCGCCGGATCCGCCCGGCTTGTTGATCGGGATGAACGGCTGCGACGAAAGATTCTTCTTTTCGATCAGAGATTGCAGGAGACGTGCGATCTGATCCGCGCCGCCGCCTGCGCCGGCCATGATGATGAATTCGACTGGCTTTTGAGGCTCCCACGCATAGGCCGGCTGCGACGCGCCGAGCGCCGTCAGTCCGAAGCCTACTGCGAGGCCCAGGCCCAGCACGTGTCGTCGAGTGCTTCGCATCTGTTATCCTCCCTGTTGATTGAGAAGCGCCACAGCGCTTCAAGACGCGATCGGGGTGCCGTTTCTCTGATTGAGTGAGCTGACCGCCGATCACAGTTGCACCACACCGCTTAAGTACGGCTTTAAATTAGTCCGTTCTGATGCGGCCTTTCTGTGGTGTATTGTCGATTGTATACCACAACTGCCGGCTTTTGCAATGCCCTAGAATTCGGCGCCCTCCTATGCCCGGCCGTTTCGCTCCTGTCTGTCAACGACCATGTAAGGGCGCGTGCTTCCCAGCCACAAATGCTAGCAATCACATTATGGTGGCATCTCAGCGAGAGAGTCCATCCTTGATGAAATGAAAAGGTCTCCTGCCTGGGTGCGCCTGTATAGAAGTGAACACTGACCTCGACAGGCCGAAAGCCTTGGGATAAGGTATTTGGTATACCAATCAAGCCCTGCTCCCGCGGAGTGACAAGGCAGCGTTGGCTGCATGGCCGTAGCGGGTCCGAAAGGGGCGTGGCGCGTCAGAACGCGCGCGGAGGAACGCCATGCATGTACACGAATTCCTAGCCAAAGAATTGTTGGCACGCCGCGGCGTGTCGATCGCATCAGGCCGCGTGGCAGAGAGCGCCGAGGAGGCGGAAAAGGCCGCGCGGGCGATGGCGCATGACCAGTATGCGGTCAAGGCGCAGGTGCACGCCGGTGACCGGCTCGCAAGCGGCGGAGTGCGTTTCGCCGGAAGCCCCGCAGAGGTCGGCGCCGCGGCGGCGGAGATGCTCGGCCGTCCACTGGTCACGCGTCAGACCGGCCCGCGCGGCGAAATGGTGCGGTGGGTCTATGTCGAGGAGGTCGTGACGGCGCAGACCAATCTCTACGTGGCCGTCGCCGTCGATCGCGCGGTGGGGGAAATCGTCGTGCTCGGCAGCCGCTCGACGGTCGATGAGAGCGAGCCGAATGCGATCCAGGAGCGCGGCGAGCTGCATCGTCTGCCCGTTCGCATCTTCGACAGTCAAGGGACCGCAGGCTTCACCGCGCTGGCGCGCCAAATTGCGCCGGCCGAAGCGGATGCGGACAAGCTTGCCGAGCTTCTGCAGCTGCTTGCGAATTCCCTGATCGAGCTGGACGCGACGCTGATCGAGATCAATCCTCTTGCCTTCACCGCCGATGGCGAGTTCGTCGCGATCGATGCCAAGATGACGATCGACGACAATGCGCTCTTCCGTCATCCGGACCTTGCCGCCGTGCGCGAAGCCGACGCCGGTCTCGACAGCGATCCCACCGAACTCATGGCTGACCGCCGGCACATCAATTACATCGCGCTGGACGGCGATATCGGCGTCGTGGTGAACGGCGCCGGACTTGCGCTCGCCACGCTCGACAGTCTTGTCGACGTCGGCGGACGCCCGGCCAATTTCATGGATGTGCGCACGACCGCGACCAGCCTCGATATTGCTTTTGCCTTCGATCTTGTCCTTGCCAATCCCGCGGTTCGGGCCGTCTTCCTCAACGTCCATGGCGGCGGAATGCAGCGCTGCGACACGATCGTGGAAGGCATGGCCGTCGCCATGCGCCGCAGCGGCCGCATTCTGCCGCTCGTCGTGCGGCTCGCCGGCAATAATGCCGAATTCGCCCGCGATCGTCTCAAGACATTCGGCATCAGCTTCGTGGAAGGCGCGAGCATCGCCGATGCGGCGCAACGTGTCGTCCAGGTGGTTTCGAAGGAGGTGGCGTGATGGCGATCTGTGTCGGAGCGAAAACCCGCGTTATTTGCCAGGGCATGACCGGTCATGCCGGGACCTATCACACGCAACGCATGATTGCCTATGGTACGAAGATCGTCGCCGGCGTGACGCCCGGCAAAGGAGGGCGAAAGGCGCTCGACTTGCCGCTTTTCGACACGGTCCGCGAGGCGAAGGCGGCGACGGAGGCCAATGCCAGCATCATTTTCGTTCCGCCGGCCAATGCCGGCAGCGCGATGATCGAAGCCATCGAGGCGGAGATACCCTTCGTTGTGTGCGTGACCGAGCGGGTGCCGGTTTTGGACATGATCCGCGTCCGTCAGGCGCTCGAGGGATCGAAGACACAGCTCGTCGGCCCGAATTCGCAAGGCCTCCTGGCGCCGGGAATCGCTCAACTCGGGGTCATGACCACGGTGAATACGCGGCGCGGCAGCATCGGGGTCGCCTCGCGTTCGGCGTCTCTGACGAGCGAGGTCGTCGCCCAGATAACGGAGGCCGGGCTCGGCCAGTCGACGACGGTCGGGGTCGGCGGCGATCCGGTCCACGGCATCGATTTGAAGACCTGTCTCGATCTCTTTCTCGACGACCCGGAGACGCAGGGCATCGTCCTTATCGGCGAAATCGGCGGCACCGAAGAGGAAGAAGCGGCGGAGCTGGTCGCCCGCCTCAAGCCGCAAAAGCCGATCGTCGCCCTTGTGGTCGGCCGCCATGCTCCGCGTGAGAGACGCATGGGCCATGCGGGCGCATTCATGGCGGGCAGCGCAGGGAGCGCGGAAAGCAAGATCGCTGCGTTGAAAGCGGCCGGCATCCACATTGTCCCAAATGCCAGCGCGGTCGGAGAGACCATGCGGCAGGCGCTCGCGGAATGGGGCGTGTCCGCTTAAAAACAAGCGTGCATCCCCCGGTCGGGCGTTTGCGCCATAAGCCCCTTCTCTTGAGAGGCAGGCATTTGCCTGGCTCCGATGAGGTGGCGGCCTTCGATCGGCCACAGCTAACCCCGATAAACAGGTGCGCGGGCATCACGCGCTGTCCGCCGCGAGCACGGGCCGAGCCATCGTCATGACCTTGCGGCGTGATCCCGCGCTGATGCGAATTGCGACGCAAACCCGTCGAAAGGCCAGGACATGGAGCACAGCCGGACTCAGAGGAGCAATTCGCGTAGGATGACGCGGATGGAGAGGTTTCTTGCGTTCCGGAGAGGCTTGGCCCTTTTTGCTCTCGCCGCGGTGGTTGCGATCGCGCCGGGCCCAGCGCGCACGGAGCCCGAATGGGTCTCTTCCCACCATAGAAGCCACCCGCTGGTCGGTACGATTTGGAACACGGATTTTGAATCCGTGACGCCGGCGCAGTTTCAAGAGGCCCTGTCGAAAGCAGATTTCGTGTTGCTGGGCGAGATCCACAACAACCCGGATCATCACCGGTTGCAGGCCCGCATCATTAAATCGCTGGTGGCGTCCGGACGGCATCCGGCCATCGTCTTTGAGATGATACCGACAAGTCTGCAGGCCAAGCTGGATCGTTATCTCGCTGACGGTCACGGGGACGCCTCCAAGCTCGGCAAGCTGTTGCGCTGGCGCGAGCGGGGCTGGCCCGACTGGGCCATCTATCAGCCGATTGCCGAGGTTGCGCTTGCGAAGGGATTGCCGCTCGTCGCCGGCGGCCTCGATCGCGAGGTGATCAAGGCGGCTGCAAACTCGCCGCCCCCGCCGGCTTACACGAAGACGGTTGAAGAATTCGGCCTGGAGGCTCCTGTGCGGCCGGAAATTACCGAGGCGCTCAGCCGCGAGATCAACGAGGGCCACTGCAATCTGCTCCCTGACGCTGCCGTGGCGCCGATGATCAAGATACAGCGCGCACGTGACGCTTATCTCGCAAAAGCAATGATCTCGGCTAAAGGAGGTCAAGGAGCGGTGCTGATCGCCGGGTCGGGGCATGTTCGAAAGGATTGGGCGGTGCCGTCCATGATCCGGCGGAAATTGCCCGATGCCGCCGTGGTCTCGGTCGCTTTTCTCGAGGTCGATCCCGAACGGACTTCGCCTTCGGCGTATGATCAAGCGGTGCCGGGGCTGGCGAAACCATTCGACTTCATCTATCTGACGCCGCGTGCGGATCTGACGGACCATTGCGCCGAAATGGAGAAATTCCTGAAGAAGAAGAAAAAGAAGTCCGAAGGATCCGGCGGTCGCTAGCGCAACGCGCGTCCAGTTGGACGGGGGTTGATCTGGTTTTCAAGGGAACTGGCCGCCCCTCAGGCCCCATGCTCTTCGGATGTCTTCTCCACGTCGAAGTCGCCCTTTTGCGGTGTCGCAAGTGGGGTATAGAGGCACCGGTCGGGTTTGAGATCCACAAGCGGCGTACCGTCCAGACAGTCGAGCCCGCGAACGAGCACGTTCGATCCGTCCAGTCCGGCGAAAGCGACGATCGCGGTGCCGATCGGGTTCGGCCGAACGGGCGAACGCAGCGCGAACGTGCCGCGCGTGCGGCCGTCATGCGCCGGGTTCTGCACAACGAGATCGCGCCGCGACTGATCGAGCCAGTAAAGGACTTCGAGCCGCTCCAAGGCGTCGATGCCCTGAAGCGCCGGTGTCCATGGCTCGAAGATTTCCAGCCGGCAGACCGGGCCGTCCAGACGCCCCTGCCGGGGACAGTCGAGCCGCGAGGTCCAGGGCGTATGAATGCGGCCGATGAAGGTGATCCCGGCATCCATCGTCTCGGGGAAGGCCACAGCGACCTCATTGGGACGAATGTCGTATTTTCCAGCCATGAAACGTGTCTCTCAATCCGGCGACCGGTTGATCGATCGAATAATAAGGGACGCCGGGCCGCAATCGGGATCAGGGTGTCTCCGACGATTCCGCCGATGTCAACGCGCCTCTCAGCCGCGAACGGGCCAGTTCGGCCAGCAGCCCGACAAGGAGGCCGGCGGCAATGTTGACGAACAGGCCGACAATCGCGGTCAGGCCGACGATGGCGGCGCAGCCGGGCCGCAATTGGTAGAGGCGGCGAACACTCATGAGCTGAAAGCCGGCATAGGCCAAAAGCGCCGCCACGACCGGCATCGGCACGAGCAGCAGCCAGGCAAGCGCGTTCGGACCGGCGAACAAGCCCAATAGGAGGCACACGCTTCCGAAGATGACCGGCGCCAATCCCGTGCGCGCGCCCTGTCCATATTGCGCGGCAAGGCCTCCCGCGCCGTGACACATCGGCATGGCGCCGAAGGGCGCGAGAAGCAGATTGAGCCCGCCCGAGGAGAGGGCGAGATGACGTGCGCTTATCCGCTGCCGGTCCTTCGGAAAATAATCGGCGGAGATCGCCGCGGTCAGCAGGACCGCATTCGTTATCGTCAGCGCCAGTTGAGGAAGCACGCCGGTCTGAAAGGCGTCGTAGAATGCGGTCGGCTCAAACCCTCCGAGGGTCGGCAGGTACAGGCCGATCGCTCCATCCGGAAGCGTGGCCTCTCCCGACAGGAGCGACCACAGGATCGCACCGGCCAGGACGATCAGGCAGCCCAGCGTTCGAAGGCCAGTGAACTGAAGCGCGCCAAGCAGTCCGAGCACGCCGATGCCGAGCCAAAGGGCGCTCCCGGCAAGCGTCCCGCTGGTCAAAAGCAGGCTCAGGCCGAGCGCTAGCTGAATCCCGAACAGAACCGTGCGAGGCACGATCCTCTCAAGCTGGTTGATCAGCCCCGTCGCCCCCAGGACCAGCAGAACCAGGCCGATGATCACCCCGCTGGCCGCAACGCTCGGAGCGGTCATCGCGCCCGTAATTGCGAGCGCGGCAATGGCTTTCATGGGCTGGACGGGAACGGGGCGCCGATAGAGCAGCCCCGTTGCAATCGCGAAGACGCCGAAGCCGACCAGCAGTCCGGAAGCGTTGTAAGTGCCGAGGATCAGCACGCCCACGACGAGCGGCAGAAACGTGCCAAGGTCGGCGAACGCTCCCGAAACGTCCCCTGTCCATTGTGACCAGCCGCCCTTCGAAGCCGGATCGGTGTTCGATATCTCGGTCAATCGGCTATTCCCAATTCTGGCGCGGCGCTCCAGTCGGCTGCAAGCGCCATCTCTGCGCGAATCCGAAGCCAGCCATATAGTTCTGCAGCACCCTGTAAATTATTGCAAACTTGCGCGCCAGCGGGAACTGTTGCAAGGTTTACGTTATTTTCCACGACGAGGCCGGATTCAGGAAATTATGCAGGACTTCGGCGAAGCAATCCATTTGTCTTTACAACTGGTCGTGTCGGGTGATCCGAACCTCCTCGAGATCATTCTCCTGTCGCTCCAGGTCAGCCTGATCGCAATGGCCATATCCTGCCTGATCGGCTTTCCCCTCGGCGCACTTCTGGCGATCAGCCGCTTTCCCGGCCGCGGCGGCGTCCTCGTCGTCGTCAACGCCCTGATGGGGCTGCCGCCGGTCGTCGTCGGCCTTATCGTCTATCTGCATCTGTCGCGGGCCGGGCCGCTGGGCTGGCTCGGCCTGCTCTACACGCCGATGGCGATGATCATCGCGCAGTCGATTCTGATCACGCCGATCATCGCGGCGCTGTCCAGACAGGTGCTTGAGGATCTGCACAATGAATATGCCGAGCAGTTCCGCTCGCTTTGCGTCCCCATGCACACGATGATCGGCGCGCTGATCTGGGATGCGCGCTACGGCTTGCTGACGGTGGCGCTCGCCGGATTTGGACGGGCGGTCGCCGAAGTGGGGGCGGTCATCGTCGTTGGCGGCAATATCGACCATCTGACGCGGGTGATGACGACGGCGATTGCTCTGGAAACGTCGAAAGGCGATCTCGCGCTCGCCCTGGCGCTCGGCGTCGTCCTGCTTGCCATCGCCCTGAGCGTCAATGCCCTGGTCATGGCGTTGCGCCTGACAGCCGAGCGATACGCTTATGCTTGAGCGCACGGCCAGCATGGACAGGACCGCGACGGTGGACATACCCGCATTCTCCGCCGAGCCTCTCCTGCCGGTCGAGGTCAAAGGGCTGACGCTCGAAATTGCCGGCAAGCGGCTCATCGATAGCATCGACCTCACGCTGGTTGCGCGGACCGTGACCATGGTGATGGGGCCCAACGGCGCGGGCAAGAGTCTGCTCCAGCGCCTGCTTCATGGCCTGATCCAGCCGACGGCCGGGCACATCTCCTGGGGGGAAGCGCCGATAAGCCAGGCCATCCGCGAGCGTCAGGCGATGGTCTTCCAGAGACCGGTGCTCCTGCGCCGGTCGGTGGCTGAGAATATCGATTTCGTGCTGCGGCTGAAGGGGAATGCGGGGCGGGATCGCCGCGACGAAGTGCTGGAGCATGTGGGCCTCATCGACCACGCAAGACAGCCGGCCCGCCTCCTGTCCGGCGGCGAGCAGCAGCGTCTCGTGCTCGCCCGGGCGCTGGTCCTGGCGCCGGAGGTGCTGTTTCTCGACGAGCCGACGGCCAGTCTCGATCCCGCCTCGGTCCAGAGGATAGAGGAAATCGTGTCGGACGCTCACCGCCAGGGCACCAAGATCATCTTCATCACCCATGATATCGGTCAGGCGAAACGCCTCGCCGACGAGATCGTCTTCCTGCACCGCGGCCGGCTCTGCGAGCACACGCCGGCCGACCGCTTTTTTGCGAACCCGTCCTCAGCGGCCGCAAGAGCCTATCTCGAAGGACGGATCGTTCTGTAGCCAACCACCCAAAGACCAAAGGAAGCAAACGAATGAAATTCAGGAAATCATCTGCTGGGCGCATTTTTCACCGCCGCAGCCTTCCTGCCTGCGAATGCCGCGAGCGCCCAGGACAAGTCGATCATCGTCCAGTCCACGACATCGACGCAGAATTCCGGCCTTTACGGCTATCTCCTGCCGAAATTCAAGGAAGACAGCGGGATTACGGTCAATGTGGTTGCCGTCGGCACCGGTCAGGCGATCAAGAATGCCCGCAATTGCGATGGCGACGTCCTGCTCGTTCACGCCAAGCCGGCCGAGGAGAAGTTCGTCGCGGACGGCTTCGGCGTGAAGCGTTACGACCTGATGTATAACGATTTCGTCATCGTCGGGCCGCCATCCGATCCGGCGGGCGTTGCGGGCATGAAGGATGGCCCCGCGGCTCTGAAGAAGATCGCCGAAGCCAAGGCGAGCTTCGCCTCGCGCGGCGATGATTCCGGCACGCATAAGAAGGAAAAGGCGCTCTGGAAAGCCGCCGGCATCGATCCGACCAGCGCGTCGGGTAAATGGTATCGCGAGACCGGCTCCGGCATGGGCGCGACGCTCAATGCAGGCGTCGGCATGGGGGCCTATGTGATGACCGACCGGGCCACCTGGATCAATTTCAAGAACAAGGGCGACTTCAAGATCCTCGTTGAGGGCGACAAAGCGCTGTTCAACCAATATGGCGTCATCCTGGTGAACAAGGAGAAGTGCCCGAGCATCAAGGCCGACCTCGGACAGCAATTCGTCGATTGGCTGATTTCGAAGAAGGGGCAAGACGTGATCGCGTCCTACAAAGTGCAGGGCCAGCAGCTCTTCTTCCCGAACGCGGGAGAGTCCTCGTAAGCGTTACTTACGTCTCTCTCAAGGAGAGGTCTGCGAAACGGGCCTCTCAGTTCGTCATCCCGGAAGCCCGGAGGGCTGTCCGGGATCCAATCACCTATCAGCAAGCGCTTCGGCAAGTTGGTATGTGAGTGGGCCCCGGCTCGCGAACCTTTACGGTGAGCGACGCTTGTCTGGTCGCGATCGGCAAGACATCGCGACAAGCGCTCACCTTGGGGCCGGGGCGACGCAGAGTGTGTAGTTGCGCATAGGTCTCCTATGGGAGAGGGACGATGCTGTCCCAGTGGCGCTATTGCGACAAATCAGCAGTCAGACAGAATGGCAGAGGTCCTATGTTCAGATTTGTCCTGCTTTTCCTCGGTCTCGCGGCGCTGGCGATGACCGCGCCCGTGAAGGCCGAGCAGCCGATCAAGCTCTACGCCGCCGGCAGCCTGAAGGCGGCGCTGGGTGAGGTCGCCAGGAACTACGAGGCGGCCTACAAAACGCCCGTCGAGACGACCTTCAGCCCCTCCGGCCTTCTCAGGGAACGGATCGAGAAAGGCGAGGCCGCGCAAGTCTTGGCCTCGGCGAATATGAAGCACCCGAAGACGCTGGAGTTCGAAGGGTTTGGGCGGGCCTGTCGCCCTGTTCGCCCGGAACAAGCTTTGTGCGCTGGCGCAAGACGATGTCGAGGTGACGACCGAGACGCTGCTCGATGTTCTGCTCGACCCGGCAATCCGCGTCGGCACATCGACGCCGAAAGCCGATCCTTCGGGCGACTATGCATGGCAGCTCTTCGACAAGGCGGAAGCCGTCCGATCCAGCGCGGGCGAGATGCTGAAAGCCAAGGCGCTGCAATTGACGGGCGGCCCGACATCGGAGAAAGCCCCGGAAGGGCGCAATCAATATGGCTGGGTCATGGAGGGCAAGAAGGCGGACATCTTCCTGACCTATTGCACCAATGCCGTGCTTGCGACGAAGGAAGTGTCCTCCCTCAAATTCGTGCAGATCCCGGCAGCGCTGAGCGTCGGCGCCGATTACGGCCTGATCGTGCTTGACAAAGACAATGCGTCACCCTCGCATTTGGCGCTATACATCCTCTCGCCGGAAGGTCAGCGCGTTCTGGCCGAGTACGGTTTCGAGGCCTCCGCCATTCCAGCAAAGTGACCATTCGCAATGGGCCCAATTCGATTTGCAGCCGGTTTCCTTGCCTTGACGGTTCTCGCCGCCGCGCCGGCCATCGCGGCGACGGTCACTGACTCAGCCGGCCGCACCGTCACCGTTCCCGACACGATCTCCCGCGTCTACGCCGCCGGCCCGCCTGCCTCCGTGCTGCTCTATGTGCTTGCGCCCGACCGCCTGACCGGCTGGCCCCGGGCGCCGCACGCCTATGAGCGTCCCTATCTCGCCGCGCCCTATCGGGACCTTCCCGAGACCGGCCGTCTAACCGGACGCGGGGACACGGCGAACCTCGAAGTCGTGCTGAGAAATAAGCCGGATCTGATTTTCGATTTCGGCTCCGTCCGCGACACCTATATTTCACTCGCCGAGCGCGTGCAGAAACAGACCGGCATTCCCTATCTGCTGATCGACGGACGGTTCGAAAACACGCCTGAGGCGCTGCGGCTGATGGGCGGCGTGCTTGGCGTCGACAAACGCGCTGAGACGCTTGCGAGCTATGTGGAGGATCTTTTCGCTGAGCTTGACCGGACATTGGCCAAGGTTCCCGAGGACCAGCGCCCGCGCGTCTATCTCGCGCGCGGCCCGGACGGGCTGGAGACCGGCCTGAAAGGCTCGATCAACACCGAGATCATCGAGCGGGCGGGCGGGCGCAATGTCGCCGATCCCGGTCCCGACGCGGCGGTCCGGCGCGGTATCACCCAGGTCTCGATCGAGCAGGTGATCGTCGCCAATCCCGATACGATCATCACATGGGACCGCAATTTTTACGGTCAGGTCTGGACCAATCCGGTCTGGCGGGGCATCGAGGCGGTCAAGCGCAAGCGCGTCTATCTCGCGCCGACCGCCCCTTTCGGCTGGATCGATCGGCCGCCCTCGGTCAACCGCATCATCGGGCTGAAATGGCTGGCGGGCCTCTTCTATCCGGATCGCTTCTCGTTCGACCTGCCGGCCGAAACGCGAAAATTTTACAAATTGTTCTATCATGTCGATCTGAGCGATGAGGAATTGGATCGGCTGATCGAATGGGCAAGCGGACGGCCTTGAGGAGCACATTTTCCGTTGCACCGCCGGCGCTGACGATCAGCGGCCTCAGCGTTGCGGTCATCCTTCTGACCCTCTTTACCATCACGGTCGGCCCCTATCCGCTGTCGGTCGGGCAAATTCTGGAAGCGCTCTGGCGATCGGCGACCGGCTTGGGTGACGCGCCTGCCGGACAGATCGACACGGTGCTGTTCCAGGTTCGCATCCCCCGCGTCACGGCAGCCCTGCTCGTGGGCGCGGCATTGGCGGCAGCCGGCACCGTCTATCAGGGCCTTTTCCGCAATCCGCTCGTTTCGCCCGACATCCTCGGCGTCTCGACCGGCGCGGGACTGGGCGCAGCGACGGGCATTCTCCTGTCATTGCCGGTCATCGCCATTCAGGGGCTCGCTTTCGCCGGGGGTCTCATCACGGTTGCGCTCGTCTACAGCGTGGCGACGGCCGTGCGGGGGCATGAGCCGACGCTGGTGCTTGTCCTGGCAGGGGTGGTGCTGGGCGCGCTGGCGGGGGCGTGCATTTCCCTCGTCAAAATCCTCGCCGACCCTTATGACCAGCTTCCGGCCATCACCTTCTGGCTGCTCGGCTCGCTGGCCGGCGTCAATCCGAAGGACGTGTGGTCGGCGCTGCCGCTCGTCGGCCTCGGCCTCGTTCCGCTGGTGCTCTTGCGCTGGCGGATGAACCTCATGGCCCTCGGCGATGAGGAGGCCTCGGCGCTCGGCGTCGATCCGCGCCGGCTTCGCATCCTCTTCGTTGCGGCGGCGACGCTGATCACGGCGAGCGTCGTCGCCATTTCCGGTGTGATCGGCTGGGTCGGGCTGGTTATGCCGCACATTGCCCGGCTGATCGTCGGCCCGAATTTCGACCGGCTGCTGCCGACCGCCATGCTACTCGGCGCCGGCTATCTGCTCATCGTCGATACGCTTGCGCGCACCATGGCCACGACCGAGACGCCGCTCGGCATTCTGACGGCCTTCCTCGGCGCGCCGGTCTTTCTCTGGCTGCTGGCGAGCGGACGGAGGGGCTGGTGACGACGCTCGCCGCAGAAAATCTTGGCTTCGGCTATGTCCGCTTTCCCGTGGGGCACAGCGTCGATCTGCGCGTCGAGCCGGGCGAGGTCTATTGCCTGCTCGGCCCGAATGGCTGCGGCAAGACGACCCTTTTCAAGACGCTGCTCGGCCTGATCCCGCGGCAGGATGGCCGCATCGAGCTGGACGGCGAGGACATCGGCGACCTCAATCGCAAGACGATCGCGCAGCGCGTCGCCTATGTGCCGCAGGCGCATACGGCCGTCTTTCCCTATACGGTGCGGGACATGGTGCTGATGGGCCGGACCGTTCATCGCGGCGTGTTTTCCGCGCCCGGCGCGCAGGACCATGAACGAACCGCGGCGGCGCTGGAGCAGATGGGGATTGGCGCGCTGGCGGACCGTGACTATACGCGGATCTCCGGCGGGCAGCGCCAGCTCGCCCTGATCGCCAGAGCGCTCGCGCAGGATGCCCAACTGGTCGTCATGGACGAGCCGACCGCCAGTCTCGATTTCGGCAATCAGGTGCTGGTTCTCAAGCAGGTGCGCAAGCTGGCCGCGTCCGGACTCGGGATCGTGCTCTCGACCCACAATCCCGACCATGCGCTCGCCTGCGCCACCCGCGTGCATCTTCTGGCCGACGGAACCACCCAGGCCGCGGGCCCTCCGGGGGATGTGCTGACGCCGGAGATCCTGTCGCGGACCTATGGCGTGCCCGTTGCCGTCGAGCAACTCCGGGACGGGCACCGGGTATGCGTCCCGGTCGATCTGCTGGATTGAGCTCAGAAAGCGAGACGACTGTCATTCCCACAAGGCTCGCCCCGCGGAGGCAGGGAGCGGGAATCCAGTAACCCAATGATTCTCTTCGGAATACTGGAACCCCGCCTGCGCGGGGATGACGAGGCAGAAACGCTCCGAAAAACGCCAACCGTCCTCCGAACTGGCGCGGGACGCACTACTCGACGCCGAGGATCACTTCGCTCGCCTTGATGATGATGGTGACGTCCTTGCCGGCTGCCAGGCCGAGCCGTTCCGCCGAGTTGACGGTAATCATGGAGGTAATCGTATTGCCGCCGCCGATATCGACCTGAACCTCGGCCGCGACGGCGCCTTTTGCAACGTTCGTGACCTTACCCTTCAGCGTGTTGCGTGCACTGAGCTGCATGTCATTCTCCTTTGTTGTGAGCTCTTCGTTCGCCCTCTGATAGAGCAATTCATCGCCACACGCTAACTTGGTCTCAGGAAACCGGGATTTCGATGCCAGAGCGTCGTGTCGCGGGGTTATGAACCGACGAAGCGCACCTTGGCGAATTCTGAAACGTCATAGCCCGCGAGTTCCCCGGCGCGGGCGCGGAAGTGTTTGGAGCGGCAGAAATCGAGAAAGGCCTGCATGGGCGGCAGGAACCAGGCGCGGCGGTCGACCAGCAGGTCGAAGCGCTCCCCGGTGAGCGGCACGAAAGGCAGCCTGTATTGTGCGGCGAGCGAGGCGAGTCCGAAGGCGGCCTCCGCCTTGCCTTCGAGGACGGAAAGCGCCGCGTCGGCTTCGGTGCGCGCCGGCGCCGTCATCTCCAGATCGTCCGCGCCGAGCCCGGCGCGCTCCAGGAGATGGGCAAACAACGTCTGAGCGCCGGACTCCGCTTGCCGCGGCGCCACCCGGCGGCCCTTGAGGTCGGCGACGGCTTTGATCACGCCTTTCAGCCTCTCCCCGACGATCAGCCCGCGTTGCCGTTTCGCCCAGCCGACAAGGACGACCGGCATGGCTGCGAACTTTTCCGCGATCAGCCATTCATTCCAGCTTTCGCTCGCCTGATCGTAGAGATGGAGGCCGGTCGCCACGCCCTCGCGGCCCGCGAAGCGCATCAAGCCGTCCGTGCTGCCGTCGAAATAGGTGGCGATGCCGCATCGCGATTCGCGCAGCGCCCAGTCGAGCAAAGGATCGTGACTGCCGAGAAAGACATTGGGCAGCGGCTTGGCGGTGAAGCGTTCGACGCCGGAGGAGCGTTCCGCGATCCAGGCCTCGACGGCCTCGCGCGGGAACAGCAGCTTGCCCATGGCCTTGGAGCACGGCACCTCGCCGGAAGCCGCCAGGTCATAGACCTTGCGCTCCTTGATGCGCAGCAATTCGGCGAGTTCCTTCGTGGTCAGATACTCTGCCATATCCCCTGATCGGCATGATGGTGACGGAATCATGCACAACCTTGCAAAATTTCCGTGCCATCGCAAGCAGGCCGAGCGTCCTCGGCCTGAAGTCCGTCAGGAAACGCGCATCACGCCCATCATGCCGGCCGCCTGATGTTCGAGAATATGGCAGTGGAACATCCAGTCGCCGGGATTGTCCGCGACAAACGCAATGTCCACCTCCTCGCGCGGCGCCATCAGCACGGTGTCCTGCCATTCGCGATGCTGCGTCGGCGCGCCATTGCGCGAGATCACGCGGAAGGAATGGCCGTGCAGATGGATCGGATGATGCCAGGCGGTGGCGTTGGTCATGGCGAGGATGCAGCTTTCGCCGCGGGCCAGCGTCAGCAGCGGTTCCATCACATGGCCCTCGGCGGCGACGCCATTGATGAACCACATCTTGCCGGAGCGCATCATATCGCGCATGTCCCGCATCATGCGTGGCCCCATTCCGCGCATCATCATGCCGCCCATCATGCCGCCATTGAACACGACCTCGTGGCGCTTCGCCTTGGCGATGTCCGGCTCCGCCAGCGGATTGGCCGGCAAGGCGATCGGCGTGTCCGGAACGCGGTCTCTGAGCGGCGTGTCGCCATAGACAAGCTCGGTCAGCCGGTACTCGCCGCCCTCATAGAACCGATCGATGACCTCCATGCGGCTGCCGGGTTCGCCCGTCATGTCGATGATCAGGTCGCAGCGCATGGCCGGGCCGAGCACGATGAAGCCGCCTTGCGGTGTGTGCGGCGTCACCGGCTGGCCGTCGAACGCGATGACGATCGGCTCGTGAGCGGCGAAATCGAGGCCGAAAATCCGTGCATTGGCGGCATTGATCAGGCGCAGGCGAATCCGCTCGCCCTTGCGGACGGGGAAGGTCTCCGGCACTTGGCCGTTGATCGTCACCGAATTGCCGATCCGGCCATTGTGGCTCATATCGCGCAGATTGCCGAAATCATCCGAAATCGCGGCGGACGGCTCCAGCCGCCAGTCGTCGAGCACCCAGGTGATGTCCCGATCGACCTGAACCGGCTCGTGCTCCTCGATAATGAGCGGGCCGTAGAGACCGCGCCCGACCTGCTCGAAGCTGCGTTGATGCGGGTGGTACCAGAAGGTTCCGGCATCGACGGCGTCGAACTCGTAGACGAAGCGCTCACCCGCGCCGATCGGCTTCTGCGTCAGATGCGGGATGCCGTCCATCCTGTTCGGCAGGCGGATGCCGTGGCAGTGGACCGTCGTCTCTTCCGCGAGCCCATTCTCGACCGTCAGCCGCAGGCGCTCGCCCTGCTTCACGCGGATTTCCGGACCGGGGACGCTGCCATTGTAGCACCAGACCGGCGTCTGACCGTACTCCTCCGGCACGAGCTGGACCTCGTCCGGCCCGCAGCGCAGGTTGAATTCCCGCACCGCCGCTTTGGCCGCCGGGGCGAGCCGCATCGAAAGAAGGGCGCCCGCGCCGGCCGCCGCCGAACCAGCGAGAAAGCCGCGGCGCGTCAGCGCTGATAGGACTTTGTGAACCATCATTGTCATCCTGGAGTAAAGGCCGCCCGCGATCCGTCCTGGCAGCGGGCCTTCAATCGCGCAGCGCGTCAGGAAGCAGACCACGACCGGGACAATCCGCACGACCATGACAAGACGCGCTAAACTCACAACTCATAAACTAGCTCAAATAAACGGGTGTCCGCACTTTGAGCAGCAGGAGATGTGCCGTCAGCTGGCGCTTGTGTGAACGTGAGCGTCAATAAGGCGTGCCAGTTCGATCGGGTGCGTGGCCGGCAAGAAGTGGCTGCCACCCGATATGGTTTCGAGACGAGCATGCGGAATATTCTCCGTAAGAAGCTCAGCTATGCGCATCATCGCCGGGTGCCCATTGCCCCCACGAACAACCAAGGTGCGTGCAGAGATCGTCTGATAGCTGGAAAGTGGCGGCTCGAACGGGGTGCCCGACGACCAGTCACGAATGTTGCTCGGTGTCGTCTTTACGACATACTCGCGCACCTTCGGAGGGAACGACGCAAAGGTTCCCGCGCCGGCGTAGAAATCGATGACGTTCCGGGCGGCGTCAGGATTCCCGGCCTCGAATTCTGCGAAGTAGACTTGCATCATTGCGCCAAAGATTCCGTAGAGCTGGAGTTCACCCGCCGACCTCAAGATGCCGAGCGGATTGGCTTCCACGAGAGTTAGGCTCGCTGGCTTACTCCTGCCTTGAATTGCGTGTGCGAGCGCGGCCAGGCCGCCAAAGGAATGTGCCACCACATGAGTGGGCTGGCCAATTCGATCGAGTATGAGATCGATGATCTCCGTCTGCTGCTGCATCGTGGCGTTGCCCAATGGGCGGCGCTCCGATGTCGCTCCGTAGCCCAGAAGACTGGTTGTCACCAACCGGTACCGTGAGGGGAGACTGTCTGTTACACCCTTCCATCCGGAGCCGGTCCCGAAACTACCGGGCAGCAGCAAGAGCGCGTGCCCTTCACCCCACTCAGAAAATTCCACATCTACCGGAAAATTTAGCATTCTGCCCGCCTCGGACGCTACGAACTGCAGACAAACTATAAGCCTAGGTGCAACCGTGCGGAAGGTCAAAGTCGGGTCAAACTTTACCGTTTCCTTTGCGAACATTTGTACCAATTGCGACATGAAGGTACGTGTCCGCTTTGGTGGTGCCGCTACGTACGAGGCGATGTAAGCGTCCATTGCAGACCAGAATGCGCGCTCGTTTTCTTTGAAAAATCAGCCTCAAATCGGTACTATGAAGCTGCGGAAAGGCATTTTCTCCCCGTAGCTCAGCAGGATAGAGCGTAGGATTCCTAATCAGAAGCGCCGCTCTAACTGTTCGTTTTGGCATCGGATTTACCCGAAAAGTGGATGCCACTTTTCGGTCCGATGCTCTAACAGATGCCGAACTGCGAGAACGGCAGAAAGGCGAGCGGATCGCCGGTCTCGATGCGCTCGATCTCTTCCGGCACCTCGATCAGCCCACTTGCGGCCTGCAATCCGGCGATCAGGCCGGAGCCATCGCGTTCGAACTTCTGCAACACCGTTCTGCCGTCCGCCGTCTCCAGCCAGCCCCGGTAGAATTCGCGCCGGTCCTGTTTCTTGCGCGGTATGCTGAAGCCCGCCGGCAGAAAGATCTTCTCCGGCTCGCGCCATGCCGCGCCGCCAAGCCGCAGGAGCGAGGGGTAAACATAGAGCAGCCAGCAGACGAACACGGCGACCGGATTGCCCGGCAGACCGAAGACCGGCGTTCCGCGGATCTGTCCCATCATCATCGGCCGGCCCGGCTTGATCGCCAATTGCCAGAGATGACAGGTGCCAAGCTTTTCCAGCGTCTCGCGCAGATGGTCTTCCTCGCCCTTCGACGCCCCGCCGGAGGTGATGATCACGTCAAATCGGCTCGCCGCGTCGGAGAGCGCATCTTCGACCGTGTCGGGCCGATCCGCGAGAATGCCGAGCGGCAGGGCGTCCACGGGCAGAGATTGCGCCAGGCCGGTCAGCAGCGGCTGATTGGCGTCATAGACCGCCCCCACGGGCAGAGCCCCGCCGTCCGCTGCGCGCAATTCGTCGCCCGTGGAAATGATGCACAGCTTCAGCCGGCTATAGACGGGAATGCTTCCCAGCCCCGCCGAGGCCAGACGCGCCAGATCCTGCGGGCGGAGAAGGCTGCCGGCGGTGAGAAGCGTTTCCCCCTCCCGGACATCCTCGCCCGCGCGGCGGCGGTTGGCGCCGGCTTTCAGCTTCGGCGGAATGGTAACGAAGGCGGGTTCGCCCGAGCGGTCATGCTCGACCTCGCAATCCTCCTGCATCACGACGCAGTCCGCGCCCTGCGGAATCACGGCGCCGGTAAAGATGCGGGTTGCCGTGCCGGGTTCCTGCGTGGGAAGGCTCTTCTGGACGCCCGCCGTCAAACGGTTGCCGATCGGCAGCCGCGTTGGCGCATCCTCGCGCAAATCCTGGTGGCGCACAGCGAAGCCATCGACGGCGGCGTTGTCGTGAGCCGGGATCGGACGCGGCGCGACGCAATCGGCGGCAAGCACACGGCGCAGCCCCTGATCGACGGGAATGGAGACCGTCTCGACGACCGGGTGCAAGCGCTCTCGGAGGAGCGCAATCACCTCCTCGTGCCGCAGCCGGTCGCGGTCATGCACAAAGCAATCATCGACAAGTTTGCCGACGCTCATCCTCTCGCCGCCTCCTGTTCGAGAAGCCGGTGCGCGGTGGCAAGGTCGTCAGGCGTGTTGATGTTGAAGAAGGCGGATGGATCTCCCGGTGGAAAATCCACGCGCCGCCAGGCCCGGCTCCTGACGAAGGCCATGACCTTGAGATTGTCGGTTTCCCGCAGGAAGCCGTTCAGTGGCTCAAGACAGGAGACCGGCCACAGACCGAAGACAGGCTGCGGGGCGTCGTCGCTGAAGGCAATGGCGATTTCGTCCGGACGGGCCTCGATCTCTCCCGCGAGCCGGGCGACGAGATCCTCGGGGAAGAAAGGGCTGTCCACGGAGGCCGCCACGAGATGCGTGACCCGCGGCCGGTTCTCCTGCACCCAGCGTAGCGCCGCGACGATGCCCGCGAGCGGCCCCTGATAGTCCGTATTGAGGTCCGGGACCACGGCCAGGCCGAACTCTTCGAGCCGCTCGTCATAGCGGTTGACGTTGAGGATGACCCCGCCGGTCTGCCGGGCAAGACGCCGGGCGGCGCGGGCGATCAAGGGCTCGCCTTCGAAATCGAGCCAGAGCTTGTCCTTCTCGCCCATCCGCCGGGAAAGGCCGCCGGCGATGATCACGCCGAGAATTTTGACGCCGTCCGCAGTCATACATGCGCGCCCTTGCGCTGGTGGCGGGGGTCTTCTTCGGAGATCTCGTCGGGATCGCTATCGAAAACGATGCGTTCCTCGCCCGAGAGCGCCACGAAACGCCGCCCGCGCGCCCGTCCGACGAGCGTCAGCCCTGCCTGACGCGCCAGCTCCACGCCGGCGGCGGTAAAGCCGGACCGCGACACGAGAATGGGAATGCCCATCATCACCGTCTTGATTATCATTTCCGAGGTCAGCCGCCCGGTCGTATAGAGGATCTTGTCGGCGCCGTCCGTGCCCGTATCGACCATCCAGCCGGCGACCTTGTCCACCGCATTGTGCCGCCCGACATCCTCCATATAAACCAGCGGCTCGTCTGCCTTGCATAGCACAGTGCCGTGAATCGCACCGGCTCCCAGATAGAGCGAGGGCGTCACATTGATCTTGGCGGTAAGCTCATAGAGCCAGCTTGTCTTCAGCGGGGCGTCGATCGATTGCAGCGACCGCAATTCGAAGGCCTCCATCACATTTTCGAAGACGGTGCCCTGCGCGCAGCCGGAGGTGCGGACCCGCTTTTTCAGCTTCTCCTCATAGTCGGTCGCGTGTTTCGTTCGCACCACCACGACGTCGAGATCCTCATCGAAATCGACGGCGGTCACCGGATTGTCCGGGTCCAGCATGGCCTGGTTCGCCAGAAATCCGAGGGCGAGAAAGCGAGGGTGATCGCCGATCGTCATCATGGTGACGACCTCGCGCGAATTGAGATAAAGCGTCAGCGGTTTCTCGTTGATCACGAACAGATCGGTCGCCTCGCCGTTCTGGTCGACGCCGCTCAGCGCCTTACAGAGCCCTTGATCGAGGTTGGGCGGCGGTATCAGATAATTGTTGGGGTCGTATGTGCGCTTTGCCATAATGCCGTTTGTAACGAAGCCGCAACGGATATACCAAGCGTTTTCGGTGCGCATAAAGATTGACGTTACGGAGCATGCTCCTATGGGCCCGCATCGTCAACGCGGATCGGTGGCGGCGTTTTCTCAAGGCTTGACGCAGCGCCGCGGCCTTTCGAACAAGGACTAAGCTGAAATCGCGGGTGACCCAGCGCATGTGGCGCACGGACGAACAACGCCCGGACTGCATCAGGAGGAATGATGGCTCAGGTCACGAAAGAGATGGTTTTGGAGCGGCTCTCCCGCGTCAAGGGGCCGGATCTTGAAGGCGATATCGTTTCGCTGAACCTCGTCAGCGATGTGCTCATCGACGGCGGCAGGGTGATCTTCTCCATCAACGTGCCGGCAGAAAGGGCGAAGGAGCTGGAGCCTCTGCGCGAAGCGGCGGAGAAGGTGGTGAGCGGGCTCGAAGGCGTCTCGAAAGTGACCGTGGTGCTCACTGCCGAGCAGAAATCGGGCGCCGCCCCCGTTCGATCCGCGCCGAGATTGGATCAGGCTGGGGACGTTCCGCCGCCGATGCAGGCCCAGGCTGCCGCGCGCCCAGGCCAAAGCGCCGACACAGACCGCCGGCGTTCCCGGCATCCGCTCCATCATCGCGGTGGCCTCGGGCAAGGGCGGGGTCGGGAAATCGACGACCTCCGTCAATCTGGCGCTGGGGCTACAGGCGCACGGCCTGAGCGTCGGCATTCTGGACGCCGATATTTACGGCCCGTCCATGCCTCGCCTGCTTGGTATATCGAGCAAGCCGACGGCCGAGGGACGCATTCTCTCTCCCCTTGAGGGCTACGGGCTGAAGGTCATGTCGATGGGCTTTCTGGTCGAGGAAGACGCCCCGATGATCTGGCGTGGTCCGATGGTCATTTCCGCGCTGACGCAAATGTTGCGCGAAGTGGCCTGGGGCGAGCTCGACGTGCTTGTGGTCGACATGCCGCCGGGCACGGGCGACGCCCAGCTGACAATGGCGCAGCAGGTGCCGCTTGCAGGGGCCGTCATCGTCTCCACCCCGCAGGACATTGCACTCGTGGATGCCCGCAAGGGGCTCAACATGTTCCGCAAGGTCAATGTGCCGATCCTCGGGATTATCGAGAATATGAGCTATTTCCTTTGCCCGAACTGCGGCGCGCGCGCCGATATTTTCGGGCATGGCGGGGCTCGCGAAGAGGCAACGCGCCTTGGCGTGCCGTTCCTCGGCGAAGTGCCGCTGCACATGGATATTCGCCGGCATTCCGATGGCGGCACGCCGATCGTCGTCTCCGATCCGGACAGCGCCCATGCCGCGACCTATAAGCAAATCGCCGGCGGGGTCATCGAGCGGCTGGCGGCGGAGCGTGGGGAAAGGGCCGCGAGCGCCCCGAAAATCATCATCGAGCAGTGAACCGCCCGCTCTCGGGGGCGGCCAGGGCTGCGGGCATGCTTGAACCAGCACACATTGCCAACTTAGAATTATTATGATTTAATTTTTTCCGTCAGGTGAAATGGCTTTCTATTAAGGAGCCCCGTTGGAAAGCACTGCCGCGAACAGAGCGATTTCGGAGGAAGATCGCCTGCGCGCCGAGATCTATAATTTTCTCGCCACCTATCTGACTGCAAAGCCGGATGCGGTGGGCGTGACCGCGGCAAGCGCTCTTTCTGGCGATGACACTGAATTTGGAAGCGCCTTTTCCGCCCTTGCCCGCATTGCCGCGGAAACAAGCGAGGAAGAAGTTGGCGACGAATATGACGCGCTCTTCATCGGCTTGGCGCGCGGCGAGCTTCTGCCCTATGCCTCCTATTATCTGACCGGATTCCTGAACGAAAAGCCGCTTGCGAAGCTGCGCAACGACATGCAGCGGCTGGGCATCGGACGTCACGAGAATGTGAAAGACCCCGAAGACCACATCGGCGCGCTCATGGAGATGATGGGGGGGCTGATTTCAGGACGCTACGGCGAGCCTGCCTCGATCGAGGCGCAACGCGAGTTTTTCCTGACCCACATCGAGCCTTGGGCGGGGCATTTCTTTAAAGATCTGGAAGCCGCAAAGTCGAGCCATTTTTACAAGCCGATAGGCACGATTGGGCGCGTTTTTATGGAAATTGAGAAGAGCGCATTCGCAATGGAATAGCGCGATTCTTATAGGATGCAGTCGTCTGCACCGCATCTGTCGAACAGTTGCTGTGGCCCTTCGAAAGGGAGGACGCTGCGCCGGTTCGTTTGTCGCAGAAGGGAGGAGACTAGCATGACCAAACAGAGTGAGGAGAAGACCGCCGCAGGCCGGCGCGATTTTCTCAAGCTCGCGACTGTCGGCACCGTATTGGGCGGCGCCGCCATCGCAGCAGGTGGTGCCGCGAAGGCCGCCGCCGCACCCGACAAGGCGGAAGGCAGCGGTTACCGCGAAACCGATCACGTCAAGACCTACTACAAACTCGCGCGGTTCTAAGCGCTTGTGCTGACGCCGTCATTGCTTCTGTCTGTGAGCGCGCAACGCATGTTGTGCCGCGCGGATGCAGGCAAAGGGCGCGCGAAGGCTTTTGAAAGAATGCGCTCCGTTGGATAAGAGCGCTCAATGGGAGAACGTCAATGCTCAGGAAGAAGGTAGGTGGGGTAGCGAGAGGCCCCCGTCTGTCGTCAAGCCTCGCAGCTATTTCGCAATCCGCCGTGAACCGGCGCGATTTTCTCAAGAATTCGGGATTGACCGTCGGCGGACTTGCCGCCATAGGCGCGCTCAACACCGGCACAGCGACCAAGGCTGTCGCTGCGTCCGCGGGCAAGGATAAGGTCGATATCGTGAAATCTGTCTGCACCCATTGCTCCGTCGGCTGTACGGTGCTGGCAGAAGTGTCCACGGGTGTGTGGATCGGTCAGGAGCCGGGGTTCAATTCGCCGTTCAACCTTGGAGCCCATTGCGCCAAGGGCGCCTCGGTCCGCGAGCATGCCCATGGCGAGCGCCGCCTGAAATATCCGACGAAATTGGTTGGAGGCAAATGGCAGCGGATTTCCTGGGATGACGCCATCAACGAAATCGGCGATCAGATGCTGAAGATCCGCGAGGAGTTCGGAGCCGGATTCGGTCTACTGGCTCGGATCTGCCAAACACAGCAACGAACAGGCTTATCTGGTTCGCAAGTTCGCCGCCTATTGGGGCTCGAACAACGTCGATCACCAGGCCCGTATCTGTCACTCGACCACGGTCGCAGGTGTTGCCAACACCTGGGGCTATGGTGCGATGACGAACTCGTATAACGACATCCACAACTCCAAAGCTATTTTCCTTATCGGCGGCAATCCGGCGGAGGCGCACCCCGTCTCACTGTTGCATCTGTTGAAGGCCAAGGAGCAGAACAACGCGCCGCTGATCGTTTGCGATCCGCGCTTTACCCGCACGGCCGCTCACGCGGACGAATATGTACGGTTACGTCCGGGTACTGACGTCGCTCTGGTCTGGGGTCTTCTCTGGCACATCTTCGAGAATAGCTGGGAAGACAGGGAGTTCATCCGCCAGCGGGTCTGGGGCATGGACCAGATCAGGACCGAGGTGGCCAACTGGACGCCCGAAGAGGTCGAGCGCGTAACCGGCGTGCCGGGCTCTCAGCTCAAGCGGGTGGCCCGCACCATAGCCCAGAACCGTCCGGGTACGGTGATCTGGTGCATGGGCGGTACACAGCACACGATCGGTAACAACAACACGCGCGCCTACTGCATCCTCCAGCTTGCGCTCGGCAATATGGGCAAGGCCGGAGGCGGCACGAACATCTTCCGCGGCCATGACAATGTGCAGGGCGCAACGGATCTTGGCGTGTTGTCACATACGCTGCCGGGCTATTACGGCCTGTCGGCGGGAGCCTGGGCTCACTGGGCGCGCGTTTGGGAGACCGATCTGGACTGGCTCAAGGGCCGCTTTGCCACGATCAAGGGTGCGGACGGCAAGAACAAGCCGCTCATGAACGAGGCCGGCATTCCGGTGTCGCGCTGGATCGACGGTGTTCTGGAAGATCCCGAGAACATGGATCAGCCCGCCAAAGTGCGCGGCATGGTGTTATGGGGCCACGCGCCGAACTCACAGACGCGCGGGCCGGAAATGAAAGATGCGATGGAGAAGCTCGACCTTCTGGTCGTGATCGATCCATATCCGACTGTTTCCGCCGTGATGCACGACCGGACGGACGGCGTTTATCTGCTGCCGGCCTCGACGCAGTTCGAGACCTACGGCTCGGTGACGGCGTCCAATCGCTCCTTCCAGTGGCGCGACAAGGTCGTGGAGCCGCTCTTTGAGTCACTCCCCGACCAAACCATCGCCTATAAGTTCGCCAAGAAGCTCGGATTTGCCGACGAGATGTTCAAGAACATCAAGGTCGAAAATGACGAGCCGCTGGTCGAAGACGTAACGCGCGAGTTCAACAGGGGCATGTGGACGATCGGCTATACCGGCCAGTCGCCGGAGCGCCTTCGGGCCCATATGCAGAACCAGCACACCTTCGACAGGACGACCTTGCAGGCTATCGGTGGCCCGGTGGATGGCGAATATTACGGCTTGCCGTGGCCATCCTGGGGAACAGCGGAAATGAAGCATCCGGGAACCCCGATCCTTTACGATCCGTCCAAGCCGGTGGCCGAAGGCGGTCTGACATTCCGTGCACGCTTCGGCGTGGAGCGGAATGGCCAGAACCTGCTTGCCGAGGGCTCCTGGTCGGTCGGTTCGGGGATCGAGGACGGCTATCCCGAGTTCACCATGGCCATGCTCAAGAAGCTTGGCTGGGATGGCGATCTCACGGATGACGAACGCGCGACCATCGAGAAAATCGCTGGCGACAAGACCAACTGGAAGACCGACCTGTCGGGCGGCATCCAGCGTGTCGCCATCAAGCATGGCTGCGCACCTTTCGGCAACGCCAAGGCCAGGGCGGTGGTGTGGACCTTCCCGGATCCCATACCGCTGCATCGCGAGCCGCTCTACACGCCGCGCCGCGACCTGCTCGACAAATACGCCACCTACGAAGACCGGAAGTTCTATCGTCTGCCGACGGCTTATGCCTCGATCCAGAAGCAGGACTTCACCAAGGACTTCCCGATGATCCTCACCTCCGGCCGTCTGGTCGAATATGAGGGCGGCGGGGACGAGACGCGGTCGAACCCGTGGCTGGCCGAATTACAGCAGGACATGTTCGTCGAGATCAATCCATCGGACGCCAATGATCTTGGCATCCGCAATGGCGAACAGGTCTGGGTGCATGGGCCCAATGGCGGCAAGGTCAAGGTCATGGCCATGACCACCGACCGGGTCGGCAAAGGCGTCGCCTTCATGCCGTTCCACTTCGGCGGTCATTTCCAGGGCAAGGATCTGCGCTCGAAATATCCGCAAGGCGCAGACCCGTATGTGCTCGGTGAGGCGAGCAACACGGCGCAGACCTATGGCTATGACTCGGTCACCCAAATGCAAGAAACCAAAGCGACCTTGTGTCGTATCGAACGGGCATAGGGAGGAATTTTGCTATGGCTCGAATGAAGTTCCTTTGTGATGCCGAGCGTTGCATCGAATGCAATGCCTGTGTCACCGCTTGTAAGAATGAGAACGAAGTGCCGTGGGGTGTGAACCGCCGCCGCGTGGTCACGATCAATGACGGCAAGCCGGGCGAGCGGTCCATCTCGGTCGCCTGCATGCACTGCTCGGACGCACCCTGCCGAGCCGTGTGCCCGGTGGATGTCTTTTACGAGACCGCAGAAGGCGTCGTGCTGCACTCCAAGGATCTGTGCATCGGCTGCGGCTATTGCTTCTATGCGTGTCCGTTCGGCGCGCCGCAATTCCCGCAGGCATCCAATTTCGGCTCTCGCGGCAAGATGGACAAATGCACCTTCTGCGCCGGTGGCCCGGAAGAGGATATGTCACAGGCGGAGTTCCAGAAATACGGACGCAACCGTCTGGCGGAGGGCAAACTGCCGCTCTGCGCCGAGATGTGCTCGACCAAGGCGCTTCTTGCCGGTGACGGCGACGTCGTTTCCGCGGTCTACCGCGAGCGTGTCGTGGCGCGCGGCTTCGGCGCCGGCGCCTGGGGCTGGGGAACGGCCTACGGGACGAAGACGTCGCTCTAAGCCGGTAAGGCATCAAAGAAGCAAGGGCGGCCGGCAATCGGCTGCCCCGTTTCCCTAGATCAGCCCCCGTTCAAGTGGAAACACTGGAACAAGGTTAAGTTGATCGATATCGATAAGTGAGCGCAAATGTCCGCGTCCACTTGGATACGCGTTGCGCTAGGGCATCGGACCGAAAAGTGGCATCCACTTTTCGGGTAAATCCGATGCCAAAACAGACAGTTAGAGTGGCGCTTCCGATTCCGATTATGAATCCGCCACTCTAGAGTTCGCAAAAGCATTCAATGCGCCCGCGCCAGCGTCGACGAGCTGTGTGCGGCCGCGCTGGAGGGCAAGATGATCAAAGCGAAGCATAAGGCTTCCGGACAAAACAAAAACGCCGGGAAGGCGACCGTCGACCCGGCCGGTGCGAGCGTTGTGGGCGCGAGAGGCACGCAGATCCTGGCGATAATTTGCGCGTTGTTTTTCGCCGCCATTCTCATCTCCTCCGCTCCGGGGGCGATGGCCCAGGTCAACGGACAGGATAAGCCGGTGGCCGGGGCGGTTCCCGGCAACACCACGGATGGTGCTTCTTCGGATTCCGAGCTTTGGCGGGAAATCCGGCATGGTCTCCAGGGCACCGTGTCTGGGCCGAACAAACAAAGCGGCGTGATGATCCAGTCTCAAGGGCACTATTGGGAAGAGACGCGCAATGGTCCGTTGCTCATGTTTTCGGCCTGGGCAATTCTGGGCATGATCTTCCTGCTATCGGTGTTCTTCGTGATCAGGGGGCGCATTCGGATCGAGCATGGGCCATCCGGAAGAACGATAACGCGTTTTTCCGGGCTTGAGCGGGCCGCGCACTGGCTGATTGCATCCAGCTTCATCGTTCTGGCGCTGACCGGATTGAACCTCCTGTTCGGGCGCACGCTCCTGATCCCCGCCATCGGCAAGGAAGCGTTCGCGGGGATGACGATCTACGGCAAGATCATCCATAATTATGTGGCCTTTGCCTTCATGATCGGTCTGGCGCTGGTTGCGATCCTTTGGGTCCTCCGGAATCTTCCCGATCGCCATGACATTGTCTGGTTGCTGAGGGGCGGCGGCTTTTTGGGCGGCGGGCATCCGAAGGCGCGCAAATTCAACGCGGGCCAGAAGATCCTCTTCTGGCTGGTCATCCTTTGCGGCGTTTCGATCTCACTGTCCGGCTGGGCGCTGCTCAACCCGTTTCAGACGGCGATGTTCGGCGACACGTTCACAGTTCTCAATTCCTGGTTCGGAACCGACCTGCAGGCCAATCTGGCGCCGATCCAGGAGCAGCAATATCAGTCTCTTTGGCACACGATCATGGCGGTCTTCTTGATCGTCGTCATTCTCGGCCACATCTATATCGGCACGGTCGGGATGGAGGGCGCTCTCTCCGCCATGACCAGTGGCGAGGTGGATGCCCAATGGGCGAAAGAACACCATTCGCTGTGGGTCGAGGAGCTGGAAGCGAAGGGCGAGCGTAGCGCCGCAGATGACGGAAAGCTTCAACCGGCTGAATGAGGCGGTGTCGCGTCGCGTGACAAATGCCGCCGCTTTTTCGGTTTCCTGGAGAAGCCGGCTTGCGGCGGCGTTTCTCGGTTGCCTGACGCTTTTGCCGTGGCCATGCGCCGCCGACGAATTGCCGGATACGCTCAAGGGCCATGGCGGCCCGATCAAGGCGATCTCCATCTTCCCCGACGGCAAGCAGGCGCTGACCGCCTCGTTCGATTATTCCATCATCCATTGGGATCTGTCCGGAGCCAAAGCGCGCATCCTGCACCGCCTCATCGGCCACAACGCGGCCGTCAACGACGTGGCGCTCGTACCGGGCGGCAATCACGCCGTTTCGGTCAGCGATGACGGCTCGCTCGGCATTTGGGACTTGGGCGAAGGGCGGCTGATCACCCGGATCAAGGGAGACGTCGTCAAGGTCCTGGACGTCGCCGTATCCCCCGATGGCACGATGGCGGCCGCGGCCCGCTGGGATCGGACCGCAAAGCTCTACGATCTTGGCAAGCAAACGGAAATCGCCACGCTGAGCAGCCATACGGGCAATGTGAACGCGGTCACATTTTCCGCCGACGGAAGCAAGCTCTACACCGCGTCCTATGACGGCGAGATCACCGAGTGGGATGTTGCCAAAGCCGAGCTGATCCGTCCGGTCTACAGTCATGGCTGGGGCATCAACACCATTGCCTTGCTCGGTGACGACCGGCTGCTCTTCGGGGCGCTCGACGGAACCTTCGGCATTGTCGGCATCGCCGAGGGCGACATGCTCAAGCGGCTGGCTCATAGCGAAGCGCCCATTCAAAGCGTTAAGGTCTCGCGTGACGGCACGCTGATGGCTTATGCCGATGCCGGGGGCACGATCGAGGTCTTCAAGACCGCCACGGCCGAGAAAGTCGCAGGGGGGCCCGTCGCCTACGGTCCGGTCTGGGATTTCGACTTCGTCCCTGGAACGAACCAGATCTACCATGTCGGGCTGGATGATTTCGCCATGCGCTGGCAGGTGGTCCCCCGCGAAATGGCTCCGATCCAGTCGACCTTTCCGAGACGGTTCCAGCTCGCCGAGAGCGACGATCCGGGCGAGTTGGAATTTCGCCGCAAATGCAGCGTCTGCCACACACTGACGCCGGACGACAAGAACCGGGCCGGACCGACGCTTTATCGCCTGTTCGGCCGAAAAGCCGGATCGGTTCCAGGGTATGAATATTCACAGGCGCTGCGCGAGTCCGATATTATATGGACCGAGAAAACGGTCGGGCAGCTGTTCGATCACGGCCCCGATGTCCTCGTGCCGGGAACGAAAATGCCGATCCAGCGCCTGAAAAGCGTGGAAGGGCGTGATGAGCTCATCCGTTTCTTGAAAAGCGCGACCGCATCGGTAGAGTGACGGGTAACGGCAAGTAAAATAACAAGAATGGCGACGCTCGCGGATGCCATCCGAACCATTGGGAGGTGTGAAATGAAGTCTGTTCTGACAGGCATTGCCTTGATGATCGTCATAAGCGTGGCTGCCTGGGGCGTTGCGCAAACACAAAGGACATCCTCGGCCGACGCGTTCAGCGTTCCTGAGTCCGTGCGGCTGCATTAATGCGCCCGATGCAGCGCGTCCGGGGATCGTGGGACCGGCTTAAGGGACCGTGCATAACAATAACGTAGGGACCATGAGGATCGGCGTAAACCGGTCATGGTCCCGCACTCATAACAAAAACATCCGGAGCTGAAAATGAGCGACGATTTCAATATGTCGATGCGTAAATTTCTCAAGCATGTCGGCGTGACATCGCAGCAGGAAATCGAGCGCATCACGCGCGAAGCCCAATTGGGCGGTCAATCCTCCCTGAAGGTGAAGATGGTGCTGACCGCCGAGGGCACCGACCTGAATCATGTGGTCGAGGGAGAGATCAAGCTTCCGGGCGAGTAAGGCCAGCATGCGCGACCCGCTCCCGACATTCCCGCCCCTGCTCACCGGGCACAAGCTTGCGCTGGAAATCGTGCCCGCCGACTGGGCAAAAGCGCGCGCCGCAAAGGGAGCGCTTGGCGCGGGGGATCTGGCATGGTCGGTGGACGTGGATAATCTCCGGCTTGCGCTGGTTCTGGAACCGGACGTGCCGCGTGAGCGATGCCCGGAGATTGTCTTTGCCGCAATGGTGGCGGTCGGCGATGCGATCGGCGCGCTGAGCCCGCCCGAAGTCGCCGTGATGTATCAATGGCCCTCCGTCATTTTGGCTAATGAGGCGAAGGTCGGCTATGTCGATCTGGTGGTCTCGGAGACCGGGCAAGCGGACGTGCCGGACTGGATGGTGCTGTCGCTGCACCTCTATCTTCGCCCCACGCGCGGCGGAAGGGAGCCGGGAAACGATCTGAGCAGGACCACCCTCTGGGATGAAGGCTGCGGACAGCTGAGCTGCGCCAGGCTCCTGGAATCGGTCTCACGGCATCTGGTGAACCTGATCCATCGCTGGTCGGAAGACGGTCTCAAGCCCATTCATGACCAATGGTGGGAACGTCTTTTTCCCAAAGCACAGCTCGCCGACGGTGCGCTGGCGGGAGACGACGACGGCTCGCTTCTCGGTCTCGATGAATCCGGCAATGCGCTGATCAAATCGGCTGCGGGAACGCGCGCCGTCGCCACCATGGACGCCTTGGAACGGCTGCGGACGCAGCGCGGTACCGGGTTATGAAGTTCTTGAAAACCATCCGGTTCGATCCTTCCGACACCCATGTCTTCGAGAATGCCGCCGGCACGGACGAATGGGCGATCCCCGGCGGCTTTGCGTTCGCCGGCCTCGCCGAGGATGCGATCACGGGCAAGCGCAAGCAGGCATTCAGCAACGGGTTCCTGTCACTGGAATCATTTGGGTGCTCGACATTCGTCTCCGTCGCCGATGTCTCCGCCGAACAGGTCGAGGCGCTGACCAGCGGGCTCGCGCAATATTTCATCGATCATTGCGGCGCGCCCTCGCTCGCGGAAGCGACAAGGGCAGCAAGGTCCGAGGCCGATTTCGTCCTGGAACTATGCCGAGACGCGCCGGTCAATTCGGTGTTCACCCTGCGGCGCTTTTTCGATGAGGCCGGCGAGGTCCGCGAAGAGTTCCGCATCGTCGATCCGCCGGGCGAAACGCTGCATACGCGCGTCTGGGACGTGGTTGAGGATTAGCGATGGACTTCTGGAAATCGGCCGGTCTTCATCTCGTTACTCGCAATGAAAACGGCTGGCTGCGCGTGACGCCGGACTATCTGCGCGCCTATTACACGCGGCCGGAAATCCACCCTGTCGCGGAGTCCTGTCCAGCGGAGCACGCCCTGTTCGAAAAGCTCATGACCGACCCGTTCGCGGCGGTGGCGCCGGGTGAGCTGGAGGCCATCCAGGACGAGGATGCGGCCGATAATTATCGGATCATCCTGCAGTTTCGCGACCATCTGGCGGCGCGCGGCACGATCGAGGAGGCCTATGCCTCCCTTTTCCAGGGCGAGCCGATTTTCATCCCGCCGATGTTCATCGATCAGATGGTTCACCTGATCCTGCGCAGCATCTTAAGGGACGTGACCGATCCGATGCAGCTGCGCGCCGCCGAGCTGTTCTTTCGCGAGCAGGCGGTGACGGTCGGCGAGGATCAGCTGATGCTGGCGGACCAGGAAATTGTCGCCATGCGCTCGGAGGACGGCGGATTCGGCGCGCTTGGCCAACTACTGGCCGAGGCGAACGCCCCGATACGCGACGTCACACTGGATGTGCTGACCGAGGAGAACCAGGGGCTCTATTGGGAGCGTTCGGACCGTTTCGATATGGCCGTCGATTTCCGCTTCACCCAGCCGGTGCCGGATGCGCTCGGCCGTGTGATCGAAGCCTGGATTGCGCATTTCCTTCATGTCGAGACCCGCGTCCAGGCCATGCAATCGATCCGCGACGAACAGTGGTCCTGGCACATTGGCTGCGATGCCGAATCGAGCCGCATTCTGAACGCGCTCTACGATGGCGAGGACGTTTCGGAAGACGATCTCTACAAGATCATCGGGCTCTATCGCCTGGAGTTTCTGGACCCGCAGGACGCTATGGACTCGCTCCGCGGTAAGCCGATATATTTGGGCTTGGCGATGAATGACGAGAGAAGACTCATATTCAAGCCTCAGAACCTGCTGACAAATCTGCCCGTTCGGCGGGATTGAGAACGACACCGGGAGGAAAACAACGATGGCAGCGGCAAGCGCACCAAGAAGCTTTGCGGACACGATTTTTGCCCGGCTGATCGCCCTGGCGATCGCGGTCCTGATCGCCATCATCTTTTATGCTTATTGGGTGGACGATATGCGCGCCCTGTTCGCCGCGGACAAGCAGGAGATCCCGATCCTTGCCGAGCAGCCACAGGTGAACGAAGCCAATACGGGCCTGCAAAATTGCCTGGCTGAGCGCGTCGGCGACGTCGACAAGATGAAGGCGGAAGGCGTGATCAACGACGCCCAATATGCAAACTTCCGCCGGCACGCGGAAGAGCTCTGCCGGGCGCAGCATCCGAATTGATCGGGAGAGGACGTCAGTCCTCCATCAGAAAATCATCGGCGGTGAGGCCTTTCTCTCTCGCCGTCAGATAATCCTGCGTCGTTCGCACTTTCGGGCGGGTCCCCATGGCGAACGGATCGTCCTTGCTGTTGGCCATTTCCACGATCCGGCAATCTTCGCACATCTGGATCAGCCGGGCGCGGGAGCTGTCCGCGTACATGGAATGCTTGCCGGCAAGCTGGCTCGTGATCCGGTCGATCGTCGATCTTGTCGCGAAGGGCTTGCCGCAGACGATGCAGTCGAAGGGGATCTCCTCGTAGAGCGTAATGGGCTGCATGGCCGCCGGCGTGAAATTCAGCCGGGGCTCCAGGCTCAAGGCGTTCTCCGGACAGGTCTTCACGCAAAGGCCGCATTGGACACACGCGCTTTCGGTGAAGCGCAGCTTCGGCTCGCCCGGCGTATCCATGATGGCCGAGGTCGGGCAGGCGGATGCGCACGACATGCAGAGCGTGCAGGCGGCCTGGTCGATCGCGACCCGTCCATAAGGCGCCTTCGCCGGCAGGTCGATAATGTCCGGCTTCTGAGGCGCGTGCTCATGAAGTCGGGCAAAGGCCATGCGCGCAATGTCGCGCTTCGAACCGACCGCGGTAAAGCCGCCCTCCGGCATCGGCGTGCGCGGTACGGGAGACCAGAGCGCCGCTTCCGCTTGCTCGGGATCGGCCTCGGCGACCGCCTCGATGCGCGGCTCCTCGCCAAATCCGAGCGCGGACGTCACATGGTTGGCGAGCGTGATCTCCGCCTTCAGACCGTCCAGCTCCTCGGCATTGTTCGGATTGGCCAGAAAGACGATGCGCCGCACGCCGCTGGCAAGGAGCGCCGCCATTTCCACATGGCCGACCGAGGTGACGGCATGCATCGAAACGGGAAGCATATTGGCGGGCAAGCCGCGGCCGAAGCGGGCCATGGCCGCGATGAGTTCGTGGCCGAATGTCGCATCGTGCATGAGCAGAACTGGCGTCTTGCCGCCCGCTTCCGCATAGGCTTGCACGAGGGTTTGCGCCTTGCCGATCGTGTCCACGCGCCGCGGATAGCGATAGGCGATGGCGCCGGTCGGGCAGACCGCATGACAGGAGCCGCAGCCGCCGCATATGCCGCTGTCGATCGCGACATAATCGCCCGCTTCGCCGATCGCTCCGGCCGGACAGACGTCGAGACATTTGGAGCAGCCGGTGATCTTGGAGCGCGCATGCGCGCAGATGTCCCGGTTGTAATCGACATAGAGGGGCTTTTCGAATTCGCCGACCATGTCGGAAAGCTCCAGAACCGCCCGCAGCGCGGCCGCCGGATCGCCCGGGTCGACGCGCTTATAGCCGTCCCGGTGCTTATGGCCGGTCACCAGCGGCGTCCTGCCGGACAGATCCAGGATCAGGCTGCATTCGGACTTCGCCCCGTCGCGGGCCATGACGAATTTGGGCGCCTCGCGCGATGAGGGCGTCAGCGGCGCATAGTTGTTCACCGTGATCGAGAACGCGCCGAATGAGCCCTCCACCTTCGCAATGTCGCCCCGGTAAATCGGAATGTCCGCCACGGAAGGCAGCACGAAATCTTCGTCATCCGAGAGCAGCAGCGTCACCGAAAGCTTGCCCGAAAGGAGCTTGGCAAGCTCCAGCGCCTGCTGGCCGGAGCCGTAAACGAGACACATGCCGTCGGACTCGATGGCCTTGAGTTGCGCCGGCTTTGCCTCATAGGTGGCCGTTTTGAGCAGGGCGGCAATCTTCGGGGTCGCCCGATCGGCCTCGGCGGACCAGCCCGCCGTCTCACGGATGTTGATGAAATGAACGGCCTCGCCCTTGCCTTGCTCGTCCGCGACCTCCTGAAATAGCGGCGCTTCCTGCGTGCATGCGACGAGAAGCTCGTCGCCCGCGCCGATCGCCTGTTCGAAATTGCTGAGCTGTGAGCGGCACAGTTGCGTATAAATGGACCCGATATCCTGTCCAGTTGCAGCGGACAGCTTGGCCGCGTCGAGCGGCATCGTCTTCTCGCAGTTGCACACCAAACAGGTGCGGCATTCCTGCTTCATTCTTGTTATTCTCCCAGAACTTTAAATTCACTATAATTCTAAGCGGCGGGCCGTCCGCTTGTACAGACGTTTGTCGCCGCCTAAGGGAATGCTTGGATTTCCCATAATTTTGCGTAGGCTGGCGTATGACCGTTTTCCTGACGGTCGGGAGGTGCCTTGAATACGATCAAAAGCCGGGAAATTTCGGTTCCACTGGGAATCGTTGTTGAGAAGCGCAAATCGACCCACCCTTGGGGTGACTGGATCTGGAAGCCGGTGGCGGTTTTCATGAATGCCGCCGAAGGGGTGACGTGGGTTGAGCTGATGCGCGGCGAGGACTATGTGCGATATCATGCCGCGACCTTGCCGTTGACACTCCACCGAAAGGATACCGAGGCGCTGCGTTTCAATCTGATGCTCGACGAGCCGGAGCTATACGTCGTTTTGGAGGAAAGCGGCGACCCGGACTCCGATTTTCCCTATGAGCCGCATGCGGTGACCGCCTCGTCCTATAAGTCGCAGGATTTCAACGATGCCGGCGACGATATTATCGAGAAGGTGGCCATGCCCGAGGGGATTGCGGTTCTCATTCAGGCCTTTGTCGAAGAGCATCACGTCGAAGAGGAATTCAAGAAAAGACGGCGGGACAAAGTGGATCTGGGGGAGCAGAAATTTGGCAAGACGCCGATCTTCGCGCCGCGCACCCGCCAGTAAGGTGAATCATGTCCGAACCGGAAGACGAACAATTCCTGTCACGCTGGTCACGGCGCAAATTGGCGGCGCGCACGCCGGAAGCGAAGGAGCCGGAATCGGACGAGACGCGCGAGGCGTCGGAAGACGCTGAGGGCACGGAACGCGACGCGGAGGCCGTCGCGGCGCGCGAAGCCGAATTGCGCGCAAACCGCGAGGCGGCCGAGGCCGTCGATCTGCAGACGATTAATGAAGACAGCGATTTCTCGGTCTTCATGAAAGAAGGGGTCCCTCATCTGCTGCGCCGGCGAGCCATGGCCGCCCTGTGGCGGTCCAGCCCCGTCTTTGCCAATCTGGACCGGCTGGTCGATTATGATGACGATTTCGGCAGTCCCGATCTGGTGATGAAGACGCTTCAATCGGGATGGCAGGTCGGCCGGGGCTATTTGAAGGATGAGCCCGGCGGGAAGGCCGCTCCGGACGAGGCTGCGTCCGACAGTGACGCTCCCGCTCCCGTCGATGCCGCGGATGATCCCGCGTCGCAGGAGCCTGCGGGCGAGATCGATGCGGCTGCATCGGCAGACGAGGCCGTTCACGGCTCCGCAACGGAGCTGGAGCCCGTCGCAAAGGCAGACGCCGATGCCCCAATTCCGGATGAAGAGACTGGTGAAGATCAGGAGGCCGAGCAGCCCATGCCGCGCGTATCGCTTCGCCGCCGCCTGATGCTGGACAGCGGCAGCTAAAGCGACTTTGCGCCCCTACTGCACTGACGCATTCACTTGGTTCATGCGCCAGCCCACGAGCTCTTTGTTTATGCATCGATTTTACCAAACTCCGGCGTAGCCTCCGTTTGGATCGATGCACTAGAGCCCGTGGACAATCACCTGAGTGCAATGACAATAGCGGCGAGATTGATCGTCGCTTTATAGCTCAGTTCAGTTTTGTCATATCGCGTATTCACAGCTCGAAAGTCCTTGATTTTGCTAAAGTAATTTTCAATGAGGTGGCGCCACCGATATTTCACCCGATCATGAGGAATGACCTGTTTCCGATCCGCTTTTGACGGGATAACCGCCTCCGCCCCGCGTCTCTCAAGGTCCTCCCTTATGCTGTTATTGTCGAAGGCTTTGTCGCCGAGCAGGGCTTCAAACGCCAAATCGTCAATGAGATCCGGCACGCCGACGCTGTCGTGGCGCTGCCCAGGCCACAAGGAAAAGCGCACGAGATTGGCCAATGCATCGACCAGCGCCAAAATCTTCGTTGTCAGGCCACCTTTCGATCGACCGATGGCCTGATTGAGAGTCCCCCTTTTGCACCGCTCGCCTTCTGATGCACACTGACGATCGTTCCGTCGATAAGGATGTATTCGAAGTCTGGATCTCCGGACAAAACTCTGAAAACGCGATCAAAAACGCCAGCCGCCGCCCAACGGCGGAAACGCCGGAATATGCTGTTCCAGGAACCAAAACCAGACGGCAAATCTCGCCAGGGCGCGCCGGTACGTACACGCCATAACACGGCTTCGAGAAAAAGCCGATTATCCTTGGCTGTCACACCGCAATCGCTCGCCTTACCGGGCAGGAGCGGCGCGATAATCGTCCATTGAGAATCCGATAGCACAAAGCGTTCCGACCGCATTCAAATCTCCCAAAAGGAAGTTTGAATCACTGTTCGAGGGAAATGAGAATCCCATAATTGTCCACGGGCTCTAGCGGGCCGCTGAAAAAGTATCGGATGCGGAATGGCATTCCCTTTGTGGGTTTGGGAAATCGTTCTGCCGGGCTCAGCGGCAGATCATTCGGCGAGCAGTTTTGGCAATCGGGCGAGATTATATCCCGCCACTGCGAAGGTGAACTGGGCACCGACGCGCTCTGCGCCGCGCCGCATCGTCTTGGCAATAGGGCCGACCGTCTTGCTCCAGCCGAACACCTCCTCGATCCGTTTACGGATACGTTGGCTCACCGCACATCCGGCGTGTCGCGTGGTGCGGCCGTCGATCGCCGAGCCCTTGTTTTTCGCCGCCACATGCGGTGTCACGTTCATGGACCGCAATTCGTTGACAAAATCCTCTGCGTCATAGCCTTTGTCGGCCGCCAGCGTGATGCGCCCAGGACGGTCGGCGCGTGGTTCGATCAGGGCGAGCGCGGCTTCCCGCTCGGCATGGCCATCAGCCTCGGTGAGACAGGCATCGACCACGAGGCCCTTGCGGTTCTCCATTAGCGCATGCCCCATAAAACAGAGCCTGGCTTCCTTACCCTTGCCCTTGCGATAAAGAAGGGCTTCGGGATCGGTGAGTGAGGCATGTGTTGCGTTTGAACGCTTCTGACCGTGGAAATCGATCGCAGCATTGCGGCCCGTGTCCGAAGTCTCAGCAGCCGGGCTTTCGGGCGCACCGCCCTTCTGGCCCGTGTCGACAGCGGCCGACAGCTTGGCAGCGGGGGCGCTGTCGTCCTGGTCCGGCCCTGCGCCACAGCCGGCCGGCGGCTCGGTGTCCGCCGCAGCCTTGGGCTGAAAGCTCTTCATTTGTGAAGCTTCATGCTGAACATTCAGCTATATCGATGCCCAGGCTTCGATAAGCGTGCCGTCCACGGAGAAATGCTCGTCTGACAGCAGCGGCGCCACCGCCTTGTCCGCCAGGATCGCGGCAAGGAATTTGCGTGCAATATCCGTGGTCAGCAGCCGGTCGCGATTCTGGCTGAATACGGTCGGCACCCACACCGGATCGTCAATGCTCAGGCCGACGAACCAGCGGAATAGCATGTTGTACTGCATCTGCTCTATCAACTGACGACATCCAAGATCCGGGCCTACATTCAAAGCAGCACGGCTTCGGTCGCCGAACTCGTTGCTGAGCTGGGCGTCAGCGAAAGAACTATCCGGCGCTGGCGCAGCCGTACCACAACGGCGGATCGCTCGCACCGGCCTAAGCGCATGAGCATCTCGCTCACACCGACGGAAGAGGAACTGGTTTGCGAGTTGCGCACCGCGCTGGATCTGCCGCTCGATGATATCGTCGAGGTCATGCGCCGTTGCGTGAATAACAAGCTCTCCCGCAGCGCCATCCATCGCTGTCTCCAGCGCCATGGCATCAGCCGCAGATCCAAACCGGTCAAACCTGCGATGGGCCGATTTGAGGACGCCAGGATCGGTTTCATCCATATGGATCTCAAGCACTTGCCGGCTCTTGAAAAGCGTAAAAGCTATGCTTTCGTCGCCATCGATCGCGCCACGCGCTACGTCTATCTTGAGATCCATCCCCGACGCGATGGCAAAACAGCCGCCGCTTTTCTGAAGCGCTTCCTGGCTCACTTCCCCAGCCAGGTTCATACTATTCTCACTGACAACGGCTCCGAGTTCACTGACCGCTCCGCCGCTTCGCTGATGGCGTGGACGCCCCCTCACGGCATCGCAATGTGCCAAGGTGGCGGAGTTCATCATGCCACAAGGAGGGGACGTCCATGCAGAAGGTTAGCATCATCGGTCTGGATATAGCCAAGAATACGTTTCACGCGCATGGCGCTGGGGCGGATGGCTCTGTGCTGCTCAGAAAAGCATTACCGCGCAGCCGCGTGTTGGAGTTTCTGGCACGAATTGCCCCTTGCGCCATTGCGATGGAAGCTTGCTCCGGGGCGCACTATTGGGGTCGGAAAATCAGGGCTCTCGGCCGCGAAGTTCGTTTGCTCGCGCCGCGATACGTGAAACCATATGTGAAGCGACAGAAAAACGATGCTGCAGACGCTGAGGCGATCGCGGAAGCCGCATCAAGGCCGTCGATGAGATTTGTGGCGGTGAAGAGCGCAGAGCAGCAAGGGCAGGCAATGGTGTTGAAGACGCGCGATCTACTGGCCGGACAAAAAACGCAGACGATCAACGCCTTGCGCGGGCACATGGCCGAACACGGGATCATCGCACCAAAAGGAACACAGCATTTGGTTCGGCTGCAGGAGGCGCTTGAGATGAACGGAAGCGGGCTGCCCGCGCCGGTTGTGGCACTGTGCGATCTGTTGCTGGATCAGATCCGACACCTGACGGACCGTATTGACGGGCTGACAATCCAAATTCGCCAGGCAGTGCGGGACAATGAGATCGCACAGCGGCTCAGCATGATCCCCGGGGTTGGCCCAATCACGGCGATGACCTTGGCTACACTTGCGCCACCAGCGGAAATGTTCAGGAAAGGGCGCGACTTCGCGGCTTGGGCCGGGCTAACACCGCGACAACATTCAACCGGCGGCAAAACACGTCTCGGTCGCACCTCGAAGATGGGCCAAAAGGACATCCGGCGCTTGCTGATCATCGGCGCAATGTCGGTCATACAGGGGGCCGGGAGGCGGGGAGGAGCTCCGGCGGGCACGTGGCTTGCGCGGATGCTGAGCCGCAAACCGAAAATGCTGGTCGCGGTCGCGTTGGCCAACAAAATGGCGCGTATCTGTGAGCGCTTGCCGCTCACGGTGAACGTTCGCTCTGGGCCTTGATCGCTCGGGGCGGCGCCTACGAGCTTCCGGCGCAGGCTTGATAGCCTCATCGGAGTTGGGGAAGCGGCAGTTCTGAACGGAGGTCATGGGAATAACGCGGAAGAGAACCGGAGCGGGAGAACCAGTTGTCAACGGAGCGGCATCGACCGCGATCCGCCGATTTGGACCCGGTCCGCGAACTCACCATGAGGGCCCGCGGCATCAAAGGCCGCACAGAGAGGCCGAATACACGTAGGAACTCAACCGCTTCTCCCGTTGCCAACCGAAAGAAAATGCTTGCGACCCCGGGGGCGTCCATACACGTTGACATGAAAGGCAAGCCCGAAGGTAAACCCTCCGGAAACCATCCCTTCGACCGCGTCTGCGCCGAAAAAGGCATTGACCACCGGCTCACAAAACCGTTCCGGCCGCAAACCAATGGTCTTGTCGAGCGCTTCAACCGTCGGATCGCAGAAGCCATCGGCAGAGAGCGAAAACGCGGCATCGCTCATCGGCTGTTCGCCTCCCATGCTGACCGCGACGCCTTCCCCAACAGCTTCGTCCGTGACTATAATCATACCAGTCTCAAATGCCTCGGCTATCAGGCCCCGCTCCACCCCCTTGCCAATCTTGCGGGACCGAACGCGGAGGCGGGGACATGCCCGGACGCGCGTTGCGCCAGGCGCAGATCAATCCAAGAAGAAGGCTAAGAAACGGCCGCATTGATGCCTGTCACATTTCCCAGAGTTTGCTGCACACCGGTTTGTGACTATGCCGAGCAAGACATTTTGCCTGAATATGCCTGTTATAGGCAAATCCGCATTTCCGCATTCCTAAATCCCGACAATACCCCCCATGTTTCGCCTTATATGGCGGTATGATGGGATGACACGAATGATCCGAGAGAATGCATGACATTTTTCATCCGCCGCGCCGTTGGCGCATCATCAGCCTGGAGCGGTCGCGCCTTTCCCGCTTTGTCATCCCTTGCGGTGGGGGCTTTTGCCCTTCTTGCTCTGGTCTCCCAGGCACAGGCGGCGTTCCGCCAGTCTCCGGGCGGCCGCATCGCCATCGATCTTGGCGCCGCCTTCACCCCATCCAACCGCTTTTCCGGCTTCGTCGATAAGAGCACGGGGGCGTCCTTCGCCGTCATTGAGCTGCCCGCCGCTGCCTATGACAAGCTCAAGACCATCCCGGACAGCAAGGAGGCGCTCGCGAATGAGGGCTTCAGCGGCACGGAAAAGGCGAAGCTGAAAGGCCGTGAGGGCACTTTCGTCTATCTCGTCGGCAAACAGAAAACGCCCGCCGGCGAAGTGACCAAATTCGTGCTGATCTTTAGCGAGAAAGACGTTACGGGGGTGATCGTCGTCAATGTGCCCCAGGAAGCGATCGATGCCGGCACATATAGCCGCGAAGGCATCGAGGCAATCCTTGCAACCGCCACCGTGCGCGACCCGCCGGATCCCAACGCGCTGTTCCGCTTCGGCTATCTCGGACCATTCAAGGAAGCATTCGACCATGGCGGTATGACAAAAGCCTACAACATGTCGGTCGCCCAGCCGGGGACCGGCGAGAACCAACTGGTCAAGGAGCCGATGTTGCTGGTGTCGTCATCCGTTCACGGCGATGCCATCGATGCAAAAGCCCAGGCTACCAAGTCGTTTGCGGAGCTTGGCGGCATGAAGGAGAGACAGATCGATGACGAGAAGGAGGTCACGATCGGAGACCTCAAGGGCTATCAGATCACCGGCGAGGCGACCTACGCCGCAAGCGGGGATAAGATCGCTATCCACCTTGTGCTGCTCTCGGGTGAGCCCTTCGGCTATTTCATGTTCCTCGGCAGCGTACCGATCGCCGACAAGCAGAAGATGATGCCGGAGATCGAAAAGGTGATCGCCAGCTTCGAGCTCGTGAAGTAGGGGGCAAGGATGCGCGGCTGAATATGAGCGCGAGGCGGACAAACGCGGCATGCGCGGTCCGGCACGGCTCTTATGGCGAATGGGGCACGGAGAGATGATCTTAGGGACGATCCAAATCGTCGGCTAGATCAACCCGCGTTTAAGCGGAATCACTTGAACGCGGTTAAGTTGATCTACATCAAAAGGCGAGCGCAACTGTTCCCGCGTCCATCCCCGCTTTCGCGGGGACATGCTTGGACGCGCGTTGCGCTAGAACGGTGATATTACAATCATAAAGCCTATGGGAACGATGGGGCCGATCTTTTGCGCCAAATTGCAGCGCGTCGCTTCGAGCGCCTCGATGACCTGATCGTTGTCTAACTTAAGAACTGGTGTCACTCTGAGGGGCAGGCCAGAGCAATACCGAATCTCCAACAATTCGGGCAAAAGAGTGCGCGCCGAGCATACGGCCCCGCATGGTCACTTCATCATAATCCTTCAATGGTATGTTCGGTTCGCAGGCCGTGATATCCTTTTGTAAGACCCCCAATGCGCGACCCGGAGGACATCATATCGAGGATGATCATGCGGTTGGTCGCGGGATTGGCTCATGAACAAACGCGGATGGAGCGAATTTTGGAACACGCTGGCGACCTCACCCAGACCGTAAATGCTCGCGATTGGACAAAGATTTTCGGCCGCTATCGTGGCCCAAGCCACGCTCGTAGCATGTTTGAACTGATGATCACCGGCGGTCCGTTCGTGCTGCTTTGGGTCCTGACCTGGGCTGCCCTCGACGTTGGCTATTGGCTTAGCCTGGTCATCGCACTGCCAACGGCAGGCTTTCTCGTCCGTCTTTTCATGATTCAACATGATTGCGGCCACGGGGCGTTCTTCCGACATCGCCTTGTCAACGACTGGGTGGGGCGGGTGATCGGTGTGCTGACACTTACGCCCTATGATTTCTGGCGGCGCAGCCATGCCATCCATCACGCGAACTCAGGCAATCTCGATCATCGCGGCATTGGCGACGTCGCTACGCTGACCGTGGACGAATATCTCAGTCTCACTTGGTGGGGGAGGATGCGCTATCGGTTGTACCGTCATCCAATCGTCCTGTTCGGATTTGGCCCCGCATATCTGTTCATCCTGCGGCATCGGCTGCCCGTCGGGATGATGGGCAAGGGATGGCAGCCCTGGCTCAGTACCATGGGCACCAATGCCGGCATTGCCCTTCTCATCCTTGGAACCATGTGGCTGGTCGGTGTGAAACCGTTCTTGCTTGTGCATCTGCCGATTATCCTGCTCGCCGCCTCCATCGGGGTTTGGCTGTTCTATATCCAACATCAGTTCGAGGACACGTTTTGGACCGAGCGCTCCAACTGGACCTTGCACGAGGCTGCCCTGCATGGCAGCTCGCACTACGCCCTGCCTGGCGTTCTCCGTTGGTTCACGGCCAATATCGGCGTGCACCACGTGCATCATCTCTGCAGTCGAATTCCTTATTATCGTTTACCGCAGGTGTTGCGCGATTATCCCGAACTCAGAGCCGTCGGGCGGTTGACGCTGCTCCAGAGTCTTGGCTGTGTGCGGCTTACACTCTGGGACCAAACCCGCCGCAAGCTAATTTCATTTAATGAGGTGCGAAGATCGCAGTCGTGAGGCCATAGGGACGGTCAGAATCGTGTGCATCTGATCGCTTATTTCGGGCGCAGATCAGGGCAGATATCTCGTCACAGCTTATCGCGGAGCGCCATCTCGCCGAACGGCAAGTCGGCTTATCGCACCAGCGCGATCTCCTCGCGCGTCAGGTGAAACACGCTGCTCGGCTGACGCGTTGACCGTCAATGCGGGCGGATGATTAGTAAGCGTCCGGTCAGCGAGCCTTTGAGATTTCGCCCAATCGGCTGAAGTTACGTCGCCAATTCCGTATTTAGCGACGTAACGAGAGTGTCCGATGGCTAAGATGGAGATTTGGACGGGGTGCGAACGGCGGCGCAAGTGGTCGGACGAGCGGAAGCTGCAGATCCTTGAGGAGGTGGCTACAAGCGGTTTCAGCGTTTCGGAGATTGCCCGTCGGCATGATGTCGTTCCCCAGCAAATCTATACTTGGCGCCGCCAGCTTCTTGGCAAAGCGAAAGCCGGAGCCGTCGAGCAGGAAGAGCTGCCAGTCTTTCTTCCCGTTTCAATTGTTGCCGAACCGGGAGAACCGGAACCGGCGGGAAAGCGGCAAGCTCCTGAGGAGAAGAAACCAAGGAGCGCCGGACGGCCGGACGCTTACCTTTCATCGATGAACACCAGCTTTTCGGGATCAAGAGCGGGCTGCGCCTTGCGCCATGTCTCACGCGCTTCGGCCACGTCAGCGCGAAGTTGCTCCTCGGCCAGCACGCTTTTTTTTGAAGCTGTAGCCTTTGGCGAGAAAGAAACGGGACATCGCGCTCTTGGAGGTGACGATGCCTCGCGCGGCGAGTTCGTCAACGAGTTCCTTCAACGTCACGTCTGCCGTGGCCGTCACCCGCGCGATCAACCATTCGGCATGGGCCTCAAGCGGAGAGACCCGTCCGCCTGAGCCCGGCCTGGGGGCTGTGCGACCATCGGCGCGGTAGGCCTGCATCCACTTCACCGCAGTGGAGTCCGCAATCTGGAACACCTTTGCCTGGCTGCGAGCCGAGTAGCCCTTCTCAACCGAACGGATCAACCGGATCCGCAAATCCTCCGAATACCCCATGAGCCCCCCGCAGCGCTTTAACACCGCGGAGAACTCAACTGCGTCGGTCCAATTGTAAATCCATAATCAATTCCTCGGATGCGGGAATGGCTCTAGATCAAAAGGCGAGCGCAACTGTTCCCGCGTCCATCCCCGCCTTCGCGGGGACATGCTTGGACGCGCGTTGCGCTAGAGGCTCGGGTCGGCGAGGTGATTGCGGAGCATCTCCTGATACGCCTTCATCATCTCGTTGACGAACGGTTCGTGTTCATCCACCTGGAGCACATTTTTCGCCACATGGGCGTTATAACGCGCGGCTGCATAGAGAAATATCATATGCAGATCGGTCGCGTTCACTGCGCGATTCTGCCTGTTCGCCAGGTCGATAAATCGGTCGGCGAGCGCGATGAACCGTTCATCCGTCATTTCAGGCGCACCTTCTGCCGACCGGGGCTCGCCTTGTTTTTGCTTCCGCTCCTCGTCCATTTTGGATGTCCGCTTTCCGGCTTCACATTCGGGGCGAACGGGGCAGCCCCGACGGGTCCGTGAGTTCGACCGTAACGGCATGCCCATATCCGCCTGCGTCGAGATGGGCTTGCCACGGCCATGAAATATCAGCCAATAAGGGCTGGTCAAAGCAGATCAGTCAAACGGTTTCGGCTGAGGAGCGGCGGCAAACGCCTATTGAATCGGGCGATTTGCCAATCCAATATGGTGCTGGACAGCTTTGGTGGAAACGCAGTCGAAATGCAGACAAGATGCCGGTGATTTATGCCTGATGTGGTCGTCGATACACGAGGCCTGAATTGCCTTTTACCCGTTATCAAAGCCCGCCGGACCTTTAAGACGCTGCCTGTCGGCGCCGTGATGGAGGTGCTCGCCACCGATCCTCTGGCCGAGGCCGACTTTCAGGATTTTTGTGAAGTGACGGGGGCCAATCTCGCGGGACCGAACACCTTCGCGGGGACAGGCTTGGACGCGCGTTGCGCTAGCCACTGCCCCTAAAATGGCGATGCCTATCTTTACATGACGTCCCACTGTCGCATCGCGCGGAAATTCGGCGCCTCAGGAATTCAACGAAGCCGTCGTCGGTGGGATGCGGTGCTAAGCCGCGTCAATATAAGAATGCGCCGCACATCGTGTTCCTGGAACATATCAGTTTCAATGCAGTTGAATTGCTATGGCATACAAAAGCCCAGTATGTTTTAAGACGAGCGGGCTCGTTAGATCCTAGTGGTAATTACGGACTTACGACCCCCCGGGAGGAATGCGCTTACGCAATGGGTGGGGGACGCGAAATAATATCCATGCGGTGGACGATGTCTAATCGCCAGCGCCATTCTTCCTTTTCTTATCAAATTTCAATCTAACAAATGAGGCCTTGTGATGGGGATGAAGATCCTGCCTGCCGTTGCAGCCGTATTTGCTGTAGCACTAAGTGCGTCGAATGCTAGTGCCCAGGGCATGGAGCTGCGTTTTGGCCATGTCGGCAAGCCCGGCTCGCTGTTTGAGCTTTCGGCGGAGAATTTTGCCGCCTGCACCAATCCGAAGCTGGGCGATAAGGCCGAGGTGCAGGTGTTCGGCTCCTCGCAGCTCGGCAATGACCGGGAGATGCTGCAGAAGCTGAAGCTCGGCCAGCTGACCTTTTCCCTGCCCTCCACGGTGATGTCCTCGGTGACGCCGGAATTCGGCGTGTTCGAGATGCCCTATATCATCCAGAGCCGCGATCATATGCGCAAGGTGCGCGATGAGGTGGTGATGAAGGCGCTGCAGGAGGCGGCCAAGAAGAAGGGCTACCGCATTCTCGGCGTCTGGGAGAACGGCTTCCGCCACATCACCAACAATGTCCGGCCGATCAACACGCCGGAGGATCTCAAGGGCATCAAGCTGCGCACGCCGAAGGGCGAATGGCGGGTGAAGATGTTCAAGGCCTATGGCGCCAATCCGACGCCGATGGCGTTCTCCGAGGTGTTCACCGCCCTCAAGACCGGCGTGATCGACGGCCAGGAAAACCCCTTCGCCCAGATCTATTCGGCCAAGTTCCAGGAAGTGCAGAAATATCTCTCGCTGACCGGCCATGTCTACACGCCGGCCTATGTGCTGGTGTCGGACACCCAGTTCGCCAAGCTGCCCGAGAACGTCCAGACGGTGCTGTCGGACTGCGCGAAGGCGAATTCGGAGTGGGTCTATAAGAAGGCGGCGGAGCTGGAAGACGATCTGCTCGGCAAGATCAAGGCGGCCGGCGTCGCGGTGAACGAGGCCGACAAGCAGGCCTTCATTGCGGCCTCCAAGCCGATCTATGAGGAGTTCTCCAGCACGGTCGAGGGCGGCCCGGAGCTGGTGAAATCGGTCCAGGATCTTGCGCCGAAGTCGTAAGCTGGCCTATTGAGAGGGGCGGCGTCTCCGCCGCCCTTATTCCTGCCTTTTGCATCTTGCCTCTCGTCAAAGAGGATCGCTTTTCAAAGAGGATAGATTTGTCGACAGTGCGCCGCTGGCTGGATCGTGCGCTGGCCTGGATCCTGATCACCCTGATGGTGGTGCTCACCATTATTGTCATCGTCGCGGTGCTCTACCGCAAGGCGGGAGCGTCGCTGTCCTGGTATGACGAGGTGGCCGCCATTCTCCTGGCCTGGATCACCTATTATGGCAGCGCCCTGGCGGCGCTCCGGCGCAGCCATATCGGCTTTGACGGGGTGCTGCTCGCCCTGCCGATCCGCTGGCGGGCGGTGGCGGTGATCATCGCCGAGACGCTGGTGATCGGCTTTTTCCTGATCATGGCCTGGGCGGGCTGGAAGATCCTGCTGGTTCTGGAGGGTGTGACGCTGGTCAGCCTGACCTGGGTGCCGGTGCAGATCACCCAGTCGGTCATTCCGATCGGCGCGGTCCTGTTCATCATCGCCGAGCTATTGAGCATTCCCGGCTATTGGGCCGAGGTGAAGGCGGGGGTATCCTCGGAGCACCCGCCCCTCGCCCATGAGCCGCCCCCCGGAGAGACATAGACCATGTTCCGAAACGCCCCTAAAGGGCGGCCCGCCTGCTTTCCCTGCCTCCGGCTACAGACCACGGGTTATGCGTATACAATCGGGTGTCGATTGCGTGCAATTTAGAAGGATTTGGTTGCACGCAATTCAGAAAGATTGTCTCTTCAATCACGGGCGTTCAGGCGCTAATAATCGAAATCCGCTAATGGAACTCTGGCTCGGAGATGTCGACGAGGCACAAGTGTATTGATGAAGTCGAACTCCGCGTCTATTGCTTTCAATTAGCAAGTCGATCGAGTACCTTCATGGGCAGACCCGTGGGGAGGAGGGGATGTTGATTACGCTTTTCAGACGCTGCGCGGCGGTCCTGGCCGTGTTCCTTTATACCGTTCCGGCTTATGTGGCGCTTGCTCAAAATCCGCCGGCCTCGATTTATGAGGAACAGAGGCAGAAGCTGAATAAGAACACCGTCACGATTATGGGCTCGCAGGCCAAGACGGCCTATACCCAGTTCGCTCAGGACATGCAGAATGTCCTGGATGATTTGGAAGGCAACGGGCTTCGCGTGCTCCCGATCCTCGGCCGTGGCGGCGGACAGAACTTCCTCGATATCCTGTTCCTGCAAGGAATCGATTTAGGCATTGTCGAACGGGACGTTGTCGACAACTACAAAGCGAAAGACCCTCAGCTTTACGGGAATATCGAAACCCGTCTCCGCTACATTTTGAAGCTCAGCAATTCCGAGATGCACTTCTTTGCGAGGCACGAGATCAAAAGGCTCGAGGATCTGCGTGGCAAGAAGGTGAGCTTCTATAAGCCGGGCAGTTCCAGCGAGCAGGCCATTGAGAAGATTCTCGGCGCTTGCGAAATCGAGGTGGAGCGCGTCTATGCCGATACCGATCTCGGCGCCTCGATGCTGCGGAGTGGGGAAATCGTCGCTGTCGGCCGTATATCGGGCGCCCCGCATGGAGCGCTTGTGGGATTTACGGCCGAGGACGGGCACTTCCTTCCGCTGGATGAAGAAAATCTGCCGCCCGGCTGCTTTCAGAAGCTGATGACGATGTACTTGCCGGCGTTCCTCAAACATGAGCACTATCCGAATGTGATCGCCGAAAGGGAATTCGTTCCAACCGTCGCAAACGCGACGATTCTGGCGACCTACAATTTCCCGGAGCGAACGGAGCGCTACCAGACCGTCGCCAAGTTCACGAGAAAGCTGTTCGACAATATCGACAAATTTCGCGAGGGACCGCGGCACCCGAAGTGGAAAGAAGTCAACATCGCGGCGGAGGTTCCGGGCTGGACACGATTTGCAGCCGCTCAGGAATGGATCGACGAGAACGCCCAAAAAACCAGTTCCGGTCCTCAGGCCGACGTCGCCGTCGCCTTCGAGCGCTATCTGCAGCAACGCTTGCAGAAAACGGGCGCACCGGCGCTCACCGAAGAGCAGAAGCAGGCCTTGCTTGCCGAGTTCACCAAATGGTGGCGCGATCAGAACGTGCGTCTTAGTCAGTGACGATCTGAGAATTGGGCGTCAGGGCATTGCTTCCGATGCGATATCCAATCACCCGTCTTTCATTAGGTTGACGGGATTGCTCGAAAGATTGTGACGAATGAGAATTGGGAGAGCAGGTCAGATCGGATGGAGGAGACCACGTGCCGCGCGGCCGCTGGGATCCATGACAGCGGGTTCGCTTACCCAAGCGCTGCGGGCGGCGGGTATGGCGCTCGCCGGAGTCGCCTGTGGCATGACCATGGGATTGCAGCCGGCCTTCAGCAGCGACAGGCTTGATCCCGGCTTCGCCGTGCGCGAAGGCCATGACACGCTGCACGCGGAGATCTCGATCGATGCTCCGGAGGAGCGCCACCTGCGTTTTGCGCAAGCGCAGGACCTGGCCTTCTCCGTCTCCGATATTGTCAGCCAGCCGAATAGGCCCATTCCGTTGCCCATAAAGCTGACGGAAGGAGCCGTCGAGGACTACAGATTCTTCAAGATCGTCGGGTTGCCGGAGGGCTTTGAATTGTCATCCGGCTTTCCCACGAAAAATGCATGGCTCGTCGCCGTGAAGAATATCGAGGGATTGCAGATCGTCCCACCCTCAGAATTCGTGGGAGAGGTCGAGCTGCAGATCCTCTTGTTCAAAGGCAAGGACGCCCCGCCTCAGGTGCAGACCGTCACTCTCAGCATCGATCCGAAGGCGGCGGGCGTGGATACTGCCCTGACGTCTGCCGTGGAACCGGCGCCTCGTTCTCTGGATTCCGACGCCCAGGCCGATCGGCCGGCTTTGAGGACCGTTCCGAAACGGGTTATCACGGAGCAGCAAGAGAATACCGGGATGAGGCGTGCGGACCAGTTTCTCAAAAATTTGGACATCGCGGCGGCACGTCTCATCTATGAGAGCATGGCGCGTAAAGGCAGCGGCCGCGCGGCCTTTGCAATGGGCCAGACCTACGATCCGTCGTTCCTCAGGAACTATGTCGTGGAAGGCCTCCAGCCCGACATCAAGCAGGCCATGAAGTGGTATAAGCTTGCCATCGAGCTGGGGAATTCGGAGGCGGAAGCCAGGCTGGCCGCTCTGAATAGCCAATAATCGCGGGGCTGCGCCTGCGACGTATCGGCTCGCCCGAGCCCTTTTCAGCCTATGCTTGGAACCAATTCCCCCCGTAGGTAATTGTAACAATCAATGCCAGTAGGCAAGAGCAGGCTTTTCAAATGGCTGAGTTCTTGTAGGCTATACGGCAGGAGCAATGATGCTCTTTCAATCATCAAGCTGAGAAGAGAGATTGTAACATGAAACGTGGGGTACTGTTCGTTTTCGCATTCCTCACATGTTTGTTTATGGGCAATTTCGGTGGACCTTCCACTGCCCATGCAACAATTGCCGGTAAGTCGGCGATCGACGTGAGGATGCAAGCCGGCAAAGGCGAAATGGCCGGCGTCACCGAGGTTGTGCGGCGGGGACGCTGGAGAGGCCATCGCAGTTCCGGGCGGCATTTCCGCGGCGGTGGTCGCAGCTTCCGACGGCATTTTTCCGGTCGCCGCAGCTTCCGGAGGAATTTTTCCGGTCGCCGCAGCTTCCGGAGGAATTTCCGTCGAAATTATCGGTCCCATCGGCGCTACGGGTACGGTGGTGGTCCCTTCTTCGGCTTCTATGTTGGGCCCTCCTACTATGACTATTACGACGACTACTATTACGACCGTCCCTATTATGGAGGCCGCTGCGCTTATTGGGCCCGCCGGTGCGCCAAAAATTGGGGTTACGGAAACAACAACTATTATGGCTGCCTGCGCTATTACAACTGCCGGTAGGCTTTAGAGCATCGGACCGAAAAGCATGGCCCCGCGAAGGCGGGGCTGGAATCCACTTTTCGGATAAATCTGATGCCACAACAGACAGTAAGAGCGGCGTCTCCGATTCCGGTTGAGAGTTCCGCCGCTCTAACGTCCGAGCGCGGAAGGCTGCCCTGGCAGTCTTCCGCCCCTCCTCCGCTCTCCATACAGTTCAAACGCGCCCATCTCGTCGGTCAGATATGCTCAGGCCCATCCGTCGCCTGAGATAACCGCCAAAGGCGACGCCAGGGCACGACAATCTTCTTCGAGAAACGATGCGAAACCCGCGCCCGCCCCTGAGACAGCACGTGCTGTCCGTAACATCTTGTAAATCGTGATCAATCCGAGCAGTGGGCCGAAATGTTACCCGCCCGCGTCCCGAAAATTACTTAAGTATAATTCAATTTATAGTTGTATGAGTTTGTCTTGCTTGTGTTGGAAATAAGAAACAATGGGGCGGTCCCGTATTGGATGGCTGGCGCGTGGCGATATATGGATAAGCCAACGCAATGAGAGCCAGTATTCATGGAGGAGAAAAGATAATCTTCCATCTGCGTCTCAGTATATTTACGCACTCTTAGTATTCGAGTATTGTCATGCCCGGTTATTCGTTCCGCGTTGGCCGCCTGCGCCCATCCGATCAGGCGCGTTTCGGGAAAGCAGCCAAGTCCTGCAGCATCATTTTCCGTGCCCTTGCGGCGCTGATCGGCGCGCTGTCCACGACCGCTTTCGCAGCGCCCAAGGTTACCGTGAAGCTTGAGGGCGAGATCGTGCCCGAATGTGCGATTTCGGCCTTTGGAGCCGATTACAGCACATCGACGATTGTCGCCGCCATGAAGCTCGGCGACGTCACCAGGGCCACCGAGGAAAGCTTCGATTTCACCGTCAACTGCAATGCGCCATTCGAATATCGCATCGATGCCGAGCACGGCGCGCTGAAGCACGTCGCGGCGGGCGTCGCGCCGGGCGGCTTCACCACGAGCGTCCCCTATGATTTGAGCGTCCGCATTCCGACGGAGGCGGGCGTCATTCAAGACAACTGCCCTAAGGGAAGTCTGGAGGCAGCCAAGCCGAGTTGCCGGTTCAGCAATTCTGGCAGCGCGATCGCGCTGAGCAGCCCGGGAAGGCTCACCGTAAATCTACAGCCTGACGTCGCTGTGCCGCTCGCAGGCGGATATCGGGATCGAATCACGATGACCGTCGGCGTGCAGCAATGAAATTAGCCAAGGATCTATAGCTGTTGGAGATCATAATGTCGCGATCCTACTTAGTCCTATCCGCCATAGCGTTGTTTGCCGCGCAGAATGCCGTCGCCGCCGATAATGACAGTACACAGATTACGATCAACGGCAACGCTGAAGAGGTCTGCGGATTCATTGCCCAACCCGTATTGGCAGCGACCGGGGCTCAGCAAAATACAACTCCAACCTCGCTCGATGCCGGGCATAGCACGGTCGTGATCGACGATCTTGTCGATGAAGAAAACGGGATCACCGTAAACAATGCGAGCATCACTTTGGAATATGAAGGTCTGTGTAATCACCCGCACTATCTGAGCGTCAAAACGCTTAAAGGCGGGCTAAAGGATGATTCCGCGCCGGCGCCCCTGACGTCCGATTTCATCAATCGAATTGACTACCAGATCCTCGCCGAATGGCCGACGCCCGGCAGCACCTTTTCTGCCGGTTTTACAACAGACGGCGACAGTGCACAGAAATCCATAAGTGGCGAGGTGCCTGGCGCCAGTGTCGGCACGCTGAGAGTGAGCCTGAACATTGCGAACTCAATGGGCGAAAACGACGCGGGACCTGTTGCCGCCGGAACCTACAGCGACACCGTCATCGTTCAATTAGGAGCGGGACTGTAGAAAGGGGGTAAGCCGGCAATATAACGAATCGATATTTTCTTAGGAAATACTGCCAAAGCATTGTGGCAATTTCCGCCGCGAATAGACTGCAACCCATAAAGTAGAGAGTTGGAGAGTATCTTATGAAAAAGTTTCTTGCTACGACTGCCCTGGTGGCGCTCGCCGCTGCGTCCGGTCCCGCTTTTGCCGACTCCAGCGACAGCACGAAAATCACCATCACCGGAACCGCTGAAGAAGTTTGCAGCATTCCTTCGGCGCCGACAATTACGGGAGCAACTGGCTCGCCCGGTGCTGAGACTTCGACTGTGACGATTGCCGACTTGGCCAATCCAACCAACGCACAGCTCGTATGATCGGACAATTATGCTGAAATATGAAAACGTCATCTGCAATTACGCCGCAAATGTCGGTATCGGGATCGGCAAATGGCGGGCTCTCCTATACGCGGTACTGTCATGGAGTCGAACGGAGCAACTTCGCAACCAACATCAACTATCGCGGCTCGGCGAATCTTCGGTGACGCCGAGCCCGCTCTTTCGTGACGGCTGGAAGCGCGAATCCGCCAATATCTCGACCACTGGGCGCAGCGCTCGGACACCTATTGTTCAAATCGATCAGATGGATGCCGACGGCAAGCCGCTGCTGAACGGCACCTATTCCGACACCATCACCGTCGCCGTTGGTGCCACACGTCTAAAGATCCGACTCTTGGGCGGGCCTGGCCTTTCAGACCCGCCCATCTCGTTTGCGTAAACTTCATGCATTAGGGGCGATCAAGTGGTCCGTATCCTGCGTCATATTTTTTATGCCTCTGCCGCGTCGGCGTTCCTCTCCTTCAGTGGCCTGATCGCGATCGGCCCTGCGGACGCCATGAGCGTCAAGCCGATCGTTCTCGAAATGGTGACATCCGGCAATGCCAGCCGCGGCCAGCTCTCCGTCGTCAACGACGCCGCCAAGCCGCTCCCCGTCGAGATCGTGATTTCGCGGATCGAGCTGAACAGCGACGGCGAAGTGACCAACCAGCCGGCGGGCGATGAATTCCTGATCTTTCCGCCGCAGGCGCTCATCGCGCCGGGCGCCACCCAGAACTTCCGCATTCAATGGGTCGGCGATCCGAATATCGCGAAGTCGCAGAGCTACATCTTCTCCGTCAATCAGGTGCCGGTGAAAATGCCGGAAGGCAAATCCGGCGTGCAGGTGGTCTTCAACTTCGCCACCATCGTCAATATCGCGCCGCCGAACGGCGATGCGGAGATCGACCTGGTCAGCACGGGGGTCGGCAAGGACGACAAGGGCAAGACGCGCCCCGCGCTGACGGTGAAGAATCCGGGCAACATTCACGCCAAGCTGACCGACGCCACGATCAAGCTGTCGGGGGGCGGATGGTCCGAAACGCTGAGGCCGGAGCAATTGCGTCAGACGATGGGCGTGGGCCTCGTCCAGCCCGGCAAGACGCGCAAATTCCTGCTCCCTGTCGATCTGCCCGAAGGCGTCACCCGGGTCACCGCCAGCATCGACTATAAGTCCGGCAGATAATCCCGGCCCGCGCGGGGAGGGGAGCGCGTCATGGTTTCGCAAGCATGGCCGGCCACATGGCGTGTGGCTGGGAGGCTTCCGGCGTGCCTTTGCGCCGCGCTCGTCATCGCCCTTGGGCCATGTCCGGCGCGCGCGGAAAAGGTCGAGACCGTCCAGGCCATCCCTGTCAACAATGCCGCCGTCGCCGTTCGCGCGACGAAATCCGGCAAGCTGGCGCTGCCTGCATCTTCAACGGGCAAAGGCGATCGGGAGGATCTTCGCGCTGCTGACAAGCGCCCGCCGGTTACAAGCCGCCGGCCGCGCAGACTCAGCCGAAGCCGCCGGCGTCGAAGGAACCCCGCCTGCCGCCGATGTCGCCCCCGGCGAAATCCTATGGTCCAAGCCGCCGAAGGCCGCCTCGGACGCGGCTCCGGGCGGCGATCCAATGGTCGAATGCCGGCGCGCCAGGCGCAGGAGGCGACGCCGGCCGGCTGAACAGCAGCGGCCGCACGATCGAGCTGACCATGCCTTTGCGGGACGAGGCCTTCTATCTCGGCGACGTCGATGCGCGGGTCTCGCCCCGTGACGAGATCAGCATTCCCAAGGCGCGTCTCCTGCAGCTACTGGCGCCGATCCTGCGCGCCGACCTCCTGGACGCCATCAAGGCGCTGCCCGACGCAGGCGGTTATGTCAGCCTCGCCAGTCTGAACGAGAACGGCTTCGCCTTCACCTTCGATGCCGGCAAGATCGAGCTGACCTTCCGCCCCACCATCGACCAGCGCGCCACGGGCCAGCTCAGCGCCGGCAATGGCCGCGACACCGTCATCAGCGAAAATCTCGCCCAGCCGGCGCTCTTTGCCGCCTATCTGAATATGCGCGGCAGCGCCGACTATGCGACGCAGTCCTTCTACAGCGATGACGGCTCGGCGGGCGCGCGCATCGCCTTCGACGCGGCGGCCCGCTGGCAGGACGTGGTGCTGGAGAGCTCGGCAACCTTTGAAAAGGACGAAGGCATCAGCCGGGGCACGACCCGTTTCGTCTATGACATGCCGGAGCGCGCCTTGCGTTTTTCTGCTGGAGATGTCGCCCCGCTCAAGGCCGATTTTCAGGGCGGCTCGGACCTGCTCGGCCTCTCCGTCGAGAAGTCCTATCGCAAGCTGCAGCCGGCGGCGAGGATCCGCCCCACCGGCAGCCGCTCTTTCCGCATCGAGCGCCCCTCCACCGTCAATGTGGTGGTCAACGGCCATGTGGTGCAGCGCCTGCAGCTCCGCCCCGGCGAATATGACCTCAGAGACCTGCCGCTCGCCTCGGGCGCCAACGACATCTCGCTTGAGATCGAGGATGATGTCGGACGCCGCCGCACACTCGATTTCACCGTGTTTTCCGGCCGTGCGCTGCTTGCGCCGGGAATCTCCGAATGGTCGGTGAGCGCGGGCGTCGCGACCCGCTATGGCGGCGCTTACGGGCTCGGCACGCTCTATAGCGAGACCGGCTACGATTTCAGCACGCCCGTCATTACCGGATTTTACGAGCGCGGCCTGACGCCCGACCTGACGGGAAACGTCCATCTTCAGGGCGATCCGGACAGCGTCATGGGCGGCGCGGGCGCGGCCTTTCAGACCGGCTTCGGCTTCTGGGGGATCGATGCGGCGCTCAGCCAGTCTTCCGGGAACGGATTAGGCTATGCCACCCGCCTCGGCTACGACCTCGGCAATATTGAGGGCCCCGATGGCATCCGCCGAAGCTTCCGGTTTGCCGCCGATTACCGCAGCGAGGCCTTCGCACCGATCGGGATCGACGATCCGCATAACGACACCATGGTCGACCTGACGATGATCTATTCGCAGGACCTCGCATGGGATCTGTCCGGAAGCCTCTCCGGCAACTATTCGATGGGCTATGGCGATTATGGCGATCGCTACGGCGTCGATCTTTCGCTTGCGCGCAATTTCGGCCCGTTTCTCAGCGCCGGGCTCAGCGCGGGCTATCAGCAATCGTATGGCGCCAAGGATGACAACGGCCTTGCCGATGGGTTCAAGGCGGCGGTCCGTCTCAGCTATCGGCTGGATGAAAATTCGAGCATCGACGCCAGCCATGACGCGCGCTACGAGCGGTCCCAGCTATCCTATCGCCACCAGGAAGGCACCGGCGTCGGCAGCTGGAATGCGCAGGTCGAGCTCGAACGCACGCCGTCCGACGGCGGCGATCCGGACCATTACGGCGTGGGCGGCTCGCTCGGCTATATCGGCAATCGCGCCGAGCTTTCGGTTTCCCAGCAAAACGGTCTCGTCGGTCTCGACACCGAAACGATCGATCAGCGGACCTCGGTCACCCTCGGCACCGCCATAGCCTTCGCCGATGGCCGCGTTGCCGTGGGCCGGCCGATCTCCAACGGTTTCGCCATCGTCGATACGCACGAGAATTTGCCCGACAGCGAGGTGGCGATCGGCATCTCGCGGGAGGCGCGTCAGGCTTCCTCCGACTTCCTCGGCCCCGCGCTCGTCTCCGACGTCTCGCCCTATTCGCTCTCGCGGGTCGCTTACGACGTCAGCAATCTGCCGGTCGGCTACGATCTGGGCGCGGGCGCCTTCGACCTCTATGCCGGCTATAAGAGCGGCTATCATCTGACCGTCGGGTCCGACTACACGGTCACGGCCTTCGGCGTGCTGACGGATGAAGAGGGCAAGCCCATTCCGCTGCTGACCGGCGTTGCCTATCAGGATGGGCGGGATGACGGGCCCAGGGTTACGATCTTCACCAACAGGGCAGGGCGATTTGGCGCACAGGGGCTGTGTCCGGGCCGCTGGATCATCGAGATGGCGACGGAGCCGAAGACGCGCTTCCTCGTCGATATTCCCGAGGGCGCCGTCGGCCTCGTCAAACTGGATACGCTCAAACCCATGGGGAATGGATGATGACGCGCGGAGAAACCCATTTTCGCTCAATCATCGGTCTTGCCGCCGCTGTCTTCACGATGCTCGCAGCCGGACCCGTCGAGGCTTCGTCCTGCCAAGGCCGGATCGGCGCCGAGACCATCATCAACGGCAAGACCGACTACAATCCGTTCAGCCCGTCCGATCTCGCGGACGATTACCGGATCTCGATCAGCAATACCGGCGGCGAGCCATGCGTTTTCGCACTCGTCTTTCGAAGCCGCGCCGCGGTTCCCAAGCTCGGGCGCCTGCTGAGCTATCGTCTTGCAAATGCGGCCCATTCCTCGCTCTTGACGAACGCGCCTGCCGCGAGCGCCCCGGCGGTGCGCAGCAATGGCCCGGTTCCGCCGTCTCGAACGGTCCAGGTGAATTACCGGCTCGTCATTCCGCGTGGCCAGTTCGCGGCGCCGGGACAACTTCGCGACGATGTCGAGCTGGAACTCTACGCCGTCGGCGAGAACGGGCGGCTGGCCGGCCGGCCTTTGCAAACGACGAGGCTCGCCATCGCCTACAGGGTTGCGCGCGTCATGAGCGTCAATATCAAAGGCGGGGACACGACGACCACGGTGAATTTCGGCACCCTCGCCAGGGGACAGGAGCGGTCGGTGGATATCCAGGTACGTAGCAATGCCCGCTACCAGCTCGACGTGTCCTCCGACAATCGCGGCGTTCTGGCTCTGACGCCGAAAATCAGCGGGCAGCACTGGTTCGTCCCCTACACGGCCACGCTGGATCGTTATCCGCTTCGCCTGAGACGAGGCGCGAGCCTGGAGAATCTGGATCCGACCCGGCCGGGTTTCGATGCAAGCCACACATTGGCGGTGAGAATTGGCAATGTGCGCGGCAAGCGTGCTGGCCGCTATGAGGATGTCATCACGGTCGAGATCAGGGGGGCGCGGCTCTAATGAGAGATCATGTTTGGCGGAAACGAACGTCGCCGCGGCTCAGGGCTGGGGCATGCAAGTGTGAGGCAGGTAAGCCGGGCGCGACGAACAATCAATTCGGATGGTTCGTCAGAGCTGTTCCCGCATTCGCTGGGTGGCCGCCGCCGACGCCGGTACCTTACGCGACCTGCCGGGAGGAGCACGAGCGACCGATCAGCCAGGCAATATCGACCGAGAAAGAATAGATCAGCAGTATGAGGCCGGTGAAACAGCAGGCCCAGCTTCCCCAGGCGGGGAGGGCGGGCGTGATGGCGGCGATCAGGAGAGCGGCGTCGGCGACGCAGATTGCCTTGCGCCGCCAGCTTGGCGGAAGCGGGGCGGCGAGCCATGGCCAGATCCGGCCGGACAGGCGAAAGGTATAGTAGATCAGGGCGCTTACCAGAACCCAGGGACCAACGATGCCGGTCCCGGCGACGATCAGGGTGAGGGCCAGGAGAAAAACGGCATCCGTTTCGACGTCGAAACGCGCGCCGAAATCGCTGGCCATTTTGGTGCGCCGGGCTGCCCAGCCGTCGAGCCCATCCATCAGCAGCGCTATCGTCGCGACGGCCATCAGTCCCCAGCGGAATTCGGAATCGAGCGCGAGCGGCCCGCCGAGCCACATTTCCGCCGCAACGGCCAGCAAGAGCGCATTGATGGCGGCCCTGCAAAGCGTAATGGAGTTGGCGAAGCCGAAATGACGGTGCGGCGCATGCCACCGCAATCCGTTCACGACCAGCGTCATCGCCAGGGCATAGGAGAAGCCCGCCGCGATCACGCCGCGCCAGCTCAGTTGCACGGCGTCCGCCGTAAGCGCGGCCATAATGGCGGCGGCCAGAATGATGCTCTGCGCGCCGGCCTCCAAGACCAGCGGGCGTGCCAGGACAGGCCGCCACGGGACGAGCCCTTGCCATTTTCCAGCATAGTCTGCCATTGCCCAGCGCCCCTTCCCAGCATATCAGCTTCAATGGCGATAGCTTCTTGTAACTGAAGATGTTTCCCGAATTGCGGCAGCCAAATGCATTTTGCTCTCTGCGGAGGGGTGCGCAGTTCCGCTCCGATCAAGCGCCCCTTGTCGCGGCTCGACGGCTCGCGATTGCGATTTCGCCGATCCGGGGACTAGAATAGGCAAGCAAACAGAAGGGGATTGCGCATCATGAAGATCCGCGCCGCGATTTTGGAGGAGATGGGCCGCGAGCCGCCCTATGCCACGACGAAGCCGCTGACCATCGGCGAGATCGAGCTCGACGGACCCGGCCCCGGAGAAGTGCTGGTCAAGATCGCCGCTGCCGGTCTATGCCACTCCGATCTATCGGTGATCGATGGGAACCGTCCGCGCCCGACGCCGATGGTGCTCGGCCATGAGGCGGCGGGAATCGTCCAGGAGATCGGGCGTGAGGTGAGCGATCTGAAGCCCGGCGACCATGTCGCGCTTGTCTTCGTCCCGAGCTGCGGACATTGCATACCCTGCGCGAGCGGACGCCCGGCGCTTTGTGAGCCGGCGGCCGCCGCCGGCGCTGCCGGAACGCTGCTGTCCGGTGAACGGCGGATTCATCGCAATGGGAGCGACATCAATCATATGCTGGGTGTTGCCGCCTTCGCCGAATATGCCACATGCTCCAGGCGGTCGCTGGTCAAGATCGACGCGGAAATTCCGCTCGAACAGGCGGCCCTGTTCGGCTGTGCGGTGCTGACAGGCGTCGGCGCGGTGGTGAACACCGCAAAGATCGAGCCGGGCACCACCGTCGCCGTGATCGGGCTGGGCGGCGTCGGCCTCTCGACCATTCTCGGCGCTATCGCCGCCGGAGCGGAGCGTATCGTCGCGGTGGATCTGGCCGAGGACAAGCTCGCCACGGCGGCCGCGCTCGGCGCGACGGATACGTTCAAGGCGGGCGAGGGCGCGGCGGAGGCGATCAAGGAGGCAACGGGGGGCGGTGCGCATTACGTATTCGAAATGGCCGGCGCCGTACCGGCGCTCGACCTCGCCTATCGGATCACCCGGCGCGGCGGCATGACGGTTACGGCCGGCCTTCCCAATCCGAACGCCCTCTTGCACCTGCCCGCACTCAGCTTGATCGCCGAGGAGCGGACGCTGAAGGGCAGCTATATGGGCAGCGCGGTGCCGAGCCGTGACATTCCGCGCTATGTCGGGTTGTTCAAGCGCGGGCGGCTTCCGGTCGACAAGCTGATGTCGGGAACAATAACGCTCGATCAGATCAATGAAGGGTTCGACCGGCTGCGGGAAGCCCGCGTGATCCGGCAGATCCTCACATTCAACTGACGGTCGATGGCACCCTTCACCCGCGGCTCGAAATGCCCGCACGCCAAGCCTGCGGACGCGGCGCGGATTCGTCTGGTGCCGGGCGATCCGTTCCTCTATAGGCAGTCTATGGCGACAACCGGCATGACCCATGAAATCTCTTGGCCATATTTTCGAGCGCAACCGCATCTGGGCCGAACAGCGCGTTAAGGCCGATCCGGACTATTTCAAGCGCCTCTCCAGCCTGCAAAGCCCTGATTACCTATGGATCGGCTGCGCCGACAGCCGCGTTCCGGCGAACGTCATCACTGACCTTGAGCCGGGCGAGGTCTTCGTCCATCGGAACGTCGCCAATCTCGTGGATGCTTCGGACATGAACTGCATGTCCGTTCTGCAATATGCGATCGAACATTTGAACGTGCGGCACATTGTGGTCGTCGGTCACTATGGGTGCGGCGGCGTGTGCGCGGCCCTGAACCCGCCAGAGAACGGCCTTGTCGATTACTGGCTGGAGCCGGTTCGGCGGCTCGCCCGCCAGCATGAGCACGAGCTCGCCGCGCTCGACGGCCGGCCGGCCCGTGAAAACCGTCTTTGCGAGCTGAATGTCTGCGAGCAGGTCCGCAATGTCTCCAATTGCCCGATCATTCAGAGGGCCTGGGCGCGCGGAGAGACGATCCATGTCCATGGCTGGATCTACGGGCTCGACAATGGTCTGCTTCGTGATCTCGGCTGCGGCTGCTCCGGAGAGGATTTCGGGCCGGCCTGAGACGTTCGGCGGTACTCAGATGACGGGCAGCGGCGAGACGCCGATAAGGGCGCGGTGAGACAGAAGGAGCGCGAGATAGAGCGCCGCCGCCGCGAGAATTCGGCGCCAATCCGCCGGAAGGTCCGCCAGTCCCGTTCTTCCCGAAATGAGCCCGGCGAAGGGCAGGAAGGAGGTCTTGGCCGCGCGCCGACGCCATTCCTCGCCGCCCCATTCGCGCCGCCGGCGTTTGTCGAGTGCGGCCATGCCCATCAGGCCGAAAAGAGCGAAGAGGCCGAACAGGATGACATGAGCGAGGTCGCCATTGGGAACGAGGTGCGCAACGGCCCATAGGGTGAGACCCCAGATCAGCGGATGGTGCGTGACCGCGGCGATGCCGGGCTGATCCGGGTTGAACCGCTCGGTGCTTCGTCCTGCGATCGAGAATGGATTTGGTGCCGCGACGCCGAACGCGATCAGAAGGCACGCGACCGGCATGACGATGTTCGGGACCCAGAGCTGCCACAGCGCGAATGGCCAGATCTCGACATAGGGCGCGCGGTTCGCGGCGATCACCAGCCACGCGAGAATGCCGAGCGACAGGGCAGAATAGAGCGCCATATAGACCGTCCCACCGAGATGCGCGCGCAACCAGCGCCGGACGGGCGGTCTTGCCGGAATGATGTGCGAAGCGAAGAACGCCGCAAGCGCCGCCGCCATTTCGCTCCATGGCCAGAGCGCGCCGGTCATAGTCCGATGTCTCCCTGATGCTCCTTTCTTCGAGCACTGAGCGCGGCCGCCCAGAAGCTGCACGCCGTGATCACGGCTCCCAGAACGATTGCTGCGATCACCAGATCGTAGCTGCGGCTTGCTGCCCACAAGGCGGCCGCACCCGCCGGAGCGGCGGCCCGCGCAATAAATGACGGGCCGACAAGCGCCCCGTTGATCGCCCCATAGGCGTCGCGGCTGACCATTTCCGGCACGGCAAGCCCCCGTACGATCGTCATCACCCCGTTCGCGGCGCCGTAAAGCGCCGCCATGGCCGCCATGGCAAGAAAAACCGGCGGCAGCAGTCCGATGCCGCCGAAGGCGACCGGAAACAGCACGACAATAGCGGAGCCGATCGTTCTGACCGAACGGTTCGACGCGAGCATCCAGACGATGATCCGGCCCACGACCTGCGCGGGGCCGATCACGGTCAGAACGGCGACGGTGCTGGCGACGCTGAGGCCTTTCTCGATCAGCATCGGATAGAGGTGGAAGGTAAACGCCGAATAGGTTGCGGCATAGGCGATGAAGGTGAGCGCCAGCGCCCAGAACACCGTGGTGTGTGCTGCGGATGATAAGGCCTTCCGGTTCGAAGCCTGAGCCGCCTCCGCCGGAAGCGCCGGGAACGGATGGCGATCGCGGTCGGGCCGGATCGCGGTGAAATAGAGCGTGCTGCAAAGGCCGATATTGATGAGTCCCAAAGCGATCAGCGCCCCGCGCCAGCCGGTGTAATCGATCAGCACCTGAACCAGCGGGATAAAGACGGTGCTGGCAAAACCGCCCCAAAGCGTCAGAGCCGTGATGCCTCGCCTCGCCTGCCCGGCGCCATAGCGTCGCGCCACGACGGCGAATGCGGGCTCATAAAGCGTGGCGGCGTGCAGACAGCCGATGCCGGCGAAGATCAGGTAGAAAAGAATGAGACCTGTGATCTGCGACCAGGCCAGCAGAAGCAGCCCGGCCAGGATCGATGCGCCCCCCATGATGGCGCGCCCATGGCCTTTGTCGACCGCCGCGCCGACGGGATAGGCGGCAAGCCCGCTCAGCGCCAGGCCGAGCGTGGCGGCGCCGTAGAGTTCGGGTTTGGACCAGCCGAGATCGGCGCCCATGGCTTCGGCGATCACCGGAAAGCTGTAATAGAGTGATCCCCAGGAGCAGATCTGCGCGATGCCCAAGGCGGAAAGAAAGAAGCGATCCGATTGCGCCGGGCGCACCGGCGGCGTCGCCGATAGGTCGTGACGCGCGCTCAAGCCCGGCCTCTTAGGGGGTGAACGCTCGAACCGTCGTCGTAAGAGGTCTTCGTGTCCGTCATGGTCGGCGGGCCGAATGTTCGATTGAACTTGCGAAACAGGACGAGAGCAGCACATCTACGCGTCTTGCAATCATTTTTTTGACGAACATCTAAGCAACCTCGCCCTTCGAAAAGGTTTCGCGGGGGCAGTCGGATTCGCCCCGCTCCGAACGTCTTCAATAAAAGGAACCGCTCCATGCTCTACGCAATCCTCTGCTACCATTCCGAAGATGTCGTCTGCTCATGGACCAAGGAAGAAGATGAAGCGGTCATGGCCAGGCTCGCCGTCGTGCAGGAAAAGCTGAAGGAGCAGGGCAAGCTCGGGCCGGTTGCGCGTCTCTTGCCGACGACCGCCGCGACGACGCTTCGCAAGGACCGCGAGCCGCCGCTGGTCATCGACGGGCCGTTTGCGGAGACCAAGGAGCAATTGCTCGGTTTCTATCTGGTCAATTGCGAGTCGCTTGAGGAAGCGCTCGACATTGCGCGCGAGCTGGGCGCGGCCAATCCCGGCGGCAGCTACGAGATCCGGCCCGTCGATTTATTCTTCCCCGGAGGTGCGACCGGGTGACCGATACGGCTTACCTGCATACGCTTCTGACCGCCGCGCGCCCGCAGGCGATGGCCGCGCTTCTGCGTTACTTCCGTGACCTCGATGCGGCGGAGGAAGCGTTTCAGGACGCCTGCCTGAGAGCGCTGAAGAATTGGCCCAGAAACGGCCCGCCGCGTGATCCGGCCGCCTGGCTGGTGATGGTCGGACGGAATGCCGGGATCGACGTCATCCGGCGGCGGAGCAGGCAGGAGGAATTGCCGGACGAGGATGCGATCTCCGACAGGGGGGATGCCGAGGCCGCCATTGCCGATCATCTCGACGACGCGGATTATCGCGACGACATTCTTCGCCTGCTTTTCATCTGTTGCCACCCCGATCTTCCGCCGACACAGCAGATCGCGCTCGCTTTGCGCATCGTCTCCGGCCTGTCCGTCAAGCAGATCGCCCGCGCATTTCTCGTCAATGAGCGCGCCATGGAGCAGCGCATCACCCGTGCGAAGGCGCGGGTGGCGAAAGCGCATGTGCCATTCGAGGCGCCCGGGGCCGTCGAGCGCGCCGAGCGGCTTGCCCAGGTCGCGACGATGATCTACCTCGTCTTCAATGAGGGCTATTCGGCGAGCGAGCCGGAGGAGGAACGCGGGGCCCTTTGCGATGAGGCGATCAGGCTGGCGCGCCTCCTATTGAGGCTGTTTCCCGCCGAACCCGAGATCATGGGCCTGACGGCGCTCATGCTGCTGCAACATTCGCGGGCCGCGGCAAGGTTCGCCGATGATGGCAGCGCCGTGCTTCTGGAGGATCAGGACCGCGGCCTCTGGAACCGGAGCATGATCGCCGAAGGGCTCGCGTTGATCGACAAGGCGATACGGCATTTGCGGCCCGGCCCGTATCAGCTTCAGGCCGCCATCGCCGCGCTGCATGCGCGAGCGGAGTGGCCGGAAGAGACCGATTGGGCGCAGATCGATCTGCTCTATGGGACGCTTGAGCAAATGCAGCCTTCGCCGGTCGTGACGCTCAATCGCGCGGTCGCCGTCTCGAAGATTCGCGGCCCGGAGGCGGCGCTCGAAATGATCGAGCCGCTTGCCGACCGTCTCTCCGGCTATTTCCATTTCTTCGGCGTCAAAGGCGCGTTCCTCATGCGGCTCGGACGCACGGCGGAGGCGCGGGCCGCCTTCGACCGCGCCATCGCTCTGGCGAACACGGCTGCCGAGGCGGCCCACATTCGCATGCATCTTGACCGGCTGCGGAAAGATGCTGGTTCCGCCGCGGACGACAAGGCCTCCGTCTGAGGGCTGACCCGACCCGAAAATCGTGGTGATTTAAACCCCATCCACGGATCTTGGCGTCTTTCGCGGACGGCCGATCCGCCCGCGGACGTCTCGCATGGGCAAAGTGAATTTTTGTTCATTACATACCAAAACCATGCTACTATAGTCTAATGCTCCAAACAGAGCAGCAGTACGCATTTAATTCGCACGGCTCTTGGAGGCATCAAATGGATAGAGACACTTCCATCATACTCATTGTAACGGCCATCGGGATCATCGCTGTCGCAGCCTTCTATTGGTTTGCGTAGGCCTGAAAGCTTCAGTGATGCGATCATATCGCTGTTAGATAGCATGTGATCAGCTCAAGAGCACGAACGTAGCATATCAGGACTTTGCTTGTGCTTGTACAAATCGTGCAGGGCTGAGATGAGACTCGGCCCTGCACAAGCTAAAGTGTCGGCATATGCAGCAAAGAGACATCGGGTCATTGTTCATAACCACGAAGCTGTCGAGTCGCTTTCGTCAGGCGGTTCGCCGATCGTCGCGCAGCACGACGTAGATCGCGGGGATGACCAGCACGGTCAGCAGGGTCGACGACGCCAGCCCGAACAGCAGCGAAATCGCCAGCCCTTGAAAGATCGGATCGAACAGGATCACAGCCGCGCCGATCATGGCCGCGAGGGCGGTCAGCAGGATCGGTTTGAACCGGATCGCACCGGCTTCCAGAAGCGCTTGCCTTAGCGGGATATCGTCCGCCCGGCGATGCTCGATGAAATCGATCAGCAGGATCGAATTGCGCACGATGATGCCGGCCAGCGCGATGAAGCCGATCATTGAGGTGGCCGAAAAGGGCGCGCCGAACAACCAGTGCCCGAGCATGATGCCGATGAGCGTCAGCGGGATCGGCGTCAGCACCACGAGCGGCAGCTTGAATGAGCCGAATTGCGCCACGACCAGGACATAGATGCCGAGCAGCGCCACGGCGAAGGCCGCGCCCATGTCGCGGAAGGTCACATAGGTGACCTCCCATTCACCGTCCCACAGAAGAACCGGCTTCGACTCGTCCTTCGGCTGACCGTGCAGGCTGATTTCGGGTTTTGGCGCCGCGTCCCAGTCTTTTGCCTCGATCGCGTCGGCAACCGCCATCATTCCGTAAAGCGGCGCCTCGTAATCCCCGGCGAGCTCGCCCATCACCATTTCGGCGTCGCGGCCATTGTGGCGGAAGATCGGATAGGAGGCCTTTTCGGATTTCAGGCTGACGACATCGCCCAGCTCGACGATGCTGCGCGCGCCCGGAAGCCTGTTGGCCGGAACCGGGGTCGTCAGCGCCCGCGCGGTCAGCGAAAGCTCATCCTTGGGAAGCTGCACGGCGATCTCGACCGGATGGCGCCCGCCGCCGCGATGCGAGTAGCCGACGGCGACACCGCCCAGATAGGCCTGGATCGTGTCATAGACGTCGCTCTCCTCCACCTTGTGATATTCGAGATTGTCCTGATCGATGGCGATGCGCAGACGCGGTGCGCGGGTCCGGAAGCTGTCATCGTCGTCAACGATGAACGGCACCGCCTTGAAGATCGACCGAACCTCGCTGGCGACCGCGCGGCGGGTCTCGGCATCGGGGCCATAGATCTCGGCGAGCAGCGTCGCGATGACGGGCGGTCCCGGCGGCACCTCCACCACCTTTATCGAGGTGCCTGCCGGCGCATCGATGCCTTGCAGCCTTTGGCGAATGTCGAGCGCGATCGCGTGGCTGGCGCGGCTCCGCTCGCCTTTCGGCGTCAAATTGACCTGAAGATCGCCCTGCTCCGGCTTGCTGCGCAAGTAGTAATGACGCACGAGACCGTTGAAGTTGAAGGGCGCGGCCGTGCCGACATAGGCCTGGATGGAGGAGAGTTCTTCAAGCCCCGATAATTGTTCCGCCGCCTGGAGCAGCACCCGGTCCGTCGCTTCGAGCGATCTGCCGGGGGGCAGATCGACGACGACCTGGAGTTCCGGCTTGTTGTCGAAAGGCAAGAGCTTCACCGTCACCGATTTCGTCGCGAACAGGCCGAGCGAGGCGAGCGTTGCGCCGCCGACCGACAGAAGGAAGATCCAGGCGTTGGCGCGGCGTCTCAGGATCGGCCTTGCGACGGCCCTATAGGCGCGGCTCAGCAGGCCGCCCTTCGCTCCGTCTTCCTCATGCGCGGCCCCGCCGTGACCGTTTGCCCTGCCGAAGCGGATCATGAGCCAGGGCGTGATGATGACGGCAACGAAGAAGGACAGGATCATTGCCGCCGAGGCGTTTGCCGGGATCGGCGCCATATAAGGTCCCATCAGGCCGGAAACGAAGAGCATCGGCAGAAGCGCGGCAACGACCGTCAGCGTGGCGACGATGGTCGGATTGCCGACCTCGGCAACAGCCTCGATCGCGGCCTGCACGCGGCTCCGCCCGTCCTCCATCGCCCAATGGCGCGCAATGTTCTCGATCACAACGATCGCGTCATCGACGAGAATGCCGATGGAGAAGATGAGCGCGAACAGGCTGACGCGGTTGATGGTGTAGCCCATGAAATAGGAGGCAAAGAGCGTCAGCAGGATCGTCGTTGGAATGACGATGAGCACGACCGCCCCTTCGCGCCAGCCGATGGCGATTGCGACCAAGAGCACGATGGAGACGGTCGCGAGAGCCAGATGAAACAGGAGCTCATTGGCTTTTTCATTGGCCGTCTCGCCGTAATCCCGGGTGACGACCACCTCGATATCATCCGGGATGAGCGAGCCTTTCAGCTCTGCCAGGCGTTCGACAATCCGATTGGAAATGTCGACGGCGTTCGCTCCCGCGCGTTTGGCGAGCGCAATGGTAACGGTCGGGACGCGCTCCAGCCCACCATCCGGCCCTTTGCGGAAGTGCCAGGCGCGCTCCTCCAGCGGCTTCGCGCCGACCACGACATTGGCCACATCGCGCACATAGACCGGCCGTCCATCGCGCGACGACAGAAGCAGCAGCCCGATATCGGGAACGCCGTTCAGCGTCTGGCCGGATGCTACCGCAACGCTCTGATTGGCATCACGCACCTGGCCGGCCAGAAAAGAGCGGTTCGCCTCGCGCACTTTGCCGACGAGCTGGGCCAGCGTGATCCCATAAAGCGAGAGCCGTTCGGCATCGGGCTCGACCCGGATCTGGTCCGGCCTGCCGCCGGAGATAAAGGAGAGGCCGATATCTTTCAGCTTGGCCATCTCGATCAGCAGATCCTCAGCCATATGATACAGCGCATTGTCCCGATAGCGCCCCGCGGCCTCGGTCTTCGGCGCAAGCGTCAGCGTGACGATGGCGACATCGTCGATCCCGCGCCCGACGATCAGCGGCTCGGGGATGCCGATGGGAATGCGGTCCATATTGGCGCGGACCTTCTCATGTACGCGCAGAATCGCGTCGTCCGCGTTCGTGCCGACAAAGAAGCGCGCCGTGACCAGCACACGGTCATCCTCCGTATTGGAATAGACGTGCTCCACGCCATTGATCGCCTTGACGATCGTCTCCAGCGGCTCGGTCACCAGCCGGACGGCGTCCTCCGCTTTCAGCCCGTCGGCCTTGACGAAAATATCGACCATCGGCACCGAGATCTGCGGCTCCTCCTCGCGCGGAAGAGCGATGAGCGCAACGATGCCGAGGGCGAAGGCGGCCAGCAGAATGAGCGGCGTCAGCGGAGAGCCGACAAAGGCGCGGGTCAGATTGCCGGAGAGGCCGAGCCGTGGCTTGTCGCTCATGGCCGGACCAGCTTGTCGCCTGATTTCAGGCCAGAGAGGATCTCGATACGCTCCGGTCCGTCCGGGTCGGCGACCGGAAGTCCTGGCTGGACGACCAGATCGAGAGGCGGCCCGTCGGCCTGAGCGACCTTCACATAGTCGAGACCATGACGTTTGAAGAGATAGTCACTCGGGATAATGAAGGTCTTGCGCTTGCCGGCGGAAATCCAGATCTGAGCGCGTTCGCCGACGAAATAGGTGCCGAGATCCGGCGCCTCCGCATCGGCGACGACGCGCCCGCCCTGCAATTCGGGATAGACCTGCACGATGCGTCCCTCGCCGACGATCTCCTGCTCGCCGCTCAATCCGCGCGCGCCGACACGAACCGGATCGCCTTTCTTCATGAACCGCGCGTGGCGCTCGGGCACTTCAAGGCGAAGGAGATAGTCGTTGGCGGCGATCGTCGCGACGCTTTCGCCGACCAGCATCACGCTGCCTTCGGTGACCGGAACGCTGAGAACGCGGCCGGCCGCGGGGGCAAGAACCTGACCTTCCTCGCCCTGACGGGCGATGACGGATCGATCGGCCTCGGCGGCCTTGAGATCATTGGTGGCGCTATCGAACGCGGTCTTGAGCTGATCGAGCCGCGCCTGGGCGATGACGCCGCGCTTCGCCAGCTCGACCGCGCGGTCGTAATCGCCCTTGGCGGTGGCCACACGCGATTGCAGAGCTGCGATCTGCGCGTCCGCCGCCTCGATGCGCAGGGCGATTTTCGGATCGACGACGACAGCCAGAACCTCGCCGGCATCGACATGCGCACCGGCATCCACTTTCAGCTCGGTCACCGTGCCGCCGGTGCGCACGCGCGCCTCGACACGGTCCTTGCTCTCGACCCGGGCAAAGACGGATTTGAAATCGTCGATTTCCTGCTCGGCAACGACAAACGTCCCGCTATCGCTCTGCGCATTCGCAATGGGGATCGCCACCGGGCCGAACAGGGCCAACGCCAACAATTCTGCGAGGATCAGAACCTTCCCAGGAAGGGTTTGCTTCATTTCCTGTCTTCTCTTTATTCCGCCAATCGGTTGCGATTCCGACCTGAATGTGAAAGCAGCTACTCTATCCATTCGCTGAAAACCTTGACCGACGTCAATCCCGGTCAGGCAAATCGGATCTGTTCGATGGGCTCGGGAAGGCTCGCAATATCCGGCGCCCGCGAAGGAACCGAAGGCGATCTGGGGTGTTCGTATTGCGAACCCGAAGCCGAACGAGGCGGGCGGAAAGACCTGTCGACCGCATCGGGAGAGAGGGCGAAGTTGTGGAGGAGTGGTCGAACCGGCCGGAGAATGCCGAAGGGCGCAAGACAATCCTTGTCGTCGAGGATGAGGTGCTTATTCGCATGACGCTTGCCGACGATCTGAGGGAAGCCGGCTTCAAAGTGCTCGAAGCAACGAATGCGGATGAGGCCATGCGAATCTTAAGGAGTTCGGATCCCATCGATCTGGTCGCCACGGATATCGACATGCCGAGCGGCTCGGCGAGCGGGATCGAACTTGCCGCACAGGTTCGCTCGCAATGGCCGCAAGTCAAGATCATGATTGTGTCGGGGCACGTTGCGACCGACGGGCCGATCGAGGCCGCCGACGCGGTTCTGAGCAAGCCCGATGCGCTGCGCTGCGTTGCGGAGCGTGCGCGTGCGCTTTTGGATGCAGACAATGACGAATGGTGAAGAGCTTGCAAAGCGCAGCGGTCAGATGGAGACCGTGCTGATCGTAGAGGACGAGGTGCTCGTCCGTCTGGCGATTGCAGATTGTCTGCGGGAGTGCGGCTATAAGGTGATTGAAGCTGCAACATCGGACGAGGCAGTTCAGGTCTTGCAGGAGCCAACGGTCAAAATCGACGTTATCCTCTGCGACGTTTCGCTGCCCGGCGGTTTCGATGGTTTCGGGCTTGCACAATGGGTGCGGGCCCACAGGAATGGCCTTCCGATCATTTTGGTCGGCAGTCCGGCCGGCGCATCTGACGCCGCTGGCGATCTGTGTGACTCCGGCCCGATGCTCGCAAAGCCTTACGATCCGCAGCTGGTGCTGGACCGCATCAAACGGTTGCTCGCTGAGTTACAACTGCCGCCCCAGAGCAAGCAAGTGGCTCCGAGCGCCCCGAATTGGCCGCCGGGGCGCATTCGGGATATCTCCTTGTCGGGCGCAGCGATCCTCGCCGATCCGGAACGGGCCATGGTCACGGAAACCGGCCAAACCGTGCGATTGTTCATGACCGAGGTCGGTTTTGTGGAAGCGACGGTGGTTCGTCAGTCCGGCCGCATTTTTGCCGTCCGTTTCAATCTGCCGCCATCTGTCGAACGCGATCTCCTGATCCGCAAGCTGTTTACGCGAGGCATCAATACCACCGAGATCGAAGCCTCCGCGATGAGCGTAACGGCCGCCGTGCTGGGCGGCATCGTGACGACCCGGACGATGAAGCCGCGACGCGAGGCCGCCGGAATGCCGCAATCCGAGGAGGAGAAGCTCCCGGCGGAAAGCCTCGTCATGCAACCGGAGCCGCAAGTCAAGAAGCTGGCGGAATTCGGCGCAGAGCGTCAGTCATTCGCCGCCTGAGGCCGGCCCCCGGCTAGGGAGCGCTGGAGCGATTGCGTCACGGAACTATGAGCCGGAAATGGGATCCGTGTTCGTTTTTGCGGCGCGCAAGAGGGATTTGAGCTGAAGCCCCTCCATATTCAGTTGGCCCTTGTGATCCGCGCCGCTGGAGATGCAACCGAAAGCTTTTTATCGGTCTTGCCGCTGAGTGAGATATCAAGCTTTCGCGTCGCTTTGTTGAACGCAACGACCTTGTCCATCATGTAATTGTCCGGCTGGAACCGCTCATAAGCCCAGGTCGGGCTGTAGGTTGTGATCTTCAGCGCGCCTGTTTCGTCCACTTGCCAATCTTTGATATTCCAATCGGCATAAAGCGCGGCCTGGAGAATGTCGGCGCCGTAATAGCCTTTGTCGAGATCATGCGTAAAAAGCGATCCTTCCATTCCCGATCTCACCTTCGCAAGGCTTTGGCAAGCCGCGCTCGCCGCCGCCTCCCGCGACTGGCATTTCAGCAGCGATTTCAGATGTTTGGAAATGGCCTTGCCGTCGACGATCACCAGCTCGCTGCCATTGGTGAACTTGAACATTGAATAGGCCAGGTAGATATCGAGGATGCCGTCCTTATTGAAATCATGCAGCCCAACGAATTCGAGATTCGGACCGATCAAACCGCGAAACTCGAAGTCGCTCGTTCTCGCCGTAAGCACAAGGGCCATATCGGCATTGCGGAACGACGCTTCCATCCGTTCAGGAACGCCATCAAAGTCGAGATCGAATTCCCAGACGGCGCTTCTATATTTACCGGTATTGTAGATGGCTCCGGTTTGGTATTCGCCGAAAGCGGGCCGGCTGTTCCCGCTTGCCTTATAGCCGATCCTCGGCAGGTAACAGTACCCGATGTTCAAGACGTCGGACGACCAGAACAAGTTGCTTTTCCAGCCCGTCTGACATTCCTTGAAGTCCTGATCACGCAGCGTCAGAATCGCCTGATCGATGTAATCTTTCTTGATCGTCGTCAGCTTTGACAGATCCACATTTGCCCCGGCCATTTCGGTAGGGGTAATCGGTTCATTGAGGAAATAGGTCGCACGATTGACGACAGCAGAGGCGCGCGCATAGGCCAGATCGGCGTTCCACTTGATGCGAATGTCCGGCGACTGAGCGTCTTCAGTGATCTCCTCGGTGAGCCGCTTGGCGAGCAGCATCGCGGGCACAAACGAACTCTCGCGCCCCAGAGCCAGCAGAAACGCCTTGGTGAATGGGCTAATTCCTCCGACGGTGCTATCCAGCGCGAATTCGCCGTGGCTCGTCGAAAAGAGGACGGCATATTCTCGCCGGTTAAGCGCCCGGAAATCGCTCTCCGAGCGCGCAAAGCCGCGGATCGACGGGACGGCGCCGGTCACCGTGTCGGATTTCGGCGCTTCACTCGCGATAATGTTTCTGCAAGCGTCGAAGGCGACGAACACCTTTTCGAAATCGGCGGCGGCAAGCAGCGTGAGAACGGTTCGAAGCGGGACAATTTGATCCGACTGCAGCCCGTCTTTGGGATCATATCCGGTCAGGACGATGCTGTTCTCGCCGTTGATGGCGCCCGCGTGACCGGAATAATAGAATGCCAGAAGCGAGCCGCGGCCGTCCTTCGGGTTCGCGGCGGTGATCGCTTGTATGAGGTCAGCGGACGTCGGATCACGAAGGATGATGGTTTCGAAGCCGAGCTCTGCGAGCCGTGAAGACATCGCCTCCACATCATTGGGCGGCGCGGCCAGCGGCGTGATCTTGGTATAATTGCTATTCGCGATAAGGATGGCGGTCTTCTTGCTGATCACCTTCGCCTCGGCGGCGACAGAGATCGCGTCCCATCTGTTGATGGCCGGGTCTGCCACACCGACGCCAAGCGGGGTGGCCGAGAAAACGAATAATGCCGCAATCCATTTAAGCATTGACCCAACTCCGTAAATATCTTCGACGCCGAGGGATCAATACATTGGATTGTCGATAGGAACCAAATAGAGAATGCCGGGCGTCGCCGCCTCGTCATCGAACCTACCCGTCATTGTATGATGCGCGAAGCGGCTCATGACAGGAAAGCAACCTTGCCGCAGGTTCACGAGAGTGGCGCAGCTGAACGACCGAGGCAGCCGCTTCGGCGCAGCCGATGCGTATCGCCCGCGCAAAGGGCCGCCAAAAGGAAGCGCCTGCCACCCTCTTGCTACTTCGGCAAGAAAGCCCGCTTCAATCGATCCAGCTAAGTCCTTGATTTTATTGGCGCCCCGTAGGGGACTCGAACCCCTGTTACCGGCGTGAGAGGCCGGCGTCCTAGGCCACTAGACGAACGGGGCTAGAACAAATCAAATTCAAGATACCGAGATATAAAGAGCGGCGCTCGCACGATCAAGGCAATTCTTGCGGCGTAAGCCGGAAGCGCTGAACTTCGCGTCCCGTTGCAAGATCGATGACCGCGATCTCGGCGCCGTGCGGTTGGCGCAAATGCAGGATCAGCTGCCCCTCGTAGATCAGCATCTGCGTGACTTCGGCGCCAGGCGGGATCGGGATACGGATCGTGCCCGAGACGCCTGTCGTTGCGGCGGACGGCGCGGTAGCCTTGCTTTTTTCCGCAAGCTTTTGCGTTTGCATATAGATTCCGACCAAAAGCAGAATAAAACCGACGACAAGCAGAACGCTCATGATGGCGATTGCGATTTTCAACTTGCGGACCATGCCGGCTGTCATCGTGGCGCCCGGTGGCAGGACCGTTTCGGTCTCGTTCATGCTCGGTCCTCGATAATCAGCGAATGCAGGCAATGGCGCTACGATCAATTACAGCGCGAGCAGACGATGACGGGGTGCGGCTCGACCGGCTCATTTCGGTGCAATGCCAGGATATCAGCCGGTCCCGCGCGCGCGGCCTGATCAAGCAAGGTCAGGTCAGCCTTGGCGGGCGCACGATAGTCGAGCCCGATTACCGGGTCAAACCGGATGAAATCTTCCTTGTGGAGGTGCCCGAAGCAGCACCTGCGGCTCCGCTGCCGGAGACGATCGCCCTCAACGTTCTCTATGAGGACGATGTGCTGATCGTCATCGACAAACCGGCCGGGCTCGTGGTGCATCCCGCGGCCGGCAATTGGACCGGCACATTGGTCAACGCGCTGATTGCGCATTGCGGCGACAGCCTTTCCGGAATTGGCGGGGTTCGCCGTCCTGGCATCGTCCACAGGCTCGACAAGGATACGAGCGGGGTCATGGTGGTGGCGAAGACCGATAAGGCTCATAAGGGCCTTGCCGCGCAATTCGCCGATCACGGGCGCAAAGGCACACTCTATCGGCAATATCTGGCGCTGGTTTGGGGCAAGCCACTGCCGATAAAGGGTGTGATCGAAACCCAGATCGGCCGGCACCGCACGAACAGGCTCAAAATGGCCGTTGTCAGAAACGACGGAAAATACGCCCATACGGCGTATCAGATAAGGGAGAGTTTACCAGCGGGCAGCAAAAGCGACGCGGATGTTGTCGCCAGTCTTGTAGAATGCACTTTGAAAACCGGGCGAACACATCAGATTCGCGTCCATCTGTCATATATTGGACACCCGATCATCGGAGATGACCTTTATGGGAGCGGGTTTCGATCAAAAACTCGTGCATTGCGCGAACCTGCACGATCTGCGATACTATCCATGGAGCGCCAGGCCCTCCATGCGGCTGTGCTCGAATTTGCCCACCCCATAAGCGGAAAGCATTTGCAGTTCAAAACGGAGCTGCCTTCGGATATGCGCGAAATTCTGGAGGCGCTCAAGTAAGCAGTAAAGCGAAGTTCACCGATCTTTGCTTTGTCCGTTAATGAGTTTGGCGGAACTAATCAGGAAAACCAGCCGTTCCCTGTGGAGATGGCTGTGAATGTATGAAGGTTACGAAGGGACAAGCCATGGCTTCACTTCCCTCTGTTGCAGCGAGCGGCGGCCTTGCCCGCTACCTCGAGCAGATCCGGCGTTTCCCCATGCTGGAGCCGCAGGAGGAATATATGCTCGCCAAGCGATGGCAGGAACACGAGGACACCGAGGCCGCTCAGCGGCTTGTGACCTCGCATCTTCGGCTCGTCGCCCGCATCGCCATGGGCTATCGCGGTTATGGCCTGCCGATCGGCGAGGTCATCTCCGAGGGCAATGTCGGCTTGATGCAGGCTGTCAAACGCTTCGACCCCGAAAGGGGCTTCCGACTTGCCACATATGCCATGTGGTGGATTAAAGCCGCGATTCAAGAATATATTTTGCGGTCGTGGAGCCTGGTGAAGATGGGCACGACGGCGGCGCAGAAGAAACTGTTCTTCAATCTGCGCAAGCTGAAAGGCCAGATGCAGGCGCTGGAGGAGGGTGACCTGCATCCCGATCAGGTCAAAGCAATCGCAACGACGCTCGACGTGCCGGAGGAAGACGTCATCTCCATGAACCGGCGTCTGGCCGGCGACAGTTCTCTGAACGCCCCGCTCCGCGTCGATGCGGATGGCGGCGAGTGGCAGGACTGGCTGGTCGATGACGAGATCGACCAGGAGACCGACCTCGCCGACCGCGAAGAGCTGGAGAACCGGCGCGGTTATCTGACCGAAGCCATCGACACGCTGACGCCGCGCGAGAAGCGGATTTTCGAGGCCCGGCGCCTGGCGGAGGATCCGCTGACGCTGGAACAGCTGTCGACCGAATTCGGCGTTAGCCGCGAGCGCATCCGGCAGATCGAGGTGCGCGCCTTCGAAAAGGTTCAGAAGGCCGTGAAGAAGGCGGCGGAAGTCGCCGAGGCGCGGCCGATGTAAGCGGTTCGGCTTGGAAGAAGTTGCTGAAGAGCCTGCAGGGCGTGGCCTTGCAGGCTTTTTTAATTCGCGCCGATCGGCGCGAATCCGCCCGCGCCGAATTGTGCTGGATTATGACCGGCTTGGCGGCCATTAACATTTCGTTAACTCTTCTCCACAGAAAATTCGAATCAAATTAGACTGTTTACGGCTCATCGGGCGCGACCGTCAGTCCAATCAGCCCGGTGAGCCAGCAATCCAGACGCGATGTCGGCGTCCTGGATGTGCGGCGCGGGGGCGATCCATGCGGCATGGCAGAAATGGAAACCGGACCGAAGAGCTTTCGGCGCCGATCCGTCTCGCTTGTCGGCAGGAATGCCGCGCCGTTCGCATAGAGAGGGAGCAGCGATGCTTCCGTCATTGCCGCGGAGAAGTCAATTCAGCTGAAAGGGGTTCGATGCGGCTTAGCTTGTGATGGAGCGAAATAGATGCTGAATAATCTGCTCAAAGAGTTGAGAGAGCGTCTTCAACAGCATCATGAGAGTGCAGGGTTGCGTCTCCAGAATACCTTTGGGGAGCCGATATTTGGAAAGCATATACGATATCTGCATCCACCAAGTCTTAGCGCGTAAGCTCAGCGTTGTTCAATCCTCAGCGGATTGACAGGAGATTGGAACCGGCCCCTCGCGGCCGGTTTCCTTTTTGGGCTGGCGAATGTCGGGCGACGATTTAGAACATCGGACCGAAAAGTGGCATCCACTTTTCGGGTAAATCCGATGCTAAAACAAATAGTTAGAGCGACAATTCCGATTCCGATTAAGGGGCCGGCGCTCTAGCGCAACGCGCGTCCAAGCATGTCCCCGCGAAGGCGGGGATGGACGCGGGAACAGTTGCGCTCGCCTTTTGAAATAGATCAACTTGACCTCGTTCAAGTGATTCCACTTGAACGAGGTCAAGTTGATCTAGTGGAGCGACTCTAACATTTGCTTCCCACGCTTGACGCTTTCGATGATCCGATCTGGATCGGCTGTCCAGGCGAAGGGTTTCGGCTCGGCATTGTTTTCCTGGATAAAGCGGTTGATAGCCGTTTGCAGCTCAACGAGGGATCGGAACACGCCCCGTTTCAACCGTTGCCGCGTGAGTTTTGCGAAGAAGCCCTCGACAGCATTGAGCCAGGACGCTGAAGTTGGCGTAAAATGGAATGTCCAACGCGGATGGCGCGCCAGCCAGGCCCTGACTTTGGAGTGTTTATGCGTCGCGTAGTTGTCGACAATGGCGTGGACGAGCTTGCCTGCCGGAACCTGCGCCTCGATGGTATTCAGGAAGCGGATGAATTCCTGATGACGATGGCGCTGCATGTTGCGGCCAATGACCGTTCCTTCCAGCACATTGAGCGCGGCGAATAAGGTCGTCGTCCCGTTCCGCTTGTAATCATGGGTCATGGTTCCGGCTCGCCCCTTCTTCATTGGCAGTCCCGGTTGGGTACGGTCCAGCGCCTGGATTTGGCTCTTCTCATCAACCGAGAAAACGACGGCATGAGCGGGCGGATCAACGTAGAGACCGACAATGTCTCTGAGCTTGTCGGCAAAGTGGGGATCTTTGGAAAGCTTGAACGTCCGGATCCGGTGCGGAGAAAGCTGATGGGCTTCAAGAATGCGCTGAACCGAACGCAGGCTGACATTGGCAGCCCTGGCCAACATCCGGCCGGTCCAATGCGTGGTCTCTCCCGGCGGCCTGCTCAGCGCCAGATCAACGACACGTTGCACGGTCGTTGCGGGCAAAGGCTTCTTCCCTGGCCGCCGCGTCTTGTCGCGAAGCAGCCCATCCACGCCCTCATGCATGAAGCGCTCCTGCCAACGCCAGACGACGGGTTTGGATTTGCCGGACCGGCGCATGATCTCGGTGGTGCCGCAACCATCGGCGGTGGCCAGAATAATCTGCGCGCGCCAGACGTGTTTCTGAGGCGCACAACGATCCGCAATGATGGTTTCAAGACGAAGCCGCTCATCGCGCGTAACAGTCACGGTGATCCCTGATCTCATTGCGCAAGAATGAGCTGCTTCGGAGAATTTGGGAATCGCCTGAATGGATCAGACCACTAGGGCCGTTACAGGGCCCATTCACGCACCTGGAGGCTTTCATCTGCTGCGACGGCATCTTCCAGATCCGCGAGCTTCATCAGGCCGGTCTGCGTATCCGCATGGCGGACGACCAATTCGGAGTTGATCGTTGCACCTTTGAGCGTCTGATCGAGCGGCCAGTTCATTGAGGTCAGGGCAACGAAGGTCGAGGCGAATGCGTCTCCCGCCCCGGTCGTTCCGACGACCTCGGAGGGAACCGACGGGCAATGAACGACCTTTTCGCCGGTGCCGAGAAAGGCGCCATTGCGTCCGTCTGTGACGACGATCATCTCGCATCCGGCCTCAAGCAGCGAATGAAAGAAACGCAAAAGGCTGATTTCGAAGCCGCCGGACAACAGGCCCCGCCGGATGAGATCGGGAACGTCTTCCGCGGGCCCGAACGGCAAAACGGGGCCGCCTTCCCCCACCCGCGCCGAGAGAGCGGGGACGAGCGCGTTCGCCTCGGACCGGTTCACGACCAGAATATCGACCGAGCCGACGGCATCGAGAAAATCGCGCCCCCGCTTGCTGAGCTGGCGAATGCCGGGATTTGCGGCGAGGCGGCAATCGCTCGCCTTCGCCGTCTTGACAAGCTCAGGGAAACAGTCGGCGGATTGATTGCTGAGGCTCGAGACGTAAACGACGTCGACCGACAGCGCCTCCGGCCTGATGTCTTCCATCGAGAGCAGCGTGTTCGCGCCGCGGAAGGTGAAGATCGCAGCGTTCCGCTCATGCGAGGAGATCAGCACCGACGCACCCGTCGGCATGCGCGCGTCGCGCCGGATCCAGCGCGTGGAGACGCCTTCGCTCTCAAGCTTTGCCAGAATCACATCGGCGCGCTGGTCCGTGCCGAGCTTGGAGATGGCGGACACGTCAAGCCCGAGCCGCGCCATCGAAACCGCGGCATTGACGGCGCCGCCGCCCGGATGGGTCGAAATCTCCTCGGCCTCGGTTTTGCGCCCCTCTTCGAGCAGCAGATAAGAAGCATCGGCATTGCGCATCACCATACGCTCGATGCTGCTCGAATCGATGATCGCGATGGAATCGACCATCGCTCCGCCGATAGTAAGCGCTTTCATGAGTCTTCCCTTCTCGCTTGACGCTTACGCGACCCCCGCTCGCAGGACAAGCCCCGTTCGAGCCGTATCGCCGCCTCAGGAACGACGGGTCAACCGCCCTCAGGCGTTATATAGTCAATGCCGATCCATCTGAGAGGGGCCGTTCTATGACGATTGCCGCTGCGAGCGCCGAACCGCTCTATCCGCCGACCGTTACGCCGCCGTCAGAGCCTCTGCCGCTAGGCAAGCTGATCTACCGCGTGGTCAAGAACCCGCTGCTGGCGCTTCCGCAGGCGGCTTATCAGGAAAAGATCGTCGGCCTGAGCAGAGGTGCCTCCCGCGTTTTCTGGGTCTCGGATCCCGCGCTCGTCGAGGAAATTCTAATCAAGCGCGCCGGTGTCTTTCATAAGGCGCCGGTGGAGAAACGGGTCTTCCGGCGGACGCTGAAGGATGGCGTGCTGAGCGCGGACGGCGCGCTGTGGCGCTGGCAGCGCCGGACGATGGCGCCTTTATTCCGGCCCGCCGAAATCCTGAAATATGTGCCCAGCATGGCGCAACCCGCCGAAGAGATCCTGGCGAAATGGCGCGTCTCGCCGCCCGGCAGCGTGCAGCGGATCGACGAAGCCATGACGGAGGCGACCTTCTCGGTGATCGCCCGCACGATGCTTAAAGGCGGCGAGCCGCAAGAGGCCGAGATTATCAAGCGCATGACGGCGGTGAACCTGGCTCATGTGTCCTGGGAGTTGATGTACGGCTTTCTGAATATGCCGCTCTGGTTCCCGCATCCGGCGAGTTGGCTGATGGCCAGCTCGGCCAGGCGAATGCGCGGGGCGATCCACGACATCATCGCGCGCCGGCAAGGGGAGGCCGGCGGCGGAGAGGATCTGCTCGGGCGGCTGCTGGAGGCGCGCGATCCGGAAAGCGGCGAGCCGATGGACATGGAACGGCTCATCAACAATCTGCTGACGCTGCTCGAAGCGGGCCACGAGACCACTGCCCGCGCGCTGACCTGGACGCTCTATCTTCTCGCCCGCGCGCCCGAATGGCAGGACAGGCTGCGCGCCGAGATCGCATCCGCCTGCGGCGAAGCGAGGATTCTTGCCGAGCAGGTGGAGAGACTGCCGCTCACTCAGCAGGTACTCAAAGAAGCGATGCGGCTATATCCGCCGGTGCCGGTCATTTCGCGCATCTCTGCGGAAGCGCTGGAACTGGACGGCTTCGATGTGCCCCAAGCCTCGATTGCGGTCATCCCGATCTTCTGCATTCACCGGCACGAGAAGCTCTGGACCGATCCGGCGCGCTTCGACCCGACCCGCTTCGAGCCGGACCGCGAAGCTGCCTATCCGCGCGCGCAGTTCATGCCGTTCGGCGCGGGGCCGCGCATCTGTCTCGGCAACGCCTTTGCCATGACCGAGGCGACGGTCATTCTGGCCACGCTGATCCGCGCGGCACGGTTCGATTGGGTGGGCAAAAGCCATCCGGAGCCCGTCTCGCGGGTCACGCTTCAGGCGCGCGGAGGCATGCCGCTCAAAGTTACGATGTTGGGGCAGAAGCCGCTTCATTATGCGTGACGGGATCGCGGCATAGGGCTGCCTAAATACCGATGATGGCGCGGGCCAGCCCGGTGCCTGCCGTCAGCGCGACGACCAGCAAGACCGGCACCCGCCATAAGACCAGAGCCGCAAAGGCAAGAACGGCGATCGCGAGCGACATCCCGTCCGTTACGGCTGTGAGAAAGATCGGATTGTAGAGCGCCGCCGCCAGCACGCCGACGACGGCGGCGTTCGCGCCGGCAATTGCGCTGCGGATCTTCGGCTGAGCGCGGAGCCGGTCCCAGAAAGGCAGCGCGCCCATGACCAAGAGGAGACCTGGAAGAAAAATCGCGATCAATGCGACAGATGCGCCCGCGATGCCGTTCGGCTCAGCGCCGGAGACCGCGCCGAGATAGGCGGCGAAAGTGAAGAGCGGTCCGGGCAGAGCCTGCGCGACGCCATAGCCCGCCAGGAAATCGTCGGCCCTGATCCAGCCGGGTGCGACGGTCGCCTCCTGAAGGAGCGGCAGGACGACATGTCCACCGCCGAAGACCAGGGCGCCCGCCCGATAGAAGGCGTCCGCAAGTTCAAGACCCGCCCAAAGCGCGGCCCCGACCGGAAGCAGCAGGAGAAGCGCGAAAAAGATCATGAGCAACAGCGCGCCCGCTCTGGCCGATACCGGCCCGGCGAGCGGGGTCGTCTCGCCGCCGCCCTGTTCCCGCAGGAGAAGAAACCCGATCGCCGCGCCGGCGGCAATGACGCCAAGCTGCGCCATCGCCGTAGAGACGGACAGCAGCACCGCGAGGGCGAGCACCGCGATCGTGCCGCGCGGCACGTCCGGGCAAAGGCTGCGCCACATACCGAGGACGGCCTGTGCCACGACGGCAACGGCCACGAGCTTGAGCCCGGCGATCAGGCCGGTCGCCTCGGGACCGTCCGCATAGGCGAGACCGTAAGCCGCCCCGGCCATGATGACGGCCGACGGCAGGGTGAATCCAAGCCAGGCAGCAAGGCCGCCGAGATAGCCGCCACGCATCAGACCGAGCGCGAAGCCTGTCTGGCTGCTCGCCGGCCCGGGCAGGAACTGGGACAATGCGACAAGTTCCGCATAGGCCGCATCCGTCAGCCAGCGCCGCTTCTCGACAAATTCCTTGCGAAAATAGCCGAGATGCGCCACGGGACCGCCGAACGAGGTCAATCCCAGCCGCAGGAAGACGGCAAATATCGAGCCGAGGTCCGCGAATGCTGCGCTGCGATGCGCCTTTTTCGGAAACGGTTTATCCATACGTTCGGACCGCCTAAATTCTATGCACTTGTCAGTTTCAATGGTGACAAACTGCTGTCTTTCGCATCATGCTGCAATGCGAGAATTATCTTGCATTGCGGGACAATCTGGCAAACCATCTACTGCCGAAACGTCCCACGCATCCGGGCAGCCGATCACGCTGCCGGGTGATTTGTTATAGCCAATGGGATGCGAATATGCACGGGAAGGCACGGCGCGGGAAGCGCCGTGGAAGGAGGAGGTAGGCCGCATGTCGGAACCAGCGCTCACGGCAATCTCGGGTGGCCAGGCGCCCAAAAAGGATCTTTACGAAGTCGGCGAAATCCCTCCGCTGGGGCATGTGCCGAAGAATATGTACGCCTGGGCGATCCGCAAGGAGCGCCACGGTCCGCCGGATCAGGCCATGCAGGTGGAAGTGCTGCCGACATGGGAGCTGGACAGTCACGACGTGCTCGTTCTCGTGATGGCGGCCGGCGTCAACTATAATGGCGTCTGGGCGGCGCTCGGCCAGCCGATTTCAACCCTCGACGTTCACAAGAATCCTTATCACATCGCCGGTTCCGACGCCTCCGGCATCGTCTGGGCGGTCGGCTCGAAGGTGAAGCGCTGGAAGGTCGGCGACGAGGTCGTCATCCACTGCAATCAGGACGACGGCGACGACGAGGAATGCAATGGCGGCGACCCGATGTTCTCGCCGAGCCAGCGCATCTGGGGCTATGAGACGCCCGACGGCTCCTTTGCGCAGTTCTGCCGGGTGCAGGACCGCCAGCTCATGGAGCGCCCGAAGCATCTGACCTGGGAGGAAAGCGCCTGCTACACGCTGACGCTCGCCACCGCCTACCGGATGCTGTTCGGCCATCGCCCGCATGTGCTCCGTCCGGGCCATAACGTTCTCGTTTGGGGCGCATCGGGTGGTCTCGGCTCCTTCGCGGTGCAGCTGATCGCCACGGCCGGCGCCAACGCCATCGGCGTGATCTCCGACGACAGCAAGCGCGATTTCGTCATGCAGCTCGGCGCCAAGGGCGTCATCAACCGCAAGGACTTCAATTGCTGGGGCCAGATGCCGAAGGTCGGCACGGATGAATACGCGGTCTGGTTCAAGGAAGTCCGCAAGTTCGGCGCCGCCATCTGGGAGCACACCGGCAAGGGCAACAATGTCGATTTCGTCTTCGAGCATCCGGGCAAGTCGACCTTCCCGGTTTCCCTCTTCGTCGTGAAACGCGGCGGCATGGTCGTGATCTGCGCCGGAACGACAGGCTACAATCTGACGATGGATGCGCGCTATCTCTGGATGCATCAGAAGCGCGTTCAGGGCTCGCATTTCGCCAATCTGCTGCAGGCCAGCCAGGCCAACCGGCTGATGGTGGAGCGGCGCATCGATCCTTGCATGTCCGAGGTCTTTCCGTGGTCGGATATTCCGAAAGCCCATATGCGCATGTGGAAGAACGAGCATAGTCCGGGCAATATGGCCGTGATGGTAAGCGCACCGCAAACCGGGCTGAGAACCTTTGAGGACGTCATCGAAATCAGCCGGAAACGCTTTGCGTGAGCCCTGCCTGGCGGGTTGGGCACGCGCCGGGTAAATAAATGCCCGCTAAGCTGCGCGATTGTGGTCTTTCGGCTGGCCCGGCAGACAAGTTTGGTTAAACTGTCGCCTGAGTTTCCTTAGATCAAATCAAAGACATTGGGGGCAAAAATGGAGGAAAGCCGAGCCGAGATCATTGCCGGTATTCGTGAGTTGCGAGCCAAGGCCGTCGAGCAGCTCACCGGCAATGAGTTCTATATGATCTCACAGCAGCTCGATTTGCTCGAGAACAGCGCTAACTTGTCCGACGAGACGACGCGTTCCCTCTACCAGAGCATACAGACGAGGCTGGATGCGGCCGTAAGCGTCGCTGGAAGTCCCGAGGCGCCGGAGCCGGAGGCGCCGACCGCCTCCGCTGAGGACGAATTCCAACCGATCGTTACGCCGCGCGCAAATTCCTTCAGCGCACCGCAGGCGACGGCCGCGGTCAGCTTCGCAACGGACGAGGGGGCCGACGCCAATGAGGATCAGGCGCCCGCCGCGTTACAGGGCGGTTTGCGGGGAGCCGCAGACGCGGTGTGCAGGCTGGCTCAGCAGGAACTTTCCGGAAACAGATATTACATTGCCGTCAGCCTCCTCGGAGCGCTGCGGGATTTGCCCGGCGCCGCCACGAATGCGCCGAGCGATGGGAGCGAGCCGCTTGCGCTGCTGCGGCAGGAAGCGGGCCTCCTCTCGGGAGATGCGCGGGACGAGGCCGAAAGGCTGACCCACCTGATCGGGCTCATTTTCGCGGCGGAACGTGGAACGCCCCTGACCGAGACAGCGCAAGAGACACCGGCCGCACCCGCACCGGCCGAACCTCGCGCGGATGCGGCTGCCGAACCCGAGCCCGAACGGGAGCCCCAACCCGAACCGGAGCCGGAGCCCGAGACACCGGCGCCGCCGCAAGCCCCTCCCAAGCCGGAAGGGCCGCTCACAGGCTTCGACAAGCTCGCGCAGGCATCCTGGGAACGGGTCGAAGCCGTCATCGAGGCCGAGCGGACGCCGCCGCAAGGGTTGAACGGCATTACGCCCCCGCAGCCATCGGCTGCCGCGGAAACACCGGTGGCCGAACCGGTGGAACAGCCGGCGGCTGCGCCGGCGCCCGTCTCATCCGGGGCGGCGTCGCAGGATAAGGGCGAGGCCTTCGACGATGGAGGGTCGGAAAGGCGAAGCTCCGAACCTTGCTATGCCGGCGAACTCGAACAGTCGGCCTTTTTTTCCGCAACGCCTGCTGATCATGAACCGGCCGGTGAAGAAACCGTTGGCCAAACGGCCGAGGCGCAGGGCGAAACTCCCATGCCGGCCGAAGCAGAGGCCGTAACGGAGACGGAACCAGGCGCGGAGGCGGTGTCCACACCGGCCGCGGCTGAAACGTCGCCGGAGAGAGCGGAAGCAGCGTTGGAAGAAAGCGCGGCCGTTGTCGAGCCCGGCGCGGGGACCGAAGAGAAGATCGTCCGGACAGAGGTCGAGCCCGAACCCGCGGAGGCTACGCTCGCTGCCGTAACGGAAACCGTCGTCGAAGTCGTCGAAACCACAAGGGTGCAGGCAGAGGAGGCTGCTAGCGCGGAAGCCGAGCCGCAGACATCCGAGCGTCCGGCCGCCGCGCCAGACACGGGTGCGACGGTCACGGCGGAGTCGCCGCCCGAAGATACCAGTGCGGCGCCCGCCGCGTCTGGAGAAGGGATTCCGGAAGCCCCGGCCGAGCCGAGCGCGCCCGAACAGCCGCTTGCCCCGGAGGCCGGCGCGGCGGAAGAAACGCAGGCGGTGGCAGCGGCATCAGCCGCGGGTCCGGCAGCGGCGGATGCCGAGGAGACGAAACCCGAGGCGGAAAAGGCGCCCGAAAAGCGCTCCCGAGGCGGCTTCCTCAGCCGGCTGTTCGGCGGCCGGGCGGCGGAACACCGATAAAGTCAGGATAGATGTCGTCAGCAAAGAGGTATCAGACGAATGAGTTCGGCGGCCACGGACACGCAACTAGACACGATCCCAGCCCAGGCCGCCCAGGCCGCGGATGCAGGGCAGCGGCTGCTCGATAAGGCGGTCGCCGCCACGCGCGCAATTGCCGCCCCCGATGGCCGGCCCGACGCCGGCATTCTCGACCGTGAACAGCACCGCACGCACGGCCTTGCCTGGCTGGCGACTTATGTGGAGGCGTTGAAGCAGCTCGCCGCCTATGCGGGGCGGCAGGAGCGCGAAGGCCGCTTCGGCGAAATCGAGCGGCTGATCGTGCAGATCGGGCTTGCCGAATACTCCGCTCAGATCGCCGGCGGCATCCCCATGAGTCAGACCGAGTTCGCCCGCCTCGGCGAGCTCGGCATTTCACCGGAGGATCAAGGTGCATTCACTGATAACAGCGCTGTTCAGACGCTGATCCGTTCCGGCAATACGCCGGATGCGCGAAGCCGGCTGCTCGGCCTCATCAATGGCGCCCAGGGCGCATCCACCTATGGCGATGGCGGCCTCGACGACACCCTGGAGAGCATGCGCGAAGAGATGCGCCGTTTCTCCGAGGCCGAGATTGCCCCTCACGCGCATCAATGGCACCTGGAGAACAGCTATATCCCGCTCGAGGTCATCGCTAAAATGAGCGAGCTTGGCGTCTTCGGCCTCACCATTCCGGAAGAGTTCGGCGGGCTTGCGCTGGGCAAGGAGTCGATGTGCCTGGTCTCGGAGGAGCTGTCGCGCGGCTATATTGGCGTCGGCTCGCTCGGCACGCGGTCGGAGATCGCCGCAGAGTTGATCCTTGGCGGCGGCACCGAGGAGCAGAAGCAGAAATATCTGCCCAAAATCGCTTCGGGCGAGATTCTCCCCACTGCCGTCTTCACCGAGCCGAATACCGGCTCCGACCTCGCCGGCCTCAAGACGCGCGCCGTGCGTGAAGGGGACGTCTACCGGATCACCGGGCAGAAGACCTGGATCACCCATCCGGTTCGCGCCGATCTAATGACGCTGCTTGCGCGCACCGATCCGAACGAGGCCGGCTATAAGGGCCTGTCCATGTTCCTTGCGGAAAAGCCGCGCGGAACGGACGAAAACCCGTTCCCTGCCGAGGGCATGAGCGGCGGCGAGATCGAGGTGCTCGGCTATCGGGGCATGAAGGAATATGAAATTTCCTTCGACGGCTTCGCCGTGCCGGCCGCAAATCTGCTCGGGGGCGAGGAAGGGCAAGGCTTCAAACAGCTCATGCAGACCTTCGAGGCCGCGCGCATTCAGACGGCCGCGCGGGCGGTCGGCGTTGCCCAATCGGCCATGGACCTGGCCTTGCGCTATGGAAATGAGCGCCAGCAATTCGGCAAGCCGATCGTCTCTTTTCCGCGCGTGGCGGACAAGATCGTGATGATGGCTGTGGAGATCATGATTGCGCGCCAGCTCACCTATTTCGCCGCGCGTGAGAAGGATGAGGGGCGGCGCTGCGATCTGGAAGCGGGCATGGCCAAGCTGCTCGCGGCGCGTGTGGCCTGGGCGGCGGCGGATAATGCCGTGCAGATCCACGGCGGCAACGGCTTCGCGCTTGAGTATCCCGTCAGCCGCGTCCTGTGCGACGCGCGGATATTGAGCATTTTCGAAGGCGCGGCCGAGATCCAGGCGCAAGTCATCGCCCGCCGCCTTCTCGATATGCGAAATTGAGCTAAGTTTTTCTCACCGCAGAGAGAATAAGCTTTTCCCTCGCGGAACACCGATACCCGCTGTGGCCTATCGGTGCTTCTGCGGGCTATTTCGCGCAGGCGAAAAGAGTTGGCTTGCAACTTGCTGCGCTCTTTTGCAGGATGCCGTGCCATTAAGGGGTGGGGGGTTTGTGAGAAGATGGAGTCGGCTGGTTCCGGTCTCGCGTTGATTTCGTGGCAGGGGTGGAGCGTAACAGGTTCGATCTCGGCCCTACTTATTCTGCTGATCACCATTCTCCTTTGGCTCCTGCCCTTTCCGTCGACCCCCATCGCCGAGCAACTCGGCAATCCGTCCATGCGCGGCTATTTGCAGGGCCGGTTCGGCGCCGTGTCTCCCTTCGCCCGCTATTTGGCGGCCATGGAGCGGCTCGATGGCTGGATGCAGCGATGGTTCGGACGGCGGTGGAGCGGCCAGGCTTTCGAGCGCTGCCTTGCCATTGCCTTCGTTTTCCCGGTTGCGCTCTTCCTGCTTGCAAGCGTGCTTGCCGGGTATAAGAGCGGCCAGATCAACGTCGGCGAGCTGCTTTTGTTCCTCTTCGGCGTCGTCATGGTGTCGATCGCCGTTCGTGCGCTGTTCCATTTTGGTTACTGGGTCTTCCGCCGAAGGTGGCGCTCGATCGGCGGCGACAGCGAACTCGCCGAAATCGTCACCCGCATCCTGCTCGGCGCTTTCGCCGTGGTGTTCGCATTCGCTATCGCCTTTGCGGTCGCCTCAAGCCTTGCGGGCGAGGTCTCCGACGTCGGAACGGTGGCCTTTGCGATCCTCGGAGGGTTCGCCTTCGCCATCGCCTTTGCCATTGCCTATGCCTTCGCCGGCGCCTGGGCGTTCTTCATCGCGCTCGTCCTTGTAGCCGTCATCGCCCTGACGATGGCGAAGGATTTTGCGTTCTTTCTCATGCTATTCTTCGTCATTCTTCCCGTCCTCAATGCCGTCGTGGACTGGCTGTCCTGGGCGGTGACGCGGTTCAACGTGTCGCTGATCGAGATCGCCTCGCCGAGCCTCGCTGGCGCGGCCTTTATCGGCACGGTCCTCATCGTCGATATCGCCGCAGCCATCGTCTTCGTCGTCGCGCTCGCGGCCCTTCTGCCGATCGGGCTCGAACTCGTCGATCTGTTTCTGTCGGTCTTCGGTCGCGACAGTTTCGACTGGCGGATGGCCGCCGCTCAGGCCGTCAGATCGCCCTGGGATGAAGGACTGTTCGTGACCGGCATGTTGCTGACGCCGCTTGTTCCGACGCTTGCCGCGCTGACGATCGGCTTCGGATCGCTCGCCGCGCCATTCGTACCGGGGGCTGCCGTGGCGAGAGAGATCCTTCAGGAGGATGCCGAGACGGCGCTGAATGCCGATCAGATCCGATATACGTCGCGAACGATCTACTTCTCGCGGCTCTGGTATGTGCCGGCGCTGATCATATCGATCGGCGTATTCCTTCTCATATGGCTGGCGCTCGACAAGCTCGATGTGCCCGTCGCCCGCTTCCTTCACAATCTGGCGCTGTGCTCCACCATGTGGAGCCACGGACAATGCGCCTGGTTCTGAGCTTTCGGCGCGATCCGCCTGCCGGTACGCCCGAGAGCCCTAGATCAACCCTCGTTGAAGTGGACTCACTTGAACGAGGTTAAGTTGATCTATCCCAATAGGTTAGCGCAACTGTTCCCACGTCCATCCCCGCCTTCGCGGGGACATGCTTGGACGCGCGTTGCGCCAGTTGAATAGGGCCGGCTCCTCAGCCGGGCCGAGAGGGTACCAGCGGCGCAAGCCCGATCGATCTTTAAAGCTTCTTGAAATCGTTGCTGGCGACGAGAGGCCGGACGAAGGGCGCCTTGTAGAAGATGTGCACGCCGACCTTGGCGACCCTTTTCATCAATTTCTTCCAGGGCGGGGAGACATAGGTTGCGTGGTAATGCGTAGCGTCGCCGACTTCCTTGACGTAGGCTTGGCCGGAGATGACCTTCTTCGCCACATCTATGGCGGTTTGCCACTGCTTCTTGTTCTTCGGCGTTTCCGGGTTGCCGTCGCAGGCGAATGAGAACTGACAGGCGTTCCAATTCCATTGCCCCTGGAATACGACGCCGCAAATCGTGTTCGGATAATAGTCGCTGCGCACCCGCGTCATGATAACCTGGCCGACGGCCGTCTGGCCGCGCACGCTTTCTCCGCGCGCCTCGAAATAAATTGCGGTCGACATGCAGCGGAATTCCCGCGCCCGGAACTCGTCCTCGGTGAGGCCGCCGAAGATACGGGATTTGATCCGTTCGCCATCGCCGCCGCCGACGCGCGCAAGCTTGATCAGATCGTCCCAGCTCGACGGACCGGCGCTCGCCCCCACCGATGCCTTGGCCAAAGATGCGTCCTCCGCACTCGCCTCCGCAATCAATTCAGGCTGAGAGCCTGTCGCCGACGGGGACAGCAGGAAGAGCGCCGCACTCACGCCCTCATCGCCAGGACTTTCGTCTCGTTCACCAGTCACCGCAAGCTTGGCGACCGACAATTCCGGCAGCACGAGGCGATCGGCCTTGCCGCCGCGGTTGACGGACTGACGGAAAAGCTCTGCCGTCCTGGTCGGGCCGGGCCGGCCGATATCGAGGGGGGTCATGGATGCGGCGACGTACCGCATCGGCTCCTCCGCCCCATCCGGATTGTTGGCGGCCACCGCCGCCGGCTGCGGGGCAGCCGACTTCTGCGCAGCAGCGGCTTCACGCGCCACATAATCGGCGCGGTCCTCCTTGCCGGACTGGGTGAAGAGCTGAACGGTCGCGGCGCCGAGGTGGATTTCGGGTGGTCGTCTCTCGATATTGCGCGGGATGGTCGTTCCGCGCGTCTCGGAAAATGGATCCGCATCGGACGCAAAGAAGGAATAATGAACGAAGGAAGATCCCGCCCCGAGCAGCGAAACGGCAGCCAGTCCATAAGCGACGTGTCGTTTTATTCCACCTAAGCGAATACTCATCCCAGCTCTATCCGCCTTCCCTCAGCAATAAGCAGTTGGCCGGCGCCCCCCGCGTCTCGCTCAACTCAGACTGACAATTTGTTTCAAAACTAAACAAGAATGAGAGCGTATAAAGGTAAACGCATCCTTACAGCCAAATCGTACGCGACGTCCTGCCTCCATCAGCCAGAAAACTATGGAAAAAATAAGTTAAAGATAAAATGCAGGTCCGCGATCGCTTTTTGGCGGCAAATTTGATCCTGACATGCCGCGCCGACGTGTCCGTTAATCGGTAAATATAACGTGCAGCTTTTCGGAGATCGCCCGGTGTTTGCTGAAGGGGGCGGTATGCTCGGTGAGTGTGAGCGCCCGCTCGGCGGCGGCAAGCCCTTCCTCGCCGAAACGCTGAAGAAGGGCCGCGCGCAGCCAGCCCTCCGCCTGAGCCCGGCGCTGGCGGGCGAGCGGCATGCCATCGAGCGCCGCAAGCCTCGCATCGAGTGCGTCGATAAGTGTGTCCAGCCCTTCCCCGCTCGATGCCGAGATGAGAAGGCAGGCAACGTCGCCTCCTCCGCTTGCGAGGCCCATCGCGCCCTTCAGATCGGCGAGCGCGCGGGTCGCCGCCGCGCCGGTGTCGGCCTTCGTCACCACGGCAATATCCGGGATCTCCATGATCCCGGCCTTCATGAACTGCAACAAGTCGCCGGAACCGGGCTGCACGCAAAGCACGACCGTATCCGCCACCGTGGAGATATCCGCCTCGGACTGTCCGACACCAACCGTCTCCACGATGACCCGGTCATAAATCGCGCGCATCAGCACGACGGCGGGAAACGCAAGCTCGGTCAGCCCGCCCAGGCGGCCGCGCGAGGCAAGAGAGCGGACGAACACGCCCTGGTCCTCCGGGTCGGTACGCATTCGGATCCGGTCTCCCAGGAGCGCGCCGCGCGAGCGCTGCGAAGAGGGGTCGACCGCGATGACGCCGACCGTGACGCCCGCCGCGCGCCATTTCCGGATGAGCATATCGATCAGCGTGGATTTGCCGACGCCGGGCGGACCGGTAAAGCCGATCACATGGGCGCGGGGGGCAAGATAGGCGGCGTCGATCAATGCGGCTGTATCGGCATCATCGCCCGCCTGCTCGATCCTTGCCAAAGTTTCGGCGAGCGCGCGCTTTCCCCCGCTTCGCAGGGCATCGAGATCACCGGTCCGCGCCGGCGCATTCTGTCCGTGATTCATAGCCGGAAATGATCGCCATTTCGCCGGCCCGGGCAAGGAAAAAGGCTGGCTGGCGGTCTCAAACCGGCGGCCTTTCAAGCGTCAGGGAGACGCAGGTCACCCTTTCGTGCAGACCTTCGCGTGTCCCGTGCAGCGCCATTCATCCGCGCCCAGAAGGTTTGGGAAAGGGCTGCAGCTCAGCTCCTGCTTGACGACTTCACTGGCCGTTTCGCCGCTTGAGGCAATGGTGCGCTGCTGATTCTGGACGCGCATATCGAGGCTCCGCTGTGCATAATAGCGCGCGGCCTTTTCGCCGAGGCTGACGACCTCGCTTGTCACGGGAAAGCAGGGGCCGGCCAGCGCATCGCCGGAAAGCGCGAAAAGGCAGCAGGCGGCGCCTGCAAAAATCAAACCGTTTTTCAAGAGCCTACTCCAAACCAGCTGCGCTCTGATGATCTCAGCCTTGTTTAGAAAAACTCCGGCCGGGCCGCAACGCTCTTTTCTCCGGTTGCGCCCATTCGCCGTCTGTTGTAGCTGCCTTGCCGACGCCTTGCCCCAAATGGGGGCCGACCCAGGGACGTGCCGATGGCTCAATCGCTGCTTGAGCGCTATCGAGAGATGGTTCACTCGGGCGAGATCGAATCCAACTCCGCACAGGCGCTCGCGGCGGAGAAGTTGCAGAGTCTTTCCAACCGTCTCGCCCGCTATGCCCCCTCGGCCAGGACCGATGTTTTTTCCTTGCTGAAGCGAAAGAGCGGTGAAGCGCCCCGCGGCCTTTGCATTTTCGGCAAAGTCGGGCGCGGCAAGACCATGCTGATGGACCTGTTCTTTGCGTCCGCTCCCTTTGGCAAGAAGCGGCGCCGGCACTTCCACGAATTCATGAGTGAGACCCATGAGCTGATCGCGCAGGCCCGCAAGACCCATGCCGGCGATCCCGTCCCGCATGTCGCCGAACGGATTGCCCGCGAGGCGCCCCTTCTGTGTTTCGACGAGCTGCATGTCACCGACATCGCCGACGCCATGATCCTCGGCAGGCTGTTCAGCGTCCTGTTCGAGCGCGGGACGGTCGTCGTTGCGACCTCCAATGTTGCGCCCTGGGATCTCTATAGGGACGGGCTCAATCGTGCGCTGTTTCTGCCCTTTATCGAACTGATCGAGGACAGGATGGAAGTGCTGGAGCTGGAGGCCTCGCGCGACTATCGGCTCGACCGTTTGACCGGAACGCCGCTTTATTTCACGCCGCTCGGGCCCGAGGCCGACGAGGAGATCCGCATGGCCTGGATACGGCTGACCGGGCGCCAGGCGGGCGGGCCGCAGATGATCACGGTGAAGGGCCGCGTGGTCGAGGTGCCGGAGGCCGCGATGGGCGTCGCCCGCTTCACCTTCAACGAACTCTGCGCAAGACCGCTCGGGGCGAACGACTATCTGGCCATCGCGCGAAACTTCCACACCATCATTCTCGAAGATGTGCCGGTTCTCACACCGGATCGCCGCAATGAGGCGCGCCGCTTCAACACGCTGATCGATACGCTTTACGACAATGGCATCGGACTGATCGTCTCCGCCGAGGCTGAGCCGGACAAACTCTACCCGTCAGGCGATGGCGCCGATCTTTTTCAGCGCACGGCCTCGCGCCTCATGGAGATGCGGTTGAGGGAGTATTTGCAGGCGCGCCACAGACGGGTGCGGGGAAGGATGTCGGATGCTTAGAGATGCGCAAACGCCGAAGATTGGCGGCTCGGGCCAGAGCTTTGCTCAGCCCAGGACATTATTCCGTCCGCCCCACGTCGCATAAAGCGCCTTCGCATGGCCAGGAAGCCAGCTTTCCTTGACACGCCCGTCCGGCAGCGGAGCATCGGATACGCAATCCTGATCAAGATGGACAGGCTCACGCGGTACCGCCGTAATATAAGGCTCGCGATAAGGCGCAAAGCTCTTGCGGAGGATCTTCTTCGTCCACTGATGCGTATGGTAGAGTCTTGAGAAATGCCAGCTGAGAAAGATCGCGATGAATGTTGCGATGATGAAGCCAGCTTGCACCGGACTTGCCCGAACCGCTTCGGAACGCTGATAAGCGATCTGTTCGGGTTCTTCACCCCGATAACTGTCCTGTTTTACTTCGCTTAACACGGAAACTTGTGTGCCAGAAGCGTTTAACGCCTCCAAATTCCCGTTTATGGAAGTAAGAACCAAACATACATAGGCCAGAAGCCCGGCCAATACCCATGCCACGAGCTTGTCCACGTCCGCTCCCTCACAATCCGCACCATAATTACAACGCAGGAACAGATTTCACTTTCAAAACTATCAGATGTTTTTTCCGTTAGCAAATTATTAACCAACGGGATCAACCAAAAAGCCCCGACCATTTGAACCATGATTCGGGGGCTCCGCGAGAGCGTCGTCAGCTTTGTTCAGAGGTGAATTGGAACGCCGGGCCGGGCGGCCGATGGCAGCTCGGACCGAACCGCGCCGCCGCGCTTTGACGAGAGAATTTCTCCCATGCGCCGAAATGCGCGCCCACTTGACATCGCCGCCGGAAGCACGCCAATGAAAAGTCGAATTTGCAGCAATCGGCTGACGACATCGGAACCTCATGAAAATCAATGGCAATGAAATCCGGCCCGGCAATGTGATCAAGCATCAGGGCTCGCTCTGGGTGGCCGTCAAGGCGCAGGCGGTCAAGCCCGGAAAAGGGCCGGCCTATGCGCAGGTCGAGCTGAAGAACCTGCTGAACGGCTCGAAGCTGAATGAGCGGTTCCGGTCCTCGGAATCGGTCGAGCGGGTGCGGCTTGAGCAGAAGGACTATCAGTTCCTCTACAAGCAGGACGACATGCTCGTCTTCATGAATATGGAGACCTACGACCAACTCGAAATCGCCGAGGATTTCGTCGGCGAACGTGCGGCGTTCCTCCAGGACGGCATGGGCGTGACGGTGGAGAGCCACGAAGGAAGGCCGATCGGCGTCTCGCTCCCCGATCATGTGACGCTTCAGGTCGTGGAAGCCGAGCCTGTCGTGAAGGGACAGACGGCGTCTGCGTCCTATAAGCCGGCTGTGCTCGACAACGGCGTGCGCGTGATGGTTCCGCCCTTCGTCACCGCGGGAGAGAAGGTCGTCGTCGATACGAACGACCTGAGCTATGTCCGCCGTGCCGATTAATCGCCATTTGGTCGAGGGCTGCTGAGCAATCATTCGGAGACGAACCGGCTGGACATTCGGCGCGCGACCGGGCAGTTTGCGTGAGCCGAGAGAGGCGGGCGCAGCGTCCCGCACGCCCTGAGCGGCCCCCTGCACGAAACCGACATTTCGAAGGACTGACCAATGGCAGCCTCCGCGCTGATGACCATGATGTTCGCCGCAGCGCGCAAAGCCGGCCGGAGCCTTGCGCGCGATTTCGGCGAGGTCGAGCACCTCCAGGTGTCGCTGAAAGGGCCGGGCAATTTCGTCAGCGCCGCCGACACGCGGGCGGAGCAGATCCTTTATGAGGAGCTGTCGCGTGCCAGGCATGGATATGGCTTTCTGATGGAGGAGCGCGGCGCGATCGAAGGGGCCGACAAGACGCATGTCTGGATCGTCGACCCGCTCGACGGAACCACGAATTTTCTTCACGGTATTCCTCACTTCGCCATCTCCGTCGCATTGCAGCGCGAGAACGAGCTGGTCGCCGGGCTGATCTACAATCCCGCCAATGGCGACGTCTTCACGGCCGAACGCGGCAAGGGCGCGTTCTTGAATGACCGCCGCATCCGGGTGGCGGCGCGGTCGCACCTTGAGGATTGCGTCCTCGCAACCGGAATCCCTCATCGCGGACGGCCCGCCCATGAGACATTCATGCGCCAGCTCGCGGCCGTCATGCCGATCGTGTCCGGCATCAGGCGCTGCGGCGCGGCCTCGCTCGACATCGCCTGGGTGGCGGCCGGTCGTTATGACGGCTATTGGGAGCTCGGACTGAGCCCCTGGGACATGGCCGCCGGGATCGTCATCCTGCGTGAGGCCGGCGGCTTCGTCACGGATCTGAGCGGCGGCAAGGCGATGCTCGAAAATGGCGGCATTCTTGTGGGCAATGAACGCATCCATCGCGCCTTGTTGAAATTGCTTTAGCCGCAAGGGATGCGGGATAGCTGCTTGGAAATGCAGGGGATTTCCGCCTGCCGGCGTTAACGATAAATCATCTGCGTCGCCCTTTAAGCCGCGTTAACCAATGTCAATGTTGGACCGGCGACCTTCCTCAATGCTATAGCGATAACAGGAAAAACTAGCTGTTTTTTGCTGTGGATAAATAAGCTATGAGAGGAAGTGGAGACGGGGGCGGTACCATGGCTTATCCGCTGCAAAGGCATTCGATGAATATGACGAAGACATCCTATTCTAAGCTGTCCAAGCCGCAGATGTTCGTGTGGCGGATGTTTCTATTCGTCGCCCTGGCGTCGTTCATCGCCATTATTCTTTACGCCCCTATCGTCAATGCCTTCAACACCAATCCCGCGCTCAACGGCATAATCATTGGCACACTTGCCTTCGGCATTATCTATACCTTTCAGCAGGTTCTCCGGCTTTATCCCGAGATCCGCTGGGTCAACAACTTCCGCGTCGCCGATCCCGGCCTGGCCGTGGAACGCTCCCCTGTCATGCTGGCGCCGATGGCCACGCTCCTAATGCGGCGGCAGGGACAGGCGGCGCTTTCGACGGCCGGCATGCGATCCATTCTCGACTCGATCGGCACACGGCTCGATGAATCCCGCGAGACCACCCGCTACATTGTGGGGCTCCTGGTTTTTCTCGGCCTTCTCGGAACGTTCTGGGGGCTTATGCAGACCGTGCAATCGGTCGGCCTCACGATTAACTCGCTCAATCCCAGCGGCGGCGGCGAAAGCGGCGTCCTGTTCGAGGAATTGAAGAACGGTCTTGCCGCTCCGCTCAAGGGGATGGGGATCGCCTTTTCATCATCGCTCTTCGGTCTGGCGGGCTCGCTGATCGTCGGCTTTCTCGACCTTCAGGCCTCGCAGGCGCAAAACCGCTTCTACAACGAGCTGGAAGAGTGGCTCTCCAGCATGACGGAAATCGGACAGGAGACGGGCGCCGCGGCCGCGGGACAACCCGCGCAGCTCCGCTTCGCCATTCTGGACATGCAGCGCAGCATGACCGACCTCGCCGAGAAGATCGAGCAGAGCATGGTGCGCAACCAAACGGGCGAAGCCATGCTCGAGCTGTCCCGCGGCATCGACCGGCTGGTGAAGCAGATGCGCGCCGAGCAGAAGGTCGTGCGGGAGTGGGTGGACGAGCAGGCACACCAGCAAAATTCGCTGGCAAATGTGCTCCGCGAGCAGAACAAGCTCGCCACAATCCTGCGCGATGTTGCCGGGCGCCCGCCAAAAAGCGGACGCTGACGAATGTGCGCTGCGGCGTCTTAATGACCTTGGGAGGCTGACCATATGGCGACTGCTGCCATCAGACGACGACGCCGCGGGTCCCAGGATTATTGGCCGGGATTCGTCGATGTCCTGTCGACCCTGCTGCTTGTCGTCATCTTCCTGATGTCGCTCTTCATGATCGCGCAATATTTTGCGACCCAGGAGTTGAGCGGCAAGGACACCGTTCTGTCCCGGCTTAACAAGCAGATCGCTTCACTGACCGAGTTGCTGGCACTTGAAAAGTCCAAGACCAAGTCCTCACAAGATCAGCTCGCGGCGCTGCAGGCTTCCCTTGCGGCCGCCCAAACCGAACAACAGCGGCTACGGGGCCTCCTGGATTCGGCGGGAGAGGAGGGTCAGTCGGCGGAAGCCCGCATTTCCGGTCTCAGCGGCGAACTGGACGAACAAAAGAAAATTTCATCCGACGCGCTGGCGCAGGTCGAGCTGCTCAATCAGCAGATCGCCGCGCTGCGCCGTCAGATTGCGGCCCTCGAAGATGCGCTCGAAGCCTCCGAGAAACGCGACCGCGAGTCTCAGACCCGTATTGCCGATCTTGGCCAGCGCCTCAATGTTGCCCTTGCAAAGCGGGTGCAGGAACTGTCGCGCTTCCGGTCCGACTTCTTCGGAGAGCTGCGCAAGCTGATCGGCGAGCGCGACGACATCCGGATCGTCGGCGACCGCTTCGTTTTCCAGGCGGAGGTCTTCTTCGAAAGCGGATCGGCCGAAATCGGCCCTGACGGACAGGTCCAGCTCGATAAGCTGGCGACCGCCCTTTTGCAGCTCGAGAAACAGATCCCGAGCGACATCAATTGGGTGCTTCGCATCGATGGCCATACCGATATCCGGCCCATCCAGACGCCGACCTTCGCCTCGAACTGGGAATTGTCGTCCGCACGCGCGATTTCCGTGGTGAAATATCTGATCAGCAAGGGCGTGCCGGCAAATCGGCTCGTCGCAGCCGGGTTCGGCGAATATCAGCCGCTTTCGACGGGCACCTCCGAAGAGGATCTGCGCCGCAACCGCCGTATCGAATTGAAGCTCACGGAACGGTAAGCCTCCAGATCTTCGGGGGTCAGTGCCGGGTCGAAGGCGAGCCGGGGGGACGGCGCGTGGCATGCTCGGAAGCGAGGCCCGCCGCCGCCATGGCCGGGGTGAGCGAAGTGCGTTCGGGCCAGACGCGATTGCTGCCGGAGAAAAATCGCGCCGGCACCGGCTTGGCGATCGCCCAGATGGCGTTGAAGGCGAGCTGCGCAAGCCTGACCGATCCGGGCGCGTTGTCTTCCCAGAGATCGAGGCCATTCCGGTTCCCTTCGCACCTCCGCAACATGTCGCCGGTCCAGCACGATTCCGCGCCGAGGACCAGCTGCTCATGCGCATGAAGTAGCGCGGGTGTCTTGATCATCCGGACGGAGCTGGACTTGCTGTCGCGCGGACCGATCAGATTGAGCGCCGAAGCAAGGTCGGCAAGCATCTCCACAGGCGCCAGCCGGGCAAAGATCAAGCGTGCCGAAACCTGTTCCCGCTCGAGAGCGTCCGCCTGCAGAGCGAGCGCCTGGGCGACCGCTGCCGATGGTGAGCGGGCTATCAGCGTGAGTGAGCGCTCCTCGATCGTGGCACCTTTGCGCTCGAGCCGCTGAACATAGGCTGCGATCATGGCCGAAAGCCTTTCGACTGGCTGACGCCCGTCGACCGGCTTTTTGCTGAAGGCGGAGAGAAAGCCCATCGGTATTCATTCCTGTCCGGAGAGACGGCAAGGCATGATTGCCGCGTTTCGATCCGCCTAACTAAGCGCGTTACGGTTAAGGAACGATTGACGAGACGCCGATTGGCGTTGGATGTGCAGGGGCAATCCGGGGTCAGCGTAAGCAGAGACGCCGATCCGACAAATCCGCTGAGCCTCCCGAGTGCCGTATCCCCTTTTCGGGGGGGATTTCATATAGCGTGCTGCGAGCCCCCGCCGGGAAGCAGGGCGCAGGGATGCCATCTGTTGTCGGCGGCCTCAGCTCTCCGTGTTTTCCGCCTCTCGGCCGCCATTGAATTTCGGATGGTCGTATTGGTCCGTGTCGGGATCCTCGTCGGATCCCTCACGCCGGTCCTCCAGGGCGGCCCGGTGACTGACCTCTTCCGATATGGATCGCTGCGGTCCGCCTGACTCAACCGCTTTCGCCTCGCCGCGATAGGCCCCTTCCTGCGCTTCGATCTGGACGGAGGGCTTCTCCCAGCGGCCAGCCCGGCCTTCCTTATGCCACAGCCTCTCGCTCTCGGCGGCGCTGCTCGCGACCGACTGGATCAGGATCTGCGCCCAGGCCCGCCGACGGAAGCGGTAGACGCGGAACGCGTCGGCCTGCGCGTAGACGCTGCCTTGCTGATCCAGCTTCTGCTTGATCAGAGCGACGTCGAGCCCTTCGTCCCCGGCATCGATCAGCTCGACGAATCCGCTGCCTTCAAGCGTCGCAAAGACGCTTGTAATATAGCGGGATTCCTCAAGCGGCCGCTCCGACGTCGCCTGATAGATCGACTTGGCAGCGCTCGGTCCGGTTCGCCGCTCCAGCCATTTCACGTAGTCCTCTTCGCGGAAATCGAGCGGCACCGCAGCGTAATAGCGTCCCTTATGGTCGAAGACCACATCCTGAATCGGCGCGATCACGTCCGCTGCTGTCGGGCGCTTCGCCGGGTCGAACTGGTCCTGAAAGACCTTATAGAACGTTGCCAGATAATCGTTCATCGATCCGCGGCGTGCGGCGTCCATGCTCCTGGAGAGCTCGAAGAACGGGCCGAAGGGCCGATTGATCGAAACCAGCAGAATGCACAGATCGACGAAGATGGCGATCATCAGCGGGATGTAGTCTCGCTCCGCAAGGCCGTTCACCGTCGGGGGGACGGGCTTTGCCGGAGCGGCGAACCCGACGGCGGCAACGCCGTTCTGAATACTGGCTCTCGCTTCCGACCAGGCGTTCAGACCGCTATTCGTCAGCCTCCGGAACGCTTCGATGACCGCCTCGGATCCTTCATACGCCCTCAATAGCGGCGGCTCGAGTTCGGGCAGCTCGTTGATCGCGCGGACGACACCGTTGAGCGCCGTCTTGAGTTGAGGGTCCGGGACAGAAGAAAGTACCGCCGCGCCCATTGGGGAAACGCGTCTGCTCGGCCCGCGCGGCGAACTCGTCGCGAAGCTGAAGCAGTTGAGGATCGGTGCGCAGCGCATTGAAGCGGGCTGAAATGAGCCCGAGACGGCGGTTGAGATCGCCGATGAAGAGCGCGGCGCGACCCTGTGGCCGGATCGATGGTCGAAGGGTCCTTGGTCAGGATTTTCTGCAGATCGTCATTCACCGCACCAATGTCGGCGTTCACGTCCTCGACGCGTTGAGCAATATATTGGTTGGCGAACTGGAAGCGCTGTGCATCGGCATCGCGAAGCCGGCGTCTCGGCCCGTCGCCCGGCGGGCTATTGGGGCAGGTCCGGCCCTCGGTTCGCTCTCTTCCGGCTTTTTCGGAGGAGATCTGCGCGAGCGTCGCAAAGGTCGATTGCATCTGCTCAAGCCGCGTGGTCCCGAGCTGCAAAGTCTGCTGGACCTCGCGCAAAGACGCTTCCGCCGAGGCGGTCGTTTGCGCCCCGGCCTCCAGGTATTTCCAGTAGAAGCCGAAGGCGAAGCCCACGGAAATCAGGAACAGGACGCAATAGCCGACAATATAGGGCGGCCAGAGCCACCAGCGGATATGCCCGGAAAACACGGCGTCCAGCACATAAAGAATCATGAGCTGGAGCATGAAGACGGCGAAAGCCACCGCCACACGCGGCACCCAGCCGATCTGGCCGGTCGAGGCGGCGATCAGCTCCATGATGCCCGTATAAGTCGATATCCAGGAAAGAAGGCTCAGGCCCGCAAGGAGCAGGAACCACATCCAGGAAAAGCCCAGCCTCTTCTTCGCAACCGCCATCGGCGAACTCCTCAGCTCATTGTGCCGGGCGCGTCAATCCCCACAACAAAGGCCCTCAGAACGCAAGATTTCCCCGCGGTGATAAACACCGCGGTTCTCCGCCCGTTCCGCGGGCGCGTCCCCCATTGGTCACATTATGGCCATGAACCTGAACCGCGTCTTTATCGTTTTTTGAGTATCATATTCTGGTGGCGTTTCACATCATACCGCGTACAAAACATGCAGGCTCCGTCGGCAAAAACGAAAAAGCCGATTGAATTGCAACAGTTGTCGCCGCGTTTGAATGTTTTGCCTTACATCCGGATGCTGACAGATCGGGTTTTGGCATCGGCGAAATTGCCGATGGATGTGGCCATAGAAACGCGCGTCGGAACATCACAAGCTTGTGACAGCCACCGCATCCGAGATAAGGCTTGGCCTTCGCGCATGAGCCCGGATGGACAGATCTGTCCGGTTGCGCCCGCCCTCCCGACAAAAAAGGGGGTTCATCGCCGCGAATGCAGGCATACATAAGAAATGAGAGAAACGGTGCGTTCCGATGTGCCCGCGCGCGGAGCAACAGCCGAAGCTGGAGACGAATATGACTCCGACGCCGACCAAAGATCAAATCATTGCCGAGCTGAGCCGCGTTCCCGCCCCGGACGGAACGGTCGACATCGTCAGCAAAGGGCTGGTCTCGGAAATCGTCATTCAGAAGGGGAAGGTCTATTTCTCGATCGCCGTTCCGCCCGAGCGCGCAAAGGAATTGGAGCCGTTGCGCGCGCGTGCCGAGCGCGCCGCCGCAACCGTTCCGGGCGTCGAAGCGGTGATGGTCACGCTGACCGCCGACCGCGGCCCGAGCCGACCGGCCGCGCATGAGCGATCACCACGAGCTGAGACGGCGTCCGCCCGGGACCAGCTCGAGGGCGTGCGCGAGGTCAAGCACATCATTGCCGTCGCATCCGGCAAAGGCGGCGTCGGCAAATCGACGACGGCGGTCAACCTGGCCCTCGCCCTTCAGATGAACGGACTGAAGACAGGTCTGCTCGACGCCGACATTTACGGCCCGTCCATACCGCGTCTGATGGGCCTCAAAGGCAGGCCTGACCTCATCGAGGACAAGACTCTGAAGCCCATGGAGAATTACGGCGTCAAGACCATGTCGATCGGGTTTCTGATCGATGAGGAGACACCGATGATCTGGCGCGGGCCGATGGTGATCTCGGCGCTGACCCAGATGATGCGCGACGTCGCCTGGGGCGAACTCGACATTCTGGTGGTCGACATGCCGCCCGGAACCGGTGACGCGCAGCTCACCATGGCTCAGCAAGTCCCGCTTTCCGGCGCGGTGATCGTTTCCACGCCGCAGGACCTGGCCCTGATCGATGCCCGCAAGGGCCTGAACATGTTCAGGAAGGTGAACGTGCCGCTGCTCGGGATCGTGGAGAATATGAGCTATTTCCTCTGCCCGAAATGCGGGGAGCGCTCCGAGATTTTCAGCCATGGAGGCGGACGGGCGGAAGCGGAGCGGATGGGCGTGCCGTTTCTCGGCGAGGTGCCGCTCGACATGGTGATACGGGAGACTTCGGATGGGGGTCATCCCGTCGTTGTCAGCCATCCCGAATTGCCGCATTCGCAGGTCTATCGCGACATCGCAGCGCGTATCTGGGCGACCGTTTCAGCCGGGGAGCAGCAGCGCACCGCACCGCGTATCGTCATGGAATGAGACGCCGTATGGATTAACCATATGGAATGGGTTGCGTGGTAAGGTCAGCGCATTCTTAAGGTTGCGTCGCTTAGGCGCTCCCGAATTCATGGCCTTGCCACCCCCGGCCAAAGCAGAGTTTCCAGCTCCCCATGAAGGTCTGGAAGCTCTGCTTACTGTTGTCCTGAAGCCGCCGTTTTCTCGGCGCCTCTTACTCCATCGCCAATGTCGCGCCTGACGCAATGACGCGTGCAGCGCCAGCGAGAGTCATGTAAGACTTTCTAACATGAGCTGGTCCAAACACCGCCGCGGGGCGCCCGGTCGGCGCGGCTATCATCATGGAAACTTGCGGGAAGCGCTGATCTACGGCGCACTCGATCTCATTGCCGAGAAGGGACCAGCGGGCTTTACGATCGCCGACGCCGCGCGCCTTGCCGGCGTCAGTCCGGCCGCGCCCTATCGTCATTTTCGCGACCGCGACGATCTGATGGCGGACGTTGCGCGTATCGGCTTCGAGGAATTCGCAAGCCGGCTGGAAAAGGCCTGGAACGAGGGAAAGCCGAACCAGATACGGGCATTCGAAAATCTCGGAAAAGCCTATCTCGCCTTTGCGCGCGAGGAGCCCGCCTTCTACACGGCGATGTTCGAAGCCGGGACGCCGGTCGGCAGCACGCCTGAATTGCGCCAGGCCGCGGATCGCGGATTCGATGTGCTGCGCCGGGCCGCCGAAGCGCTTTGCGAAACGCTGCCGAAGGAAAGACGCCCGCCCGCTCTGATGATGGCCCTGCATATCTGGGCGATGTCGCACGGCATCGCCTCGCTGTTCGGGCGCAAGGAGAGCCGCAAGATACCGATGTCCCCGGAGGAACTGCTGGAGGCGGGACTCCTGGTCTACCTTCAGGGGCTCGGCATCCACGAGACCGGCGCCGCGTAATAAATGGCGGTCCCGCCGACCGGCCGCATCAGCTCACGAGATCACCGCATCGGCCTCGATCTCGACGAGCCACTCCGGTTCGATAAACCTCGACACCTGAACGAAGGTCGAAGCCGGCCGGATGGCGCCGAAAAACACGCCATGGGCGCGCGCCGCTTCCCGCCAGTTGGAGATGTCGGTCAGCATGACGCGCGTTCGGATGACGTCCTCGATCCCGGCGCCGGCGTTCTCGAGTGCGAGCTTGATGATTTCGAGACAGCGGATCGTCTGGCCGTGAAGATCGCCGACAGCGGCGGTCCCGCCATTCTCGGCGATCGGCGCCGTGCCCGACACGGCAATGATGGAGCCGACACGCACGGCTCGGCTGAAGCCGATTTCCGGCTCCAGATAGGCCCCCGAACTTACGAGCTTTCTGGTCATCTCCACACAAAGCCACCATATCGCAGATGGGACGCAGCTAAATCGCACATTTGCAGCCGGGACAAGCCCTGCCGCACAAAAAATGCGGCGCCTCGATGGGGACGTCTTGACAAGCCAGAGCGCCTGGCACATTTATGTGAATGTAACTAACATTTACATGAGGGTCTGATGGTTATCGTCGACAAGCTTGACGAATTTGGTAAGCCGGCCTGGATCACTGTCATGGTGCTGGGCTTCATCATTTTCTGGCCCATCGGACTGGCAGTTTTGGGCTATATGATATGGAGTGGACGCATGGGATGTGGACGAGGTCAGTGGGGCCGCTGGCAGGGTGAAAAATGGGGCCGCTTCGAGCGCAGACGCCGCTGGGGCGCGCACCCCTATGACAGTGGCAACAGCGCGTTCGAAGAGTACAAGGCCGAAACGCTGCGCAGGCTCGAGGACGAGCAGCAGGAATTTTTGGAGTTTCTGCGCAAGCTGCGCGAGTTGAAGGACAGAGCCGAATTCGACCAGTTCATGGCTGAGCGGCGCAACCGTCCGCAGACGCCGCCGGATGCACCGACACAAGAATCCCCGGCTTAACCAGGCAATTCTTCCTGCCTCCCCCTGAAGGCGCGGCAGCCAGCCAAGGCTGCCGCGTTTTTGTATGGCCGGGCGAGAGGGCTGCCTTCCGCCGCAGGCGGGCGCAATGCGGCTTGTCCTTGCCGTGGAGACAAATCTCTGTCGTAAAGATAGATAGATGCGGGTTTGCAGCCGGACACGAAGCTGGTGGCCGCGCGAGCGATCCCGCGCCCTGCGGTGCCGCCGACTCGTTAACGATGCGTAAACCCAGGCGCGCTATGAAACACTCAAGCGATGGATTTTAGTTATGAAGTTCTTCATCGACACAGCCGATATGGAACAGATCCGGGCGCTGACGGCGACCGGGCTGGTCGACGGCGTGACCACGAATCCTTCACTCATCGCGAAGTCCGAGCGGAACTTCATCGAAGCGGTGGCCGAAATCTGCTCGCTGGTCGAAGGGCCGGTCAGCGCCGAAGTCGCCGCGACCGACACGGAGACCATGATCGCCGAAGGCCGGCGCCTGGCCGAGATCGCCGGGAACGTCGCCGTCAAGGTGCCGCTGACCTGGGACGGGCTCAAAGCCTGCCGGGCGCTGAGCGGCGAAGGCACGATGGTCAACGTGACGCTTTGTTTTTCCGCAAATCAGGCGCTGCTCGCCGCGAAGGCCGGCGCCACATTCGTTTCGCCCTTCATCGGGCGGCTGGACGATGTCGGGCAGGATGGCATTGGGCTGATCCGTGAGATCCGGCAGATCTACGACAATTACCCGGAGCTGAGGACGCAAATTCTTGCCGCCTCGATCCGCCATACGCGCCACGTCACCGACAGCGCGCTTGCGGGCGCCGATGTCGCGACGGTTCCGCCGGCCGTCCTGCGCCAGCTCGTATCTCATCCGCTGACGGATAAAGGTCTGGAGCTGTTCCTCGCCGACTGGGCCAAGACCGGCCAGAGCATTCTCTGAGGGCGTGATGGGTCAGGCGGGCGGCATATTTCCATATTCTGTTGCCCGGCTTGACCGCGAGGCGGCCGCGGATCGCCGCCCCTATCGCGGGCGGATCAAATGACCGGCCGGGACGAAAATCCGGCGCCGCTCCCCGCGGCACCGGATGCGCTGCAAGCGTTCAACGCCTGGCTCGGCTTTCTTGCCCGAGAGCGCGGCTATACCGTGAACACGCTGAACGCTTATGAGCGCGATGCGCGCCAGCTCTTCATCTTTCTGGCCGGGCACATCGGCGCGCCCGTGTCGATCGGCGATCTCAATCGGCTCACGCCACAAGACATGCGCGCTTTCATGGCTTCGCGGCGGACGATCGGCACATGCAGCCGTAGCTTATCTCGCAGCATTTCAGCCTTGCGCTCATTCTTCCACTTCCTGGAAAGGGCCGAGCTCCTGAAAAACAAGGCCGTTCTGGCAATGGCGCTGCCGAAAGTCCCGCTCTCACTTCCCAAGCCGCTGACCGCGCGGAAAACCGAGGACGTGCTGGCGGAGAGCAGCGACTCCTATAAGCGCGGTCAGCCGCGATGGATCGGTGCGCGGGACAATGCGGCGCTCCTCCTCCTTTACGGTGCGGGGCTCCGAATTTCGGAGGCGCTGTCCGTCCTGCGACGCGATGCGCCTTTGCCGTCGCGCGACATTTTGCGGGTCAAAGGCAAGGGCGGCAAGGAACGCATCGTTCCCGTGCTCCCGGCAATCCAGCAGGCGGTCGAGCGCTATGTTGCGCTCTGCCCTTTCAATCTCGCTCCTGACGGGCCGCTTTTCGTCGGCGCCAAAGGCGGAAGGCTGTCGCCGCGCATCCTGCAATTGCTGATCGCCCGGATGCGCGACGCCGTCGGCCTGCCTGAAACCGCGACACCGCACGCCCTGCGGCATTCCTTCGCGACGCATCTCCTCGGCAATGGCGCCGACCTGCGCTCGATCCAGGAATTGCTGGGGCATGCCAGCCTGTCCACGACGCAGATCTACACCGAAGTCGATCGCGAAGCCCTTCTTCGGACCTATGACCGCGCACATCCGCGCGCGGCCAACCGGCCGCCTGCCAGAGCTAAAGACCTGTGAAAACTGTGCCGAGCCAAAGGAGAACATAGGCGATCAGAAGCGCCTCGAACCCATGGCCCGCGAGGATCGGCGAAATGACGGGAATGCCGATACCGGCGTACGTCATCAGGATTACGATGACAGCCAGAATGGTGGAAATCAGCCAAATTGCGAAAGTCGGCCTGGATAACATTCTCTGACCTCCTCTTCAGAGTTCGGGTGGAGGATGCGAGCAAAGCCGGCCCGCGCCTCGTACCGCTGCACGACTAGCGCAACGCGCGTCCAAATGGACGCGGGAGCAGTTGCACTCGCCTTTTGAAATAGATCGACTTGACCTCGTCCAAGTGATTCCACTTGAACGAGGGTTCATCTAGGCTACCATCAAACACGCAAATTGCCTCACAATTTCCGGCGCCTAGCGCGGGATCAGCCGACGCGGCCCATGGCGGGTTTCCTTGCGTCTGCGCGGGCGTCACCCCGCCCTACGTGGCCAAGATCCGCCGCCCCAGCCCGTAGGATGGGTTGAGTTTTGCCAAACCCATCACCCCGACGCACCGTCGCAAATTTCTAGCGAGGCTCGTCCGCGAGATCCGCGTCGTCCTCGCCTTGACCGCCGGCATGCGCCTCGGGAAGGGTCAGCTCAAAAGCAGCCGAAGTCGTGGTGACGGGCAGGTCCTCATAAATGACGCGCTCCTCCGAGGGCGAAGCCGGGCGTTGCGTCATCCGATAAACGATCGCGAGCGCGATCAGCCCGTGGATCCCGGCCGTGTAGAGGAAAAGGCTTCCGTGGCCGAACTCCTCCTTGAGGATCGAGGCGAAGATCGGACCGAAAATCGCGCCCGTGCTGAATAGCAGAAGCAGACTGGCGCTGACATTGACGGCCTCCTCCGGCTCGGCCAGGTCGTTGGCGTGAGCGAAGGAGATCCAATAGATGGGCAGCATGAAAACGCCGAAAAATGCGGCCAGGGTCAACTTGATCTCCGTTGCCGCCTCCGTTGCCGCGAAGAGGAACAGGCCGGTCAGGGCGGCGCCAATGCTCAGTCCGATCAGAATCCGGCGGCGGTCCACCTTGTCCGAAATTCGCCCGATCGGCCATTGAGCGATTGCGCCGCCGAGGACGGCGAGGCTGACGAATACCGCAATGAGCCCCGGCGGCAAGCCGCTCTCACGCGCATAGATCGGGCTCAGCGACCAGAATGCGCCATTCGCGAGACCCGCTCCCAGGCATCCGGCCACCGCGGCGGGCGAAACGTGATAGATCTGACGCAGGCGGAAGCGTGGACGAAGCGGCGGCGCGGGCGGCTGCGACAAGGTCAGGGAAAGCGGTACGGCGGCGAATGCGCATAAGATCGCAACCAGGGAAAACAGCCGGAAATTGTCCGGCTGCGCGAGATTGGTGAGCTGCTGGCCGACCGTGAGCGAGGCAAAATTGATTATCGCGTAGGTGCTCATGACCCGGCCGCGATTGGTGTTCGACGCCACGCTGGTCAGCCAGCTCTCCACGACGTTCATGATGCCCGCAAAGCATATGCCGGTGAGGAAGCGAAACACCCACCAAAGGTGCGGATCAGGCTGCATGGCCTCAAGAAGCGGGGACGTGGTCGCGACGGCGGCAAACAGGAGAAAGGCGCGAATATGTCCGACCCGCGTGATGATGCGCGGGCCGGTCACGCAACCGAATGTCAGCCCTCCATAATAGGCCGCGCCGAGGATGCCGATCTCGATCGTGGAGAATTGCTCGATCGAGCCGCGTAATGGCAGCAGCACGCCTTCAAGGCCGTTTGCCATGAGAATGATCGCGGCACTGAGAAGGAGAGCCGTAATCGGCCTAATGATTGCGGTCATGAGATCCGTGCCGAGAGGCTTTGCCCGGCGCTCAATTGCATATACGTATTGACTTTTCAACGCCCGCGTTAACGGACGCCGGCTTAAGGAGGCATTAAGACAGCGAGCGATCCGGTTCGAGTCCAAAATTCATTTCTGGGGAAGCGAGATGTAAAAGTCGCGCCCCGTCGAACCGCGCCGGAATGGCTGCGTGCAGTCCTTCTGCAGATCAAAGCCCGATCTATTCTATCGCTCAACTCCAATGCTCAGCCCTGTTTTGCCACGATTACCGTTCATTCTGGCATTGCCGGAGGAGAGGATGGTGGAGCAATGCTCGATGAAAAGATGCGGGGCGATGTGGGGTCAACCGGGGCCGATAGGCGTCTGTCGGGCGCAGAATTGAGCGCGGCCTTTCGGACGCTGAAGGAGCGTGTTCCGGCAATTCGGACGCGAGATGCGGCACGCGAGCTTGGCGTCACCGAAGCGGAGCTGGTTGCTTGCCGGGTCGGCGAGGGCGTCATCCGCCTTGAGCCCGATTTTGCCGAAATCCTCCGCGCCATGCCCAGGGTCGGCGAGGTCATGGTTCTGACGCGGAACGAGCACTGCGTTCACGAGCGGCATGGCCGCTTCGACCGCGTGGCGATCGGGCCAGGTCACGGCGCCGTCCTCAACCATGAGATCGATCTGCGCCTTCATCTGAGCCATTGGCGTTACGGATTCATGCTGTCGGAGCATGCCGCCCCAGGACTGCGCACGAGTTTGCAATTTTTCGGCATCGATGGGACCGCCGTCCATAAGATCTATCTGACGGGCGAGACTAACCGGACTGCCTTCGACAATCTCATTCAGCGCTTTAGAAGCCGCGAGCAGCGCCCCGAGATTACGGTCGCACCGCTTCCGCCGCGCCGGCCCGACCGCCCCGACAGCGAGATCGACAGGGCGAACCTTCATCGGCACTGGAGCGCGGATCAAGACCCGCATGACTTCTTTCGTCTGCTCGATGAGAGCGGCATAAGCCGGTCGCAGGCCGTGCGCCTTGCAGAGCCCGAATTCGCTTGGCAGGTCGAGCCGGTCGCGCTGCGGCAAATGCTTGAGGCGGTGGCGGAGGCGCGAACGTCGATCATATGCATCGTCGGCAATGCGGGTTGCACGCAGGTCCATACCGGCGTCGTCGAGACGATCCGGGCCGTGGGCCCATGGTTCAACATTCTTGATCCGCGCTTCAATCTGCATCTGCGGGAAGACGCAATTCATCAGGCATGGATCGTCCGAAAGCTGACAGCGGAGGGTCTCGCCACCTCGTTCGAGCTGTTCGATAAAGACGGCTTCTGCTTTGTGCAGGTCTTCGGCGAGCGTAGGCCGGGAATGCCGGAATCGGAGACATGGCGCGACATCGTAGCCGCCCTGCCACGCATCTGATTCCGGTCCGCACACGCCGTATCGAGAGGTCTGCGAAACGCGCGTCACATCCCACATGCGTCATTCCCGCGAAAGCGGGTATGACAATAATGCCTGTTTCGCAGACGCCTCGTATCGCTATTGTATTTTTCTGCCTGGCAACGAAGTTTATCGCGGGCTTGCAATGATATCGCCAAATTTCTGAATTCATCTCTTCCGACTATAAAAAGCGTTGGAACGATTTCCCGATTATGAGCGTTACCTTCCGCAGACTTGGATGCGGGGGGGCTGCCACGAGGAGTTCTGACGCGATGAACTGGGAGCACATCGAGCGTAACTGGACGGCGTTTCGGGGATTTGCGCAAAAAATGTGGGGGGAGCTGACGGACGACGATCTGTGCAGGATCGAAGGCAATCAGCTTCAGCTCATCGGCCGAATCCAGGAGCGCTACGCAATCGCCCGCGCTGAAGCGGAACGCCAGGTGAATGAATGGGCAAGCCGTTGCGGGCCCGCCGCTTACATTCGAAGTGTGAAGTAGGAAACGGTCTGCCTTGGCGCGCCTCACCGGCACGAATGGGAAGGTCGGCCGACCTCGAATGCGCGGCGCTTGCCGGTTCGGGACGGCCCGTCTCCGCACTCACTTGAAGCGCCGGAAAAGCCGCGTCTGATCGAACATATGCTCCAGATCCGTCATGCGGTCATGGGTGGACTTCCAGGTCGTCGCCTGGATCTGGGCAACCATCGTCTCCATGACCACGAGTATCGACGCCAGCGAATCCCAGGCGGACGGCGCCTCGATGCGGCAGTTGAACCGGTGCGTCGCATATTGCGCGATCGGCGAGCCCCATTGATCCGTGAACAGCACAATCTCCATGCCCTTCTGCGAGCCGAACTCGGCCAGCTTCAGGAGGTGGTTCTGGTAGCGCCGGATGTCGAACATCACCAGCACATCGCCGGATTCCACATCGAGCAGATAGTCCGGCCAGGTGCTGGTGCCCGATGGAACGAGCGTCGCCCGCGGGCGGATCATCTGCATCAGGCAGAACATGTAATCGGCCAGCGTCCGCGTAATCCGTCCACCGGCAATGAGAATGGAGCGCTTCGGGTCGCCAAGCAGCGTGCAGACCTCGTCGAATTTGACCGGATCGAGTTGAGCGAGCGTCTGGTGAAGGTTCTGTACGACGGAATCGGCAAAACGGTTGAGAATATGCGTGTCGGGCGCATTCTCCGCCCAAAGGTCATGTTTCGCGATCGGGTTGGAGATCTTCGCCTCAAGCTCTGCGCGTAGTGCGGATTGGAACTCGGGAAAGCCTTTGAAACCGAGCTTTTGCACCATTCGGGCGACGGTCGGCGTCGAGACGTCGGCGTTTCGCGCAACCGTCGTCATGCTGGCTAGACCGGAGACCGGATAGTTTTCGAGCAGCGAGTTTGCCAGTTGCCGTTCCGCTCGCGTGAGCGCCTCGAAGCGCTCCTGGACAAGCTCCGAGATCGTCTTCCGATAGCCAGCCAATGGCCGGGATTTCAGCGATCCTCTCGCCCATGCGCCTGTCCCTAATCCTTTTTTCCGAGCCAAAACAGAACGATCCTTGCAGAAAGAAAATTGACAGACCGGCGAACTCTGTTCAATTCTTTTCAGAATCCCGTGGAGGTTCTGTGACGGTTGGTACCGATAGCGTTGTTCTGGCTTCCGAAGACGGTCCCGCAGTCTGGACCGAAAACGCCGATGGCTCCAGCCCCGTTCTTCTCCTTTGCGACCACGCCTCCAACCGCATTCCGCGTGCATTCGGCACGCTCGGACTTGGAGGAGACGCGCTCCAGAGCCATGCCGCATGGGATCCAGGGGCTTATGAGATTGCGCTCCGGCTTGCCAGATCGCTGGATGCGGCGCTGATCTCGGCGAGCTTCTCCCGCCTGGTTTATGACGTGAACCGCCCACCCGAATCACCGCAGGCCATCCGTACCGCCAGCGAGATCTACGACGTCCCGGGCAATATCGATCTGAGTGCCGAACAGCGCCGGGCAAGAACCGAGGCGATCTATCTTCCGTATCACCGCGCTATCGACGGACTCCTGGAGATGCGAGGCGCCGTAGGTCGGACGAACGTCCTTGTGAACATTCACAGCTTCACGCCCGTCTTTCACGGCGAGGAGCGGCGGGTCGAACTCGGCATCCTCCATGACGAGGATTCGCGTCTCACCGATGCGCTGCTCGACTGCGCGAGCCGCTTCACTGCGCTCAGAATCGAGCGAAATCAGCCTTACGGCCCGGAGGACGGCGTGACGCACACGCTTCGAAAACACGCTGTCCCGCGCGGCCTTCTCAATGCGATGATCGAAATCCGGAACGATCTCATCCGCACAGCCGCGCAGCAGGCGGAGGTGGCCGGGGCGCTCGCCGGCATGCTTCGATGTGCCCTGGAGCGGCTTGGCGTTCCGGCTGAAACTGACCCTGTCAGAACGGGAGTGAACTATGCCAACGGCCATTAAGGCCTATGTCAAATATGTGGAGGCGCTGAACCGCGGGATCGGCCGGATCGCGATGTATCTGATCTTTGTCATGATGGCTATTCTTCTGTGGTCGTCCTTTTCGAAGACCTTTCTTCTGCCCTCGCTCTGGACGCTGGAAATGGCGCAGTTCTCGCTGACCGCCTATTATCTGCTTGGCGGGGCGTATTCGCTTCAATTGGGCTCGAATGTTCGGATGGACCTGATTTACGGGGGCTGGTCGAACCGGCAGAAAGCCTGGGTGGACGCATTCAGCGTCTTCGCCCTGATCTTCTATCTCGGCGTCCTGCTCTATGGCGGCATATCCAGCACCGACTACGCCCTCGAATATGGTGAGCGAAGCTATTCGTCCTGGCGCCCCTATATGGCGCCGATCAAGATCATCATGTGTATCGGCATCATCCTGATGATGCTTCAGGCGGTCGCTGAATTCTTCAAGGATATCGCCAGAATCCGTGGAGAAGAGTTCTGATGTCCTATGAGATGATCGCCATCACGATGTTCGCCTCCATGATGCTCATGCTCATCACGGGGCAGCGCGTCTTTGCGGCCATCGGCTTTGTCGCGGTCATTGCCGCGCTGTTCCTGTGGGGAACGGGCGGCTCTAACATCGCCTTCTCGGCGGCGATGAAGGTGATGAAGTGGTATCCGCTGCTGACCCTGCCGATGTTCATCTATATGGGCTACATCATGTCGGAGTCGCGCATCGCCGACGACCTCTACAAGATGTTCCATGTCTGGATGGGACCGGTGAGCGGCGGGCTCGCGATCGGCACCATTGCGCTGATGGTGCTGATCTCGGCAATGAACGGGCTGTCGGTCGCCGGGATGGCGATCGGGGCGACCATTGCGCTGCCCGAGCTTTTGCGGCGCGGCTACGACAAGCAAATGGTGACGGGGGTGATCCAGGCGGGCTCCTCGCTCGGCATCCTCATACCGCCCTCGGTCGTGCTCGTACTCTATGCGATGATCGCGCGCCAGCCGGTCGGGCAGCTCTGGCTCGCGGGCATCTTTCCCGGCCTGTTCATGGCCTCGCTGTTTGTGCTCTATATCCTCATCCGCTGCTGGTTCCAGCCTGACCTCGGTCCCGCACTGTCACGGGAGGAGCGCAACGTGCCTTTGGCTGAGAAGCTTGCGCTTCTGCGGGCCGGGCTGCTTCCCGTGGGCATCTTCTTCTCTATGATGGTGCCGTTTATCAATGGCTGGACAAGCCTCGTCGAAAGCTCCGCCATCGGCGCGCTCGCCGCGTCGCTCGCCGCCATCCTCAAGCGCCGGCTGACCTGGGAGGTGTTCGAGACCACCGTCCGGCAGACGCTCGCCATTTCCTGCATGTTCATGTGGATCATTCTGGCCGCGCTCGGTTTCGGCGCCGTGTTCGACGGGCTGGGCGCGGTCCGCGCGATTGAAGGCTTCTTTACCGAAAGCTTGGGGCTGGGCCCGTGGGAGATCCTAATCCTGATGCAGCTCTCCTATCTGATCATGGGCACCTTTCTCGACGATACCGCCATGCTGGTGATCGTCGCGCCGCTCTATGTGCCGCTGGTCGGTGCGCTCGGCTTCGATCTGATCTGGTACGGCGTGCTCTACACCATCACCTGCCAGATCGCCTATATGACCCCGCCTTTCGGCTACAATCTGTTCCTGATGCGCGCGATGGCGCCGCCGGAAATTACACTCGGCGATATTTACCGCTCGATTGGGCCATTCGTGTTTGTGATGCTCATAGGGCTCGCCGTCGTTACCGCCTTTCCGCAGATCGCGCTGTGGCTGCCGGAATATGTCTACGGAAAATAGGAAGACGGAAAATCGGCCATTGGCAAACGGGGTGAAACTCAGGGTTTGAAGCAAGCGGACGCCAAGTCCGGACAAAGGAGAGAGACATGAAAAACAGACGCCAGTTTTTGAAGAACGCAGGCATCGCGGGCGCCGCGGTCGGCGCATCGACACTTGCCGCCCCGGCGGTTCTCGGCCAGACCAAGATCAAATGGCGCCTGCAGACCTATGCAGGCGTGGCGCTGTCCGAGCATGTTGTGAAGCCCGCCATCGACGCCTTCAACGAGGCCGCCAACGGCCAGATGGAGATCGAACTCTACACCGCTGACCAACTCGTCCCCACGGGCGAGCTCTTCCAGGCGATACAGGCCGGCACGATCGACGCCGTGCAGTCTGACGACAACTCGATGGCCTCGCCGACCGAAGTCACCGTCTTCGGCGGCTACTTTCCCTTTGCGTCCCGCTATTCGCTCGACGTGCCGGCGCTCTTTAACCACTGGGGGCTGAAGGAGATCTGGGACGAGCAGTACTCCAAGCTCGGCGTCAAGCACATCTCGGCCGGCTCCTGGGACCCCTGCAACTTCGCGACGAAGGAGCCGATCAACAGCCTTGCCGACCTGAGCGGCAAGCGCGTCTTCACATTCCCAACCGCTGGGCGGTTCCTGGCCCAGTTCGGCGTGGTGCCTGTGACGATCCCCTATGAGGACGTCGAGATCGCGGTGCAGACCGGCGAGCTGGACGGCGTCGCCTGGTCCGGCATCACCGAGGACTACACGGTCGGCTGGGCCAATGTCTGCAACTACTTCCTGACCAACAACATCTCGGGCGCCTGGATTGGTCATTTCTTCGCCAACATGGATCGCTGGAAGGAGCTACCGCCGCACCTGCAGACGATGTTGCGATTGGCCTTCGACAGCTCGCACCTCTACCGCCAGCACTGGTACTGGAACGGCGAGGCCAAGCTGCGCGTCTCCGGCGACAAGATGAAGCTGACGACCATTCCCGATGCCGAATGGGACCAGGTCGAGACGGCCGCACGCAAGTTCTGGGACGAGATCGCCGCCGAGTCCGAGACTAAGGCCAAGATCGTCCAGATCCTCAAGGACTATAACGAAGCGATGCAAAAGGCCGGACGGCCCTATCGCTATACCTGATCGAACAGGACGCAGGCGGACATTATCTACCGCCTGCGCTCCATTTTTCACCTCTCCCAATGGGAGAGGTCGGCACGAAGTGCCGGGTGAGGGGATTGGAAGTCAATTTCAAGAATTTACTCCCCTCACCCCAACCCTCTCCCTCAGGGAGAGGGAGCATATTCGAATTCGGATCAAGAACGGGGTTTCGCCATGCCGGGCAATCTTTCGATGGACGAGCTGAGACAGGCCGTGGCGGACGGCTCTATCGACACTGTCCTCGTATGCCAAGTGGACATGCAGGGCCGGTTGATGGGCAAGCGCTTCCATGCCCAGCATTTCGTCAAAAGCGCTTGGGAAGAGACCCATAGCTGCAACTATCTGTTAGCCACCGACATGGAGATGTGGACCGTCGACGGCTATGCATCGACGAGCTGGGCCAAGGGATATGGCGACTATACGATAAAGCCGGACCTCGCCACCTTGCGGCTGATCCCGTGGCTCGAAGGCACGGCGCTTGTTCTCTGCGACGTGCTCGATCATCACACCCATGCCGAAGTCACTCATTCACCGCGCGCGGTTTTGAAAAAACAGCTCGCCCGGCTTGAAGCGATGGGCATGAAGGCGATGACGGCTTCCGAGCTGGAATTCTTCCTGTTCAGCGACAGTTTCGACGAGGTCCGCGATATGGGCTATCGCGGCATGCGGCTGATCAGCGAGTATAATGAGGACTACCACATCTTCCAGACGACCAAGGAGGAGGATGTGATGCGCGCTATTCGCAACGGGCTCTATGGTGCGGGCATTCTGGTTGAAAACAGCAAGGGCGAGGCGTCAGCCGGTCAGGAAGAGATCAACGTCCTGTATGACGCTGCCCTGATCTCCGCCGATGACCATTCCATCACCAAGAATGGCTGCAAGGAAATCGCCTGGTCGAAGGGCAAATCGGTCACCTTCATGGCGAAATGGGATTACGAAGCCGCCGGAAGCTCCTGTCATATCCATCAGTCGCTGTGGAGCACGTCGGACAACCAGCCACTATTCCATGACGGCGCCGCCCCCCACGGCATGTCGAAGCTGATGCGCCACTACATGGCCGGGCTGCTCAGCCACGCCAGCGAGACCACCTATTTCCTCGCGCCCTATATCAACTCTTACAAGCGCTATCAGGCAGGCACCTTCGCGCCGACCAAGGCAATCTGGAGCATGGACAACCGCACGGCGGGTTATCGCGTCTGCGGCGCGGATACCAAGGCGGTTCGCGTCGAATGCCGGGTCGGCGGGGCGGACCTCAATCCCTATCTCGCCTATGCGGCGCTGCTTGCCGCCGGCATTGACGGGATCGAAAAGCAGATGGAGCTGGAGTCGGAATTCGTTGGCGATGCCTATGGCGGCGAGAATGTGCGCGAGATACCGACGACCCTGCGCGATGCAGCGTTCGCGCTGAATGGCTCTGAAATGCTGCGCGCGGCTTTTGGAAATGAGGTCGTCGATCACTATGTCCGTGCCGCGGAATGGGAGCAGGAAGAATTTGACCGCCGCGTTACGGACTGGGAGGTACGGCGCGGCTTCGAACGGGCTTAGTTAATCTGATGACGGATCTTTTGACAACCTGAGCAAATAGTTGTTGTCGTCCCGGAAACGCCGCGGGCGTTGTCCGGGATCCACTCGCATCTTGTCTGACATGGCGCAAATTGCAAAGCGAGTAGACCCCGGATCAAGTCCGGGGCGACATAAATCGGATAGAGAGTATGGGCAAACTAACCTGTATTTCCCCCGTGGACGGTAGCGTCTATGCCGAGCGGGATACGCAATCGGCAGAGCAGGCTACGGCGCTTCTCGAAAAGGCAAGAGTGGCGCAAAAGGGCTGGGCTGGGCGCAGCATTGCCGAACGTGCGGACATTGTCGGCAAGGCCATCGCGGCGCTTGAGGCAATGAATGAAGAGGTCGTACCCGAGCTGGCCTGGCAGATGGGGCGGCCCGTGCGCTATGGCGGCGAAATCCGCGGCGTGAAGGAACGCGCGTCTTACATGGCGTCAATCGCCGGGGAGGCGCTGGCCCCGCTTGAAATAGAGAACAGCGATAGCTTCCGGCGCACTATCGCGCGCGAGCCTGTCGGCATCGTTCTCACTATCGCGCCTTGGAACTATCCCTATATGACGGCGATCAATTCGATCGTTCCGGCCCTCATCGCGGGCAATGCCGTCGCCTTCAAGGGCGCGACGCAGACGTTGCTGATTGGGGAGCGACTCGCCCGCGCTTTCGCTGAAGCCGGGCTTCCGGGTGGTCTGTTCACCAATCTTTTCCTCGACCATGAGACCACCAGCGAACTGATCCGCAAGCGGAGCTTCGGTTTCATCAACTTCACTGGCTCGGTTGGCGGTGGCAAGGCCATCGAAGGGGCGGCGGCTGGAACCTTTACAGGCATCGGACTGGAACTCGGCGGCAAGGACCCCGGCTATGTGCGGGCGGACGCCGATCTCGATGCGGCGGTGGACGGTCTGATCGACGGCGCAATGTTCAATTCCGGCCAGTGCTGCTGCGGGATCGAGCGCATCTATGTGCATGACAGCCTGTTCGACGCCTTCGTCGAGAAATCGAAGGCGCTTGTCGAAAGCTACAAGCTCGGCAATCCGCTGGAGCAGGAGACGACCATCGGCCCGATGGCGCACCGCCGCTTCGCCGACGAGGTCCGCGCGCAGATCGCCGAGGCCGTCGAAGCCGGCGCGAAGCCGCTCATCGACGGACGCCTCTTCCCCGCCGACACCGGAGACACTGCCTATCTTGCCCCGCAAATCCTCACCGATGTCGATCATTCCATGCGGGTGATGCGCGATGAAAGCTTCGGCCCCGTGGTCGGCATTATGAAAGTATCGTCCGACGAGGAAGCGATCGCCCTCATGAACGACTCCGATTTCGGCCTCACCGCCTCGCTCTGGACGAAAGACGCCGAGGCGGCCGCCACGATCGGCGCTCGGATCGAGACCGGCACCATCTATATGAATCGCTGCGACTATCTCGACCCGGCGCTCTGCTGGACCGGCTGCAAGGACACCGGCCGCGGGGCGTCGCTTTCGATCCTGGGTTACCAGAGCGTCACCCGTCCCAAGTCCTACCATTTGAAGAAAGCTTGAGTAACATGGTGCCTAACGCCAATTGGAGCTACCCGACCGCGATCCGCTTCGGCACCGGACGGATCAAGGAGCTGCCCGAGGCCTGCGCGGCGGCGGGCATGAAGCGTCCGCTCCTGGTGACCGATCGCGGTCTTGCCAGCCTGCCGATCACCCAGTCGGCGCTGGACATTCTGGAGCAGGCCGGCCTGGGCCGCGGCGTCTTTTCGGACGTCGAGCCGAACCCCAACGAGAAGAACCTCACCGCGGGCATCGCGGCCTTCAAGGCGGGCGGGCATGACGGCGTGATCGCCTTCGGAGGCGGATCGGGGCTTGACCTCGGGAAGCTGATCGCTCTGATGGCGGAGCAAGCCGTCTCCGTCTGGGATCTGGAGGACATCGGCGACTGGTGGACGCGGGCGGATGCATCGAAGATCAAGCCGATCGTCGCCGTTCCGACAACGGCGGGCACCGGCTCGGAAGTCGGACGGGCGGGCGTGCTGACCAATTCGGAAAGCGAAGTCAAGAAGATCATCTTCCACCCGAAAATCCTGCCTGCTCAGGTCATCTGCGATCCGGAGCTGACGGCCGGCATGCCGCCCGCGATCACGGCGGGCACCGGCATGGACGCCTTCGCCCATTGCCTGGAGGCGTACTCGTCGCCCTTCTATCATCCGCTCTCCCAGGGCATCGCGCTGGAGGGGATGCGGCTGGTGAAGGAAAATCTGCTGCGCGCCTATAAGGACGGCGGCGACCTCGAAGCCCGCGCCGAGATGATGAGCGCGGCGGCGATGGGCGCCATCGCGTTCCAGAAGGGGCTCGGCGCGATCCACGCGATCTCGCATCCGATCGGCGCGATCTATCACACCCATCACGGCACGACTAACGCCGTCGTCATGCTGCCGGTTCTGAAATTCAACCGTTCCGCGATCGAGGACCGCATCGAACGCGCGGCGGCCTATATGGCGATCCCGGGCGGCTTTGACGGTTTCTGCGATTTCATCGCGGGGCTGAGCGCCGCCTTGAACATCCCTAGGAACCTTACGGAACTCGGCGTATCGGATCCCGATCTCGATCGCCTGACGGAGATGGCGCTGGAAGATCCAAGTGCCGGCGGCAACCCGGTCGAGCTGACCAAGGAGAATATGAAGGCATTGATCGCGCTTTGTTTTTGAGACGCGCGTCATTGTCCCTCTCCACGCCTCGGCCTGAATAACGACATCCGTTCATCGCCTCAGCAGCCTGCTTGACAAGGAGGGTTTGGTCCGCTCCTCTGGCTCTGCCGAATTGCCCCATCGGCGTTGTCTGTGCTCGCCCCCCCCGTCCGGCCGATCCACGGTCCGGGGAATTGCCCGCCTAAGTGAGAGGAACGCCCATCGTGTCCGATCAAACGATACTCTTCACCCTGCTGACGATCGTGCTGATCCTGCTCGTTTGGGGACGGTGGCGCTATGACTTCGTAGCCTTCGGCGCGCTGCTTGCGGCTCTGCTGCTCGGCGTCGTGCCGGTCGAGAAGGCGTTTGAGGGCTTCGTGCATCCCGCGACCATCATCATCGCCCTGGTGCTGATCGTTTCGCGCGGGCTGACCAATGCGGGCGTTGTCGATCATCTGGGGCGCCTGCTGAACGCAACCCCGCGCGGCGTCCCGCAGCATATCGGCGTGATGTCCGTGATCGCGGCGCCGCTCTCCGCCGTGATGAACAATGTGGCGGCGCTCGCTCTGCTGATGCCGCTCGACGTGCAGGCCGCAGCAAAAGCGGAGCGGCCGCCGGGAACGACGCTCATGGCCCTCTCCTTTGCCACCATCCTGGGCGGGCTCGTCACGCTGATCGGAACGCCGCCGAACATCGTCGTGGCGAGCTTCCGCAAGGAGGCGCTTGGACAATCTTTCGGCATGTTCGACTTCACGCCCGTCGGAGGCGCAGCGGCGTTGGCCGGGCTGATTTTCGTCGCACTGATCGGCTGGCGGCTCATTCCGGCCACCTCGCGGAAAGCTGCCTCTGAGAACGGCTTCGATCTCAATGACTATGTTGCCGAAGCCCGCGTCAAGGAAGGCTCGTCCACCATCGATAAATCCGTCCGTGAGGTCGAAGACAAACTTGCCGACAACGGATCGGACCTGCTGGCCATTGTGCGCGGCGGCGTCCGGCTCTCGACCTTCAATCCGTCTCTCAAGGTCCGCGAAGGCGATGTGCTGGTTATCGAAGCCGCGGCTCAGGATGTCGACAAGCTCATGGGCGATTTCGGCCTCGAATATCTCGTGCCGGAGCGGCAGGAGGAAAAAGCGCTCCAGGATTTGACGCTGATTGAGGTGGTCGTGCCGCCCGGCGCCTGGCTGGACGGGCGCTCGGCGCAAAGCTCCGGCCTGCTTTACCAGTTCGCCCTTTCGCTTGTCGGTGTCTCGCGGCAGGGGCAACGGATTACCGAAAGCCTGCGCAAACTCACCATACGAGCCGGCGACGTCTTGCTGCTACTGGTTCCCGAAAGCCGTCAGGCCGAAATCATCGAGTGGACCGGCTGTCTGCCGCTGGCGCCGAGAGGACTTGCGGTGGCGAAACGGTCGAAAGCGGCCATCGCCGCCGGTCTCTTTGCCGCGGCCATTGCGGCCGCCTCGCTCGGCTATGCAACGCTGCCCGTCGCCCTTGCGGTCTGCGTTGTGGCGTTCATCGCGCTCGGTCTCATCGGCGGAAGCGAAGTTTACGCGACGGTGGAATGGCCCGTGATCATCCTGCTCGGCTCCATGCTGCCTCTGGGAGCGGCGCTCGAAGCTTCCGGCGGAACCGCCCACATTGCCGATGTGCTCATCTCGGCGACGTCCGGCGCGCCCGCCTGGGTGGCGCTCGCCCTGCTCATGGTGATCACCATGACCCTGTCGGACGTGCTCAACAATGTCGCGACGGCGGTGATCGCGGCGCCGGTGGGGCTGCAAATGGCCAAGAATCTCGGCGTCAATCCGGATCCGTTCCTGATGGCGGTCGCGATCGGCGCATCCTGCGCTTTCCTGACGCCGATCGGGCACAAGAACAATATTCTGGTTCTTGGTCCTGGCGGCTATCGCTTCAGCGATTACTGGCGGATGGGACTGCCGCTGGAGATCATCATCGTGGCTGTCTCGGTGCCTCTGCTGCTCGTGGTCTGGCCGTTTTGAGACTTGCCGGATTCGTCAGCCAGCGCGCAGCTCACGCCGATCCCGGCGTATTGACGCCTGCGTAAAATAGCGGGAAGCGTTTTCACAGCTCGGGAAGGAGTCTATCTTAAGACTTAAGACCCTACGCTTGGATTGGAAATTCCGTCGGGCTGCGCGAACCGAATTGTTTCTCGCCGCATGACCAATGCGGACCCGCTCATGATCGAGAAGCTGGAAATGTTCATTGCTCTGGCCAAAGAGAAACATTTTGGCCGCGCGGCTGAGGAATGCCACGTCACCCAGCCGACGCTTTCAGCCGCCATCAAGCAGCTCGAAGAACAGCTCGGCGTCATGCTGGTCCGGCGCGGCTCGCGATTTCTGGGGCTGACGCCGGAAGGTCAGCGCGTCCTCGAATGGGCCCGCCGGATCGTGAGCGATACGCGGGCTATGCGCGAGGAAATCCGGGCCGCAAAGCATGGGCTGGCCGGGCATGTCACGCTCGCGGCAATCCCGACCGCGCTCGCCATGGTTTCGGAGCTTACGACGCCATTCAGCGCGCAGCATCCGAACGTGACCTTTTCAATTCTCTCGCGCTCATCGGTCGAAATCCTCTCGCTTCTGGAGAATTTGGAGATCGATGTCGGGATCACCTATCTGGACAACGAACCGCTTGGCCCCGCGACGACCGTGCCTCTTTATTTGGAGAGCTACTGGCTGGTCATTTCCGAGGAAGCGAAATACGCAAGCCGCAAATCGGTTAGCTGGAAAACGGTCAGTCAGCTGCCGCTTTGCCTTCTGACGCCGGATATGCAGAACCGGCGGATCATCAATCAGCATCTGATGGAAGCCGGGGCCGTCGCGAACCCGACGCTCAGAATCGGATTCGATGATCGCGTTGTTTGCGCATGTCCGCACCGGCCGATGGGCCAGCATTATGCCGCGGGCGCTCGTCGAGACATTCGGTCCCTGGCAAAATATCAAGGCGATTCCGATCGTCGAGCCCGAAGCCACCCATCTCGTCGGCCTGGTCGCCGCGCACAGAGAGCCTCACACGCCGATTATTTCGACATTGCTGCAGCAGGCGAAAGCCATTTCCCATGTTACGAAAGCGGGTCAATAGATTTTATCGATCGTGCAACGGGAAATCTTTATTGATTCTGACCGGAAACTGACGACAAAATCGCTGGAAGACCATACCTTAGGGGGCCATATCCTTGAATGAGCAGGCCGGAGCCCTGGCTGTGAACCGGCCTGTATTTGCATGCATCAATATCGACCGATAGGCATTGGCGAAATGAGCCTCGAAGATCCAGTTGAAGTGAGTGGCGCGCGCCGGCGCAGGGGGTTCTTTCCCAAAGGGCGCCAGCTCGATGAAGCCGATGTGCAAGCCGTCCGCGCGCTTCTGGGAGATCGGCCGCGCAGCCGCGATCTGCTGATCGAATATCTGCATCTCATTCAGGACAGCGAAGGCTGCATTCCCGCCGGCCGGCTGCATGCGCTGGCGGAAGAGATGCGCATTCCGATGGCCGAAGCCTATGAGGTCGCGACCTTCTATCATCATTTCGATGTGCTGAGCGATGACGAGGCGCGCCCGGCGCCGGTGACCGTCCGCGTCTGCGAAGTCGGTCAGCTGCATGATGGCCGGGGCCGAAGCGCTGATCGCCGAGCTTCAGGCCGCCAACATACCAGGCGTGCGGGTGGAACGCGCGCCCTGCATGGGCGCTTGCGATCAGGCGCCCGCCTGTTCCATCGGTCATCGCCAGGTCGGCCGGGCAAGTGTCGATTCCGTGCGTGCCGCCGCCTCCGGACCGCTCGCGCCGGAGCTCCCCGCTTATCAGAGCTTGGACGACTATGTCGCCGGGGGTGGCTATGAGGTCCTGAAGTCCTGTCTGTCCGGCGCCCGTGATCTCGACAGCGTCATTTCGACCCTGTCGGATGGCGGTCTCCGCGGCCTTGGCGGCGCCGGCTTCCCGACAGGGCGCAAATGGACGATTGTGCGCGGCTTTCCCGGCCCGCGTCTCATGGCCGTCAATGCCGATGAAGGCGAGCCCGGCACGTTCAAGGACCGTTATTTCCTGGAGCGCAGCCCGCACCAGTTCCTCGAAGGCATGCTGATCGGCGCCTGGGCTGTCGAGGCGTCGGACGTCTATATCTATCTGCGCGACGAATATCCCGCTGCCCATGCGATCCTGTCGGCCGAGTTGCCCAAACTGACCGAGGCGGGCCTCGCACCGCATACGCGGCTGCATCTGCGCCGCGGCGCGGGCGCTTATATTTGCGGCGAGGAATCGGCCATGATCGAGTCGATCGAAGGCAAGCGCGGCCTGCCTCGTCACCGCCCACCCTATGTCGCCCAAGTCGGCATCTTCGGACGGCCGACGCTGGTCAACAATGTCGAGACTCTCTACTGGGTGCCGAAGATTCTGGAAAAAGGCGCCGAATGGTTCGCCGGTCAGGGCAAGAATGACGGCAAGGGCGTTCGCAGCTATTCCGTCTCCGGCCGTGTCAAGCAGCCCGGCGTCATCATCGCCCCGGCCGGTTCGAGCGCGCGCGATCTGATCGAACTCGCGGGCGGCATGGAGGACGGCCACACTTTCAAGGGCTATCTGCCCGGCGGCGCATCGGGCGGCATTCTGCCGGCCTCGCTCGGCGATGAGCCTCTCGATTTCGGCACCCTTGAGAAACATGGCTGCTTCGTCGGCTCGCATGCGGTGGTTATCCTGTCCGACCAGGACAACATGGCCGCGATCGCCCTCAATCTTATGCAGTTTTTCGCCTATGAAAGTTGCGGCCAATGCACGCCCTGCCGCAACGGCACCGAAAAGGCGGTCGCGCTGATGGAGAGGCCCAGCTGGGATCTCCCGGCGCTGGAGGATCTGGCGCAGGTCATGGCGGACGCTTCGATCTGCGGCCTCGGTCAGGCGGCGCCCAACCCGCTCCTGTCGGTGCTCAAATTCTTCCCGGAGGATTTGCGATGAGCAAACCGATCACCTTTGAACTTGATGGCGTTGAGGTCGAGGCACAGCCCGGCGAAACCATCTGGCAGGCCGCCAAGCGCACGGGAACGGACATCCCGCATCTGTGCTGGCAGCCTCAGCCCGGCTATCGCGCGGATGGCAATTGCCGCGCCTGCATGGTGGAGATCGAAGGCGAGCGCGTTCTGGCCGCCTCCTGCAACCGGATGCCGACCGAAGGCATGAAGGTGCGCAGCGCCAGCGAGCGGGCGAAGAAGGCGCGCGAAATGGTCTTCGAGCTGTTGCTCGCCGATCAGCCCGAACGGACCGTCTCGCATGATCCGGAACTCCGAGCTCTGGCGGTGGGTGGACCGGATGGGCATCAACGCAGTGAGCCGCTATCCGAGCCGTTCGCAGCCCGAGCCGGACGGCAGCCACCCGGCGATGGCGGTCAATCTCGATGCCTGCATTCACTGCAATCTGTGCGTTCGCGCATGCCGCGAGGTGCAGTCCAACGACGTGATCGGCATGGCCTATCGCGGCGCCCATTCCAAGGTGGTGTTCGATTTCGACGCGGCCATGGGCGCCTCCACCTGCGTTGCCTGCGGCGAATGCGTACAGGCCTGCCCGACCGGGGCGCTGATGGAATCCGCCCTGCTGGACAGCCGCGGGGTGCGGACCGAATTTCCCGACAGCTTGGTCGACACGCTCTGTCCCTATTGCGGCGTTGGCTGCCAAACCCGCGTTCATGTCAAGGACAACAGGATCCTGCATATCGACGGCCGCGACGGCCCGGCGAACCGCAACCGCCTGTGTGTGAAGGGCCGCTTCGGGTTCGACTATATCAGCCATCCGGACCGGCTGACCGTGCCGCTCATCCGCCTCGACAATGCGCCGAAGAGCGGCGACATCCGGATCGATCCGCGCAATCCGTGGACGCATTTCCGCGAAGCCACATGGGAGGAGGCTCTGACGCGCGCGGCCGGCGGGCTGAAGCGCGTGCTCGATCGCGACGGCGGCTCGGCGCTTGCGGGCTTCGGTTCAGCCAAGGGCTCGAATGAGGAAGCCTACCTCTTCCAGAAGCTGATCCGTCAGGGCTTCGGCACCAACAATGTCGATCATTGCACGCGGCTTTGCCATGCGTCTTCCGTGGCGGCGCTCATGGAAGGGGTCAATTCCGGCGCTGTGACGGCGCCCTTTACGGCGGCCAAGGATGCCGACTGCATCATCGTCATCGGCGCACGTCCCGCCGAGAACCACCCCGTTGCGGCGACCTTCATCAAAGCGGCCGCCAAGCGCGGCGCCTCGCTCGTGGTGATGGACCCGCGCGGTCAGAGCCAGGGGCTGGCGCGCCATGCCCGGCACATCCTGCAGTTCAAGCCGGGCAGCGACGTCGCGCTGCTCAACGCGATGCTGCACACCATCATCGAAGAGAACCTCTTCGATGTTCAGTATATTCAGGCGAACACGGACGGTTTCGACGAGCTCAAAGAGCGGATCAAACAGTTTCCGCCTGAGAAGATGGAAGCCGTTTGCGGTATCCCCGCCGCGAAAATCCGCGAGATCGCCCGGCTTTACGCCAAATCCGAACGCTCGATCATCTTCTGGGGCATGGGCATCTCGCAGCATGTGCACGGCACCGACAATGCCCGCTGCCTGATCGCGCTGGCGCTGATTACCGGCCATGTCGGCCGGGCCGGGACGGGACTGCACCCCTTGCGCGGGCAGAACAATGTGCAAGGGGCCTCGGATGTCGGCCTGATCCCGATGGTGTTCCCGGATTACAAATCCGTGGCGGATGACGACATCCGTTCGCGCTACGAGGATTTCTGGGGCGCCGCGCTCGATCCGAAGCCCGGGCTGACCGTCGTCGAAATCGTGAACGCGATCCTCGCCGACCAGATCAAGGCCATGTACATCATGGGCGAGAATCCGGCGATGTCCGATCCGGACACCACCCACGCCCGGCAGGCTCTGGCCAGGCTGGAGCATCTCGTCGTCCAGGATATTTTCCTGACCGAGACGGCCTGGCACGCCGATGTGGTGCTCCCCGCGTCCGCCCATGCGGAGAAATGGGGCACCTTCACCAACACGAACCGCGAAGTGCAGATCGCCCGCCCGGTGGTCGACCCGCCCGGCCAGGCGCGTCAGGATTGGGAGCTGATCCAGGAGATTGCACAGCGGATCGGGCTTGATTGGTCCTACAGCCATCCGCGCGATGTCTTCGCCGAAATGGCCCGTATGATGACTTCGCTCGACAATATCACCTGGGAGCGGCTGGAGCGCGAAGGCGCGGTCACCTATCCTTGCGACGCGCCCGACCAGCCCGGCAATGAGATCATTTTTGTCACCGGCTTCCCGACCGCGAGCGGCCGCGCCCGGATCGTTCCCGCCGATGTCGAACCGCCGGCCGAGCTGCCGGATGAGGCCTATCCGATGGTGCTGAGCACCGGACGATTGCTCGAGCACTGGCATACCGGCGCCATGACCCGGCGGGCGGGCAATCTCGACGCGCTCGAGCCGGAGGCCATCGCCTGCCTGAACGGGCGCGATCTGGACCGGCTCGGAATTACGCCGGGGGCCCGGATACGGGTGACCACGCGCCGTGGCGAGATCGTTCTCAAGGCCCTCGAAGACCGCGACGTGCCGCGGGGCATGGTGTTCGTCCCCTTCTGTTTCGGCGAGGCGGCGGCCAATATTCTGACCAACCCGCAGCTCGACCCGATGGGCAAGATCCCCGAGTTCAAGTTCTGCGCCGCGAAGGTGGAACCGGCGGGGGCTGAGGCCGGCGCGGTCGCCGCCGAATAGGCATCGGTGCCTCGCCGCAACGTCGATGCGTGACGGATAGAGAATTGGGCGCCGGATCGGGGCCGGCGCGACGAACAAGTATATTGGGCGGTTCCGTCAAAGCGGATCCTGCATTGGCGTAATCGGAGCGGCTGTCATAGATCTGCGGGACTGTGCCTCCGATCACTGCGGGTCAGGCTTGCCCGGGCTTCCGGCGCCCTGCAAATCGAGCCGTTTGCGCAGCCAGCGGCGCCAGGGCGGGACGTCGAGCGCGACCAGCACGGCGCCCACGGGAGTCATCCAGAAGCCTAAGATCGGGAGGAAGCCGAAGAAGCCGGCGACGATCAGGAGGAGTCCCAGAATGGTACGCACACCCGGCGGAATGCTTTGCTCACCCCATTGGAACGCCCGCTGCATCGCCGCAAAGATCCGGGCTTTCCATCCCTCGGATTGTTGATCCTGTCCCAAGGCCGTCACGCTCTCCAACTTGCCGTATGGCCGAATAATGCTGCTCAGCCCGCCCGCCCGATGTTGAGCTCCGGCGGCAATCGTCAGGCGGCGTTGCCCGCGCCCGGCAAGGTCCGCTCGATCTCGCGCCTCAGCCGGGCGGCGGGTATCGCCTCGTCGATCTCCACGTCGGCCCAGGTCACGACATCTCCATCGGACATCGCCCGCTTAAGCTTCGCGCCATGTGCGAGCCCGAGCGGCAGATAGCCGTTTGCGACGGAAATATCCGCCGGGCGCAGTCCCCCTGAGACGGTGTAGCCGCCCTCGCCGTCGAGGATCTCGCCAGCCGCAAGGTCTTTCTTGGCCATGGCCACCGCGTCGGCGCGAAACGAGGTTGCGGCGCCTGTCGGCTCGCCGCGAAGTCCGACCGACGCCACCGAGACTGGCAGTTCCAGGCCGATCAGGTGCCAGCGCTTGTAAACGGCCACGTAGCGGCCCGAAGGATCGGTCGTCACCTTATATTCCTCGAAGCAGTTCCGCAGATATTCCGTATCGCCCTCGATACAGACCCAGACCCCCATGCGAATGTCATTCGGAATCGGCTCTCCATCCGCCGTCAGGGACGAGATGACCTCCACCATGCCTTTGCGCTCGAGTTGTCCGCCCTCGGAGCGCGGCCGCATCAATGTCGCGATGTCCTCGATCGCGCCCGGCGGATAGGTCAATCCGCCCGAGGGCGCATCCAGACCTGTCGCATTGGCAATTGCTGAGGATTCGATTGCGGGCTTCGATCCGTCCAGGAAGGCGGTGAACATCTTCGGGTTGAGACGCCCGCGTTCGGCTTGCTCGCGCGTCAGGCCCCAATGATCCCAGACCGTGTCCGGCGTCGCCTGCCGATATTGCGGCAGCCATTTGTGGCCCCGTCCAGCGGCCACGACGTTGAACCCGCAAGTGCGCGCCCAATCGACCAGGTCGCAGGTGAGGGCAGGCTGATCGCCATAGGCCATGCTGTAGACGAGGCCGGCTTCGCGCGCCTTCTGCGCCAGACCCGCGCCGCAGAAGGCGTCGGCCTCCACCGTCACATTGACGACGTGCTTGCCCTGGGCGAAGGCCCCAAGGCAATGCTCGACCGCGGCCACTGGATTGCCGGTACATTCGACGATCAGCTCGATCTGCGGATGCTCCACAAGCGCGCGCCAATCCTCGCCGACATAGGTGGTCCCGAGCTTGGCCGCCTCGTCCAGATTGGCGGCGGCGAAGCGGTCCTCCTGCCAGCCCACCAGCGCCAGATTGGACCGCGCAGTCTCGGGCAACAGATCGACGACACCGATCAGATGAATGCCGGGAAGACGGCGGATCTGGGCCAGAAACATAGAGCCGAACTTGCCGGCGCCGATCATGCCGATCCGGATCGGATTGTTTTCCTCGGCGCGCTGGCGGAGCTTGGCGAAGAAATTCATTGGACAGACCTCCCTATGAGAACGGCTTTGCGGAATCCGCTTTTGAGCTATTCTCTACCAATCCGGGGTACAGGGGAAGCGGCAGTACGGGATCGGCCCTTGACACAGGGGCGGATCGGTTGTGAGCGACGTTTCGGTGCGCCGCAGGCCGATGAGACGCCGGCCGTTACCGGCTGATCGTCTGAATCACGGAAAACCCCTCAAAGGATGGGCTGCCGATATAGGGGGGCGTATTCTGCCCGGCATCTTTGTGCGCGTCGCGGAAGGACTGGCTTTTCGTCCAGGCGACGAAGTCGGCCTCGCTCGCCCAGACCGTATGGGAGGCGTAGAGCGTGTGATCGTCATGCTCAGGCCCGCGCAGGAGATGAAACTCGACGAAGCCCGGTTCCTTGGCGAGATGGCTCTCCCGGTTGAGCCAGACCGCCTCGAAATCCGCCTCCGATCCCTTCTTGACGCGAAACCGGTTCATGGCAATGAACATGCTCGTCTCTCCCCTTGCTTCACTCGCCCGCCTCTCACTGGCAGATATCGCGGGCATTGTTGTGACCCGCGCCCATGCGATCCTGGACCGGCGGGCGGGCCGCGCCTGCTGCCGATGTCACAGGCCCTTCCGCAGCCTGTTCAATTCCTCCAGCCCCGCATAGCCGTCGGCGGGTTTGATGCCGGCCTTCCGCTGAAAATTGCGCACGGCGCGCATCGTGGCGCGTCCGACGCGCCCATCCGTACCGGCCGTATCGAATCCGATCGCGGTGAGCCGGCGCTGCACTTCCTTGATCTCGTCGAGTGAAAGCGGCCGCTCGCCGCCTGGGAATTGCTGCACGAACGGGCCCTCGCCGGCGATCTGGTCGGCAAGATAGCAGATCGCCAGCGTATATAGATTTGATGGGTTATAGGACTTTATCGCCCGGAAGTTGCGCGTGATCAGCAATACCGGTCCTCTTCGAACCGGCTGCCAAAGCCACGCTTTTTCACGGGAATTGGGAAAGGGCTTGCCATTCGCCCGCTTCACCCCCAGCTTGCGCCATGCCGCAATGGAGCGCATTCCCCGCCGGCGCGGACTGACGCCCTTCGGCAGCCGGACCTCATAGCCCCAGCCTTCGCCCGGCCGGTAATTGCCGCGCTCCCGCAGATAGCGCGCGGTGCCGGCGAAGGCATCGTCCGGCGGCCCGAAGGGCGAGATACGGCCATCGCCGTCGAAATCGACGCCCATATTCAGCCAGACTTCCGGCATCCATTGCGTATGGCCCATCGCGCCCGCCCATGAGCCGACCATCTCGTCGGGTCTCGCCCATCCGCGCTGAATGATCACGAGCGCGTTGAGGAGCTCCTTTTCCCAATAGGAGCGGCGCCGCGGCTCGCCCCAGGCCAGTGCCGAGAGTGCGGGAATGACGGGACGCATATGGTTGGGATTGGTGACCACATCGCCGAATGCGGACTCCATTCCCCACAGGCCGAGCATGATGTAGCGGTCGACGCCGTATTTCTTCTCGATCCGGTCGAGGATCGGCGCGTGATCCTTGGCGCGCTCCTTGCCCCTCTGGATGCGCCAGTCGGAGACGCGCCGGTTGAGATATTGCCAGGCCTTTTCCTTAAATTCCGGCTGCGCGCGATAGAGGGCATAGACCGAAACATCCGGCTCGACATCCGCCATGACCGCGTTGTAGACGGCATCCGAAATCCCGCGCGCGCGGGCGCGCCGCCGAAAACGCGCCACCCATTTGGGGAAACTCAGGGATGATTTGTGCGCAAGAGCGGAACCGCCATGCACATAAAGCGCCATTGCGGCAATAGCGCCGTTCAGCAGAGCGCGGCGTGTGATGCATTGAGTCATTGCGTCTCACTAGCGCGACGCGCGTCCCATTGGACGTGGGAACAGTTGCGCTAACCTATTGAAATAGATCAACTTAACCTCGTTCAAGTGAGTCTACTTGAACGAGGGTTGATCTAGCGCGTCTTGGATGGAATTGCCAAGGGGTTTGATGGCCTCGGATCGACGCACAGGATCGTCCGCGACCCGCCCGAAGATGGGTTATTCGACAAGCGCGGACTACGTTCCCGGCATTTTCGCGCGGAAGCGTTCCAGGTCCTTCGGCGTATCGATGTCGATGACGAAATGATCATTTGCAGCGTCATAACGCCGCGTGAGCTGCGGATTGTCATCGATGAATTTGCGGGCGGTCAGCTCGGGGCCGCGGGCTCGGATTTTCGCAATGATCTCCGGCGGGAAAACGACCGGATTGCCCCGTTCGCCCCGATAATAGGGGATCAGAATCCGGCGGCGATCGCTTTCGGCGAACGCCTTCACCAGATCGCGGATATCTCCGGAGATCAGCGCCGCCTGATCCGCAAGCGCCACGATCAGCGCGCCGTATCCTTCGGGTGTCCCTTCCAGGCCGGCGCGGACTGAAGTCGCCTGCCCATCGGCGAAACGCGGGTTCTCGACGAAGCTGAGCGGCAGCCCCGCAAGCGCCTGCCGCACCGCGTCCGCCTCATATCCGACGACCACATGCACATTGCCGCCCGCCTCCAGATAGGCGCGCGCCGTTCGCCGCACGAGCGGTTCGCCCCCGATCCCGATCAGCAGCTTGTTCCGCTCGCCCATCCGGCTGGAAAGGCCCGCGGCGACCAGGACGACGGCAAATCCCAGCGGCGCGGACCGCCGCGCGGACGCCTTGTCACTCTCGTCGCTCATGAGCGGTGTCCTCCACCGGCGCAGCCTGACGCAGGCAACTCATTTCGGCAAGCATTGGGATGGACTTCTACGACGAGGCAAATGGCCCCGGTCTCCCTCTCTCTACATCAAAAGGACGAGCAAGTCTGAGCGTACTTTCCAAACTCTGCATCCCACATTAAGACACAACGGCATTCGGCGCGCCGCGGAACCATGACGCGTGGTATGCTCAGGAATGAAATGCTACATTTGACCCGGCGAAAACACGCTTTAAAGAAACGTATGAATTCAAGATCGAACGGCACGCTCGCGGAAGAAATCCGGCGTGTATTGGCGGATCAGATTGCCCGTGGGCGCCTGGCGCCCGGCGTGGCATTGGAGGAAACCGAGCTCGCGCGCCAGTTCGGCGTGTCGCGAACGCCTGTCCGCGAAGCCATCAGGCAGCTCGAAGCGCTCGGATTTGCCGAGGCCCGTCCCCGGCGCGGCGCAATCGTTGCGGCGATCACCAAGCGGCGGCTGGATGAGATGTTCAACGTGATGATGGAGCTGGAATGCCTGTGTGCCCGCGAGGCGGCGGCAAAGATGCTGCCGGCCGAGCGCCAGGAGCTTGCCGCCGTTCATCAGCAGTCGGCGGAATTCGTGAAAAAGGAAGATCTGGAGCGTTACTACGAGCTGAACGACATCTTTCATGACCTGATTTACTCAGGGGGTCACAACGAATTCCTCGCCGAATTGACGATTTCGGTACGCCAGCGCCGGAGGCGATCGATTTCAGCCTGTCAGGCCATGACGCTGCGGTCCGCGCGGAGGCGAAATGGGACTGCCGCCGATCAGGAACCTGGCGCGGACGTCGCGGCCAGATAGCTGCGCCATCCCCCGAAATCCGACACATCCTCGGCGCAGGCGGTTCCGGCGGCCTCTACGAGAAACCCTTTAGGCTGCGTGCCGTCGCTGAGGATCAACGTCCCGATCGATAGCGGTGGGGAGACTTCGGCGAGGAACGCGCCGACCATTTCCTGGGGCAGCGCCCAAACCTCCACCGCGATGGCCGCGCCTTCTCCCTCTCCGACGCGCAGCAGGCCGGGACGCTGCGGCTTTCCTCCTGACAGGGCGAAGAACCGGTAATCTGGCTTGGTCGTCGCTTTCCGCAGAAAGATGCCGCCGCGCGAGGCGAGTTGGCCGTTGAGCGGCAGGCCGGACATATGAGCACCGACGACGGCGATTTCCGTGAAGCCGGCCGGCGCGTCCGGCACGCGTCCCGGCGGGACGGGCAATGGCCTGAGCGTTGCACCCTGCGTCACGCCGCTCCGCATATGGAACCGTTCGCCGAGCCCTGCGAGTATTCCCTCCCTTTCCCGCGGGGCGATCAGCGTCAGCCCGGCGGGACGGCCAGCGGACCGGAACGCGCCGGGGACCGCCAGTGCGCACAGATCGAGCAGATTGACGAAATTCGTATAGGTGCCAAGACGGGAATTGGTCAGGACCGGTTCCGCAGCCACCTCCGCCACGGTGTAGACGGTCGGTATGCTTGGCACGGCCAGCATGTCGATGTCACGCCAGACGTGCTCGGTCTCCCGGCGCAGTTCGGCAAGCTGATAGAGGCCGGCGAAGGTGTCGGCGGCGGTGATGGATGCAGCGGGCTCGATGATCTGCCGCGTGACGGGATGCAGTGCGTCGGGCCGGGTTTCGATCAGGGTACGGATCGCCTGATAGCGTTCCGCCACCCAGGGGCCGGAATAGAGCAGCTCCGCGACTTTGCGGAAGGGAGAAAGATCGACCTCGACAAGCTCGGCGCCGAGCTGTTTCAGCGTATGGATATGGGCCTCGAAAGCACGCTCGGCCGCTTCGTCACCGAAGAACGCGCGGCCTTGCGGTGACGGGATGCCGATACGCAGGACCGGCGGGGTATGGATCATGCCGGGCGAGATGGCCCGCGAATAAGGGTCGCCCCGATCCGGTTTCGCCATCACCGAAAGGGCGCGCCAGGCAAAGTCAACGCTCAGCGCGAATATCGAAACGCAATCAAGCGTCCGGCAGGCCGGAACAACCCCGCGCGTTGAGATCGCCCCCAAGCTCGGCTTCAGCCCGACGATATTGTTGAGCGCCGCCGGCACGCGTCCCGAGCCCGCCGTGTCGGTGCCGAGAGCGAAACTGACCAGCCCGCGCGCCACCGCGACCGCCGAACCGGACGATGACCCGCCGGGCACCAGCTCGGGATCGACGGCATTGCGCGGCGCCGGATAGGGGGTGCGCACGCCGACAAGGCCGGCGGCGAACTGGTCGAGATTGGTCTTGCCGACGAGGATCGCGCCCGCTTCGATGAGCAGGTCAACGCAGGGCGCGTTCGCTTCCGGCACATCGGCGAAGTCCGGACAGGCCGCGGTGGTCGGCACCCCGGCGATATTGATATTGTCTTTGACCGCGAATGGAATGCTCCAAAGGGGTCTTGCCGGATCGAATGAGCCGAGGCTCGCCGCCGCGACTTTGGCCTCATCCTTGCCGATCAGCGCTATGAAGATGCCAGGATCGTTCACCGCCTCGATGCGGGCATAGACAGCGTCGAGCATTTCGGACGCGCTGAGCCCTTCGGCATAATCGGCGTGAAGGCTGGCAATATTCAGATCAAGATCGGTCATCGGGTCTCTGCTCTTGAATGATCATCTTGGCTGTATGACCCCTCACCCGGCGCTGTGCGCCGCCCTCTCTGTAGGGTCGGTTCAGTTTCGTAGGATGGGTTGAGCACAGCGAAACCCATCGCCGGTATCGCGAGATTGGCGGGTTTCCGCCCGCTAGCAGGCTGCTGAAAAACCCCGAGGATGACAGTCTGTGGCGAATATGATTCCGTGCTTTCTGGAATGCCAGGGAGGACGGAATGCGCGGTTCGGATTTGCGGTCTGGGGAGCTTTTTTCTTACGTCGATCTTGAGGAGCGTGTGCCGGCGAAGCATCCGCTGCGCAAGATCCGGCAGATCGTCAACGATGTGCTCCAGAGTCTGGATAGCGAATTTGCCAGGCTTTATGCCGCCCACGGCCGCCCCTCGATCCCGCCGGAATGGCTGCTTCGAGCCTCGTTGTTGCAGGCGTTTTACACCGTCCGATCGGAACGCCAGCTGATGGAGCAACTCGACTACAATCTGCTCTATCGCTGGTTTGTGGGTCTCGGCATCGACGACCCGGTCTGGGTGCCGACGGTGTTTACGAAGAACCGGGACCGGTTGCTCGAGGCCGATGTTGCGAAGCAGTTCCTGAGCCGGCTGCTGGCGCATCAGGAGGTCAGCCCGCTTTTGTCGGACGAGCATTTTTCGGTCGACGGCGCGCAACTCCATGCCTGGGCGTCGATGAAGAGCTTCGTGCCGAAAGAGATGGCGGCGACCTCCGGCGAGGGACCTGACACGCCGTCGGCACCTGACACGTCCCACGCCCTGGCGCCCGTTGCGGCGGTGGGTAGCGATGCCGCTCCATCCAGCGAAACTGATCAAACCGCGCCTTTGCCGGAGCCCGCGGATGCAGCCGAAACCGAAAACCAGCGCCGCAATGCCGAATTGGACTTCCGTGGCCAGAAGCGATCGAACGCCACCCATGTCTCGACGACCGACCCAGAGGCTAGCCTCTACCGAAAAGGCCAAGGCAAGGAAGCCAAGCTCTCCTATCTCGGCCATACGCTGATGGAGAACCGCACCGGCCTGATTGTCGAGGCCAGCGTCACCACGGTGTCGGGATATGCCGAACGCGAGGCGGCGGTCGCGATGATCGAAAGCCATCGCTCCGGCCGGCGGCGGGTGACGCTCGGTGCCGACAAGGGCTATGACGCGGGCGAGTTCGTAAAGGACCTGCGCGCGCTGAACGTCACGCCGCACATCGCGCAGAACGACACCGCGCGCCGCTCGGCGATCGATGGCCGTACAACCCGGCATCCCGGCTATGCGGTGAGCCGGCAGAAGCGCAAGCGCATCGAGGAGCCGTTCGGCTGGGGCAAGACGATCGGCGGCCTCGCCCGGCCGATGCTGCGCGGCGTGGCGCGACTTGGCTTCAAGTTCATCCTGACGATGGCCGCGTATGACTTGATCCGGCGGCCCAAACTCCTCGCCGCATGAAGGCGGCAGAAGGAAAAAAAGACCGATTGCTCCGTGAAAGCGCAAGATAGTTCCAGGTCGACAGGATTTTCAGCAGCCTGCTAGGAGAGGGCAAGAAGACTTCACCTCACCTTAACACGCACTAATTTCTATTTCCCTCGGCGCGATTCGGCGGAGAGATAACGCTCGGGAAAGCTTTTCGGAGTTGTTCGGATCGAGCTCGGTCGCCTCGACCTCGTCGAACGAGAAGCGGTCCGCGCTTCCATTGTGGCAGCCGCGTTCCGCACCAGGGGCAATGGTCCAGCAGGATATAGTGGGCGCTGCTGTCGTGGATCGGAATGCCATATTCGTCGAACAGCTCATCATAGACGAGCACCGTGTCGGGGCAGTCGAACGGGGTGCTGGGCTGCTCGCATCGATGATCGAGCGCCTTCCTCATCGTAGCGCAGCAATGGCGGAGATTGGTCGGTGTGGGCCGCCACGGCCAATCGAGCGGCATCTGGAGCGCATGGTGGGTGGGAACAGGCCAGCAGACATCGCAAATCTCTCAAACCACGCCATCTTTGGGAAGGCAACGTCGGGGGCGCTGCTTCCATAGCATGGCGGCCCCCCCCCCCCCCGTCCTCACTGGAACGGCTGAGGAAAACCCCATGGACAAACTCTTCGATGTTTCCGGCAGGACTGTTCTCGCTGACCGGCGCCTCGTCCGCCGGGCTGGGGCGCCAATTCGCGCTGACGCTTGCCGGGCGCGGCGCCACTGTCGCGCTCGCCGCCCGCCGGGAGAGCGCGCTTCGGGAGCTCGCCGCGGAGATCGAAAAGGCCGGCGGCAAGGCGCATGCTGTGCGGATCGACGTCACCGATCTGGGCTCGGTGAAGGCCGGGGTGGCCGAGGCGGTCAGGCTCGCGGGCCCCATTGACGGGCTGATCAACAATTCCGGCACGGCGGAGCGCGTGCCGCTCCTGGAGGAAACCCGAGGAAAGCCGGGACCGGGTGCTCGACACCAATCTCAAAGGCGTCTGGGCGGTCGGCGCCGAAGTCGCAAGGCACGGGGGCTCGATCAGGGCAAGGGCGGCAGCATCGTCAATATCGCCTCGCTGCTCTGGTCCGCGTCAGGCACCCGGCATCACCGCGATGCGGGTCCCGAAGGCGGCTGTTCGTCCAGCGCACCAAGCAGATGGCGCTGGAAGTTGCGCGCGACGCACTGCGGGCGATGCGATTGCGCCCGGCGATCCTGAAACGGATATGAACCGCAATCTGTAATAGTGACCTCGGCAAGGAAATGGTCAAGCGCGTCCCCATGCGCTGCAACGGCACGCATGATGAGCTGGTTGGTGCTGTGCTGCTGCTGATCTCCGAAGCCGGCTCGGATATGACCGGCAGCATCGATTTTGGCGGACGGCGGACACGCTGTGAATGCAGTTCTACGGTAAGCCTGGCACGGGGCGGGCG
>CAVVOX010000009.1:0-18569 GCA_963749875.1 uncultured Alphaproteobacteria bacterium
GCGCTGCTTACCGTCGTCGGCAGCGCGGTCGGCCTCTGTGTCCTGGTTGCCGCCGCAGCCTTCGGCATGAGCTCGATCATGGCGTTCGTGGCGGAATGGTTCGAGATCATCCGCTGGATCGGCGCGGCCTATCTTGTCTGGCTTGGGCTGACGCGGCTGCTTACCGCCATCCGGAAAGACCCCGAGGACGAGGCCCCCTTGCCGGTCCGGCGTGGACGCTGGTTCTGGCAGGGGGCCGCCGCCTCCTTGTCCAATCCGAAAGTGCTGCTTTTTCTCGGTGCTTTTTTCCCGCAATTCATCGATCCGACGACGGCGGTCGGGCCGCAGCTTGCACTTCTGGCCGTAACCTTCGTCGTGGTGATCGCCATGGTGGACTCCACGATGGTGATGATTTTCGGATCGGCGCGAGACTGGATCGCAGGCCGCCGGCGCCGTTTCGCTGAAGGCTTCAGCGGGATTCTGCTGATTTGCGGCGGACTTTGGCTTGCGACGACGCGCCGGGCATAGTATCAGCCGGCAAACGGCGTCGGCGGACGATGCGCATTGTCGGCGGCGATGACCCAAGGCGGAATCAGATGAAATGGCTCGCCTCCGCGAGCATTTCGAGTGAAGCGTTTTCGCTTGGATTGCCCCAGCTCTAAACCAGTAATTGGCACTGATGTCTCGAACCGTTTTCTACGCCGGCAGCTTCGATCCCGCCACTCTGGGCCATCTGGACCTGATCGAGCGGGCCGCGCGCCTCTTCGACCGGATCGTGATCGGCGTCGGCGTTCATCACGGCAAGAAACCGCTCTTCTCCGGCGATGAACGGGTGGCGATGCTCGAAGCCGAAATCACGCGGCTTGCCGCCACCGCCGCGATCGACGTCGTGACATTCGACAATCTCGTCGTCGATGCCGCCCGCTCCCACGGCGCGGTCGCCATTCTTCGCGGCATCCGCGACGCCACCGATTTCGATTATGAAATGCAAATGATCGGCATGAACCGCGCCATCGCGCCGGAGCTCGATACGATCTTTTTGCCGGCCGCGGGCGAGCACAGGCATATTGCCGCCACTTTCGTCCGTCAGATCGCTCAGATGGGCGGCGATGTCACAGCCTTCGTGCCACCCAAAATCGCCGCGCACCTCAAGGAAAAGCTGGCGTCGCCCGCCTCGCCCTGATCCAATTTCGTCTCTCCGGAGCTTACGCCGAATGAAACGTCTTCTATTCACTTTCCTTACGATTTTCGCCCTCAGCTCGGCCGCCTCGGCCACCTCGAAAGACAATATCGTCTATCTCGACCTGAAGAACGGCCGCGTCACGATCGCGTTGCGCCCCGACCTCGCCCCCAAACATGTCGAGCGCTTCAAGCGGCTCACGAAGGAAGGCTTTTACGACGGCCTGACGTTCCACCGGGTCATCACCGGCTTCATGGCGCAGACCGGCGATCCGACCGGCACCGGCGCAGGCGGGTCGAGCTATCCCGATCTGCCGGCCGAGTTCTCGAACGAGCCGTTCAAGCGCGGCACGCTCGGAGCGGCGCGGACGAACGATCCGAACAGCGCGAACAGCCAGTTCTTCATCTGCTTCGAGGACGCGCCCCATCTCAATGGCCAGTACACGATATTCGGCCAGGTGGTTGACGGCATGAAATATGTCGATCAGATCAAGAAGGGCCAAGGACAGAGCGGCCAGGTCTTCAATCCCGACAAGATCGTCAAGATGACGCTCGCCTCGGATGCGCAATAACACCAAATCGGACGAACAATAAAGGAAAGCCCATGGCCGAGATTCAGGACCCGGAAAATACGCTGATCATGGACATGACGCATGGCCGTGTCGTCATCGAAATGCTCCCCGACGTGGCGCCGAACCATGTTGCGCGGATCAAGCAGCTCGTTCGTGACAGCTTCTATGACGGGATCGTCTTTCACCGCGTCATTGACGGTTTCATGGCCCAGACCGGCGATCCGACCGGCACGGGCATGGGCGGCTCCGGCACCAAGCTGAAGGCGGAATTCAGCGATGTGTCGCATGAGCGCGGCGCCGTCTCGATGGCCCGCGCACAGGACCCCAACAGCGCCGACAGCCAGTTCTTCATCGTTTTCGACGATGCGACTTTTCTCGACGGAAACTATACTGTCTGGGGCCGTGTCATCGAAGGCATGGAACATGTCGACAAGATCAAACGCGGCGAGCCGGTCGTCGATCCGGACAGGATCGATCAGATGCGGGTCGCCGCTGACGCCGCCTGACGAGATGCGCAGTGCGAATGCGCGTTGACGCTTTCGATTTCGAGCTGCCTGAAGACCGGATCGCCCTGCGGCCCGCCGAGCCCCGGGACGCGGCAAAGCTGCTCGTCGTGCGTCCGAACGCCGAACCCGAATTCGCCGATCACCGTTTCTCCGATCTGCCGTCTCTGCTGCGACCCGGCGATGTCCTCGTCTTCAACAAGACGCGCGTCCTTCCGGTGCAGCTCGAAGGCTGGCGGCAAAGCGCCGCCGGGCAGACCGCCCATATCGGCATAACCTTGCACAAGCGCTTGTCCGAATTGGAATGGCGCGCCTTTGCAAGGCCCGCGCGCAAGCTGGCGCTCGGCGACAGGATCGCCTTCAGCCCGGAATTGCGGGCACTGGTGCTGGAGAAGCACGAAGGCGGAGAGGTCGAACTCGGCTTCGACACCGGCGGCAGACCGTTCGAGGACTGCCTGGCCGAGCATGGCGAAATGCCCCTGCCGCCTTATATCGCCTCGCGCCGCAGGGCCGATGAACAGGACGTTGAGGACTATCAGACGATTTTCGCCAGCGAAGCCGGAGCCGTCGCCGCGCCGACCGCCGGCCTGCACTTCACCGACAGGCTGATGAATGCGCTCGATGAGACCGGCATCGAAAGGGTCTTCCTGACGCTCCATGTCGGCGCCGGGACTTTTCTGCCCGTGAAGGTGGACAACATCGCCGACCATCGGATGCACGCCGAATGGGGAGAGATCACAAGCGAGACGGCCGAAAGGCTCAACCGCGCCAGGACGGAGGGCCGGCGGATCGTCGCCGTGGGCACGACATCGCTCCGCCTGCTGGAAAGCGCCGCGGACGAGGACGGACGACTTCGCCCCTTCAAAGACGAAACCGCCATCTTCATCACGCCGGGCTACCGCTTCAAGGCGGCGGATCTTCTGGTGACGAATTTCCATTTGCCGCGATCGACGCTGTTCATGTTGGTTGCCGCCTTCTCCGGCCTCGATCGCATGAAATGCGCCTATGCGCATGCCATCGCCTCGGGCTATCGCTTCTATTCCTACGGCGATGCGTGTTTGCTTGCCCCCTGCCCCCATGCGGGGTCTGCTAAAATCGACACATGACGAAGCGCTTCGAATTCACGCTCAAGGCTCAGGACGGCGGCGCACGCCTCGGCGAAATCACCACCTCGCGCGGCGCGGTCCGCACGCCGGCCTTCATGCCGGTCGGCACGGCCGGGACCGTCAAGGCGATGCTCACCGACACGGTCAAGGCGACGGGCGCGGACATCATCCTCGGCAATACCTATCATCTGATGCTCCGTCCCGGCGCGGAGCGTGTCGCCAGGCTCGGCGGCCTGCACCGCTTCATGAACTGGTCCGGCCCGATCCTGACCGACAGCGGCGGATTTCAGGTCATGTCCCTGGCCCAGCTTCGAAAGATCTCCGAGGACGGAGTGACCTTCCAATCGCATATTGACGGCGGCACGCATCTCATCAGCCCCGAGCGCTCTATCGAGATCCAGACGCTGCTCGGCGCCGACATCCAGATGCAGTTCGACGAATGCACGCCTTTTCCGACCACATGGGAGGACGCAGCGCAATCGATGGAGTTGTCGCTGCGCTGGGCCGAACGGTCGAAATCCGCCTTCGAGCAAATGGCGGGCGAGCATCAGGCGTTGTTCGGTATCGTTCAGGGCAGCGTGTTCGCCGATCTCCGCGCCCGTTCGGCGGAGAGCCTGGCGGCCATGGATTTCCCCGGCTATGCGATCGGCGGGCTGGCCGTCGGCGAAGGACCGGCAATGATGCTGAAAGTCCTGGAGCAAACCGCGCCATTGCTGCCTGCCGACAAGCCTCGCCATCTGATGGGCGTCGGCACGCCTGCCGATCTCGTCGCGTCGATCGCCCGCGGGATCGACATGTTCGACTGCGTCATGCCGACCCGGTCCGGACGGCACGGTCAGGCCTTTACCTGGTCCGGCCGGATCAATCTGCGCAATGCCGTGCATGCGGACGATGAGCGCCCGCTCGATGAGGCCAGCGCCTGCCCCGCCGCCCGCGACTATTCGCGCGCCTATCTCCATCATCTCTTCAAGGCAGGCGAAATTCTCGGCCCGATGCTCCTCAGCTGGGCGAATGTGCAGTTTTACCAGGAGCTTATGAATGAGGCCCGGAACGCCATCGCCGCAGGCCGTTTCACATCCTTTGCGGAAAAGGTGAGTGTGGCCTACCCGCCCATCGCTGACGAAAACCGGCCACAGGACAGTTAGACGCCACCAAACCCGGCAAAGGTGGTTTAGAATAGGTTAACGCGCAAAGCCGCCCATGCTATGGAAAACGTATGCAACCCGTGGGCCGAGCGGGTTGTCTTGTTTGGGTTGGAGAGGGGTCGCGGGATGCGCTTGACGATATTCGCCCTATTGATTGGTCTCCCCGGGCTGGCTTACGCTGCCGATCTGCAAGCGGCCGGAACGGCTGCTGCCGAGGCGCGCGCGGCCCAGGCCGAAGCCGCACAGGCTGACCGCGACACGGCGCGGGCGGCGGCGGCCGAAGCAGAACGAAAAGCGGCGCAGGAAGCGGCCGAGAGCGCCGCCAAGCTCGAAGCGGAGCGTGCCGCGGCAGCAGAGGAGGCCGAGCGCAAAGCCGCCGAAGCGGCCGAACGGGCGGCGAGGGAAGCGGCGGAACGCGCAGAGCGAGAAGAAGCCGAGCGGAAAGCCGCCGAGGCGGCGAAACGGGCTGCCAGAGAAGAGGCCGAACGGAAAGCCGCAGAGGCAGCGGAACGGGCGGCAAGACAGGAAGCGGAGCGAAAGGCCGCAGAGGCTGAACGTGCTGCAAGGGAAGAGGCTGAACGCAAGGCTGCGGAAGCCGCCGAACGTGCCGCGAGGGAACGGGCCGAACGACAAGCCGTAGAAGCCGCCGAACGTGCTGCAAGGGAACGGGCTGAACGGAGGGCCGCGGAGACTGCCGAACGCGCCAAAAGGGAAGCGGCGGAACGGAAAGCCGCCGAAGCAGCCGAGCCGATTACCGGAATCGAGCCGGAACGCAAGGCTGCTGAGTCGGCTGAACCTGCAGCCGGCGCATCGCCGGCCCAGGCAACCGTCCTGAGTGTCGGCAAGGAGCAGGCAACCGGGGCAGCGGATATCGCCGTTTGCAAGCTCCCCGTCACCATACGTAATGAAGCGGCGGCAAAGGGCATTGCCGCGAAGGCCCGTGCCGATGCCGAAGCGAATGCGGGCGCACCCGCTCAACTGTTGAGCATCGCTCCGGAAAGTGTGGACGGCCTCGCAAGCGCCTATGCGCTCGATCGGGGTACGGTGAGACGCGCCTATTTCGCCGGAGTTTGCGAAACGCTGTCCAGAATGGGCGGTTTGTCGGCCACGCTGACGCCTTTCCTGGCGAATCTCGCCGATGCGCTCGGTGTGACTTATCCCGCGGCTTCGGAGCATGCCGATCGCACCGTCGCCGCCGCTGCTGAGCAGCAACCGCCGACACCGCCTCAGAGCAATGGATCTGGCCCCGGTACCGGACAGAAAGTCGGCAAGCCGCGCACGGGGGCTGCTCAGAAGACGGCGGCAGCGGAACGGGCCGATGCCCAGCCCGAGGCGTCGCCGCCGGCAGCCGTCGCCATGCAAGAGGCACCCGCTCCGGCCGTCGCGGAGAAGGCAACCAGTTCGGAACCAGGCGGCGCGAGCCCCGGATCCGCAGAGCCCAAATCGGGATCGGAAGAACCGGCCGCGGCCGTGACCGCCGAGGCCGAGGCGCGCGCAGCCCGGGCCACTGCCGACAGGGCAGAAAGCAAACGGGCTGAGACAGACGCCGCGCAGGCGGAAGCGGAACGCGCTGCCGCTGCCGAGGCGGAGGAAAGCGCTGCGGCAGAGGAAGCCGAGCCGAAGCCCTCAGCCGCGCCGAAGGGGGCCACGAGAACGATAGCCGCAAGCAGTGGCTCCGGCCGCGCGCCGAGAGGCGATGGCAAGCTAGGCGCGGCGGAGTGCCGGGCGCTCGGCATTTTAGGGGAGTGCCCCGATCTCAATGCCATTCTCGATCAGCTACTCGAAAAGCCGCTCGAATATAACCATCCCAAACGGATGCTTCTGGGCAAGACCACCGAGATCAGCCTGGTGCTGCGGACGGATTGGGAAGGCAAGGACTTGCCGAAGGAGGTCTCCGAGGAATTCAAGGATCTGCCCGGCGAGGTCAAGCAGGGCATCAGTAAGATCACCCAGATCATGTCGGCGGAGCTTTCCGGGCGGAATTTCGAGATCACTCCGGAGGGGCGTCAGGAGCGCTCCGTCATTCCGCCGCAGCCGGTTAGCTGGAACTGGCAGGTCAAGCCGACGGAGACGGGCAAGGGCCGGCGGCTGAAATTACGGCTTTACGCCCATCTGCAAAACCCGCAGGGAACGATGCCGCCCATCCTCGTCAAAACGCTCGACGCAACCATCGATGTCGATGTGACGGCCTGGGATTGGATCGTCAATCAGGCCCAGACGCTGGAGCCGATCTATGCCGTCGGCGCCGCGCTGATCGGCCTGTTGACGGCCCTGCTCACCTTCTTCCTGGCCCGTCGGCGCCAGGCGGCCTATCCGGGCGGCACACCCGCCGCAGGCAGCGGCGCTTCGCCACGGCCAAGCGCTGAGGAGACCGTCACGCACCGGGGTCCGGTCATCGGCGATCTCGACCAGAGCGCAGCGGACAGCAAATCGTCCGAGGCGCCGCCCGCGCCGTCATCGGATGCCGGGGACAAGCCGGCCCCGCCCTCGGGGTCCGGCGATGGGTCCGCCAGCTCCGAAACCAAGAAGGACTAATGTCGAACGAGCGGACGGCGGGAGAGACGCAGATCTCCCGTCGTCCGTCCCATATGGGCGGAGCGCAGCCGGCAACTTTACGGCCTATTGACAGACGATTGACGGCTGAACATCTCTTACCCGGCCGGCGCAGCGTCTTGAAACGCCGCAGCGGGCCACGTATAACCCAGCCTGCATTCACCGATCAATTCTTATTGGGGCGTAGCCAAGTGGTAAGGCATCGGGTTTTGGTCCCGTGATCCTAGGTTCGAATCCTAGCGCCCCAGCCAGTTCATCCGTCACGAGCCGTCGCGAAGCCTCGAAAAGCCCGCAAGAAGTTTTGAAACCCAAGCCACCTACCTGCCGTTAGTGATCGTTACCCATCGTTTGCAGTCGTTACGCTGAGGTGGCATATGCGTGGGTATCTCATCAACCCGCTCTCAGTGTACCACCAATGGCGCTTCAGGACATCACCATCAGACGCGCGGTAGCCCGCCAGAAACCCTATAAGCTGACGGACGGCAAGGGGCTATTCCTGCTCATCCATTCCAACGGCTCAAAATATTGGCGCTACCGTTATCGCTTCGCCGGCAAGCAAAAATTGCTGGCGCTAGGCGTCTATCCGGATGTCGCTCTATCGGAGGCACGGCGCAAGCTTGAGGACGTGTCAACGCCGGAGAGAATCTGGGCCAGTTCGCCGGCGTAAAAGTAGGCCACTAGCGGCAGCGGTTGCTGCAATCCAGAAGGCCCCGCGCGCGGGGCCTTCTGGCTTTCGCGTCGTTCGAGGATGTCAGGCTGAGGCGCGCCGCGCCCTGGATTGCTTGAGGCGGTAGCTGTCGCCGTTCATTTCGAGGATGTGGACGTGGTGCGTCAGCCGGTCAAGGAGCGCACCCGTGAGGCGCTCGGAGCCGAAGACGCTCGTCCATTCCTCGAACGGCAGGTTCGATGTGACGATCACTCGCGAACGTTTATCGTGAGCGACAAGCGCTCACTCAGGCCGCGCTCGTATCGCTGCGAGATCACCTCGAACAGCAGTTCGGCGCCAGTCTGCGACAGCGGCACGTAGCCCAGTTCGTCGATGATCAGAAGCTGCAGCTTGGCGAGCGCAGCCTGTAGGCGAAGCAGTCGCTTTTCATCGCGCGCCTCGCTCAGCTGGTTGACGAGGCCGGCGGCCGTGACGAAGCCGACGGTCATGCCCTTTTGGCAAGCAGCCAGCCCTAACCCGATGGCCAGATGCGTCTTGCCGGTGCCCGAGGGACCGGCGACATAATGCCGGGTGTCTGGGGTTTGAAGTGCGGATTTGTTATCCGTTTCATCCCCGATCCGGGCAAAAGGTGAAGGTGGACCACCGTAAGCGGTTCGCTGGCGAAGAGCATCTGGTCATCGTTCAACCCGATGGGACATTGTCTCTGGTTCCAGCTTGGATGGCTGAGGCTGCCTCAAGCTCAGCGGCGATAGCCCCGCACCCACGATTGCCGATTGAGCGGCTCACCGATTTACGCGCATTCCTCGACACTCTTTTAGCCTCTTCAAACGGGGAATCGGCCCCGCGAGGAGGAGACTGTCATGCAACCTCTACAACGCCAGCAGATGGATCTGTTCAAACCCGAACCAGCGTTGCCGAGCATTCCGGCGGGGCAGCGGGGAAAACTTGTATCGTTGATCAAGCGGATGCTCACGGAAGCAATGGCTGCGCCTGCAACCGCTTGGGGTGGAGGCAGCGATTGCTGCTGCAGAGGCCCGCGGCCGCGAGGCCGAAGATAAACGCCGGCAGCTAGAACTGGCGCTTGAACAGGCGCGCTATGAAGCCGCTCGTGCCCGCCGCCAATATGATGCCGTCGACCCCGACAATCGCCTTGTTGCCAGCGAATTGGAGCGTCGCTGGAATGAGCAGCTGGCCTTGGTGCGCAAGCTTGAGGAGGAATTTGACGCCTTAACAGCCTCGCCGCCCACTGTGCTGAGCAGCGGCGATCGAGAGCGCTTATTGACGCTTGGTGCCGACCTGGATCGCGTCTGGCGAAGTCCTGGCGTTACCCCAGCCACCAAGAAGCGCATCCTGCGCGGTTTGATTGAGGAAATCGTCGTGCGTGTCGAAACGGATGCGCTCGATCTCGTCATCAGGTGGCAGGGCGGCGATCACACAAGTCTGCGTGTGAAGAAGAATCGTGCCGGTCAGCATCGCTGGAGCACCGATGCGGATGTCATTGATCTGGTGCGCGTGCTGGCCCGTCAGATGCCGGACAAAGCGATCGCTTCGGTGCTCAATCGAGCAGGTAAAACCACAGGGCGCGGCAATGGCTGGACCCAGTCGCGTGTGTGCAGTCTGCGCACTCATCACGGCATAGAAACCTATCGGGAAGGCGAGCGGCTCGCGCGCGGGGAGGTGACACTGGATGAGGCCGCATCGACTTTATCCCTGAGCCCCTCAAGCGTGCGCCGTCTGATAACGGAGGGCCAACTGCCGGCGCATCAGCTCTGCAAGGGAGCGCCATGGATCATTCGCGCTGACGATCTTGGTAAAGACGACGTTAGAAATGCAGCCGACGCGCGGCGTCAACGACGTCCGCCGTCTCATAATCCGCTACAAAATCAGCTGGAATTATAAGGACATAGCAAGATGGGCAGTATGAATCAGGCTTGCATGGCCCGAGCGCGATGATGTTCTCGCGACGGATGATGAACTCACCGCGCGCCAGTTCCATCACCAGCACTTTGTTAAGTGACGGCAGCGCCTTGAAGTCGAAGCTGTCGAGAGACTTGGACGCCGGGAACCTTGCGGCCCGTACCCGCCGCTCCACCATCCTGCGTTCGCGCTCAATGAGTTCCAGTTCGGCAAGTCGCAGCAGATAGCGCGGATGATCGATGCCCTGTTCCGCGCATTGGCGGGCTTGCTTGTCGTACTCGGCGAGCACCGTTGGCAGCTTCAGCTTCTTCAGGTGATGGGCAAGCAGCACCTTCGGATCGGCGACATCTTTTGCGTCCCTGTCAGGCCCGACGGCCTGCCTTGCCTCTTGTTCGCTCATGCCGCCAGCCCTTCCGTCAGGGCCGCGTAATCAGCGGCGCGTGTCGCAGCGACGTTGGCCTTGGGCAGATGCGGATAGCGCTCGAGGTCGAGCCTTGGCGGGCGGCGCTCGATGCGGGCGACCGCGATCTGCTTGACCGCATCGAAGCTCACCGCACCAAGCTTGATCGCCTGATCGACCGCAGCGGCGACCAGGCCCTGTTCGAACACTTCCATCAGGCGCAGCACCTAGATGAACTCTCGCTTGCCCTTGTTGCCCATGCGGGCTTCAAGCAGACGGCGCAGGCGGTCGAACTCATCGGGCAGGTCCCAACCCTGCAAGGGTGCGGCCTGATCCAATGCGCCGAGCTTCTGCTCGATGAGCGCAAGGTAATGTAGCGGATCAAAGACGAAAGCTCCGCGTTCGTAGCTGCGCGGATGGCGAGCAATCTCTTGCGCACCGGACAGGATCACGACCTCATCGACGAAGCCTTTGACCGTCACGGAGCGGTGACCGTGCGTGGTCGGCGCCGAGTAGTCGTTGCCGCGATAGCGCACCAGCGACGTGGAACTGACCCGTGCCGTGAGCACCTCACAGGGTTCGAACGTACCAGCCGGCAGCGCGCGAAACGCGGACAGGTCCGCCATCAGGCGCTCGCCGATGGTCGCGCTGTGGCGGCCGGCCTTTCGGTCCTGATCGGCAAGGCACGATGCTTCCAACCGTGCATTGAGGTCGTCGAACGAGGCTACAGCCGGCGCCGGCGTCAGGAACCGCCGCCGGCGGTTCTTGACGAGCCCCTCGACCTTGCCTTTATCGTTTCCTTTGCCGGGACGCCCGAAGCGATCGTGGAACAGGCAATGGCTGACGAGCCCTGTGAAGGCACGGGTGCGCTGACGCGTGCCATCGCCGCAGATCTTGGCCACGGCCAGCTTGGTGTTGTCGTAAAGGATCGATTGCGGGACCCCGCCGAAGAATGCAAACGCCGAGACATGACCGTCGAGGAACGCTTCCGTGGTCTCGGCTGGATAAGCCTTCATGAACGCCGCATCCGAGTGCGGCAGATCCATGAAGAACACGTGGACCTTGCGGCGCTCGCCGCCGATCACAGCGATCGCCTCGCCGAAATCGACCTGCGCGTGGCCTGGCGGATGGGCGAGCGGTACGAACTTCTCTGCCGTCCGCTGACGCGCCTCGCGAACATAGTCCGTGACGATCGTGATGCCACCCATGAACCCATGCTCGTCGCGCAGGCGCTCGAAGATCCGCTGCGCCGTGTGCCGCTGCTTCCTTGGCGCTTCGGCGTCAGACTTCAGGATCGCATCGATGACAGGTAAAAACGGATCGAGCTTCGGCCGCTTGGGCGGGGCCTTGCGCCGGTAACCCGGCGGGCTCGAGAATGCGCACATCTTGTCGACCGTCGTCCGGCTGATGCCGAACACTTTGGCAGCTTCGCGTCGGCTACGCCCCTCGACAAACACAAACCGCCGAACTGCCGCGTATATCTCCACGGCATACATCCCCGGCCTGGCCCTCCTGATTCGGAAAAGCTCAAGCCTATCCAGTGGCCGGATTTTACTCCGGCGCGAACGGCACCGCGCCGCCGCTTCACTGGCCCACTTTTGCACCGGTGGTTACATGCATGACCGGCGCTTTGAATTGACCCAGCGCAATGCGTCTTCCACTGCTTCCAGTCAGCCTTTGGCAGCCTGGAAGAGATGGCAAGAAACGGCTCTGCGCAGCTGGCAGAGCCAAAAAAGGAGGCTGTTGTCATGAACAAATGTCAACCCCTGGCGCTCGGCATCGCAATCGGTGTGCTGTCGGCCATTTACATCGGATGCTTGGCCATCATGGCCATGTTTAATTGGGGTACGGAGCTGATCGCACCCATTGCGTCGTTCTATATCGGCTATGAAGCCTCAATCCTCGGCGCAATTATCGGCGCGGTTTGGGCTTTCGTCGATGGCTTTGTTGCCGGCGTCGTGATCGCGTGGATATACAATGCGGTGGCGGAATAGTAGACGCCGGGCGTCGCTCGGCCTCGCGAGGATATGTTCCCCCTTTGCTAAAGAAGCGGCTCGCGGCTGTGGTCCGCCATGAAGGCGAGCGCCGCGACAGACAGGAACGATAAGCCGGCGAGATAGAAACCGGGCGCGAGTGACGATCCGGTCGCGCCGATCAGCCATGTCGCGATCATGGGGGCGGTGCCGCCGACAATGCCGAGCCCGACGTTAAAGGCCACGCTGTAACCCGTAAGCCGGTCCTCCGTGGGGAACATTTCCGCGAACATGGCGGGCGCAACGCCGACCGGGAATGCGATCAACAGCGCAAAGAGGATCTGCCCGGCAAGGAGGACTGCGCCGCCGCCCTGGGCAAGGGCGGCGAAGACGGGCCAGGCCGAGATGGCCATGATCCCGAAGGCCGCGATGAGCAGGGTTCTTCGCCGCACCCAGCGGTCGGAGATCAGGCCTGCCGCCGGGATCAGGGGCAGCATCAGGGCAAGGGCGAGCGCGTTAATGCGCAGCGCCATCGCCATGTCGATGCCGCTCACCGTGTTGGCGTAAGTCGGCAGATAGATCAGGGGAATATAGAAGAATACGCCGTAGCCGGAGGCAAAGAGCGTCGCCAGAAGTGTCTGTCTCAGATTTCGGGTCAGCGCCTCGTGCAAGGGGTTATCCTCGGCATGGCTCGCGGCGTGCTCGGCGAAGATCCGCGTGTCCGGCAGATTTCGCCGCATATAGAGCGCGAACCCGGCAAGCAGGAGCCCCAACAGAAACGGAACTCGCCAGCCCCAGTTGTGAAGCGCCGCCTCGGGCAGCACCGATGCGAGTCCCGCCGCTGTGGCCGAGCCGAGCAGGGTTCCGCCGACGCTTCCGAAATTCGCCCAGCTTCCAGCGAGGCCGCGCCGGTTCTGCGGCGCGGTTTCCACCATATAGGTGACGGAGCTGCTGAACTCTCCGCCTACGGAGAGGCCCTGAATCAGCCGGATTGCGATGAGCAGGATGGGCGCCCATAGGCCGATCTGCCCATAAGAAGGAAGCAGGCCGAGCAGAAAGGTTGGTGCGCCCATCATAATGACCGAAAGGAAAAGCACCCTGCTGCGGCCGAAACGGTCGCCGATATAGCCGAACAGCACCGCCCCCAGGGGCCGCATGACAAAGCCGATGGCGAATACGCCATAGGTCTGCAGCAGCGATGTCAGCGGGTCGCCCGAGGGCAAGAAATGGTTTGCGATGATGGGTGCGAAATAGCCGAAGAGGGCGAAGTCGTACCACTCCATGATGTTGCCGACGATACCGGCCGTCCTGCTCGACAGGGTGTGGCGGAGGGCGCGCTGAGACATGGCTTGCTTTCCCCTTGACGAATTCCTCTTTCCATTCTGACGGAACGCTTTGGTGACGAGATAACACAGCAAAGGGACATTGAGGCGAACATTGTCCTGTCCCCGGCATGGGCCAGCGTGTTTAGTCGTGGAACTATTCCGGCGCAGGCTGACAGCGGGGACAGAAACAGGTGGTGCGCCCGGCGCCTTTTGTGCTTCTGATCGCGGTCTGTTCTTCGCGGGGTTCAGGTTCGGATTGCTTGCCCTGCTTCCTTATCTGGAGGGAGGCGCCCGATCGATAGCAAGAGCCGCAACCGGCTCCGGACACACCGGCAGTTCTATCTGGCGGCCCCTCAACGCGAAATGGGTAGCCCCTTAGAGAGCCGAAGGCTGGTGGAACTCGACATTCAGGCGCGGTGCCAAAGTCTCCGGACGGCGCGCGTCCGTGGCCCGCAAGGATAACGGCAATGCCAGCGACCAGCGCCGGCCTCGTCATGTATCACCGGCGAAATGATACGCTTTTCGTGCTCCTTGGCATCCGGGTGGGCCATTCTGGCGCAAGCGGGATCTCGGCGCGTGGTCGATCCCCAAAGGCGAGTACGGGCCGGGCGAAGATCCCAAAACCGCGGCGCTGCGCGAATTCGAGGAGGAAGTCGGGACCCGGCCGGCGATCCACGGTTGCTCGGCGAAATCGTCCAGCCGGGCGGCAAGCGCGTCATCGCCTTTGCCCTGGCTGGCGATCTCGATGTCACATCGATCCGCAGCAACACGTTTGAGTTGGAATGGCCGCCTCGCAGCGGACGGCGGCAGCGATTTCCCGAGGTCGACCGTGCCGAGTGGTTTCCGCTCGCGCTTGCGCGGCAAAAGGTCCTTTCCGCCCAGCGGCCGCTGCTTGACCGCCTGGAAGAGATGGCAGGCTGAAGCGCCGCTGATGCCACCCGTGCCGAACGGCTTTAAAGGCGCCCCATAGCTTTTCTCAGATTTCTTCAAATAAGGGCACTGGGCGATACAGGTGTCGGCATAGCGGCGGCGGAAGTGCGCGTCATGGTCGCGTTTGCGATCGGCGGGATTGAAGGCTCATCGTTCATCTGGCTTTTTGCGTCGTAGATCAAGACCAGCAGGGAACTGAGATGATGGCCCATTCGATCCGTGCAACTATCTTCTGCGGGGTGCTCGCCCTGGCCGGCTCATCGGCGCTGGCCCACGGCGGCGGAGAAACGACCGAGCAGACGGCACGGTCGGCGTGGCACTTCACGCCGGACATCGTCATATCCACCGCGCTCGTGGTGTCAGTCTATGCTGCAGGGATGGTACGCCGCCGCACGAGCAGAATGTCGCCGCCCTGGTGGCGGCAGACAATGTTCTTCGCTGGCGTGGCCGCAGTGTTCCTTGCCCTGCAATCGCCAGTCGACGCCATCGCCGAGCGACTTTTCTTCGTCCACCAAATTCAGCACCTGCTTCTGCGCATGCTCGGTCCGATGCTTCTGGCGTTGTCTTGGCCGGAAGGGATACTGATCGCTGGGCTTCCACTGGCTGTCAAGCGCATGATCCTAACTCCGGTGATCTCGAACGGTGCTGTTCGGTGCGTGTTTGGTTTTATTGCACGCCCTGCGGTTGCCACCATCCTGTTCGTCGCTGCGTTGTATTTCTGGGAAATTCCTCGCTACCACGATCTGGCGCTTCTCAACGAGCCGCTCCACTACCTGATGCACGCGACCATGCTTCTCGCCGGTCTCGTGTTCTGGTGGCGGGTGTTTGACTGGCGTACGCCGAAATCCGCGGTTGATTTCGACGACGGCGAAGAACGCTGGTGGCGCCCGTTCGACGAACGGCCCTCATCGCACGGACTGCGGTATGGCGTCCGCCTGATGATGCTGTGGGTTGTGATTCTCTCCAATATCCTCCTTGGCGCCTACACGACGCTGAAGACGACGGTGCTCTATAGCGCCTACGACGTGCTTGGCCGCCTGTACGGTTATTCAGCCCGTGGGGACGAGCAGATCGGAGGAATCGTCATCTGGATTCCAAGCAGCATGATGTGCCTCGTCGCCGTTCTGATCGTCATCCATCTATGGGGCCTGCATGAGAGCCGCATGAACGAGCGACGGCCCGCTCAGTCCACATCGAACTCTGCGGCCCTGATCGAGCGCGCACGACCGAAGAACCGCGCAATGGCCGCCGGTTTCGGCGTGTTCGTCTTCGTGATCTTCGCTACGGCGATCCTGATCGGCGTGCTGTACGACCGATTGGCAAATCTGGGCACCTAAATCGAGGCGCAGGATAGCCTACTGCCGTGAACTGATACCAAGTTGATTAAGAGAACCCGGTTAAATTTTGATCAACCCTAATAAGTGGTCCGGCTCGAGCGATGGGTGGCTTAGGCTCCCGATTTCGTGTTTCAACTTACAGCGAACCATGCAAGTCTGGCGCATGCCTACCGGCATTTCCTTTGCCCTCGCCGGTAGCGACCGTCGGCGTCTTGATGCGATCATCGATTATCGCAACGCCCGCAAAAGCATGGGCTTTCATGAAGGCTGGGCTGCGGCCACGATGATAGGAGCGGATCGGGCATGAGAAGGCGGTGGGCACCTCCTTCACCACCGTAGGAGATGATCGGCATGACAGAGGATGAGCGCGCGATTCGCAAGCTCGTTGACACCTGGTTCACCGCTAGCAAGACAGGCGATCTTTCCACGGTGCTGTCGTTGATGATGATCAGCCCCCACAGAGTGGTCCAAGTCGCATATTAGTGCAGCGTTGTCCGCATGGCCAGGTCGAGCATTGCCGTCGGCGCCGCTCCTACGAGCGGAGACGGCAATGCGGTGCTGCGAGGCGTTTCCCAGGATATGGGCTGCCTTCCGATTGGGTGCCTACGGATTGCGGCGGAACGTCGATGGTCTTATCGTGCCTGTGAGCAGGCACCACCTGACGAAAATGAAATTCGACCCCACAATCCTAACATAGTTGCCGACGGGGATTTGAGCAGGCGCCGGCGTTTGGCGCCACGTGGCCATCCTCGTCGGGATTCGACCAGATGTCGCGATTGCATGAATGAGGATCGATGGTGCTCCGACCGACCCGGGACAACGACGTCCAATTGTTTAAGCAGCTATGTATTGGCGACCGGCTCGAGGAGCAAACGTGTCGTCCGATAATAGAGGGAAAGCGTCTTGAAGCCGATCAACGACGAGAAAACTGGTCATTTGTTGTGGCCGATGACAACTCGCCTGCCGGCTGGGTAACACTCTTCAACTTCAATTCGCGGAACCGGTCGGCTGAGTTCGGGTTCGGCGTAGTACCCCCGCTTCGGGGGCGGGGCGTTGCGAAAGAGATGCTGACGGCGGCGTTTGATCTGTTTTTTCCTTCGATGGATCTTAACAAACTCTATTGCCAGACTGCGAGTTTCAACACGGCATCGGTGCGTCTCCTTGAAAGCTTGGAAATGACACGTGACGCCATTTTGCGTGCTCATCACGAACTGGATGGTGAGCTACACGACGATTACGTCTATAGCATCCTGAGAGACGAGTGGGGTCGGCAAAGGCGGTATTCGTGATTTCTCTCATCAGCCCTTAGCGCCACTCCAAGTCTGCCGATTGCGGAGCGTGGCCGAAGACCGACCACTAGCAGGCTGCTGAAAAACCCCGAGGATGACAGTCTGTGGCGAATATGATTCCGTGCTTTCTGGAATGCCAGGGAGGACGGAATGCGCGGTTCGGATTTGCGGTCTGGGGAGCTTTTTTCTTACGTCGATCTTGAGGAGCGTGTGCCGGCGAAGCATCCGCTGCGCAAGATCCGGCAGATCGTCAACGATGTGCTCCAGAGTCTGGATAGCGAATTTGCCAGGCTTTATGCCGCCCACGGCCGCCCCTCGATCCCGCCGGAATGGCTGCTTCGAGCCTCGTTGTTGCAGGCGTTTTACACCGTCCGATCGGAACGCCAGCTGATGGAGCAACTCGACTACAATCTGCTCTATCGCTGGTTTGTGGGTCTCGGCATCGACGACCCGGTCTGGGTGCCGACGGTGTTTACGAAGAACCGGGACCGGTTGCTCGAGGCCGATGTTGCGAAGCAGTTCCTGAGCCGGCTGCTGGCGCATCAGGAGGTCAGCCCGCTTTTGTCGGACGAGCATTTTTCGGTCGACGGCGCGCAACTCCATGCCTGGGCGTCGATGAAGAGCTTCGTGCCGAAAGAGATGGCGGCGACCTCCGGCGAGGGACCTGACACGCCGTCGGCACCTGACACGTCCCACGCCCTGGCGCCCGTTGCGGCGGTGGGTAGCGATGCCGCTCCATCCAGCGAAACTGATCAAACCGCGCCTTTGCCGGAGCCCGCGGATGCAGCCGAAACCGAAAACCAGCGCCGCAATGCCGAATTGGACTTCCGTGGCCAGAAGCGATCGAACGCCACCCATGTCTCGACGACCGACCCAGAGGCTAGCCTCTACCGAAAAGGCCAAGGCAAGGAAGCCAAGCTCTCCTATCTCGGCCATACGCTGATGGAGAACCGCACCGGCCTGATTGTCGAGGCCAGCGTCACCACGGTGTCGGGATATGCCGAACGCGAGGCGGCGGTCGCGATGATCGAAAGCCATCGCTCCGGCCGGCGGCGGGTGACGCTCGGTGCCGACAAGGGCTATGACGCGGGCGAGTTCGTAAAGGACCTGCGCGCGCTGAACGTCACGCCGCACATCGCGCAGAACGACACCGCGCGCCGCTCGGCGATCGATGGCCGTACAACCCGGCATCCCGGCTATGCGGTGAGCCAGCAGAAGCGCAAGCGCATCGAGGAGCCGTTCGGCTGGGGCAAGACGATCGGCGGCCTCGCCCGGCCGATGCTGCGCGGCGTGGCGCGACTTGGCTTCAAGTTCATCCTGACGATGGCCGCGTATGACTTGATCCGGCGGCCCAAACTCCTCGCCGCATGAAGGCGGCAGAAGGAAAAAAGACCGATTGCTCCGTGAAAGCGCAAGATAGTTCCAGGTCGACAGGATTTTCAGCAGCCTGCTAGTGGAGCTGTCGAACGGACGGTTCTCGGTCAACCCACACCAAATCCGGATCAATTACATTGGCCGAGTTTGGAGTTCTGGAGCGAAAGTGGCTCCTCCGCAGCGTAGTGATCACCTTGAGATGCAACGTTGCCGACGGTAACCGGCGGAGGATAAGCGCACTCCGCGAGCGTCGTTCCGTCGAGTTCCGAAAAGAATGCCTCCCGTGCAGCGGCGAGCCGGGCCTTGAGACGGCAAATTCG